>NZ_PPPU01000002.1 GCF_006483455.1 Methylomonas koyamae
TGATGCCTTGGCCCAGCGGACCGGTGGTGGTTTCGACGCCGTCGGTGTAGCCGTATTCAGGGTGGCCCGGGGTTTTGGAATGCAGTTGACGGAACTGTTTCAGTTCGTCGATCGGCAGGTTGTAGCCCGACAGGTGCAACAACGAGTAAATCAGCATGGAGCCGTGACCGTTGGACAACACGAAGCGGTCGCGGTTGGCCCATTTCGGGTTATTGGGGTTGTGGTTCAGAAAATCGTTCCACAGTACTTCGGCGATATCGGCCATCCCCATCGGGGCTCCAGGGTGTCCTGAATTGGCTTTTTGTACCGCGTCCATGCTAAGTGCGCGGATGGCGTTCGCTAAGTCTCGACGCGAAGGCATGTTGGTCTCCTTTAACTTGTTATTTTAAGTGCACGTTTGTGGTGTCAAACGCCGCTCTGGCTGAGGCTTGGTAAATTTCAAGGAAGACCAATACCACACTCTTGCTCTTAGACTGCTGGAATCGGTATCACCTTGACGCCCACTTGTTATCTGTTGGGCCTACGGCAGGCTGCGCCAGACCGTAGGCTATACGCAATTATTCCAAATTGGCGTGTCTTGATCTCATTTCCTCTTCGGGAATACCTTTCTCGTGAATTACGTGAGAGATGGTAGCTTCCAAAAACAGCAAGGTGGACAATTCAAACACAGTACCCATAGGCATGCCTTTAACTTTGCCGTATTGCTCGGAACGGCCGATTTGCAGCGTAATATCCGCCATATCGCCAATAGTCGAGTCGTCCTTGGCTGAAATCAATACGATTTTAGCGCCGACTTCTTTCGCTTTTTTGGTAAACGCGATCAATTGCTCTGTTTCGCCAGAACCGGAAATGATGATTAACAAATCACCGTTTTTAATGCTCGGCGTTACAATTTCCCCAACAACACTGACGTCATAACCGCCGTGCATCAAGCGCATGGCGAAGAAATTACCAACGAGCTTCGAGCGACCGGCACCAGAGACGAAGATTCTCTTGGCTTGATCCAGCATATCGACCAAAGCTTTGTCGTGCGAATCGGGGGTGGCTTCCAGAATGCTGGAAATTTTGTTTATGATTAACTCTTGATGCATGGCTTACACCGCCGCCGCGTCAACCAATTCACGGATTTCACGAGCCGCTTCGGCAGGTGATGGCGCACCGTAAATAGCCGCACCGACGACGATGATATTGGCACCGGCTTTAACGGTTTGGTCGATGGTTGCAGGTTTAATACCGCCGGCAACAGAAACGCGAACGTTCAAACCCAAAGAAGCGACTTCATTCAAGTCGGTGAATGGGGTTTGACCAGCCGCTTGCGCGTCCAGACCGGTGTGAACGCCCATGATTTGCGCGCCCAGTTTGGCTGATTCGCGTGCGCACTCGGATTTGCTTGGCACGTTGATGAGGTCAACTTGTACTTCAGCAGCGTATTTTTTTGCCGCTTTGATTACGCCACCGATGGTAGCCAAACCGGATACGCCCAATACGGTGCAGATATCTGCGCCGGCTGCGTAGAAAGCGCCTGCTTCGTATTCGCCGGCGTCCATGGTTTTCAGGTCGACCAACAACAATTTGTCTGGGTAACGGTTTCTCAACTCTTTCACCAAGTTGACGCCGTTATATTTGATGCAAGGGGTACCGATTTCAAAGATATCGACATAAGGGGCGACTTGGTCAGCCAATGCCACAGTTTGGTTGAAATCCAGTGAGTCCAACGCCATTTGAATTAATGGTCTTGCCATGTGATGTGCTCCGAAAGTTTTTAATTTTTAGTAATAGCCGATTCTTGCAAATTGCCACAACCCGCTAGGCTTGTCACGTACGTGTGATGCATCTGTAACTGTAAGATAGAAACAGCAGGTATGTCAATCCTTAGCAACCGCAAGCGCCACATAGGCTGACGACGCAATCGAAATGCTACATTTGCGTAACGGACAGATCGCATGCCACTAAAAACCCTTCCCACCCCGCACCTCGGAACTACACCGCAATCGATCGCGTTATTGCCAAACCGGAATTGCAAAACTCGGCAACAAACCGCACACTTCGACACTGCACTTCCGACACAGGAGGATAGCTGATTGAGACGCCTGTTTTTTGCACTATGGCCCACTCCGGCCACGCGTTCGGCATGCGCCGCCGTTTGCAAACAACTGGCTGGTTGCGGCAAACCGGTTGCAACACACAATCTGCACATTACCTTGCTATTTTTGGGCAAGGTCAACGCCAAGCAGCAGGCAGAGGTGACGCAGGAAGCGGCCAAACTCAAAGATATTCCAACCGAGCTTGTATTAGACCGACTGGATTTCTGGGAAAAACCGAAAGTCTTGTGCCTGACAGCCAGCGGTTTCGATCCAAACTTCCTGCGATTCCACACCGAGCTGGCCGGAATTGCAGACCGAAGCGGCATTATTACCGACTGCCGGCCTTACAAGCCACATGCCACGTTAACCAAAAAAGCCCGCTGCAAACCCGAAGTGAATATAACCCCTGTCTTGTGGCAATCGAACGGATTTTGCCTGACGGAATCCCTCCAAACCCCTTCGGGCGTAGAATACCGGATCGTCGAACGATGGCACGACATCAATGCATAAACTCGTGAAGGAGAACGCATGCCTTACCTGAAACTCAACACCAACTCCCCAGTAAATGTCGAGCAAGCCAAGGAATTACTCGGCGAATTATCCAAACTTGTCGCAACCGAGACCGGTAAACCCGAACGCTACGTGATGGTTCAATTGGCCAGCGAGGGCTCTATGCTTTTCGCCGGCAACGACCAGCCCCTGGCCTACTTGGAATGCAAAAGTATCGGCTTGACCAAAAACCAAGCACAAAACTTAGCCGCAGAGCTGTGCCAGCTCCTGTCAAATAAACTGGAGATCAAGCCGGATCGGATTTATATCGAGTTCAGTAATTGTCCGGCGGAATTTTGGGGCTGGAACGGCGGCACTTTCGGCTAAAGCCCGCCCCCCTATAAAACAGCCGATCGACCTCCAGGGGGCGGAGCAATCGGTTGCGACACCAGCCGCAACACAATTCAATCAAGAGCCTGAAATCAGGCGCCTATTTGGCTTTTTTCGGTTCTGCCGGCTTTTCCGGTTTCGCTGGCTTTTCCGCTGCCGCTGAATCGCCGAATATTATGTTCTTCTCGTTTTGCTGAACCGTTTTTGCACCGATACCAGGGACATTTTCCAGATCCTTTGGCGTCTTAAAATCCCCATGCTCCTTTCGGTACTGCAAAATCGCTTCCGCTTTCTTCGGCCCGATTCCGGTTAACTCCTTAGCGATGGTCTCGGCATCCGCTCGATTGATGTCAATCGGCTCGGCAAACACAGAGAAGGAACATAACATCAAAATGGTAATTAATTTTTTCATATTTGGACTCCCGTTTTAATGGTTGACTGCCTGAAAAAACCGAACCCATGTCGGCGCATTTTTCAAGCTAGGCAATTCTAGAATGTTACTTGAGAATTACAATAATTTAGAATTGCCAACCTATATCTAAACGCTAGCCTTCAGAATCGCCCGCATCGGCGCCGGCAAACCTTCGCTGGTCAACTTGGGAGAACCCGGATCGAGAAAATCGGCCAAGGAATGAAACCGCATCCATTCCGTACTGCGCTGCTCCTCGACCGTGGTTTTGCCGACATGCAACAACTGAATATCCTTATAACCGCAACGCTGCATCCATAACTCCAGCGCCTGACAACTGGGCAAAAACCAGACGTTGCGCATTTGCGCGTAACGGCCGGCCGGCAGCAAAACCTGGCGCTCGTCACCCTCGACCACCAGCGTTTCCAGAACCAACTCGCCGCCCGGCCGCAAACAACCTTTCAATTCCAACAAATGATCGATCGGCGAGCGCCTGTGGTACAACACCCCCATCGAAAACACAGTATCGAACCATCCCAAATTGGCCGGCACGTCTTCGATCCCCAGCGGCAAGACGTAAATCGGCGCCAGCCCGTGGAGCTTACGTATCGCCTGAAACTGCATCACGCTGAGCATGGTAGGATCGATGCCAACCACCAACCGCGCCCCCGCTCCCAGCATTCGCCAACAGTGGTAACCATTACCGCAGCCGACGTCGAGCACTGCCCGGTTTGACAGCGGAGCGATCCCATTTTTCAGCCGCTCCCATTTCCAATCGGAACGCCATTCGGTATCGATATCGATGCCAAATATCCGGTAAGGCCCTTTCCGCCAAGGATGCAACTTCATCAGCTGTTCGCGCAATTGCTGTCTGGCAACATCGGAAATATCCGAATCGACACCGATCCGCACCGCATTCGCCAAATCGATACTGGAGGCCGGGTAACGCGGCAAATCATCAACCACCTGGCGCCAACGCGGCAAATCGCCGTGCGCGGCATCGCTAAACGCCGCGGCCAATTGTCCGGGCAAACTCTCACCCCAGACCCGGTCACCCGCCTCCCGTAGTGAGGCGTACAAATCGTCGTAACCTAGCATTTCAACGCAATCATCGATGCGAAGTTGAAATACTGGAACCAGACCTCGACACTGGAAAAGCCTAGCGAAACCAAGCGCTGCCGATGCACTGCAAACGTTTCCGGAATCAGCACGTTTTCCAGCGCACTGCGCTTTTGGCTGATTTCCAGCTCGCTGTAGCCCTGTGCCTTTTTGAACAAGTGGTGCATCTCGGTCTGCAATTCCTGTTGCCGAGTATCGTCAAACGCCAATTTTTCCGACAAAATCAAAATTCCGCCGGGCAACAATCCACCATAGAGCTTGGCCAAGAAAGCCTCCCGGTCCGCCAACGGAATAAATTGCAGCGTAAAATTCAACACCACGACCGACGCGTTCTCGATCGGGATGTCGCGAATGTCGGCACACACCACATCCACCCCCGCGACCGCAGAGTCCGCTAGATTTTTCCGACACTGCTCGACCATTGCTTCGGAACAATCGACGGCCACGACACGACAATTCTTCGCGGTGATTTGCCGCCGCATAGCCAGACTCGCCGCCCCCAGAGAACAGCCCAAGTCGAAGCAAACGCTGTCATCCCTGGCAAAGCGGCCGGCCAACAGGCCGATGGCCGAGATAATCGCCGGATAGCCGGGCACCGAACGCTGAATCATGTCCGGAAACACCTTGACCACGGCTTCGTCGAATTTAAATGCGCCGACTTCGCCAAGCGGATTGGCGTAAAGAGAATCTTTGAGGGATGACATGAACAGGAAGCTGGATTCCGGCCCCACCTGCAGGCGCGGCCGGAATCCGAGGAGAACACTTAGGAGTTGTTTTTGGCGTTTAGCGCTTCAGTATTGCGTTTCGCCAACTGATTGATCACTTCCTGCAACGAACCGGTACGCTCGACTTCGTTTTTGAAACTGGTCCGATAGTTGGTCACTAAACTGACGCCTTCGATCATGATGTCGTAAGCTTTCCACTGGCCTTTAACGTTCAACATCCGGTAATTGACCGCTATCGGCTGCAGCCCCGGCTGCAATACTTCGGTTTTGATCAAGACTTTGCGCTCGTCCTCTTCCGGCGTCACCGGCAAAAACCGGATCGACCAGTCCTTAAACTCGAAAAACGCTCTGGAATAGGTTCTGATCAACAAAGTTTGAAATTCCTTTTTAAAACTTTCCTTCTCAGAGGGGGAAGCGTCCTTCCACAGCTTACCCAGCACCAGCGACGAAATCAGATCGAAATCCACATGCGGATAAATCACCTCTTGAACGAAGGCATTGATTTTTTGGAAATCGTGCGGAAAATTCGGGTCCTGCAGACGTTGCTTGAGCTTATTGGAAGCGTCTTCAATCGCCATTTGCGGTTCGCTTAGGTCGGCGGCCGCTACCGGCGCGATCGTAGACAAGACTGCAAATACGCTAAAAACCAACACAGACATAAAACGCATATAAGTTCGGATACTCATAAAATCATCTCAAAAGGAATTGCCGGCTAAATTAGAGTGCCCCGATTCGATACACTGCTAGAATAAAGGCCTGAGCCGGTCAAGCGAAAGACTTCGGTCCACCCTCCTTGGATCGACCAATGCCCTATTATATTACTATGGATCAGATGCCACACCCTAAAGACTTTTTCCCAGCCACCCGGATGCGGCGCATGCGCTTTCAGACTTTTTCCCGCCGGCTGATGCAGGAGAACCGCCTAAGCTGTGACGACTTGATTTGCCCGCTGTTTGTCATCGAAGGCCAAAACCAGCAGCAATCCGTCGCCTCAATGCCCGGTGTCAACCGGTTGTCGATAGACTTGTTACTCAAGGAAGCGGAAACCTTGTTGGAGCTGGGCATACCCGCGATAGCCTTGTTTCCCGTGATTGATCCGGCCCAGAAGTCCTTGGCGGCAGAGGAAGCATTCAACCCGGACGGCCTGGCGCAACGCTGCGTAAGAGCGCTGAAAGCTGAGCTGCCGGAACTCGGCGTAATCACCGATATCGCCTTGGACCCGTTCACATCGCACGGCCAAGACGGCCTGCTGAATGAACACGGCTACGTAGTCAACGACGAAACTGTGGCCGTGCTATGCAAGCAGGCCTTATCCCACGCCGAAGCCGGCGCCGACATTGTCGCGCCATCGGACATGATGGACGGCCGGATCGGCGCGATTCGTAATACTTTGGAGAACCACGGTTTTACCAACACCCGGATTCTGGCTTATTCGGCCAAATACGCCTCCAGTTTTTACGGTCCGTTCCGTGACGCGGTCGGCTCGGCCGGTAACTTGGCCGGCGGCAACAAATACAGCTACCAGATGGACCCGGCCAATTCGGACGAAGCCCTGCGCGAAATCGCGCTGGATCTGCAGGAAGGCGCCGACATGATCATGGTCAAACCCGGCATGCCTTATCTGGACATCATCCGCCGCGCCAAAGACCACTTTGGCGTACCGACCTTCGCCTATCAGGTCAGCGGCGAATACGCCATGCTGAAGGCTGCCAGCGCCAACGGCTGGCTGGACGAACGGCAAGTCGTGCTGGAATCGCTGCTGGCCTTCAAACGCGCCGGCTGCGACGCCATCCTGACCTATTACGCCAAAGCCGCCGCCCAGTGGCTCAGCCGAGGATGATCTCCGGCATGAACGATAACCTCAACAGCGTCGCCAACATCCCCGACTCGAGCCTATCCGATCAATACGCGGTATTCGGCCATCCGATCAACCACAGTAAATCGCCCAGAATACACAAACTGTTTGCCGAGCAAACCGGGCAAAATCTGGCGTACTCGGCACAGGACGTCCCCGCGGACAACTTTACAGCCGCGGCAGATGCTTTTTTTAGCGCCGGCGGCAAAGGCCTGAACTGCACGGTGCCATTGAAGGAACTGGCGTGGCGTTATGCAGACCGACTCAGCGAGGCCGCCGAAGCGGCCAAGGCGGTAAATACCCTGGCGTTGACCGCCGACGGCAGCATTTTGGGCGAGAATACCGACGGCACCGGCCTGTTGAACGACCTGACCGCGAACCTGCAGCTCAATCTGCCGGGAACCGCCATTCTGATCCTCGGTGCAGGCGGCGCCTGCCGCGGCATTGTCGCCCCGTTGCTGAAGCAAAAGCCGGCCAGCCTGGTGATCGCCAATCGCACGCCGGCCAGAGCTCATACCATCGCCGACGACTTCAATTTTCTCGGCGCGGTGGACGCCTGCGGTTACGACGCCCTGGCCGGCCGCTGTTTCGATCTGATCATCAACGCCACCGCGGCCAGCCTTAGCGACGAACTCCCGCCGCTTCCCGCCGGCCTGCTCGCCGAAAACGGCACCTGCTACGACTTGGCCTACGCCAACCGGCCGACCGCCTTCGTCCGCTGGGGCTTGGCCAATGGCGCGGCAAAAAGTGTCGACGGTTTAGGCATGTTGGTGGAACAAGCCGCCGAGGCGTTCTATATTTGGCGAGGAGTCCGCCCTGCCACCGCACCGGTGATCGGCTTGCTCGACCAAGAACGCCGAGAGACCAACTGAACCCGGACAAATGACAAACACGCCGACAAACGGCGACAATCACCCGCAAAACGACTTCTATACGGTTATTGGAACAGCATGAGTGGAATCAGATCTTTTTTCGAAAAAGCCCAGGCCAAGCTGCACAAGCAACACGCCGGACAACCCATTACACCGGAGACGTTGAAACAGCTATTTCCGATCCGGAATCTCAGCGACGAAATCCTGCAAACCTTTTCCACCGACAACCACGTGGAAAGCCTGAGCGCGGGTAGTATCCTTTATAACGTCAACGAACAGGCCACCTGCGCGATTTACCTGTTGCAGGGCACCGTCACGCTGGCCGACCACAACGGCAAGAGTTACGAAATCGTGGCCGGCAGCGCCCAAGCCAAGTTTCCGATCTGTAGCGGCACCAAGCACACCGCCACCGCGACCGCCAAAACCGACGTCGACATCCTGCGGGTATCGTTGAAAATCATGTTGACGCCCAGTCGGCAGGACCACGGCAAACTGGAAATACCCGAAGAGTTGCATGACAACCGGCTGCTGGCGTTGTTCGCCGAACACTTCCAGAATTCCGACCACGAAATCGAAATACCGTCCCTGCCGGAAGTCGCCATCAATCTGCGCAAGGCCATCCAAAAAGATGTCAATATCGACGAAGCGGTCAAGATCATCCAACTCGATCCCGCGATCTCCGCCAAATTGATCGAAGTTGCCAACTGCCCGCTGTACTTGACCTCGGTGCGCGCCAAAAACTGTAAAGAAGCCGTGATTCGCATCGGCTTGAACGCCACCCGCAATTTGGTCACCGCGTTGAGCATGAGGCAAATTTTCAAAAGCAAATCGCCACTGATCAAAAGCCATTTGGAAAACTTATGGAAACAAAGCCTGTATTTGTCGGGCCTTTGCCACGTGCTGGCCAGCCATACCCGCGAACAAAATCCGGAGAACGCGCTGTTGGCGGGCTTGGTTTGCGACATCGGCGTGATCCCGTTCCTGAACTTCGTCGCCAATCTGCCTAACGAATACCACAACGAAAGCGAGATCGAACAAGCCATCCCGGTCATCAAGGGGCCGGTCGGCGCCGTGGTCTTAAAAGAATGGGATTTTGCGGAAGAATTCCTCGACGTTGCTCTGTCCAGCAGCAATTGGTACCAAAACAGCCATGAAAAACTGACGCTGACCGATATCGTAGTGTTGTCGCGCCTGCATGCGCAGATAGGCAAAACCGCGTCTTCCGAGCTGCCGGCGATCACTGCCATTCCGGCCGCCAGCAAACTGAAAAATTTCTCGTTGTCTCCGGAAAACACACTGGCGATCCTACACGACGCCAAAGCCAAAATTCACGAAGCCCTGAGTATTTTCTCGACCTGACCGCATGTTCTTAAAGCTATTTAAAAAAACCGCCGAACCGAGCCAGCGAGCGGAGAAAACTCGCGAAGCAACGACAGCGCAATTGCCGCTCCAGTTTTTGCAACAGCTGATCCCGGTAGGCGAATTACCGGTCACGGAGCTGAAAACCTTGCCCATCAGATTGCGTAATTTCAATCCGGGGGACTTGCTGTTCAACCGTGGCGAGCAGACGGAGGAAGTGGCATACCTTTACAGCGGCCAAGTATTTATGGAAGCCGCCAACGGTGCTGGATACATGGTGGAAGCCGGCACCTTCAAAGCTTGCTATCCGCTGGCGACCTCCGGCGAACAGAACTTCAACGCCATCGCCAAATCTGCGTTGCAAGCCGTCTACCTGCCGCTGTCCGCCTTGCAACGCAGCAGCAAACTGGCCGACCAGACCGCGCTGAATCTGGAACAAGTCCCACAAGCCTTGCGCAATACGGTGTTGTTCCAACGCTTCTGCCAAGCTTTCAAGGCCGACAACCTGCACGTCCCCAGCCTGCCCGACGTAGCACTGAGGCTGCGTAGCGCGTTGCAAAAAGACATCAGCATCGGCGATGCAGTCAAAATCCTGAATTTGGATCCGGTGATTTCCTCGAAACTGATCCAGGTCGCCAACAGCCCAATCTATCGCAGCAACCGGCCGATCACCAGCAGCCACGACGCCGTCAACCGGCTCGGCTTCAAGACCACACAAAATCTGGCGACCAGCATCAGTCTGCACCAACTGTTCAAGAGCCGAAACAAACTCTTGAACCAGTTGGCACAGTCGCTTTGGAAACAAAGCATCCAGGTTGCCAGCCTCAGTTACACCCTGGCCGGGCTCAGCGGCAAAATCAATGCCGACGAAGCCTTGCTGGCCGGCTTGACTCATAACATCGGCGCCCTCCCGATCGTAACGCTAGCGGAAACGCTGGACCCAGCTGAATACAACGAAACCGAACTGCGAGCCGCTATCGATCATTTGCAGGGGGTGGTTGGTACGTTTATCCTCAAGAAATGGCACTTTCCGGACAGTCTGCAACAGATTCCATTAAACACCGATAACTGGTATTTCGACGACGCCAAGCCGCTGCAAGTGAACGATATCGTCTTGCTGGCAAAATTCCACAGCCGGCTCGGCGGCCCGCTAAGCCAAAACTTGCCGCCGCTGAACACTTTACCGGCCTTCCACAAACTGGGCGACAATGCGCTGACGCCCGACATGTCCCTGAAAGCGCTGCAAGATGCCAAACAGCAAATAGCGGAGGCGCTGAATTTCTTCCGGACCTGATACCAGCCGGTGCAACAACGCCTAAGCTCCCCAGACGCGGGCAGCTTCAAGCCCCCGCATCCTTACTTGACAAGCCGGACGCTTTCCAACTTACGCCGCTCCCCAACCGTTTGCTCCTGTACAAATCGTTCGAATTTCCGGAATATAGTGGCAATATCCGCATCGTGCGGAAAACTGCTTGTGCCGCAGCCGAACGGAATCAACACAATCGGCGTCACTGATCCTGGCTTACGGCGCAAGCGCAGTGCAAAGGCTCCCCGGAGTTCGACGCAAATCCCGACGCTAGCAGGCTCAACCTAAGCAAATTGCATCAGGATTTTGCGTAGGCGATATCGCACGACACCCACACCGTGGGTCGAGCGACGCGGCTGCCGTGCTGACATCGTTTTTCATTTTTTCATCTAAATTGGCACCGACATGACCAACCCGTTACTCGTACAGACCGAATTGCCCCAATTTTCCAAAATACTGCCCGAACACGTCGAACCGGCCATAGACCAATTGCTGGCCGAGGCTAGAGCCACGATCGAAAAACAACTCGCAGGCGGCGAGGCCTACTCTTGGCACAACCTGATCGACCCGATCGAAACTGCCGAAGACCGGCTGAATAAAGCCTGGTCGCCGGTCAGCCACATGAATTCGGTAGTCAACAGCGAAGCCATGCGCGACGCTTACAACGCCTGCCTGGGCAAATTGAGCGCATATTCGACCGAAGTGGGCCAGAACAAGGCGCTGCAACAGGCGTATAAAGCCGTCCGCGACAGCACCGAATTCGCTGCGCTGGATCGCGCCCAACAAAAGATTATCGACAATGCATTACGCGACTTTCATCTGTCAGGCGTCGATTTGCCGGCGGACAAACAGGCCCGCTTCAAGGAAATCAGCCAGCAATTGTCCAAACTTGCCAGCCAGTTCGAGGAAAATCTGCTGGATGCTACCAACGCCTGGCACAAACAAATCACCCATGTCGACGATCTGGCCGGGCTACCGGAATCCGCGTTGGCGCAAGCCAAGCAGGCGGCCGACGCCGAGGGCAAGGACGGCTGGCTGATCAACCTGCAATTCCCGTCCTATCTGGCGATCATGACCTACGCCGATAACCGCGATTTACGCCGCGAACATTACGAAGCCTTCTGTACCCGTGCCTCGGACCAAGGTCCGCACGCCGGGCGCTGGGACAACTCGGAAATCATGGAGCAGATCCTGGCCTTGCGCCACGAAAAAGCCCAATTGCTGGGCTTCGACAACTACGCCGAGTATTCGCTCGCCACCAAAATGGCCAAGTCCACCGAGGATGTCGTTCAATTTCTGGAAGATCTGGCGGACAAATCCTGGCGCCAAGCCCGCCGCGATCTGGCGGAACTGAAAGAATACGCCGCGCAACAACACGGCCTGCAAGATTTGCAAGCCTGGGATATCGGTTATTACTCGGAAAAAATGCGCCAACATTACTATCAGTTGTCGCAAGAAGAAGTAAAAGCTTATTTCCCCGACAGCAAAGTGGTGCCGGGCCTGTTTGCGATTGTAGAGCGACTGTTCGGCCTCCAAATTTCCGAGCTCAAAGACTTCGACACCTGGCATCCCGACGTCCGCTTTTACCAAATTCTCGACCGCAACGGCCAACTGCGCGGCCGCTTCTTCCTTGATTTATATGCCCGTGCCAAAAAGCGCGGCGGCGCCTGGATGGACGATTGCGTCTGCCGCAAGAAATCCGCAGACGGCCATTTGCAAACCCCGGTAGCGTATCTGACTTGCAATTTCACGCCGCCGACCGGCAACGATCCCGCCCTGCTGACCCACGACGAAGTGGAAACCCTGTTCCACGAATTCGGCCACGGCTTACACCACATGCTGACTCAGATCGATTACCTGGGCGTTTCCGGCATCAACGGCGTGGAATGGGACGCCGTTGAGTTGCCCAGTCAATTCCTGGAAAACTGGTGTTGGGATCGAGAAGCGCTGGGCTTGATTTCCGGCCACTACCAAACCGACGCACCGTTACCGGACACGCTATATGCCAAAATGCTGGCCGCCAAAAATTTCCAGGCCGGCATGATGATGGTGCGGCAACTGGAATTCAGCTTGTTCGACTTCAAAATCCACCAACATTTCGATCCAGCCAAGGGCGGCCGGATCTATCCGACTTTACAGCAAGTGCGCGAGCAGGTCGCGGTGGTCAAGCCGCCCGAGTTCAACCGCTTCGCCCACAGCTTTTCCCATATCTTCGCCGGCGGCTACGCGGCGGGCTATTACAGTTACAAATGGGCGGAAGTGCTGTCGGCCGATGCCTTCTCGCTGTTCGAAGAAAACGGCATCTTCGACCAGGCGACCGGCGAGGCATTCTTGCACAATATCCTTGAGCAGGGCGGCAGCGCCGACGCGATGACCTTGTTCAAAAACTTCCGCGGCCGGGAACCGAATATCGATGCGTTATTGCGCCACAACGGCATTGCCGCCTAACGGCCATATCGGCTGTTTGGCCGAGTTGCCAAACGGCCGGATTTTTTACTCTCAGGAGCAACCATGAAACATTGCCCTCAGTGCGGTCAGGCCCGAATCGGCGAGGAATTCAAATGCCCGAACTGCGACGTGTTTTATTCGCAGCTGGACGAGTTGCTGTTCGAGGAACAGCAGCGCCTGGAACGCGACACCCTGGCAGGAGCAATCAAACGCATCCGCGCCGCAACCGACCGCAAGCAGGCGATGAAACAGGAATTGGCCGCGTTATGGCGCAAAACGCCGTTGCGAACCAAAATCGTGTTGTGGACCGTCATCGCTTTTCTGTTCGTCCTGATCGTGCCGGTGATTTGACGGTCGAATTCGGATGGCAGCATTGCAAATACTGGCCGCCCTGCTCTACGCGAATCTCGGCGAATGGCTAATGCATAAGTACCTGCTGCATGGCCTGGGCAAGAATCCCGACAGCATTTGGGCTTACCACTGGCACCAGCACCACAGGATTTGCGCGGAACAAGGTATGCGCGATCCAGGCTATAGCAGCTTACGCTGGACCTGGAACGCGCAGACCAAAGAAATGGCCGTATTGGCGCTTATCGTAACGCTGCATCTGCCTTTGGCGCTCGACCTGCCGTTCTTCGTGCTGGCACTGTATGCGTCGCTGGCGCTGTATTACTACAAACACCGCCGCGCCCATCTCGATCCCGATTGGGCAAAGCGGCACTTACCCTGGCACTACCAGCACCATCTGCAGGCAGGTAACGGCAATTGGTGCGTAACCTGGCCTTGGTTCGATTACGTTTTCGGTACCCGCTTGAACAATTAGACCGGCGAGCCTACGAACTAAACCCGGCATTCCGGATTCCGTTAAACTTTGCGGGCGAATGCGATGCCAGCGGACCAACCTTTCCATCGGACATCCAATCATCTACTTTGGTATGAAATATAGAGACCTACGCGACTTCATCCAGCAACTGGAAAAACAGGGCGAACTGAAGCGCATCAAACACGAAATCGATCCGGTTCTGGAAATGACCGTCATTTGCGACCGGGTGCTGAAACAAGGCGGCCCGGCATTGTTATTCGAAAACCCGAAAGGCTCGAATATTGCCGTACTCGGCAATCTGTTCGGCACGACCAAGCGGGTGGCGATGGGAATGGGTGCCAAGGATATCTCCGAGTTACGGGCGATCGGCGAAGTATTGGCTTACCTGAAGGAACCGGAACCGCCCAAAGGCGTGAAGGACGCACTGGAAAAGCTGCCGGTGTTCAAACAAGTACTGAACATGGCGCCGAAAGTCGTCAATAATCCGCCCTGTCAGGAAGTGATCAGGATCGGCGACGAAATCGATCTGACCGATTACCCGATTCAGACCTGCTGGCCGGAAGACGCCGCCCCCCTGATTACCTGGCCGCTGGTGATTACTCGCGGCCCCAATAAAGAGCGGCAAAACCTCGGCATCTACCGCCAGCAAGTCATCGGCAAAAACAAAGTCATCATGCGCTGGCTGGCCCATCGCGGCGGCGCGCTTGATTTTCGGGAATGGCAACAACAACGTCCCGGCGAACCGTTTCCGGTCGCGGTCGCCTTAGGCGCAGACCCGGCGACAATCCTGGCGGCGGTCACCCCGGTACCCGACCCTTTGTCGGAATACGCCTTCGCCGGCCTGCTGCGCGGCAGCAAGACCGAGGTGACCAAATGCCTGAGCAACGATCTGCAAGTACCGGCCAGCGCCGAAATCGTCCTGGAAGGCTTTATCTACCCAAACGAAACCGCGCCGGAAGGTCCCTATGGCGACCACACCGGCTATTACAACGAAGTCGACGAATTCCCGGTGTTCACGATCGAACGCATCACCCAGCGCCAGGTGCCGATTTACCACAGCACCTACACCGGCCGGCCGCCCGACGAGCCGGCGATTTTGGGCGTGGCCTTGAACGAAGTGTTCGTGCCGATTCTGCAGAAGCAGTTTCCGGAAATCGTCGATTTCTACCTGCCGCCGGAAGGCTGTTCCTACCGGATGGCGGTCATCAGCATGAAGAAACAATATGCCGGCCACGCCAAGCGGGTGATGCTCGGTACTTGGTCCTACTTGCGCCAGTTCATGTACACCAAATTCGTCATCGTGGTCGACGACGACGTGGACGTGCGCAACTGGCAGGACGTGATCTGGGCCATCACCACCCGGATGGACCCGGCTCGCGACTTGACGATCTTGGAAAACACGCCGATCGATTACCTGGACTTTGCCTCGCCGGTATCCGGCCTGGGCTCCAAAGTCGGCTTCGACGCTACCAACAAATGGCCCGGCGAAACCACACGCGAATGGGGGCGGCCGATTGTGATGCGGCCGGAGGTCATAAAAAAAGTCGACGCAATGTGGGATTCGCTGTTCAGTTAATGTAGACTGCAGGCTTTCAGTAATTAACTGTAGTCGCCGTAATGAAAATATTGGTCGCCGACGACCTGCCGGAAAACAGAATACTGCTGGAGAAATTGCTGACCCGGATGCAGCATCGGGTTATCTTGGCGGCAAACGGTCAGGAAGCCGTCGACCAGTTCGCCGCCACCGATCCCGATCTGGTACTGATGGACATCATAATGCCGACACTCGACGGCATCCAGGCAATCAAAGCCATCCGCGCACTGAATAGCAGCAAATGGACGCCGATTTTCGTCATCAGCGCACTGACCGAAACCGAAGACGTCGTCGCCGGTCTGGAAGCGGGGGCTGACGACTATTTACCGAAACCGTTCAATCAAGCCATCCTGCAAGCCAAGCTCAACTCGGTGCAGCGTTTTTTGGATATGCAACGCGTCATTGCCGCCGACACGGCGCAATTGAAGATGTACCACGACCGGAACGAAACCGAGCAATTGTTCCTGCAAAGCATTTTTGCCCGCTTGATCAGGCAAAACGATCTGAAAGACGACCATCTGCAATTTTGGCTGAAACCGGCCAACCGCTTCAGCGGCGATTTGATTTGCGCCCGCCGCGTCAGCCAACAGCAAATATATTTCATGCTGGCCGATTCAACCGGCCACGGCTTGGCGGCGGCGATTCCGACCGTCATAGTCAATCAGGCATTTCAGGCCATGACCCGAAAAGGCTTGGCAATTCCCGTTATCGTCAGGGAAATAAACCGCTTACTATTCACGCAGATACCGCCGGATCGCTTTGTGGCGCTGGCTATCGGCATGATAGACAGCACGCGGAAATCGATAGAACTGTGGAATGGCGGCTTGCCGAGCGCATTGGTCCTCGACTCTGCCGGCACAGCGATGCATTCCTTTAAATCTCGCCATACCTTTGCCGGCATCCTGGCCGACGAGGAATTCGATGACCGCTGCGAACTTTGGCAATGGGAATCCGCTTGCGAGTTATTTGTCTATTCCGACGGCCTGACCGACGCCCAAGATCCAGACCACGCATGTTTCGGTCAAGGCGGCTTGCTCGATACCTTGGCGGCCACTCCGGCCGGCCAACGCATCGATGCCGTCAAAGCGGCGCTGGAACGCCATTTGGCAATTCGCGAAGCCCACGACGACATCTCCTGCATGGCAATACGCTGCGTATAACGTTCCACCCTGGAGCAGCCGAATCTCCGCCGGGGCCTCGCCAGCGCCCACCACGCCACACGCATCGAACGTTATTAAAAAATGTCTTTCGAAACCACCTGCGATTCAAGCAGAATATGCGGGTACTTATAACTCTGCCGACCAAAGGCTCGCGCAATTGAACCTACATCCCGACTACCGGCAAATTTCGCATTGGGCGATCGCGTTGAGCGAACAACCCGACTACCAAGGCCTGACTTACCGCTTCCTGCATTTATTGGAAGATTTGCCCTGGATCGACCAGGCAGCTGCCTACGAAGTCTACGGCGAACGCAACCTAAAAACCGGCGAAGCCCGGTGTACCAGCGAGCAACTGGTGCGGCGCTTTCCGTTGGATTTTGCCGAGCAGCCGCAGGAAGAGGACATCGACCTGCTTAAGGAATTTAACAGCAGTGCCGATCTGACGCCTAGCAAACCCAATGCAGCTGGGCTGTTCACCCAAATCGTCGCTCCGGTACGCGAGCTGGGCGGACCCGACCGGGCCTTACTACTGAAGGGAACGTTCGATCCACCGGCCTTGGCACTGCTTACCGATCTAATCTCGATTTACCGAAATCTGGTGGCGCTACACGACCGCAAGGAACGCGACCCATTGACCAAATTGCCTAACCGCCAGTCGTTCGACGCCCGCATGTTACAGGTCTGCGATTATTTCCGCTCGCATCCGATCAAGGATTGCTACTTGGAGAAGAGCTCCTGGATTGCCATGCTGGATATCGATCATTTCAAACGGATAAACGACACTCACGGCCATTTATACGGCGACGAAGTATTGCTGATGTTCAGCCAGGCGATGGAAAGACATTTCCGCTACAACGATTTTTTGTTCCGTTTCGGCGGCGAGGAATTTGTCGTGATATTGAATCTGGTCAATCAGGCCGACGCCGTGTCGACCTTCGAGCGGTTCCGCACCGCAATCGAGCGTCAGCAATTTCCGGTTGCCGGCCAAGTCACTGTCAGCATCGGCCTAACCCATATCGACCACCAAACTGAGCCGGCCCACTTGCTGGACAGGGCGGACAAAGCGCTTTACCAGGCCAAAGCCGGGGGCCGAAACAGGCTGGTAACCCACCCAAACCCGAATTCCGCTGCCGGTTAACACCGGCCAACCGGAGCTTTGTTAAGCCGGTAAACGAATCCCGATCTCGGCCATTCGGCAAAGCCTAGCCGGTAACGGCTTCGATATTGCCGACCACCTCATCGGAAGCCAATACCAAACCGCGCTTGAAACTCTCGCAAGCCAGGTCTTTTTCGCCGCGGCTGAACTGCACTTCGCCGAGTAATTGGTAAGCAGCGACCGACGGTTCGATATTCAGGCTTTTCAACAAGTACTGTTCGGCTTTTTCCATTTGTTGCACTTTCAAAGCCAGTTTGCCGAGCACGCGCAGCAACACGGCATTGGCCGGATGCACTGCCAACCATTGTTCTATCGACTGCAATTGCTTGGCGGAGTCGGAGGTTTCGACGTTAGCCAACAACACCAGCAAGGTATCATCCCAGCGCCGGCCCAACTGTTTCAGCATCGCCGGCTCGACGCTTTCGCCAGCGCCGGCACCGATCATTGCCGCAAAGTAAATATTGGCAATACCCGGCAGGATTTTGATATGGTCCGGCACGGTCTCCCAACAAGCTTGAACGGCTTGGGCGTCGTTCTGCTCGGCCGCTTGTTTCAACAACCGGCTGAAGGTCTCGGTTTCCAGCAACTTGACGTCGGCTTCCATCAGCACTTTATGTTGCTGCAAGGAGGGTAACAGCTTGCTCAGGCCTTCCCAATCGCCCAGGTGCTGGTAAGCCTGATGCATCATTTTCAACACCCTGGCATGGCCGGGGTTGATTGAATGCAATTTGCCCAAAGTCTCCAACGCCTGCTCGAATTGTTGTTCGGAAAGGTGCAACTCCGCTTGAGTCAAGCCAACCGTGATACTGGTATCGGACGATTGCGCCGCGGCTTTTTGCAGATACTCGTCACGTTTGTCCAGCGCCCCCCGCGATTGCGCCGCCCTCGCCGCGGTCAAATAGTGCAGCAGCGGCGCGCCGCTATTCGCGGCGTGCTTGACCAGAATTTTCTCGGCCCGCTCCCAGTTGCCGTCGGCGGCATCGAACAGACCGGCGATCAACGCTTCCTGGGAACGGTTGAATTTGATGTTGCGCCGGCGTTTGGATAGCTGCCCCGGCAGTCTGAGCAATACGCCCAGTAACCGGAAGAAGTTATACAACGCAAAAAAACCGATCACCGACGCCACGGCAAATACCGTCAGCGAGGTTTCCAACGACCAATGGCCGAAACCGATCAAGACATAGCCCGGATCGTTATACTCGGCCAACCAGCTGTGCAGCCAATACGCCGCAACAACCGCACAAAGCAGCGAGCCGAGGAAATAAACAAGATTCTTCATGGCGCCACCGCTGATTACTGGCCGGCCGTTGCGGCTTCGGCCGGCGCCGGCGGATTGTTGAACACGGCCTTATCGGTCTCGATCCGCAGCTTGCTGATGTCCTTCAGTAGCTTTAGAGAACCGCTGACGTCCGGGTACTGGCTACGAATCTGAACCCCGGCCAGTTTATCCAGCTCAACGGCAAAGTTATCGGTCTGTTGGTTTTCGGCAAAATTCTTCTTCAGCCATTGTTTGGCGTCGGCAACGCTGCTGGAAAACAAGGCATCATTCTGTTGCACCAAGGCAATCTGGATCATTTCCAACCGAACTTTCAATTGCTGTTTGATAAAGTGAGCTTCTTCCGGGGTCAGCACGGCATTGACCGGCTGGTCGGTATGGCGCAATACCACATAGCCCTCCAATTGCTTGGCAACCTGTTGCAGGATTTCATGACCGTGTTCGGACAAATCCTGATTGGCCGCTTCCGGTTTTTCCAAGGCTTTGCCGGCATGTGGCAGAAACACCGCCAAGCTTTCTACCGAATCCTGCAATTGTTGGATTTGCGCGTAAAGGCCGACGATATCCGGTACGATGGCACTGTTCAACAACGACAGTTCTTTGGCAATCTGCTCTCTGACCTTGAATACCGCCGCATCTCCACTTTCGCGCAGCCGTTGGTCGGCCGCTTCCAGCGCCTGACGCGTGGTATTGACGTCGCCGACCAGCTGCAACCGCTGATTCGCGACTGTCAACAAGTATTCGGCATCCGCCAGCAGCCAATCGCCGCGTGTTTTACCCAATTGGCGCTGCACCACCAATATCGAGTTCTCCAATTCCTTGCGGGCTGTAGTCAAACGCTCTTCGTGCAACTGGGAGAATTCGGCCAAGGTTTGGTTGAAATGGTTGTCCTTGCCGGTCATTTCGGCATTGACGTTGGCGATCTGGGATTGCACCCCGGCCAACTGATCGCGCAAGCCGTTCAACTCCCGGTCCAGTTCGATGATTTTCTGATTGTCCTGACTATTCTCGGTGTCTTGGCTGGCTCGTAATTGCTGCAAATAATAAAAACCCGCCGCCGCCACCGCCACAACCAGGGCGATGGAAAGTATGCCTATCCAAAGACCGGCGTGCGACTTCTTAACCACTACCACCTGAGCTGGAGCTTCTTGTTTTTCTTCAATTACTTCCGCCACTGTTTTCCCCGTTCAATAACGTCGTCAAGGTCTCTAATATCGCCGCATCCGTCGCTTGCGAGCTGACTGCCACCCGTTTAAATCCTAGCTGTAGCGCAGTTTGGCCGATACGCTCGCTCACCACCACCAATCCGATTTGCCGCAATCGTTCAACCGACTCGCTGTCCAGCATTGCCAACAAATTTTGCAGCGCCTCAACGCTGGTCACCGTCACCGCTGCCAGCCGGTTTCCTTGCAGATCGGCCCGCAATCCAGCGGCATCAGCCTCCGGCCGGCTCCGGCTGTAGACTTCCAAATACTTCACTTCGGCACCGCGGCCACGTAGCCCATCCGCCAATTTTTCCCGGCCGCCGCAGCCGCGCACAATAGTGCAGCGCAAGCCAGCAACCTGCAGCAGTGCCGGCTCGGCTAGCAAACCGTCGCTACTGAATTCGCTGGCCGGCACACACGCCACCTCGCAGCCAGCCTGCCGCAACGCTTCCGCGGTTGCGGCGCCGACAGCCCCCAGTCTGGCTCCACGCCAACCCGGCATTTTGCCACCGAACGCCGGTATAGCAAAATCCACAGCGTTACTACTGGTAAAAATCAGCCAATCGCTGGCTGCGGCATCAGCCAGAGCTTGTGCCTCAGGCTGATGCGCAACGATCAGCAAGGTCGGAAACCGCACCGGAATCCCGCCACGGCTTTCGATTAATTCGCACAAATGCTCGGCTTGACCGGCAGGCCGGGTTACTAAAACGCGCGCGCCGTTCAAACCGGGCATCACTGGTAAAGCTCGCGGAGTATCTGATCGGCCCCTTGCGCCAATAAATCGTCCGCTACCGCCCGGCCCAATGCCTCAGCCTGCGCCAAACTGCTCTCTGCCTCGGCACGGTACAAAACGGAACCGTCGGGACTACCGACTAAACCACGCATGAACAAGCGCTGGCCTTTGACTTCGGCAAAACCGGCGATCGGCACCTGGCAACCGCCATTTAGTCTGGCGTTCATAGCCCGTTCCGCGCCGACGCGGATGCTGGTCTCTTCGTCGTGCAATACCTTTAGGTACTGATGAATCTCGGCATCGTCGATCCGGCATTCGATGCCGATCGCGCCTTGGCCCATGGCCGGCAAGGACTCCTCCGGCAGCAAGCGGGCGGTGATGCGTTCCGCCAAATCCAACCGTTTCAGTCCGGCCGAGGCCAGAATAATCGCGTCGTATTCGCCGGCATCGAGCTTGGCCAGGCGGGTATTGACATTACCGCGCAGGCTCAAAATTTCGGCATTCGGGAATTTTTCCTTAATTTGGCATTGACGACGCAAACTAGAGGTGCCGATTCGGGCATCCGCCGGCAGCTCGGCCAAAGCCCGGTAACGGTTGGAGACGAAGGCGTCGGTAGGATCTTCGCGTTCCAGAATCACCGCCAGATGCAAGCCATCCGGAAATTCGACCGGCACGTCTTTCATCGAGTGCACGGCAATATCGGCCGCCCCTTCCAGCATGCCCTGTTCCAGTTCCTTGACGAACAAACCCTTGCCGCCGACTTTCGCCAACGGCGCATCCAGGATTTTGTCGCCGCGAGTCACCATCTTCACCAGTTCGGTCTGCAAGCCCGGAAAAGCCTGACGCAAGCGCTCGGCGACGTGCTCGGCCTGCCACAAAGCCAGCGGACTTTGCCGGGTGGCGATTCGAATGATTCTGTCAGCCAAAATAGCTCCTGCCGATTCGGGCGGGAACCACCCGCACCCTGAGTTGAGAATAAATGGCGGCTATTGTAATCCGATTCTCCGGGAAAGGTGGGGGGAAGTTATCCTAGCGTCGCCGATTGCGTGGTTCCGGCACTGTGCCTGTAAAACTACCGACAACAAACTAAAACTGGAATGAGTGTAGTGACCGGAAATCAGCCAGCGGAGGCAGGGAGTTTCGCTCTAAAAATCTGGAACCAAGTTGCAGCCCATTGCATTCGGTCTTGCATATAAGTCAATTTATCTGGAAATCGCTGTATAAACTTCGGGTGCCATGAACTAGCTTCCCAGGTAGTTTTGGGACTGGACAATCCCCTTATCTCGGGGTTGTTAGCATAAACAACAGTCAGCGCCGAGTTCTTGTCCGCACGATGAAACACACTGTTGATCAAGACATCCGGCAATGCGACGTTTTTAGCGACTAGCCTGTTTGCGGCCAAATTAAAAATCGGCTGCCCCCACGGTGCGGTATCGTGTCCGACCCAAAAACACATCTGCTTGCCGAAATCCTGGTTTTCCGCCGTTTTAGCGGCTTGTGCGCCGGCAGCATCGCAAGCCGAGTGCCGAGCGAAACCTTTACCATCAACGACAAACTGTAAGCGTAGTACAACCATTTCCTGTAATTTGTCTTGCTCAATTTTGGCCAACACCGCCAATTCATCGCTGCCCCGACTGGACGGATTCTGGATGTGTGCCAACCCCTGCCAGTCTCCCTCCGGCAGCGGTATCGCCACATCGCCGATCACAACCTCATCAATAAAGCGACGCCCGGAAACGGAATCAGCCCGGTTTTCAGTTTTACCTGCGGACGCCACGCTCACCGCGGGCGAAGATACAATGGTAAAACGGTCGCTTTTGGGAAGTCCCTGGAACGAGACCGGACTAAGGCCCGTTATGCTGCGAAGCTTATCCAGCGCTTGCGAGTATTCCGCAGAGTCCTTGCGATAAGCGTAAAAGTGATCGGAATGGCGTGAACAGTTCACGCAAGGAGAGGAATCATAGGTATAAACGTCCACCGGGATATCCTCGGTGACCCCCTGAAAATCCTGACCGTGATACCCACCGAGAATAATTCGCCGGACGTTCCCGGCCTTTGCTCCAACCAATACCCATTTAACCGGCTCGTAAGACATCAGCGCGAGTACTTTGGGTATCGGGGAAGATGGGACTGTCACGGTCACGATATTCTGAGTGTGCTGTACGGCATATTGCTGATGACAATTCAGCATCGCTTGAGAATCCTTTCGGTTGGGACACTTTGCCCACCACGGCTGGGATTTAGGTCCATCGGCAGCGCCCCCACTATACACACCGACGACATGCAATTCGGTACCGGGCGGCAAAACATTAGCCTGAGGTGCCAGGCTGACGTCAAAGGACTCGTCGTGTCCGGCTGATCCGGTTGATAGCTGAACTTGTGTGGTGTTGGCCGCCACCTGCTGCACCGAATTCGCCGCACTCGCTCGGTAACTGGCAGCACTGGGTCTGGATGTAATCATCTGCTGCCAAGGTCCCAACCACACCACCAACGCGGAAGACAGGCAGGTCAAAACCACAGTCCAGCGCCACGTTGCCGATCGAACCCATAACCCTTCGCGCTCCATCGAGTTCACTTTGAAACTTTAACCTCGCGCTCGAGCCACAACTCGTTGCTCACCGTCAAAACTCAATTCGATGGCTTTAACGCCACATTTCTTCGCTTCTATCAGTGAATCCGCCAAACGCTCTTCAATGACACGCACCAGATCCCTAGAGGAACTACTCTTCCCGAGCTTCTTGAAACGCGCCATTAACGTCAGGATAATTTGGGGGTCGATACCTTGATTGACGACTTCCAAGCCGTAACTACGAATCATGTCCTCGATTTCCAAAGCAGCGACTCTGGCAACATCCAAACCTTGCAGCGCTCGAAACACGAATATTCGATCCAGCCGATTCAAAACTTCGGGGGCAAATAGACTCTCGCGGAGCGCTTCGACCGCGCTCGACCTCATCATGTCTGGCTCGCCAGCGAAAGTCTCGGCCAATTCCGTCAGGCGGTCAGTCGCTGCATTACTAGTCAAAACAAAAATCGCCGAGGTCGTGGCAATGTGGCGGCTATCGGAGCGCTCCGTTACAAATCCATCATTCCAAGCGGTCAAAAAGGCTTTCAGCACATCCGGATGCGCTTTCTCGATTTCGTCCAACAGCACCACCGCATCCGGCGTGTCCCGCAGACCGGCCGTCAACTTTCCATAACTGTCGGAACCGACATATCCCTTGGTCATACCGAACAATTGCGACAAAGAATAACTACCGGATGCAAATTGCGTCATGTCAAAATGCAGCAACGGACGTTCAAGTTCGTCGGCCAGCACTTTGGCCAGATAGGTTTTGCCGGTACCCGGTGGCCCGGCGAACAAAAATACGCCGACAGGCTTGCCGCGCTGAGATAAGGCCAAGCGCCGCCTAATTTGGGCAGATATGTCGTCGCAAACGCCGTCCTGCCCGACTACCCGCTGTTTCATCGCCTTGGAGAGACTTTCGGCGTCGATAAATGTAGCATTCTCCGCTTCGGCCAACCCGTCTTCTATAGCCTGTCTATTGGTCAGGCGGTCGAGAATATCCATAAGTAGCCCCTTGTGTAAAAAAGTGGGAAGCCGGGAGCGCTCGTAGAGCCATCCTAGCGCTAACAACAGCCATCCGACTAGAGCAAAGCCGGCTATATAGGCGATGTTGCTACGCAATCCGGAAATGATGCTTGGCACGACTGGCGCCTTCGGCCAGTGATCCTCAGCAAACTGAAACAAACTGACGAACGCGGTCACCGCAAACAGCACAGGCATCCAACGGCCAAAGGCACTAATCATCCGTCAACCGCCCAATCAAGAGGCCGGTAAAACCAAACTGACGCCCGGTTTTAACAGCGGCAGCGCAAGCGGGTTACCTCCGCTCTCAACGCCAAGCGTGATACCTCCGCCACCGTCATGAACTCCGGTTATTTTCACAGACTTAGTCCCGTCAAGCGGCACCGCGATCCGGGTTGGTTTTTTTTGTAAAACCACATCGCTCTGATAGCCGGCCGAAGCCACGTTGACCACATCGCCATCTGCGGCAGCAAAATCCCACAACGTGACCCACACCAACCTCAATCCGCTTGCCGCCGGATTAGCGTCTGGAGCCAAATCAACGCGCTTGGACAATTCCGACATCAATTGTTGCCGCTGTTCAGGCGGGAGTCGCATCGTAGCCAAAGCGGCTTCCGTATCGCTATCTGACACCGGCACTAACTCGACTGATTGGATCTTGGCGAACGTGGTCTCCAATTCGGCTTGGTGGGTACTGGAAACCTTATCGACAGCACCGGAAATCCATGCATCATCAATAGCGTAACCCAGCCCGGCAACCAGCAAGGCACTGATCAAAAGTAACTTAAGCGGCGAAGCTTGGCCGCTTCTGACCCGCCTCGACTCCTGCTCATTGCGTGACGGCTTTATCGGTTCCAAATGTTTCATGCTCTCCGGTATCCTCGAAGAATCGGCGAATTCCGCCGAGCAAATGATCTAACGCCATAATTGGCCGTATTGGCAGATTCACCATCTCAATCCATGTAAGCCACAACAACTCGACCGCTTGCCACAGCGAACTTTCCAAGTGATTTGGCCCGCCAAGCTTAGCCGTTACGTCAAAATCCGCAAGCCCAGTCTCCAACCGCATATCTCGAATGTGAGCCTAGTCCGTCAAAATGACCGAAATGCCCTATGCGAAGCCTAACCGAGGTCGACAAACCATCTGCCAGCGCTTGGAAAAAACGAAGATCGCTCTATCTTTAACCTGACAAATCGGACGAGTAGCCCGCATGAAACGATCCATACGCCTGCTAGCAATCGTCGGCCTGATTGCCGCTATACCCAGCATTGGCTGCTTTACCTACTACGCCGCGGCGGAGGCTGACACTGGCCGCGAGGCATTCGGCATTTCAGACCTGTTGGCGTATCCGACGGCTTTGTTGTCGTTCGCCGCCTTGGCGACCGGCCTCAGTGCCGAACCGCCTAACATTCGTCAGGCCGCGCTGGCGGCGATTTTTCTGTTGGCATCGCTCGCATTGATCTTGAGCCATAGCTTTTGAAAAACAGCCGACCGATACCGTCACCAAGCTCAACGAATTTCGAAACCCGCAAAATGTTCATCGCTGTGATGCTGCGTCACCGTCACCTCTCCGACTTTGGCCAACAGCGGCCCTCGATGGCACCAGGCCACCAATTTTTGCAATTCTTCCGAATGACCGCTGGCGACAATTTCCACGGAACCGTCAGCCAAGTTGCGAACGAAGCCGGATAGATTGAGCTTTACCGCCTGCTTCTGGGTATAGGCCCGAAAATAGACGCCCTGCACCCGGCCTTTAACGATGATATGCACACAATCCGTCATCGGCTGATCCTCCAGCAATAATGAATTTTTTGGTCGCGGGCGAAATCGTCCGGGATCGTGGCCGCAGTTATATCTTCGAAGTGCAGACCGGCCAAAGCCTCGCGGTCCAATTTGAAACGGCGGAAGTTGGTCGAGAAATACAAAACCCCGCTGGGCGCCAGTAAGGCCGCGGCGTTTTTCAGCAACGCGACATGATCGCTTTGGATATCGAAGGCCTCGTCCATTTTCTTGGAGTTGGAAAAGGTCGGCGGATCGAGAAAAATCAGGTCGAATTGCGGCCGGTTTTTTAACGCCGCTTGCTCGGCCAGCCATTTTGGGCAATCCGCCCGCACCAGTTTATGGTCGCCGCGGATGCCGTTCAATTCGAAATTACGCTTGGCCCAGTCCAGATAGGTGTTGGACATATCGACCGTGACCGACGCCACCGCACCACCAACCGCCGCATGCACCGTGGCGCTACCGGTGTAGGCGAACAGATTCAAAAACCGTTTGCCCTTGGCTTCCTGTTGAATCCGCAAACGCATCGGCCGGTGATCCAGAAACAGGCCGGTATCCAGATAATCCTCGAAGTTGACCCAGAATTGGCAACCGCCTTCCTGGACCACAAGGAAGCGGCCGGAATCGCCTTGCTTTTCGTATTGGTCGGTCGCTTTTTGCTTACGGCGGATTTTCAAAAACACCTGGTTGGCCGGGATTTCCAGCACCTTGGGAATCTCGGCCATCGCCCCAGCCAGACGCTGGTTGGCCTTGGCTGGATCGATGGTTTTCGGCGATTCGTATTCCTGGACGTTGACCCAGATTTGTTCGCCCTGGTACACATCCACCGCCACGGCGTATTCCGGCAAATCGGCATCGTACAAGCGATAGCAATGCACGTTATTCTGCTTGGCCCATTTCGCCAGCTTTTTCAGATTCTTGCGCAAACGGTTGCCGAACATGTCCGCTTGCGGATCGACCTGTTCGGCTTGGGCGCGGCGCCAGATGGATTCGGCGCGCTCCTGTTGCGACTTGGCCTTGGGCTCGAAGAACGCTCTTTCCTCAATGTTAAAACGCAACAACTTGCATTCCAGCGCCCCGTTGAACAACGTGATCGGCTTCTGCGAGCGGATGCCCAGCCTAAAGCCCAACTCCGGGTCGCTGATAATCATCGCCGCCTGCCAGCCGGCGAAGCGCTGTTTCAACACCTCGCCGAAGCGGCGGTAAAGCGCGGCGGTTTCCGCTTCGTCGCCCAAGCGTTCGCCGTAGGGCGGATTACAGGCGATCAAACCTTTGGGCCAGCTTTCCGCCGCGGCCGCATCGCCGATGTCGCGTTTTTCGATATGAATCTTGCCGGACAAGCCGGCGTTTTCGACGTGCTGAACCGCAGTGGCGACGGTACGCCGGTCCTGGTCGAAACCGACGATGGTAGGCAGTTTTGCCAGCCCGGCCTCGCGGCGTTGCCGTGCTTCGTCGAGCAAGCCTTGCCACAACTCGGCATCGTGTTTCTTCCAGCCCAGAAAACCAAAATAATCGCGCTGCAAACCCGGCGCGATATCGGCGGCAATCAAGGCGCCTTCCAGCAGCATCGTCCCGGAACCACACATCGGATCCAGCAACGTGCCGCCTTGTTCGGCAATCTTCGGCCAGCCGGCGCGCAGCAAAATCGCCGCTGCCAGGTTTTCCTTGATCGGCGCGGCAATGCTGACGTCGCGAAAACCGCGCTTGTGCAAACTCTCGCCGGACAAATCCAGGCTGAGCTGGGCCAAGTCGTTGTGCAGATAAACATTGACCCGCAGCGAGGGCCGTTCGGTCTCGACACTGGGCCGTTTGTTGAATTTGGCGCGCATCTGGTCGACGATGGCGTCCTTGACCTTTTGTGCGCCGAAATGGGTGTTGTTGATAGCAGGACTGTTCTTGCTGCTGAACGACACCGCCAGACTGTCGTCCGGCTTCATATGCTCGAACCAATTGATGCGTTTGACGCCGTCGTACAAGTCCTGCTGGGATTTGACCTCGAAACTGCTCAGCGGCAGAAAGATCCGGTTGGCGACCCTGGACCACAAACACACTCGGTAGGCCAGCGCCAAATCGCCGTCGAAGGCCACCCCGGCCAGTTTTTCCTTGACGTTTTGGCCGCCGAGGCTGCGGATTTCGTTAGCGAGGATGCCTTCCAGCGCCTTGGGCGCAGTAGCGTAAAGAGGGTATTGCGTCATGATGGGCGACCGGAACAAGTGGGTCGGCTAGGATACTAAAACTACCGCTGCCGCGGCGGCATTTTTTGGCAACACGGCGATCCGCCTCGCGCGAACGCCGTGTTGCCAAAGGGCTTAACGGGCGGAGATCGGTTTCACATCGCGGGTGGTCACGCCTTTGTACAACTGGCGCGGCCGGCCGATTTTCAGTTCCGGATCGGAGATCATTTCGTCCCATTGCGCGATCCAGCCCACCGAGCGCGCCAACGCAAAAATCGCGGTGAACATTTCGGTCGGAATCCCCAGAGCCCGCAACACGATACCGGAATAGAAATCCACGTTCGGATACAGTTTTTTCTCAACGAAATACGGATCTTCCAGCGCAATCCGCTCCAATTCCATCGCCAGCTTGAACAAACGGTCGTCGTTCAGATTCAGCTCGTCCAGCACTTCATGGCAGGTTTGCCGCATCAGCTTGGCGCGCGGATCGTAGTTTTTGTATACCCGGTGACCGAAGCCCATCAACCGGAACGGATCGTTTTTATCCTTGGCCTTGGCCACATATTCGCCGATTCGCGACACGTCGCCGATTTCTTCCAGCATATTCAATACCGCTTCGTTGGCACCGCCATGCGCTGCACCCCACAGACAGGCGATACCGGCGGCGACGCAGGCGTAAGGATTGGCGCCGCTGGAACCGGCCAGACGTACCGTCGAGGTCGAAGCATTTTGCTCGTGATCGGCATGCAGGATCAGAATCCGGTCCAGCGCCCGCATCAGTACCGGATTGGCCAGATAATCCTCGCCCGGATCGCCGTGCATCATGCGCATGAAGTTTTCGGCGTAGCCCAGTTTGCGCTTCGGATAAATGAACGGCATGCCGATGCTGTATTTGTAGCACATCGCCACCATGGTCGGCATTTTTGCGATCAACCGAATCGCGGACATGTAACGATCTTCTTTGCAGGTAATATCCATCACGTCGTGGTAGAACGCCGACAGCGCACCGACGACGCCGACCAATACCGCCATCGGGTGGGCATCGCGGCGGAATCCGCTATAGAATTTGATCAACTGCTCGTGGACCATGACATGCTGACTGATGGTCGTGACGAAGCCCTTCATTTCCGCGCCGTTGGGCAGATCGCCGTTCAATAACAGGTAACAGACTTCCAGAAAGTCGCATTTCTCGGCCAATTGTTCGATAGGATAGCCGCGGTACAGCAACACACCGGCGTCGCCGTCGATAAAGGTGATTTTCGAGGTACAACTGGCAGTGGAAGTAAAACCGGGGTCGTAAGTGAAACAACCGGTTTGCGCGTACAGCGAGCGAATGTCGATGACCGACGGCCCCATGGTGCCAGCAGTAACCGGCAATTCGACGGCCTGTTCCTGGCCATAGTGTTTTAACGTCACTTTTTGATCAGTCATGTCAAATTTCTCCGGTAATAACGAGCGTTTTAGACGGGGTACGCGACTTATTCTATTGCAATTAGCGAATAAACACAGCTTAAGATCGGGATTGTTTACAAAAAGACCTCGATAACAGGGGTTTTCCAATTCACTGAAACCGGGTTGATTCCGGGGAGGACAAGATGGAGCGCTGGATATGGTTGGTTATTCTTTTGGCCTGGCAAGGCATGCGGCAGCCGGCTAACGCTTGGGAACTTCAGGATACCCCGGAACCCTTAAAACCCTGGATCGGCTGGGTGCTGCACGACCAACCGCAACACGGCTGCCCGTTCTGGTTCAACGACCTCCAAAACAAGCAATGCGCCTGGCCCGGTCGATTCGTGCTAAACCTGCAACCCAACCGCGGCAATTTCGAGTCCGAGTGGACACTTTACCGCAAAAGTTGGATCACGCTACCCGGCGACGAACGCCACTGGCCGCAAGCCGTGACGGTAGACCAACAAGCCGCTCCGGTCGCGATCAAGGATGGCAGGCCGGCCCTGGAATTACCGGCAGGACATTACCGGATCAGCGGCCAATTCGTTTGGGACCAGCTTCCGGAACAACTGGCCATCCCGGAGGCCTCCGGCTTACTTCGGCTTAGTATCGACGGCCGGCCGGTGGATTATCCGCGGATCGAACAGGGTGCGGTCTGGCTGGCGGAGCGGGCCGCAGCCGACGCCGGCAATCGGGAGAACCGCCTGGAACTGCACGTTTTTCGCCAAGTTATCGACGAATCCCCGCTGCAAATGATCACCCGGCTGGACCTGGAAGTCTCCGGCGCCGCGCGCGAGCTTGAATTTGGCCATGCCTTGTTACCGGGCTTTATTCCGATCAATGTCAACAGCCCGCTGCCGGCCCGGCTGGACGGAAACGGCCGCTTATTCGCCCAAGTCCGCCCCGGTCACTGGATCATCGATATCCACAGCCGCCATCCGCAGTATTTGACGCAACTGGAGCTGGCAATCGACGATGCCGGCTGGCCGCAGGAAGAATTATGGACGTTTCAAGCCTTACCCTCCCTGCGGTTGACCAAAATCACCCAACCTGCGGCGATCGACGGCAGCCAGACCAACCTGCCTGACGACTGGCGGCATTTGCCGACCTACCGTTTGCACCAAGGCGACAGCATGATTTTCAACGTGATCCGCCGCGGCGATCCCGAACCCGAACCCAACCAGCTAGCCCTGACCCGCACCCTGTGGCTGGATTTTTCCGGCACCGGTTACACGGTCAACGACCGGATTAGCGGCAGCATGCGCCGCGACTGGCGGCTGAACGCGGAGCCGGAGTTACATCTCGGCCAAGTACAACTGAACGGTCAAAACCAGCTGGTCACTCAATTGCCCGACCATAGCCAAGGCGTGGAAATTCGTAGCGGCAATCTGCAACTGAATGCCGACAGCCGGATCGAGACCGATATCTCGAGTTTGTCCGCCAGCGGCTGGCAGCAACGCTTTCAGCAGGTCCGGGCTGAACTGAAAACACCGCCCGGCTGGCGCTTACTGGCGGTGACCGGGGTCGACAACGCCCCGGACACCTGGCTGAACCGCTGGACCTTGCTGGATTTGTTTCTGGTGTTGCTCGGCGGCCTGGCGGCCGGACGCCTGTGGTCTTGGCCATGGGGCGGCGCGGCCCTGCTCGGCTTGAGTCTGATCTGGCACGAACCCGATGCACCGCGCCTGATTTGGCTGCTGACTCTGGCAACGCTGGCCTTGCTGCGGGTATTGCCGGAAGGCAAAGCCCGGCACTGGTTGGCCGCTTGCCGCAATTTATGTTGGCTGACGCTGGTTGCGTTGGCGGTTCCATTCGTAGTGGATCAAATCCGGATCGGCACTTATCCGCAACTGGAGCAGCCGGAACAGACCGAGCCGAGCGCCGCCTACACCAGCGCGCCCGCCGCACCCGAAGCGTTGCAAAGCGATGCGGCGCCGGCAGAACTGGCTGACGCGCTGCCCGAGGCAAGAGTATTCAAACGCAGTTACTCGACGAAATCCGAAGCCAGCGGCGGAGCCAGCAGCTCCGCCGACCTGGAGCGGACCGATCCCGACGCCAATCTGCAAACCGGCCCCGGTCTGCCGAACTGGCATTGGCGTAGCGTCCATCTGGCCTGGAACGGCGGGGTGGATAGCCAACAGCAAGTGCAGCTGTGGTACCTGCCGCCTTGGGCCATGATGTTGCTGCATTTTTTGCAGGCCGGGATAACCCTGGCGCTGCTTCTAAGGCTGACCGACGTCTCGATTGGTGGCTGCTGGCGCCGGATGGCGCCCACTGCTGCCTGTGTGGTGCTGGCGCCGCTGCTGGCTATGCCGAGCCGACCGGCATATGCGGATTTGCCCGATCCGCAATTGCTGGCCGAGCTGAAAGCCCGGCTGCTGCAAGCTCCCGCTTGCTTGCCCGACTGTGCTCAGATCGCGGAAATGCAAGTGCAAGCCAAACCGGACCTGCTGCGCCTGCAATTGCAAATCCACGCCCAGCAAGCGCTGGCGGTGCCGCTGCCGGCACAGGCCGACCAATGGCTGCCGGAAACGGTTGAGGTCGACGGCACACCGGGGCAGGCCCTGTTCCGCAATGCCTCCGGCGACGTCTGGCTGGCGTTGCCGCGCGGCGTACACAGTGTGGCGATGCAAGGCCGGTACCGGGAACCGGTCAAGTTCACACTGCCGTTGCCGCTGATCCCGCAACATGTCAGCCTCGCCGCCGACGGCTGGCGTATCGACGGCGGCTACGAAGACGGCAAAGTCGGTCCGCAACTGGAATTCAGCCGGCTGCAAACCGAAACACCGGCCGGTAAAGTCCTGCCGCAAACGGCGCTGCCGGCGTTCGTCCGCGTCAGCCGCACTCTGCACCTGGGCCTGGATTGGCGCATCAACACCCGAGTCGAATCACTGGCCGAATCCGGCAATCCGATCATGTTCGAACTACCGTTGCTAAAAGGCGAGGCGGTAACCACACCGCTAGTCCGGGTCAAGGACGGCAAGGTATTGGTGAATATTGCCGCCAGCGAAGGCAGCGCAGAATGGGAGTCGGTGTTGGAAAAATCGGGCCAAATCGACTTGCTGGCCGATGCCGGCGGCCAATGGCACGAAGTCTGGCAGGTCGAGGTAAGCCCGGTTTGGCGCCTGCATAGCGACGGCCCGGCTCCGATTTACCGGGAAAATCCGCAAGGCCCCTGGCTGCCGGAGTGGCATCCCTGGCCCGGCGAGCGCGTGTCGTTGAAAGTAGAACGCCCGGCGGCGGTCGCCGGGGCCACGCTGACGATAGACAGCAGCGAATTGTTGGTCCAGCCCGGCGCACGTAATCAGACTGCCGAACTCACGCTGGCTATCCGCAGTTCGAAAGGCGGCCGACACACGATCATTTTGCCGGACACCGCCCAACTGCAGGAAGTGGCGATCGACGGCGTCAACCAGCCGATACGCCAGCAAGGCACCAGTGTCAGCCTGCCGTTGCGGCCCGGTCACCAGCAAGCGGTGTTAAAGTGGCAGACCCCGCTGCCGCTCGGTTTCACGACCTCCACGCCCAGTGCCAATCTCGGCAGCGCCAGCGTCAATAGCCGCATTCGGTTGATCATGCCGCAAAACCGCTGGCTGCTGTGGACCGCAGGCCCCTCGTTCGGCCCGGCTGCGTTAATCTGGGGCTTGTTGTTGGTACTGGCTCTGATCGGCTTCGGTCTGAGCAAAACAGGAGCCACGCCGCTGAAGCACTGGGAATGGTTTTTACTGCTGACCGGCCTGAGCCAATTGCACGTTGCCGCCGGCATTTTCATCGCCGGCTGGCTGTTTGCGTTGCAATGGCGCGCCAGACAGCCGCCTGCCGGAGTACACCGCTTCAACCTGTTACAAATCGGCCTGGCAAGCGGCAGCGTATTGGCTTTGCTGGTATTGGCCTGGGCGGTGGAACAAGGCCTGCTCGGTAGCCCGGAGATGCAAATCGCCGGTAACCATTCGACGGCTTACCAACTGAATTGGTACCAGGACCGCAACGACCCGCAGTTGCCCAGCGCCACGGTACTCAGCCTGCCGCTGGCAGCGTTCCGCGGCCTGATGCTGGCTTGGGCGCTGTGGCTGGCGGCGGCTATGTTGAAATGGTTGCGTTGGGGCTGGGCCTGTTTCGCGGCGGGAGAGATTTGGCGCAAATCAGCCAAAACCTGACCGGCATGACATCAGCTACCTTTATGCTTTTCTTCGACCATGGCGTCGATCATCAGCATAACGTCGGCGCTGGCGTTTTCGGCCAACTGCATCTGATGGATGATTTCGTTCAGCATGGCTTGATCTTCCTGCCACTTGCCGCGTGAGATTTGGTATGCGCGCTGGGTTGTGGTGTGGACGTCGGCATGCGGTTGGTTCAGTTTGGCGTAAGCCGCGGTATGCCGAAAAGATTCGTAGCCCAGTCCTTCGTAATACCACTTGCCCAATCGGCAATTATGGTTGTCGACCATAATGGCCTGACGTTGCGGACAATCGCTAGGCGTTTCTATCGAAATATAGCCGTTCTGCTTGTAGATGATATGGTCCAACTTGGTCAGCAAACCGAAGGATTTGTCCTTGGCGTAGGCGATAAAGCCCAGCGAAGCTTTGGCGGATTGCGACAGGTTGGAAAACTGTTGCCGGAACGAGCTGACTTGGGCCATGATCTCCTGCGAAATGGCCGCTGAAGTTTCGGCTTCTCCATGCATTTGTTCGACGCGCGAGTTAAAGGCCCTCAGCGTCTTCGAGACTTCCATTGCCGCGTCCTTGGTATGCTCGGACAAGTTTTTCACCTCGTCCGCCACCACCGCAAAGCCACGACCGTGTTCCCCGGCCCGGGCCGCTTCGATCGACGCGTTCAATGCCAACAGGTTGGTTTGGTCGGCAATCCCGGTGATCATCGATAAGGATTCGGTAATTTTTTTACTGTCGCTGATCAAGGCTCCGATCACGTCGGACACCGAATGCACGTTGGAGTTGATATCGGCCAACGAGTGGCTGATCGTTTCTACAGTGGCCAAACTATCGTCGGCGTTGCGTCCGGTTTCGGTGGCGATGCTCTCCACCTTTTGCATCTGCTCGGTGATATTGATCAGATCGTTTTGGTTGCCTTTCAGATTAGTCAGCAAATTGGAGGTATTCAGCGCGTGCAAGCCGGCCGACAAGCGGTTTTTGATCATTAGCTGGTCGTTTTCGTCCATCAACTTGATCGCCGCATTCATGTTTTTGGCCGACTGCTTCAGCAAACCCGGCAAACCGTCGACCAGAGCATAGCGTTCATGGTTACCTTGCGAGGCATGACTGAAACAGGTACTGATTTCCTTGAAATAACATTCCATGATGTCCAGTGTCTCGTTCAACTCCCAGGCCACCTTGCCGATTTCGCCCATGCCGCGGGTTTTGGTGACCCGATGGTAGAGCTCTCCGTCATTGGTATGCTTCAGCACTTGCTCCATCCGCTCCAACACCAGCAGACTTTGTCTGCCGGTCTGCCAGGCGATCAGAGCCACCAGCGGCAACGGCAATAACAGCAGCAACATGATCCAGGAAAAACCGAACATGATCACGGAGTAAACCAAGGCACCCAGCGCCGAGACCAGTATCGCCGCTACCGCATAATTCAGCTTGGTTCTTAAAAACGGAATGTTGGCATTGGAACTCATCGCTTAAACTCCGTTGGGCTTGTACAGGTTGAGCACTAAACTGTTGTAATGCTTAGCCCCGGTTTGCTTGACCTGATCCAGAAGGTACGCCAGGGATAAGTCCGGGGCATCCTTGGCGGAGCTGCGCTTTTCGATGGCGAGCATTTCCCGGTAAATCGGAATCAGCACCTCCAACGCCGAGCGCGGCGGATTGCGCCGCACCGAATAGTAGCCTTGCAACTTGCCGTTACGGTCGTAGTCGGGCGTGATGTTGGCGAACACCCAATAATAACCGCCGTCGGCACACAGGTTTTTAGCGAATCCGAAAAACTCGTCGCCGGCTTTCAAGGTATTCCACATAAATCGGAATACACCGCGCGGCATGTCGGGATGGCGAATGATGTTGTGCTGTATGCCTAGCAGTTCGTGTTCCGGATAGCCGGCAATCTCCATGAAAATCCGGTTGGCGTAGGTAATTCGCCCGGCAGCGTCGGTTTTGGAGACGATAAAATCCTCGTCGCCCAGTTTTTTTTCATGATTGTTGGGAGTAATTCCGGGTTTCATGGGCGCACCGTTCAGGAAATAACATTACTAAATCTAGCTGAATTTCCGGTTTTTGGGGGTACGCTAATGCCGCTTTTGCCGTGTGCGTCGTGAAATATCCGCACGCCTGCGGGACAGGGTCAATTCAGCAGATTAATCAACAACCGCTTGATCGACGCCGGTTCGAACGGCTTGTCGAGAATGGCAGACACATCCGATTTTTCGATAGCGGCCAGCCGGCTTTGGTTCTGTTCGCTGGTCACCATCAGGACCGGCGTGGAGCCTCGCTCCGGATGGTTACGGATATGTTCGACCAATTGCAAGCCGTCCATTTCCGGCATGTTGTAATCCGTGACAATCAGATCGAAATAGTGCTGGCTGAAAAGCTGTAAGCCTTGTTTGCCGTCATGGGCAACGGTCAATTGGTCAACGCCGATGTTGTTAAACACCTTGGTCAGATATTTCAAAGAAAAATCGCTGTCGTCGACCAGCAGCACCCGCAAGTCTTCGATATCGATATGCTCCAGCCCGAGCTTTTCCGGATGCACGTATTCGAGCGTGGACTGCAAGGCCGTACGCAAGGCTTCTCGACCGAACGGCTTGGGCAGAATCGCAATCGCACCGGCTTGGCGTATCGGCTCCAGGTATTTGATATTGGTCTCGCTGGAAATCAACAAAAAGGCCATTTCGTAGGAGGCACTGTCCTCGCGCAAGGCGTGAACCAATTCCACACCGGTCATGTCCGGCAAATACATCGCACTGACCACCAAATCGGGCCGGCTATGCTGCAAACCCTGAAACAACTCCCGGCCGCTGGCGACGCAAATGATGTCGCTGATCCCGAAACCCTGTAAATATTGGATGATGATGAGCTGTTGGGTGTGGGACGGCTCCACCAGAAACACTTGGAGATTCGACAGCTCGGGATCGGTCATGGATTAATGGCCCTTCATACAGTAGAGAGTCAAGCCGATATGAGCTTGCTTGGCGAAATGGTTGGCGGCGATAAAATCTTCGCGGGTTAAAGGTAGCCCATGAATGGAGTGGTCGCAATAGATCAGACCGACCATCTTGTTCTCGGCCCGAATCGGAAAGACAAAACATTCGTGGCGGCCGATATGCTGCACGATTTGGGGGGTATAAAGGCCGGGATGCTGCTCCGGAAATTGCCAGGCGCCTTCGGTTTGGCGCAGGGCGTTGAAAAACAAATTGGTGGAATTTTCCGAATTCAGAATCCGCAGCTTCTGTTCCGGAACCGGTTTGCGCCAACCCAAGGAAAATTTTTCGTTCAGCGCCTGTTTATCCGGACTTAGCAGCATGAATAAGGTCCTATCCATTTCCACCCCGCGATGAATGCCTTCCAGCACCATCTCGAATAACTGGTTCAGGTTGATTTGGCCGCTGATATGGCTGCTGATATCCTGCAGGATCTGAAACTGCAATTGCTTCTTGTCGAACGGTTCTTCGGCCGACGCTTCGTCGGCCACCGCATCGACTTTGATAAAGCGCGACGCATCGTCCGCACCGAATTGGCGGGCGATCAGCGCCGCCTCTTGGGTATTTTTCTCGATTCTGGCACGTATTTCCGGCAGCGGCAGCCGGGTGAGCTCGCTGAACTTAGTCAGACAAGCGGTCATTAGCGGCGAATCGGGGCCGGCCTGCAACGCTTGGCAGATATCGTGACCCAACTTGACCATCTGCACCCGTTTGTCCGCAGAATCGGGTTTGGCGATCGCTTCTTCGATCAATCCGCCCAGGCTCCAGGACTTGCTGAGCTTTTTGCCGAGATCTCGCAACGAAAAGCCGAGGATTTTTTTCTCGGCTTCCGCGCCGCTCAAACCGCATTTTTCGAGTTTCGCGTGCGCCTGCTTGGAATGCGGATCGCTGGAACACCAAAACGCGACGTGGCCAAGATTGTGCAGCAGGGCCGCAACAAACACCTCCTCCGGCGAAATATCGCCCACGGCGACCGCAAGATTCTTGGCCTGGACCGCCGCATGCAGAGCCTTGGCGATCTCCCGGTTGGCCCGATTTTTATCGCTGGTCGACAAAATCGCTTCGAAGAACGAACATGCCAGCGTCAATTCGCGGATGATTTCGGCACCCAACACGACAATAGCCCGCGACACGGTGCTCATCTTCTGCTTGGACGGATTGTAGTACGGGCTGCTGCCGACTTTCAGCACCTTGGCAGTCAGGTTGGGATCTTGCAGAATCACCGTCGCCAACTCCATTGCCCCTTTCTTGCGATCATCCAACGCCGCATAAATATTGTGCGCGGTGTTGGAGAAAATCGGCATTTCCTGGCCGCGCAACAGCTCCGTCCAGTCTTCCAGGTTTGCCGGCGCTTTTTGTGGTCCGCCCATCGGCTTACAAGGCTTTGATTTTGGCGTACTGTTCCTTCAGATTGGTCAACGAGGATTGCAAACCGGCCAGTTTCTCGCGCTCCTTGGCAATGACTTCAGGCGGCGCCTTGTCGACAAACGCGGCGTTGCCGAGTTTGCCTTCGATGCGCGGCAATTCTTTTTCGATGCGCTGAATTTCCTTGTCCAGCCTTGCCAGTTCGGCGCCTTTGTCGATCAGGCCGGCCATCGGAATCAGGATTTTCATGTCGCCGACCAGCGCAATCGCCGATTCCGGCGCGTTGTCGCCGGCGTTCAACCAAACGATGCCTTCCAGTCGGCCAAGCTTTAAAAGATAGCTTTCCAATTCTTTAAGATTGGTTTGGTCGGTCGCCGAGCCGTTTTGCAACAACACATTCAACGGCTTGCCCGGCGCGATGTTCATCTCGCCGCGGATGCGGCGGATACCGAGGATGAAATCCATCGCCCATTGCACCTGGGTTTCGGCAGCGGTGTCGATGGCGGCGGCATCGCTGTCCGGATAGGGCTGCAACATGATGGTCGCCGCTGTGACGCCGGCCAATGGCCCGACCCGTTGCCAGATTTCCTCGGTGATGAACGGCATGATCGGATGCGCCAGGCGCAGCACGGTTTCCAGGACTCGCAACAAGGTTTGGCGGGTGCCGCGTTGCAGCAGTGCATCGTCGCTTTGCAGCGAGATTTTCGCCAGCTCCAGATACCAGTCGCAGTACTCGTTCCAGGTAAATTCGTAAATCGCCTGTGCCGCCAAGTCGAAGCGGTAGCTGTCGATGGCGCTAAGGGTGTCGGCGATGGTGCGGTTCAGTCGGGACAAAATCCACTGGTCGGCCGGGCTGTAGCGGCACTCGGCGCAATCGACGCCGTTGTCCTGGCCTTCGGTGTTCATCAACACATAGCGCGCCGCGTTCCACAATTTGTTGCAGAAGTTGCGGTAGCCCTCGGTACGCTGCAAATCGAAGCGGATGTCGCGGCCGGTCGAAGCCAGCGAGGCGAAAGTAAAGCGCAGCGCATCGGTACCGTAGGACGGGATACCGTCCGGAAACTGCTTGCGGGTGGCTTGCTCGATTTTCTTGGCCAAATGCGGCTGCATCATGCCGGACACGCGTTTTTCCACCAACGCATCCAGCTCGATGCCGTCGATGATGTCGATCGGATCGAGCACGTTGCCTTTGGATTTGGACATCTTCTGGCCTTCGGCGTCTCGCACCAAGCCGTGAATGTAGACTTCCTTGAACGGCACGTCGCCCATGAATTTCAGGCCCATCATGATCATTCTGGCCACCCAGAAGAAAATGATGTCGAAACCGGTGACCAGCACGCTGGTCGGGTAATGCGCGGCCAATTCAGGGGTTTGGTCCGGCCAGCCCAGGGTCGAAAACGGCCACAGCGCCGACGAGAACCAGGTGTCCAGCACGTCTTCATCCTGTTGCAGCGGATAATCGGCGGCCAAGCCGTGCTTGGCGCGAATTTCAGATTCGGAATGGCCGACGTAGGTATTGCCCTTATCGTCGTACCAAGCCGGAATGCGGTGGCCCCACCAGATTTGCCGGGAGATGCACCAGTCCTGGATGTTGCGCATCCATTCGAAATAGGTATTTTTCCAGTTGTCCGGCACGAATTTGATGGCGCCGGTTTCGACGGCTTCGATGGCCGGTTTCGCCAACGGCGCGATTTTGACGTACCACTGGTTGGTCAGGAACGGTTCGATCACCGCGCCGGTGCGGTCGCCGCGCGGCACCATCAATTTGTGATCGGCGATTTTTTCCAGCAAGCCTTGGGCGTCCAGATCGGCGACGATGCGTTTGCGGGCTTCGAAGCGGTCCAGGCCAATGTAAGCTTCCGGGATCAAGCTGAAGCCGTCGTCATTGCCACGCACGGCGGCATCGACGGTGAAGATATTGATCAAGCCGTTATGAGGTTGGTCGGCAATGACGTTGCTGTGTTTGTGGCGCGACCAGACTTCGTAGTCGTTGAAATCGTGGGCCGGGGTGATCTTGACGCAGCCGGTGCCGAATTCCGGATCGACGTAGTCGTCGGCGATGATCGGAATCAAGCGGCCGGTCAACGGCAGTTCGACCAGTTCGCCGATCAGGTGTTTGTAGCGTTCGTCATCCGGATGCACCGCCACCGCCGCGTCGCCGAGCATCGTTTCCGGGCGGGTGGTCGCGACGATCAAGTGGCCGGTGCCATTGGACAGCGGATAGCGCATGTGCCACATCGAGCCGTTTTCTTCTTCCGACAACACTTCCAGGTCGGACACCGCAGTGTGCAACACCGGGTCCCAGTTCACCAAACGTTTGCCGCGGTAAATCAGGCCCTCTTCGTACAATTTGATGAATACTTCCTGCACCGCAGCAGACATGCCGTCGTCCATCGTGAAGCGTTCCTTGTCCCAATCCAGCGACGAACCCATGCGGCGCAACTGGCGGGTGATGGTGCCGCCGGATTGTTCTTTCCATTCCCAGACTTTTTCGATGAAGGCGTCGCGGCCGTAATCGTGGCGGGTTTTGCCGTCGGCATTGATGATGCGCTCGACCACCATCTGGGTGGCGATGCCGGCGTGGTCGGTGCCGGGTTGCCACAAGGCGTTATGGCCTTTCATGCGGTGATAGCGGGTCAAGGCATCCATGATAGTGTCCTGAAACGCATGTCCCATGTGCAGGCTGCCGGTGACGTTGGGCGGCGGAATCATGATGCAGTAAGATGGGCCTTCGCGGTTGGCGGCGAAATAACCACTCTCTTCCCAGAGTTGATACCAGCGTTGTTCGATAGCGTGCGGGGAATAGGTTTTGTCCATGTTTTGTGTTGGAAAGGCTTGCGTTTATACGAGCGGATATTTTACCTGTAAAACTTTACCCGGCTAGATTTTCGGTGGATTTGCAAGTATTTAGCGAAAGCAAAGGCCGCGGCTGAACGCGGCCGTGCGCTGAATGAAGGATCGGCGACACTTTACAAGATATGCTCGCGGATAGCCGCTTCATCGGCGGCAACCAGATTTTTATCCAGCGAATGATCCACCAGACTTTGCAAATGGCCGTTGAGTACGTGGCGAAGCGCACCTAAAATTCAGGCGGCGCGACCAGAACCAACTTGTCGAACTCGCGCCCGACCCGCCCTTGTTCCAACCTGTCGGCGATTTGCCTGGCGAAAACCTCGGCTTCGTGGTGTTTCAAATCGGTAGGAGCCTCGAAGGTATGGTCGCCTTCGCCGTGTCCGCCGGCAATGCCGCCCTGACGGTCGCTGACCTCGTCCTGGCCGGGCATCCGGCCTTCGCCTTCGGCATGGGTCAAACCGTCCAATTCGAGCATCGGCTCGATGCGACTGGTTAAGTTGAAAAAACGCGCTCTGCTGCTGTCCGTAACAATGACTCGGGTGACTGGCATAACAACCTCCTCGATAGTACGTTACGTTGCCGGGAGTCTTAGCCGGGTGGATTCTCCGGCTTTACCACGGATCGTATGCCTCCCGCCGCGCTGTCTAAATCGGGATTGCCGGCGAATTTGATCCCAGTCAATAAATATGCGATTTGCGCTTCCGCTTCGGCCGGCGTTGCAAGTAGGCTGGAAGCAGATCGGCTCGCGACGGCGAGGAACCGGTCGCCCCGACCCTAGTCCCGGCAACTGCGAAGCGACTATCGCCAAGGAATGTGGCCGGTTCAGAGCTGAGCGGGTTCGGCGAAAACCGAATTTCAGCCTTACAATTCGGCACGCCACATCGAACCAAGCGCGCCGAACAGGGTCACCCTACTGCATGGAGCAATTTTTTCTCGCCCTCTGCCAACCCGGCGAATACGGCCGACAAGCGGCGGATGGCGGTGTGACCGTCCCAAAGGTTGCTGCCGGCAACATTAAAATAACTAAAACGCACACAGGGGAACCACCATGAAACTATTGCTGTTCACATTTACCACCGGTCTCGCTCTGCTCTACCTAATGAACATGGCGATGCTGAAGTCGGCAATTCCTAGTGTGGAGTGGAGCATCCACGCCGGCACTCGATTTTTGGTGGGTTTTTTCGTACTCGGCGTCGTTTGTTTTTACTTCAAACAATTGACATTCAAACACGCTGTCCAGTTGACTCTGGCCGCGGTCGTTCTCGACTATCTGTACGATTATTACGTCGAAGCCTATCGGCTCAACTTCGAGATCATTTTGCACGGTATTTACATGCTGGTCTGGGGCGCGCTGATGGGGTATTTGACCTGGCGCTACAAAAACCAGTCGCCTTCGAAATGAAAGACTTGCTTGCCCGAAGCAATCGCTATTTTGCGGCATTCGGTTAGCCGAACCATGGATCTGCGGCAAATCTGCCAAAGCTTTGCCACGCCTGGCCGGATCGAAGCCATCATCCTGCGTCCGGCGCGCGGCGAACCGGCGGTTTCGGTCAGAGAGGCCGTCGCCGAACCCGGCCGCGGCTTGCTCGGCGACCGCCGCTCGGCCACCAAACAATCCGGACGACAATCGTCGAAACGCGAGATCACGCTATTTCAAGCCGAACATCTGCCGCTAGTCGCCGGTTGGTGCGGACTCGACTACCTGGACCCGCTCCGGCTACGGCGTAATTTGCTAATCTCCGGCTTGAATCTGGTCGGCATGCGCTCGCCGTTTCCGGATACGCAACTGGAATGGGTTATCGGCGACGAAGTCAGGATTCGAATCACCGGACCTTGCGACCCGTGCTCGAAAATGGCGGCAGAATTAGGTGCCGGCAGTTACAACGCCTTGCGCGGCCACGGCGGCATGACTGCGGCAATCGTAGCCGGCGGCGTGATCCGAATCGGCGACCGCGTCAGTTTGCACGCAGTCAGAACGCTGCCCGGAAAAACCGCCCGCCCGGATTGATCAAGCCCGTTGCCGTTGCAGCACCAGCGCCGTTTTACTTAATACTTGCAGCAGCGGGCCGGCGCCGGCAATCGCCACCGCGTCGACCAGACAATACCAAGCGGCCACGCCGCTGGGCGGATTGCCTTGCGGCAGATGCGAGGCGGGATCGATCTCGGCCCAAGCCCAAGTCCCGGCGCTGGTGCCGACAATTTCCAACCACGAGGTAATGAAAAACGCCCCCAGATAAACCATCGGCGAACGGCCTTTGAACAGGTAGCCCAAAAACACGATAAACAGTACCGCGCCGATCACATCGAGCCGAGTGTAACCGCTCAAGCCCCAGGCCGCCCAACTGCCGCAAGCCGCGACGACGAAAACAGCGATAGGCCGCGCGTAGCGCTGGAACAGGCCGGAGCGACCCAAAGCGACGGCAGTCAAATAGACTAAACCGTGGCCGGCCGGCACATAGGCCGGTACGTTGCCGAAGCGGTAGATGTATCCCTTCATGTAGACCGACGCAAAATATTCGCCGATTAACGCAAACGTCACCGCCACCGCAACCTGAGTGCGAACGTATTTGCACTCGCCGCGTAGCCAGGCGAACAAAAACAGCCAGCCGAACACAGCCAACACGTATTGCATGAACTGCGGCGCGAAGCCATCCATGGTCAAACAAATCGTCGTCGTCACAAAAGTGAATCCGGCGATTTGGTAATCGCGGCGGCGGTGCTCGGCTGAGCTATCGACTGGTGGAAAATGGGGTAGCGAAAAAAAACTCATAGCGGATCAAATAAAGGCATAAACCACGGCGAGGTAACGTAACACTTTACCGAAAAAGATCGCCAGCAGCGAAGAAAACCAGGACAAACGCAACCATCCCGCCGCGAAACACAAGCCGTCGCCGACCAGCGGCAACCAGGAGAACAACAAAGCCCAACTGCCCCAGCGGCGCACGGCGCGCAACGAACGCTGCCGCTCGCTCGCCAACACAGTCTCGGCTGGATATTTGCCGGCCGCCCACAATCCAAGCCACCAGGTGGTCAGCGCCCCCAGGGTATTGCCTACTGTGGCGACGGCCACCAGCGATACCAGCGGAATTTGCTGCTGGCTGACCAAGTAAGCCAACACCGCTTCGGAGCCGCCAGGCGCGACCGTCGACGAAATAAACGCGCTGGCGAACAAGCCCAACAGGCCCCAGGATTCGAATTGCATTTCCGTGTCCCATAAAAAAGCCCCTGAAACCGCAAAGCTTCAGGGGCTTTTGCTCATGTGGCTTATTTGTCCGGCAGAGCGATAGCGTTTTTACCGGAAACCATTTTCACCAGTTTACTGATCAGTTGCACAACCAAGCCAACCAGATGCGCCGCTTGCTCCAGAATCGTCGCGACGATTTCCCCAGCACTCATCCCGGCAAAGCGCTTTGCCAACCACGGCGCAGCAATCAAGCCGATGGCCAGGCCAATCACGGTAACGCCGGAAACGATTGAATCGTCAGGCTGAACCGGAGCCGAAACGGCTTTGGCCGCCGCCGGTTGCGCCGCAACCGGCGCTGGAGTTACTGGAGCGTCGACCTTTGGATCGTAAGGCTTACCGCTGTAATCGTCTGGAAAAATGCTTGCGGTGACGCCCGGAATGCTCGGCAAATCTTCACCGCCTTTACCGACCTTTAACTGGCCTTTCATGCCTTTTTCCATGTGCTGAGCGATATCGCAGTGAACCAAATAGGTTTTATCGCCCGGCGGCAAGATCAGGGTGCCGGACACTTTACCCGGTCCGCTGACTTCCAGATGGAACATGCCTTTTGGGTATAAATACTTGGGCAGGCCATGCATCATCCATTGGTGGCGTATTTCGTCTTCGTTGATGAAATGCACGGTCAGCTTGGTGCAAGGCTCGAACTGATATTCCTGCTGGTCGAACGCGAACATGGTGCCGGGAAATTTTTCCGAATACTTGTGTCCGGCCCGCACGGTGATTTCCTTGGTGGCGGCGATTTTTTCACAACCGCCCGGCAGGGTGTCGGTGTTTTGACCCATCACCATCGCGCCGTCCATATCCATCAAATGCCCGTCGCCGTGGTTCATCATCTGATTATGATCCTGAACCTCCTTTGCAGACACAGTCGAGACCGACAGAGCGCAGACTAAAGAAGCTAGTGAAAGAAATTTGACCATGGCGCGAGTACCTGTGAGGCGTTGGTGAATCAAGAATCTACCGCAAACCGCGGGTTTTACTAGTGGACTACTGCATCCGCCCTCTACCGGCTCGGCCGACAAAGGGCGGGTCAATATTTAAAATTCTTTGGCTTTACCGAGCATGCCGTCAACTTTGCGTTTGAAACCGGCATTGGACAGATAAAAGATGTAAAGACCGGCAAACAGAACCAATGCATACAGGCCATAGCTGCCTTTGCTGGTCGGTTGGCCGCCACCCGCTTTGAAGCTCATGTGGGCATCCAAACGTTCGCCGCTATCTTGCAACAGAGTGATGTGGATCAGGTATTTGCCGACTTCGGGCACGCCCTCAGGCAGATTCAATACCACGGTACCGGATTTGTGTTTTTCGGCAGCCTGGAAGAATACGCGTTTGCCTTCCGGCTCTTTGGTGACTTCGAATTCGACGGCCATACCGCGGTAACGTTGGTCTTGGTAATCGAAGACCAATTGGGTCAGCGAACCGGTGTCGGGAATGTTGCCGCAAAATTCTTCGGCCGGATAAGCTTTGGGCTGATAAGCCGTATAGTGGATCCAGTGGTCTTTTTCCAGTTCGAACTTACATTGGTCGGTATCGGTACCGGCCGCACCGCCGTGCGCCCAAACCGACGCAGAAAAAACCAGGCCCAGCAAGCCCAGGAAACCGTTTTTTATCATGCGAGAGCTTTTCATAAATCCCCTTCCTGTATTAGTAAATGCTTTAATTTTTATTATCTTTCATGTGGTTATGCATGAAACCTGTTTTCGTCGCCGGCGAATCTAAATGCCTGATTTGGATCGAAACAATGGCTAACTCTAGCACATCGCCCTAGGCAAAGAAAGGTTGGCGTTCCATACTTGGCGGGCACTATTCGTTGCTTAATTTTTTTTGTCAGCAGTCAAAGACAATCCTTATAATGGGGTTATGATCCGTTCCTCGAAAAGCCTCCGCCCGATCTTTTCCACCGAATTAACCTCTCTGGTCAATTAACAACCAAATCATATGTCCAAATTAGTAGACTCTGCCGAATGGAACGCCGTCAAGCAACACCACCGCGAGATTGCCGGCAAATTTTGCATGAAGGATGCCTTCGACAAAGATCCCAAGCGATTCGACAAGTTTTCGATAACCTTCAACGATCTGTTATTCGACTACTCAAAAAATCTGATCACCGATCGGACTCTGCCGCTGTTGATCGAATTGGCCAACCGCGCCCAGCTCTCGGAAAAGACCGAAGCCATGTTTTCCGGTTCCATCATTAATACCACGGAAAAACGCGCCGTGTTGCATACCGCATTACGCAACCGCAGCAACAAGCCGATTTATTTCCGCGGCCAGGACGTCATGCCTGAAATCAACCAGGTGCTGGCCAGAATGCGAGTGTTTACCGAACAAGTCCGTTCCGGCGCCTGGACCGGCTATACCGGCAAAACCATCACCGACATCGTCAACATCGGCATCGGCGGCTCCGACCTCGGCCCGAAAATGGTCGATACTGCCTTGGCGCCTTACGGCAAAGAGGGTTTGAAGGCCCATTTCGTATCCAATGTCGACCAGACCGACATCGTCGAAACCTTAAAACCGCTGAACCCGGAAACCACGCTGTTTTTGATTTCCTCGAAAACCTTCACCACCCAGGAGACCATGACCAACGCCCGCTCAGCCCGCGACTGGTTCCTGAGAGCGGCGCAAGAGCAGGGACACATGTCCAAACACTTTGTCGCGATTTCGACCAACGAGGCCAAAGTCAAGGAATTCGGCATCGACCTGGAAAACATGTACGAGTTCTGGGACTGGGTCGGTGGCCGTTACTCGTTATGGTCGGTGATCGGCATGTCGATCGCGCTGTACATCGGCATGGATAATTTCGAAGAACTGCTAATGGGCGCTCATCTGGCCGACGAACACTTCCGTAGCGCGCCGTTCGAGCAAAACATCCCGGTGATCATGGGCCTGCTCGGCATCTGGTACAACAACTTCTTCGAAGCCGAAACCTACGCGATTCTGCCGTATGCGCAATCCTTGAAATACTTCGCCGACTATTTCCAGCAAGGCGACATGGAAAGCAACGGCAAAAGCGCGACGATCAAGGGCGAAAAAGTGGATTACAACACCGGCCCGATCATCTGGGGCCAACCCGGCACTAACGGCCAGCACGCCTTTTTCCAGTTGATCCACCAAGGTACCAAACTGATCCCCGGCGATTTTCTGGCGGCGGCGCAGAGCCATTACGACCTGCCCGACCACCACGATATCTTGATCTCCAACTTTCTGGCCCAGGCCGAAGCCCTGATGCGCGGCAAAACCGAAGCCGAAGTGCGCCACGATTTAAGCCACGAGCCCAACCTGGACGACGCCTTGATCGCTTCGAAGATATTCGAAGGCAACAAGCCGTCGAACGCCTTCCTGTTCAAAAAACTGACGCCGCGCACGCTGGGCATGCTAATCGCGTTTTACGAACATAAAATCTTCGTCCAGGGCGTGATCTGGAACATCAATTCCTTCGACCAGATGGGTGTGGAATTGGGCAAAGTGCTAGCCAAGGCCATTTTGCCGCAATTGAAAAACGACGAAACGGTGACCGACCACGACAGCTCCACCAACGGCCTGATCAACGCTTACAAACGGTTGCGCAAGTAAGCCAAACCAGTCAACACCGCTGGCGTTTGCCGGCACAGCCCTAGCGGGAGCCGCCGCAAAACGCCAGTTTGACGTTTTGCGGCCGACTCTGCCCATCTCCCCCACTTGGCCAAGTGAATTTTTTAACTGCATCCCAAGGCCCTCGGCGATAGACTGCAATCGGCCGGCAAAAAAGCCAGCCACAGCAAATCCACCGACTTTCGTCGCAAACACCCTCCATAGAGAGGATGTTTGGCTGCGCAGAATATGTTCCAATAGTGAATCCGTCCGCCAGCTGGCGCTCCAGCCCTCCCAAAGGCTCAGGTATGAAACAAAGCCACGCTTTAGCTTATTTGCGCCAAATCTGTTGCTCAGGCTTGAGCCGTGAGCTCGCGATCGGCGAATTTCTCAAAACCTTGCCGCTGGTAGTGCCGTCGAACAGCAATACCTTTTCGGTCGGCGACAGCCAATTGAGACCGGTCTACCACATAGCCGGATTCGAATTGGCCGACATGGCGGCCACGGCTCCGGAAATTATCGCCGCCTACCATACGCCCGAGCGCCAACGACGCGCCAACGTCTGGTTCGCCTCTCATCCCTGCATCGGCGATCCCAGGGTGATGGAACAAGGATTCTATGCCACCGATCTCTACCACCTGATCTACCGCAGATTCGATATGCATCATGTGCTGTGGCTGCCGCTCCAGTTGGACGGCGGCGCAGCCGGAGTACTTGGGCTTTACCGGCCGCAGCATCAGAAACCCTTCGACGGCCGCGACCAGACCCGGGTGCTGAGTTTATTGCCCTATCTGGCCCATGCCTTCCGTGCCGGTAACGACAGCAATTTCCAGCTCGGCCCGCCTTGCGGCTCCGGAATGTTGGTGATGGACACTCAAGGCAAGACCGTATTCCAAAGCCCGGAGGCGACGCGGCTCTTGGAGCTCGCCCGCTACCCCAGGTTACTGCGCGACATGCGCGGGCAGGACCGCCTGCTGGCCAAACTCGCCGAACTATGCCGCAATCTGCTCGGCATCTACCGCGGCGAAGATGCGCCGCCACCGTCATTCAGCCACCATGCCGCCACCGGCCAATATCTGTTCAAAGCCTATTGGCTGAACGGTTGCGGCGATCAGCCGGAGCGCCTGATCGGCGTGACGGTAGAATATCGCCAACCTTTGACGCTGAAACTGCTCAGAGCTCTCCGCGACCAACCGCTGTCGCCCGCCCAGCGCGAAGTGGCGCTGCTATTGGCCCAGGGCGAACCGTTCGAAAAGATTGGCCAACGCCTGCATATCAAAATGACCACCGTCAGGGACCACATCGGCAAAATCTACACCAAACTCAATATTCACCAGCGGGAAGAATTACTGCCTAAGCTGCTGGCGGCCTCCGCAAGCTCTAGCGAACAACTCTACCCGGCCGAAACGGAGCGGTTTCGATGAAAAAAAATCACGCAATGGCTTATCTGCGCCAACTTTGCTGTTCCGGACTGAGCAAGGAATTGGTGATCAACGAATTTCTGCGCACCTTGCCCATCCTGATACCTTCCACCAGCAACGTCTTTTCCGGCGTCGATGCGCAGCTCAGGCCGACTTACTGTATTGCCGATTTCGACATGAGCGAAATGGCCGGTACGATGGTCGAGGTGGTATCGGCGTTTTATACGCCGGAACGCTTAAGCCGGGCCGCGGCATGGCTGAAACGCCATCCGGCCATCACCAACCCCTTGCTGCTGGACGACCGCTTTTACCAAAGCGATATCTACAACGTCGTCTACCGCCGCTTCGACATGCACCATGTACTGTGGCTGCCTACCATCGACAACGGCAAACCGAATGGCGTGCTGCGCCTGTACCGGCCGAGAACCCAAAAACCCTTCGGCCGCGAGGATCAAGCACTGGCCGGCCAATTGCTCCCCTATCTGGCCCACGCGATAAAAGCGGCCAACGACGCCCAGTTCCGCTACGAACGCGAGGCGACTTGCGGAGTGATCGTCATGGACCCGCAAGGCAACATCTTATTTCAAAGCCCGGAGGCGAGAAAGTTACTACACGCCGCCTGTACCCCGGCGCTCGACGCCAATCACGACCGGGGAAAAGCCTTGTTAATGATGGAACTGGCCCGCCTCTGCGCGAAATTACAAGCAGTTTCCCGCGGCCACAGCGCCGCCCCGCCCTGTTACCGCCACACCGGTGCGGCCGGAGAATTTCTGTTCCGGGCCTACTGGCTGGAAAGCCAAAGCGGCGAAAGCGGCAGCCTGATCGGCATCAGCGCCGAACACCGCGAGCCGCTGAAGCTGAAACTGCTGCGCTCGCTACAGCATTCGGCGTTGTCGCCGACGCAAAAGGAAGTGGCAATGCTATTGACGCAAGGCATTTCGTTCGAGCAAATCGGCCAATCGCTGCACATCAAACCGGCTACGGTTAAGGACCATGTCGGAAAAATCTACGGCAAACTCGACGTCCGCCAGCGCGACGAGGTATTGCCGAAGTTGCTGGCACTGAGGGCTTAGGCCGCACCCTCACGGAATATTGGCGACGCGAGCGGTATCGGGCTAACCTAAGTCGCAACCCTCGACTGAATGTCTCGCCGACGGTGGCCACCAGTTACCTTTCAGGACTTGTCCCAACCATGCAAATATTAATCGTCGACGACCACACCTTGTTTCGGGAAGCGCTGTTGCATGTGTTAAAGCAACTGGACGGCAACGTGCTGGTCCACGAAGCGGCCAATACCGGCGAAGCCTCGAATCTGCTCAGCCACCGCCGCAATCTGGATTTGGTGTTGCTCGACATCGATTTGCCGGGGCAAGACGGCCTCAGCGCCCTACCGGGCATGCGGGAGCAGGCGCCGACCGTGCCTATCGTGGTTTTGTCCGGCTCGGAAAGCTCGCAACACGTCAACGCCGCCCTGGAATCCGGTGCGGTCGGCTACATTCCGAAATCTTGCAGCGGGCACGAGATGTTGACTGCCTTGCGCATCGTGTTGCAGGGCGATATTTACGTTCCGCCGCGCCTGCTCGGCAAGCTCGACGTTGCGCCAACGCTGAAAGTCGAGACCGATGCCGGCCAACACCCGTTGACCGCACGCCAGATCGAGGTACTGGAACTGATGGCGCAAGGCTTGCCGAATAAATCGATCGCCCGCCGCTTGAATCTGGCCGAAGGCACCGTGAAACTGCATGTCGCAGCGATCTTACGCGCGCTGGATGCCGGCAATCGCACCCAAGCCGTCACCGCGGCGGCTCGGCTCGGCCTGTTGCCGCTGGCCACAGGACTCTGATTCCGCCGAGCTCAGTCCCGGCCGGTTTTGCTGAGCATATACTGCAAGGTACTGCGCAGCTTGGCCGGTTGCACCGGTTTGTGCAGTAACGGAAAACCGCTGGCATCGGCTTCGCGCAAACGTTCCGGCCCGGTATCGCCGGTGACGATCAGTATCGGCAGCGGATATGCCAACCGGCGGCGCAGTTCCCGCGCCACCTCGATCCCCGACAAATCGCCCGGCAAGCGGTAATCGACGATCGCCAATTCGGGCCGCAATTGATGATCGTCGATCTCGGCCAAAGCCTGGTACAGGTCGGCCGCGGCAAACACGCGGCAGCCCCAACGGCTCAGCAGGCCGCGCATGCCGTCCCGCACCGCGACATCGTCGTCGATCACCAACAACCGTCTATCCTCCAGCAAATGTAACGGCGACACTGCATTTTGCGGCTCGGGACCGGGCAAGGTGATCGCGGCTTCCGCCACCAACGGCAAGGTCAAACAGAAACAAGAGCCGTGGCCCAAGCGGGATTTGACTCGAATCTTATGGTTCAGCAGTTTCGCCAGACGCTTGACGATAGCCAAGCCCAACCCCAACCCTTGCCGGCGGTCGCGGGCCGGATTATGCAGTTGATGAAATTCGACGAAGATCTCGTCGAGCTGATTGTCCGGAATACCGGGGCCGGTATCGATGACCTGGATTTCGGCACTGCCGCAACGCCGGCGGGCAGCGACCAATACCCGACCATGCCCGGTATGGCGTAACGCGTTCCCGATCAGATTGCGCAACATCCGCTCCAGCATGGCCGGGTCGGTGTTGACCAGCAATGGGGCGTGGCGAATCTTGAGCTGGTTGCGGTTTTCCGCGGCGATCGGCTGAAATTCGCTTTGCAGGCGTTGGAATAAGTCATCCAGCGCGAACGGCTCGATCGCCGGCTTGACCACGCCGGCATCCAATTTCGATACGTCCAGTAAAGCATTCAGCATCGAATTGATCGCGGCGATCGAATCGTCAATCTGGGCCAGCAAACCCTGGGTTTCCGGCGCCGCCACCCGGTCGGACAATTCGGCGAAGAACAGGCCCAGTGCGTGTATCGGCTGACGCAAATCGTGGCTGGCCGAAGCCAGAAACCGGGTTTTGGCAGCATTGGCCTGTTCGGCCTCGCGCTTGGCTTTTTCCAAAGCTTGTTCGCGTTTGATTAAATCGCTGATGTCGGTGTAAGTGACAACTCGGCCGCCGTGCGCCAACCCGGATTGGCGGATTTCGTAGACCTTGCCGTCAGGACCGCGATAATTGCTCGAGCCTTCCGCGCTGATCGCAATCGGCGGGTTGGCGGCCGCCAATAACTCTGAAAGCCTGGCATGGCTGTCCACAGTGCCAGCTCCGTCGCCCAGCAAGGCGGTAAATTGGCGGTTCCACATGCGCAGCAGATCGTCCGTATCCGACATCGTGATGCCCTGCCCCATATTTTCCAGCGCCGTTTCCAGCAACAGGGATTTTTCCTCGGACTCGCGGCGTAAGGCGGCATTTTCGAAATTCAGGCGGAGGGCATGGTTCAGCATCCCGGCCAGCCTTAGCGAGCTGGGAATGCTGATAATCGGCAGCACCGAAAAAATGATGGCCGGTACGATGTAGTTGCCGCCGCCTTCGCTTAACAGGAAATAGTCGATCGCAATCGTCGCCGGAATGTTGACGACCAACACTGCCGGAAAATAGGTAAACCAGGTCAACATGACCCCGACAACCTGGGTGATCGTCGGCACGGTAATCACCAGCACGTTGACCGGATCGTTGGCGTCCAAAAAAAACACCTGGCACATGACCCACCAAAAACCGTTGAGCGCGGCACCCAGCATAATCAGGCGTTTGAATTTCGGCACGTTGTCGACCAACGCCGTTTTATGCACGTGGTAATAGTGCAGGACAACCCAGCGAAACAGGTTGATACCCGTCAAAACCAAAGCCCAAAGCAACAGCAGGCCATGGGCGGCGGTCTGCCACAAGCCGACCACAATCAAGATCGTAAACGGCAGCATCACAAAAAACACATATTTGCCCTGCCGGGTCGTCACCCATAGCCGTTCCACTTCAATTTGCGCTTCGAGATTCCGGTCCGAGTTATTCATGGCTGATCCTGCTGAGCTTGATCGGGAGAGCATTTTCGCTGGCTGCAGGATAATGGCTGAGTGGCTGCCCTGCAATCGATACGACGGCCTATCTCTTTCGGACTAGCCTCTTAGCGCGCTCGGCCGGCTGCCGGCCGCAAACGGCGCGCAAGGCCCGAGATTGCAAGCCCGCCTATCGCTAAGATCGAGACAGACAAAGCCCTAACATAAAAGCCGATTACCCCGAAAGGCATAGGCTGTCAGCCATATTTTCTAGGGCTACCGAATACCAGCATACTTTTTCCCGAAACTGCAAGGCCGGCAAGCGCCAGCGTTTGGCGACCGGCCCAAAACAATAACCAGTGGGGGAAATAAGCCATGAAACAATCTAACGCAATCGCCTATCTGCGCCGGCTGTGCTGTTCGGGTTTGAGTAAGGAGATTGTGATTGCCGAGTTCTTGCGGGCATTGCCGGCTCTGATTCAATCGCACCACAATACGTTTTCGGGTACCGACGCCAGACTCTACCCGCAGTACCACATCGCCGGTTTCGATTTGGCCGGGATGCGTGACACCATTCCGGCCATCGTCGCCCAATTCCACACTCAGGAAAGGCAGCAACGGGCGATTGCCTGGTTTAAAGACCACCCGGCAATCGCCGACGCTCGCACCGTCGACCCCGAATTTTACCGTAGCGACATGTACAACTTGGTTTACCGGCCGTTCGATATGCACCACGTGTTATGGATGCCGGTAGCACAGAACGGGCGGCCGGTCGGCGTGCTGGGTTTATACCGCAGCAAAAACCAGGCTCCGTTCGGCACCAAGGAACAAATGCTGCTCGGACACGTGCAGCAATACATCGTCTACGCCTTGGGCAATAACGCCCATGCCGAACCGCAATACAGCGAGAACGGCCGTACCGGCATGATGATCATGAACAGCAAGGGCGAACTGCTGAGCCAGAGCCGGGAAGCCGAACAGTTATTAAGTATGGCCAGATTACCCCGCCTGTTGGTCGACGGCCGCCGCGAAGACCGTTTGTTGAGCCGTCTCTCGCAACTTTGCGCCAATCTCACCGCCGTTTATCGCGGCCAAAACGTACCGCCGCCGCAGTTCTGCCACCTCAACCCGTACGGGCGATTTTGGTTCCGCGCTTACCGCCTGTTCGATTGCCAGGACCAAGGCTCCCAACTGATCGGCGTCACCATCGAACACCAGGAACCGGTGGCCTTGAAAATTCTGCGGGCGATGCAGGACTTGCCGCTGTCGCCGATGCAACAGGAAGTCGCGCAATGCGTTGCCGAAGGCTTGTCGTACGATCACATTGCCAAACGCCTGCACATCAAACTGACCACGGTCAAAGACCACATCGGCAAAATCTACACCAAACTGGATATCGGCCAACGCGAGGAGTTGTTGCCCAGGCTGCTGGCGCAGGCCGGCTAGCAGCTTAGCGCGAAGCGTCGGCGCCTGCCGGCGTTTGCGCCGACCGCGTCGTTACCGGTTCGGACTTGGGCTGTACCGCGGCCAGCACCTCGCGAATCGCCGAAATGATAGGCTCCGGTCGTTCCAGCGGCATGGCGTGGCCGCTGTCCACCCAAATTTGAATTGCGCCCGGATAGAGCCGGGCCAGCTCCATTCGTTTGCGATTGCTATCGACGGCCAGTGACGACGTATCGGCCAACGGTTGCGCCGCGCTCAGCACAATCACCGGCACGGCGCCAAATACCGGCGCCGCGAGTACTTCATCGCCGGTCCGATCGATTTCGGCGAACTCGCCTTCGGCCGCGGCCGACAACGATACTTCGAACAGCCAACGCCACCAAAACGGCCAATGTTCCACAGCCCCCTGGCCTTTCAGTTGCGCTGGATGGGTGGAATCCACCAGAATCAAAGCCGCAACTTCCTGCGGATAGTAACGGGCATACCATTGCAGGTACAAACCGCCCAGCGAATGGCCGACCAGAACATAGGGCGGCGCCAGTTTCTGGCTAATCAGCAATTCGCGCAGCTCTTGCACCACATGGCGGCCGTCGCGCGGCGATGCGACTGCATCGCTGTTGCCGATACCGGCGCGGTTGTAAACCAAGGCCGTTGCCGACTCGGCGATTGGCGGATAGACCTCCTCCCACCAAGTGAAGTGTCCGCCCAGCCCGGTTTCGAACACCACCGGCAAGGTATCGTGCCGGCTCAAGGCAAATTCCACTTGGCGGCCGGCGACATTGGTCGTCGCCACCTGGGGAAGGTTCCCGCCACAGCCGTTCAGCAGGCCGGCCAACAAGGGCAGCATGGCCGCGGTCGAAAGCGCTAGCTTCATCGCCGGGGATGCAATCGATCAACCGAAGTTGCAGGGACGGCATCGCCGCCGCGGCGATCCCGGTTCGATACCGCCTGAACGGCTAGCCCACATTGCAGAAATCGCGTCATTGGCCCAATAACGGATTTCTGGCCGGCTCGCCTTTTTTGCTGCAGATCGCTTCCGAAACCATCCGCCCCAGCACCGAGATCGAGCCGCCGACGTAGCAATTGTATTGCTGGCCGCTGTCCGTCTTCACCGAATAGCGGGTGGTGACGCCGTCATCCACCCGGTTCTCGATTTTGAACTGGTTCTTTTCCAGTCCCAAGGCGTGGGCGGTGCGATCCACCAACGCGTCTTGGGTCACGGCCCAGGCCGCGCAGCCGCCAAGCGTTAAAAACAAACCGGCATACAGCCAAATTTTTTGATTCGTCATTGGATTTCCTGGTTGAATTTTCTTAATTGAAGCGTGCTATTCAGTCTGTCAGGCGCCGTCTGCCGCTGCCCAACAGTCCGGCCAAACCGGCGCCGAACAGCCAGACCGCAGCGGGGAGCGGTACCGCCGCAACGTCGCCGTCGCGGACTGCCCAGGCATACATGCTTGAGGCGAGATTGTTTTTGTACCAAGTTTGTTGCATGCCTATCGTGGTCGGGAAAAACCAGGCTTCGTCGGTACGGCTAGGTACCTCGTTGCCGGACCAGTAATTATCCGATTGCAGATTTTTGACCAAGCCGACATCGGTTTGGCCGCCGGTGCGGCCGTCGCGGAAAATCCCGAAATTTGGGTTGTCGCTACCATCTGGAAACTGATAGGCAGTTAACCCCAGGTTAACGAAGTACATATACCCCAACTCGGAATTCGGACTGGTGACGTTCCAGGAGTAATCGGTCGAACCGTCGGCGGAATAGTTCTCGTTGTAGGCAATGCCGTTGACCGGTTTGATGCTGGCCAGCCGCCAATCGCCGAAGCCGCCGAACTCCAGTTGTTCCGCCCACGCCATCGCCTCGTACCAATTCATCTTGCCGTCGGCGTCGTAGCCGCTGGTCTTGGCGTAATTGGCGTCCTGCAACCAGGTCACGTTCAGGACGGTGTCGTACAGCATGCCGCCGCCGCGGTCCAGCAGCGCCGCTTGGGCGTCAGTCAAGTTGATCGTGGCAGCCATCGCGACCGCCAATAAGGTGCGTTTACAATTCATAGGATTTTTCCTCGCAAATGGATCGATTCAATCGGACTGGCGCCGCTGCGACGTCGGCCGATCCGCCCGGCCATCAGGCCCAGGCCGGATAAAAACAGGATGTAGCTTTCCGGGTTCGGTACTGCGGTGACATCGCCGTCGCGCACGGCCAGGACGTAAAATTGGCTACCTTTGCCGATGTAGTTTTGCATACCGGTCGAGGTGCTCAGATACCAGGCTTTGTTGCTGTCGCCGCTGTAACTGGTGCCCAGCCAATAACTGAAGGACTGAAGATTACTGAACAGGCTTTCGTCGTCGGGCGTGGCCGGATCGTCGACCAGACCGTAGCCGGGCTGGGGCAAGCCGCGCGAATCAGAAAAGCCCTTATTCCCAAAATCGCCGTAGAACAAATGGGCCAGTTCCGAGCTGGTTAAGGCGACGTTGAAACCGCAGTCGGTGCCGCTGTAGCCGTAGTCGCAGCCCGCCGCGCCCAAGTCTTGGAAAGTCGGCAAACGCCAGTCGTCGTAGGTGGTGCCGCGCACGCTATCCGCGTAAGTCAGCCCATCCACCCAGGCCACGGCGTTTTGCCAACTCATCTTGCCGGGGGTATAGGCGCCGCTGGTATTGGCATAGTTGGCGTCGGCCAGCCAGGTAACATCAAGGTCGCTGTCGTAGATCAGACCGCCGCCGCGGTCGAATAGCTGCGCCTGCACACTGCCGGCAGCCAGCGAGCCGAGCAAGGCCAGCCATGTGCGAAAAGCTTTAGGTTTCATCATTTTTCTCCAAACAGTAGTTCTCGAGCGGATTCGTCAACTCGGTAAACCGGTCAAGGATGCCAAGCCTGGCCGGCATTATCGAAAGGCAAATGGCGCTGGGGAACCCTACCGGAGTGGGGTATCGAAAGCCGTAGCCGGCCTGTTAAGATGCAATTTAATTGTATGTTTTAACCAGGTTTGATCTGGAACGAATTGTCTGAAATTCGATTGGCACGGGCGCCAAGTCACCTAACAACGCCAATGTCGAGATCCGGCGTGTTTGCTGAATACCACGTCTTCCGCTTATGCCACTTCACGCCGAACGGAGCCATACGACACTTGCCGGCCAGCGCCCATCGCGGCGGCCGATTGCCAGCGGCAGATCGAGAGGTTTGTCAGGTAACGGCGGCTTCCGTTGCGGTTGCCGCCGTTATCCGGCACCGCAACCTATTTGGAGGACTAGGGATTGGCCGCTGACATCAGCATGGAGCATGCACATCAGCCTCCAAAAGCGGGGCGACGGAACGCAGGCGCCACTCAAACTCATTGCAACGGCAGGCGACCGAAGGAGGTAGCAGATACCCAGATATCCAACAGCTCAAAGATTTCTAAATACCCTCTACCTTTTTGGAGTACAAACAATGAATTTAAAAAATAACGCTATCCGTTTGCTTACGCTGCTTCTCGTTCTTCTGGCGATGGTTTCGCAAACGGCGAATGCTGCTCCGGTAAATGTCGATTTGACTTCCGGTACCTGGCTAGTATCCGGGGGCGACACCAGCGGCGTCAGCTGGAACGGTTCGACCCTGGTGTTCGAAACGCAAATAGCGATCGGGGACAGCCTGTCCTTGACCGGATATTTCGATTGGGTGGGCAGTAACGGCTCATTCGGCCGCGAGCGGTTCACCGGAACCCTTTTCGCCAATCGGGAAATCGAATTATCCGGATTCGAGATCGTACAACCGGCGCGCGGCATCGGCTTGACGAATTACTTCGCGGAATTGGCTGTATCCGGCACGGAAATTATCAACGGCACCTGGAGCGGACCGGTCATTCCAAGCAATAACTGGTCAGCCAGATTGGCGCCGGCGCCGGTGCCATTGCCAGCCGCGGTATGGCCGTTTCTATCCGGCCTGATTGCGATAGCTGCCTTTCGCTCTAAAAAGCGCCCATAATCCGCTGCGCCGGTGCAAGCGGATCGACTCTGTCGCGGCGGTTTGGCAAGATTGCCCGCTTGACTTTGCCGCCCGTTGCACCGCTGCCGACAGCCGGCCCGCCCCTTGGCAAACGGATTAATTCGGAAAGATACGGGCACCGCAATCACCTGACCGGTATTGGAGTAGCGAAGTGGCAAAACTTATTGCGAAATCGGCTCGACAAGGCGCGGGTAGCTTGTCGGAAATCAGCGCCAGCGGCCAATTGCGCCTACTGGACCTCAGCTTCGCCCGCATCGTGTTGGGTTTCACTTTGTTCCCGGTGGTGGCAACCCCTTTCATCGTCTGGTTACACCAAATTGGCAGGAGTGCAGTGCCGTTTTGGACTTGGGCCGGTTGCTTCAGCCTGGTAGCGCTATTGGTGAAACTGCTGTTTAACCGTTTCAAGGCCGATTGCACGCGATTGGACGCCGAGCAGGCGATCAGCCATTGGTTACCGCGGGTGCATGGACTGGCGCTAGTCTATGGATTCGGTTTGTCGCTACCGATAGTAATCATGTCCTGCGCGCCTTACCCGTTCGAGTTTGCCATCCTGTTTTTGGTCACCAGCGCCTCGATTGTGGCCGGCAATGCCACTCATCAGTCGCCGGTACTCAGTTGTTTTAAGCGATTTTTCGCTGCCGGCTGGGGCATCACAACCATCTTAATCCCTTGGGTATTTCCGGAACATTGGCCCTACGTGATGCCGTTGACCGCCTTGTATATCTTCTCGATCTACAAACACGCCATACTGGTCCATCGCTTTTTTCTGCAGCAGATTTTACTGGAGCAAGGTTACCGGCAAGCCAAAGAAGAAGCCGAAGCGGCGCTCTATGCCAAAAACCGGTTTCTGACCACGGCCGCTCACGACTTGCGCCAACCGGTGCATGCCATGGGCTTTTTGATCGAATCCATTTCCCGCCGCAACCGCGCCGCCGAGTTGCGGCCGGCCCTGCAGGATTTGCGGCAAAGCGTGCAGTCCGTGACCCAGATGTTCAATTCGTTACTCGATTTATCCAAGATCGAGCTCGGCGCGCAACCGGTGAAACTGCAACCGGTGGCGATCGATCCGCTGATGACCGATATCGCAACCCTGTTTCGGGAGGAAGCCCAGGCTCGCACCATCGACTTGCGGGTCCGCACCAGCGGCGGCAAGGCGTTGGTCAGCGCCGATCCGCTGTTGCTGCGGCAGTCGATGATTAATCTGATGCAGAATGCGTTGCGTTATACCCAGCGCGGCGGAGTGCTGATGGCGGTGCGCCGCCGGGCCGGGCAATGGCAATTCGAAGTTTGGGATACCGGGGTCGGCATCGCTCAGGCCGATCAGCAGCGGGTGTATTCGCCGTTCTTCCGCCCCGAGCATGCCTGGCGCATCGATAATGCCGGCCATGGCCTGGGGCTGGCGGTGGTGGCCCGCTGCGCCGATCTGATGGGTGCCAGCCAGGGCTTGAATTCGCACGAAGGCAGGGGCTCCCGCTTCTGGTTGCGGCTGCCGGCGGCGGAGACCGGCGAGCGCCGCTTGGCGGTGCGCGAGACGCTGCCCTTGACGCTGGGCGGCGATACCCGGCTGCACGGCCGCTGTCTGGTGGTCGACGACGAGCCGCAAGTCCGCAGCGCCTGGGAAGCCTTGCTCTGCGCCTGGGGCATCAGCGCCGTGTGCGTGGCTTCGGCCGGCGAAGCCTTTGCCGAGCTGGACGCGGGCTTTGCACCGGACGCCATCTT
>NZ_PPPU01000029.1 GCF_006483455.1 Methylomonas koyamae
CCCTTTCCGACCCCTATCCGCTTTTAATTGAACGACATTGACTATCGTTCCGCGGCAGGGGCAAGCCCGCGCCAAAGCTTATGCGAACTGCGCCGCGATTTGGCTCTGGATTGTTTCCGCCATCGCCTTGCGGTCGGCGGCGTCGCGGATCGGCCGGCCGACGACGATGTAATCCGCACCGTTTTGGATGGCCTGTTCGACGCTGACCGCGCGCTTTTGGTCGTCGTCTTCGCGGTTGTCGACCGGACGGATGCCGGGGGTGATGACCAGCAGTTTGTCGCCGAGCTGTTCCCGGATCATCGCCACTTCCAGGCCGGACGAGACGATGCCGTCGCAACCGATTTGCAGCGCCCGCTTGGCCCGCGACAACACCAATTCTTTGACGTCGCATTGGAAACCCAAGTCGTCCAGGTCGCCGCGGTCCAGGCTGGTCAGTGCCGTTACGGCCAGCACCTTCAGCTCGCCTTTGGCGGCGGCGGCGGCTTCCATGATCGAATCGTTGCCGTGTATCGTCGCCAAATCCACGCCTTTATTGCTCAGAGCCTTGATCGCCCGGCCGACCGTGGCCGGAATGTCAAAGAATTTCAGATCGACGAAGACTTTCTTTTCGCGCGCCTTCAACCATTCGATGAAACCGAAATAATCGCCGGACATGAATAATTCCATGCCGACTTTATAAAAAATCACCGCATCGCCCAGCTCTTCGACCAGGGCTTGGGCTTCGGCGATACTGGCGACATCCAGTGCCATAATCAAGCGGTCACGAACCGGAATGGGTTTTTGCGAAACGAAAGAGTTGTTCATGGGGGGACGATTGGCTGGGTTAGTTCTTAAAAGCGTAAAAAATAACAGAAGAACGCTGCCAATCCTACATTTTCACCGGCATCGGTTCCCGACGGACGGGATTGTCGGCCAAGTTTGGACTGGACGGCATCACCGTTAGCGGTTATAACCTCTATCACGGACTGCCGCGAAATGGCGTTGTCCGCTTCCGTTGGTCCTCATAAAAAACGCACCCCTTATTGAGAAGGGAGCAAACAACTACAAGGAGATTGCGGTCCCAACGCCTCCCAGAACGGGGTGCGAAACCGCAAATGGCCCGGCAAGTCAGCGGCCTGCGCAGCGAGAAAAGAGCGTCCCCAGTTTATTAAGCTTTCATTAAGCCGAAATATGCCGGGTGTATGCTTCTATAATTCAGGCAGACACGTGAAGTTAACTTGGCTAAAAGTATTGATATGACTCAGTATCGCCCAAAAGGATTTATCCGGCCGCTACGGCCCGAATTGCAAAGCATCAAACGTGCGACCGATACCGCGCTGATCTTCATCACGCTTTACTTGTCATTGCACGTCTACCGGGAGCCTTTCACCAAGGAATACCTGGGCTTGTTCATCGTTTGTACCGTGCTGTTCGGTATCTTCGCCGAACACCAAGAGATATACCACGGCTGGCGCGGGGATCCGATGTTCGACGATGCGATCCGTATCTTACTGTCCTGGATTTTTGCCTTTGCCTTGGTTGCCGGCGGCTTTTTCGTGTTCGATTTCGGATTCGAATATTCCCGCGAGGTGATGGAGCTTTGGCTGCCATTGGCGCCGCTCAGTATCATTGTTTTGCATACCTTGCGCCGCTCCGCCTTGTCCTATCTGCGCCTGCACGGCATCAACACCCGTACCTACGCCATCCTGGGCGGCAATGGCTTGGGCCGGCGGCTGAACGTTGCCTTGACCGAAATGCCCTGGCTGGGCTACCAATTCATCGGTTTTTTCGACGACCGGATCGAAAACAAGCAGCGCCGGGAACAGGAAGACATGGTCGACAACATCATCGGCGATTTCAAGGAACTGCTGGACCGGGCCAGACACGGCGAAATCGACCACATCTACATCACGCTGCCGCTACGCGCGGAAAAACGTATCAACCAATTAGTGCAGGAACTGGCCGACAGCACCGTGTCGGTCAATATCGTCCCGGACTTTTTCACCTTCAACCTGATGCAATCCAAACTCAGCAGCGTAAAGGGGATTCCGGTGGTCAGCGTATTCGACACGCCCCTGAATTCGTCGCTGGACGGCACCGCCAAGCGGCTGGAAGACTTATTGCTGTGCGCGGTGATTCTGCCGCTGATCGCCATCCCGATGCTGCTGATCGCCATCGCCATCAAACTCACCTCGCCGGGACCGGTGATTTTCAAACAACTGCGTTACGGTGTTAAAGGCGAGCCGATCGAAGTCTGGAAGTTCAGGTCGATGACGGTGTGCGAAAACGGCGACAACGTCAAACAAGCCACGGCCAACGACAGCCGGGTCACGCCGCTCGGCGGCTTCCTGCGCCGCACCTCGCTGGACGAACTACCGCAATTTCTGAACGTACTGAGCGGCACCATGTCCGTAGTCGGCCCGCGCCCGCACGCCATCGCCCATAACGAATACTACCGCAAGCAAATTCAAGGCTACATGCTGCGCCATAAAATGAAACCCGGCATCACCGGCCTGGCCCAAATCAGCGGCTGCCGCGGCGAAACCGAAACCATCGACAAAATGGAAGCCCGCATCCACCACGACCTGGAATACATCCGCAATTGGTCGGTGATTTTAGATATCAAGATCGTGATATTGACGATTTTTAAGGGGTTTATTGGGCAGCAGGCGTATTGAATTGTCAGATCAATGCTTTCTTAAACGGCTAAGCATTGATAACACGGAGCCAGTGAAAATCCCGGCGGTGTCGATAATGATGTCTCCGAGCTGGGGGCCTCGACCAGGAGCGAACAACTGCAGTACCTCGGTGGCAACGGCGAATAAAATGGTTAATTGGACCGTTTGGAAAATAGGCGGATTAAACGGACTGCGTTTACTGGCTGCGACGCATAACAACGCAAACATCACGAAGTGGCCGTATTTGTATTTGTCCAGCTCCGGTAACGACGTCGTGAGCTTAAAAACTCTCATTGGTTCACCGTGGTCATGTACGGCTGCCATATCCGCAGAGGACCAAAGCATATCGCCGATGTATTCTTTGATGGCTTGAGGCATTAAAACGCCAGCCAGAATTCCAATTCCGATCACTAAAATTGCGGCCTGATTGCGGCTTTGTGCCGCTCTGCAGACTAACGGGAATGCGATCCAGAGTCCTAGGCATGTCCAAATCGCAATAAACCAGCACCGGTAGCGTTCGAATGCGATATTTGGTTTTACTTGGCGAATGCTAGGGGATTTGACTTCGAGCTGGCCTTTGGCGTGTATTAATTGAATTATTAATTGAAGTTTAGTGGTATTTTCGTTAACGCGAAAAACTCGCTCGTGGTATGTCCAATCCGATGTGCCATTTTTAGAAATCAATAGGTGGGGTTGGTTATATATTGCTTTACCAAAATGGTCGTACGCCAATAAGACTATTCGGGCAGTTTCCCAAGGGCGAGCGCCTTCGATAACGTCCAAAGTTTTTATGTAACTGCTTACATGTAGTAATGATCCTGTCGGCACAAGTGGAATCGCCTGGCTTAGGTGGATGGCGTGATCGAAGTCTGGGGCTGAGAGCGTTACACTTGGTTGCGTTGATAATCTTAAATTGGCACTGTCGCCTGAGTGAGTTCGGGTTTCTGTCGGCTGTATTTCTACGCCAATTTCTGATGGCATCCAATTCGAAAGGCCATTGCTGAAGTTTGGATCGGATAACAATTCGTTATCGAAGTAGTCGAACTGCGGGAAGTAATTGAAAAAACAGATGGTGGCGGCGCAAACGATGAGGACGACGATGCTTCTTAATATCATGCTCTGGCCGTTTAATATTGCTGGTGGTAATTCTAGGTTAAGGTTGCCGGTTTTTTAGTGATTAATAATCAGTTGAATTCTTAAGTCCATTTTGCGGGATTAGGAGTGTACGATTATAAATTCCGTTCGATATTATAGCCTTATTAAGATGGGGCTGTTCATGGGTTTTGAATTAAGTCAAATGTGTTTGGTGAATGAGCTGTCGATAAAGATATGAATGTATTAAAGGGCAAGTCAGTTGGCGGCATGTATTTGTTTCCATTAGTTCTTATTTTTCTTTTAGTGGGGCTAAGCATCCTGCATACCACTCCTGGGCAGGAAAGTAGTGTGACAAATCAAATTGTCGCTTCTCTTTCTTATATCTCGGCATTGTTTATTCTTTTAAGAAATCAATGGGGATTCTTTAGTTTTGCACTAAAGCGAGCGACGCCGTTGTTGATAATGCTGTTTTTGGCGCTGGCCTCTATAATGTGGACGGACTTTCCTCGGCAGTTGCTAACCGGTTTTGTCCATAAGCTCGGGGCGGTTTTTGTAACAATCTGTGCTGTCTGTTTATTGATAAATGATAAAGAAGCATTTTTCAGAATTCTATTAAAGATATTTCTTTTATATTTCATTGCCACAATCTTGTTCTCTTTCGTCAAGCCGGATATGGCTGAAATGCCGGCCACACTTTATGGAGAATATAGGGCTGGCCTAAGGGGGTTTACCTTGCATCCCAATACATTGGGTGCTATTTGTGTTGATGGCGTCTGGGTTGCCATGTGCTACCTGTATTTGACAGGCGCCAAAACTAAAGCCGAAAAATTGATGGTTTATATAATGTTGACGAGTATTATTTATTGTCTCGTCAAAGCGGATAGCATGACTTCTATATTGGTTTCCTTGGCGCTCGGCTTTATAGTGTTCTGGTTAAAGTTTATTCAATCCGGAAACAGCAGCGTAAAAGCGCTAAAAATAATGTCGGCTTTGTTTTTTTTGTTGATAAGTATTAGCGTGCTGATTGTAGTTAAGCCGAATATTTTTTCAATTGACTATTTTTTTAAGGCTATCGGGCGTAATTCTACATTTACCGGGCGGACAGAGTTATGGGAATTAGCGATGAAAGGCTTCGGTGAAAAGCCTGTATTCGGCTGGGGGGAAGATAACCTATTCACGTTTCTCAAGTTTTACCATCAACCGTTTAGCCAGCTGCATAACGGTTATTTCGATCTTTTGGTCAGGGGCGGAGTTATTTCGGTTTTGCTATTTCTAACGATGTTGTTTCAGATTGCAAAAAGCGTACTTCGTATGTTAAAGGCAAATGAACAAAATTATATTATTATCTTGTCATTTGTTAGTGTCTGGTTGGTTCATAATGTTACAGAGGCTTCAATTTTCAAAAGCCCAAATGTATTATGGCTGTTTTTTATGTTGCTATATTTTTACAGTATTACATGGGCTTATTACAGGAATGATGCCGGTATTGCTTCGAATAAAACGGCATAAAAATTTCGTTTCGTATTATTAATTTTTAAAAAATATTTTGCGATGGGTGGATCTAGAGTACAAAAAACCTTAAAAAACGCGAAGACTAGCTTGGTTTTTTATGTGCTGCTGCTGATTACCACATTTTTATCCAGAAGCGTCTTTATAAAGTGTTTGGGAGAAGATTTTGTTGGCTTGACAAGCGCAATGATGAATATCATGGGCTTTTTAAACTTGGCGGAAATGGGATTTTCGTCAGTTGTCGCTTTTGCGTTATACAAGCCGATTTATGAGAAAGACCAATCCGGTATTAACGAAATCGTGTCGGTGTTTGCATACATCTATAACCGTATTGGCTGGATAATTTTGTTATGCGGTTTGGCGCTGGTTTATTTCTTGCCGGAGTTTTTTAAAGATAGCGGTTTTGAAAATCGGGTTATTTGGGCGACTTTCTTTACTTACCTTATAACGACGCTATTGGGTTTTTTTGTTAATTATAAAGAAACATTGCTTGCCGCCGACCAGAACAATTTCATAAAGGTCAGGCTATTTAATATCGTTAAAATATCAAAAGTCGTTGTGCAAGTGCTCTGTCTTTTGTATTTGGATGGAGGCCTTTATATTTGGCTGCTGCTTGAATTTTCATTCCTGTCTGTATACTCTCTGGTCATCAATCTAAAAATCAAAAAGCTCTACCCCGATTTGGTTTCTAGCGTTAAGTCCGGCAGAGAACTTTCCCGGCGTTACGGCTTTATTTATACCAAGGCCAAACAGGCTTTTTTTCACAAATTCAGCGCTACTGTTTTGCAGCAAGTTACCGGGATATTGATTTATGTGTTTTCCAATTTGGCAACGGTCACAAAATATACCAACTACACCCTGATCACGGCGTCCTTGTACACTCTGCTTAGTAGTATTTTTGATAGTACCAATGCTGCGGTGGGAAATTTGGTGGCGGAAAAAGACTCAAAGAAGATCCTGCGCGTGTTTTGGGAGCTGCAGGTGTCGAGGTATTGGATCGCTACTTGCATGGTCTATGTAACTTATACTACGGTGGATTTATTTATAGCGGTTTGGTTGGATAAGAGTTTTGTTTTGCCCGAAGACATTAAAATTGTTTTGATGCTTAACTTGTTCATTATGCTCACCCGCAAAACCAACGACGAATTTATTAGTGCCGTTGGCTTATTCAAGGATGTGTGGGCGCCCATTACCGAGGCGGTAATCAATATTGGCGTGTCGGTCGCGGCCGGCAGTTATTTGGGCATAGTCGGCATTCCGTTGGGCACTTTGCTCAGTCTGTTATTAATTATAGGGATATGGAAGCCGGTGTTTCTATACAGCGAGTTTATGCCGCAGTCGCTTGGGCAATACTTTCTAAGGATATTTAAGTATTTGTTTATATCGTTTTCGTCTATTGTTTTTGTAGAGCAAATTCCGCTTCATGTTCTTCCGATAGACAATCCGTATTACGTATTTATTAATATGGCTGCACAGCGGACGCTTGAAGTATTCTTAATGTCAGGGCTCATCTATTTTGCATTGGCAGCGGAAATGCGCTCTTTCCTGAAGCGTTTCAAACGTCGTTAAGCATAGCCATCGATAATTTTTTTGGCGGCGGCTGATTTGGTTCTGAACGAAAATGGAATATCGCTAGCCCAGCGGAAGGTTGATGGCCCGGATAAAAAGTGTGTCGCTAAAAGCAAAAAGCCGGGTGGTATTTTGCTAAACAGTGGTCGATTGGTTTGTGCTTCAATGGAGATGGTGGTGCAAGAATTCATTCGATTACGCTGGAGGACGCTAAGAGTTAGCCTTCATGCTGCGACAAGTTCAATACCAACGGATAATACGTTTGTTTATATGACTTGACGTGCGAAATGAGGTTATCGAATTGCATTGTTAGAGAGTCCCAAGGATTGTTCTCAATGTCGTTAAGTTAAGGATGGCAGGAGCGGGCCCGGCCCGCGATCAAACGCCTTCGGTCGCAGGCATGGCCTGTTTCTACAGGATGTGAACCAGCCTTGTATGCCTTAATTTAACGGCATTGGGGTTGCTCTAGGTTATTTTTCGTAAATTGTATATGAACACTACTGAAAGTTCGGTCCCGGTCTCAGTTATCATCCCGGCATATAACATAGACCGATATGTATTGGAATGTATCGATTCATTATTGTCGCAAAATATAAGTCCGTACGAGATTATTGTGGTCGATGACGGTTCTACTGATAACACCAATGAGGTCCTTCGTCAGAAATATGGCGATAATCCGCTAGTTAAAATATATAGGCAGGATAATAAAGGCGCAGGCGAGGCAAGAAACTTCGGTTTGTCTGTTGCTGGCGGCGATTTCATATTTTTCTGCGATTCGGACGACGTGGTACAGGCCGGTTTTTTTGCCGAATTTAGAGATCGGTTAATTGAAAATCCAGGGATGGAAATGTTCTGCTTTAGTTCTGAGCTGTTTTTTGCGAACCAAAAAACCTTTCCAAAAATTACCCATCACGAAACCGGTTGGCTAAAAGAAGGAAAAATCGCGGTTAGGGATTTATTACTTGGAAATAATTACACCTCTGCCGCTTGGACTTATATTGTCAGTCGGCGCATTCTGGTGGACAACCAATTATGTTTTTTGGGCAGGGTCCACGAAGATCACAACATTACAATGTTGGCGTACTTGTTGAGCAAAGAGGTTTTTAGAACGGCTCGAGTCTATTATTCTCAGCGCGTCAGACCGGGGTCGTTAACTCGGACCAGGCATAAATTCGATTTCGGCGGAAGAATCAATGCCATGCAAGGCGTTATCGCCCTGTTGGGTCGGGAAGGTTTCCGCTCTGATCCGGATTGCCTGACAATTAAAACGAAGTACGTCAATTCCTCGTTAATTTTTTTGGTTGATGCCTGTGCCGAGTCTTATGCGGTTTTGCCTTCTCCGGTCAGAGATGAGTTAAGGAATTTTCGGCACAACCACAGTTACTCGTTCAAAGAGCGTTTTTTGCTCGCGTGCCCGGTACTCTATTTTTATCTCAAAAAAATCCGCTTGTGGTCAAAGCGCCTATCCGACAGGGGTAAAAGCGATGGCTAGTTTTGTAGTGCCTCGCTCGGTTCGCCGCGCGTTTCCCGGTGCTTTTGGCTGCGGTTAACTTAAATTTGCGCCTGGCGGGCGTATGGATATATCGAAGGGAAAAAATGACAAAAATCGTCGCAGTCTACCGAACCGCTTATCCGCTTCCATCTGAAGCGTTCATTCCCAGTCAATTGCTCGGTTTAAAGCGTTATCAGCCTTTGGTGTGGTGTCGCGATTTTCACGGTTCGGATAATCCGCAGATAAAAGTTAAGTCGGTTTTTGCGGACAAACCGGCATCGGTTTGGCGCAAGGTATTGTTCACATTCTTTGGTATAGCCGGCTTCAAGGATGACGTGCAGTTGGTTCATGCTCATTTCGGTCCGGACGCAGCGATGATTTTGCCGCTGGTCAAGCGAAGTAACTTGCCCTTGGTCGTTACGTTTCATGGTTTCGACGCCCAGCAGTCGCGCTGGTCGATGTTGAAGTCCAAAACAATTTCCAACTGGTTGTTCTTGTTGCGCGAAAAAATGATTTATCGATATGCCTCGCGGATTATTGCTGTCTCGGCTTATTTGCGGGAGTGCCTGATTCGGCGGGGATGTCCCCCTGATAAATTGATCGTTCATTACATAGGCGTTGACACCGCGAGATTTAAGGTTGATTCAGCGGCCAGAATCCCGAAGCGACTTGTGAATGTCTCGCGGCATGTCGACTGGAAAGGGATTGATACCATACTGCGCGCCTTGCCGCAGTTGATTGTGCAATATCCGGATTTAGTTTTGGTACAGATCGGTTCCGGTCCGGATACTCGCCGCCTCCAGCAATTGGCGGTCGAGCTTGGCGTGTCCGAACATGTCCATTGGCGCGGTGCGTTGCCGCATGAGCAGGTGTTGGCGGAGTTGCGGCAGGCGTCGGTTTACGTGCACGCTGCCAGAACAGACGAAAAAGGGCAAACCGAAGCCTTCGGTATCGCTTTGATCGAAGCCCAGGCTTGCGGAGTGCCGGTTGTCGCTACTCGTTCCGGGGGCATACCTGAGGCGATGTTGGAAAACCATACCGGATTGCTTTTCGAAGAAAACGACCATGCTGCGTTGGCCGCCCAATTGGATAGTTTGTTGTCCGATGGCGCCAGATTGGATTTTTTGGCACATAACGCACGCGAATTTGTGGTTAGTCGATTCGATATTAATGTGCAATCTGCCAAGTTGGAAAATATCTACGACGAAATAGGCAGCTAGCGCGCTGCTATGGATAATTTAATAACGGAGGAAATTCTGATGTCATCGGGAAATGTAATGATCGAGCAGGCCGCAGTAGTCAAGCCGGATTCTGAATATAACCCAAGTTTGTCAGCCTTTCTGGATTTTGCCCGCTGGGTTTCGGCGTTTTTGGTATTGCTGACGCACTTGAATAACAGAATGTTTTTGACCCTGGATAAAATTCCTGCGGATGATAGAACATTAGTTACCTACCTCTGGGGGTTTGTCACTGGGTTTGCTCACTGGGGCGTCGTTATCTTTTTCGTATTGAGCGGATATTTAGTGGGTGGTCCGGTTTTAACAGGTTGGTGAAAAACTCTTTTTGGCTTTGAATGACTCTATATTTAGTGACGATGAAGCCGATTTCCTACTAAATGTTGGTTCGATTGAGCAAAATTAGCGTCTCAAATATGGTTTTTCACCAACCTGTTAAAGCACGTACTGGCGAATAGGCCGTTTAATTTGACAAAGTACTTTGTGGCGCGCGTTACGCGCATATATTTGGTACTGATCCCTGTGCTATTAATTGGTAATGCTTTCGATTACATTGGCATGGCGATGTTTCCGAATTCTGAAATTTATGCGGAACACCTGGCGAAATTAAGGCACCAAACCGATTTGGACTTCAAAATGTCGATTGTAGGTTCTTTGTTTAATTTGCAGAATTTGTTTGTCGATACCCTGGGAACCAATGGCCCGCTGGAAACGTTAGCCAATGAGTTTTGGTACTACGTGACTTTTCCGTTGCTATTGTCACCGCTTTTGTTTCGCAGATCTTTCAAATCCTGGAGTCTGTTTATTGTCGGTGTTGCTTTATTTGCTTCAATGTCGTTCGCATCAAAATGGCATTTTGTCGGATTTATATTATGGTGTATTGGTGCCGGATTTTCGGTTCTGGCAAAAAAACCGGTAATTAAATCCTCTTTTTGGGCGTTGGCTGTTTTTTTAGCAGCATTAATTGGAATTCGGGTTGGGGTAAGAGCTAACGTTATTTTTGGCTCTTTCGGTTTTATTTTCGAGATTATCGTGGCCTTGCTGTTTGCGAATTTATTGTGGTCGTTGAAATATCATCCGGCTAACTGGCGTCTGTTACATTGGGACGGTCATAGTAAGTTGGGGGGATTTTCATATTCGTTATACGCCGTTCACGTGCCATTGCTTATGTTGTTGTGTGCGGCAATGAAAAATCATTTTGGGTTTGGCTGGCACGATATACCTAAAAGCGTTAACCAGTTTGTTGCGGCTCTTTCATTGGTTACGGTATCGCTATCCTTTGCATGGTGTTTGTCTTTGCTTACGGAGCGGCATACTTATCGTGTAAGAAGCTTTGTGAATGGGCTGTTTGTTTCAAAGTGAGCTTATTATATTTTTTCAGTAGTTACATTCGACAAGGTAATTTATGAGGGTGTTGATATTCCAGCCTATGCTGAAGCAATATAGAGTTCCATTGTTCGAAAAAATGGAGCGATTGCTCGCTGAGCAAGGACATGAGCTTAGAGTGGTTTCAGGTTCTCCGCCGTTAAACGATCAACGTAAAGGCGACAATATTTTGGAGTCCAAAGGTTGCTGTATTGTCGAGCGAAGTTTATGGTTGTTTCGAGATAAACTGCATTTTCTGAATAATGCGGTTAAGCATATTTTATGGGCTGACTTTGTAATAACCGAGCAAGCAAACAAGCATGTACATAATTATTTATTGATGGGATTGCGTTTATTTGGCATTAAACGCTTCGCTTATTGGGGCCATGGGCAGAATAGACAGGGAAATCCAAATAGTTGGCGGGAACGGATGAAAAAGCGATTGTCGGTGCAATGCGATTGGTGGTTCGCGTATACCGATGGTGTCGCTAATTATGTTGCTGGCTTGGGATATCCTAAAAGCAAGATTACTGCACTGAATAACAGTGTCGATACTTCCGCTTTCAAACAACTCTTAGCCGAGATTGATGAATACGAAATTGCGAAATTCAAGTCGAGTCTGGGTATACAAGCACTGGATAAAGTCGGTATGTTTTGCGGCAGTTTGTACGGCGAAAAAAAATTGGAGTTTTTGCTGCGCTCTTCTGTTTTGATTCGGGAAAGCGTACCGGATTTCGTGCTGTTGATAATAGGGGATGGTCTGGACAAGCCCTTGGTTGAGAAGTTTGCCGAGAATTATCCATTTATAAAGTATTTGGGGCCGCTGTTCGGACGGGAAAAGGCGGTGGCATTCAAATCGTCGCACCTGTTTTTATGTCCGGGCTTGGTTGGATTGGCAATATTGGATGCTTTTGTCGCATCACTGCCTTTGCTTACCTGCGATATTCCAAACCATAGTCCGGAAATTGAGTATTTGGAAAATCAAGTCAACGGCATAATGACGCGAGCCAGCGAGGATGAGTATGCGGGCGCCGTTAGCGAAATATTCGCCAATCCAAAGCGCTTAAATGCTCTCCGCGAGGGGGCTGATTCGAGTTCGACGCGTTTTTCTATAGAAAATATGGCGTTGAATTTTGTTAACGGAATTTGCGGTTATTTTAATACCCTCGGTGGTCATTCAGTTTAGGGATGGGTGAGATGAAAATTCTAGTTCTGAATTTATATTTCGGAAAAAAGCCGGACTATTTCGATTTTTTTGTTCACACTTGCGGCGTGAATCCTGCAATTGATTTTCTGTTTTTGGTCGATTTTGAAGTGGATTTTGAACTTCCGGCGAATGTAAAAATCGTCAGAACATTTTTTGCGGATGTGGTTGAAAAGTTTCAGTCCTTTTTTGATTTTCCTCTGGCGTTGGACTCTCCGTACAAACTGACCGATTTTCAACCTGCTTATGGTGAATTGTTGGCTGAGTATACGGCAGGTTACGATTGGTGGGGGCACTGCGACTTCGATATGGCATTCGGAGATTTGACGCCTGTGGTCGAGGCTATTGAGCTGAATCGGTACGTCAAGCTGTTTCGTCGAGGGCATTTGACTCTGTATTTAAATCGTTCAGATATAAATTCGATGTATAGGCAGGGTGTTGGCAATTTAGATTATAGGAATATTTTCGCTACGCGCGGTTTTTTCAACTTCGATGAAACAAACGGGATTGATAAAATATTTTCCGATTTGGATATGCCGGTTTATCGTCAGGAGATTATAGCTGATATTAGGACGACTTCCCCTTATTTGTTTATGACCGCTCACGCCAATCGTTGGGGGCAGTATTTTGTTTGGGATAATGGGAAGCTATTTTGTGTTGATGGAGAAAATGGTAAAAAAGAATATATTTATATCCATTTTCAAAAGAGAAAGCTCGGTGAGTATTACAGTTTGTCTAATTTGCAGTCGAACAAGTTCTTGATTAATCAATTTGGGATATTTGATTTTGGTGGCATAATTCGGGTGCTGAGTTATTTTCCTAATCTAGGGCATTTGAAGCGCTTCTTTTGGCCAAGAATCGTGCGCAGAGTTAAAGGTAAATTTAAAGTTGAGTGATTTGAGGCTTATAGTTGGTCGCGCTGAGGTGTTTTGGTCTATAGGCTATCCATTGGGTTCGTTTAGGAAATATTATGAAAATATTCATCGCGCATAATCGTTATCAACAAGCCGGCGGTGAAGATAATGTAGTTGAGGCTGAGACCAATCTGCTTAGGAATAATGGTCATGAAGTTTATCTATGGGCCGTTGACAACAAAGATTTGCCAGGTGGATTTAAAGGCAAGGTGGAAACGGCGCTAAACACGACGTATTCGCCGCGTTCTAAATTGCGGGCTCGGGATTTATTCCGTGAGTTTCGGCCGGATGTCGTGCATGTCCATAACTTTTTCCCTCAGATTAGTCCTTCTATCTTCGATGCCTGTCGTGACGAGAGTGTGCCGGTGGTGCAGACTTTGCATAATTACCGGTTGATTTGTCCGGGCGCGATGCTGATGCGAAACGGTAGTATCTGCGAAAAGTGTATCACCGGGTCTCCTTATAATGCGGCTTGGCATTCGTGCTATCGGGGGTCCAGGCTGGGTAGTTTCGTGGTTGCACATATGGTGGCGTATCACCGTAAAGCCGGCACCTGGGCCGATAAGATTGATCGTTTTGTCGCGTTAACCGAGTTTGCAAAAAGCAAATTCGTTGAGGCAGGTTTTCCATCGGATAGGATTGCAGTTAAACCTAATTTTATCGTCGATCCTCTAGCGAGCGGGGGTGTTGCGAAAAGTCATACAGATCAATTCGGGTTATTTGTTGGTCGGATCAGCGAAGAAAAAGGTGTCACTACATTACTTAATGCTTGGGCTCGCCTTGAAGGTAAATGGCAGTTGAAAATGGCTGGCAGCGGGCCATTGGAAGCGCTGTTAAGGGAGCGCGTCGGTGTTGAGCCGCTGGGCAGGCAAAATTCAACAGAAGTCAGTCAGTTAATGCGGGCCGCGCATTTTCTGGTGTTGCCGTCGGAATGGTATGAAGGTTTTCCCTTGGTTTTGGTAGAGGCTTTCGCACACGGACTGCCTGTTTTGGCTTCGAGACTTGGGAGTATGGCCGACGTTATAGAGGATGGGGTAACCGGTTTATTGTTTGAACCCGGCAATTCCGACGACATGGCGCAAAAAGCTAGATGGTTGTTTGAAAATCCTGAGCAATCTCGACTGTTTGGTGAAAATGCCCGCCGCCGGTTTTTAGAAAAATATACGGCAGAGATTAATTACGAGCAGCTAATGAAAATTTATCGTTCTGTTTGCTAATGCAATCTGGTTTTGCCGGCTGCTTTAGTGTTTAGTATGGTATGGACACCTCTAGGGTTTGTGAAGTTAGAGATGGTCTATTTACTTATCAATCCGATATCTGATGGCAAGACTTCAAAGCCAATTTTATCTAGTAATGTTTTGTCGCAAAAATTTGCCTGATTTCCTGTGATGCTCAGGCAAGGGTCGCCATAAATACTGCCGTGCTCGATTCCTTCGTTGACCCATTCCTGCCAAGTTGCGCCATTACGTTTTTTCGTTCTATCCGATATGTCGTAATTTAAGACAAACGAGCCTGAACTGCTCCACAATAAATTTCTTTCCAAAATATTGGTGCTTTCTGGCATTTGGTAACGAATTAATATATTTCCAGGCTTATTGGAAAGCATTACGTTTCTTCGGATGCTGTTTCCTTCCGGTAAATTATTGTTGATAATAGGCAGTGCCAATTTTGGGTATTTATCCAGCCATACAGGACTTTGAATGGGCACTTGAAACAAGCGTTTTTTGAGCTCGTCTCCGGCTGGGCGGCTGTCGACCCATATGGCGTAGTCGCTCGTGCTAATAATATTATTTTCAATAATATTATCTCTTCCTCCGCCCAATTGGATTGCCATCACGCCTGCATTTCGGAATATGTTTCCGATAACGTTAAACCCGCTCACCGAGTCGTCCAAGTAAACGCCTCTAACGCCGTCCGGTCTTGCGTATTTAACGAAGTTATTCGCTATATCTACACTGACTAAGCCGTATCCGAATAAATCGTGAATGCTATTGTTTCGGATTATATTGCCTCGAAAGGTCCAGTCTCGCCCGGAATAAATGGCGCCGCAATCAGAGGCTTGTTCGCATACGTGATGAATTTCGTTTTTTTCTACTAGATGTTCGTTGCCAAACAGAAGTATTCCCGTTCCGGGGCTTTGTTCGATAAGGTTGTGCGTTATTGAGCTACCGACACCGGAAGTCTCAATAGCAGGCGTATATGTCATCACGACTCTGCCAAAATCATGTATATGGTTGTTATGGGCTATATTGTTTGCTCTTTCCAGGGTGTTTCTGTTTCCACCGCTAAAGGTAATGCCGCCCCAGCCGGTATGGTGAATGTGGCTATTTATAACACTGATAAAACTGCTGTCTTTGGCTTCGACCGCTTTACCAGCGACATTGCTGATCTCCAAATTATCGAAACTTATATTATTGCTATTGTTTAGTTTGATAGCTGTATCTGTAGAATAGCCTAGCGAGAGGTTTTTGAAATAAATATTATTTGCACCATTGATGTTAAATATATTATTTACCGTTGAAACGGTTATTTCGTTTGGCTGTGCGCTGGTTGGAGGGATAAAGTAAATTATTTCACTGTTGTTGTCGTAGAACCATTCTCCCGGCGCATCAAGTAGTGATTTGATATTAAGTAAATAAAATCTTCTGCCGCTTTCGATTTTGTAATTCGTATTGCTTGAAAGGCTGATTTTATTTAGGTCTGGTTCTATCGACTTAACTCCTAAGTATTGATCATGCCAGTCGTTGCCGGCCATTATGTGGATCTGGGCTTGACTTGAGTCTTTTGATAAAGTCGGTAGCGTCTCTATGCTTGTAAACTGGGTTCGCTCGTCTAGCGGTTGTCGAATGTGAGCCCAATCGGAGTTTGGCCAGCGAGCCGGATGCATGGGGCTGTTGTCTATAAATAGTTCAAATCCCGGGTTGTTGCCGCGTTGACGATAGTTTTGCGGGTATTTGATCTGGCCTAGTTTTTGATTTTTGGTTGAGCAACTCCAAGTTTTGCCGTCAGAGTTGCATTTTTGTAAGCTAATCCCGCCGCTAATTAAGGCCGGGCCATTTTCCCCCTGCCAGGTAATATTTTGTCCGGCACGTCCTGCGTCTCGCACGTCGAAGTCTAGCGACTTTTCAAGTCGATAGATTCCGCTTTGAATATGAATTATCACAGGTTCATTGATATCGCCGCTGGCTTTTAGGTCTCTGACGGCTTTTTGCGCTCTAGCAAGTGTTTTAAAAGGGCCGTTGTTGCTTGATCTTGCTGAGCTTAGTCCATTCGCGCGGTCGTCGCCAGATGGATCTATGTAGAAGTCTTTGGAAATTCCTTTTATTGGCAATGCGATTAGAACTAGGGTTAGGGCTTTTTTTATAGTCATAAGCGAAACTCTAAGACGTTAAGTCGATAGCCTATATTTAATGTCCTTATTAAATATAGGCCAAGGGTCGTAGCATTAAAGCGCAGTTATTGAGTTGCGCCGATGTCTGATGGGATGGCTTCAAAGGCGATGCGGTTTATAGGTGAATTAGGACATGTTATCCGTACCAAGCCGCCGGATATATCAACGCATGGATCCTCATTGATGCTATTGGTTTCGATGCCTTCGTTAACCCAGGTATTCCAGGGCATGAAGCCTTTGCCGCTGCCACCGTAATTCAGTATTTTAAAGTCTAATCTAGTAGGGCTTTTGGGAGTCCATACAATATTGTTTCCTATAGAGTTACCGGTAAGAGGTAGAGCGTATCGCATAGCGTGGCCATTATCTTTTGTAGAGATGATGATGTTGTTTTGCATTTGAATACGCTCTGGCCACGTATCGTTCGATAACGGAGTTGTTAGTTCCGGGTATTTCTCGCGCCATATGGCGCTGGCTATAGGCATGGAGTTTAGTGTTTCTCTTAATAGTTCCCAATTGAAGCCAGGAAATCTTTGGTCGTACCAGATTGACCAATCGTGAGCTTTTATTATGTTGTTTGCTATTGTAAGGTCGTGGCCGCCGCCGACTTGTAGAGAAATGGAGCCTGCATTTTCCAGAAGGTTGCCAAATAAAGTGAAGCCGCTTACTGCATCATCGAGATAAATGCCCCGTGCGCCTCGTTTTAAATAATTAACAATGTTTTTACCAATATTCAAGGAATGAATATCCAGTTCATATCCGGTAAAGTCATGCAGGTAGTTGTAGCGGACTAGATTGCCGCGATAGGTCCAGTCTCTGCCTGAATAAATGGCGGAACAGTCTGCGGATTGTTCACAAATTTTTGAAATTTCATTTTTTTCTATTAAATGGTCGTTGCCGGTAATAGCGATAGCCATCCCGTTGCCATTTGTGATTGTATTGTTCCGGACTATAGATGCAACGCCGCCCACTTCAATTGCCGGTGAGAGGTTGAATAATTTTGTATCGTAGTCATGAATTATATTATTTGTAATTAAATTGTCCGAAGCTGTTAGTGTTGGTCTGTCTCCGCCTGTAATTGAAATTCCTCCGCGTCCCGTATGATGAACGTGGCTATTTGAAACTTCAATATTTGTGGAATTCCAGGCTCGAAGCGCCCTACCCCCTATATTGCTTATATCTATATTATCAAAGCGAACATTGTCGGTGGTGTTTAAGATAATGGCCCCATCATTGCTATGTTGAAATGTCAAATTACTAAAATGGATGTTTTTTGCGTCGTTTATTATCAACAAGTTTGATAATGAGGATATTGTTACTTCATTCGGAGCTTGATTTTTGGGGGGGATAAAGCTAACTGTGGATAGTTTGGGGCTGTAGTACCATTCTTTAGGCTGGTCTAGTGCTGCGCTGATGTTTTCCAGATAAAACTTTCTGCCCTCGCCAATACGCTGTTTTGTTGGGGAGGATAAATCAATTCTGCCTTTGGAGAAATCGATACGCGATATTCCAATATATTCATCGTAGTAGTCGCTTCCGGCATAAATGTGGATTTGACCGTTCGAGGTTTCTCCTGAGTAGTTAGGTAGTTGTTCGAAAACGTTAAAGATACTGTTGGGATTGATGACCGATCTTACATGTGCCCAGTCATTATTTGGCCAGCGAGCAATATTCATTCTTTCGCCATCAATATATAGATCAAATGATGGTGATTTGATTGATATTCTGTCTGTTTTTTCCGATTTTATCTTCGATAGAATCTGGGAGCTAATGGGGCAGGATAAGGTTTTCTTGGGGTTGCTTTCATCAAATGGTTGGCAGTTTCTTAGAGAAATGCCTCCGGAAATAACGGTGGCGTCCTTTTCTCCGGTCCATAGGACTTCCTTGCCGTCTTTGCCTGAGTCTCTGTCATCGAACATTAGTGGGCTTTGCAGTTGGTATGTGCCTTTGCCAACGTGAATAGTAATAGCCTCATTTAGCTGATTGCTGGCTTTGATGTTTCGCACAGCTTGTTGGGCTCGCGCAAGGGTTTTGAATGGTCCGGTCCGATTCCAGGAGTTAACGTTCGGTGTGGAGCCATCCAACCGGTCGCTGCCGGTGGGCGATACGTAGAAATCGCGAGCGGTTGCGTTAGCGCACAAAAATAAGCAGGCCAGAAGTATCGGCGTTTTGAAATGCATTGGTTTCTCCTTGATTAACATGTGCGTTCGGTTGGCCAGGATGTTGGCTCTGCACGTTAACTGGGTCGATGTTTGTGAGATAAAAGTCTGTTCCTTGACCATGATGATGAAGATACGTTGAATTTGTTTCAAAATCGGGTCAGCAGAGGAATCCGTTCGTGCCTGCATCGCCGCGTACTTGCATGATTTGTCGGTTCTAATCATAACTCCTTAGTTGCAATAGATAAACCCTATTTTTTGATTTGTTTCGGAATGTAAATTGTACTATCGGGTATAGGGCGGAATTGTGACGTGGATTCCGAACGCATAACGTACATTTTTTGTCCGCTCAACTTGAGCGGTTGTGTTGCGGCCAGACGTGGTTGACATGCGAGCGATAAATGGAGATGCTGAGTAGCGTGCCCGTGTCGAGGGTGAGTGTGTTTTCGCGGAAGTTGGTGTTTTACTTTCCATGTTTTGTACGTCTACGCCGTTTTTCGATTTGGTTGATACCGGTCGATTCGGCGGTTTTCTTTTAATCCAATCCCCTTTTGGGCGGGGCATTTCGCGCTGTTGCCTTTAAGTAGAGGATATATTGCCGATTCTGGATGCCTTATGGATCAAGGTTTAATGCTTCCCAAAGCCGTTGAGGTGCTTGGGATTAATTTCCCCATGCTCTCTTATGAGAGCGCATTGCAATTATTTGAATCGTGGATAGCCGGCGGAGAGGCGCATCAAGTGTGTATTGCAAATGTGCACACAACGGTAGCCAGTTTGAGCGACCACGAACTACGCCGGATTTCCAACGAGGCGTTGTCGACAATGGATGGTTTGCCGCTGGTTTGGTACGCGAATTTGGTTCGCCAAGCCAATATCGCCAGCCGCGTGTGCGGACCGGATTTGATGCTTAAGTGCTTGGAGCACGGTCAGGCCCGAGGTTGGCGGCATTTTTTTCTGGGCGGTAAGGACGAGGTGTTGGCGGACTTGGTCAAGAATGTGCGCAGCCGTTTCCCGGAAGCCGATATTGTGGGGTGGCATTCGCCGCCGTTCCGGCCGTTATCGGAGGAAGAAGACAGGCAATTGGTCGATTTGATTAACGATGCCAAACCCGATTTTTTGTGGGTTGGCTTGGGCGCGCCGAAGCAGGAAAAGTGGATTGCTTCGCATCTTGATCGGGTACATGTTCCGGTGCAGCTTGGTGTCGGTGCCGCCTTCGATTTTCACTCCGGCCATATCAAGCGGGCGCCGCTGTGGATGCAGAAAAGCGGTCTGGAGTGGGTTTATCGTATGGCTAAAGATCGGCGGTTGATTAAGCGCTATTTTGCGACCAACCCGGTGTTTTTGTGGCACTTTGCCAAGGATTTTTTGCTGGTCCGGATTTTAGGGAAGGCAGTTTAGGGGCAATGTCGTCAAGTTAGGAACAAACCAGCTTGTTCAAATGCTGTAGGAGCAGGCCACGCCTGCGACCGAAGGTGTTCATCGCGGGCGTGGCCCGCTCCTGCCTTAGTAAACTTAACGACATCGGCGGCTTTTTCATTCAGCGGGTACCTGGGGGCACTGGGGGCAATGCCGTTAAATTAAGGGATAGAAGGCTGGTTCACATCTTGTAGGAGCAGGCCATGCCTGAGACCAAAGGCTTATGGTCGCGGGCAGGGCTCGCTCCTAGCATCCTTAACTTAACGACATTGGGCCTTGGGGTATTTGCTTCGACATTGCTTAGCACGCAAGGCCCGCAACGCACACCAGTTGCTGTTACTGATTGATTGCCCAAGCATACGAAGGGGGCTGCCGTTCACGGTTCGAAGTTTGCGGTGAACGGCTTGGGTTAAGGCTTTGGAGGACGGGGGCCTTAATTTACTTTGATCAATTCCACATCAAAAATTAGCGCCGAGTTCGGACCGATGTCGCGGCCGGCGCCGCGTTCGCCGTAGGCCAGGTTGGAAGGGATGAAGAAGCGGTATTTGGCACCTTCTTTCATCAGCTGAACGCCTTCGGTCCAGCCGGCGATGACTCTGTTCAGCGGGAACGTGGCTGGTGCGCCGCGGCTGTAAGAGCTGTCGAATTCCTTGCCGTCAATGGTGGTGCCTTTGTAGTGAACGGTGACGTTGTCGCTGGCTTTGGGCGCTGCGCCGGTGCCTTCGGTAAATACTTGGTATTGCAGGCCGCTGGCGGTGGTGGTTACGCCGGGGTTTTTGGCGTTGTCGGCCAGGTATTTTTCGCCGGCGGCTTTGTTTTCGGTAGGGGTGTTGGCGTTGGCCAGTGAGAACATAATAAATCCTGTGATAAATGCGATTAATGTGGCGATAACTCGTTGTTTCATAGACTTCATGAATACTCCGGTAAGGTGGTGGTGCCGTTAAATTCGGGGGTGCGGTGCGGGTTAGCGCACTCCCTGGCTTGACGGAATCGGATTAATGGGGCGGCTAGTTTATCAGTTTTTGGTTTCCAGCTCTTGTCGGCAGCCGGCCAGTTGCGCGTCATAGCGCAATGCGCGTTGATGGACCTTTTGCGCGGTATTCATCAGCCATTGTTTCGACAGGTAGGAATTGCGTTGGAAGCCGCCCAGCCCTTCGTGGTAGGTCAAGTAAAGCTTTTGCGCGTCCGAGGTCGGGATGCCGAGTTTGCGGTTGCTGGTTGCGCAGTACCAGGCCACGAAGTCGCAACTGTCGGCAAAGTCTTCGCGGTTTGCCCACCAGTGGCCGGCTTGCTTTTGGTAGTCGGCCCAGGTTTCGTCTTTGGCCTGCGGATACCCGTAAGCGCTGCTCGAGCGGAACCAGGGAATAAATCCTAAAATCAGCGGCCGCGGCGGTTGGGCGTCGGCGACAAAGCTGGATTCCTGATTGATGATGGCCATTTGCACCGCGATCGGCACGCCCCAACGCCGGGCGGAGCTGAGGCTGGCTTGGTACCAGTCTTCTTTCTCGCGGAAGATTTGGCAGATGTTTTCCGGGTTTTTCGGCGGTAGGCTTGCGCAGGCCGACAAAACGGCTAAGCTTGCCAGACAAAAAAATTTGTTTAACATACCCAATCAGAATTCATTAAAAATACATAAGGTCTTTCGATCGTGTTCAGGGCTTGGCAGCCCAGTAAAACATGGCCTGAGACAAGGATTAACACATGTTCGCCACCGAAAACCGCGCCTATCGAAAAAGCCTTGCTAGCCACGGACTTTTGTACCTAGGTCAAGAAGAGCATGAAATTTTGGTGCTTAATCTTTCGATCACCGGTGTGCTGACGCTGTTAAAGGTCAAGCCCTCGTTTGCCGGCATCAAGGACATTTTCAGGGCCTTGCAAGTTTCGCCTATCGTCGACTTTTATCTGCCTGAAATCAACTTGGCTGGCGAAGCCGAAGTGGTCAGGGCTGAGTCGGTCGATGCCGGATTTCAGATTGCGATCGAATTCCGCAATCTAACTTACGATGTCGATAGCTTGCTCTATAGGCGCCGAGCGTATCGGAAGAGCATTTCTGCCGCCGGCCATATCGTGTTCAACGACACCGATTATGCGTTCAATACCGAGAATGTGTCGATAGACGGCATCATGATTCGCATGTTGGGCAGGATAGAGGTCGAGGAAGGCACGGTTACCAGCTTCGATTTTCAGGAGCTCGGAGAAGAAGGCGAGGCCAAGGTGGTGTGGGTGGAATATGACGATATTTCCACGCTGATGGGTTTGCAGTATTTGCACTTGCGTCGGGGCGAAATCGTTGGCGTGCCCAAATTTAGCCAGCCGATTCGGAAGTCGGCGTAAGCTCGGCAGGTACTCCGGGGTGAAGCGGCTCGAGCCGTAGCGCTTTTCGCTCAGTTTTTCGCCGCTCGTCTGGGGGCGAGCGGTGTCACGTCCATATCAAAATTCTGCTTGATGCGTTGGGCAACAATTTTGACCTCTTTTTTGTTTTTCAGCGGTCCGACCACGACTTGATAATTGCCGTCTTTGGCGACCTTGTGCGCTGGGATCGGCGGGCCTTGGTGATTTAACATCGCGGCCAGCTTTTGCGCATCGGTTGCGTTGTCGAATACCGCCGCTTGAATGGCCCAGTCGCTATCGCTTAACTCCGACGGGATCGGTTGGCCGAATAGCTTGTCCGGGCGGGCTAACGGAATGGCGTTGGCGCGCAACTCCGCTAGGTCCGGGCTGCCGGCCAAGACTGGCGTGGCAATGCCGTCGGCGCGCCGCAGAATAAGGTCGGCTTTGCTCCAGTCGATCTCGGCACCTTTAGCTGCGGCAAGTTGTTGAAGCTTCTTGCGAATGTCTTTTTGCAGCTGCTTTGTTTGTTTCTCCCATTTGTCCAGTGGCGGATGCGCTTCCAGATACAGCATGTCGTCGCGCCACGCTGCCAGATAAGGCTGATGGACGATATTGACCGGCGTGCCGATCTCGACCTTGCTGAACAGGGTTTCGATATCTTCCGGGTAGAGTTGCACGCAGCCGTGGCTGACTTGCATGCCGATGCCGTAGGGCTTGTTGGTGCCGTGGATCAGGTAACCGCTGAAGCCAAGCGGCATGGCGTAATCGCCTAGCGGGTTGTCCGGCCCGGAGCGGACTACTTTGGGCAACGGCGTGCCTTGCGCTTGATGTTCCCGTTGGATCGATGCCGGTACGGTCCAATCCGGATTGGCTTTCTTGGCGACGATCTGGGTTTGCCCTAGCGGCGTGTGCCAGCCTTGACGACCGATGCCCACCGGATAGGTCAGCACGCTGTTGGTCGCGTTTTTCGGGAAATAAAACATGCGCATGTTGGCCAGGTTCAGCACGATGCCCTTGCGCGGGGCGTCCGGCAGAATGAAGCTGAGCGGCAGCAACACGTTCTGGCCCGAGGACAACGTCCAGGGATCGACGCCGGCATTAGCGTTGGCGATGTCGTTGAAGCCCAGGCCGTAGTGGCGGCCGATGTCGGACAGCGTGTCGTTTTCGGCGCTGGTGATGCTGGCCAACTCGCCGACCATGTTTTGGCCGGGACTCAGGCTGAATTCGTGTATCGGCAGGTCTTCGGCTTTGCTGTTCCAGACGATGGTTTCCGGCTCGGGCTGCTGGAATATCTGCAAGCTTTGGCAGCCGGACAGCAATTGGCTCAATAGCAGCGCCGAGACGGCTAACGCTTTGGGCGATGCGATGCTGTTTGGCGTGGCGGCGGGTCGAGTCATGTGTCTGTTAAATGTTCAAAATCAGGTGTTTGACACTAAACGATGCAAATTAAAGTCAGATGAGGTGGCGATTAAGAGCGAATTAAGATGAATGGATCTAACTCTAAACGTTAGAATATTTCTATAACTTTTTATTATAAAAGTAAAATTTATTTTTCATGTTGCGGTGATTTGTTTGATGCGATGACGTGGTGATGCTGGCTTGGCGGTGTAGCGGCTTGAGGCGGCCGGCTGTGTGGCCGCTTGGTTTGCGGGCAACGTTTGTCGGGCCGGCGCAGGATAAAGGGCTTGAGCGGTAGCGAATTCGCAGTAAACTACTCGGTTATTACCTATTTGATCCGGAGTTCTGCATGGCGAGCATTGACAAGGCGGTTGTCGAAAATTTACTGAAAAGTTTCATCGATCCGAATGTCGAAACCGACTTGGTTTCGGCTAAATCGGTCAAGAAGATCGGCGTGGAAGGCCAAGATGTCAGCGTGGCGATCGAACTGGGTTATCCGGCCAAAAGCTATCAGGAAGAATTGCGCGAAGCATTGACGCGGCGCCTGCAGGCGCTGCCCGATGTGGGCAAAGTCGATGTTGTGGTCAACGTCAATATTGTGTCCCATTCGGTGCAAAAGACGCTGAAACCGTTGCCCAACGTAAAAAACGTTATCGCCGTGGCATCTGGCAAAGGCGGCGTCGGCAAGTCCACCACCTCAGTGAATTTGGCCTTGGCGTTGGCCGCCGAGGGCGCCAATGTCGGTATTCTCGATGCCGATATTTACGGGCCGAGCATTCCGACCATGCTGGGTTTGTCCGGTAAACCGGACAGCGAGGACGGCAAAATGCTGAAGCCGAAGGTCTCCTTCGGCATCCAGACCATGTCCATCGGGTATCTGGTCGATCCGGACCAGCCGATGATTTGGCGCGGGCCGATGGTGACCGGCGCGCTACAGCAGTTGCTGACCCAAACTCAATGGGACAGCGTGGATTATCTGATTATCGACCTGCCGCCGGGTACCGGCGATATTCAACTGACGCTGGCGCAACAGATCCCGGTCAGCGGAGCCGTGGTCGTCACCACGCCGCAGGACATCGCGCTGATCGACGCTCAGCGCGGTTTGGGCATGTTCGAAAAGGTGAATGTGCCGATTTTGGGCCTGGTTGAGAATATGAGCATGCACATCTGCAGCAATTGCGGCCACGAAGAGGCGATCTTCGGCCAGGGCGGCGGCGTGGCGATGGCGGCGAAAAACAAAGTGGATATGCTTGGCGCGTTGCCCTTGGATATCCATATCCGGGAATATGCCGATAGCGGCCGACCGTCGGTGGTGGCCGATCCGGACGGGCGGCCGGCGCAAATTTATAAGGCAATCGCCCGCAAAATGGCCGCCAAATTGGCAATGCGGACCAAGGATTACAGCGGCCGTTTTCCGAATATTGTGATTCAGAATACTTAAGCTGGTGTCAGGCCGGCTTGGCGACTTTGCCAATCCGGCCTGTTTTAGATCAAGACCAGATTGTCGCGGTGGATCAGTTCGGCGTCGTCGGCGTAGCCGAGGAGTGCTTCAAATTCGCTACTGGCTTTGCCGGCAATTTTGGCGGCGTCTTCGGCGCCGTAATTGATTAGGCCGCGGGCGATTTCATTGCCTTGCAGGTCGTGGCAAGATACCAAATCGCCGCGCTGAAAGCTGCCATGCACGGCTTTGACGCCGACCGCCAGCAGGCTTTTGCCGGCTTCTTTCAGGATTTTGACAGCGCCGTCGTCCAGGGTGACGCTGCCTTTGAGTTGCAATTGGCCGGCCAGCCATTGTTTGCGGGCCGCCAGCGGCGCGATGTTGGGGATCAGATAGGTGCCGAGTTGGGCGCCGTCGAATACTGCCGGAATCACGTTGTCGATCTTGCCCGAGACGATGACGGTGGCGGCGCCGGAACGCGCCGCCAGGCGGGCGGCGCGCACCTTGGTGTACATGCCGCCGCGGCCCAGGCCGCTGATGCTGCCGCCGGCCACGTCGTCGAGCAGGCTTTCGTTAACGCTGATTTCCGAAATTAGTTTGGCATCCGGATTCAGGCTGGGATTGGCATCGAACAAGCCGGTCTGGTCGGTCAGGATAATCAACAGGTCGGCTTCGACCAGGTTGGCAACCAGCGCGCCCAGTGTGTCGTTGTCGCCGAAGCGGATTTCTTCGGTGGCGACCGCGTCGTTCTCGTTAATCACCGGCACTACGCCGAATTGCAGCAGGGTCAGCAAGGTGCTGCGGGCGTTTAGATAACGCTGGCGGTCTGACAGGTCGTCGTGGGTCAGCAGTACTTGGGCGGCGAGCAGTTCGTGAAGCTGGAATTCGTCTTCGAAACGGCGCACCAGACCCATTTGGCCGACGGATGCGGCGGCTTGCAGTTCGTGCAGGGTTTTCGGGCGCGCTTTCAGTTTTAATCGCACCATGCCTTCGGCGACAGAGCCGGATGAGACTAACACCACGTCGACGCCGCGTTGTCTGAGTGCGGCCATTTGTGCGACCCAGTTGGCGATGGCGGGTTTGTTCAGGCCCCGGCCGCCGTCGGTAAGCAGGGAGCTGCCGATTTTGACGACAACGCGTTTGGTTTGGCAAAAATCAGAACGGCTCACTTGGCAACTCCTGTTGCGTATCTTCTGTGCGGGCTCTTTGTTGTTCCAGGAAATCCATGATGGCGTACATCAAGGCTTGGGTGCCCTGGTTTTTCAGGGCGGAAATTAGAAACACCGGCCCGGTCCAGCCCAGTTCGGCGACGATGCTTTGGCTGAGGGCTTCGACTTCGTCGTCCGGCACGTTATCGATTTTATTCAGCACCAGCCAGCGTGGCTTGTGCGCCAGTTCGTCGCTCCATTTTTCGACTTCGCGAATGATTTTGCGGGCGGCGCTGACCGGCGTTTCGTCGCTTTCGTAGGGCGCGATGTCCGCCATGTGCAACAGCAAGCCGGTGCGTGACAGGTGTTTCAAAAACTGTAAACCCAGTCCGGCGCCTTCGGCGGCACCTTCAATGACGCCGGGAATGTCGGCGATGACGAAGCTACGCAAGTCGTCGACCCGCACCACGCCCAAATTGGGATGCAGCGTCGTGAACGGATAATCGGCGACTTTAGGTCGTGCCGAAGATACGGTGCGGATCAGACTGGATTTGCCGGCATTCGGCATGCCGAGTAAGCCAACGTCGGCGATCACCATCAATTCCAGGCGTAGCATGCGATGTTCGCCGGGGGAGCCTTTGCTGGTCTGTTGCGGGGCTCGATTGATGCTGCTTTTGAAGCGGGTGTTGCCCAGGCCATGAAAGCCGCCCTTGGCCACCAGCAATTGTTGGCCGGGTTTGGTCAGGTCGCCGATTTTCTCGCCGGTGTTGGCTTCGTAGACTATGGTTCCCGGCGGTACCGCGACGAAGCAGTCTTCGCCTTTTTTGCCGGTGCAGTCGCGGCTGCCGCCGTTTTCGCCGCGTTGGGCGCGGTGTACCGAGTGGTAGCGGAAATCGACCAGAGTGTTGACGTTTTCGGTGGCGACCAGGTAAACGCTGCCGCCGTCGCCACCGTCGCCGCCGTCCGGGCCGCCTAAGGGAATGTATTTTTCACGGCGGAACGAGGCTTTGCCGTTGCCGCCGTCGCCTGCTTCTACGCGGATTTCCGCTTCGTCAACAAATCTCATAATCTACCGGTATAAACAAAAAAGCCCCGCTATGAAACGAGGCTTTTCGGGTCGAATGTGCCAGGGCACAATCGGGATTTACGCTGCTGCAATACTGACGTATTTGCGGTTTTGCGGGCCTTTTTCAACGAAAACCACTTTGCCGTCGGCCAATGCGAACAGGGTGTGGTCTTTGCCGATGCCGACGTTGTCGCCAGCGTGGAACTTGGTGCCGCGTTGGCGAACCAGGATGTTGCCAGCTTTTACGACTTGGCCGCCGAAACGTTTGACGCCCAGTCGTTGTGCGTTAGAGTCGCGACCGTTGCGGGTACTACCGCCTGCCTTCTTGTGAGCCATGTTTTATCCTCGGATAAGTTATGCCGAAATGCCGGTGATTTGCACTTCTGTGTAATATTGACGGTGCCCCATTTGTTTCATGTGGTGCTTACGTCTTCTGAATTTGATGATTCTGACTTTTTTGTGGCGGCCTTGAGAGACAACGGTCGCGGTCACTTTGCTGCCTTGAACAAAAGGCTGACCTACTTTTACAGAGTCGCCTGATTGCACCATCAGCACCTTGTCGAACTCTACGCTGTCGCCCGCGCCTAATTCGAGTTTTTCTATTTTTAAGGTAGTACCCTCTGCGACACGATACTGTTTACCACCTGTTTGAATTACCGCATACATCGGCGTAAGCTCCATCAAGCATAATCTGTTAAAAGTGAACAGCAGATTATATTTTTTCACAAGGCTTACGTCAAACCTAAATTCCTGATAGGAAGGTTGCGGCTCTTTCGCGTTGGTCGGGTACTATTGACACTACCTACGAATATTCATAGCATGACCGGCTATTTACGTCACGCGTCGACAGGCGATTAGCCCAATATTTCATGATAGCTAAAGTTTCTACGCCAGCTTCAGCCCCGATAGATTTCGATTCGATTAAAAATTTAACCACCGCCGAGACTCAGGCGGTTGACCGGTTGATTTTAAACGAACTGAGCTCCGATGTTGTGCTGATCAATCAAATCGGCCATTACATCATCGGTAACGGCGGCAAGCGGTTACGGCCGATGTTGCTGTTGCTGGCAGCAAAGGCTTTGGGACAGGTCGACGAGCGCCACTTGATACTGGCGGCCGTGATCGAATTCATTCACACCGCGACCTTGCTGCACGACGATGTGGTCGACGAGTCCGAGTTGCGGCGCGGTAAAGAATCCGCCAATGCGGTGTGGGGTAATGCAGCCAGCGTCTTGGTCGGCGACTATTTATATTCCAGTGCGTTCGAAATGATGGTGCGGACCGACAACATGCGGGTGATGGCCATCATGTCCAAGACCACTACCGCAATCGCTGAAGGCGAGGTATTGCAGTTGTTGAACTGCAACAACCCGGAGACCAGCGAAGCCAAGTACCTGGAAGTGATTGCCCGCAAAACGGCGATTCTATTCAGCACGGCCACCCGGTTGGCCGCCGTGGTTTCAGGCGCGGATGCAGCGACCGAAGAAGCCTTGGCGATTTACGGCCAGCAACTGGGTGTGGCGTTTCAGTTGATCGACGACGCCCTGGATTACAAGGCCAATAGTGAGGAGCTGGGTAAGAATCTTGGCGACGATCTGGCCGAGGGCAAACCGACCCTGCCGCTGATTTACGCCATCCAACACGGCGACCAGCGTCAGTCGCAAATCGTGGTCAATGCGATCCGGCAGGGTTCGCGCGAGGCGTTCAATGACGTGTACGAAGTCGTAAAAGCGACCAATGCGATCGAGTATACCGAGCAGTGTGCCGAACGCGCGGCTGGGCTGGCTATTGCCGCTCTGGATTGTCTGCCGGATTCGGAGTACAAACAAGCCCTCGAAGCGCTGGCGCACTTTTCGGTGCAACGTAGTCATTAACCCTCTTCGGCTTCTTCCGCCAGCGTCAGCAGTTGCTGGATGTTTTCCGTCAGCGTTGCGTACAACGTCTCCGACTTTTCCAGGAGCTGTTGAAAAAAAACGCCGATTTCACCTTCCTCCAGATTGGTCTGCGCGGCAAATATGCGCTCTTCCAGCAGGCTGATCGAGTCCATATCCACAAAATCCGCTAACCGGGCCAATTCCGCGGACTGAGCCAGCGTTGCCGCCGCTTCGGTTTTATGGGCGGCGGAAATCTGTTCGGCGATTTTAGCGGCGCAATCGCCCATTTGGCTGGCGGTTTCGAACAAGCCTTGTAGCAAATCCAAGTCTGCGCACAGAACCACCAATCGGTCTGCCGTGGTTTGGATTTCGGCCAATAAGCGTTTGCTGCGTTTTTTTATCGATTTCATCAGTTTGGTCCGGAAGCGTAAGCCTGCAATTTTGCGGCCAGACCGCTGTGTCTGGTAACCCGGTGGCCGACGCAGGCATTGAAGATGGCTTGGTCGGCGCTGACCGCCACCGATTGCTTGGCGCGGGTGATCGCCGTGTACAACAGTTCCTTGCTCAGCACCGGATTCACGGCGTCGGGTAACGCAATCAAGATGTTTTCAAACTCCGAGCCTTGGCTTTTGTGGATCGTCATCGCAAATACTGTCTCCCAGGGCGGCAGCCGGGCCGGTAACACTTTACGGAATTGCTCGCCGCGCTGGAAAAATACCCGGAGCTGGCTGCCTTGTTCAGGGTCGCTCAAGCATAAACCGATGTCGCCGTTGTACAACTGCATGCCGGCGTGGTTGGCGGTAATCATGATGGGTTTGCCGGCGTACCATGTCGAGCCGGGCCGGATTTTGCCCCGGTTTGCCAGCTCCAGTTCTACCCGCCGATTAATCTCGCCGACCGAGTTATGGCCGCGCTGATTGCTGCAAAGCACCCGAAAGCGGTTGAAGGCGGCGAAAATTTCCGTCGGGTCGTAGCCGTTCGGAATCGCCTGCAGGTATTCGGCATAATTTTCGATGATCCAATCGATCGGATCGCCGGTTAGGCGTCTAATCGGCGGGCTTGGCTCTTGCAGTAGTTGCCAGGCTTGATCCGCATCCTGGCAGTTCACGGCGACGGCGAGTTGTTTGATGCGGCCTTGAAACCGATGCGATTTTTGTAGTTCCACCGTGCGCTCGGCCAGGCCGGCGGCTAGGTCGGCCAAGACCGAGCCGGATTCGACCGAGGCCAGCTGGTCTTTGTCGCCCAGTAAAATCAGACGCGATCCTGGTTTAAGCGCATCGACCAATTTGCTCATTAACGCCAGATCGACCATCGAGGTTTCGTCCACCACCACCACATCGTAAGGCAGCGGATTTTCGGCGTCGTGGCGGAAATACGGCGTCGGCGGCTTGGCGCCGAGCAGTCGGTGCAGCGTGTGGGCTTGTTCCGGAATTCCGTCTTTCAATTCGTCGACGCAAGCCAGGCCGGGTTTGTTGGCGACAATCGACTCTTGCAGGCGCATCGCGGCTTTGCCGGTGGGTGCGGCCAGGGCGATATGTAACGCTTGGCGACTGGTTTCCAGCAATAGGGTCAAAATTTTCAGCACCGTCGTGGTTTTGCCGGTTCCGGGGCCGCCGGTAATGATGCTCAGGGCCTGACTAACCGCCGCTTGCGCTGCGGTTTTTTGCCAATCGATTTCGTCGCCTTGGCTTTCGAAATAGCGGTCGAGGCTGGCTGCGAGATGTCCGGTATCGAATTTTTGTCGGGCCAGTGCCGCAAGTTGCCTTGCCAGGCGCTCCTCGTAATGCCAATAGCGGTGCAAATACAGGCGCTCGGTTTCGGCAATCAACGGTGTGGCTTTGCCGGTGGAGGCCAGGCCTGAGGCCATCACTACAGCCATGTCCTCCGCGTCGATCGCGATGCAGCTATGGCCGGCGCCTTGTTGGGCCGATAACTGCAGCAGCAAGGCTTCGAAGCGGTTTTTTTTTGCCCCGCTCAAGCGGCTGCGTTCGGCGAGGAAGCGGGCGAATCCGCGATCGAGGTCGGTAAAAGTTGGTTGGTCGGTCATGGGGCAATACTTGGATCGGGTGCCGGTTATCATAGCAATTGCATTGCAGCTGGCGACAGGAAATAAAACCTATTGTTTTATAAGATTTTTGCCGCTACCGGGGCGTTAACCGAGCTTGCAATTGCCCTAATTATCATTTAACTTACCGACCCACCTAAAAGGCTAGGGGTGTTTCCGCCCAATTCCAGAGCGGAAGCTGAGAAAAACCCTTCGAACCTGATCCGGTTAATGCCGGCGTAGGAAAGCCAATCCTTCCCTGCGCTCGCGATTTATTCTGTTTTTGGAGATAAGCATGAGCGCTGTCCGCAATGAAATTACTACCGACACCGGCAGTAGCGTAAGAATCGATTCCTACCCCGCCTCGGAAAAAATCTATATCCAGGGCAGTCGTCCCGACATGCGGGTGCCGATGCGGCAGATTAATCTGTCCGATACCCCGGCCCATTTCGGCGCTGAAAAAAATCCGCCGATTTTCGTCTACGACACTTCCGGCCCTTATACCGACCCGAATGTCGACATCAACCTGCACCAAGGCCTGGGTTCGGTGCGCGGTAAATGGATAGAAGAGCGTGGCGACACCGAGTTATTGAGCGGCCCGACCTCAAAATACGGCCACGAGCGGCTGCACGATCCCAAGACCGCACACCTGCGTTTCGAACTCACCCGCAACCCACGCCGCGCCAAAGCCGGCCATAACGTCAGTCAGATGCATTACGCCCGTAAAGGCATCATCACGCCGGAAATGGAATATATCGCCATCCGCGAGAACCAGAACCTGGAAGCGATGCGTGACCGTTACCAAGGCCAGCATCCCGGCTTTTCCTACGGCGCCAACATTCAGTCCTTCATCACGCCCGAGTTCGTGCGTTCCGAAGTGGCGCGCGGCCGCGCGATCATCCCAGCCAACATCAACCACCCGGAATTGGAACCGATGATCATCGGCCGCAACTTCCTGGTCAAGATCAACGGCAACTTGGGCAATTCGGCGATCACTTCCTCGATTGAAGAAGAAGTCGAAAAAATGCTGTGGGGCATCCGTTGGGGTGCCGATACCATCATGGATTTGTCGACCGGCAAAAACATCCACGAAACCCGCGAATGGATCCTGCGCAACTCGCCGGTACCGATCGGCACCGTGCCGATTTATCAAGCCCTGGAAAAAGTCGACGGCAAGGCCGAAGAACTGACCTGGGAAATCTTCCGCGACACGCTGATCGAACAAGCCGAGCAAGGCGTCGATTACTTTACCATCCATGCCGGCGTGCGCCTGCATCACGTGCCGCTGACCGCAAAGCGCCTGACCGGCATCGTCTCCCGCGGTGGTTCGATCATGGCCAAATGGTGTCTGGCGCACCATACCGAGAGCTTCCTCTACACGCACTTTGAAGAAATCTGCGAAATCATGAAAGCCTACGACGTGTCGTTTTCGTTGGGGGATGGTTTGCGTCCGGGTTCGATTTACGATGCCAACGACGCCGCCCAGTTCGGCGAGCTGGAAACCCTGGGCGAGCTGACTCAAATCGCCTGGAAACACGACGTGCAAACCATGATCGAAGGCCCCGGCCACGTGCCGTTGCAAATGATCAAGGTCAACATGGACAAGCAGCTGGAAGATTGCTTCGAAGCGCCGTTCTATACCTTGGGGCCTTTGACCACCGATATCGCCCCCGGCTATGACCATATCACCTCCGCCATCGGCGCCGCCAACATCGGCTGGTACGGTTGCGCGATGCTGTGCTACGTCACGCAGAAAGAACACTTGGGCCTGCCCAACAAGCAGGACGTCCGCGAAGGCATCGTCACCTACAAGATCGCCGCCCACGCCGCCGACTTGGCCAAAGGCCATCCGGGCGCGCAGATCCGCGACAACGCGATGTCCAAGGCCCGTTTCGAATTCCGCTGGGAAGACCAATTCAACTTGGCGTTGGACCCGGAGAAGGCTCGCTCGTTTCACGACGAAACCTTACCTAAGGAATCGGCGAAGGTCGCGCATTTTTGTTCGATGTGCGGCCCGCATTTCTGCTCGATGAAAATCACCCAGGATGTGCGCAACTATGCCGAGCAAAAAGGTTTGGAAGAAGCGGAAGCTTTGAAAATAGGCATGGAAGAGAAGTCCAAGCAATTTCTCGAAGAAGGCGCCGCGATTTATCACGAGGTTTAAGCGTTGTCTCTGCAGTCGCCGGTCTCCGGCGGCTGCCTCCCTGCATTGATCGCCTGCTGCTGTCTAGTCGGCCGTTTGCCGACACCCTGCGTCGAGTTTGGATAAAATCCTTACTTCATCTATATTTGCAGCACAAAGCTGCAGTAAAACCAATCTTGACCTTTTTTCATGGCGACAGCACCTTCCAACATTCATTTCAGCGGTCTGGTTAAGTGCCTGATTCAGAAGGGGCTGCTGACTGAAGAGTCGGCAGCGACCTGTTTACAGGAGGCGCAAAAGCGCAAACAGGCGTTCATTAGCTATTTGGTCGAACACAAATACGCGGATAGCAAAACCATCGCCACGCTGGCGTCGGCCGAGTTCGGCGTGCCGTTTTTCGATCTGGACGCGATCGATCCCGCGTTTCTGCCGATCAAAATGGTCAGCGAAAAATTGATTCGCCAGCACCACGCCTTACCCCTATTTAAACGCGGTAACCGTTTGTTCGTCGCGACGGCCGACCCGACCAATTTCCAGGCCCTGGACGAGATCAAGTTCCACACCCGGCACAATACCGAAAATATTCTGGTCGAAGAAGACAAACTGATCAGAATGATAGACACGGCGCTGGAAGCCGCGGATACGTCGATGAAGGATCTGCTCGACGACGATCTGGACAACATCGATATTTCCGCCGGCGACGAAGCCAAGCCGGCCGAAGACGCTATGGGTTCGGATATCGACGACGCGCCTATCGTCCGCTTCGTGAATAAGATTTTGCTGGATTCGATCAAGCGCGGCGTATCGGATATTCACATGGAACCGTTCGAGAAGCGGTTCCGCATCCGCTTCCGCGCCGACGGCATACTGTCGGAAGTGGCGAGTCCGCCGGTCGGTATCGCTAATCGGATCATTTCCCGGCTGAAAGTCATGTCCAAGATGGACATCGCCGAACGGCGGGTGCCGCAGGACGGCCGGATCAAGATGCAGATCTCGAAAAACCGCGCCATCGACTTCAGGGTCAACACCTGTCCGACCTTGTTCGGCGAAAAAGTGGTGTTGCGGATTCTGGATCCGACCAGCGCCCAGATCGGTATCGAAAAACTCGGGTTCGAACCGGAACAGCAGAAAAATTTCCTGGATGCGATTCATAAACCCTACGGCATGGTGTTGGTCACCGGGCCGACCGGTAGCGGTAAGACGGTGTCGCTGTATACCGGCTTGAATATTCTGAACAGCGTCGAAACCAATATTTCCACGGCCGAAGACCCGGTAGAGATCACCGTAGAAGGCATCAACCAGGTCAACGTCAACCCTAAAGCCGGGTTGACTTTTGCCGAAGCGCTCAAAGCATTCTTGCGGCAGGACCCGGACATCATCATGGTCGGCGAGATCCGCGACTATGAAACCGCCAGTATCGCCGTCAAAGCAGCCCAAACCGGGCACTTGGTGTTGTCGACGCTGCACACCAACGACGCGCCGCAGACCATCAACCGGCTGGTACAGATGGGGATCGAGCCGTTCAATATCGTCTCGGCAGTTTTGCTGATTATGGCGCAACGTCTGGCACGGCGTTTGTGCGAGCATTGCAAGAAGGAAATGGATTACCCGGAAAGTGCGCTGATCTCGGCCGGCTTCAAAAAGGAAGAACTTGGCACTTTCAAAATATACGGTCCGGTGGGCTGCGAGCATTGCAATAACGGCTACAAAGGGCGGGTCGGTATTTACCAGGTGATGCCGATCACCGAAAAAATGCGGGCCTTGATCCTGCGCGGCGGCAATGCGATGGAGATGGCCGAATTGTCCCGCAGCGAAGGCATCAACGATTTGCGCACCTCCGGCTTGTTGAAAATCCGTCAGGGCATCACCTCGCTGGAAGAAATTGACCGCGTCACCACGGAATAATCATGGCAAAACAAGAAGAGCAGATCGAATTCAATTGGGACGGTTTCGACAAACAAAACCGGAAAACCAAAGGCACTATCAGTGCCAAAAGCGAAGTGATCGCTCGCGCCGAGCTGCGGCGGATGGGCATCCGGGTGATCGGCATCAAACCCAAGGCGAAACCCTTGTTCAGTCCGCGGGTGCAAAAAATCACGCCGGGAGATATTGCCGTTTTTGCCCGCCAATTGGCGACCATGCTGGCGGCCGGCGTACCGCTGGTGCAGTCGTTCGATATCATCGGCAAGGGCCACGACAACGCCAGCATGTCGGAAATGCTGTTGTCGATCAAAGCCGACGTCGAGGGTGGCGATACGCTGGCGCAAGCATTGGGCCGCAAGCCGCTCTATTTCGACGCCTTGTTTTGCAATCTGGTCGAAGCCGGCGAACATGCCGGGGTGTTGGAAACCTTGTTGGACAAAATCGCGACTTACAAGGAAAAGACCGAGTCTATCAAGAAAAAAGTCAAGAAAGCGTTGACCTATCCGGTGGCAGTATTGGTGGTGGCGTTTATCGTTACCGCGATTTTGTTGGTGTTCGTGGTACCGGTATTCGAGGACTTGTTCAAAGGCTTCGGCGCCGATTTGCCGGCGTTCACCAAATTCGTCATCGATTTGTCGGCCTGGGTACAGGAATGGTGGTGGGCCGTGGTCGGCGTGCTGTTTGTCGCCGGCTACACCTTTACCTACTTTAAAAAGCGCTCGAAGGCATTCAACCATTTTCTGGATCGGACTCTGTTGAAAATACCGGTGGTCGGTATGATTCTGCAAAAATCGGCCATCGCCCGCTTCGCCAGAACCCTCTCGACCATGTCGGCCGCCGGCGTGCCGTTGGTCGAAGCCTTGGTTTCGGTGGCCGGCGCGTGCGGTAACATCTTGTTTTACGAGGCGGTGATGAAGGTGCGCGACGACGTCGCTACCGGCCAGCAATTGAAGTTCGCCTTGGAAACCACCGGCATATTTCCGAATATGGTGGTACAGATGGTGGCGATCGGCGAAGAATCCGGTTCGATCGACGCCATGCTGGACAAGGTCGCCGACTTTTACGAGGAAGAGGTCGATAACTTGGTCGACAACCTGAGCAGTTTGATGGAACCTATCATCATGGTGATCTTGGGGATTTTGGTCGGCGGTTTGATCGTGGCGATGTATTTGCCGATCTTCAAATTGGGCGCCGCTATCTAACCTGTTGCCGGTTCCGGCCTGTTACGGGCGGCGGACCGGCGAGTCTTTGCTGTTTACCTATGTTGTTTAATGTCTTAGCTCAATCTCCCGGTTTTCTGGCCGCAAGCGCTTTACTACTCGGCTTGCTGGTCGGCAGTTTTCTGAATGTGGTGATTTACCGACTGCCGCTGATGATGCAGGCTGCGTGGCGGCGCGAGTGCCGCGAATACCTGGAATTGCCGGCCGAAGCCCCGGGCGAGCGTTTCGATCTGTTATTGCCGGCTTCGCACTGCCCGGCTTGCAAAGCCGAAATCAAAGCCTATCAAAACATCCCGGTCCTGAGCTATGTGCTGCTCGGCGGCAAATGCGCCAACTGCGGTAGCAAAATCGGCTGGCGCTATCCCTTGATCGAGGCATTTACCGGCCTGTGTTCGGCGCTGGTCGCTTGGCAACTGGGTTACGGCTGGGCGCTGGCGTTGGCGTTGCCGTTGACCTGGTGTCTGATTGCACTGAGTTTTATCGATATGGATCAGCAATTGCTGCCGGACTCGATCACGCTGCCTTTGGTCTGGCTGGGCTTGCTGCTCAGCGTGTTCGGCATTTTTGCCGACAGCCGCGACAGTATCGTCGGCGCGGTAGCCGGTTATTTAAGCTTGTGGAGCGTCTACCACGGCTTTAAATTGCTGACCGGCAAGGACGGCATGGGTTACGGCGATTTCAAATTACTGGCCGTATTCGGCGCCTGGCTGGGCTGGCAATATTTGCCGTTGATAATCTTGTTGTCTTCCCTGGTCGGTGCGGTGATTGGCGTCGCGATGATCGTGTTCTGCCGGCGCGATGCGGCCAAGCCGATTCCGTTCGGGCCTTATCTGGCTATGGCCGGCTGGCTGGCGCTATTGTGGGGTGAGCAAATGAATGCTTGGTATCTGCGGCTTGCAGGTCTGTGACCGATGTTGAAAATCGGTTTGACCGGTGGCATCGGCTGCGGCAAAACCACGGTATGCCGTCTGTTTGCCGACTTGGGCGTGCCGGTGGTCGATGCCGATTTGATCGCCCGCCGTTTGGTTGAACCGGGCGAGCCGGCCTTGCTGGCCATCGTTCAGACATTCGGTGCCGACATGTTGAAAACCGACGGCAGCCTGGATCGGCCCAAACTGCGCGAGGCGATCTTTACCGATCCGGAGCAAAAGCGACGGCTGGACGCCATCATGCATCCGCAGGTATACGCCCGCATCGCCGCCGATGTGGCGGCATTGCAGGCCGATTACTGCCTGATTGCGGTGCCGTTGTTGCTCGAATCTGAAAATCCTTATGTTGTGGACCGGATCCTGGTGGTAGATTGTCCGCAACCGCTGCAGATCGAACGGGTCGTAACCCGGGACAAACTCAGCGCCGAACAGGCGCAGGCCATCGTGGCCAGTCAGATATCGCGGCCGGAACGGCTGGCCCGCGCCGACGACGTGATCGACAATAGCGCCGGGCCGGAGCTGCTTGCAGAACAGGTTAAAAGCCTGCACAATTCCTACATTTTTTTAGCCACCGCCAGGACACCACCGGCTTGAATACACAAATAGTCTACGAATTCCCGCTCAACGAACGAATTCGTGTGTTTATGCGCTTGGAGCAGCTCTTTCAACAGCTCAGCCATTTCATGTTGGGCGCTTCGGTTTTCGACAAACGCGCCGCCATCTCCGTCTTGTTGGATATTCTGACCATCTTCAGCCGCAGCGATCTTAAATCCGAATTGATCAAAGAATTGGACCGCCACACCAAAGTGTTGAACCAATTGGCCCATAATCACGGCGTCGACGACGAAAAACTGCAGGAAATTCTGGCCGACTTGAATCAGGCCAGCCGCAATTTATACAGCGCCAACGGCAAGATCGGCATCAGCGTGATGGAAAGCGATTTGTTTCAGAGTATCTCGCAGCGTAATTCGATACCCGGCGGCAGTTGCTCGTTCGATCTGCCGGCGTTTCATTACTGGTTGGAACAGGACGAAGCAGAGCAGCAGAAAGATCTGGAGCGTTGGACCCAACCGTTTGTCGATATCCGGGTTGCGATCGACCTGATTTTAGGCTTCATCCGTCAAAGCAGTATTCCAACCCCGGAGCTTGCCAAAGCCGGTTTTTTTCAACTGGCGCTCGACAACAAAAACCATCCGGTGCAGTTGCTGCGCGTGGCTTTGCAACCTGAGCAGCGCTGTTTCGCCGAGATCAGCGGCGGCAAACACCGCTTCAGCATCCGCTTCATGATCCCGTCGGCCGATGAAAACCGGCCGTGCCAAACCCAGGACGATGTCGAATTCCATTTGACCCGCTGCATGTTCTGATGGCCGCGCAGTCCCCGCCGCAAGTCGCCTGCCCGACCTGCCGTAAACCTGTGGCCTGGGTTGCCGCCGAAAAATTCAAACCGTTTTGCTCGGAGCGCTGCAAGCTGATCGACCTCGGCGATTGGGCCACCGAAGCGCACAAGATTCCCGGTCCGCCGGTTTGGGACGACGAAAACCCCGACCTGTCGAACCTGGATGACGGTCAAGCGGGTTAACACACCCGTTGCTGAGTCTGACTGCGGCCCGATATGAGGTGGCTGCAAAGCTCGGACGTGATAGTCAACAGCAATAAGGGATTTTGTCGAGAGGCCGCTTCAAGCCAAAAAGCCGCTGATGCCGGCTATACCCTGGGCACCGGCGGCTTGCGCCCGCACCAAATCCTGCCGGCTCAAACCGCCCAAGGCGAACACCGGCAAGTTGGCGTGTTCCAGCAGTTCGCTAAAGCGTTGCCAGCCCAATGGTGGCGTATCGGGGTGCGATGCGGTCGGCATGACCGGCGCCAACACCGCAAAATCGACTCCAATCGCCAGCGCGTGGCGCAGCTCCGTTGAATTGTGGCAAGATGCTGCGACCCAGCGCATTCCGGGCGGACGTCGATCCAGTCTTATTAAGGCCCGGCTGCTCAAATGGATGCCTTGCGCCTGACTAATATCCAAATCCAGATCGGCATTGACCAGCACCTCGACGGCATGGTGCCGGCATTGCTGCAATACCCGTTCGAGCACGGTTTGTTTGTCGTTCGCGCTTAGGGTTTTGGCCCGGAATTGCACTAATTTGACGCCGTTGTCGATGATGCGTCGGCAATTGGCGATGACCGTTTCCGCGTCCGGACCTTCCAGGATGGCGTAATACGCCGGCAGCCGGGCGGCGGCGATGATAGGCAGGTTGGCGGCCGGAAAGGTGAAGTCGGAAAGCTGGCCGGCGCTAACCCATTGCATGGCCTGGCCTTCGCAGGGCCGGGCTTCGCCGCTGAACGAGTTGACGTTCCAGACGTCCAGCAACACCCGGCGGTCGCCGTAATCGTGGCGGATTTTGATCAAAGGCTCGGCAGCGGCGACCCGAATCCCGACCTCTTCCTCCAGCTCCCGCGCTAGCGCCTGCAACACAGGCTCGCCGGGTTCCAGCTTGCCGCCGGGAAACTCCCACAAGCCGCCCTGGTGCGCGTGTTGTGCGCGTCGGGCGATCAGTATCCGACCGGCCGTGTCGCGAACGACGCCGACCGCGACGTGAACCACGTTATTTGGCTGGAGCATGGGCGGAATTAAGTGCGGTATTCGGCGTTGATTTTGACGTAATCGTAGGAAAAATCGCAGGTCAACACCTGTTCGCTGGCCGAGCCGCGGCCCAAACGCACCGTGACGTCGATCTCCTGCTGGCTCATGACCCGCTGGCCGTCCTGTTCGGTGTAAGACGGCGCGCGGCCGCCGTTTTCGACGATGCAGACCGTACCCAGGTAAATCTCGATTTTCTCCAGCTCCATATTTTCGACCCCGGCCCGGCCCACGGCAGCCAATATCCGGCCCCAGTTCGGGTCGCTGGCGAAGAACGCGGTTTTGACCAGCGGCGAATGGGCAATCGTTTTTGCCACTTGCAGCGCTTCGCCGCTGTCGCGGGCTTGCTCGACGATGATGCGCATCAGCTTGGTGGCGCCTTCGCCGTCGCGAATGATCAATTCCGCCAGCCGTTTGCAGACCGAGGCCAAGGCTGCGCTGAACGCCGCCAGATGCTCGCTGCCGGGCAAAATCTCCGGCGCGCCGCTGCAGCCGCTGGCCAATACCACGCAGGCGTCGTTGGTCGAAGTATCGCCGTCGACGGTGATCCGGTTAAACGATTGCTCGACCGCCGCATTCAGGCACTCTTGCAACAGACCCTGCTCGATTTTGGCGTCGGTGGCGATAAAGCCCAGCATCGTCGCCATATTGGGCTGGATCATGCCGGCGCCTTTGGAAATGCCGGTAATCGCGACCGGATGGCCGCCGATGTCGAGCTTCAACGAGGCGCCTTTCGGAAAGGTGTCGGTGGTCATGATTGCCCGCGCCGCCCGGTCCCAATGCGATTCGGCCAAATTGGCGACCGCGGCCGGCAGCGCCGCCGCCAGTTTTTCCACCGGCAGCGGTTCGCCGATCACGCCGGTCGAAAACGGCAGCACTTGCTGCGCCAGCGCATCCACTTCTCCAGCCAGTCCGGCGCAGCAGGCAAAGGCATCCTGCAAGCCTTGTTTGCCGGTGCCGGCATTGGCGTTGCCGGAATTGACCAGCAGCCAGCGCGGATTCATCGGCAAATGCGCCTTGGCGACCTGTACCGGCGCCGCGCAAAAGGCGTTTTGGGTGAATACCGCCGCGCAACTGCCGCCCTCGGCCATTGCGATGACCAAGATGTCGTCGCGCACGGTTTGTTTGATGCCGGCGTTACTGGAGCCGAGTTTGATGCCTTTTACGGCATACATTTCAGGAAATGAGGTGTCTCCGACTGCCATTTTTTACCTTGTTAGACTGATTAACTAATTTTGTTGTGTCGCTATCGCGACGAATATTTTAATGTCGGTTCGCGGACCGACAACCGCGATACTTTCTTTTGCGTCGCCAAAAGAAAGTATCCAAAGAAAAGGCGACCCGGACGCCGCTTATTCCCTGTGCTTCTCGCTTTTGGCGAGGGTTTTCGGAAGGGCTATCCTTAGCCCTCCGAAAACGAGCGGCATCCATGCCGCTCCCCTATCGGGCTTATCTCGCCAAAAGCTGCGATGCTCGGCGCGGCATACGGGAACAAAACCATCCCGGAATTTAGATGCGCTTGCTGGAATCAACCTTAACTCGACAATCAAACGTAGGGTGGGCAATGCTTTTTTGCCCACCATGTTATGTCGACAACTATAAACCCGCGTGGGCACAAACAGCCGTGCCCACCGGGCTTTAAATTTGTGTCGCTACCGCGACGAATATTTTAATGTCGGTTCGCGGACCGACAACCGCGATACTTTTCTTTGCATCGCCAAAGAAAAGTATCCAAAAGAAAGGCGACCCGGACGCCGCTTATTCCCTGCGCTCCTCGCTTTCGACGGGGATCGACAGAAGGGGCTCCTGCCCCTCTGTCGATGTGCGGCATCCCTGCCGCACCCCTGCGGGCTGTTCCCGCCGAAAGCTCCGGTGCTCGGCGCGGCATACGGGACAAAACCATCCCGTAATTTGGCAAGTAATTTACACACCACAGCCTTTTGTTCAACCCTCGTAGGGTGCATTGGCGATAGCCGTAATGCACCGAACAATCGAAGGACAACATGCGGCGCAATACGGCTCCGCCTATTGACGCCCTACGGATTGCACCTTGCCGCTTTAGAAAATTTTATTATTTGCCTATTTACACCGTAGCCTCGATGTCGTGAAACGGAATCGAGCGATATAGTGTTTCGCTTTTTCAAGATCCCACTACGTTTTATCGCGGTTACTTGCTTATTTTTGTGTAATGTTTGTCGAATTCTTTCTGAATGTTAGGGTTATAAAAAGTCTTTTTCCCGCCATTTGGGTTTTTGGGGTTTAGAAGCCTTTCATAGGCAAACTTACTATCTTGTTCTAACTTTTTTCTTATCTTGTGATAACTAGCATTCATTTTGAAGTCAGTATATCGCTTCGATAATCGAGTGCTTAGGATATCGTAATCCCAAGGATACTTATCGGTGAAGTCTTCTTCCGATAAAAACACAGCTGTGGCACTTGGGTCATTAGTAATTTGAACTGGCAAGCCTGATGTGCTTTTTACTTTTTGAAATTTAACATCAATTCTTAGTGTCAAATTGTAATCACCAATACTTTTGCCGTCATAAGATTCCTCTGTCTTCTTTATGTATTCCAAAACCTTTTTTTCGCTGGCATTAAGTAAAACACCAGGAACTTCGTTGAAATTTCTAAAAAAAGAGAGCGGCATCAAGTAAAAATTATATCCAGATAAAACATCTCCAAACCAAGAAGAAACCAAATGGAGGTAGTTTTGAAGAGATGCGCTACCTAATTCTTGGATTTTCAAAGACAACAACATGTCTTCGTTGACAAAGTGTATGGAGTTATCCCTGATTTCTGTAAGTGCAGTTAGATTATCGTTTACCGCTTTATCTATCTTTACCCCGTATTCTTCGGTGACAATTCGGTACGCTTCAAACAGATTAATAGATAAGGGGTTTCCTGAGCGATTTGTTTTGGGGCGTTTTTTAGATGACTTCTTTCCGGTTTTAAGGATTTTATGTTCCATTGCATAAAGCGAAGCCAATTTGTTGCTAGCTAAGTTAAGAACTTTCGCTTTTAGAAGTAGCTCCCAAGCGTTAATACAAAGAACAGAAAAAGTCTCCTCTCGGTATTTAAAGTCTGGCTTATTGTATATTTCAATTGCTGACAATATTGCCGCGATTGATTTTTCTAACATTAACCGAGATCGTGATTTCATGGAATCAGTTTATAGAATTTAACAGGTGACTAAACGATTTTTGTATATTATTCCTGATCAGTTAAATAGGTTTTTACTATCACGACAGTTTTCCTCCCGTATGCCGCGCCGAGCACCGGAGCTTTCGGCGGGAATAGCCCGTAGGGGTGCGGCAGGGATGCCGCACATCGACAGAGGGGCAGGAAGCCCCTTCTGTCGATCCCCGTCGAAAGCGAGGAGCGCAGGACAAATCGGCAGGATAGCCGATTTGCATGCATTGCACCCGTAGGGCGAGGCACATGGATGTGCCGAGTGAGCTAAGCGGCGTCCGGGTGGCGTTTCTTTTGGTGACTTTTCTTTGGCCAAACAAAGAAAAGTTACTCGGCTGTCGGGCCGAGACCCGACATCAAATCAAGCCGTCGCGATAGCGACACAACCAAAAACTCAACCCACTTCCAAAACAATCACATACTCCCCATCACCCGCACGAGTCTCCAACACCTGATGCCCATTAATCCGACACCAGGCCGGAATATCCTGCATCACCCCTGGATCGGTGCATTCCACGGTCAATACGTCGCCGTGCTGTAAAGTCTTGACCTTGTCCTGGGTGCGGATCACCGGCAACGGGCACAACAGCCGGCGTGCGTTTAACGTGAATTCGCTCATACGAACCACTCCTCGGGAATTTGCTCGGCTGCCAACGGCGTTACGAAAATATTACGTTCGGCCCCGGCGCGGTCGCGTATCGTCACTTCGACTTGCTCGGCGTCGCGGCCCTGGCCGTAGCGGGCCAGGATTTGCCCGGCCAAGGCCAAATCGTCTTCGCCGACTTCGCCGTCGATCAGCACCAACGGTCCGCGGTGGCTGGTGCAATGCATGCTGACGAACTCTTTTTTATAGCCGCTCATGAAGCGGGCTTCGCCATCCTCGCGGGCGACGATGATTTTGAAATGCGGGCGGGGGCGAATATGGCGGCCGACCTTCAACAGCATGATGTCGTCCAGATCGTAGTCGCGCTTGCCGCGGGCCTGCCACAGGTCGGTCAATTTTAAGGAATAACTTTCGTCGGTTAGGAAGCAGCAGCCGCCGGCCGGTTGGGCGTAGTCGGCAAAACCGAATTCTTTGGCCAAGCTCATTTGCGGTTTGCGGGAGCGGCCGCTGAAGCCGAACATCTTGTCGCGGCTGATCCAGCCCTCGCGTTCCGGCAAGGTGGCCGGCAGATTTTGCGCCGACAGCGGCCGCACCAGCAGGTCGTCGGCGCCGGATTCGGCGGCGACGATCGGCATGGTCTGCTTGCGTTGCGACATCGGCCGTTGCCCGACCACTTCGCCGGTGATGATGAAATCGAAGCCGTTTTCCTGCATCCACTGCTTGGCCTTGTTGACCATGAAGATCTTGCAGTCCAGGCACGGGTTCAGATTGGCGCCGTAGCCGTGTTTGGGGTTCAGCAGCACTTGTTTGTATTCTTCGATGATATCGATGATGTGCAGCTTGATGCCGAGTTGTTCGGCTACCCACAGTGCGTTGTTACGCTTGACCTTGTCGGCATCCTGCTTGCGGATGGCGTGGGTGTGGCCTTCGACGCAAAATCCGGTAAAGAAGTTGATGCCTTCGACATGGATGCCCTGGTTCATGATGGTCTGGCAGGCTAGCATGGAATCCAGGCCGCCGGAAATCAGCGCCACGGCTTTTCGTTGTTGACTCATAACGGGGGGGAATTAACGGAAAAAACGCAGCATTATACTGCGGATTAGGCGTTCAGGGTTAAGCCGAATGCGGCGACGGGCTGTAAAAGCCCACAGATAACAAGGGCTTGCGAATGTGTCGGTTGCCGTACGCCGGGGTGAGTGCGAGCGGCGAACAGATGGCCTGGGCTATGGCTGCCAAACTTGGGCGTCGTAATAACGGATCAATTCCGCCGTATTATTGATTTGCAATTTGCCGCACAGCCGCGATTTGTAAGTGCTGACGGTTTTGTTGCTGATTGCCAGTTCCTGGCCGATTTCGGTAATGCCTTTGCCGTTGGCCAGCATTTGCAGAATTTGAAACTCGCGGGCAGACAGTTTTGGGTGAGGTTTCGATTCCGGGGCTACTATGTCGGCAAAGGCCAATTTTTCGGCCAGCTTCGGGTCGATAAAGCGTTGGCCGGTTGCGACTGCGCGGATGGCGGCCATCAGCGTTTCCGGATCGCTGTCTTTGGTCAGGTAACCTTTGGCGCCGGCCCTCAACGCCAGGCTAACGATTTGCAGTTCGTTGTGCATGCTCAACACCAGCACCGGCAGCGTCGGGAACTCCCGCCGGATCCGGCTTATCGTTTCGCAGCCGCCCGGGCCGGGCATGTTCAAATCCAGCAGAACCAGGTCTACTGTGCAGCGCTGCAGGCAGTCCAGCAGTTGTTCGCTGTTTTCGGCTTCGCCGCCAATTTCGATGTCCGCGTTCAGTGCGAACAATTGTTTGAGCCCGCTACGCACGATGGCGTGGTCGTCGGCTATGAGCAGTCGAATCATAAAAGGTATCTGTTGGGGGTGGCCGGAACCCGGACCCGAATGGTCGTGCCCGTGTCCGGGTTGCTGAGGAATTCGCTTGTGCCGCCCAGCATAATGGCGCGTTCCTGGATGCCGATCAAACCGAACGATTGGGCTTTCCTGGCGTCCGATGCAGCGAATCCCCGACCGTTATCGCAAATTTCCAGGTAGTAAAAGCCGGGCTCCATGGCGATGCGAATTTTAACCTTGTCTGCGCCGGAATGCTTCAGGACGTTGGTCAGCGACTCCTGGACAATGCGGAATAACGCCGTTGCGCATTCTTCGTCCATTTCCGGGCCGTTGTCGGGATGACTGAAATCGCAGGCAATGCCGGATTGGTCGGAGAATTTTTTGATGTGCCATTGCAGCGCCGGCACGATGCCCATTTCAAGCGCCGACGGCCGTAAGGAGGTCGCCACGTCGCGGGTGACTTCTATGGTTTTGTCCAATAACAGCATCGTATCGCGAATTTTCTCGGCCAGTTCGGCGTTGCCCTCGGCGAACCGCAGACGCATCAGCGAGATCTGCATGCGCAGCGCGGTCAGCATCTGGCCGAGTTCGTCGTGGATCTCGCGGGCGATACGCCTGCGCTCCTCTTCGCGGGCTTTTTCGCGGCGGGCGTAGAGTTGCCGCAATCGGGAGCGGGAGTATTCCAGGTCGCGTTCGATTTCTTTCAGCTCGGTAATGTCTTGCGACGTACCCACCGCGCGCAGAAACCGGCCCTGGCTGTCGAAGTCGAGTTCGGCCCGTTCCCGCAGCCATTTGAGCTGACCGTTGACCAGAATGCGGTGCTGGATATCGTACGGCGCGCCGTTCATCGCCGCCTGCCAGGCTTGGTCGATAAAAGCCCGGTCGTCCGGATGCACGCAGTCCAGGAAATGTTGGTAGGTGACGGCGGCCCCGAGCGGAGTGCCGAATATCCGGTAATTTTCGTCCGACCAATGCAAGGTGGTGCGGTCGGCGTCCAACCGCCAACTGCCCAGATGAGCCTGTGCTTGGGCGTGGGCCAGATGGGCTTCGCTGTCGCGTAAGGCGTTCTCGATGGTTTTGTAGCGGGTTACATCGATGTTAACGCCGACGATTTTTTGCTGCTCGCCGTTCGGGCCGCTGCCGACGATGGCGGCGGCCTGGATGTAGCGCAAACTGCCGTCGTTTTGGCGGCGGATGCGGAATTCCCAATGTTGTTCCCGCCTGTCGTGAATCAACTTGCGCAGTTTGGCCTTGCAGCGCGGCAAATCTTCCTGGACTACCAGTTGCGCCCAAGCCTCGTAATCGATCGGCGTGCCTTGGGCGATACCGAACATCTGATACATGCGCGGGTCCCAGTCGGCTTGACCGCTGCCAATGTCCCATTCACAGATGCCGATGGCCGAGGCCTGGGTTGCCAGCCGCAAGCGCTCGCTGTAGTTACGCAAGGTATCTTCCGCGACGCGTTGTTCGGTAATGTCTCTGGCCAATCCGGTGGTGCCGAGCACTTCGCCGCTTTCGCCGATCACCGGCGATTTGATCGTTTCAGTCCAGGTTTCGCGGCCGGCGTCGAACGCGCGTTCGGTGAGCTGGATTTGACGACGGTTCTGCATGACCTCCCGGTCCACTGCCAGATAATGTTCGGCCAGTTCGCGCGGCCAGATGTCGTAATCGGTAATACCGTCTAGCGCCTGTAGCTCTTTGATGCCGACCGCCTGCAACCAATGCTTGTTGGCTTGCAGGTAACGGCCGTCGCGGTCTTTCATCCAGGCCAGGAACGGCAGGTTGTCGTATATCGCCCGCAGGCTGGCGGCCGATTCGCCGATCCTTTTTTGGGCAGACTTCAATTCGGTGACATCGGTCACCAGTACGAAAAAACCGTTGACCCGGCCGTCGCCGTGATCGGGCAGATAGGCCGTCTGGGTGTAGCGCTCCCTGCCGGAAACATCGACGATGGTGCGTTCGAAAAACTGGGGTTCTCCGGCTAAAACTGCTTCCAGATAGGGTTGGTTCAAGCCATACAATTTATCGCCGATCACGTCGCGGATGTGCTTGCCGAGCATGCTGCTCGGCGTAAAACCGAACCACTCCTCGTAGGCCGTGTTGCCGAATCGGTTGTGCAGATTCCGGTCCCAGTAACCGATCATGGCCGGCATGTGGTTTAGAACCGCACTCAAATTCGGGCTGTGCTCCAGCACTTCGGCCGCGGATTCTGCCGGCGCAGGGGGCGGGCTCGGCGGCCGGGACGAGAATAGTAATAAGTGGGCTTGGCCTTGCCGGCTGTCGATCCGGCGAATTTTCAGCGACAGCGGGATCCAGGTATTGTCAGTGCTGCTCAGGTAAAGGTCGATCACGGCCGAAGCTTCGGCGGCATGCGAGCTAGCCGGCCACAACTCGTCTGCGATCAGGTAGCGCCGGGTCCAGTCTGCATGATATAGCGCCGGTTGCCATTCGCCGACCTTGGCGAGCTTGCGGCCGGCGAGTCCGAACAGCGATTCGGCGGCGGGATTGGCGTATAGGATCTGGTGCTTGGCGTCCAGCACCAGGACCGCGTCATCGATACTCGCGACAATGCCGTATAGCCAGTCGATTTCGGCATACGGGTCATTCAGCTTGAAACGAGTGTGGGGCATGGCGTCCGCCGCATTGTAAAAGACGCAAGGATAGACGAGTAAGCGGTGGCGATGGCAAAGATTTTCCGGACTAATTCGTGGCGGCCAATCGTCTCGGCCTTCACATGTCCGGCTGTTGACCTAAACTTTGAACATTTTTTAACGCGAGATTGGCCGGTATGGAATTTAGAGACTATTTGAAAATCCTGGTGCAGCACGACGGTTCCGATTTGTATTTGACGGCCGGCGCGCCGCCGGCCGCCAAATTCCAAGGTACCTTGAAGCCGTTGGAAAACGTCAAGCTTACCCCGGAGCGGATCAAGCAAATCGCCGACAGCGTGATGGACCACGAGCAACGCGCCAGTTTCGAGCACGTGCCGGAGATGAATCTGGCCATCACTGAAGAGGGCATCGGCCGGTTCCGGGTCAATATTTTCAAGCAGCGCAATTGTTATGCCTTGGTGATCCGCAACATCAAGGTGGATATCCCGAATGCCGATGTTTTGGGTCTGCCGCAGATTTTGAAAGACAAAATCATGGAAAAGCGCGGCCTGATTTTGTTCGTCGGCGGCACCGGCTCCGGTAAATCGACTTCGCTGGCGGCCTTGATCGATTACCGCAACAGCAATTCGTCGGGCCACATCATCACCATCGAAGATCCGATCGAATTCGTGCATCCGCATAAACGCTCGTTGGTCAATCAGCGCGAAGTCGGGGTCGATACCCTAAGCTACGAAGACGCCTTGAAGAATACGCTGCGTCAGGCGCCCGACGTGATTCTGATCGGCGAAATCCGCAGCCAGGAAACCATGGAGCATGCGTTGGCCTTTGCCGAAACCGGCCATTTATGCCTGTCGACCTTGCATGCCAATAACGCCAACCAGGCGCTGGACCGGATCATCAACTTCTTTCCGGAAGAGCGCCGGCCGCAATTGTTGATGGATTTGTCTTTGAATTTGCAGGCCTTTGTCTCGCAACGCCTGGTGCCGACCATAGAAGGCAAGCGGGTGGCGGCGATCGAAATTCTGTTAGGTACCAAACTGGTCAGTGATTTGATCCACAAGGGCGACATTCATGCCATCAAGGAAGCGATGGAAAAGTCGGAAAATATCGGTATGCAGACCTTCGACAGCCATCTGTTGAAGCTGTACAAAAGCGGCGTGATTTCGCTGGAAGAAGCGATGCGCAATTCCGATTCGCCGAACAATCTGAAACTGAAAATCAATTTGAGCGAGGGTTTGGGTTCGGCTACCAAACAAACCGGAGCGCTGGGCAGTCTGGCTTTGGAAGAGATCAGCAAGAAGGAAGGCGACGACGGCGACGAAGGCCATTGATGCCCCGTAGCGGCCGGGTTATGCCAAATCTTCCGGATTCAGGATTTTATAAATTTCGTAGGCTGGTTGTTGGTAGGGATGGCTGTCTAGCAGGGTTTGCACGGCGGTTTTGATAACGTGGTCGGCGCACACCATTTCCACCTTGTACTCGGCGACGGTTTCCAGCCGATCGATCGCGCCTAGATACGGCTCGCTGCCGGCTAAGGGGCGAAACTGGCCCTGGCCCAGCGTTTGCCAGCAGCAGCGATCGTAATCGCCGAAACGGCCGGCGCCCTGTTCGAATAGCGCTTGCTTGATGGCTTCAACGTGGCTGGCCGGCGCGTAAAAACAAAGTTTATACATGGCGCGCCGACCTCTCCCGGTGAAACCCGCTATCGGCGAAGCGCATTAGCCGGCCGCCAGCAAAAATACGCCCCACAACACGACGACCAGCGTGATTTCCTCGATCATATTGAGTGCCGCCTGACGGTCGGCGCGAATGTGCATGGCTAATTGGTTGGCTTTTTGGTCTCGCATATGGACTGATTGGCGCGGCATAAGGTTTCCTCGTTAGTGGTGGTGGGTGTAACTCCGCATTTGTCCGACCAATACGCCTTGGATTTCCACTTGCTCGGGTTTGTAGCGCAGGGCCTGCATCGTGGAATTGGCGGGTATCAGCAAGGTTTCGTGCGGATATTGCTCGATGAATTTCAATGTGGCTTCGGTCTTGTCGACCAAGGCCACCACAATCTCGCCGTTACGGGCGTGGCTGCGTTGTTCGATGACGACCCAGTCGCCGTCGAAAATACCTTCCTCCAGCATCGAATCGCCTTTGACCTGCAACACATAACAGGATTTTCCGGTTTTCAACTGTTCCGGCACTGCCATGTAGGCGATGTTTTCGATGGCTTCGATCGGTTTGCCGGCGGCGATGTATCCGACGAAGGGCAATAGCTCGGATGGCTCGCTCGGCTTGGTCATGGCCTTGGCGTATTCGGTCAAACGGATGCCGCGCTGTTTGCGCTCCGGTGCTTCGACCAAATTGGCGTCGATCAACGCCTTGATTTGGCTGTGCAGCGAACCGCGCGATTTCAAGCCCATTGCCGCGCAGAGTTCCTCCAGCGTTGGCGGATGGTTGAACTGTTCCTGGTTTTGCAGCAGGAAGTCGAAAATTTCTTGTTGTTTACGGGTAAGGTTCATTTTTGTTCTGTATTTGTTTTGTAAAAATGATATATGCAAAACAAATGCAAAACAAACTATTTTTTCAGTTCACGCGAAATGTTAACTTTGTAGCAAATCCAACCTAAAATGCCGCGACCGGTGTCGGCCAAATTGTCGCAAAGACTACAAAAAGGTGTCGCTATACCCGCGAACACGCCGGAATTGCACCAGCTTGGATCGCGCTTGCCCGTTTTTGGCACTATCGCCGTTTTTCGGTTCGGAATCGGATCGATCGCCGGCCGGAAAAGCGTATAGCGCTGCATGCTCGGCGGGTCGCAGGTATGGTTCGCAGCCGAATTCGCGTGTTGCGATCAGGTTCCGGTCACACTGCGCGGAAATGTTTTTAACGACAAAGCACCGCCCGCGAGCGGTGCTCAGGCCAGGTAAAACGGGTGTTTGGCGCTGTCGGGAAAGCCGACGGCGTGAAATTGTTACGATAATGTGCACCAATTAGGCAATTGGACTGAAATTTGCATGAATAGGATAAACAATCGACGCCTAAGCTAGTCGGCTGTTTTTCCGCCGCAGTCGCGGCTTGCATCCTCATCGGGGGGCCTATCATGAAAAAATTTCTCATCCCGCTGTTCGTCCTGGCCGGTATCGCAATTGCACTGTTTGCCGCTTTCGATCCGACCTCTTCCGCCTATCACAAGCAAAACGACGAGTCTTACTCCGACTTCATTCTCGACGTCCGTAGTAAATCGGTCGCCGAGGTTGTGATCGACGGCCGTTCTATCCGCGGCCGACGCCATAACGGTAGCGAATTCAGCACCTACAACCCCGGCGATATGCGTATGATCGACGACTTGCTGGAATATGGCGTCAAAATCAAGGTTGAAAGGCCGGAAAACGAAATGAGTTTTCTGCAAATTTTCTACTCTTGGATTCCGACCCTGTTGTTGATTGCGGTATTGATTTATTTCATGCGTAAGCAGCAAATGGGAGCCGGCGGCCAAAACGCTTTCGGCAAAAGCCGCGCCAAATTAATGACGGAAGATCAGGTCAAGGTACGTTTTGATGACGTTGCCGGCGCCGAGGAAGCCAAACAGGACGTGGTGGAATTGGTGGACTTCTTGAAAGACCCCGGTAAATACGAAGCGCTGGGCGGCAAGATTCCGCGCGGCGTATTGATGGTCGGCCCTCCGGGTACCGGTAAGACCTTGATTGCCAGAGCCATTGCCGGCGAGGCGGGTGTCCCGTTCTTCTCGATCTCCGGTTCCGATTTCGTCGAAATGTTCGTTGGCGTCGGCGCTTCGCGTGTCCGCGACTTGTTCGAAAACGCCAAGAAGCGGGCGCCGTGCATCATTTTTATCGACGAAATCGACGCGGTCGGCCGCCAACGTAGTTCCGGGAATATGGGCGGAGCAGAAGAACGCGAACAAACCTTGAACCAATTGTTGGTGGAAATGGACGGTTTCAACGGCAATGAAGGTATTATCGTCATCGCCGCCACCAACCGCGTCGACGTATTGGACAAAGCCTTACTGCGGCCGGGGCGCTTCGATCGCCAAGTGCAGGTCGGCTTGCCGGATATCAAAGGTCGCGAGCAAATCCTGAAAGTACATGCCGCCCGGGTGCCGCTGGCTGCCGATGTCGATATCAATGCGTTAGCTCGCGGTACCCCCGGATTCTCCGGGGCCGAGTTGGCCAACCTGATCAACGAAGGCGCTTTGTTTGCCGCCCGCAACAACCAGCGGGAAGTGACCATGAACGACTTGGACAAGGCGCGCGACAAAACCATCATGGGCGCGGAAAAACGCACGATGATTATGGGCCGCGAAGAACTGTTGATGACAGCCTACCATGAAGCCGGTCACGCCATCGTCGGTCGGCTGGTGCCGGAGCATGACCCGGTCTATAAAGTCAGCATCATGCCGCGCGGCGGCGCCTTGGGCATCACCATGTTCCTGCCGGAACGCGATCAATACAGCGCCAGCAAGGAAAAGCTGGAAGGCCAGATTTCCAGTCTGTTCGGCGGTCGGATCGCCGAGGCGCTGATTTACGGCAAAGACAAAGTCACTACCGGCGCCTCCAACGATATCCAGCGCGCCACCCAATTGGCGCGAAACATGGTGACCAAATGGGGTTTATCCGACCGCTTGGGGCCGATGGATTGCGGCGACAGCGATAGCGGCTATTTCGGGCCGCAGGCCAAGCCGATGTCGGAACAGATGGCTTTATTCGTCGACAAAGAAATCCGGCGGATGCTGTCCAGCAATTACCACCGCGCCGAAACCATCCTGAAGACGCATATCGATATTTTGCACAACATGGCTCAGGCCTTGCTGGATTGGGAAACCCTGGATAAGGGCCAGATCGATCAATTGATGAGCGGCAGAAAACTCTCACCGCCCAAGGTGGCGCCGGATAAGGCAAAAACCAACAAAACCAATATCGGATGGGGCGAGCCGGTCGGACCGCTACCGAACGGCGTCCCGGCGCTAGGCAGGACCCCGTTCCGGCATTGATTTAGAGGGAAGTCCGGACATAAAAAAACCGGTATCGGTGCACCGATACCGGTTTTTTGCGGTCTGGCGGAGCGTTTAGTGCACGTCTTTCCAGTATTCCTTTTTCAACAGGTAGGCCAAGACGATGAACATCAAGATAAAAAACAACACGTATTTACCCATTTGTTGCCGTTCCAGTTGTACCGGCTCGCCGACGTAGACCAGGAAATTGACCAGGTCGTTGACCAATTTGTCGAACTCTTTCGGCGACAATTGACCCGGTTGTTCCAAGTGCAGGCCGGTTACCATCTCCTGGCCCTCAACTTTGTGGATTTCGGCCGCTTGGCTGCCCTGCAATTGCCAGAACACATTGGGCATGCCCACATCCTTGAACACTGCGTTATTCACCCCCAACGGTTTCGATGGATCGTTGTAGAAGCTGCGCAGATAGCTGTATAGCCAGTCGGCGCCGCGAGAGCGGGCGATCAGCGACAAATCCGGCGGCGTGGTGCCGAACCATTTCTCTGCATCGTGCGCATTCATTGCCGAATGCATCTGATCGTAGATGCCGGCGCCCAACGGCGCGACGTTTTTCAAGATTTCCGCTTCGTCCAGTTTCAAATCCAGCGCGATACGTTTGTAACGGATATGCTTGGCCGAATGGCAGCCCAAGCAGTAGGTCACGTAATGTTTCGCACCGCGTTCCAGTGATTGGATGTCGCTCAGATCGATGTCGGCGCTGTCCAGTTTGATGCCGCCGCCGCTGGCCAGCACGTTGAAAGGCAGCAAAAACAAAAGAGTGTAGAGTGTCTTTTTCATGGCTTAGTCCAGGCTCTTTTTCAGGTTCTTTGCAAAACGAATCAGCACGGCTTGAATACCGGACCAGTTCGGGCCTTTTTTCGGAATCGTACCGCCCAAATTATCGGGAACCTGACGGACCTCCACCACTTCTTCGATCAATGCCTTGACGGCCGGAATCCGGTCTTCCAGCGTCGGTTGCGGAGTCAGATGCTCCGGTACCGGCTTGGTTTTTTCCCAGCGGGTATATAACGGCATCAACAGGAAGAAGCCGAAATAAACCGCAGTTAGTACCCGGGCTACCATTGTGGCGCCGGGGGTGGCTGGTTGCGTACCCAGATAGCCCAGGCCCACGAAGGCGATGACGAACAACAGCACCGCTTTTTTGAACAGGCCGCCACGGTAGCGGATGGATTTGACCGGGCTACGGTCCAGCCAAGGCAGCATGAACAGCACGACGATGGCGCCGCCCATGGCGATGACGCCGGCGAACTTATCCGGTACCGCACGCAAAATTGCGTAGAACGGGGTGAAATACCAGACCGGGGCGATATGTTCCGGCGTTTTTAAAGGGTCGGCCGGAATGAAGTTGGCGTGCTCCAGGAAGAAACCGCCCATTTCCGGCATGTAGAAAATTACCGTGGCAAAGAAGAACATGAACACGCCGGCGGCCATGATGTCTTTAACGGTGTAATACGGATGGAAGGGTACGCCGTCGACCGGGTTGCCTTTCCAGTTCAGGTTTTTCTTGATCTCGACGCCGTCCGGGTTGTTAGAGCCCACTTCGTGCAGTGCGACGATGTGCAGGAATACCAGGATCAGCAACACCAGCGGCACGGCAATGACGTGAAAGGCGAAGAAGCGGTTCAACGTCGCATCGGAGACCACGTAGTCGCCGCGTATCCACAGCGACAATTCGTCGCCGATCACCGGAATTGCGCTGAACAGCGAGATGATTACCTGTGCGCCCCAGTAGGACATCTGACCCCACGGTAGCAGATAGCCCATGAAGGCTTCGGCCATCAGGCAGACGAAAATCAGCATGCCGAAGATCCAGATCAGTTCGCGCGGTTGCTTGAACGAGCCGTAAACCAGACCGCGGAACATGTGCAGATAGACCACGATGAAGAACGCCGAGGCGCCGGTGGAGTGCATGTAGCGCACCAGCCAACCCCAGTTGACATCGCGCATAATGTATTCGACCGAGTCGAACGCCAGTTTGGCGTCCGGTTTGTAGTTCATCGTCAGCAGAATGCCGGTGACGAACTGGTTGACCAGTACCAGCAGCGCCAGCGAGCCGAAAAAGTACCAGATATTAAAATTTTTCGGCGCGTAGTAATGCGCCATGTGTTCGTTCCACAAATCGGAGAGTGGAAACCGCTCCAACAGCCAGTCGCTGTATTGATTCATTTTTTGCTTCATGCTGCTTTAGCCTCGCTGTCTTCGCCGATGACGATCAGATTGTCGGTTTCATACCGGTAGGGCGGAATTTCCAGATTGGTCGGCGCGGGTACGCCGCGGAATACGCGACCGGCCAAATCGAACCAGGAGCCGTGGCAGGGGCAGAAGAAACCGCCTTTCCAGTCGTTACCCAAATCGGCGGGGGCGATTTCCGGGCGGAAGGTGGGCGAGCAGCCCAAATGAGTGCACAGTCCGATCGCGACAAAAACTTCCGGCTTGATCGAGCGCACCGAGTTTTTGCTGTTCTCGGGTTGGAGGGATTCGTTGGACACCGGATCGGCCAGTTTGCTGTCCAGCGTGGCCAGCGTCGTCAACACTTCCGGAGTACGGTTCAGGACCCATACCGGTTTGCCGCGCCAAGCCACCCGGATCAATTGGCCGGGCTCCATTTTACTGATGTCGACCTCGACCGGTGCGCCTGCTGCCATGGCTTTGGCGCTGGGCTGCATTTGCGAGAGGAAGGGCACCGCCAGATAACCGGCACCCACGGCTCCAACCACCGACAGCGCCGAGGTCAGAAATTGGCGCTTTGACGTATCGACGCCTTCTTGATTCATAAAACATACTCCTGTTGCGTGACGATGTATTTTTTAGAGCTACATCAATTTTTATAATTGTCCGGCAAATATACCTTACTGGCCGTGTTTATTGAAACTGTTATTGCGCGGGGGCTGCGGCGCTTATCGGCCTAGGCCAGCGCGGCATTTAGGGCCTGCAAAAAGGCCTGGTTTTCCTGAGGTTTGCCTATCGTCGCCCGCAAGCAGTTTTCCAGCATTCCGCCCTGCGGGGACAGGTTCTTGATCAGAACGCCTTGCTGCTTCAAACCGGCAAAGACCGCATCCGCCGGTTTAGACAGTGTGCGGAATAAAATGAAATTGGCCGCGCTGGGGTAAGCTTTGACCGAATCCATGGTTTGTAAGGCCTGCATTACAATGCCGCGCTGTTCGCGGATCAGTTGGGTTTGGTCCAATAGAAACTGCGGATGGTCCAACGCAAAACATGCAGTGGCCTGGGTCAGGCAGTTGATGTTGTAAGGCAGCCGGACTTTGTTCAGTTGTGCCAGCAAGGCTGGCGGGCCGGCCAGAAATCCCAGCCGCAAACCGGCCAGGCCCAGTTTGGAAACGGTGCGCATTACCAATAGATTGTCGTGTTGCGGCAACTGTTCGATGAAGCTGGCGTCGGCGAACGGCGCATATGCCTCATCCACCACCACCAGGCCCGGCGCAGCGGCCAGGATCGCTTCGATAGCCGCCGGATCGAACAGATTGCCGGTCGGATTATTGGGATAGGCCAGGAAAATCACGGCCGGTTGTTCGGTTTCGATGGTGGCCAGCATCGCTGGCAAATCCAGATCGAAGCTTTCTGCCAATAACGGCACGCCGCGGTAGCGCAAACCCAGGCTGAGGGCGATTTGTTTATACATAACAAAGCCGGGCTCGGGCGCCAATACGGCAGCCGTATTGGGCAGGGCCATAAGCAGGATTTGAATGATTTCGTCGGACCCGTTGCCGAGCAAAATGGCGGAGTCTTCCGGGATGGCGTTGCTGCGGCGTAGCGCTGCGGCCAAGTCCTTCGCTTCCGGATCCGGATAGCGGTTCAGCGGACAGGATTTCAGATGCTCCAGCCAGGTTTGTTGGATTTCATCCGGCCATAAATAGGGGTTTTCCATCGCGTCGAGTTTGATGTAATTGCTGGCGTCGGCGACATGATACGCCGACAGCGCGAGGACTTCGCGGCGGAATAGGGTTTCGAGCGGTGGGAGCGGCATAGTGTTAAATCCGGCGGCATTGGAACGGGCGGCGGTTGGTCCTGGTTGCAAGCAGGCGGCCGCGGGGCAAAAAGTCGGCGGATTTTAACAAAGCGAGGGACGAAAGCGTAACCTTGCAAACCAGCCATCCAGCGTCCCCGTTGACGCGAATCGCCTGCTTCACTGCAGGCAAATCGGCGCGCGAATTTTAACACCGCATTGCTGCGCTCGCAAAGCCGGCTTGCTCAAGAGTTCATGAGGTGTTTGCGGCTGCAAACGTCTATTTCAAACGGCGCTCACTTTAACCGCAATACACTTCGTCCTGTTCGATCAGAAACAACACCCAGGAAAATTGGCCGGTGCTGATTTTGCTGCCGCAGTAACCGCATTCGCCGCTTTGGCCCATGTTGTCGGCCGGCGCGCCGCAGCTGGGGCATTGGCTCAGGCTGTAGGGTTTTTCTTGGCGCTCCTTACCGCTACGGCGGACGAAGGTCCAGTATTCTGAAAAACGCCTGAGCGATGTTTTCGAACCGCCGACGATCTTGCCGCCGGCGTCTTCGGTGTAGTCGTTACAGGCGGCGAAGATGCGTACCGTGATGGCCTCGTAAAATTTGTCGCTGTCGATTTTCGCCAGCACGATTTGCTCGATACGCAGATGCTCCAGTCGGTTGAACCAGCCGCGTTCGACATACATTTTCTGCCAGAAGGCATTGGTTTCGTAAAGCCGGTCCGATAACAGGTGCCGCGCGGCCTGCCAGTCGCGCCGGCTCCAGTGGCCGTATATCGCCGCAAAATAATTGCGTACCTCGTCGTTCTCGAACGGCAACCAGAATTGCTGCCACTCGGCGATGCCGTAACGCTGCTGCCAGCGGTTCATCTGTTCGATCAGGTCGGCTTGCTTGACCGTGATGGCTTGCGTGCCCTGTTCTTCGGCGTACGCCGCCAGTCCTGCCACAGCCGGCGCCGCATGGGTGGCGACCACGACCCGTTTGCCCAGGCACCACTGCGCGTCGCCCTTTTGCACGCTGGCGCCGCAATAACTGCAGACGCCGGCGTCGGTGAAATGGGCCGGCGCGCCGCATTGCGGACAGTTCACGCTTTGTATTTTCTCCGGTTCCCCCGATAACAGGCCTTTGCGCCGGTAAAACTGCCAGCGCTCGACCACGGCATAGCGCGAACGCTGGTCCTGCAAATCCAAGGTGTAATTGGCGTCGAATTCGACGGTAATCGTGTCGGTATCGCTGCCGGCAGTGCCGATTTCCAGCCAACGCAGGCTGTTGACGACGATTTCGCTGACGGTCCAGGGTTGCGAGCGTTGGAAATGGCCTTGCAACTCGGTGCTCAAGAACGGCGACAGGTAGCTGAACTCCGGCTTGGTCGAATATTCGTAGAATTTGCAGTAGAGCGAATGGGCGAAATCCAAAAACACCACCGCGGAGAAATTGGCGTCGGCCTGTTTCAATGCCGCGATTTGCTCGGCAATGCTTTGTTGGCGTTGGGCGCGGTATTGCGCCGGCGGGGCCGTCACCATGCTCCTAGCCCCGGCTTGGCTGCGAAGCACGATGATAACAATCACGACGATGATGATGAACAAAATCAAGGCTTCCAGTGACGACATCGGATGGGCGCTGCCGGACGAGTTGCCGGAGCTGTCGTGCGTGCTCCAACTGGAGCCGGAATGCGACCAGCCGCCGGAGCTGTGCGAACTCGACGAACTGTGCGAGCTGCTGGAATGACCGCCGCCAGGCCGGGCCGGCAACGGTGGAGAAATGGCCAGACCGGCCAGCGCCAGGAGCAATAGCCACTTTTTCATAAGTCGATATCCAGCCGGTCCGGCAGTTCGTTGATGTCGCCAGCGCGCACCGGCAGGTAGCGGGCGAACGCGGCAGCCGTTTTTTCCAGCGCCTGCAGCAGACACTGTTCCGGTTGGCGCTCGGCGAAGATCCGGTCGAACTCGCTTTGCAATTCCTGCCATATTGCAAGCGGGATGGCCAGCTCCAAGCCGCGGTCCGGCAACAGAAACACCCGCCGTTCCAGCAACGAGCAATACACCAGAAAGCCGGTTTTGTCCCGAGTATGTTGAATCCCGCCTTTCTGGAAAATGGCTCTGGCCATGATTTCGACGCGCTTGTCCCGTGTCGACCGCCTGACGCTGCAGCGTTTGACCGCCGGCAGCGAACCGACGCCATAGGCGAGCGCAAACATCGCCAGCGGCGCGTAATAGACCAGCCAATTCTCGAAATAAACCGGCGCGTACATTATCAGGGTGAAAGCCAACCAGGCTGCGGCCAAGCCCCATAGCAACGGTACCGAGGCATAGTCGCCGGATCGGGCGCGAAACACCACTACCGCTTCGGCCTGCGAGCCGTTTTCCAGGTTTTTGATCGCGTCCCACAGCCGGCTTTGGTAGGCCGGCGCCAAATACTGTTTCATGGGCTTGTTCCAGCTTGATCTATACTCAGAGTTGCCGCTTGGCACTTCTAATAGCCTCGGTTGCGGCCGGGGCATGGCAAATCCGTTCTGCGGCTAAGTCTAGTCGTTTTGCAGAATGGTGTTGTTCACCGGGAGTGTGCCGATCTGATGGCGGCGGTGGCGCGACGCGCCATCCGAGACCCAATTCAAAATCCACAGGAGACTCTCATGGGACTTTTCGACGGTTTGCAACGCCAATTGCGTTCGGTCATCGAATGGCAAAATCCGGCGCCCAATGCGCTGTTCCAACAATGGAGCGACAACGGCGACGAAATCAAGAACGCCTCGACACTGATCGTCGGCCCCGGCCAGGGTTGCATTTTCGTCTACCGCGGCAAGGTGCAAGCGGTATTTGACAGCGAAGGCTCCTACAACCTGCAAACCGATAACATCCCGTTCTGGACCACGATTGCCAGCTTCATGCAGTTTTTCGAAAGCCAGTTCAAGGTCGGGATTTATTTTTATCGCAAGACTGTGATTCTGGATCAGAAATGGGGAACCAGCTCGCAGATCAAATATCTGGACCCGACCTACAAATTCCCGGTCGGTTTGAGAGCTTTCGGCAATTACAGTTACCGTTTGGCCGAACCGGCGCAGTTCTTCGTCAACGTGGTCGGCGAGCAAAACCTGTTTACCACCGACCAATTGCGCAACGTGATTGTCGCCCGCCTCAGCCAGCCGTTGGCCGATTTTCTGGCGACCAGCCGTTTCGGTTATCTGGATATCGACACCAACCGCGAGGAAATCGCCGCCGGCGTGCTGCAAAAATTATTGCCGCAGTTCGCCGATCTCGGTTTTACCATCACCGATTTTCGGATCGAAGGCACCGACTTCGACGAGGAAACCCTCAAGCGCGTCAATCGCATCGCCGATATGACCGCCGAGGCCCAGGCGGCCAAGGAAGTCGGTCTGGATTACGCCCGGATCCAGCAACTGGAAGCGATGCGGGAAGCCGCCCGTAACGAAGGTGGCGGCGCCGGGGTCGGAATGGGCTTGGGCGCCGGCATCAGTTTTGGCCAAAATCTGGCGCAAGCGATGAACACCCCAGCCGCCGCATCGCCCGCGCCCGCCCAGGCAGCGGCAGCCGACCCGATGGAAAAACTGGCGCAACTGAAGAAAATGTTCGAGGCGGAATTGATCACCGCCGAGGAATATGCGGAGAAGAAGAAAAGCATTCTGGAGGGAATCTAATGCCGTCGCCGCGCTAGCGCTCAACGCCCGCCGGTGGGCCGGCAAAATCCGGCCGAGTCTCCTGCGGCAAACGGCTGTCTGAAGACTCTGCCCCGGAAAAATCGGCTTTGCCGGCTGCCAGTTTCCGGATGTGTACTATTCTTGGCAGCGACATTTTCACCATTGAGAATCGACCATGGATATCGCCGAACTGTTGACGTTCTCCGTCAAGAATAAAGCTTCCGACTTGCACCTTTCCGCCGGCTTGCCGCCGATGATCCGGGTGGACGGCGATATTCGCCGGATCAACATCCCGGCCCTGAACCACAAGGAAGTGCACGCGCTGATTTACGACATCATGAACGACAAGCAGCGCCGCGATTACGAGGAGTTTCTGGAAACCGACTTTTCGTTTGCCTTGCCGGGGGTGGCCCGGTTCCGGGTCAACGCCTTCAATCAGGATCGCGGTGCCGGCGCGGTATTCCGGACCATTCCGTCGAAAGTCTTGACCCTGGAAGAGCTGGATGCGCCCAAGTTTTTCCAGGAGCTGTGTACCAAGCCGCGCGGTTTGATTTTGGTGACCGGACCGACCGGTTCCGGTAAATCCACCACGTTGGCGGCGATGATCAACCACATCAACAACAACGATTACGCCCACATCCTCACGGTCGAAGACCCGATCGAGTTTGTCCACGAAAGCCAGAAATCGTTGATCAACCAGCGCGAGGTGCATCGCGATACGCTGGGTTTCAACGAAGCCTTGCGCTCGGCCTTGCGGGAAGACCCGGACATCATCCTGGTCGGCGAGATGCGCGATCTGGAAACCATTCGTCTGGCGCTGACTGCGGCCGAAACCGGCCACTTGGTGTTCGGCACCTTGCACACCACTTCGGCCGCCAAGACCATAGACCGGATCATCGACGTGTTCCCGGCGGCCGAGAAAGACATGATCCGGGCCATGTTGTCCGAGTCGTTACAGGCGGTTATTTCGCAAACACTGCTGAAGAAGGTCGGCGGCGGCCGGATCGCTGCGCATGAGATCATGGTCGGTACCCCGGCGATCCGCAACCTGATCCGCGAAGCCAAGGTGGCGCAGATGTATTCGGCGATTCAGACCGGGCGCAAGGACGGCATGCAGACGCTGGACCAAAACCTGAAAGAGCTGGTCGACAAGGGCCTGATTACCGCCAAGGCGGCGATGACTCGGGCCGTCAATAAAGACATGTTCCGCTGATGAACGAGGAGGCCTGATGGACTTTACCGCGCTATTGGCATTGATGGTGGAAAAACGGGCGTCGGATTTATTCATTACCGCCGGGCGGCCGCCGTCGATGAAAGTCAACGGCAAAGTCGTCGAAGTCTCGAAGACGTCACTGAACAGCGAACAAACCCTGAAGCTGGTGCTCGGCATCATGTCGCAACGCCAGCGCGACGAATTCGAAAATACCAAGGAATGCCAATTCGCGTTAAGCGCGCACAGTCTGGGCCGGTTTCGGGTCAGCGCCTTCACCCAGCGCGATTCGGCCGGCATGGTGTTACGCCGGATCGAAACTACGATTCCGACTGCGGAAGAGTTGCATCTGCCGCCGGTGTTGAAAGAATTGATCATGCACAAGCGCGGCTTGGTCATGTTCGTCGGTGCGACCGGCACCGGTAAATCGACCTCGCTCGCGGCCTTGATCCGCCACCGCAACGAGAACAGCAGCGGCCACATCATTTCCATCGAAGATCCGATCGAGTTCATTCACCCCCACCTGGGCTGTATCATTACCCAGCGCGAAGTGGGTCTGGATACCGAATCGTTCGAAGTCGCTTTGAAAAACACGCTGCGTCAAGCGCCGGACGTGATTTTAATTGGCGAGGTCAGGACCCGCGAGACCATGCAACACGCGATAACCTTTGCCGAGACCGGCCACCTGTGCGTCTGTACCTTGCACGCCAACAACGCCAACCAGGCCATAGACCGCATCCTGCACTTTTTCCCGGAAGACATGCACAGCCAGTTGTTCATGGACTTGTCTTTGAATTTGCGCGGCATCGTCGCTCAGCAATTGATTCAGCGCGCTGACGGCAAAGGCCGTTATCCAGCCATCGAAATTCTGTTGAATACGCCGCTAGTCGCCGATTTGATTCGTAAGGGCGAGGTGCATAAATTAAAAGAATTGATGAAGAGCTCGCGCGAGCATGGCATGCAAACTTTCGACCAGGCGCTTTACGATCTGTACACAGCCGGTAAAATTAGTTATGAAGATGCTCTGCACGCTGCCGACTCCCGCAACGAAGTCCGCCTGATGATCAAATTGGGCGCCGAGAACGTCAATTTCGAAACCGCCGGCATGACGTTGGCCGAGAGCGACGAAGATGGAGGCAGCCTTTATAAATAAACCCCGGATTTAGCCGTTTTGCCAGACTTAGCCACACCGAATTCGATACTCAAATTTGCCGCTGCCGCAGCGTTGGCCGCACTACTATTCGGCTGTGCTTCCGAGCCGCCGCGTAGCCAACTGGGAACGTCGGCACCGGTCAAACCCAATCCGCCCAGCCAATCGGTCAAGGTCCAGCCCGACCTTAGGCCCTATGCCAGCATCGGCGGCTATCGGGCCGCTGCGATCAGCGGCGATTACGCCGCTTATCCGGCATTGGCTCAATTTATCGAGCAGATGGTGCAAAAGCACGGCTTCGATCGGGAATATTTGAACGGTCTGTTCTCGCAAGCCAAACGCAAACAATGGACCTTGGATTATCTGGCCAAGTCCGACCAAGGTTTAAAAGGCAAGCCCAGCAAAGGCGGCTGGACCCGTTACCGTTCCCAATTTCTGGATGCCCGCCATATCGATGCCGGCGTCGCGTTTTGGCGGACGCACCAGGCCGCTTTGCAGCGCGCCAGCCGGCAATACGGCGTTCCGGCGGAATACATTCTCGGTATTCTGGCGGTGGAAACCACCTTCGGCGGCTTCGTCGGCAATCACCGGGTGATCGATGCGCTGACCACGCTGGGTTTCGATTACCAGCGCCGCGGCGAATTTTTTCGTAGCGAGCTGGAGAGTTTTCTGGTGATGACGCGCGGCGAAGGCATCGATCCCGCCAAGCCGGTCGGCTCCTTCGCCGGGGCGATGGGGCTGGGCCAATTCATGCCCAGCAGCTTTTTGCAATGGGCGGTGGATTTCAATGGCGACGGTCGGCGTGACTTATGGAACCCCGAGGACGCGATCGGCAGTGTCGCCAATTATTTTGCCCAGCACGGCTGGCGTAGCGAGCAGCCGGTGGTTAGTAACACTCGTGGTAGCTACAGCGGTATCGATAGTTTGGAGCCGGGTATCGACCGCGAATATCCGCTGGGTACGTTGCTGCAAGCCGGTATCGAACCGGCCGGCAATTGCGGCTGCGATTACCCGCTCAGATTGCTGCTGCTCAGGCACCAAAACACCGATGAATATTTATTGGGACACCCGAATTTCTACGTGATTACCCGCTACAACCACAGCACCCATTACGCGATGGCGGTGCATGAGCTGGCTCAGGCCATCAGACGCGGCTATCAACGGCTCGCCGGATAAGGCGAGCGACGAGATTGCGATCGATTGATTCGGCTTTTTCGGTTGCCGCTATCGGTTCTTAGTCGATACGCTCCAATTCCTGCTCGATGTCACGGAAATGACTCAATTGCTTGTTAGGATACAGTCAAGCCGTTAGAGAGGAGAAACGATGCGCGCCCTTCATTTGCTAATATCTGGTTTGGGTTTATTTTGTAGTTCGGCCCAAGCCGCGCTTGACCACTCACAAACTTCGCCAGTGCCGTCGTTATCGATTTCCTATCCGCGACTATCGGATCAAATCGGCGTCAAGCCCGGTCGTCAACTGTTTTGGCAGCAATTCGATCTCAATGGCTCTGGTGCTGTCTTCGTACAGCCTGGCGCCAACATCACAGGAGGCAGTGCCGGAGCGGGGATTCGGAATATCAGCGGAGAGTTGAAGCCGAAAGGCGGTGGTGATCTGGTGCTTGTTCGATCCGGACACATATCGATTACCGGTACCAATGGATTGGGAACAGCCCCCGTCACAATAGTGCCTTTACCGGCACCGTTTGCGCTGTTTGGAGTTGGCGCACTAGGCTTGGTGATAAATTCCAAACGGACTGCGGCGAACTCTTAATTCTATGAACGCCGGTCTATGCCGGGTTTTAAAAAGTCTTTGTCGCTTCCGAATAATCGAATAAATCCAACTGCCGATAAGGCTTAGCGTGTGGGTCTTCGTTATCCAAGCCGGATAGCGTTACGCCAAGCAAACGGACTTTACTGGAACCCACCGGGGTGTTTTTGATTAACTCGGTCAGCAGCAATGCACATGCCGGGTTATCGGCGACCGGCTCGTTTAGGGTGCGGCTGCGGGTGATTTGCACGAAGTTCTGGAATTTGATTTTTACCGTCAAGGTATAGGCGGTCAGGCCTTTCTCGGCCAAGCGCTGCAACGCGGTGCGCATCAGAGCCTGCAACTGCCGCTGAATCGAGGCGAGATCGGCCAAATCCTGTTCGAAGGTGGTTTCCACGCCGACCGACTTGCGAACCCGGTCGGCGCGAACCGGGCGCAAATCGATGCCGCGGGCAATGTTGAAATAATGCCGGGCGGCCTTCCCGAAATGTTGGTGCAAGATTGCCAATGGTACGGCTTTCAAGTCCTTGCCGGTATTGATCCCTAAATCGCGCATTTTCTGTTCGGTGGCCGGACCGATGCCGTGAAACCGGCCGATGTCCAGTTTCTCGGCGAATTCGGGGCCTTGTTCCGGAGTAATCAGGTACAGTCCGTCCGGCTTCCCCATATCCGAGGCGAGTTTGGCCAGAAATTTATTGTAAGAAATGCCAGCCGATGCGATCAGGCGGGTTTGCTTCAGGATGTCTTGTTTGATTTGCTTGGCCAATAGCGTGGCCGAGCCTTGGTAAAGCTCAGAATCGCTGACGTCCAGATAGGCTTCGTCCAGAGATAGCGGCTCGACGCAGTCGCAGTAGCGGGCGAAAACGTCGCGGACGAGGGCCGAGGCTTCGCGGTAGGCGTCGAAACGCGGCTTGACGAAGATCGCCTGCGGACAGAGCCGGTAGGCGTGGGCGGAAGGCATGGCCGAACGTACGCCAAACTGGCGGGCTTCGTAGCTGCAGGTGGCTACCACGCCGCGCGAATCGGGTTTGCCGCCGACGATGATAGGCTTGTTCCGGTATTGCGGGTGGTCGCGTTGTTCGACCGCTGCGTAAAACGCATCCATATCGATGTGGATGATTTTGCGCGGACGGTCGTCCATCGGCGTTTACGGTTTGTCGAGCTGCTCCAGCTTGGCGGTTTCGTTCCAATCGGAAAACGGAAACGGCAATTGCTCGGTATTGAAAGTTAAAAACAGCAGGATATGGTAATGGTAGGTCGACAGGCTGCGGCCGAAACTGAGGATATTGGCGTTGGCCGCACCGGTAAACAGCACCGAACCTACCTGCAGCAAAATCACCAGCCACAACAGCAGTTTGACCAAACTGTCTATCGCAGCGAAAACCAGCATGAAGATCACCCGTTTCCAGGTTTCGATTTTTTTCAAATTCTCGTTGATCTGTTCTTGCATGGCCGCGGTTTAACCTCTGTTCATTACGTCGCGCAAGTCCAGTGCGGCCGCATTGGCGCGGGCGATGTAGTTGGCCATGGCCAGCGAGTAGTTGGCAAAAACGCCGAAACCGTCGCCGTTCAGCACTACCGGACTTAAAGTCGGCGTCAACGCATTTTCCAGCGCCTGAATCATGTTATCCAGCGTGTTCATCGCCCGTTTGTCCAACAGAATGTCGGAAAAGTCGTGTTTGATGGCTCTCAGGATGTGTAGCAAGGCCCAGCAGGAACCGCGCGCTTCGTAGAATACGTTGTCGATTTCCATCCAGGGCGTCTGGCCGATGGTCGGCATGTTGATGTCGACCGGATTCGATGGGTCGCCGTGCGCAGCGCCGGCAAATTTGTCGGTACTGGCGGCGAGACGGGTCGACAGACCGCCCAGGCGCTTGATCACGACTTCGGTGTATTGCCACAAGTTGTCAGCGCGGGAATGGAACTGGGCTGCTCTCGAGGTCGAAGTCGGATTTTGCAGCCGCGACATATAGGCATGTAATGCCTCGATACCTTTAATATATTCGGACTCGGTGGACGGCAAGGCCCAGGAATTGCGTTCGTAGTAGAAGTAAGGCTCCGCTTTGGCTAAATCCGGGTCTTCCGCCGATTGTGACTGGTCTCTGGCAAAGTGGTTGCGTAAGGCGGTGGTACCGTCGCGCAGCATGACCAGTGCGCCGTATTCGAAACTTTGGATGTTGTCGCAAAACAGGCCGGGAGGCGCGACGTCGTTGGACAGGTAGCCGCCGGCTTTGAACAGAATGACGTCGGCGATGTGGGCCAGCGTATTGGCGTAAACGTAACCGATCGGCATTTGGTCGGTATGGGTCACATTCATGCGTTCGATCGCTTCATCCTGAACGTTGAATTGCTCGGGCTCACGGCTCCACCATTCGCCTAAAATCAACATGACCACAACGACGATGCCTATCAGCGTACCGAAACCCCAGAGTATGCCTTTAGACTTGGCGTCTTCTTCGAGTGCGAATGAATTGTCTGACATGTGTTACGTATCCGGATAAGTGCAAAAAGGCCCTGGCGGCCGAATGGCGGCATGTTAGCACGGATTAAGTTGGCTAGCTCGCTTTCAGTGTAGTTGCCGGGCCGCAGCAGGCTGGACCGGGGAGAACAGCGCCGGCGGCATCTGCACGAAGAAGCCTTTGGTCTGCAGACTGGCGATGACTTTGGCCGAGTCGGCGCGCGCCAGCTTGCGTTCCGGCGTCAACTCAAGCTCCATGACGAATTCGAGCCGGCCAAAGCTTTTGTAGAGTTGTTCCGGCACGGCCGAAAAATCGTCTTTTTTATCCAAGTAAAGGTAAAGTTCGTCCTTCTTCAGGCTTTTGTAAATAAAGCAGTTCATGTTTGCCGCTCCTGATGTAACCCTGCCAATTCTAACGGTTTTTGTTTAGAATTTTCAGCCCTTGTCGACCTAGACCGCTTTCGCAGATGAAAACCAGCCCGTTCGCCACCCAAAATTTTTTTAACGCGGCTTGTTATTTCGAGTCGGCATTGGCCGGCTTGGCCGTGCTGTTCGGCTGGCTGGCCGATGTCGATCCGTTTCAGGACTTGTATTTTTCGGAAAGTGCCCTGGCAATCGGGTTGCTGGCGACTTTGCCGTTATTGTTGTTGTTTTTTGCATTGCAACGTCTGGCGTATCCGCCGTTGCAAGCCATCCGCGAATTGCTACTGGACACTCTGGGCGCCAGGTTGAGCGACCGGCATTGGGCCGACTTGCTGGTTTTGGCTTGTATCGCCGGCTTCGCCGAAGAGGCTTTGTTCCGCGGCTTCTTGCAGCCCTGGCTGGAATTGCGCTGGAATGCCGAACTCGGTCTGCTGTGCAGCAACGTGGTATTTGCCCTGGTACACGCCGTAACGCCTTTGTATGCGCTGTTGGCTTTCCTGATGGGGTTGTATTTGGGAGCCCTGCTCGATTATGGCGGCAGTCGCAATCTGCTGACCCCGATCGTGATCCACGCGGCTTACGATTTCGTGGCCTTTGTTGTTATTCTGCGCGATTACCGTAATCGCCTCGACAGGAGTGTTTAATGTCCGTCACCTCCCCGTTGCCGTCCGCCGCTCTGCGCAGTCATTGGCTGGTCTGCGCCGCGATGTTGCTCATGCTGATTGTTTACAATGTTGTTTGCCATGTCTGGGGGGCTGAGCTGCAGATCGCGGTCAGCGAAGAGCGTCGCGTGTTGCTGCGCAGCGTGTTGTACGGCGTCGCGATCGTATTGTTTCCGTTGACCAATCTGACCAGGCATGTCTTGCTGCGGCTGAACCAGACCATGCCCGGCCCGAGAGACGCGGGGCAACGCTATTTCACAACGGTAACCGTCAGCCAGGCCCTGATCGAATGGGTCGGCCTGTTCGGCCCGATCATGATTGTGCTGGGCGACGGCTTCAATACCTTATACATATTCAGCACGATGCATGCCTTGGGCATATTCCTGCATCGTCCCAAAATGGCGGAATATCATGCGATTGTTGCGGCGCTTTCGGCGCAAAACAGCCGGGGCGAGTAAGTCCTTGACTATTTCGGGTTTTTAGGAACCTCAGTAAAGTTGTACAATGGCTGGCTTATCCACGATTAGCCCCCAGGTGTGATTTATGCAAATCATTCAAGAAGCTCTCACCTTTGACGACGTCTTATTGATCCCCGCCCATTCCAGCGTGCTGCCGCGCGAAGTCGAGTTGAAAACTCAGCTCACCCGCAAAATCAAATTGAATATCCCGCTGGTGTCGGCGGCGATGGATACCGTCACTGAAGCCCGCTTGGCGATTGCGATCGCTCAGGAAGGCGGCATCGGCATCATTCATAAAAACATGACCGTCGAACAACAGGCGGCGGAAGTCAGACGGGTGAAAAAATACGAGAGCGGTGTCATCAAGGATCCGATTACGGTATCGCCCAATGTCACGGTGCGGGAAGTATTGGAATTGACCCGGGCGAAAAACATCTCCGGCGTGCCGGTCGTCGACGGCGAAGAGCTGGTCGGTATCGTCACCAGCCGCGATTTGCGGTTCGAAACCCGGCTGGAGGTGGCGATCAGCCAGATCATGACGCCGAAAGACAAACTGGTGACGGTAAACGAATCGTTCAGCCATAAAGAAGTGATCGAGAAATTGCATACCCACCGCATCGAAAAGGTGCTGGTCGTTAACGATGCCTTTCATTTGCGCGGCATGATCACGGTCAAGGACATCCAGAAAGCCAAAGACAATCCGCAAGCCTGCAAGGACGAACAGGAGCGTTTGCTGGTCGGTGCTGCGGTTGGTACCGGAACCGATACCGGCGAGCGGGTCGCCGCTTTAGTGGAAGCCGGCGTCGACGTCATCATCGTCGATACCGCCCACGGCCATTCCCAGGGCGTGCTGGACAAGGTGCGCTGGGTCAAACAAAACTTTCCGCAAGTGCAAGTCATCGGCGGCAACATCGCCACCGCCGCGGCGGCCAAAGCCCTGGTCGAAGCCGGCGCCGACGGCGTCAAAGTGGGTATTGGTCCCGGCTCGATTTGCACTACCCGCATCGTCGCCGGCGTCGGTGTGCCGCAAATCACCGCGGTCGCGAACGTAGCCGCCGCGTTGAAAGGCACCGGCGTGCCGCTGATCGCCGACGGCGGTATCCGCTATTCCGGCGATGTTGCCAAGGCTCTGGCGGCCGGCGCATATGCCGTGATGCTGGGCGGTCTGTTCGCCGGTACCGAGGAAGCGCCCGGCGAAGTGGAACTGTTCCAGGGCCGCTCCTATAAATCCTATCGCGGCATGGGTTCGTTGGGAGCCATGTCTCAGCAACAAGGCTCCAGCGACCGCTACTTTCAGGAAGACACCGAGCAGGTCGAAAAACTGGTGCCGGAAGGCATCGAAGGCCGGGTGCCTTACAAAGGCAGTGTGTTGGCCATCATCCACCAGTTACTCGGCGGCGTGCGTTCCAGCATGGGCTATACCGGCAACAGCACCATCGCCGAGATGCGGGAAAACGCCCAGTTCGTGCGCGTGACCAACGCCGGCATGCGTGAAAGCCACGTCCATGACGTGACGATTACCAAAGAAGCGCCCAATTACCATATGAACTAAACCGGCCGCCCCGGTTTGCGCACCGGACCCAAGCCGGTCCGGTGCGAATCTCAACCCTCACAACCTCGTAAGCGCAATGTCAGAAACTTCTTCGACCCCCTGCAATTTATGCGGCAATCACCATGTCAGCGTACTGTCCATGCGTAGCCGAAGCGGCGCCCAATTGCGCACCGTGATCTGCGACCAGTGCGGCTTAGTCTGGAGCGATCCGTTTCCGCATGATCCGCGCCAGTTTTACGAAGAAGAGTACCGGCTGGACTACAAAAAGACCTACGCGCCGCAAGCCAAACACATATTGCGTGCCGGCCGAGTAGCGATTGAACGTCACGACAAGATCAAGCATTTGCTACAAAGCCGGAAGACCATGCTCGATGTCGGCACCGGCGGCGGCGAGTTCGCTTACCTGATGCAGGCCTTGGGCCACGACATTCAAGGTATCGAACCGAATAAAGGCTATGCCGAATACTCCAAAGCCCAGTACCAGTTGAACTTGCAGGTCGGCTTTGTCCAGGACGGCGACTTTACCGATGCCAGCTTCGACTTGATCACGATCTGGCATGTACTGGAACACACCGCGGACCCTGGTTCGGTACTCGGCTTTTTGCGCAAGCTGCTGAAACCCGACGCGACCTTGGTCGTGGAAGTACCGAATGTCGAAGCGGTGTGCCAATCGCCGGCCAGCAGTTTCCACGAAGCGCATTTGTTCAACTTCAATGTGCAGACGCTGCAGAAAATGGGCGAAAAAGCCGGCCTGCACGCGGTCGGCCATTTGCTGTCGGCGGACGGCGGCAATCTGACCATGTTCTTCCAGCCTGCCGCCGCCGCTGCCGCAACGGATTGGCGACTGCCGGGCAATGCCGAGCGGATCAGTACCGTCGTCAAAGGCCATACCAATTTGCGCCATTACATGCGGGCGGCGCCGTATTTGCGATTTGTGAAAAAGTTGCAACGTACCATTGCCGAGCGCAACTTGAGTCAGCAAGTCGCCGACAGTAAAGCTTTGCTCGATCAACTTTATCGCGACCATCGGCTGCTGTGACAGCCGACCGCGCCAATAGCCACAAACAGGCCTTAACCGGTTAAGGCCTCTCCAGCATCATCGAAGGTTACACCGTGACGAATCCTGCCGCCGCCAACATCCATTCCGACAAAATCCTGATCCTCGACTTCGGTTCGCAATATACGCAACTGATCGCCCGCCGCATCCGCGAAATCGGTGTGTACTGCGAAATCTATTCCTGCGACAGCAGCGACGAAGAGGTCAAAAACTTCGGCGCCAAGGGCATCATCCTGTCCGGCGGCCCGGAAACCGTGACCAGCAGCGACACGCCGCGCGCACCGCAAGCCGTGTTCGAGCTGGGCGTGCCGGTGCTGGGTATTTGCTACGGCATGCAGACCATGGCCGAACAATTGGGCGGCAAGGTCGAATCGTCCGATCACCGCGAATTCGGTTACGCCCAAATCCGCGCCCGCGGCCATTCGAAGTTGCTCAAGGAAATTGAAGACCATGTCTCGCCGGAAGGCTATGGCCTGCTGGACGTCTGGATGAGCCACGGCGACCGCGTGGTCGAACTGCCGGCAGGCTTTAAACTGATCGCCAGCTCCGACGGCGCGCCGATTGCCGGCATCGCCAACGAAGAGCGCGATTTCTACGCCTTGCAATTCCACCCGGAAGTCACGCATACCAAACAAGGCGGCCGCATCCTCAGTCGTTTTGTCTTGGACATCTGCGGCTGCGCGGCGCTATGGAACTCCAGCAACATCATCGAAGACAGCATCAACGCGGTACGGGAAAAAGTCGGCAGCGACCAAGTCATTCTCGGCTTGTCCGGCGGCGTCGATTCCTCGGTAGTTGCCGCGTTGCTGCATCGCGCCATCGGCGAACAACTGACCTGCGTCTTCGTCGATACCGGCCTGTTGCGCCTGCACGAAGGCGACCAGGTCATGGCGATGTTCGCCCAACACATGGGCATCAAAGTGATCAGAGTCGATGCCGAAGCGCGTTATATGAGCGCGTTATCCGGCGTCAACGATCCGGAACAAAAACGCAAAATCATCGGCGGCCTGTTCGTGGAAATCTTCGACGAGGAAGCCGGCAAACTGACCGACGCCAAATGGCTGGCGCAAGGCACCATCTATCCGGACGTGATCGAGTCGGCCGGCGCCAAGAGCGGTAAGGCGCATTTGATTAAATCGCATCACAACGTCGGCGGCCTGCCGGAAAACATGACCTTGAAACTGGTCGAACCGCTGCGCGAACTGTTCAAGGACGAAGTGCGCAAACTCGGGCTGGAACTGGGCCTGCCCGCCGACATGATCCACCGCCACCCCTTCCCCGGTCCCGGCCTGGGCGTGCGCATCCTCGGCGAAGTCAAAAAATCCTATGCCGACCTGCTGCGCCGCGCCGACGACATCTTCATCGCCGAACTGCGCAACCACGGCCTGTACGACAAAGTCAGCCAAGCCTTCGCAGTGTTCCTGCCGGTCAAATCGGTCGGCGTGATGGGCGACGGCCGCAAATACGACTACGTCGTCGCCCTGCGCGCCGTGGAAACCATCGACTTCATGACCGCCCGCTGGGCGCATCTGCCGTACGACTTCCTGGACTTGGTTTCCCGTCGCATCATCAACGAAGTGCCGGGGATTTCGCGGGTGACTTACGATATTTCGGGTAAGCCGCCGGCAACGATTGAGTGGGAGTAGTGGCGTAATACGGATTCCTTAGCGGCAGCCCGTCCGAAATTGCCGTAACTCCAGCGAACTGCAGCGGCCGTTGCCGTTTGTCCGAATCTCGGGTAAAACCCTCTGCGATTTCGACGGGAGCGGTTAGGCATGGCTAAAGCTAAAAAAATCTGGGTCAATTTGGCCAGTGCAGGGGCGGCATTGTTGTTGGGGATTAGCGGCCTGGGCTACGCCTGGTTGCATAGTTCGTTGCCGGCGCTGGATGGCGAGCGCCGCTTGCCGCAGTTGGCGGCGCCGGCGGCGGTCGCAACCGACCTGCACGGTATTCCTTCGATTCATGCCGCTAGCCGAACCGACGCGCTGCGGGTGCTGGGTTATGTCACCGCCCGCGACCGTTTGTTTCAAATGGATTTGATGCGGCGTAAGAATGCCGGCCGTTTGGCCGAAGTCTTCGGCGACAAGGCCTTCGACAGCGACAAGCAGGCCCGGATTTACGGTTTTAAGCTCCGCGCCGGCCGCGTTTTTGCGGCATTGCCGGTCACGCACCGCGAGTATTTGCAAGCTTACGCCGACGGGGTCAACAGCTATCTGATGCAAGCCAGGGTGTTACCGTTCGAGTTCGGCGCCCTCGGTTACAGTCCGGAGCTCTGGCAGGCCGAGGATTGCTTGCTGATGATGTTCGGCATGTTCGAAACGCTAACCGCGCGCGCCGAGCAGAGCGAGCGGATGTTGAGCGTGATGCAACGCAGCTTGCCTGCGGCCGCCGTCGCTTTTTTCACGCCGGATACCGACCGCTATACCGATCAACTATTGCAAGCGGGAGCCTCTTTGCGGCCGTCGCAGCCGGTGCCCGCCGCAATCTTGCAGCCGTTGTTGGCGCAGAGTGGAAGGGTTGGGCCGCAATTGGCCGACGCCGCTGCCGGCGAAAGCCTGGCCGGCTCCAATGCCTGGGCGGTCAGCGGCCGCAAAACCGCGGACGGTCGGGCAATTTTGGCCAACGACATGCATTTGAGCATCAACGTCCCCAATATCTGGTACCGGATCGAGCTGGCGTATCCGGGCGTGGAAGCGGTCGGCGTCAACTTGCCCGGTACGCCGTTTCTGATCGCCGGCAGCAACCGCTATTTGGCCTGGGGGGTGACCAATCTCGGCGGCGATTTTCTGGATTTAGTCCAACTCGAAACCGATCCGGAGTATGCCGGACAGTACCGCGACGGCGACGGCTGGCGCGCTTTCGAGCAACGCCGGGAGACGATTCGAATCAAAGGCGGCGGCGAACGCGAATTGGTGGTCCGCGAAACCCGCTGGGGCCCGGTCGCGGATAAGCCTTTGCTGGGTCGGGCGGTCGCGATTCGCTGGGCGGCGCTGGACACGGAAGCGGTCAATACCGAATGGCTGGAATTGGAGCAGAGCAAAAACCTCGAGCAGGCCTTGACCATCGCCAACCGCGCCGGTGTGCCGCAGCTGAACGTGCTGTTTGCCGATAACGGCGGCCGGATCGCCTGGACCTTGACCGGCAAAATTCCGTTGCGCTTCGGCGGCGACGGTTCGGTCAGTACCTCCTGGGCCGACGGCAATACCGGTTGGAGCGGCTATTTGCCGCCGGAACGGATGCCGCACAACCTGGACCCGGCGCAGGGCTTTCTGGCCTCGGCCAACGAGCGTCGGTTTGGTGCCGACTATCCGGTCGTGATCGGCCACCAGTTCGCCAACGGTTACCGGGCGTTCCGGATTTCGCAAAAACTGCGGCAAACGGCATTGCACGACGAATGGTCGCTGTTCAATCTGCAATTGGATACCGAATCCGAGTTTTTCGGTTACTACCGGCAACTGGCCTTGCACGCGCTTAATGGTATCGATCCGGCCGCGCAAGCCGAAACGGCGGCGATTCGCGCTTATTTGCTGGCCTGGAACGGCCGTGCCGATGCCGACAGTTTGGGGTTGCCGTTATTGGTCGAGTTTCGCAAACAGCTGATCGAAGCGGTAATTCCGCCGTTTCTGGCCGCTTGCAAACAAGCCGATCCCGAGTTCAGCTACGCCTGGAATTACGTCGATACGCCGCTGCAGGCCTTGCTGAGCGCTGCCGATCCGGCCCTGTTGCCGGACGCAGCCAAATATCGGGATTGGGATGGCTTTGTCGCAGCCCAACTGCAAGCCGCTGCCGGCAAATTGTTGGCGCGCAATCCCGGCAAAAAATTGGCCGATCTGACCTGGGGTTCGCAGAACAAGGCTGCGTATGCGCATCCGTTCAGTAAGGCGATGCCGTTTCTGGCGGCGTTTTTGAACATGCCGGAGCAGACGCTGGCCGGTTGCACCGGATATTGCGTCCGGGTGGCCGGCGCCAATTTTGCCGCCAGCGAGCGCTTGGTGGTCTCGCCGGGGCATTGGCAAGACGGCATTCTGCATATGCCCGGCGGCCAGTCCGGTCATCCGCTGTCCGAGTTTTATATGGACCAGCAGCCGTATTGGTTGCAGGGGGTGCCCTTGGCGTTGCAAGCGGGCGATGCCGAATACCGGTGGACGCTGAAACCGTAAGCGTTGTATTCCTTCCGGCAGGCGGCTTCGATCGTCGGCCCATTGCTAATGCTGGCGAGCTAAACCCTGGGTCTAATGCCACAAACGCCGATGCCTCGCTATACTTCCGGTCGGCTGACCGTGTCCGTTTTGTGAGGGATACGGGTATTTTTGATTATCGGTTTATAGCTAACGCTTTTTTACGGTACTCTGAAGCCGTTTTGCTGCCTTAACCGGCTTTCTTTTAACACTACTGTGACTTCCCGAGAAATATTCGTAAGTATGTTCAACCGCAAACTCCAACGATCCGGCTTTACCTTAATCGAGGCACTGATTGCCACCGCGATCGTCGGCATCCTGACGGCGATTGCCGTTCCGGCTTATAACGGCTATATCGACCGGACCCGAAATTCGTTGGCGATCAGCGAGATCATGGCCATCCAGACCGAGATTGAGCGCTATTACACCCGCGAATTCCGCTATCCGGACTCGCTGGCAGCTTTAGGCACCGCCTTGCCCAATGGCGGCATCGATCCCTGGGGCAACGCCTATGTCTATCTGAAAATCGTTAACGGCGATCCGGGCGTGATGGGCGATGTCCGCAAAGACGGCGCCTTGAATCCGATCAATACCAACTACGATTTGTACAGCATGGGCAAAAACGGCGTGACCAAACCACGAATCAGCCAGAAAGACAGTGTGGACGACATCATTATTGCCCGCGACGGCGCATTTGTCGGTTTGGCGGCCGATTTTTGAGTTAGCGGCGATGAACTGGACGCTGCCGATTTTCAATAGCAAGGTGGCGCGGCGGATTTTACTGTCGTTCGTCCTGGCGGCGCTGATACCAATCCTGCTGTTGGGCGGACTATCCTACCGCCAGGTCGAAACCCAGCTGCGCGGCCAAACCGGCAAAGCCTTGCAGCGCAGTTGTAAGGATTACGCTTACGGCCTGATCGGCCGCTTGATCTTTTTGGACAAGTCGCTACGCATAGCCGCCATGCGGCTGGAGCAAGCCGGCGATAATGGCGGCGGCGCGGCAATCGGCGAGGAACATCGACAATGGTTACAAGGCCAGTTTGCCGAAGCGGTGTTGCTAGGCCCGAACGGGGCAACGCTTTCCCCAGCTGCCGATGCCGGCGAGGTTCCGGAACTCGGCGAGCAAGAGCTGAAGTTAGTCGGGGCCGGCAAGACCTTCATCGGAGCGGCCGCGAACCGGAGCGGCAGCTACAGCTTGTGGATGGCCGTCAATCTGGTCGAAAACCGCCCGGAAGCTGGGATCTTGATGGTGGAATTAAAGCCGGAACAATTGTGGGAAGCGGAAAACATCGATCCGAACAATCTGTTATGGATCATGGATGCCGCCAGCCGCCAGCTATTGTTCGCATCGGAGCCGGAGTACGGGCTGCCGGCCGACGCCAGAGACCGGCTGGCACAGCTCAACAGCGACCAATTCGATTGGCAAATCGGTAACGAAACCTATTTGACCGCCTCCTGGAAGTTGCCGGTCGGCAATTTGTTTGCCGGTTCCGATCTGGTCATCGTCCAAAGCCAGCCGGCTGCGGTGGCGTTCGCCGGCATGCGCCAATTCAGAGAGATTTACCCGCCGGTGACGGCGCTGGCGTTGCTGGTGGTCATTTATCTAAGTATGCGTATGATCGGCAAGTACCTGACGCCGCTGGCCAGCCTGAAAGCCGCCACACAGGACATTGCCGCGGGCAATTTCGACACCAGGGTCCTGATCGATAGCCGGGACGAGTTCGAAACCCTGGCCGATTCGTTCAATGCCATGACCCAACGCTTGCGCGGTCAATTCGATCTGCTCGAGGCCATGGCCGAAATCGACCGCACCATTCTGTCGGCCTTGAACGCCGGGGACATTATCGAAATCGTATTGAACCGCCTGCCCGGCATCCTCGGCTGCGAGATGATCGCGATAGCCGATATCGACCCGGTACACTTGGCGCTCGGCAATATCCGCGTCCGTAGCGGCGGTCAAGCGGTCGAGCTGTCGCAAGAGCCTTTGTTTCTGGAGCAGCAGGATTTTACCGGATTGCTCGAAGCCGGCATCCAGCTCCTGGCGCTCGAACCGAACCGGCCGGCGCCGTCGGCCTATCTGCAACGTTTGCGCGGCGAGGGGGCTTGGCAATATCTGATCGTGCCGGTGGCGATCAACGGTGCTCTGGCGGCCTTGCTTTGCTTGGGATACAAGGCGCCGAACACTATTTCGGCCGAGGCCAGACAAGCCGCGGCCGATTTTGCCGACCGCATCGCCGTGGCCTTGTCGAATGCGGCCTGGGAAGAAAAGCTTTACCGGCAGGCGCATTACGATCCTTTGACCGATTTGCCCAATCGACTGGTGTTGCACGACCGGCTGCAACAGGAGTTGGATAGAGCCCGGCGCGACGAGTCGCAGGTTGCGGTGTTTTTCCTTGATCTGGACCGGTTCAAGAATATCAACGATTCGCTCGGCCACACGGCCGGCGACGAGTTGCTGGCGCAGGCGGCGCGGATTTTTTTGCAATGCGTACGCAAAACCGATTTGGTCGTCAGGATGGGCGGCGACGAATTTGTGATCGTGCTGTCCGATTTGCATCAGCACGGCAACCCGGCCGGCTTCGTCACGACCATCGCCGAGAAAATATTGGCTGCGATACAGCGCACCCTGGTCGTCGCCGGATTGCCGGTCAAGATCGGCACCAGTCTCGGCATCGCCATGTTCCCCGGCGACGCCGACAATGTCGAAGACTTGCTGAAAAATGCCGACGCCGCAATGTACCACGCCAAAAGCGAGGGCCGCGGCGTGTTCCGGTTTTACTCGCCGGAACTGAATGCCGCCGCGTTGGAAAATATCAAACTCGAACACGAGTTGCGCGAGGCCGTTTCCCGCCAGGAATTACTGGTTTACTACCAGCCCAAGGTCGACTGGAACGGTCGCATCGTCGGCGCCGAAGCCTTGATTCGTTGGCAGCATGCCGAATTGGGCATGGTCTCGCCGGCCAAATTCATACCATTGGCGGAGCAGACCGGCTTGATTGTCGAAATCAGCGATTGGGTGCTGGAACAGGCCTGCCTGTGGGTCAAATTCTGCCATCAGCAAGGCTTCGAGCCATTGCGGGTTTCGGTCAACCTGTCCGCTATCGATTTCAAACGGTCCGACTTGGTGGAAAAGGTGGCGGCGGTTTTGCACTCGACCGGCATCGATCCGTGTTGGCTGGAGTTGGAATTGACCGAGTCGGTCGTGATCGGCGATGTGGCAAGCTGCGTCGCGAGAATGCAGCAATTGAAAGACCTGGGCTTGACTCTGTCGATGGACGATTTCGGTACCGGCTTTTCGTCTTTATCCTATCTGAAGCAATTGCCGCTGGACGTGTTGAAAATCGACCAGTCTTTCGTCCGCCAGCTCGATACCGACGACAGCAGCGAAGCTATCGTTCGGGCGATTTTGGCCCTGGCCGAAGGCTTGGGGATGGAGACGATTGCCGAGGGCGTCGAAAACCAGCAACAGGTGGATTTTCTGAAGCAACAGCACTGCGCCTTGTTTCAAGGCTACCTCTATAGTCGGCCGTTGCCTGCCAACGAGTTTCTGCGTAGTTTGCAAAGTGGCGTCGGGCGCACCGAGCCGGAACGCACGCTGACCGGCTAGGCGTTTACTGCCGCGCTGGCGGTGCACGCAATCTACCGAGTCTATGGCAGAATGCCGAATCGCGATTTTCCCTAGAGAGTATTTTTATGCCGCTATTCAGACTCCTACCGATTTTATGCAGCCTTATGCTGGCATCTTGCGCCGAGACGCCGGAGCTGCCGCCACCAGTCCCGCCGACGCAGTTGACCTTGCAAATCAATGCCGGCAAGCAATTGAATCCCGATGCGGCCGGCAAAGCCTCGCCGGTATTGCTGCGGATTTACGAACTGCGCGAACAGAGCGGTTTCGCCGCCGCGGATTTCTTTACCTTGTTCGATAAGGAGCAGCTGGCTTTAGGCGGCGACTTGCTGCGCAAGCAGGAATTGCTGATCAAGCCCGGCGAACAGAAAACGCTGCCGATCGAGCCCGCCGCAGACACGCGCAAGCTCGGCTTCTTCGCGGCCTTCCGCAAACTGGATGACGCGCAATGGCGGGCGTTGGCGCCGTTGGTCTTGCACCAAAACAACACCGTTACCTTGGAGATAGACCGCAATGTGCTTGGCGCCAAGGCCAGCGCAGCGGAGCCGGCACCGGCGACGCCCGCAGAGCCTTGAGTTGCCGGCCCGCGCAGTGCGCGGGGAAAATCGGCTGAAGCCGGGCGGGCTTGAAGCGAGCGCGCTCCGGCCGACTTTATTAAACTATGTTAAGCAATCCATTCCGCTGCGGCATATCGCTTATTTTTTCGGGCCGAATCGGCCGAGAAATTTTCCCAAGATTACTAAGACCTTGTTCGGACAGGTGTTGATGCCGATCTGGCACGAGTTTTGGGTGCTTCCGGCCATCGCTTCGCTTGGCCGGGACCATGAGCACTATTCTTGATATTTCCGATCTGATCAAAACCTACGACGACGAATTGCGCCGAGTCATGTTCAGGCGTTGCGGCTGTTTGGACACGGCGGGCGACATCGTCCAGGAAACCTATCAGCGCATGCTGGCCGGCGACTTGTGGCGCCAGGCGGAGAATCCGCGCGCCTTGCTGCACCGAATCGCCGCCAATCTGGCGACCGATTACGAACGCCGCCGTCAGGTGCGCGAGCAGTATGCGCATTACGAAGACGGCGCAGAGGCCGATTCCGGCGTCGACAGTACGGCCGATCCGGAACAAATCAACGCCGCCCGCGAACGTTTGCACCGGCTGATTTCTGCGGTAGAACGGCTGCCGCCGAAATGCCGCACGGTGTTCGTCATGCGTAAATACGACGGCCTGAGCCATGCCGAGATCGCCGAGCGTTTGGGGATCTCGCGCAATATGGTCGAAAAGCATCTGCGCAACGCACTGGCGGCATTGCAGGACTGCGACGACTAGCGGCCTTCCTGTTTTTGCGCCAGCGCGCGTCCTATAATGGTAACGCTTCCACCATGATGCCGCCGATGAACATATCCGCTCCCCAACCGCTAGTGCGCGACCGCCTCCTGCAATCCCGGCGCGAGACTGCGCGATGAAAATCCCGGCATCGGTCAAGGCCGAGGCTCGCGCCTGGTGGGTCAAATTGGACGGCGCTAGCGGCGATCCCGCGCTGCTGGCCGAATTCGAGCGCTGGCTGGCCGCCGACGCCGCCCACGCGGAAGCCTATCGCCGGTTGCAGCAGTTGTGGAGCGATCTGGCGGAAGTGGAGTCGGGCTTGGTTCCGGTGGCGGCCGATTTGCCGCTCCAGCCGCCAAAACCGGTTTCGGCGAAAATCCGGCAGCGAGCCCGGTTACCGTTGGCGTTGGCGGCGAGTTTGGCACTGTGGTGGTTGAGCCCGTTGTCGCTGGGTTTGCGCGCCGACTTTCATACCGGTTTCGGCGAAGTGCGGGATATTGCCCTCAGCGACGGTTCCGCCGTGCATTTGAACGGCAACAGCGCGCTGCTAGTTCAATTCGGCGCCGGCCAGCGCAGATTGACGCTGCTGCGCGGCGAAGCACTGTTCGAAGTCAGTCCCGACCCGGCCAGACCGTTTCAAGTGCAGGCCGGCGACGGCCTAATCACGGCGTTGGGCACCGCATTCAATGTGCGTGTCGACGGCGACAATGTCGAGGTTGGCGTCACCGAGCACAGTGTCGCCCTCGACGTACAACGCGGCTCGGGCCGCCAGCACGGCGTGCTGGCGGAGGGCGAGCAGGCGATGTTTAGCCGGGAAGACGGGATAGGCCCGGCGAGCGCCGTCGACCAGCTGGCCGCCACGGCCTGGCGCCGCGGCAAGCTGGTATTCGAAAACCGGCCGCTCGGCGATGTCGTCGCCGAGTTGAACCGCTACCACCGCGGTTTGTTGCTGATCGGCGATGCGGCGCTCGCCGAACGCCGGGTCAGCGGCGTATTTCGTACCGACCAGCCGCTGGCAGTACTGGCCGCACTGGAATCTTCTCTACACATTCGTTCCTCCCGCCTCGGCGACTATTTGATTCTGCTACACCGGTAACCGGCGGCGTTTTCTGCGGCGGATTGCGGTTTTTTGCGTTTCCTCACCTCCTGTTTTCGGCTGCTAGTGCGTCAAAAGCAGTATCAGCCATCCGATAACAACCTTAGAGGGAAATGCATGATCGTTAGAACCACGAAGAGATGCGCCGGCCGCGGATTGAAAAACCAGGTTGCGGCTTGGGCGCTGGGGGTTGGCCTTGCGGCTTCGCTGGCCCACGCCGACAGTGCCGCCCGGCCGTTCGACATACCGGCAGGCGCCTTGGCAACGGCCCTGAACCGGCTGGCCGAAAGCGCCGGCCTGCAACTGGTTTATGATGCCTCGATCGCCGCAGGCCTGAGCAGCCGGCCGCTGCGCGGCAGTTACACACCGGAAGCGGCGCTGCAACTCTTGCTGCGCGATAGCGGTTTGAGTTACCGCATTGCCGAAAACGGCAACGTGGTGATCGAAAAACAGACTTTGAATTACCGGCCGGACCCGGCCGCATTGCCGGCGGTCAACGTGGTCGGTAACAGAGCTTACGATCCGAACAATCCGTTCAACCAGCTATATGCGGTGCCGAACGCGTCCACCGCGACCAAGACCAATATTGCGGTCATGGATACGCCGGTGTCGATTCAAGTCGTGCCCCGCGCGATTTTGAACGACCAGCAGGCGGTCCGGTTCGAGGATGCCGTGATCAATAACGTCAGCGGCGTGCAACGCGCCTACGGTACCGCCGATATGTACGAAAGCTTTATCGTCCGCGGTTTCGACTCCGGCGAACAAAACTACCGTAACGGCTTTCGGCGCTCGATGGGTAAATTCGACGTATCGAACATGGAGCAAATCGAAGTGCTGAAAGGTCCGGCGGCGGTTCTGTACGGCCGCTTGCAGCCCGGCGGCATGGTTAATTACGTGACCAAAAAGCCGTTAGCCACGCCGTATTACGCGCTACAGCAGCAATTCGGCTCGTTCAGTGAATTCCGGACCACCGTCGATGCCACCGGGCCGCTGGATAGTGCAAAAACCCTGCTCTACCGCTTTAACGGCGCCTACGACAGCGGCGAGTCGTTTCGTGACATCGTCGATCACGAACGCATATTCATCGCACCGTCGCTGACCTGGCGGCCGAACGACCGCTTCGAGGCCAACCTGGATATCGAAAAGCGTCACGACAACTATATGGACGATTACGGCGTGCCGGTGCTGGACAACAGGCCGGTGGTGGGCCGGCGCAATTTGTTCACTGGCGATCCGGCGTTTCGGCCGCGCCAGGACAATACCCTGGTTTACGCCGACTGGAGCTTCAAATTCAACGACGATTGGGCGATCAAGCATAAATTCCAGTGGGACGAAACCGATATCGTCTTCGGCGGGCCGGGACCGAATGGCAAGCTGAATGCGGACGGCCGTACCTTGGGGCGCTGGGTCATTACCGGGACCTCCGAGCGCCGTTCTTATTCGACCAGTCTGGATTTGACCGGCAAATTCGAGACCTACGGCCTGAAACACAATGTGTTGGTCGGCGGCGACTGGTTTTTCTTCAACCAGGACGCACCGGACAATATGTTCGCGTCCAGCGATTGGGGCGATCCGATCAATTCGACCTTCGATATCGACAACCCGCGCTATGACACGATCGATGTCGCCGCAGTCAACGCAATCCGGCCCAACTGGTTCTGGCGCGAGCGCGACGATTGGTACGGCGTCTATTTTCAGGACCAGATCACGCTCTGGGACAAATTACACATCATGGGCGGCGGCCGCTACGACATGGCCGGTTACGGCGGCTTCGGCGGTACTTCCTGGGAAGCCACCAAGGACGGCTTCAGCATGCGCCACGAGGACAAATTCACGTCGCGGGTCGGCATCCTGTACCAGCCGTGGGACTGGTTGTCGGTCTACGGCAATTACGTCGAATCCTTCGGCAGTAACAACGGCCGTAATGGCTTGACCGGCGGTAGCTTTCAGCCGCAATCGGCCGAGCAGTACGAAATCGGCTTCAAGACCGAGCTGTTCGATAAACGCTTGTCGTCCACCGTGGCTTACTACCACCTGAAAAAAACCAATATGCTGACCGCCGACCTCAGCACGCCCGATCCGTTGGACCAGGTGGCGATCGGCGAAGCGCGCAGCCAGGGCATCGAGGTCGATATCAAAGGCCAACTCAGCGATAACTTCAGTCTGGTCGCGACCTATGCCTATACCGACGGCCGGGTTACCAAAGACAACAACGGCACGGAAGGCAATCGTCTGTTGAACGTGCCCGAGCATCAAGCCAGCCTGTGGGGAAGCTACCAATTTACCGAGCATTTCAAGGCCGGCCTGGGCGGCGTAGTGGTCGGCAAACGCGAGGGCGACACCGCCAATAGCTTTCAGTTGCCCGGTTACACCCGGCTGGACGCGATGGCGGCTTATGTGCAGCCGATCGGTAAAACCCGCCTGACCGCGCAGGTCAATGTCTATAACTTGCTGGACAAGGAATATTTCACCGGCTCTACTTCATGGATACCGACGGCCAACGTCGGCGCGCCGATTTCGGCGATGGGCTCATTGAAGCTGGAATACTAAGTCGTTCCCAGCCTTCCTCATTGCCGTTTCCGTAGTGGCGGGGGCGGCACTTTTTTCCGCGCCACGGCTGTAAGCCTGCAACACACCGGCGCAAGGCCTGACGCTGCTTAGCCGGCTGACAATGGGATTGGACCGCGGAGGCGTTTTTCGGTGCGGTTTGCACCAGATTGAAGACCAAATTTGGCTCGGCGTGGGGCCGAATGAATCAGAAAAGAGACCATCCTTGCCTGGATAGAAGTGTTTCGTCCACGCTTCTATCCAGGTATTCCCTGGCGTCGTTGTTTTCCATGTTCACGGGGGAGAGAACTTAACATCCTTGATGCCGCAATTTATATAACACTATTCGTGCCAGTTTTGTTTGTGCTTGATTTTCTGTGTGGCCGGCGGATCGGAAGCACGTAAATCAATCTAATCTATGTTAAATGCCATAAATAACGCCAAAATTCAGGCGATTTGCCACACTTCTCTGCGCTCGGTCTGCTTGGTCGCGCCCTGGCGGCTGCGGATCGCCGCAACGGCGACCGAATTTGTTGCACTTTTTTGGTGCCGGTGCGCTGTTTCGGATTGTCGGAAGGGAAAGCGCATGTGCGCTGTGCCGACCGGGATTCGCTATGCCACTGAATCGTGGATAATACCCAGCCTGTTGATTATCTGGCATCGCTTGTGAACCACTTTCGTCATCCGGCACGCTATCGCTTTCCGTCTCCACGCCGGTCCAAGCCGACTCTCAGTTGGCCCAGGCGCTTGAAACGTCTGGCAAGTGTCGCAGTGTGGTGCTTTTTGGCCAGTTCCCTGTTGCTGGTCGCGGCGCTAAGGGTTTTGCCGGCGCCGACTTCGGCCTTCATGCTGCACCAGCATATCGACGATCTGGCCGAAGGCAGGGCTTATCGGCCGATCAATCAGCATTGGGTCGGCCGCGAGCGGATTTCGGCGCATGCCTTTCATGCCGTGATCGCCTCTGAGGATCAGTTGTTCTACCAGCATAACGGCTTCGACGTCGATGCGATCGGCAAAGCCTTTCAGCAATATTTACGCGGCGGCAAATTGCGCGGCGCCAGCACGATTAGCCAGCAAGTGGCGAAAAACCTGTTTCTGAGCCCGGCGAAACACTTCGTGCGCAAGGGCTTGGAGATCTGGTTTACCGTACTGATAGAGGCGCTGTGGGACAAACAGCGGATTTTGGAGGTGTATCTGAACATCGCCGAATTCGGCGATCACCTGTTCGGTATCGAGGCTGCCAGCCGGCATTACTTCGGTATTCCGGCCCGGCAGTTGTCGGCGGCGCAAGCGGCATTGCTGGCCGCCACGCTGCCGAATCCGATCTTGCTCAAGGCCGACCAACCCAGCGCTTATGTGCTGAAACGGCAGAGCTGGATTCTCGGCCAGATGCGAAACTTGACCGACTGAGAGATCGGTGGATCAGTCCGAATCGTCTTCCTGCTCTGCCGCGTCGGCTGCGGCGGAATGGCCGGTGTCGCTGATCAATTGTTTCAGGTATTTGTAGAGCAGGCGCGCCGACTTCGGCGGTTTGGCGTCCTTGGCTTCTTTCAGCGCGTTGCGTTGCAGTTGGCGCAGATGCTGGGTATCGGCCTCCGGAAATTCGGACACTAACTGCGTTAACGCGGCGTTGCCGGCTTCGCTCAGCAGTTGGTCGCGCCAGCGCTCGGCCTGGTGGTGTTCGCGCACGCCGTGGGCGCTGCGGTTTTTCAAGCGCGCCAGCTTTTCCCGGATCGCGTCGACATCCAATTCGCGCATCTGACCGGTGATGTACTTTAACAGGCGCTTTTTCGCCGCATTGCGGCCCATCTTGCCGGCGTCGCATAGCGCTTTCTCGATGTTCTCCGGCAATTCGAACTCGGCGATGTGGGCCGGTGCCAACGCACTGATTTCTTCCGCCATGGCGAAAATCGCCGCAATCTCTTTTTTGATGCGGGTCTTGTTGGGGCGGACCGCGTAATATTCGACTTCGTCCTCTTCCTCGACTTCGTCGTCGTAGGCAAATTGGGTGCGGTCGTCGTAGCCGTCGTCCTCGAAATCGTCTTCGTCTTCGAATTCTGCGTCGTCGTAATCTTCGTGTTTCATGTCAAACCATCGATATTAAAAACAGGACGAACATTGCCACCGCAAGCAGCGGCACGATCACCCCCGGCCAATCGGACGGACTGTTTTTGCTGCGCTCTATCGCGGCTTTGACGCCGGGTCGCATCCAGAACAGGATCAGCAGGGCCAAGAGACCCAGCAGCAGATTTTCCCAGGGTGATTCCATAACGTGTTCGCCAGTCGGGTCCTGCGGCTTAGCCGCCGAATAATTGGTGGTCGATCAAATCGCACAGGCAGTGCGAGATCAGTAAATGCACTTCCTGAATCCTGGCCGTCGAATCGGACGGCACCCGGATCTCGATATCGGTCTCGTTCAACACGCCGGCCAGAGCGCCGCCGTCCTTCCCGCTCAAGGCGATGACGGTCATGTCGCGATCATGGGCGACTTTGACGGCCTTGACGATATTGCCGGAATTGCCGCTGCTGGTGTAGACCAGCAGGATGTCGCCGGCCTGACCCAGCGCCCGCAATTGTTTGGCGAACACTTCGTCGTAGTGGTAATCGTTGGCGATGGAAGTGATGGTCGAGGTGTCGGTGGTCAAGGCGATCGCCGGTAGCGCCGGCCGTTCGCGTTCGAAGCGGTTCAGCATTTCCGAGGAAAAGTGCTGGGCGTCGCCGGCCGAGCCGCCGTTACCGCAGGTCAGCACTTTCCGGTCGTTGACCAAGGCTTCGACGATTTTCTGCGAGGCGAATTCGATCAGTTCGCACAAGCTGGCCATCGCATTTTGCTTGGTTTGAATACTGTCGGAAAAATGGGCGATGATGCGGTCTTGTAAGCTCATAGTTCAGGTTTGAAACGCGTTTTTGATCCAATTGAGGCGGTTATCGCCGGAGATTGCCACGACATCGAAACGGATCGCGCAATGGCTCAGGTTGTTGATTATGACATAGTGTTGCGTGGCCGCGACGATGCGCGCCTGCTTTTGCGCGGTAATACTGGCCAACGCGCCGCCGAATTGCTCCGATTTGCGGTAGCGGACTTCGACGATGACCAGCACGGCGCCGTCGCGCATCACCAGATCCAGCTCGCCGTGCTTGCAGCGGAAATTGCTGCAGACCAGTTGCAGGCCTTGTTGTTGCAGGTGGGTGGCCGCCCTTTGTTCGGCGCCGGCGCCTTTTTGCAGATGGGCCGGTTTGGGTTTGCCGAACAGCATTATTCGAGGTAAGCGGCCGCAGCCGGTACCCCGGCCTTGAATTCGGCACAGGCCAATTTGCGGGTAATGCGGTTTTCGCCGTTTAAAGATAAACGGCCGGTAGCGCCGGGATAAGACGCGGTACCCAGTTGGCCTAATTGACCCAATACGTTGAAGGCATCGACACCCAGCGCCACCAGTTTGATTTGGCTGTCGCTCAGGCCTTGCCAGGCGCTTTGCAACGCCTGCTGGCTGAGCGGTCCGCCGTAGACCTCGCCGAACAGCCAGGGTACATCGCAAAACGTGATTTTGCCCAAATCGGTATCTTTGGCCGGATTGGGGCGGCCGCTGTAGATGTTGGGCATCGCGTAAACCGCAAGCTCGCTGCTTTGGCTATAGCGCAGTTGCGGCGCAATCTCCCGCGCCTGTTCCGGTCCGGCGCTGATGAATACGGCCAAAGTCTGTTTCGCGCCGGCAGTATTCACGCTCGGCGCCAGCAGGGCTTTGACCACGGCGCTGAAGTCGCGCGATTTCGGATCGTAACTCTGTACCCCAAGTACGGCGCCGCCGGCCGCTTGCCAGGCCGACATCAGATAATGGCGGATACGTTGGCCTTGCGGCGTTTCCGGGGTCAACAGCACGGCGTTCTGCAAACCGTCGCGGCGAGCTTTCAATACCAACTGTTCGGCGTCGTCGATCGGGCTCAGGCCGAATTGGTAGAGGTTGGCTTTACTCAGGTTCTCGACATGGTTCAAGGCCAGCACCGGCACGCTCAGGTCGCCGCTGTCGGCCAGGGTCTGAATCTGCTCCTTCACCAACGGGCCGATCACCTGTTTGGCGCCGTCGGCGACGGCTTGTTTGTAGAGCGCGACGATGTCGCCGCTGTCGCTGTCGTAATATTTCAAGGCCGGTTGCGGCGCGGCACTGGCCGCCAGGCGATAGGCGGTGGCCAGGCCGTTTCTGATCGCCTTGCCGGCCGTCGCATACTGGCCGGAATTGGGCAGCAGTACCGCGATCAGCGGGCCGCTGGCCGCAGTCGCCGCCGGTTGCGGCGTTTGCTGGTCCGGCTCGGGCGCGGCTTCTGCGGCGACGGCCGGCGCGCCGTTCAGATAGGCTTGCAGGTAGTCGGCATTGGCCGGATGGCCGGGAAAGGTTTGCTTCCATTGCTGGATTTGGCCGGCGCTATCGAAGCCCGGCATATTGCGCTGTTTCAGAATTTTGGCCAGCGCCATCCAGCCGCTCAGTTCGTCGGCGACCGAGGCGGTCGTGCTCAGGGTTTCGCTCGGCAATACGCTGAGGGCGTCGAGAATGGCGATGATGTTCTGCTTTTGCCGGTCGCGGTCGGTCAACAGCCGGCCCAGCTTCAACCGCATCCGCACGCCGGCCAGCACATCGCCGAGCAATGACTGGGCAAAAGCCATCGACTGGTAATAGGCGATCTGGTCCGTTTCCGCCAGCACCGCCGGCCTTACCCCTTCCAATTTGCGCACCGCGGTTTCGGCATCGCCCATGCTCAGCGCAATCTGGCCGTCGATCAGTTTGTATTTACTGGTTTGTTCCGGATTGAGTTCGGCCGGGTTGACTGCGTCCAGGGCCTGGCGGGCGCCGGCACTGTCGCCGGCTTGCAGGCGGGTATCGGCATCCAGCAATCGCACTCCGCTGCGGCTGTCTTGCAAGCGGTAGCTGCGCGCGGCAGCCGAGGCTTCCGCCGGTTTCGGCCGTTTGGCGCTGGCCGGCGGCTTGACTTCGAATTGCGGTTTGCGGGCCGGCGGTTCCCCGGCACAGGCGCTGAGCAGCAGCAGGCCGAAAAAACAGCAGCTCGGCAAGCGACGCGGCATAATGGCGCCCAGTTTAGATGCGGACATGAGAGGGCCTGGAAAAACAAATGTACGGAAAATTATACGTGGTTGCCACGCCGATAGGTAATCTGGCCGATTTCAGCTTCCGGGCCTTGGAAGTATTGAAACAAGTGGATCTGATCGCCGCCGAAGACACCCGGCATGTCAAGATGTTGCTTTCGCATTACGGTGTCAACAAGCCGCTGACCTCCTTGCACCAACACAACGAGGACAAAGCCTCGCAAGGGCTGGTGGAGCGGATGCAGCAGGGTCAATCCGTCGCGCTGGTTTCCGACGCCGGCACGCCGATCATCAGCGATCCGGGGCTGCCGCTGGTCAAACTGGCCCGCCAGCACGGCATCGAGGTAACGCCGATACCGGGTGCCTGCGCCTTGATCGCCGCATTGTCGGTGGCCGGGTTGCCGACCAGTCGTTTCAGTTTCGAGGGTTTTCTGCCGCGCACCGGCTCGGCCCGGCGCGAATTTTTTCGAGACAAGCTGGCCGACGAATCGACCTGGGCCTTTTACGAGTCCAGCCACCGGATTCAGGCGGCGCTGGAGGACATGTTGAGCGTGTTTCCGGTAGACCATCGCATTGTCGTGGCGCGCGAAATTACCAAACTGCACGAAACCATCGCCGACGGTGGCTTGAGCGAGGTGTTGGCGCGAGTGCAAGCCGACGAAAATATGCGCAAAGGCGAGTTCGTCGTCGTGGTTGCCGGGAGCCCGCCGGCGGAAAAATCCGATTTGATCAGCGACGAAGAGCGGCGAATATTGGCGTTGTTGCTGCAGGAATGTTCGATCAAAACTGCTGTGGCGCTGGCGGTGGAGATCACCGGCCAGCGCAAGAAGCCGCTATATCAGGCGGCATTGGCGATGCAGGGCGAAAGCAGCGACTGACAGTCGGCTCAGTTATAGCGGCCGCTGGGGGCGGGCGATGTCGCTTCTCGGCTAGCGGGCTACCACATCAAATCGTCCGGAATCTGATACGCCGCGTAAGGGTCGTCTTCCACGGCAATGTCGTGGTTGGCGTCATTCAACACTACCACGCTGGTCGCATCGCGTTGCTGGATTTTTCGCGCCACTTCGGCCGGGACGATTTCGTAACGGTTTTCCGTTTTGGCAATGCCGGCCCGGCCGCTGCTCAAGGCGTCGCGGACTTTTTCAGAGACGTACAGGGTTTTGACTTTGTTGACGTCGGTAAAGTTATAGGCCACGCCGTTGGCGTCCTGGGCGATGCGGTTCAAGTCGACGATTTGCTTGATCTGCGCCGCCAACGCTTTCTGTTCTTCGGCCAGCTTGCGTTGCCGGTTCAATTCCCGGTCGCGTTCGGCCTGTTGCTGGCGCAATTGTTCCGCGCTCAGTTTCACTTCGTCGACAATCTCGACGCCGTTATTGCGCTCCAGTTTGGTTTGCTTGCGCTTTTCGGCTTTGACCTGCTTTAGTTTGGCGTCGTTGGACAGGCCGGATTTCAACAGTTGTTCTTGCAGCGACAAGGTTTGCGGTTTTTTCATGGCTAACGGGCGGAAATGGACTGGAAAAACGCCGGCAGCATAGCACAAAGCGCTTATTGGCCCAGCATCTTGCCGGTGGCGTATTGCCACCAATTCAGCGGCTTGGTCAGCGGCCGATCGCAGTGGTCGTAGCCCTGGTATTCGATGCCGCGGAAAATATCGTCGCGCAGCCAGCGGTAAGCGGCCGGCGCGCTTTGTTGCAGGCGTTCCGGAATCAACACGTATTGCGCGACCAGTTCCGCCAGCTTTTCCTGGGTGTTGCCGTCGTAGCGGCCCTGATTGACTTCACCCAGATACTCGAACGCTTCGAACCATTTCGACGGCCACAGCGCCAACTGGGCTTCGGCGATGATTTTCATGATCTCGGCGTCGTTGGAAATCTTGTGGTACTTGTAAAAGAAGTAGAGGTCGTCCTCGCCGTTCCAGAAATGAAAATTGTCGATGGTATGGGCGATCTCGTGCACCACGATCGGCAGCCGGAAATCGACCAGGTACTCCACGCCGATGTCGCGGTAGCTGCCGCCTTCCTTGCCCTTGTCGAAGGCCTTGACGGTAAACACGATCAGATTCTGGCCGCTGAACACCTGGGCCACGGTCTGCGAGCGAAAACCGATGCCGGGCACCAGCGTCAGAGGATGGGTGTGGTCCTGCCAGATGCTGTTTTTGTAATCTTCCTGAAACGCGTCGCGGATCAGTTGCTGCATCGCCGTGGGCTTGTCGGCGATTTCCTGTTCCAGTTTTTCCACCGGCTTGGCCTTGCTGATGCTTTGCCGCAGAAAGGCCGGAATCTTGCGGATGGCTTTTTCGAAGATGCGTAAATGGTCGACGGAGAAGCGCTTCACTTCGTAGCGATAGTCGTCGCTGTGCTTGACCACGGTTTTGGTATCGTAAAACAAGGCCAGCGCCCGCCAGGCGGCTTCGCGGTCACCCCAGTATTTTTCCAGCACGCACAGCTCGCCGGCGGCGTTACCGGTGCAGTCTTCGCGGTAATCGGCCAGGTCGTCCAGGTGGTCCTGGTTTTTATGGTCGGTCAATACTGCGACGGCCTGGCTGCGCAGGCCGGGATGTTCGGCTTCGTAGAACCGGATGATGTCGGCCAGCGCCGCGGTCGGGGTGTATTGCTGTTGGCTGGTCGCGCACAACAGTTCGTTGGTTTGCGACAGCGGGAAGAAGCGGTTTTGAAACAACGGCGGCGGCGCTGCGCCGCCGCCGGCAGCGTAACCGAGCAACAAGCCCAGCCCGCCGCATCGGATTAAAACGGATAAAGCGCTCAACCGCTTATTGGTCCAGGCCCATCGCATCCCAAAGTTTTTGAATTGCGCCTTCGTCCTTGTAGTTGCCTTGCGGCGCACCGTTCGGGTAGTTCAGTTTGAACACGCGCTCGGCGTCGGTGGCCAGTTCATCCATGCCTAATTGGCGATAGCCGTCCTGCATGATTTGCAGCGCGAACGGTACTGCCGGGGTACGCTGATATTCCTTGACGATGTAATTGGCGCGGTTGACGGCGGCGATGTAGGCTTTGCGCCGCATGTAGTAATCGGCAACGTGGACTTCGTACATCGCCATGTTGTTGCGCAGCGCGACCATGCGCAGCTTGGCGTCGGCGGCGTATTCGCTATTCGGATAGCGGCGGATCAGTTCCTGGAAGTTGTCGTAAGCGTCTTTGGCCGGGCCGGGATCGCGTTGCGAGGAGTCGGTCGGCAAAAAGCGGTCGATAAAGCCGATGCCGCGGTTATAGTTGATCAAGCCTTTCAGATAATAGGCGTAATCGACTTTCGGATTGCGAGGATGGATCTTGATGAAGCGGTCGGCGGCGGCAATCGCGGCTTCCGGATCGTCGTTCTTGTAGTAAGCGTAAGCGACGTTGAGTTGGGCTTGGGCGGCGTAGTCGCCGAACGGGTAGCGCGATTCCAGCGCTTCGTACAGCGTCACCGCCTTTGAGTAGTTTTTGTTGTCCAGCGCTTCCTTGGCTTTTTCATGGAAGGTTTTGTCGTCCCAGCCGGCGTATTCCTCTTCCTTCTCGCTGGACGAGCCCTTGCCGGAAAATGCTTCCAAGGTTTCGCACGCCGGCAACAGCACAATCAGGCTGGCGGCGAAAACGGTTTTTACTAAAACTAATCGCATACGTTTATCAACACGTTGTAATATTGTTGGTTTTTTGCGGCATTTGGCAGCATTTGGGCCGCGAGTATAACTTAAAAACGACTATGACGATATTGACGGCAAGGGTTCCCGAGGAACTGGCGGGTATGCGGCTGGACCAGTGTTTGGCCGAGGTGTTCCCCGATTATTCGCGCAGTAAATTGCAAACCTGGATCAAGGCCGGCCGGGTGCTGGTGGACGGCGAGGTCATGAAGGGCCGCGAAAAGCTGGACGGCGGCGAAGAAATCGAACTCGACGCGGAAGCCGAGCGGGTTATCGAATATGCCGCCCAGGAAATTCCGTTAGACATCAAATACGAAGACGCCTCGCTGCTGATCGTCAACAAGCCGGCCGGCCTGGTCGTGCACCCGGCGGTGGGCAATTGGGACGGCACGCTGGTCAACGCCTTGCTGAACCATGCGCCGCAACTGGAAACTCTGCCCCGCGCCGGCATCGTGCATCGGATCGACAAGGACACCAGCGGCTTGCTGATGGTGGCCAAGACCTTGCAAGCGCATAACAGCCTGGTCGAACAACTGCAGGAACGCACCATTCACCGCGAATACCTGGCTTTGGTCAAAGGCTGGATGACCGCTGGCGGCACCGTCAACGCGCCAATCGGCCGCCATCCGGTGGACCGCAAACGCAACGCAGTGCGGCGCGACGGTAAGGAAGCGATTACCCATTACCGGCTGGAGCAGCGCTTCAAACGCCACACCTTGATCCGCTGCAAACTGGAAACCGGCCGCACCCACCAGATCCGGGTGCATATGGCCCATATCAATTACCCCTTGGTCGGCGATCCGGTCTATGGCGGCCGCTTTCAAATGCCGGCCGATTGCGGCCCGGCCTTGGCCGAAGCGCTACGCAATTTCAAGCGCCAGGCCCTGCATGCGGCCAAGCTGGGGCTGGAGCACCCGGAAACCGGCGACTATTGCGAATGGGAGCAAGAGCTGCCGGAGGACATGGCCAATCTGATCAAGTTACTGGGCGAAAATGAACTGGATCAAGCCTGATTGGTCGTTGCCGGCCAATGTGCGGGCGGCAGTCACTTTGCGTAGCGGCGGCGTCAGCATCGGCAGCTACGCCAGCCTGAATCCGGCCGGCCACGTCAACGACGATCCGCAACATGTGCAACGTAACCGGCAGATCATCCGCGAGCTGCTGGATTTGCCGGCCGAACCGGTCTGGTTGCAACAGGTGCACGGCATCGATGCGGTCAAGGCCGACCAAGTGCAGGGCCTAGCGACCGCCGACGCCAGCTATACCGACCGAAGCGGAGTGGTCTGCGCGGTGTTGACCGCCGATTGCCTGCCGGTATTGTTTTGCGGCGACGGCGGCGAAAAAATCGCCGCGGCGCATGCCGGTTGGCGCGGCTTGCGGGCCGGCGTGATCGGCCAGACCCTGCACGGCATGGCTTGCCGCGAGGTCTCGGTCTGGCTGGGGCCGGCGATCGGTCCGCAGCATTTCGAAGTCGGTGCCGAGGTGCGCGAGGCGTTTTTGGCCGACGACGCCCGCCACGCGTCAGCGTTCACCGCCCATGGCCCCGGCAAATGGCTGGCCGATATTTACCAACTGGCGCGCCGGCAACTGGCCGGGCTGGGCGTGGAGCGGGTGTTCGGCGGCGATTATTGCACCGTGGCCGATCCGGCCCGATTTTACTCCTACCGCCGCGACGGTGCCGCCACGGGCCGCATGGCCAGTTTGATCTGGAGAGTTTCTTGAGCGTATTGCTGTTTATCGTTTTGTTTACCGCATTGGGCGGGGTTTTGAGCGTACTGGCGGCAGCCGTGTTTTTGCTGTTGCCGGAAGCTCAGCAAAAAAACGTGTTACCGCACGGCATCAGCTTCGCCATCGGCGCGTTGTTGACCGGGGCATTTTGCGGCTTGATCCCGCATGCCTTCGAGGAAGTACAGCCGCAACAATTATCGACGCTGTCGGCGACCATCCTGGCCGGCATTCTCGGTTTTTTCGTGTTGGAAAAACTGCTGGTCTGGCGCCACTGCCATTCCAACGCCTGCGAGGCGCACGGCGAAGATTCTCACGACCACCACCACCATGGCCACAGCCACGGCGCTCAAGCCGGCCACCGGCCGGCCGGCATGTTCATCATCCTCGGCGACGGCATTCATAATTTCGTCGACGGCGTGTTGATCGGTGCAGCGTTTCTGACCGACGTCCAGCTCGGCATCGTCACCAGCCTGGCCGTGGCCGCCCACGAAATTCCGCAGGAAGTCGGCGATTTCGCGATTCTGCTGCACAGCGGCTACCGCCGCGGCGAGGCCTTGTTTTACAACATCCTGGCCAGTCTGGCCACGGTGATCGGCGGTGTGCTGGCCTATTTCAGCCTCGGCGATTTGCACGACGTCCTGCCTTATTTTTTGACGCTGGCCGCGTCGAGCTTTATCTATATCGCCGTGGCCGATCTGATTCCGTCTTTACATCAAAAGACCGACATCAAAACCTCGCTGCAGCAGATCGGTTTTATCCTGGCCGGCGTCGTATTGATTCTGGTGATGCAGGGGATTGCCCACCGGTTCGAGGGCGTCGCTTAGTCATTCTTGGTTTAAGTCGAGGCGGCTGACGTTGCCGGTTCGCCAAATTCGACGCCTTCATAAATCTCCTTGACCGGCAATTCGAACCCGACCGATTCGAACCTGACCTGCTCGCCAGCTTGGTAAAGCTGCAAATCCCATTGTTCGCTACGGCGGTAACATTCGACGCGTTGCGTGTCTTGGGCGACCAGGACGTATTCTTCCAGGCTTTCCAGCTTTCGGTAATGGTGGAATTTCTCGGCCCGGTCGTAGCGTTCGGTCGCGTCGGACAAGACTTCGATGATCAGTTTCGGCCGGCTGTTGTAATGTTCTGCCGTATCCGCCGCCGAACAGGTCACGTGCAGATCCGGGTAGAAGAAACAGTCGTCGCTGGCGGTTTGGACGCGGACTTTCATTTCTCCGGAATGCACACGGCAAGGTGTACCGCGTAAATGGTGATGCAAAAAGGCAATCAGATTCGTCGCAACGGTATCGTGAGCGCGTTTAACGCCAACCATCGCATAAACTTCGCCGTTGATATATTCGTGCTTGATGTCGCTGAGCAACTCGCCTTGCAGGTAGTCCGCAACGCTCAGGTGTAATTTTTCCGCTAAAGCCATAGCCGTTTCCGCTGAATTGGATCGAGCGATTGTAGCGGCTAACACCGGCCGGCGGTAGTCCGGACCGATCTGCAAATGGCGGATCGGCCGATAGCCGCTAAACTCTGGATTTTGCGATTTCGGCGGTTTTGATGCAGATTGCAGCCCTGTTAAGTATCGGATTCTCGTTCGGCGCAGCCCTGCTGCTGGTTGCCGGCAATTTGTTGCAAAGCCGTGAGTCTCTATTTTGGCCTGCGCGATGTGCCGGATTCGTGCTGATTGCCGGTTTGGTCGCGATCCAAACTGCGCACCTGGCTTGGCTGACTCAGGCTTTCGATGTTCTGCATGCGGCGGCTTATTGGGTAGCGCTTTATCTGGTCGCTCCCAGTTTTTACTTCTTCAGCCGGCATCTGCTGCAGGCCGACGTGCAATACCGTTGGCGAGATCTGTTGCACGCCTCGCCGTTGCCGTTCTGCCCCTTATTGCCGCAACCGCTCGCAGTGCCCGGCGCATTTTTGCTGGGCAGCGCGTATTTGATCTGGCTGGCACATGCCGTGTACCGCTTGCGTGCGGAACGCCGGCGGTTTCGGCTGGAACTGGTCGCGCTCGCAACCTTGTTCGCGATTGCGGTTGCCGTATTGGTGTTGGGATTCATCTGGCCGCTGTTAGCGACGGCCGATTTCATCCAGGCCTACAGCATATTGGTCGGCCTGGCGTTTTTTGCCGTGACGCTGACCTTGTTGCGTTTCCCGGCGATTACCGCCGACGTGGCGGAGGCCGTGCAGGCGGCGTACGCCGAATCGACCTTGAAAAACGTGGATAAACCGAAGAAGCTGGCCGAGCTGGAGCGCTTGATGCGGCAAGACAAACTCTATCGGCTGGATACCTTGAATCTGGCCTTGCTGGCCGAGCAATTGACGTTGAGCCAGCACCAATTGTCGGAACTGATCAATACCGAATTTCGCCAGGGCTTTTCCCGCTATATCCGCGAACAGCGCATCGAAGACGCCAAACAGCTGCTCGTCACCGAACCGGAGGCGTCGGTATTGTCGATCGGGCTGACGGTGGGGTTTAGCACACAATCCAATTTTTATGCCGCATTTCGGGAAATTGTCGGCATGGCGCCGGGGCAGTACCGGAAAGTTCACTCGACACCGCCTTCCTGAATCCAGCAAGAACTCCGTTTTTATCATTTTGTAAGACGATAACCTGTTGTAATTGATAGGTTTAATTTTAACGCGGAATTTTTTATTCCAGTCCTATCACTCCGGAAGTTACGGCCTTTGGCTCGGCTTAAGCTGAGCCCGCCCTCAACTTTTGGAGCAAAGCCATGAATTTTTCACTGAGCAATTGGTGTTTACCTCGCCTGCGGCTGGTCTGTCCGCCAATTTCAGAACCGGTGCGCGGGAGGCGGTTATGAACATCCTGTTAACCGGCGCGACCGGGTTTATCGGCCGTGCGATTGCGCTGGCGTTATTGGAGCAGGGGCACCGCGTCACGGCGTGCTGCCGGCGGCCGCAGCGTTTGCGGCTTGAAAGTCCGCTGCTGACGCCGCTGGCGCTGGATATTGCCGAGGCTGACCAAATCGAAAACTGGTTACCGCAGTTGCAAGGCATCGATGCGATCGTCAATTGCGTCGGCATCATCGCCCCCGGTCCGCGGCAAAGTTTTCAGCAATTACATAACCAAAGTCCCATTGCACTATTTCGGGCCGGCGCCATGGCCGGCGTTAGCAAGATCGTGCAACTCTCGGCCTTAGGTGTCGACGATCAGGCCGCCTCGGCGTACCACTTGAGCAAGAAAGCCGCCGACGATGCATTGCGCGAACTGCCCTTGGATTGGTTTGTGTTGCAACCGTCGCTGGTTTACGGCCCCGGCGGCCGCAGCCATGCCTTATTCCAGGCCTTGGCGGCCCTGCCGGTGCATCTGTTACCGGATGGCGGCATGCAGATGCTGCAACCGATATACGTCGACGATGTCGCCGCCGCGGTATGCCGCTGCCTGCAACCCTACTGCGGCGGGCGGCGAACGATCGCGTTGGTCGGCCCGGAACCCATCAGTTACGCCGATTGGCTGCAAGCCCTCAGGCTGCGTCTGGGTAAATCCCGAGCCGGCGCATGGCACCTGCCGCAACGCTACGCGGCGATTGGCGCCGGCTTTGGCCGCGCATTGGCGGAACCGATACTGAGCCGGGACAACCTGGCGATGTTGCAACGCGGTAGCACAGCCGATCCGGCGCCGTTGATCGAGCTATTGGGCCGGCCGCCGCGGAGTGCAAAGCGGATATTCGCCGAAGATGCGTCTCAAGCTGAACGCTGGCATGCCAATTTGTACTTTTTGCGGCCATTGCTGGGCTGGAGCATTGCCTTGGTCTGGCTGTGGAGCGGCATCACCTCGCTATTTTTCTATCCGCATCAGGCCAGCTACGCCTTGCTGGCGGCGACCGGCATCAGCGGCATCGCCGCGCCGCTGATGCTATACGGTTTGGCGGCGCTGGACATCGCAATGGGTTTGATGACCCTGGCGCGGATACGCTTACCCGCACTGTTGCTGTGCCAGTTTTATATCGTGCTGGGATATAGCCTGGTGGTGGCCTGGCGGCTACCGGAGTTCGTGTTCCATCCGTTCGGGCCGTTATTGAAAAATCTAACGTTTTTAATGTGTTTGCTGGTTTACCGGATCTTGGAAGGAGAGCGGCCATGACTTATTTGACCTTGAAATTGATTCACATCTTGAGCGCAATCGTGTTGTTCGGCCTGGGTTCCGGCACGGTGTTCTACAAAGTGATGGCCGACAAAACCGGCGATCATGCGGCGATTGCCGTTACCAGCAAGCACGTGGTGCTGGCGGACTGGTGGTTCACCACACCGACCGTCATCATTCAGCCGCTGACCGGCGTGTTGCTGGCCGAGCAGTTATCGACCTCGTTCGGCGAAGGTTGGTTGTGGTGGACGGTGTTGCTGTATCTGCTCACCGGCTTGTGCTGGCTGCCGGTCGTGGTGTTGCAAATCCGGATGCGCGATATCGCCGCCGATTCGCTGGCTCAAGGCCGGCCGTTGCCGTCGATCTACCACTATTACGCCAAAATCTGGTTATGGCTGGGAGTGCCGGCGTTTTTCGGCATGATCGGCATCACCACACTGATGGTGTTTCACAATTCGCTGTGGAGTTGAGCCATGTTTAAACCATTGATGCAACAGGTGTTAGGTAACGATTGGCAACAATTGCCGGAAGCGATTCAACGCCATTACCGGATCGGCGATGGCGAACGAAGCGGATTGGCCGGCACGATGCAGATCGGCTATCCGGCTTACCTGTTTCCGTTAATCTGGCTAATCCATCTGTTCAGCGGCTTATTGTTGTGGTCGGCGTCGGCGGCGCATGCCGAAGTGGATAAAACCGCGGATGCCGCTGGGCTAAGCTGGCGGCGCAGGCTGGATTACCCGGACGGCCGCAGCGATTGCTTCAATTCGCGGATGGTTTATGTCGCCAAAAACGAATTGGCCGAATACATCGGCTTCGGTTTCGGCCTGTGCTTGCGGGTCACGGTCGAAAACGGCGATTTGGTCTACCGCAGCCTGGGCCACTTCTGGCAATGCGGCAATTGGGTCGTGCCGATCCCTGACTGGTTATTATTGGGCTCGGCAACGATCAGGGAGCATGCCACCGCAGCCGACCGATTTTATTTGGACTTCGAAATCCGCCATCCGTGGTGGGGCCTTACTTATTGGTATCGGGGTACGTTTGTCTACCGTTGATTTGTCGCCGGTTTGAACTTCCGGCTCTTGCCGGGAATTAACGTTAGAGCGACGCCGGGTTTGGTTTCCATTGCCTTGCGAATTCAGAACGGCGCGCTCCCTCCCGGCAACTTCATGCCGAAACCGATAAACCAGTCAGACCTATGGGCGATTCGCGGGTTAGCGTCGGTCGCCGCATTCGATTGATATTCACCAAAGAGGACGGAAATATGAGATTGACAACTGTAAAACGACTAGTGGCCGCAGTGATGTTCAGCGCTTCGGCACTGGCACAAGCCAGTGTAGTGAACGATGCCACCGGCGACTATCTGGCCGGATATGCCGGCAGTAAGGCCGGCGATTTGGATGTGGTTAGCGCATCGGTCACTTACAACCCGCAAACCGATGTGTTTCATTTCGAAAGCACCTTTGCCGCTGCAATCGGCACTTCCCCCGGCGGCCTTTACGTATTGGGTTTCGACCGCTGCGCCGGCACCGGCCGCTTTGCGGCGAGCGGTCTGCCGAATGTATTGTTCGACTCGGTAGTCGTGATCAATACCAACGGCAGCGGCGCGGTGAATCTGTTAGTGCCGCAACCGGTCGTTTCGACGCCGTTCGCAGCAGGTACGGCCGTAATCGACGGCGCTAAATTGAGTCTGGATATCTTGGGCAGTTGGCTGCCGTCCGCCGGTTTCAGTAAGTCCGGATATACCTGGAACCTGTGGCCGCGGGACGGTTCGCAACCGGCCGGTTTCGGCCAGATTTCCGACTTCGCGCCGGATAGCGTGAATGCCGCGGTGCAGGTCGTGCCGCTGCCGGGAGCGGTCTGGCTATTCGGTTCGGCGCTTGCCGGTTTTATCGCAGCCCGGCGACGAGTGTTCCGCTAACCGCCTTGATTAACCGCTACCGCGCGGTTATGTTTCGACTTCGCCCCGCTCAGCGCGAGCCGGGCGAGGCATCCAGAATTTCCACCGACACTTGCGCCAAGCCGTTAACGCCGATGCGTTTGGCGGCGCCGTGCGATAAGTCGATCAAGCGATCGGCGACGAACGGGCCGCGGTCGTTGACCGTGACATCGATATGGCGGCCGTTTGCCAGATTGGTGACCCTAACTTTGGACGGTATCGGCAGCGTCTTGTGGGCGGCGGTCAGGCCGTTGGGTTTGAAACGGTTGCCGTTGGCGGTGCGGTCGCCCGATTCGGCGCCGTACCAGGACGCCAGCCCGACTTCCCGGTAACCGTGCCGGCTCAGCAACGGAAAATAAGTTTTGCCTTTTACCGTGTAAGGCTGGTTATACAGCGCCTGATCGCGGTAAGACGGTAATTGTGCCTGCGAATCCGAAGGCGGCAGCGGCGGTTCGGAGGCGCATCCGGCCAGTAATACTATCGAAGCCAGTAGCCTCAGCGGCAGATATTTCGAAGCCATGTCGTAATTTAAGTGGTTGAACATAGTCGGTCCTTTTCCAAAGGACTCGGCGGCATGGTCGTTTGCCAAACTTAACGGTTTATTAAAAACTCGTGCCGTCCGCATGGGCTGGAACGCTACTCCTGCGTCGGCGCGCGGCGCAGTCCGTCAAAATCGGCCAGCCGGGATGCGATTGGTTATAATGCCGCGAGCTAGGGAATTCAAAATAATGCAGGGACAGCGCATTCTGTAACTGGTTAAGGCCGGGCATCACTCGTGGGGGAACAGCATGGCGGAAAAACACAAGATATTGATCGTCGGCGGTGGCGCGGCCGGTTTGGAATTGGCCACGGAACTGGGGCAAAAGCTCGGTAAAGTCGGCAAGGCCGAAATTACCTTACTTGACGCCGCATCGACTCATATCTGGAAGCCTTTATTGCACGAGGTGGCCTCAGGTACGTTGGCCGAAGCCGAAGAAATCGAGTACATGGCTCAGGCGCACAGCAATCATTTCCGTTTCCTGTTCGGCAAAATGGAAGCGTTAAATCGGGCAAACAAGGAAATCATCGTCAGCTCGATTACCAATAAGCAAGGCGAAGAGATCATTCCGCAACGCCGGTTCAAGTACGACACGCTGGTAATGGCGGTCGGCAGCGTCAGCAATACATTCGGCATTAAGGGCGTCGATAAATATTGTCGATTCATCGATACCACCAAGGAAGCTTTCCGTTTCCAGAAACAGTTGGTGGAAACCTACTACGTGCAGTCCTACGCCAACCAGAGTCGTCAGCGCGACAAGCCGTTGTCTATCGTGATTATTGGCGCCGGGGCGACGGGGGTGGAATTGTCCGCCGAGCTGCACCACGTGACCAAATTACTGGCCACTTACGGCTTAGAGGGGTCGATAGACGTCAACATCACCATCATCGAAGCCGCCACCCAGTTGTTACCGGCGTTGCCGCCGCGCTTGTCGCAGGCTACCCAAGAGCAACTGATCAAACTCGGTATTCAGCTGAAACTGGGCCGTAAAGTTACCGAAGTGACCGAAACCGAGGTGCACACCTACGACGGCGAAGTGTTCGAAGCGGATTTAAAAGTCTGGGCGGCCGGCATCAAGGCGCCGGACTGGATGAAAAACCTGGACGGCCTGGAAACCAACCACATCAATCAATTGGTGGTCGACCAAACCCTGCAAACCAGCGATCCGGATATCTTTGCGATCGGCGATTGCGCCGCCTGCGAATGGGTCGGCCATGGCGGCAACGTGCCGCCGCGCGCCCAATCCGCCCATCAAATGGCATCGGCCGTCGCCAAGAGCATCGTCAATCGCCTGAAAGGCAAACCGGGCGTCAAATTCGTCTACCGCGACTACGGCTCGCTGGTGTCGCTGGGCAAATTCAGCACCGTCGGCAGCCTGATGGGCAGTTTGATGGGCACCGTCAGCGTCGGCGGTTTCATCGCCTACATGGTGTATCTGTCCTTGTACAAAATGCACCAGGTAGCGATCCACGGCTATTTCCGCACCGCGATGCTGACCTTGTCGAACCTGTTCCGGCGCAGCACCCACGCCAAAATGAAAATGCATTAATCCCTTAACCGAGCTTATCCATGTTAGATATCGAATACGAATTCCGCGAAGAAGATCTGGTCCATTTCAACGAACTGCGCCTGAAAAGCGACCCGGAAATGCAGAAAAAAATCCGCCAGAACCGCATCTTCGCGCCGGGCGTGATGATGGCGATTGCGCTGTTTTACTACGTGTATTACGTGGACATGAAAACCACCGCCTACATCACGGTGTTGGCGCTGGCCTGGGCAATTGCCTCGCCGTTTATCATGAAGATCGACATGCGCCGGCAGTTTTTCAACAAATACACCGAAGCGGAGAAAAAAGCCCTGTTCGGCATGCACCATTTGACGATCGAACCGGAATTCCTGCAGGAACGCGCCCCCGGCGGCAAAAGCAAAACCCCGTGGAAAGACATGCTGCGGGTCGAAAAGCACAAGGATTACGTCTACATCTACGTCGATATCGACGCAGCCATCGTCATTCCGCGCGCCACGGTCAAGAAAGGCGATTTGAAAGCGTTCGCCAAGCAGGTTGAGGGGATGATTGAGAGGGCCGGGTGAGTTTTACTGGCGGTTATTTTATTGGTGGCATGTCGTATATTCCGCATACTTGGGCGATATACAGAAACTCTTTAATTACTTGTTGGGTGACATCAATTTGAGGGCCGGATAGTGAAGATACTTACCTTTGATGCAAGCCTCTCCCACAACTCGAAATTGCGATACGAGAAGATCACCGAGAGTGATCTATCGTTAATTCGCCAATTTGGAATCAAAGATTGGAACGGCAAGGAATTTGATGAAACTATCTTGCTTAAGTACGGTAATTGGGTAGTCAATGAAGACAAGAGCGTGATTTTCAAAGCTCTGGGTGGTGGGTCATTTGAGATCCCCGAGATGTATGTCCTTATCTACGAAGAGGCTAAGGTACATTTGGAGTGTGGTGGAGGCGGACATCAAGCTCAGAGATACGTAAAGAATGACGACCAGATTTATGACACAACAGTTTTCGTGTCACGCATTCGCATTCCGCCCGAGCTAGCTGGTGAGCAGGACTCTGTATTGGCGTTAGTAGTAGATGCCTTTGCAGTTTGGTCTCGTAGGTCGTCGTCATCGGGAAAGCTAACTGTCGAATTCAACTTGTGATCATTTGTGTGCTGCAATTTGCGTTCGTCATCTACCAATGAAGTCCAGTAGGGTGGGCGCGGTTTTTGTGCCCACGCGGCATTGGGACTATTCCTCTTATCCGCGGACAGAAAAGCTTTGTCCGCCACTTTCAAGGCTTTAACGCGTGGGCACTAGCGTACCCACCCTTATATCTCGAT
>NZ_PPPU01000030.1 GCF_006483455.1 Methylomonas koyamae
CTTCTATTGTCGAGTAATTGAAGATGGCAAATCAAACTATCAGAATCCAATTGAAAGCCTTTGATCATAAATTGATCGATCAGTCGGCGGGAGAGATAGTAGAAACAGCAAAGCGGACCGGCGCCCAAGTGAAAGGCCCGATTCCTTTGCCTACTAGAAAAGAGCGCTTTACTGTACTGATTTCGCCACACGTCAATAAAGACGCGCGCGATCAATACGAATTGAGAACATACAAACGGTTGTTGGACATCGTCGAACCTACCGATAAGACTGTTGACGCCTTGATGAAGCTTGATCTGGCGGCTGGGGTTGATGTTCAAATTAAGCTGAAATAACGAAAAGTTATAGATTAGAGGGATTGGCAGATGTCAATAGGTCTTATTGGTCGTAAATGTGGTATGACCAGAATTTTTTGCGAAGATGGTTCTTCTGTACCTGTAACCGTGCTTCATATCGACTCAAACCGAGTCATTCAGGTAAAGAGCGTCGAAAACGACGGTTACCGGGCCGTACAGGTGGCTGCAGGCGATGTAAAGTCTTCTAAGGTCAATAAAGCAATGGCGGGTCACTATGCTTCTGCCAATGTCACAGCTGGTCGGGGGCTTTGGGAGTTTCGTCTCGGCGAGAATGAGGGTGGGGAGTTAGTCCCTGGTGCTGAGCTCAAGGTTGACGTATTTTCCGCAGGGCAAATTGTCGATGTTGCCGGTACGAGTATCGGTAAGGGCTTTGCAGGTACAGTTAAGCGCCACAATTTTAGAACGCAGGATGCCACTCATGGTAACTCTCGTTCGCACAGGGTGCCCGGTTCCAGTGGTATGAACCAAACGCCAGGACGAGTATTTAAAGGCAAAAAAATGTGCGGCCACATGGGGGCAGTTAAGACGACTGTTCAAAATCTGAAGATTCACGCCATAGACGTCGAGCGCAATTTGATTCTGGTTAGGGGCGCCGTTCCCGGGGCGAAAGGCGGCGACGTGGTTATCACCCCTGCGGTGAAAATGATCAATAAAGGTTAATTTATGGCATTACAAATACCTGCAATCAACGGTGGCGGTTCCTCTCAGGCACTCGATGTGTCAGATGAAGTATTTGGTCAGGATTTCAATGAAACCTTGGTCCATCAATTGGTCACTAAATATCTTTCAAGTGCACGCGCTGGCACAAAGGCGCAAAAAAACCGCTCTGCCGTTAGCGGTGGCGGTTTGAAGCCCTTTCGCCAAAAAGGCACTGGCCGTGCGCGTGCCGGTACAACCCGCAGCCCGATCTGGCGCACGGGTGGTGTCACGTTCGCGGCTCAGCCGCGCTCGTTCGACCAGAAGTTGAACAAAAAAATGTACAAGGTCGGTATCCGATCCATATTCTCAGAATTATTGCGTCAGGGACGGATCGCAGTTTGTGATGACATCGTGCCGGCATCCCCAAAAACAAAAGACTTCTTGTCAAAAATTAAAGGTATCGAAGCCAAACGGTTGCTGGTCGTGGCGGATGACCTGAACGAAAATTTGATTTTGGCGGCAAGGAATTTGCCATATGTAGCGGTGGTAACACCTACTAGTATCGACCCGGTGTCGCTAGTTGCCGCTGATAAAGTCATAGCAACGGCTACAGCCTTGAAGCAAATTGAGGAGCGTTTAGCATGAGTGAACAAAAAGTTAAATTAGCGAACGTTTTGTACGCGCCGATCATTTCGGAAAAAAGCTCAAATGCCGCGGACCAAAATAATCAATTTGTGTTTAAAGTGCAAAAGACAGCAACCAAACTGCAGATTAAAAAAGCAGTCGAGTTGATGTTCGACGTGAAAGTCGAATCGGTTCGCGTATTAAACGTCAAAGGAAAAATCAAGCGCTTCGGACGCGCTTTGGGTAAGCGCTCAGACTGGAAAAAAGCATATGTGAAATTGCAGTCGGGCCACAATATCGAACTTGCAACAGCATAACTTTTTAAAGCAAATAGGAGCGGTAGAAGAGCATGGCTATTCTAAAATCAAAGCCGACATCTCCAGGTTCTCGGTTTGTAGTACGTGTACAAAATAATGATTTGCATAAGGGTAAGCCATTTGCACAACTACTAGACAAAAAGAGCAATACTGGTGGACGTAACAATCAGGGTAGAGTGACAACCCGCCACATCGGTGGGGGACACAAAAAGTTTTATCGTATTATCGATTTCAAGCGCGATAAAGCTGATGTTCCGGCCATTATCGAGCGAATAGAATACGATCCAAACAGAACAGCTAACATCGCACTGGTTTTATTTAAAGACGGTGAGCGGAGATACATAATAGCGCCCAAAGGGATAGAAGTTGGTCAGGAAATACTAAGTTCCGAAACCACCCCCGTCAAAGTTGGAAATTGCATGCCGTTACGTAATATGCCACTGGGTACCACCCTGCATTGTGTCGAATTGAAGCCCGGCAAAGGTGCTCAGTTGGCACGAAGCGCAGGTACTTCTGTCCAATTGGTGGCTAAGGATGGCGCTTATGTGACAGTAAGATTGCGTTCCGGTGAGATGAGAAAAGTGCCTTCCGACTGCAAAGGTGTGGTTGGCGAAGTTTCGAATTCTGAGCACAATTTGATTTCCCTGGGTAAAGCTGGCGCCAAGAGGTGGAGAGGCGTAAGGCCTACAGTTCGAGGCGTTGCCATGAACCCGGTTGACCACCCGCATGGGGGCGGTGAAGGCCGAACTTCAGGCGGGCGCCATCCTGTGTCGCCATGGGGAACTCCAACTAAGGGCTACAAAACCCGTAAAAATAAACGTACTGACAACATGATTGTCAGACGCCGTAAGCAAAAATAAGAGGTATCTGACGTGCCACGTTCAATTAAAAAAGGTCCATTTATTGATCATCACTTGCTTAAAAAAGTTGAAGAGGCGGTGAGAACAAATAATCGGAAACCGATTAAAACCTGGTCTAGACGCTCGATGATCAGCCCTGATATGTTGGGGCTGACCATTGCGGTGCACAATGGTAAGCAACATGTGCCAGTGTTGATTTCTGAAAATATGGTCGGTCATAAATTAGGTGAGTTCTCCCCGACGAGAACTTATAAAGGCCATATCGCTGACAAAAAATCCAGATAAGGAGTGAACGTGGAAGTATCGGCTAAATTGAGTAACGCTCCCTTGTCTGCGCAGAAAGCGCGTTTGGTAGGAGATCAGATTAGAGGGTTGCCTGTTGAAAACGCCTTAAACCTTTTGAATTTCAGCTCCAAAAAAGCGGCTGCAATCTTCAAAAAAGTTCTTGAATCAGCTATAGCGAACGCCGAGCATAACGAAAACGCAGACATAGACGAACTAAAAGTCTCTACCGTTTTCGTGAACGAAGGGCGCACAATGAAGAGAATCTCTGCTCGAGCAAAGGGGCGCGCCAACCACATTCTGAAAAGAACTTGCCATATAACAATCAAAGTAGCTGAGAAATAGAGGTATAAGATGGGACAAAAGGTTCATCCCACTGGGATTCGTCTCGGGATCGTAAAAGATTGGACTTCGAGATGGTATGCAAATAGCCAGAATTACCCTGTGCTTCTGCTGCAAGATTTGAAAGTTCGTGAATATATCAAGCAAAAATTGGCGCACGCTTCAGTTAGTCGTGTCCAGATTAATCGACCTGCTAACAATGCAAATATAACTGTGCACACTGCGCGGCCCGGCATCGTAATTGGGAAAAAAGGCGAGGATATCGATATCTTGCGTCAGAATATCTCCGCGATGATGGGGGTTCCCGTACAACTGAATGTCGAGGAAATTAGAAAGCCTGAGCTCGACGCGTACTTAGTTGCAGAGAGTATTGCCCAACAGTTGGAAAAACGGATTATGTATCGCCGGGCAATGAAGCGGGCGGTGACAAACACTATGCGATTGGGTGCGGAAGGTATCAAAATCACCGTGGCGGGACGTTTAAACGGTGCTGAAATCGCCAGAACTGAATGGTACCGTGAAGGGCGCGTCCCGCTGCACACCTTGCGGGCTGACATCGATTACGGAACCGCAGAGGCGAAAACCACTTACGGAATCATCGGTATTAAGGTCTGGATATTCAAAGGTGAGGTGTTCGATATGGATGCCCATACCGCTTCGCTCAACGCAGATTCAAAAAAATAAGTTGAAGGGGAATAGACAAAATGCTTCAACCAAAAAGAACAAAGTTTCGTAAACAACATACCGGACGTAATAACGGCACCGCGTTGCGTGGGTCCTCAGTCAGCTTCGGTGAGTATGGTTTGAAATCTATAAGTCGTGGTAGAATGACGGCCCGCCAAATTGAGGCGGCTCGGCGAGCTATCAGCAGGCATGTTAAGCGTGGTGGTAAAATTTGGATCCGTATTTTTCCAGATAAGCCAATTACCAAAAAACCATTAGAAGTTCGTATGGGTAAAGGTAAAGGTAGTGTAGAATACTGGGTTGCTCAAATTAAGCCAGGCACCATGCTGTTCGAGATTGAAGGGGTTTCTGAAGAGTTGGCCCGTGAGGCTTTTGAGCTTGCAGCTGCGAAGTTACCTGTAAAAACAACGTTTTCTGCTCGGACAATAATGTAATGAAAGCAAAAGAACTGAGAACCAAAAGTAAAGACGAATTGAAAGGGACGTTGTTGGAGTTGTCCAAGGAGCAGTTTAATTTAAGAATGCAGAAAGGTACCGGGCAGTTAAGTAAATCTAGTCAAGTAAAAACCGTTCGGCGCCAAATTGCTCGCATTAATACGATCTTAAGTGAAATGGCGAGGGCGTGATCATGAGCGAAAACATAGAAAGTACACGTAGAGTAACCGGACGCGTCGTTAGCAACAAAATGGATAAGACAGCATCGGTTTTAGTCGAACGGTTGGTGAAGCATCCGGTGTACGGCAAATATATCAAACGGTCTACGAAGCTGCTGGTGCATGACGAGAACAATATTTGCCAAGAGGGCGATATAGTAACAATCGCTTCGTGTCGACCGATTTCGAAAAATAAATCGTTTAAGTTGCTGGAAGTCGTCGAGGCTTCCAACAAATAATTAATATCTTTAGTTGGGAATTTAAAAATGATTCAGATGCAAACTAGCCTTGACGTCGCCGATAATAGTGGCGCAAAAAAGGTCATGTGTATCAAGGTTCTTGGAGGATCGCATCGCCGCTATGCCGGTATCGGTGACATCATCAAAGTCAGTGTTAAAGACGCAATGCCTCGCACCCGCGTGAAAAAAGGCGACGTTTACAATGCCTTGGTCGTAAGAACAAAAAGAGGTGTTCGTAGAGCTGATGGTTCAGTGATTAGATTCGACGGTAACGCTGCGGTAATTTTAAATAACCAACTGCAACCAATCGGTACACGTATCTTTGGGCCTGTCACACGCGAGCTGAGAGGGGATAAGTTTATGAAAATTATCTCTCTCGCCCCAGAAGTGCTATAAGACGGAGGCCTAAAGATGCAAAAATTAAAACAAGGTGACGAAGTTATTGTCTGCGTTGGAAGAGAAAAAGGTAAGCTTGGACGGGTTTCTAAAGTGCTTGAAAATAATAGAGTGCTGGTCGAAGGTGTTAATTTGGTCAAGAAGCACCAAAGAGGCAATCCTAACCTCGGTATCTCTGGCGGCATCGTAGACAAAAATATGCCCATTCATATTTCGAATATAGCGATATTCAATCCCAAAACAAAAAAAGCTGATCGGATCGGTTTTAGGTTGAATGCTGATGGCAAAAAAGTTAGGTTTTTTAAATCTAACAATGAAACTATCGGTGATTGAGGAGACAAGCTATGTCGAGATTAGAAAAGAAATACAAAGAAGAAATAGTGCCGGCATTGATAAGTCAATTCGGATATAAAACCGTAATGCAAGTGCCTAAATTAACCAAAATCACTCTTAATATGGGTGTTGGTGGCGCGGTAGCGGACAAGAAAGTGCTGCAATCTGCCGTGTCTGATATGGAGAAAATCTCTGGACAGAAGGCCGTAGTTACTTTGGCGCGTAAATCTATAGCAGGGTTTAAAATCCGCGACGACATGCCTATTGGATGTAAGGTGACTTTGCGTAGCGATAGAATGTACGAGTTTTTGGATAGGTTAATTACCATTTCTATACCGCGTATTCGTGATTTTAGAGGGATGAGTTCCAAAAGTTTCGATGGCAGAGGGAACTATTCTGTCGGTATTAAGGAGCAAATAATTTTCCCGGAAATCGACTACGATAAAATCGACACCCTTCGAGGGATGGATATTTGCATCACTACGACAGCCCAAACCGACGAGGAAGGTCTGGCGTTGTTGAAGTTATTCAATTTTCCATTTAAAAGCTGAGGGTGCACTGATGGCAAAAAAATCGATGATAGCTCGCGAATCAAAGCGCGCTAGTTTAATTAAAAAATACGACAGCAAACGCAGTGCGTTAAAGGGAGTTATACGTTCGCCAAATGCGACGTTCGAGGAGAAGGAAAGCGCGCAAATTCAGCTGCAAAAATTACCCAGGGACTCTAGTAAATCTAGATTACGTAATCGCTGTAAGCTCACCGGTAGACCTCATGGTTACTATAGAAAGTTTGGGTTGAGCAGGAATAAGCTTAGAGAAGCGACCATGCGAGGCGATGTGCCTGGTCTGTCTAAAGCTAGCTGGTAACTATCGTTACGTAAAAGGTTGTTGGGGAATTAATAATGAGTATGACAGATCCTATTGCAGATATGTTGACCAGAATAAGAAATGGTCAGTCTGCTGGTAAAAAGAGCGTGAAAATGCCGTCCTCTAAATTAAAGCTTGCTATAGCAAAAGTTTTAAAAGAAGAGGGTTATATCAACGATTACAAAACCGAAGTAAACGGTAGTCATACAGAGATGACAATCGAGCTCAAATATTACAACGGTGTCCCGGTAATTGAGAGTGTGAAAAGAATTAGTAGGCCGGGTTTGAGGATTTACAAATCTAAAGACGAGCTTCCAAAAGTTCTCGGCGGCCTCGGTATTGCGATCGTATCAACTTCAAACGGCGTAATGACTGATCGGGCTGCTCGTGCCATTGGGCACGGCGGCGAAGTCATTTGTACCGTCTGCTAAGAGTTTTAAAGGATATATCATGTCACGAGTAGCTAATGCGCCGATTGTATTGCCGGCCGGCGTAGAGATAAAACTGGACGGTAAACACACAGTCATAAAAGGCAAACTGGGTGAGCTTTCATTCCGCCTTTCGCCATCAGTTGAACTTGAATTGAGCGGCAATGTTATCAGCGTAAAATGGGATAGCGCGGTGAAAGGTGCGAAGGCGCATGCCGGTACTGCTCGCGCGTCAATCAACAATATGGTTAAGGGTGTTTCGGAGGGCTTCGTTAAGAAGATGCTTTTGGTTGGCGTCGGTTATAGGGCGCAGGTCAAAGATAATCTCCTGACTTTGTCTTTGGGTTATTCCAATCCAGTGGAATATCTGATTCCCGAAGGTGTCACCGTTGAGGCGCCGTCACAAACCGAGCTTTTGGTAAAAAGTAGCGACAAGCAGAAACTGGGGCAAGTGGCTTCTGAAATTCGCGCTTTCAGGCCGCCGGAGCCTTACAAAGGTAAAGGTGTCAGAATTGCCGATGAATATGTGGCTCGAAAAGAAGCCAAGAAGAAATAGGTAACAAAATGGATAAGAAAAATTCCAGGCTAAAGCGAGCGCTAAAGCTTCGTTGCAAAATCAAGAAACTGAACGTCAACAGATTGACCATACATCGCACTTCACAGCATATCTATGCACAAGTGTTGAGTGTTGATGGAACAATGACCCTCGCTTCTGCTTCTACTGTGCTCGCGGATATTAAAACAAAGGTAAAAAATACCAGTAATATCGATGCGGCGACAGCAGTAGGTACGCTAATTGCGGAGCGAGCCCTGGCTGCTGGGGTTCAGGAGGTCGCGTTTGATCGATCGGGTTTTAAATATCATGGCCGTGTGAAAGCGTTGGCAGATGCTGCTCGCGAAGCCGGGTTGAAGTTCTAGGGGAAGATTATGGCAACAGCACCATCTCAAGGTAGTACCGACGGTTTGCAGGAGAAATTAGTTTCTGTTCGTCGAGTGGCAAAAGTGGTTAAAGGCGGTAGGGTATTTGGGTTTGCTGCTCTTACAGTCGTAGGTGACGGCGACGGTCGGGTCGGTTACGGCGTATCAAAGGCCAGGGAGGTGCCGGTAGCAATCCAGAAGTCCCTGGAGCAAGCACGAAAAAATATGAGAAAAGTCGCGCTGAAGGAAGGTACTTTGCAATATTCCATTATGTCCAACACTGGTGCGGCTAAAGTCTATATGCAGCCGGCGTCGGAAGGTACTGGTATTATCGCTGGAGGGGCTATGCGTGCGGTTTTTGAGGTTGTAGGTGTGCACAATGTACTGGCCAAATGCATAGGTACTAGTAATCCAATTAATGTTGTCAGAGCTACGATCAACGGTCTCACTGCTATGCAGGATGCGAAGAGGATTGCCGCTAAACGCGGTTTGACTGTTGAGCAAATTACAGGATAAGAAGACATGTCCGGCAAAAAGTTAAACGTAATGATGACTAAAAGTAAAAATGGTAGATTGAAAAGTCATCAACAATGCCTGAAAGGCTTGGGATTAAGCAAAATTCGTCAAGTTGTTGAGGTGAGCGATACTCCTGAAAATAGAGGCATGATTAACAAAATCGCTTATATGCTTAAAGTAGAGGAAGTCTAAATGTTTTTAAACACGATACAGGCTGCATACGGCGCAAGAAAAAAGGCTAAGCGCGTTGGTCGCGGAATAGGCTCTACTGACGGCAAGACCTGCGGTCGCGGTCACAAAGGGCAAAAAGCGCGTGCTGGGGGTTTCCATAAGGTAGGCTTTGAAGGGGGGCAGATGCCTTTGCAAAGGAGGCTGCCTAAAGTTGGTTTTACCTCTCGCACCAAGAAGTTTTCCGCAGAAGTACGGTTGAGCGAAATTAGTTCACTAAACGTTGACGTTGTAGATCTTCAGGTTTTGATTAGCAGTAATCTTGTCCCTGTGTTCACAAAGAAAGTTAAGGTTGTCAATACGGGTGTGTTGTCAAGAGGTTTAACTTTGAAAGGCCTTGGTGTAACTGCAGGTGCGAAGTCAACAATAGAAGCTGCTGGTGGCAAAGTAGAGGCATAGGTGAGTGCTAAAGGTTATGAAGTTTCCGCGGGTGCTTTCCGTTTTGGGGAGCTAAAGTCTAGGTTGCTGTTTGTTTTAGGCGCTTTTGTTGTGTATCGGGTTGGTGCTCACATTCCGGTTCCCGGGATTGATCCAAAGGCGCTTGCTACAATGTTTGAGCAGCAGTCCGGTTCGATCTTAAACATGTTCAACATGTTTTCCGGCGGGGCTTTGATGAGGCTAAGCTTGTTTGCGCTTGGCATCATGCCTTATATTTCTGCCTCCATCATTATGCAGTTGATGACTATCGTTATTCCCGCGATGGAGCAGTTAAAGAAAGAAGGTGAGTCTGGTAGGAGAAAAATCTCTCAATATACGCGCTACGGGACGGTTGTTCTGGCGATGTTTCAGTCGGTGGGTATTTCTGTAGCGTTGCAAAATCAAACCGCAGGCGGACTTGCTGTGGTTTTGCAGCCCGGTTTAGGGTTCGTGGTTGTTACCACCATTACGTTAGTAACTGGGACAATCTTTCTGATGTGGCTTGGTGAACAGGTGACAGAGCGTGGAATTGGCAACGGCATATCGCTACTAATTTTCGCCGGTATCGTATCAGGACTTCCCTCTGCAATAGGTGGGACGTTGGAGCTTGCTCGTACTGGAGAGATGAATGGTGCATTTATTGTGTTGCTTTTCGCGTTAGCGATTTTTGTCACAGGCATTGTGGTATTTGTTGAGCGCGGACAAAGACGGATCACGATTAATTACCCCAAGCGTCAGCAGGGCAATAAGGTGTACGCAGGGCAGAGTTCGTTTTTGCCTTTAAAATTAAATATGGCTGGCGTTATACCGCCTATCTTCGCTTCAAGTATTATCTTGTTTCCAGCAACTATTGCAGGCTGGTTCGGTAATGTAGAAGGTTTTTCGTGGTTGCAAGATGTGGCATCTGTTCTCTCTCCCGGTCAGCCTGTCTACGTCTTGTGCTACGCGTTGGCTATAGTATTTTTTTGCTTTTTCTACACCGCGCTGGTGTTTAATTCTAAAGAAACAGCGGAGAACCTAAAGAAATCCGGTGCCTTTTTGCCTGGTATCAGGCCGGGGATGCATACCACTAGTTACATTGATAAAGTAATGACTAGGCTTACCCTGATTGGCGCAGTCTACATCACATTGATTTGCCTGTTGCCCGAATTTCTGATTGTTTATTGGAATGTTCCATTTTCTTTTGGCGGTACTTCACTGTTAATCATTGTTGTGGTTGTAATGGATTTTATATCGCAAATGCAGACCCATCTGATGTCTCAACAGTATGAAGGGTTGATGAAAAAAGCCAATCTGAAGAAATCTTAATTTAAGGAGTTAGCCGTGAAAGTACGTGCTTCAATTAAAGCCATTTGTAAGAGCTGCAAAGTTATAAAAAGGAATGGCGTAGTAAGGGTCATCTGTAAAGATGGTCGTCACAAGCAAAGACAAGGTTAGTTGTTTTTGCGATTTATTTTTCGGAGTGTTATACTTCTCCGTTTAACCTTATAGTATCGTTTTTGGAGTGTTTGAATGGCTCGTATTGCTGGTATAAACGTGGCTGATCATAAGCATGCGGAGATAGCTTTAACAGCTATTTACGGAATTGGTAGGCAGACTGCTAGAGATATATGCAGTGAAGTAGGGGTTAACCCCGCTGTCAAAATCAGGGATCTGACTGAAGATCAAGTTGAGGCAATACGCAAAGTCATTTCTGGTATGACCGTCGAAGGCGATTTGCGTAGGGAAGTCTCTATGAACATAAAGAGACTTATGGATCTTGGCTGCTATCGCGGGATTCGGCATCGTCGGGGGTTGCCGTTGAGAGGTCAGCGGACTCGGACAAATGCGAGGACTAGAAAAGGGCCTCGTAAATCGGTCACCAAGTAGTAATTAAAATAGATAGGCAATTTGATGGCAACCCAAAATCGAGTTAAGAAGCGGATAAAAAAGGAAGTTGCAGACGGCATAGTGCATGTTCATGCTTCCTTTAATAATACGATCGTTACAATTACAGACCGGAAAGGTAACGCTTTGTCCTGGGCTACGTCAGGTGGCTCCGGATTTCGCGGGTCGAGAAAGAGTACTCCATTTGCTGCTCAGGTGGCCGCTGAGAAAGCCGGCGCGGTGGCGCAGGAATATGGCATGAAAAACCTCGACGTCATGATCAAAGGGCCTGGTCCAGGCAGGGAGTCCGCTGTTCGTTCATTAAACAGCATGGGCTTTAAAATTTCGAATATTGTGGATGTGACTCCGATTCCTCACAACGGATGCCGTCCTCCAAAAAAGCGTCGCGTTTAGGTAGTGGAGTAAATAATGGCAAGATATCTTGGTCCTGCGTGTAAGTTAAGTCGCAGAGAGGGCACTGATCTTTTTTTAAAAAGCAGAGGTAAATCTCTGGAGAGTAAGTGCAAATTGGATCAGCGTCCCGGTCAGCATGGGGCTAAGCGCACGAGAAACTCTGACTACGCTATGCAATTGCGCGCAAAGCAGCGTTTGCGCAGGATTTATGGCGTTTTGGAAAAGCAATTTAGAAATTATTACAAAGCGGCCGACTTGCAGAAAGGCGCGACTGGTCAAAATTTGTTGGATTTCCTGGAGTCCAGGCTGGATAACGTTGTTTATCGCATGGGTTACGCGGCCACTCGAGCAGAGGCTAGGCAGTTGGTGTCGCACAAAGCAATCTTGGTCAATGATCGTCTGATCAACATCCCCTCGTATCAGCTTTCCGCAGGCGACGAGGTTAAAATCAGAGAGAAAGCCAAGAGTCAACAGCGAATTAAGGATGCGTTGGTCGTTGCGGAACAATACGGCTTTCCGGTATGGGTGGAAGTTAACGCTAAAGAAATGAGCGGCGTATTCAAATCCGTGCCTGATCGCGTCGATTTGGGGTCTGACATCAACGAACAGTTGGTTGTCGAGCTCTATTCTAAGTAATAAACAGGGCTAGGATACAATATATGCAGAGTTCTATTGGTGGCCTTCTTAAGCCAAGATTAGTTGAAGTCGTAAACGAATCGGCCAATCATTCGCGGATTGTGATCGAGCCGCTTGAAAGAGGCTTTGGCCACTCGCTCGGCAACGCTTTGAGAAGGGTCATGCTCTCTTCAATTCCTGGTTGCGCAGTTACAGAAATATCTATAGATGGTGTGCTGCACGAATTTACCACGATCGAAGGCGTTCAAGAAGATGTTATCGATATCATCTTGAATTTGAAAAAGCTGGCGGTAATTGTCCATTCTAAAGACGAGGTAACATTAACCTTATCAAAAAAGGGAGCGGGTGTTGTTACTGCTGGTGATATAGAATTGCCTCATAACGTTGAAATCGCCAATCCTGAATTGGTCATCGCTAACGTTACCCAAGATATCGGCTTAAACATAAAAATTAAAGTTGAAAGAGGGCGTGGCTACGTTCCAGCAAGCGTCAGAAAGGAATCGTTCGACGACGCTCCCGTTGGCGTTCTCATGTTGGATGCCGCTTTCAGTCCGATTGTTAAAGTGGCTTATCACGTAGAGAGCACCCGGGTTGAGCAGCGGACCAATCTCGATCGCTTAGTTATCGAGTTGGAAACTAATGGCACTGTAGATCCAGAGCATGCGATAAAGACGGCCGCGTCAATCTTGCACGATCAGCTTTCTGTTTTCGTTGATTTCGAAAAGGTCAACGAGCAAGTTCAAGAGGAAGTTGCGGTAGAAGAGGACTCTTTCGACCCCGTACTATTACGTCCGGTAGACGATTTGGAGCTGACGGTTCGTTCAGCGAATTGCCTAAAAGCAGAAAATATCTTTTATATCGGCGATTTAATCCAGCGAACAGAAGTCGAACTGTTACGGACTCCCAACTTAGGCAAGAAGTCGCTCACTGAGATAAAAGACATCCTTGCTATTAAAGGACTGTCTTTAGGCATGCGGCTGGAAAACTGGCCGCCTGAGAACTTGGCAGACCAATCCCAAGCTGGAATTTGAATATAAGGCACTGAAAAATGAGACACCGTAAATCTGGAAGACAGTTAAACAAAAACAGCAGCCACAGAAAAGCGCTGTTTAGCAACATGGCTTGCTCACTTTTTAAGCATGAGTTGATTAAAACCACGCTTCCGAAAGCAAAAGAATTAAGAATGATTGCTGAGCCGTTGATCACTCTGTCGAAAAATGATTCAGTCGCAAAACGTCGTCAAGCTTTCTCCAAGTTGCGTGATCGCGATGTGGTGACTAAGTTGTTTAACGAACTGGGTCCACGCTACTCTGCCAGAACTGGTGGTTACTTGCGTATCATTAAGTGCGGCTTTCGGCCAGGTGACGATGCACCAATGGCTTATGTAGAGTTGGTTGATCGACCGGAGCCTGTGGCTGCGTCAGAATAAACTTATTAACTTTACTAGATGTTTTTATTTAAAGGCCTAGCCTAATTTGGTTAGGCCTTTTTATTTAGAAGTGCATTTTATCCGTTGCTTTTCGGATAGCTAATTCAATATAAGCTTCCATATTTCCAGCTTCCGTTCCAATGATAATGCGGCATTGGCCGGGCTGGTTGATGGTAGTCTTCTATAGTTGCGTATGTCATCGCATACCTTCAGCGTGGTAGTTAAATAAAATTTCCTAAACAGGTTTTCTGCTGTAGCACCGTTGAAGAACACGCTACGTATCGATGGGTGTCTTTGGAAAAATATAACGAAATCGTTGGGAACGATCGTTTGTTTAACAATAGCGGAATCTAGACTGCCAGAACGAGAGCAGTCTTTTATCACGTCCCACACGGCAATGCCGTTGTCATTGAGAGCATTTAATCTGGATTCATAAGGAAGTAACGCATCGATTCCTAGTAATCTACAGACAATCGGCCAGAATTGATTGCGGGGATGGGCGTAATATTCACCGGCGTTAAGCGAAGCTAATCCTGGCATGCTGCCGAGAATCAAGATCCGGGCGCGCTCCGTCGCAATTGGAGGAAATCCGCTTATAGGGTTCATTCAGAGCGTTGTGTGGGGTGGTTCTGCGTTGCTGACTTCAACACACCGAGTACGTCCAAAACTCTACAGCTGTATGCGTGTTCGTTATCGTGCATTATCGATAATCCGATTTGCCTTTGCTGATTAATTGTGAGCTGCGCCATCAACAAAATTGCAGAGAAATCTGTTCGCATGTAGTCGATGCTTGCTTTTTGATGGCCCCACGCCCCGTAGTCACAGCAAATGATTCCGGATAATTGGTTGTTAGCATACCGCTCAAATAGTTCTATGCACTGATCTCTGCTAGCATCTGTTGCCAAATATGCCGTAAAGTCGATCACCGACACTATTGCAGTTGGGACGCGGTAGGAAACGGCTTCCAACTTGCCCGCCAAATTTGGTAAGACGAGAGCTGTCGACTTGGCAACATTGGTGCCGGTGGGGATGATCGAAGCGGCGCAGCCTCGCCCAAGCTGTGAAGATGAGTGGTAGCCGTCCAAGACCCTCTGGTCAGAGAGTTGGGGGTGTATGGTGGCGATACGCGCCGATACTATTCCAAAATGTTTATCCAGAATGTGGCAAATCGGTACCATTGCATTTCCGGTGCAGGTACTCGCGGAGATAACGTGGTGCTTATCCGGTAGGTAATCAGCCTGATTAACCCCGTAAACGATGCTGATGTCGCACCCGGTCACGTTCCATGTGCATAACACCTTGCGGGCGATGTCCCGTTCCAAAATGGTTCTGAAATCATTGATGCTAGCGGTGCCGGTGGCGTCGAATAAAACATCGAGATCAAATTCCTTCAAACTGTCCAGGCCATGTTCGGATGGGCCGCTGCGTCGTCTATCGACCCGTTGATAGCGTATTCTTTTCCCATCCAAAATCAGGTCGTTGCCATCGCACTCAACTTGAAACGGAGGTCTGCCGTACGTACTGTCATTTGCCAGTAAATACGCGACATGGTCAATCGTCATCACGTCGCACACCACGCAAATCTGATGTCGGCCCCCACTTTGCTGGGAAAAGTTCGTACGTAATACGCCGCGGCCGATACGGCCGAGGCCGACGATTGCTACCTTCAAACTCATAAGCGGATACCTCCCGGTGTGGGGTCGGCCAATAATCGAGTGTTTTTGTTACCGCGAGAAATGAGGGCAATTGTCATCGCTTATGTGGGTGTTTTTAGACAGGTGTCGCGTGTCGGTGCTAAAAAGCTAGAGCAACTTCCCGGCCTCGTCAAGGTAAGTGGTCGGTACGTAACAGGATTTTGCGCCAAACAACTTGTTGGTGACCTTCATTGATTTAGATATCTTCTTCGTGGGCGCCAAATTTGGCGGAGAATCGCAGCAATACGAATACGGCTCCGGAGCCTCCGGCTTTTGGCGGTGCCGAACAGAACGCCAATACATCTTGATGTTGGCGTAACCACAAATTGATATCATTTTTTAACACCGGCTGACTGTCGGGCGAGTTATATCCCTTGCCGTGAATTACGTGAACGCAGCGGATTCCGTTTTCGACGCAGTCATGCAAGAAATTTAATAATTGTTGTTTGGCGTTACGGCTAGTCAAACCGTGCAGATCGATTTCGGCGTCCAAGCCATACTGCCCCTTGCGTAGCTTCTTCAGCACGTTTTTTTGCAGGCCCGGCGCTAGAAAGGCAATCCGGTCTTCCTGAAACAGCATGTCCAACTTTGCAGAAATATCTTTTTGCAGCGGGTCTATTTGTTCGAGCGGCTTAGTTTTCGGAAATGGGCGAGGCTTGCCGGCGGGTTGCAGACTCACCGTATTGGTATCGATAGTTTTAACTTTGCCTACCGTGTTTCTGAACAGCGCGGAGTCATCCGGCGAAGTGGTTTTTTTTGTCACGTAAGCTGCTGGTTTTGCGGTTTTTTTGCTAAGATGCTGCAATTTTAATGCGTTTTAATGCGGTATGCACATTCTGATTAGTAACGACGACGGCTATTTGGCGCAAGGGATCAATACATTGGCGCAAGCATTGAGTCAATATGCCGAAATATCGGTCGTTGCACCGGACAAGAACCGCAGCGCGGCCAGCAACTCGTTGACTTTGGACATGCCGTTACGCGCTACGGCATGTGACAATGGTTTTGTCCGTGTCGATGGTACACCGACCGATTGCGTACACTTGGCGATTACTGGCTTATTGAAAACCGAACCCGACATGGTGTTCGCTGGTATTAACCATGGCGCCAACCTGGGCGACGACGTGCTGTACTCCGGAACCGTCGCGGCAGCGACTGAAGGCCGATTTTTGGGATTGCCTGCGGTCGCTATTTCGCTAGCAGCCAGCGACCCCAAACATTTCGATACCGCGGCCGCGGTTGCAATCGCCTTAATGCAAAAAATTCTGGCTCATCCGCTGCCGGAGGACACCTTATTGAATGTGAATGTACCCGATGTGCCGTTGCACGAATTGAAAGGGTATCAAGCAACCCGCCTGGGCCAGCGGCACAAGGCGGAAGCGGTGGTTCGTGCCAGCGACCCGCGCGGGCATACTATTTACTGGGTGGGGCCGCCGGGTAGCGAGCAGGATGCCGGGCCGGGTACGGATTTCGATGCGATCCGCAACGGTTTTGTATCGGTCACACCGCTACAACTGGATTTGACCCGTTATGAGCGTTTGGCAGGCCTGAGCGAATGGTTGGCATTGGAGGCATAGGTATGAGTCGGCGTCTACAAGGCATCGGCATGACTTCGCGCCGCACCCGGGAGCGCATGATCTCCCGGCTGCGGCAGCAGGGCATAACAAACGGTAACGTGTTGGCGGTGATGGCGGATACGCCGCGGCATATTTTTGTCGACGAGGCTCTGGAAAGTCGCGCTTACGAAGATACGGCGCTGCCGATCGGCCATAACCAAACCATCTCCCAGCCCTACATCGTGGCGAAAATGACCGAGTTATTGCTGGAATTCGGGCCGCGGAAAAACGTATTGGAAATCGGCACCGGTTGCGGCTACCAGACCGCGATATTGGCTAACTTGGTCGGTCAGCTTTATTCGGTCGAGCGGATTGCGCCGTTGATGAAAAAAGCTCGAGACACGCTATGGGAACTGGGCATAAAAACGGTGGGGTTCAAGCATAGCGACGGTGGTTGGGGCTGGCCGGAGCACGCTCCGTTCGATGGCATTTTGGCCGCTGCGGCGCCACCGGAAGTTCCGCCGGCATTATTGGAACAACTCGCAGTCGGCGGCGTCTTGGTTATCCCGGTCGGATTGGAAGGCATGCAGGAATTACACAGAATCACGCGTACCGAACACGGCTTCGAAGACGAAGTCATCGAGCGGGTAACCTTCGTGCCGTTCTTGTCGGGCGTCAACCGTTAGTTTCGGCTTTTTCTTAGCCCGGACAGTCGCAGACCTGCAGCGGTAAAATTAGCGATTAACCCTGGTGGCCCACATTTCCCGCATGGCTTGGGCAAATTGCTCGGCAAATTGCCTGCCGGCAAACAGCGGTGAATATTGCAGCCGGTCCCGTAATTCCGAGCGCAGCTGGCTAAGCAGACCGAGATCGGCGGCAAAACCAGCGGCTTTCTGCAGATAATCCGACTGGTCTGACGCGATCCAGTTGGCCAGCCCGGCATTGGTAGCGATCGATTCCGCGGCGCGCGCCAGTAAACCGCCGCCGCGTAGAGTCAGCACCGGCACTCCCATCCATAACGCTTCCACGCTGGTAGTCACGCCGGGATACGGAAACGTGTCCAATGCAATATCGACAGACTGGTAAGCCGCCAAATGTTGTGTCCGGTCGCTAAAAGGCGGGCTCAAAACCAACCTATCCCTGTCGATACCGTGGCCGGCAAAGCGGTTGATGGTCCGTTCCCGAACCAAAACCTCGTTTAACTGGCTGGCTTTCAGAAACAATTTGGTATCAGGGACATGCCGCAATACTTGAGCCCAGAGTGCAATCGTGTCGTCGCTGATTTTGGTCAGATTGTTGAAGCTACCGAAGGTGATATAACCATTTTGCAGCGCCGGTAGCGGCCCAACCTCGACGGCCTGTTGCGGCGGCGCAAAACATAAACAAGTCTGCGGCAGACGCCATATCGCTTCGGTAAAGTGCTGTTCGTCTTCGGCCAGAATCGAATAAGGGTCGCTCAACACGTAATCGATGGCCGGCAACCCGGTCGAAGCCAAATAGCCCAGCCAACTAATCTGAACCGGTGCCGGCTTCCAGGCGAATAAGGGCAGCCGATTGTGGGCGCTGTGGCCGGCAAGATCGATCAGGATATGCACCGCGTCGCCGCGTATCAGCTCGGCAGCGGTTGCGTCAGTCAAACCGCCAATATTTTTCCATTCGCGTAGATAGGGTTGCAAACGCATCGAATAGTGGTCGGTTCCGGGCTGAGTTGCGTAGGCAATAAATTCGACTTGCTGTGCGTCGCTGCCGCGCAATAACGCCAACAGAAAATGCCCGACCGGATGATCGCGTAAATCCCCCGACACTAAGCCGATCCTTAACCGCTCCGGATTGTCGTCGCACAACCAATCGGTAAACGGCCGCGCCGCACGCTCGGCCATCTCGGCGAACTTGTGGGCTTCTTCCAGATAATTGCAGTTCGGGGAGTGTGCGCTGTAGTTCAAATGAAACAACAAACCGCTTTGGGTGGCGATTTGATCTGGATTCAGAGCCAAGCTGCGCCGCCAGCAGGCCTCGGCTTCGACAATGCGGCCCTGGCTTTGCAGATTGATGCCGAGATTGGTAAGTGGGTCGACATAGGCCGGATTCAATTCCAGCGCCCGGCGATAACTGGATTCGGCTTCGATAAGCCTCCGTTGCATTTGTAAGGTGGTGCCGAGATTATTCAGCGCTTCCGGATAATCGGCTTGCTTGGCCAAGGCATTGCGGAAATGGGCTTCGGCCTGGACCAAATCGCCCGCTTCGTAATACAGCGAACCCAGTGTACAAAACGCTTCCGCATAGTCCGGGTTCAATGCCAATGCTTGTCGGCAGGCTGCCAAGGCCTCAGCCGCCCTAGCCTGGCTTTTCAATAGTACCGCTAATTGGTAGTGGACTTCGGCCTGGAAAGGGGCTTTAGCCAATGCTGTACGGAACACTTGCTCGGCAGCGGCGAATTGGCTTTGCGCCTGTTGGCTCAGACCCAAGCGCAACCAAGCGTCGATTGCGTCGGGAGTTAACGCCGTCAGCCGGGTAAAACAAGTCTCGGCTTCGGCATAACGGCCCAGATTGTAGAGCAGGCTGCCGAGATTGGCATACGCAGGCACGTTATTAGGCTCGAGTTGCAAGGAGCGGCGGTAGGCGTCGATGGCTTCCGCAAAGCAGCCCTGACCGTGCAAAGCTGAGGCGTAATTGAGCTGGGCTTCGGCGTCATCGGCCAACAGATCTGCGGCGCGGCCTAAAGCCTGCAGGGCTTCCGGGAAAATCTGCTGTTGCAGCAGGAACAAGCCCAGGATTTTCCAGACGATACCCGATTCAGGAAAGAGGGCGAGCAAACGGCGGGCAAGTTGTTCGCCTTCGGCATAACGGCCTTGTTGAAAGTGGGCGTACAACGCCTGCAAATCCGGCCCGGCTGGGGCGGCCAGGACCTGTTCCATCGCCGCAATATCCGGCCCGCCTAAACCGTAGCGCTGCTTGGCTTGCTGCAGCAGCTCTCGTGCTTGCGGATAACGCTCGCCCTGAACCAGCGCCTGCAAATAGCTAAGCTGGTACTTGTGTTGCGCCGGGTCGGTTGCCATAGCGCGTTCAAGGTGGTTCAGGGCAATGTCGAATTGGCCGACCTGCAACGCCAGAACACCCATGTTGTGATGGGTTTGGGCGTGTTCGGGTTGCAACTGCAATATCTGAAGATACAAAGCTTGCGCCTCTGCCAGTCGCCCGGCTTGGTGCTGGGCGATGGCGAGTTGCAACAGCTGTTGCAGTTTTTCGGCAGACACTATCGTTTGTTGCTGGTCAGGCGGGCCGGTGCTGATCCGCTAATAGCTGGCGCAGGGTTTGTTCCAGATTGCGGCAGAACAGTTCGGTGTCGAACAAGGGATGGCTTTTTTGATTCTCGAGGAGTTTGGCTTTAATACCGGCCAGATAAGCGCTGTCGGTGGCCAGTTTCAACGCCAAAGTCTCGTACTCTTCCAGCGACTGAGCGATCAACTCGGGCAAGCCGATCGAATGCAACAAACTGGCTGCGACCCGGCCGGAAAAGGTGTTGCCCAGGTAGGTCACCACCGGCAGTCCGACCCGCAAGGCGTCGCTGGCCGTGGTATGCGCGTTGTACGGCGTGGTATCGAGAAACATATCCGCCAGCCGATAGCGGGCCAGATGGTCTGCCACGGCCGGGACCCGGGTAGCGAACACTAGCCGATTCGGATCGATCCCGCGCTGTTCCGCTTCCCGGCGCAAATTGCGTTGCGCCGGTTCGTTCAACTTCATCAGCCACAACACGCTGCCCGGAACTTGTTTGAGCAGACGCATCCAGATGTCGAACATCGGCGGATTGATCTTGTAATCATGGTTGAACGAGCAAAAGATCACGCCGGTTTCCGGCAAGCCCATTTCGGCTCGGGTTGGCATGCGCTCGGCAATCTTCAGATTCGAGTCGGTCGGCAGATACGCGTTAGGCAGATAGGCCACTTTCTCGCTGTAATATTTTTGATGCTGTTCCGGGATGACGATGCGGTCCGCCAGGATATAGTCCATGTAGTCCAGACCCAACGAACCGGGGTAACCCAGGAAATTAACGTGAATCGGCGCCGGCCGGTAACTGAAAATGTCGGTGCGGGAGTCGGCGGTATAGCCGGCCAAATCGATCAGGATATCCACTTCCAGATCTCGGATCAGTTCCGCGATTTCCCAGGATTTTTTACCGCGCACGTCGATGAATTTGCTAAACGCATTTTCGAAGCGTTGCCGCAATGCGCCTTTGTCGTCCAGTCCCAACGAAATGGCAATGGTCTCGAATTGGGATCGGTCGTGGTGCTCGATGATGCCGGCCATCAAATGTCCGACCGGATGTTCGCGAAAATCCGGCGACACGTAGGCGAGGCGGATTTTATCGTGCCGGTAGCTTTCGCCATTCCATAACGCCTTGTTTTTCGGCGGAAACAAATGCTCGGCGAAAATCTTGACGCATTGCTGCAGAGCTTCGGGCGAGTTGGACAAGGACATAAACGGCAGCGTTTTACAGACCTTGCGTTGTTCGCGGACGCCGGTTTCGATAATGTCGCGGCTTTCCTCGAACCGGCGCCAGTCGCAGCAATGCTGCTCGGCGTGAAATAGCAAACCTCTGCCGTAATCGAAATCCGGATTCGCCGCCAACAGTTGTTCGAATAGCGGAATGGCATCCTCATAACGGTTCATTTCGGTCAGGATAATGCCCAGACCGGCCAGCGCCTTGTCGGATGTCGGATTGACTTTTAACGCCTCGTTGAAGCTCTCGACCGCTTTGACGTGCTGTTTGATCTCGTAGTACAGGTTGCTGCGGTTGATCATGGCGCTTTCGTAGGCCGGGTCCAAGGCAATCGCCTGCTGGTATGCCGCCAACGATTCGTCGAAACGCCCCAGAGATTGCAGTACCACGGCCTGGACGAAATGCGCCGGTGCATAGCTTCTGCCGGTATCGGTGGCGATGGCTTTGCCGATCCAGGCCAAGGCCTCCTGTTGTTCGTCGGCTTGCGAGGCAAGGACCGCGAGCGAATACAGGGCCGGAAAGTTTTGTGCTTGCAGTTGCAACACTTCCAGAAACAATTGCCTGGCTCCGGGGGCGTCGTTGCTGTTTTGCAACTCCAGCGCTCTCATGGTTTTTTGCTGGACCAGGGTGGCATCGTTGGCGCTGAGCGTAGAGGTCGGCGTGGTCAGCGCGAAGTGGCTAGGCAGATTGTTGGTGTATTGGTCGGCTAAATTAGAACCTTCGCGGCGGTCCAGCTCTTTCAATACCAACAGGCAGAAATCCGGTGACTGCACGACGCTGTCCAATATCGCTGCCAGTTTGCGCAATTGCAGGTTACTGAGTCGGTCCAGCTTTTGAAAGTCTCTGACGAATACGGCGTCGGACCAGATTGCTTGTTTGATGCCTGCATACGGGTTGTCTTTCAAAACCAGTGGTTTGAAACTGCGCGGCACGATGCCGGTGAAGCAGTGGAACATAAAACCTTGCGAGCGCAGGAATTGTTCGACTTCGGCAAACAAGGGCTGGCCTTCGTACAACTCGACGAATTCGACTTCGGTCCAAATCACCAAGGTGTCGGCCAAGGCGTTGCTGCCGCCTTTGAATACGTCGAGTTCGCCGCCCTGTACGTCGATTTTGATCATGTCGACGTTGCCCAAATCGTTCAGCTGATCCAGGCTGACGGTCTCGACCGGATGTTCCGCGACCAACTGCACCACGTCGCCGAGTTGAAAAAAAGCGTCCAGCAACGGTTTGTTCGGCTTGTACAACGAGCCGGTCATGAACCAGTTGGTTTCGTAGTATGTCGCCGGACCGCCCTTGCCGACGAAATAGGGCAGGTAGCGGTAGGCGTCGTTGCCGGCGTAGATCTCGCATAACTTGGCGTGCGCCTCCGGATCCGGTTCGAATCCGACCACGGTCGCTAAATCGGCCTGCATCAACGGCGCGTAGGGTTCGGTCAACTGGCCGTGGGAACTGGCGCCGATATCGACGATGTTGACCCGTATCGGCTGGCCTTCTGTTTTTAATAAGGCGTCGAGCAGATTGAAAGCTTGCGGCAGGTTTAACAGCTCGCGCCAAATCGTGGCATTGTTGCGATTGTGTTGGACGATCAGTTGCTTGATATGCTCGGGAACCGGTTTTTGCCGGCGCAAACTGGCCAAGGCGTAGCGGCGGGCCATGCCGACCGATAAATTCGGGCTGTTTTGAATCAGATCCAGGACGCTAAGCGGATCGGCCAGAAAATACGATGAAAAGCTGCGTTTGGCTTCGTAGAACTCGATCAACAAGCATTTCAACCATTCGCCAAGCGAACCGACGACCGGGCGATTTAAGTCCCTGCTCAGCGGCGGCAGAAACGGGTGGCGGAAGTCGGTCAACACGTTGATATTCAGCAACAATGTCGCCGCGGTGGACAATGCTGCCGCGCGCATGCCCAGTTTGTAGTAAACATAGACCAGCATGACCAGCCAGGGTGTTTTTTCGGCCTCTGTGGCGATGTTCAGTGTGTTGTACGGTTCGGCTAAAACTCTGGCCTGTTGCAGCAAGTTCAACTTCTCGTGCGCAGCGAGCTTGCCCGATTCGTAGGCTGCACAAAGCGATATCAGTTGGCGAAATTCCGGCGCCAATTCGCTGCTATCGAGCGGCAAACAATAGTGCGAGTACTCGTAACCGGCAAAAAATGCACTGGGGTCGAAGCTATCTGGGGTTGCTGCCGGTTGCGGATCCCGATCCAGTAACAAGCCGCGCTGGCGCAATAACGCCGCCCGGTCCGGTTTGCAGGCGAACAGGTTTAAGGTCTCGCTGTGTTGATCGGCATCGAATTCGACCAAAACGTTGGGCTCGGCAATCAAACGGTAAATCCCGAAGCCGAATTGGCGGACGGCATCGATCAAGCCGTGATTGATTTGGCTGCCGTGCATTAACTCGAACATCAACAGCGGCGACTGTTCGCTGAAAAAGCGTTGGCCGCCTTTCAGGACGTTGATTTCTTCGCCTTCCGCGTCCATTTTGACGAAATCGATCGTTACCCCCGGCGCATATTCGGCCAAGCTGTCGTCCAGGGTGCGTAATTGGATGGTTTCCTTATTTTGGCCGCTGCCGCTCAACGAGTTGAGTTCGCTGTTGGCCGATACACTGATCTCCGCGGCGCGGGTCGCGTCGGATAAGCCGAAACGCAGCAGCTTGACCTTGTCGCTAAAGCCGTTTAACTCAATGCTGCGTTCCAGCATCGTCCCCGGCGCCGAAGTCGGTTCGAACGCCCAGACCCGGCCGCTATCGAGCAGTTTGGCGATGCTGAGGGCGTACACGCCGTGATTGGCGCCGATATCCAGGCTGCGCATGCCCGGCTCGATGTAGCTCCGGATAAAATCCATTTCGTCTTCGAACCAATCCTCCTGTTCCAGCAAAACATAAGGGGTCATCAAATTGATGTCGCTGGCCGCACACACGGTGACGTCGTTCTCGATTTTGATTGGCCAAAAAAGGGGTTTCTCCATGTATCTACCTTGTTTTGCGTTGCGATTGCAGGTTTAGGGAAATCGACCGGGCTAAGAAATCGATTCCTGTTGTGGGTACGGCGGCGGTGTCTAGTGCGAAACATGGCATTTCGACAGCGGCCGGATTGCAGAAATTATAGACGGCTATTGCCAAGCAAGAAGATTCCCGGATTTTAGGCAATAAAAAAGCCGTCCCCGCTCACGCAGAGGACGGCTTCCGAGCTTTAGTGGTTAAGACTTATCCGATCAGGATGTCGTTAGCGCCGGTGCCGGACGTCGCCAACGCGTCGGCCGCGGCGATACCGGTCAATTTGATCAACAAATCGCCACCGGTGTTCTCCTGGAACACATAAGTATCGCCGCCGAAAGCGAAGGCACTGGTGGCGCCGTCTGCCGTGGTCATCAACTTGGCTACTTCAACCCATTCTGCCAGCGTATCGATGTCGGCAGCGTCGGCACCTCCCAATGTGATGACACCGTCGGTACTGTCAGCCGTCAGCACTTTCGCCGGGGTCACACCGCTGATTGCCAGTTTCACGTCGACAGCGGTTACGTCGGCAATAATCGTCGGTGTACCTTCAAGGTTTAATGTATCCGGGCCTGTGCCGTCAGCCAGGGTGAAACCGTTTACCGTATCGAAGCTGCCGCTTTGGATATTGCCACTGTCACCTGCCGCGAACACGAAGGTATCAGCACCTGTGCCGCCCGTCATGGTGTCGGCACCGGCACCGCCGGTAATGTTATCGGCCAAACTGGTACCGGTGATCGTGTTCGCATCGGAATCGCCGGTGATATTGACAATGTCGGTACCGGTATCGAAGGCGTTGCCGGAACCGAATGCGGTAAAGGTTAGGCCCGCCAAACTCACCGCGGTACCGCCGACGACATTGACTTGCAAGGTAGCCGCTCCGGCCGCCGTAGCGTTAACCAGCAAGGTTGAGCCGGTCAATTGTGCACCGGTAAACGTTGCGGTTTGGCCGGAGGTGATTATCAATTGCTCGACGTTGGTGATACCGCTGTTGCCCGCACCGGCGAAATCGGTGCTGGTCACGACTTTCAACGCGTCGAAATCAGCCCCGCCGTTAATGGTTTCGCCGAAGCTGACGTCGCCAGTGTTGAACAGGAAGGTATCGTTACCTGCGCCACCGGTTAGGTCATCTGCACCGGCGTCGCCATCGATGGTTTGAGCGCCGTCGCCGCCAACGATCACGTCAGCTACTGTGGTACCCGTTACTGTCGAGGTGGTTTCGATTCCGACCGTGTCGATCGTGCTGTAACCCAGCGTTGCCAACCTAGTCACTTGAGCCCCGGTCAGGAAATCCAGTTGGTTGGCGGTAATCGCGCCGATTTGGGTCGAGGTCAAGGCATCGAGCTGGCTGGTGGTCAGTACCGCAAACTGCGCTGAGGTCAAAGCCTGAATATCGAAAGTCGTCAATGCGTTCAACTGGGTTGCCGTCAGTTTGGGCAATTGGGCAGTAGTCAGCGCTTCCACTTGAGTCGTCGTCAATGCGTCGATTTGCGCGGTTGTCAACTTATCGATCACGCTGGTCGAAATCGCTCTGATCTGATCGGTCGTCATTTTTTGCAAATCGGCGACTTCGATTGAGGCGATTTGATCCGAGGTCAAAGCGCCGACTTGGGTTGTGCTCAACTGGCTGATTTGCGACGTGGTCAGCGATGCAATTTGCCCGCCGGCCCCGGCAGACAAGGCCGCGATTTGAGTAGTGGACAGGGCAGCCAGCTGAGTTGTATTCAGAGCCTGAATTTGCGATGAAGTCAGCGCGGTGAGGCCGCCGGTAGCCAACAGGCCTGCCACGTTGACGAAAGCCATGTCTCCGACTTCAACTTTAGCCACTTGCGCATTCGACAGTGCCGATACCTGGGTCGAGGTCAGCGCCGAAACTTGCAAGGTATCCAGGGCCACGACTTGGTCTGTGGTTAGTGCCCCCATCTGGTCGGTCGTCAATGCATTGATTTGGGTTAGCGACAGCTTTTGCAGATCGGCGGTTTGAATCGCTTCGATTTGCCGCGTAGTCAGTTGCGCTATTTGCGTTGCCGACAGTGCCGCGAACTGGGCAGAAGACAAGGTCGCGATTTGGCCGTCGGTTCCCAGCGTCAATGCCTGCAATTGGTTGGAGGTCAAGGCTCGCAACTGGTCTGTGGTCAGCGCTGCGATCTGGCCGTTGGTTGCCGTGGTCAAGGCTTGCAATGCCGAAATCGACAAGCCCTTGATCGCGTCGGTGGTGACTGCCCGTAAATCGGTCGTCTCCATTTTCGCGATTTGGTCGGCGCTCAGCGCACCTATTTGGGTTGAGCTTAGAGCTTGTACTTGACTGCTGGTCAGTTTCTCTACTTGCGAAGTCGTTAACGCCGCCACTTGTGTTGACGTGAACGCCTCTATTTGTGCAGTCTTCAACGCAGCCAGATCTGTCGTTTCCAGAGCTTGGATCTGGTTAGTCGTCAGCTTTTGCAATTGGGTCGCTGTCAACGCCGCGGCTTGCTCGGTAGTCAGCGCAGCGACCTGACCTCCAGCACCCAAGGTTAAAGCCTGAATCTGCGTCGTAGTCAACGCTGCAACTTGGGCAGTGGTCAGCGCGGCGATCTGGCCGTTTGTCGCTGTGGTTAACGCTTGCAGACTATCGGTTGTCAGACTTTGCAGAGCCGTGGCCGAGATTGCGCGCAGATCGGTCGTTTCCAGTCCGGCGATTTGGCCGGGCGTCAGTGCTGCAACCTGAGTACCGCTCAAGTTGGCCGCCTGATCGGAGGTTAACGCGGTAACCTGTGCCGAAGTCAATGCGGCGACTTGAGCCGTCGTCAAAGCCTGAATTTGCGGGGTTTTCAGCGCGGCAATGTCTGCGGTTTCCAAGGCCTGGATTTGCTTGGTGGTTAACTTGCTAACTTGTGTGGTCGTTAAATTGGCAATCTGATCGGTCGTCAACGAGGCAATTTGGCCATTGGCTTCCACAGTCAGGGCGGTCAGTTGCGTCGTGGTTAACGCAGCCACTTGGTTTGTGGTCAGCGAGGCGATTTGGCCGTTGGTGCCGGTGCTCAGAGCCTGCAGTGCGTCGGTGGTCAAACTTTGAATCGCAGTGTTGGTAACCGCGCTCAAATCTTCGGTTTCGAAGCCGGCCACTTGGCCCGGCGTCAACGAAGCCACTTGAGCACCGCTCAATTTTGCCGCTTGGTCCGAAGTCAATGCGGCGATTTGAGTAGAGCTCAAGGCAGCTACTTGGCCGGTTGCTCCGGTAGTCAAGGCCTGGATTTGAGCCGCTTTCAACGCCGCAATATCCGCCGTTTCCAGCGCCTGGATTTGGTCCGTCGTCAGCGATGCGATTTGGCTAGCTTGCAAATTCAATACTTGGGTTGAGGTCAGTGCGGCAATCTGGCCACCGGCGCCGGCAGTCAGCGAAGTCAGCTGGCTACTGGTCAGTTCGGTCAGTTGTCTGGTTGTCAGTGCAGCGATTTGGCCGTTGGTTGCCGTTGTCAAGGCTTGAATCGCCGAGCTCGACAAGCCTTTGATCGCGTCGGTCGTTACTTGCGCCAAGTCTTCGGTTTCCATTGCCGCGACTTGGTCGGCCCGCAACGACGCCATTTGTGCCGAGGTCAATGCTCCGGCCTGGGTAGTGGTCAGTTTTTGCACTTGGGTGCTGGTCAACGCGGCGATTTGACCGCCGGTGCCGGTTGTCAGAGCCTTGATTTGGTCCACCGTCAGCTTCTGTAGATCAGTGGTTTCAATCGCAGCGATCTGATCCGGCAACAGTTGCGAAATCTGCGTGGTTGTCAGCTTTTGAATCTGCTCGGTGGTCAGAGCGGCGATTTGGCCGGCGGTACCGACCGACAATGCCTGCAACTGGTCAGAGGTCAGCGCTTTGATTTGCGATGTGGTCAAACCGGCGATTTGGTTGCTGGTCAGCGCCGAGATTTGGTCGGTTGACAATCCGCTGATGGCTGTTGACGCGAGATAAGCCAAGTCGCCGGAATCCAACGCAGCAATTTGGGCGTCGGTCAACGAAGCAATTTGGCTGGAGGTCAGGGCTTCGACCTGGCTCGTCGTCAGGCTCTGCACTTGGGCTGTGGTCAATGCCGCGATTTGGCCCGTGGCACCTGTGGTCAGTGCCGCGATTTGAACCTTGCTCATCGCTACCAAGTCGTTGGTTTCCAGCGCCGTGATTTGAGCAATCCTCAATGCCGCGATCTGTGTGGTACTTAGTTGTTGAACCTGGTCTGCACTTAAGCTGGCGATTTGGCCGGCCGTGCCTTCGGTCAATGCCTGCACCTGGGTGGTGGTCAACGCGGCGATCTGGTCCGGCGTCAAGGCGGCGATTTGCACCGTCGACAACTCGGTGATTTTATCGGTCGATAACGCCCGCAACGATGTGGTCGACATATTGGCGATGACGGTGGTCGTCAAGGCCGCAAAGTCCACCGCCTGCATGTTTTCGACTTGGCTGGAGGTAAATTTATTGAACTGGGTATAGGTCAACGATGCGGCTTGGCTGGTCGTCAAGGCCTGAATCTGGTTCGCGTTCAGGACTGCTATTGCATCGGTGGTCAGCTTGGCTAGAGCGCCGGTGGCCCCAGTGGTCAGTGCGGCGAACGATGGAGTCGGCAAGTTGGCGACTTGGGTCGCGGTTAATTTCGAAGCCTGGTCTGCAGTCAATGCTGCAGCTTGGCTAGTGGTCAATGCGGCAACTTGCTGCGTGGTCAGGCCTTGCAGTTGGGTGCTGGTCAGTGCGGCAATCGCTTCGGTTTTCAGCGCAGAAATATCGGTAGTTTCGATTTTCGCCAACTGAGTGACGCTGAATTTGGTGACTTGGTCCGAGGTTAGAGAATTAACTTGCGCGGTCGTAAATTTCGCGATTTGCGAGGTTGTGAGCGCCGCAATTTGTGATGACGTCAAGGCGGCAACCTGGCCGGTTGCTCCGGTGGTCAGAATTGCGACTTGGTCGGTCGCCAACGCAGCGAGGACCGCGGTTGCCATGCCTTTGATAGCCGTCGTGGAGATCGCAGTGAAGTCAGCGGTTTCCATGCTGGCAATTTGCACCGAACTCATTCTCGCCAGTTGAGTCGAGGTCAACGCGGCCGATTGCGCCGTAGTGAATTTCGGCAATTGATCCGTTGTTAGTGCAGCAATTTGAGTGGTGGTCAGGCCCGCAACTTGATCTGTGGTCAGGTTAGCGATCTGGGTCGTAGTCAAGGAGGCGATTACGTTAGAACTCAAGCCTTTAATTGCATCGCTGCTCAATTTTTGGAAATCGGCGGATTCCAGGTTGGCGACTTGAGTCGTAGTCAAGCCGGTCAGTTGGCTGGAACTGAACGACGCGGCCTGGTTGGTGGTCAGTGCGACAATTTGGTCGGTGGTCAGCGCGGCAACCTGCAAACTGGTCAAGCCGGCGACTTGGCCGGCGCTGCCGGTGGTCAGCAATTGGATTTGATCGGTGGTCAGATTGGAAATGACTCCGGTCGACAAGCCTCTGATACCGCTGGACGAAAAGTTGACGAAATCCGCGGAATCGGTGGTTTCGCTGATCAACACACTGAATTGGCTGGTGCTAAGTGCCGCTACCTGAGCCGACGTCAGCGAAGCTTCCTGGCCGGAGCTCAAAGCGTCTAATTGTGTCGAAGTCAAGGCCGCAATCTGAGCGGTCGACAAACCGGCCAACAAGCCGGTGGCGCCGGTGGACATGCTGGCGATTTGGGCGGTAGTCAAGCCGGCGATCGTCGCAGTGGATAAGCCTTTGACGCCGGCCGGAGACAGTTTTGCGAAATCCGCGGATTCCATCGACGCGAATTGGTCGGAGGTGAATTTCGCGACTTGAGTCGATGTCAGCGATGCGGCTTGGTCGGTGGTCAACGCTGCGATTTGGCCGTTGGTGCCGGTAGTTAAAACGGCGATTTGTGCGGTAGTCAGTGCAGCAATCTGGCCGTTGGTGCCGGTAGTCAAGCTGGCGAATTGAGTGGTGGTCAAATTCGACACAATGTCGGTCGAAAGGCCTCTAATCCCCTGCGATGTAATCGCGGCAAAATCGCTGGCTTCCATCGACGCGAATTGGGCGGTGCTCAAGATTGCGACTTGGCTGGACGTCAAAGAACCGGCTTGAGCGGTCGTCAAGGCTTCGATTTGCGTCGGGGTCAACGCCTGGATTTGAGCAGTGGTCAGCGCGGCGATTTGACCGGTTGCGCCGGTAGTTAAGGCCTGAATTTGCGACGTAGTCAACGCGGCCACGGCATCGGTCGTCATGCCTCTGATGCTGGCAACTTTGACTTTCGCCAAATCGGCCGTTTCGAAACTGGTGATTTGCGCAGCGCTGAATGCACCCATTGCGGCGGATGTCAGCGACGCGGCCTGTTCGGTGGTCAGAGCGGCAATCTGGCCGGTCGCGCCGGTGGTCAAGGCTGCGATTTGCGCTGTGGTAAAGCCGGCTACGGCGGCATTGGACAGCTCCGCAAAGTCTGCGGTTTCAATGGCTTGAACTTGGCCGGTGGATAGTCTGGCGATTTGGGTAGCAGTCAACGCCGGTGCTTGCGTGGTAGATAGAGCGGAGATTTGGCTGGTAGTCAAAGACGAGATATTGGTTGTGGAAATGCCGGCGATCGCGCTGGAGCTCAGAGCCGCGAAATCCGCCGTTTCCATGTCGCTCAATTGGTCGGAACTGAATTTGCCGACTTGGGCCGCCGTTAACGAGGCCGCTTGGCCTGTGGTCAGCGCCTTAATATGGCCACTGGCGCCAGTGGTTAATGCGGCGATGGCGGTGGTGGTTAATTTTGACAGTGCGCCGGTGGAGCCGGTGGTCAATGCCGCGAAATCCGCGGTTTCCATGTTCGCAACTTGAGTGGATGTCAACGCGGCAGCCTGGGTACTGGTTAACGATCCGGCTTGCGACGAGCCGAATGCCACAATTTGGTCGCTGGTCAGGGCCGCAATTTGGGTAGTGGTTAAGCCGGCAACTTGTCCCGCGGTACCTGTGGTCAGTTTTTGGATTTGGGTGGTGCTCAACGAGGTCAGCGCTGAGGTGGTCATGCCTCTGATTGCACTGCTGGAGATCGCAACCAGATCGGTCGATTCCATCGCCGCAAACTGGCCGGAAGACAATGCCGCAACTTGGACCGAGGTGAATGCCGCCGCTTGTTGTGTCGACAAGGCCACGATCTGGCCGTCGCTTGCGGTGGATAGTGCGGCGACTGCAGCGGTGGACAAGCCTCTGATGGCATCGGAATCCAATGCGGCGAAGGCGGAGGTCGACAAGGTGCCGATTTGGGCCGATGTGATCGCAGCTGCTTGTGCAGAAGTCAGCGCCGCGGCTTGAGCCGAAGTCAATGCGTCGAATTGGGTTGATTTCAGGGCGGCGATTTGCGCGGTTGTCAACGCGGCGATTTGTCCGGCGCTACCGGTGGTCAGCGCGGCCAGTTGGGCGTCGGTCAGGCTGGCAACTGCTGAAGCAGTCAGGCCCTTAATCGCGGTGGTTGTAATATTCGCCAGGGCGTCGGTCGAAATTTGTACCGCTTGAGCGGAACTCAATCTGCCGACTTGAGCAGCCGTCAAGCCGTCGGACTGACTCGAAGTCAGGTTTTGAATTTGGCTGGTGGTGATCGAAGAAATGGCCGTGGTCGTTATCTGGCTGAGTGCGGAATCGGTTAACGCGCCGAAATCGGCGTCGTCGAGCGCTGCGATTTGGGCGCCGCTGAGAACCTTGGCCTGGTTAGACGTCAGCGATGCCACTTGGCCGAAGGAGAGTGCTTTGACTTGGGCCGTGGTCAATGCAGCGATTTGTCCGGCGCTACCCACGCTCAAACCGGCGATTTGACCATTGGTGCCGGTGGTCAGCAATTGAATCTGTGTCGTCGTCAGGCCGCTCAGGACGGCGGTAGTCATGCCGGAGATCGCGGCTGATGAGATTGCGCTTAGATCGGCATTTTCCATCACGCTGATCTGTGCGGACGAGAATTTGCTGATCTGCGAAGCGGAAAGTTTGTTGATCGCCTCTGTCGTGAAAGAAGGTATCTGGTCGGTCGTCAATGCGGCTATTTGAGCCGCGCTTAAAGACGGAATCTGCGTCGTCAATAAAGCCGCGATCTGTCCGGTAGCGCCTGTGGTCAGAGCCGCAATTTCAGTGGTGGTCAGAGCCGCAATCTGGGCTGGCGTCAAAGTGGTAATGTCTGTATCGGTAGTGATAGCCATAGTTGCGGTCCTGTATGATGGATTCTGAAATTCGGCGGCGTCGTTACTGAAGCGTCATGGCAACGCCCGAATATGTGTTTAGCTTTTCGGTAGCAGGCAAAAAAACTTTAGCGGTTTTTTACTGGCGAAAAGTTATAGCAGCATCTAGGCTGTTTAATTATCAGCCCTCTTTGACCACTGTCACAGTTTGGCCAATTGTCACGAAGTGTAGACACAAAACTGAGTGGCGCATCTAAATTTGCCGGGCGGCAAATTGCGCCGGATTTGGTGCGGCGTTGACGAGTGTGTAAAAATCGAGCCGTTTTCGCGAACCTTAAACCGCTAACCAAGGTATGAATTCCCCCCAATCCGATTTGATCGAAGCGTTACGGCTGTGTAAGGGCGCGTTTATATCTGCTGCCGGTTTTAGTTTTGTGATCAACGTATTGCAACTGGTGCCGACCATTTACATGTTGCAGGTTTACGACCGGGTGGTGCCGACCGGCAATCTGACGACCCTGTCGCTGTTGACGCTGATTTTGATGGTGTTGTTCGTGACCATGGGGGTGTTGGAGTGGGTGCGGTCGCAAATTTTGGTTAGGGTCAGCACCCGCATCGAGGTTCTGCTCAGCGAACGGTTACTGAAAGTGGCCTACAAAATGGCCCTTTATTCCAACGGCCAGCGCGCCAGCATCCAACCGCTCGACGATTTGACCGCACTACGCCAGTTCATGACCGGTAGCGGTTTGTTCGCCTTCTTTGATGCGCCCTGGCTACCGATCTACTTGGCGGTGATGTTCATGTTTCATCCCTGGTACGGTTGGGCCGGCGTGGCGACTGCGATCCTGTTGGTGATCGTCGCCTACGTCCAAGAAAAGACCACCAGCCGGATGCTGAGCGAAGCCAACAGCACTGCGCTGAACGCACGTAACCTGGTCAGTAAAAATTTGCGAAATGCGGAAGTGCTGGATGCGATGGGCATGCTGCCCAACATCCAGGGGCGTTGGTTGAACAGCGTGCATAAGGTGCTGCGGCTGCAGGCTATCGCCAGTTCCCGCGCCGGTCTGGTCAACGCCGTTTCCAAGTTGGTACGCTTGTCGTCGCAATCTTTGATATTGGCGCTTGGCGCCTATCTGGTCATCGAAAACGAGATTTCCTCCGGCCTGATGATCGCCGGTTCCATCCTGCTGGGCCGAGCCCTGGCGCCGATCGATATCGTGATCGGCACCTGGAAAGGCTTTATCAACGCCCGCGGCCAATACAACCGGTTGAACGAATTACTGGTGCAGATGCCGGCCGAATCGAAAAAAATGACCTTGCCCGATCCGGTCGGCGCCTTTCAGCTCGATATGGCACAAGTCACGCCGCCGGGGGCGAAAACGCCGGTCATCAAAGGCATCAGCATGGCCATCGGCAAAGGCGACGTGGTCGGCGTGATCGGCCCCAGCGGCGCCGGCAAATCGACCTTTGCCCGTGCCTTACTCGGTATCTGGCCGACTTCCAGCGGCACGATCAGGCTGGACGGCGCCGAAATCTTCAATTGGAACCGGGATGAACTGGGGCCGCACATCGGTTACTTGCCCCAGGATATCGAATTGTTCGAAGGCAGCATCAGCCAAAACATTGCCCGCTTCGGCGACGTCGAGCCGGAGAAAGTGATTGCCGCGGCAAAGATGGCCGACGTCCACGAACTGGTGCTGCATTTGCCGGACGGCTACAACACCGTGATCGGTGCCAACGGCGGCAACTTGTCGGGCGGCCAGCGCCAGCGCATCGGTTTGGCGCGGGCTTTGTACGGCAATCCGGTCGTGGTGGTATTGGACGAACCTAACTCCAATCTGGACGAACAGGGCGAAATCGCCTTGGGCCGGACCATCCAGCGGCTGAAAGCCAATAAGGTCACGGTGATCGTAATCACCCACCGCAACAACGTCTTAAACAATGTCGACAAGTTGCTGTTGCTCAGCGACGGCCAATTGTCGGTTTACGGGCCGAAAGACCAGGTTGTAGCCCACTTGCAAAAGGTTGCATTGCAAACCGCGCAGCAAGCAAGGGCCGAACAGGTCCAAGCCGGAGCTTAAACGATGAGTCAATCCCCGGAGCTGGAAACCATTTCTTTAGTCATCGACGACCGGCCGATCCGCAATATCGGTAACGCTGTGATATTTGCCACCCTCGGTATCTTCGGCGTCTGGAGTTATTTCGCGCCGTTGGACAGCTCGGCAATGGCACCGGGTTATGTGGCGGTCAAATCCCATCGCAAAACCGTGCAACATCTGGACGGCGGCATGGTCAGCGAGTTGCTGGTCAAAGACGGCGATTTCGTCAAGGCAGGCGATGTGATGATCCGGCTCGACGATACCTCGATTCGCGCGGAGCAGGATATTTTGCGCAGCCAGCAGATTACGTTGTCGGCTCAGGTCGCCAGGCTCAGCGCGGAGCGCGACCGCAAGCCGGCCGTCGAATTTCCGGATACCCTGCAGGACGCCGCCGACGCCCGCACGCTGGAGGCCAAACAAGCCGAGAGCCGGATTTTTCTGGCGCGAAAACTTTCCCACGAAGGGGAAATCTCGGTGCTTAAGCAACGCAGTACCCAATTGGCTAGCCGGGTCGAGGGCTTGCGCGGGCAACGCGCGGCCAAACAAGCTTTGGCCGAGTCGTATAAAGACGAACTCAAGGACTTGCGCGAACTGTTGGCGGAAGGTTTCACCGGCAAACAACGGGTGCGCGATATCGAGCGTAATTTGACATTAGCATCCGGCGAGATTGCGGCGCTGACCGCCGAAATCGCCGGCAACGAAATGCAGATCGGCGAAACCCAGTTGCAGATTTTGCAACTGGAGAAACAATTTCAGGAGGGAATCGCCGGCAAGCTCGGCGAGGCCCAAGCCCAACTTTTCGACGTGACGCAACGCTTGACCGCGGCCCGGGAAAGACTGGCCCGAACCGAAATCCGCGCGCCGGCCGCCGGCCGCGTGCTGGGTTTGACCTTACATAACGTCGGCACCGTGGTCGGTCCCGGTCGGCCGATTCTGGATTTGGTGCCGCAGAACGAAGACCTGATCGTCAATGCCCAGGTGTCGACGATGGACATAGACCGGGTGCACGAAGGCCTCAAAGCCGAAGTCCGGTTCAGTTCTTTCAAACAATCGGTAGTGCCCAAACTCGATGGTATCGTGACCAATCTCTCCGCCGACCGGCTCAGCGACGAAAAATCGGGGATGGCTTATTACCAAGCCCAAATCGAATTGACTCCGGACAGCTACGCAAAACTGGGCGAGGTGGAATTGTTACCGGGCATGCCGGCCGAGGTGCTGATCACGACCGGCGAGCGCACTGTGCTGGAATACCTGCTGCAACCGATCACCAACGCTGTGGCCCGCGCCTTCAACGAAGACTGATGAAACCGGCTTGGAGTTTTGCCTTAGCATTGGCGGTGTCGAGTGTCGGTCAGGCGCTTGCCGACGACCTAATCAGCGTTTACCAGCAGGCCTTGTCCGGCGATCCGAAATTGAAAGCCGCCGGTTTGAAACTGAATATCGGTACCGCGCAAAAAGAACAATCCTTCGGCGAGTTCTTGCCGCAAGTCACGGCGACCGGCAACTGGTCGCACAACGACCAGACCGTCAGCGGCAGTGGCCGCGAGGTCAACACGACTTATCCCGGCAAGCGCTACTACATCTCGGTCAACCAGTCGCTGGTCGACCTCGCCAAATTCTGGAACTGGCGCCGGGCCAAGGAAACCGAGAACGTCTACATCGAAGAACAAGTCGAAGCCGAAAACGCGCTGATCGACGATGTGGTCGAGCGTTACTTTGATCTGTTGCAAGCCGAGGACCAACTGAATTTGCTGCGCGGCGAAACCGAAGCCTTGGCCGTGCAGCACGAACAAATCAAACATCAATTTGCCAAGCAACTGGTCAAAATTACCGATCTCTATGAAGTCGAGGCCAGACTCGACCAATTGCAGGCCAGCCAGATCGAAGCGGAAACCGTACTGGTTAAGGCTCGGGAAAATTTGCGGGAGATGACCGGCAATCTGCCGCAAGACTTGGCGCGGTTACGCGAGGATATTGACTACCAGCCGCTGCAGGGTAATCTGGATGACTGGATCGCCGTCGCGAAAAGCGAGAATCCGCTGCTACGCGCCCAACTCAGTGCGATCGAAGCGGCCAGCGACGATGTGGCGATGCAACGCTCCCGGCATCTGCCGGTGGTCGATTTGCAATTTAATTACTTCAACAGCGATACCGGCTTTCAAAGTTCGCGCACGCCGCAAACCGAAGTGCAGACCGCCGGCATCAATGTCAGCGTGCCGATTTTCAGCGGCGGGGTGATTGCGGAAAAAACCAACGAAGCCCAGCACCGGCTGGAGTTGGCAAAAAACGAAAACGAAAGCAAAATCCGCGCCCTGGTCAAGGAAATCAGCGACGCGTTTTTAACCTCCAACGCCAGCGTGCGGCGGATTGCCGCGTCGGCCAAAGCCCTGGAGTCGGCCAAAAAATCGCGCGAAGCCAAGGAAAAAGGCTTTAAATTCGGCCTGGAAACCATCAGCGATGTGCTCGACACCCAGCAAGCCGAATTCCGCGCCAGACGCGATTTGGCTCAGGGTCGTTACAGTTACGTCAAAAATCGGATGCGTTTTTTACATGCGGTGGGTGTGATCTCGCCGCAGAACCTGGAAGAAGTCAACCAATGGCTGCAGCAGCCGCAATCCACCAGCCCGAACTAAGCATTTTGAATAACTCAGCCAGCCAATATTTAGTCGGTATCGATCTGGGTACCACCCATACCGTCGTGGCCTATGCCGCTGTCGGCGATCCGCACAAGACCATCCGCCTGTTCGAAATTCCGCAGATGACCGCGCCGGGCGAAGTCGCGTCCAAACCGTTGCTGCCTTCGGTGCGTTACCATCCGGCGGCGGGCGAATTGAGTGCTGAAGCCGGTTTCCTGTTGGCCGAGGATGGAGCTGTACTGGGCGAAGCTGCGCGAGTCCTGGGTGCCAAATCGCAGGGCCGCCTGGTCACCAGCGCCAAGAGCTGGTTGTCGCATACTGCAGTCGACCATACGGCACCGATTTTGCCGTGGGGGAGTGACGAGTCGGTATTCAAGGTATCGCCGCTGGCGGCCAGTGCGAGTTATTTGCAGCACGTGCGGACGGTTTGGGAGCAGCGCTTTCCCGACGCGCCGTTGGCGCGGCAAACTCTTGTCGTCACCGTGCCGGCCTCGTTCGACGAATCGGCCCGTTCTCTGACCTTGGAGGCGGCGAAATTGGCCGGTCTGGCCGACGTGCGTCTGCTGGAGGAACCGCAGGCCGTATGTTACGACTGGTTGCGCCGCCATGCCGGCAGTATCGAGCCCAGTCTGGCCGGCAGCCGCTTGATGCTGGTCTGCGACGTTGGCGGCGGCACCACCGACTTGACCCTAATCAAAATTGAATACGGCGCCGGCGAGCCCAAATTGACCCGCATCGGCGTCGGCGACCACTTGATGCTGGGCGGCGACAATATCGATCTGGCCCTGGCGCACTTGGCCGAGAGCCGGTTACGCGGCACCGAACGCAAACTGTCCAGTGCCGACCTGGCGCAATTGCTGGAGCAATGCCGCATCGCCAAAGAACGCTTGTTGGCCGACGATGCGCCGGATCAAATGGCTGTGACTTTGCTCGGCGGTGGGTCCAAATTGATCGGCGGTAGTAAAACCACAGCGTTGAGCCGGGAGGAAGTCAGACAGATTGCGTTGGACGGTTTCCTGCCTCTGTCGGGGCTGCAGGAACTGCCGGACAAGAAGCGCAGCGGGGTGGTCGAATTCGGTCTGCCCTACGCGGCCGAGCCGGCCATCAGCAAGCATATCGCCGGTTTTTTGCAGTCGCATGCCCAGGCCGCGCAACAGGCGCTCGGCGAGCAGAGCGTCGTACCCGATGCGCTGTTGTTGAACGGCGGCGTATTCCGCAGCCGGGCACTGGTGCAGCGGGTAACGGGGCTGCTGTCGGCTTGGCGCGGCGGCCGGGCGCCGACCGTGCTGGACAATCCGGACCCGGAATTGGCGGTTGCCTACGGTGCAGTCAGCTACGCCATCGCCCGCCGCGATAAAAAATTGCGGATCGGCGGCGGCGCGGCGCGCAGTTATTTCTTGCTGGTCGACAGTGCCGGGCAAACCCGGCGCGGAGTCTGCATTTTGCCGAAAGGCAGCGAAGAAGGGCATGAAGTGTTGCTGGCCGGCCGCCAATTTGCGTTACGCGTCGGCCAGCCGGTGCGCTTCCATTTGCTGTCGGCGAGTGGTGACGGCGATTACCGCACCGGCGACCTGGTCGAACTCGACGACGACCGCTTCCACAGCTTGCCGCCATTGGCGGTGGCGTTCGAAGGCCAACAGCGGGCCGAAGTCGCCGTGCAGTTGTCGGCAAGCTATACCGAAGTCGGCACCTTGCGTTTGCAATGCGTCGCACTGGATGGCGAGCAGCAGCGGTGGGATGTCGAATTTCAGATCCGCAAGGCCAAATCCGCGTTGGTAAATGCCGATCTGCCCGCGCAACTGCCGCAAGCCCTGGAAAAGATTCAGGCCGTATTCGGCGCCAAATCCAAACAAGTCGACCCGCAGGCGGTAAAAACCTTGCGCGCCGATTTGGAAAAAGTATTGGCCGCCCCGCGCGGCGAGTGGCAAACCCCACTGCTGCGCGAATTATTCAATGCCTTGCTGGACGGCAGCAAATACCGCCGGCGCAGCGAGCCGCACGAGCGGTTGTGGTTCAGTCTGGCCGGGTTTTGCCTGCGGCCCGGTTTCGGTTATCCGCTGGACGACTGGCGGGTGGAGCAACTGTGGAAGCTGTATCCGGAAGGCCTGCAGTTCGTCAACGAAAAGCAGAACTGGGCCGAATGGTGGACCTTGTGGCGGCGAGTCGCCGGCGGTTTGCCGGCCGAGGCCCAGCAACGCATTTTTAACGATATCGGCAAGTTCATCAATCCGGCCTCGGCCCGCCAGCCGGGGCTGGCGAAGCAACTCGCAACCCGCGGCTACGAGGACATACTGCGGTTGGCGGCATCGCTGGAGCGTTTGGCGGTGGCCGATAAATTGCAATTAGGCGAATGGCTGCTGAAACGTTTGGCCAAAGCCGGCGAACCCGAACAAAGCTGGTGGGCCTTGGGCCGGATCGGGGCGCGGATACTGTTTCACGGCAACAACCACGATGTGATACCGCCGGCTCAGGCATCCGCTTGGTTAAACCAATTGCTGGCTGCCGATTGGAAAAAGCAGGTGCAGATCGGCTTCGCCGCGACCTTGCTGGCGCGGCGTTGCGACGACCGCGTCCGCGATATCGACGACGACTTGCGCCGGCAAGTGCTGGATAAATTGAAACAGGCCAAAGCCCCGGCGTCGTGGCAGGACATGGTGGCCGAATACACAGCGCTTGACGAAAGCCAGGAAAAACAAATCTTCGGCGAAGCCTTGCCGCCGGGTTTGAAACTGATTTAGCGCTGGGAGATAAGTCATGGCGGCAGCATTCGATTTACTGGTCGTGGTTCCGGCACGGAGCGGCTCCAAAGGGTTGCCGGACAAAAATGTCCGGCCGCTGGCCGGCAAGCCGCTGCTGGAATGGACCGCGCAAACCATTAGGCAGGCCGGGTTGCCGCAGTCGTTGGCGCTGTTGTCGACCGATGCCGAAGCGTATGCCGAGATCGGCCGTAACGCCGGGCTGGCGGTGCCGTTTCTACGCCCGGCCTGTCATGCCACGGACGCTGCGTCGTCGCTGCAAGTGGTGGAACATGCCTTGGATTGGTTTCGCGGGAATCAGGGTTATTTGCCGGCTTGGGTCATGTTGTTGCAGCCAACCTCGCCGTTCCGCAGTCCGGCTATACTTCGCCAGGCGATGACATTGGCCAATGGCGGTAACGTCGATGCGGTGATCGGTTGCAAGGAAATCCAGCGCAACCTGACCACGTTGTTCCAATTGCGCGACGGTTTCATGCAAGCGCTGGACAACCGGCAACCGACTCAAGCCAGCCGGCAACAAACCCAGCCGTTGTTGACTCCGAATGGGGCGATGTATCTGGTTCGGACCGACTACTTGCTGGAATATAAATCGTTCTATCCGCCGCAGACCGTGCCGTTGGTGATGAACGCCATTCAAAGCCTGGACATCGACACCGCAGAAGACTGGGCTATCGCCGAGGCCTTTGTTAAACAAGGATTGGTATGAAAAAAGTATTAGTGACCGGCGCCGACGGTTTCATCGGCTCGCATCTGACCGAAATGCTGGCGGCGCGCGGCTGCGAGGTACGGGCTTTGGCGCAATACAATTCGTTTAATTCCTGGGGCTGGCTGGACGATGCCGCTTGCAAACACGACATCGAAGTAGTGTGCGGAGACGTGCGCGATCCGGCGTTCTGCCGCAGCATTTGCCAGGGCGTCGATACCGTATTTCATTTGGCGGCGTTGATTGCGATTCCGTATTCCTATGTCGCGCCGGACAGTTATGTCGATACCAATATCCGCGGCACCTTGAACATCTGCCAGGCGGCGCGCGATGCTGGTGTCGGCCGGGTGATCCATACCTCGACCAGCGAGGTTTACGGCACCGCGCAATACGTACCGATCGACGAAAAACATCCGCTGCAACCGCAATCGCCTTACAGTGCCTCGAAGATTGCCGCCGATGCGATGGCGATGAGTTTTTTCAATGCCTTCAATCTGCCGTTGACGATTGCCCGGCCGTTCAACACCTATGGTCCGCGCCAGTCCGCCAGAGCGGTGATTCCGACCATCATCAGCCAGATCGCCGCCGGTAAAAAGCAAATCCAGCTCGGCGACGTCACGCCGACTCGCGATTTCAATTACGTCGAAGATACTTGCCGCGGCTTCATCGCGTTGGCCGAGTCGGACAAAACCATCGGCGAGACGGTCAACATCGGTTCCAATTTCGAAATCTCGGTCGGTGACACCTTGAATCTGATCAAGGCCATCATGGTCAGCGACGTCGAATTTCTGGTCGACGAGCAACGTTTGCGGCCGGAAAAGTCCGAAGTCAACCGGTTGTGGTGCGATAACAGCAAGATCAGAGCATTAACCGGGTTTAACCCGGAAGTCAGCTTGGAAGATGGCCTGCGCCGCACCGTGGATTGGTTTTGCCGGTCCGAGAATCTGAAAAAGTACAAAACGGATATTTACAATGTTTGAGCGTTTGGTCGGTTTCGTCAGGGAGATTTACCAAACCGACGCTTTCATTCCGTTGCACGAACCGCGTTTTGCCGGCAACGAAAAACGCTATTTGAACGACGTGATCGACAGCACCTTCGTCTCCAGCGTCGGGCCGTATGTCAGTGAATTCGAGCGCAAGATTGCCGAATACTGCGGCGCCAAGCATGCGGTTGCCACCGTCAACGGCACTGCCGCGCTGCATATCGCATTATTGCTGGCCGGCGTCGGCCCCGGCGACGAGGTGGTCACCCAGGCGGTGACCTTTATTGCCACCTGCAATGCGATTCACTACTGCGGCGCCGAGCCGGTCTTCGTCGACGTCGATAGCGCGACTCTAGGCCTGTCGCCGGCGGCGTTGGCGGCGTTTCTGGAGCAACACGGCGAGCGCCGCGATGGCGGGGTTTATAACAAAACCAGCGGCAAGCGTATCGCCGCCTGCCTGCCGATGCATACCTTCGGCCATCCTTGCGATATGGCGGGCTTGCTTAAAGTTTGCGACCACTATGGAATCGCCGTCGTCGAGGATGCGGCCGAAGCGTTGGGTAGCCGGCTCGGCGATCGGCATTGCGGCACCTTCGGCAAACTCGGCGTGCTCAGCTTCAACGGCAACAAGATCATCACCACCGGCGGCGGCGGCATGATTCTGACCGACGATGACGAACTGGCCCGGCAGGCCAAGCACCTGACCACCACGGCCAAACTGGCCCACGCCTGGAAATTCGAACACGACCAAATCGGCTACAACTACCGGATGCCGAATCTGAACGCCGCGCTGGGTCTGGCGCAGCTGGAGCAGTTGCCGGCCTTCGTCGCGGCCAAGCGCGAACTGGCGGGCCGTTATCTGGCCTGGGGCGAGGCAAACGGCGTCGAAATTTTTCGGGAACCTGCCGGTGCGCGCGCCAACTACTGGCTCAACGCAGTGCTGCTGGAGGATCTGACCGCGCGCGATGCGTTGCTGGAATACACCAATCACCACGGCGTGATGACCCGGCCCTTGTGGGAGCTGATGCCGGATTTACCGATGTATCGCCATTGCCAAACCGATGGTCTCACGCAATCGCGAAGTGTCGTCAGGAGGTTGGTGAATATTCCCAGCAGCGTGCTATTCTGAATTGAATTCGTTGCTTACAAACTTGGGAGAAGAGATGGCAACAAGAAAGCAGCGAGGATTTGGTCTTATCTAATTCGGGATAATTTCGTGCTTTACCAGAATGAACAAACAATCGGTTTTGATTCCAGGCTTTATGCAAGCGAACGGGATTGAATGATTAGATTGATGTTGTGCCTAAGCCCGAAAAATTCAAAATGCTTGGTTCGGGTTGCGGTATTGGTTGTTGGCTTGGGATTCTAGGGTGCCATAGATATCGAAACATGCCGGATTTAACTGAGAAAGTCGTAGTACCTGCTATGAGTACGAGTAGGGTCGGTCCAGTCTTAGTTTATCTCGCCAAAATTGAATGTTTGATTGACGGGCTGTTGGAGAATTATGGAGTTTAGAGGCCTTTACAAGGGATTAGATTTCGCGCAACCACTTTAATAGTGCTCAGGAGAGCTTGATGAAACCATTGATAGAAAAATATCCCGCACCCATCAACTCCAAACTGGATAATTTCGAAAAATATGTCAGGCGCCAAGCCCTTTCACGATTTCTGGTTAGGTACGAATTGTTCCAGATGCAGCTTCATATCAAGGGCAGCATTATTGAATGCGGTGTTCATCATGGTGGCGGATTGATGGCGTGGGCCAAGCTTTCGGCTGCACTCGAGCCGTTTGCCTTGGATAGGCGTATCTTCGGCTTCGATACATTCGAGGGGTTTCCGTCGGTAAACGACAAGGATATCGGCTTGGCCACCAATGAACAAACCAAAGTCGGCGGACTTTCTACTTCATATGACGTCTATGCCGAATTACAGGAGCTGATCGGCGAATTCGATGAAAATCGGGTGCTTAACCAATTCGAGAAGGTGTTCTTGGTCAAGGGGAATGCCATGCAGACCATTCCAACGTTTTTGGAGCAGAATCCCCACGTTCTGATTAGTTTGCTGTTTCTGGATTTCGATCTTTACGATCCGACTAAAGTGGCTCTGCAGTACTTTCTACCGCGCATGCCAAAAGGTTCTATTCTGGCGTTCGACGAAATCAATAATCCTTGGTGGCCGGGTGAAACCATGGCCATGCTGGAGTTCCTGGATATCGGGCAAAAAGAGATAAGACGTTTCTCGTTCGATCCAAACATTGCCTATATCGTAATGTGATAAACATGATGCGCAAGAAGGTTTTGACTGAGGCGTCGGGTAGTTTGGTAAGCGGCTATTTGCTTAAAGCGATCAAAGACGCCGGTCATATCGCCGTGGCGTCCGATATCGATGAACAGTGCGTAGGGCGTTATCTGGCCGACGAATTCGTAAAAATGCCGTCGAAGCACGCTCCGGATTTATGGGTAATCGTTTCGGCTATTCTTGCTGAAAATCGCATCGATGTCGTCATACCTTCGCTGGATGAAACGCTGTTGGGTTGGGCAGAGAACAAACATCGGTTTGCCGCACAAGGTGTCGAAGTCATCATCTCTGATCCATCGGTGATCGAAACCTTTGTTGATAAATGGTTGGCGTACCGTTTTTTTGTTGAGAACGGCATACCAACGCCGGATTCCAGTTTGAACCAGGACTATCCGTTGGTCAAACCCCGTAACGGCAGAGGTGGACAAGGCGTTTGCGTCACCTCTGAGCCGGTCGATATGAACGGGATGTTGTCGCAGGAGTTACTGGAGGGAGAGGAATATACGGTCGATGTGCTGTGCGATAAGGCGTCGCGGCCGCTGTATATCGTGCCTCGCCGACGCATCGGAGTGAAAGACGGTAAATCGACACAGGGCATCGTCGTTAATCATGCGGAAATCGTAAAGGTAGTTAATGCATTGTGTCAGGCCACTCAATTTGTCGGTCCTATCAATGTCCAGTGTTTTTGCTGTAACGACGGTACGGTAAAAGTCGTTGAGGTCAATCCGCGCATTGCTGGTGGGATGGCGCTGGGATTTGCGGCGACGGAAAACTGGGTCGCGGTGTTGTGCAACAAACTGACTGGCGAAACGTTATATCGAGCCAAGCCGATTAACTACGGGCTCAGGATGCTGAGGTACTATGCTGAAGTCTTTGTATCCGAGCATTGACTGGCAGAATGTCAAGGCCGTCGGCTTTGATCTCGACGGTACACTTTACGACGAATTCGATTTCATATACCAGGTCTACCGGCCGATTGCGGAAAAGCTCTCCGCCGTGGTGGGAGCGGAGCCGGCAGACACTTATAGCGATTTGCTCAGATGTTGGCTTGACAAAGGCAGTTCGTATAACCGGATTTTTTCGGACGTGTTGGCGGCTGCCGGGATCGAACAGGGGAACGCAGAGCGGACTATTGGAGAGTGCCTTGAGCTGTTCAGAACCTTCCGGCCGGTTTTGCAATTAAATCATCGCGTCGTGAGCCTGCTGGAGTTTATGGCCGAGTACTATCCGTTATTTTTGGTTAGCGACGGTTCTTGCGCACTTCAGCGCGCTAAATTTGACGCTCTGGGTTTGGGGTCTTGGTTTAGGCCGGAAAACATTGCTATTTCGGGGTGCCTGACTTGCCGATCCGAAAAACCGGCTGCCGTTGCCGTGGATCATATCGCGATTTTCAATGGGGCTTGTGATCCCTCCGAGGTTGTTTTTTTCGGCGATCGGACCGTCGATCGCTTGTTTGCCGAGGCGGCGGGGTTCAAATTCGTTGGTGTTAAATGTATGTGGCCTGTTTGAGGATGGATCGGCATGGGTAAGAGGATGGTGCTTGGCGTTACGGGTATTCGTTCCGAGTACGACATTCTGTCTTCGGTGTTTAGCGCAATTGATCGCCACCCGATGCTGGAATTGGAAGTCGCGGTGACCGGTGCGCATTTGGCTGATGCCTACGGTTATACGGTGGCTGAGATTCGCAAAGACGGGTTTAAGGTCGCCGATGAGATCGAGAGTCTGGTCAACGGCGATCGAGCGTCGTCGCGAGTCAAGGGGTTGGCTTTTCAGTTGCAAGGGTTGGTGCAAACGGTTAGCAGAGTAAAACCGGATTTTCTGTTGGTTTTAGGGGATCGGGAAGAGGCGATGTCGACAGCATTGGTAGGTGCCTACATGAATGTGCCGGTGGCGCATATAGCTGGCGGGGACAGAGTGGTAGGCAATGTCGACGATCAAGTGCGGCATGCGGTTACCAAGCTAGCACATCTTCACTTTGTCACCAATCAGGAAAGTTACCAGCGGATTATTCGTCTCGGCGAACAGCCGTTCAGGGTGTATGACACCGGCAATCCGGGGCTGGATCGATTGTTGCAAGTGCCGATTCTTACTGCGGAACAACTTTCGGCGCGTTTGGGGTTTGCCGTCGAGGACGGTGAACCGTTGATTTTGTTAATTCAACACGTTATTTCAACCGAAATCGAACAGGCTTATTGGCAAATGCGGCAAACCTTGGAAGCTGTTAAGGCTCTGGGTATCAAAACGGTTTTGATTTATCCCAACTCCGATGCCGGAGGTCAACAGATTATTAAGGCCATCCGAGAGTATGAAGACTTGCCGTTTCTGCATGCTGTTAAAAATATGCCTCGGTTGGAATTTGTTAACGTCATGCGCCGGGCCAGTTGTATGCTCGGCAATTCCAGCGCCGGTATTTTGGAATCACCCTTGTTGAAGCTGCCTGTGATTAACGTAGGCAATCGGCAAAAAGGCCGTTTGCATGCCGAAAATGTCGAGTTCGTGCCTCACGATGTCGACTCGATCATCGCCGCGGTGAAAAAGGCCGCGTTTGATGCGGATTACCGAAAACAGGTCGGCCGCTGCCGCAACCCTTACGGCGATGGCCGATCCTCACAGCGGATCGCCGATATTCTGGCGAGCATCGCAATCGACGAAAGCTTGTTGATCAAGGACATAACGTACTAATGACAAACGTAATAGCGGTGGCTCCGCATGCCGATGACGAAACCTTAGGTTGCGGTGGCACTTTGCTCAGGCACGCTCGGGCCGGCGATCGAATCCATTGGTTGTTGTTGACCAAAATGACGGCGGAGCAGGGTTTTAGCGAAGCGCGTATTTCAGCCAGAGATCGGGAAATTGCCGAAGTGTCGCGTCATTACGGGTTTGCTTCAGTCGATGTGCTTGATTTTCCGTGTACCCGTTTGGACTCGATTGCCAAGGGTGACTTGATTGCGAAGATCTCGAGCGTATTCCAAACGCTGCGGCCGGAAGTTGTTTATTTGCCGTTCCGCGGTGACGTGCATTCCGATCATGCGGTTGCCGCCGATGCGGTCATGTCGTGCTGCAAGTGGTTTCGTAACGGCACAATCAAACGCATTTTGGCTTACGAAACCTTATCGGAAACCGAGTTCGGTATCAGGCCCGACACTTTAGGTTTTCGACCGAATGTGTTTGTGAATATTGAAGATTATTTAGAGCAGAAGCTCGAAATATTGCAAATTTTTGCCGGCGAACTCGGCGAGTTTCCGTTTCCGAGAAGTATTGAAGCCTTGCGTGCGCTGGCGATGTTGCGTGGCGCGACAGCCGGTTGTCAGGCTGCGGAAGCGTTTGTGCTGTTGAGAGAAATCATCTGATCGGCATAAAAAACGATAAAGCCTCATGAAAATTTTAGCGTTCATACCGGCACGCAAAGGCAGCAAACGTATCACGGATAAAAATATCAGGCTGCTCAGCGGCAAACCGTTGATTGCCTGGACGATAGAAGCGACCTTGGCTGCCGGCTTGGATATGGATGTCGTGGTATCGACCGATTCTACGGAGATTGCTGCCATCGCCGAACAGTACGGTGCCCAAGTACCGTTTCTGAGACCTGAACAACTCGCCGGTGATACTACGCCGACCTTCGACGTACTCGAATACACGTTGAATGCCTTAAAAATGGTCGGCAAAAACTACGATGCAGTTGTGCTGCTGCAACCGACCTCACCATTGCGTAAGGCAATACATATTGCCGAGGCCTTGCAGTTGTTGGAACAGCCCGAGGTACGTTCGGTGGTGTCGGTATCGGAGTTGGACTACCCGGTAGAATGGAGCATGCCGTTACCTGAAGATCGGAGCATGGACAATTTTATTGTTCAAAACGAACAAGCGTTAAGGACGCGTAGTCAGGATTTTTCCAAGCGCTATCGGTTGAACGGTGCGGTTTACTGCGCCAGAACCGCTGATATTTTGCAGCACAAAAGCTTTTATATGCGGCAAGGAACTCGAGCCTACATTATGGATAAGGCGTTTGCGGTTGATATAGACGATTTGTTTGACTTTGAATATGCGGAGTTTTTGATCAAGCGGTAGCTGAAGGGAGTGTTTTGTATTTGGATGAGATGTTGTTGCTTTTACAGTCGTCTCTGTGAATTCTTGATATCGTGTTCGAACAGGTTGTTGAAAAAAGGAAACCTGTGGAAAAGTTCCCCCAAAATCAGCGGATTTGCCGCAAAAAGCCACTCGGACGCAACCAACATCAATGGCTTACATTATTGTGTTTTGCGCGGAACTTATTTTTAGCCCCAAAAATGGAGAGAGTTTTTAAATTTCAACAGTCTGCTAAGTGGGTTTATAAAAAATATTTTCAGCCCGGTGCTTACGCAACGTTTTGCGGGTTTTTAACCAAAAATGAGAAATCCCCCGGCTTTGCCGGGGAGACAGCAAAAGTTTGACATTAAGAGGAGTCCATCAGGACACTCCGGAGCGTGAGCCGCCAAGCAAACGCAAGAGGAGAACCTGATGTAAGAGAGAAGTGGCTCCATTCG
>NZ_PPPU01000031.1 GCF_006483455.1 Methylomonas koyamae
GTGAATCGATTGCAGCATGCACCGCCGGCACCGAGGCCGTCAAGTTGGGGCGAGAACTGCTGAGCCTTGCTCTCGATATCATTCGACCGGACAGCCACTCAGCGGGTGCGGCGGCAAACGCCAATTCGGCTCCGGCATCAGCCGAGTTGTTGTCGGGCTGCGACAAAGCGACAATGCCAACGCCTTTCCGATGCGGGGTTCAGTGCGGACAGACGCGATTTGGCGTATAAACACCCAATCGGCGGTTCCAGGATGACCGCCCAATTCGACATTCGCATTATGCCGGATATGGCGTAGTGCTAATCTACCGTTCCCGATTCCTAAGCCGCGCCGGTGGCTCGATTCGGGTGGAATATTAATCCGGCAGCGATGCAGAGGCATTAGGTATGAACATATTCAAGCGGGCGGAAACAACCCGATTTGCAGTCCTGGTTTTGCTGGCGAGCGCTAGTTCCGCGGCCCTCGCCGACCGGCCGATGCCGTGGCGGGAACTGACCGTGCCGGCGGCCGATAATAGCCAACAACACCATCTGGAAAAAACCGCGGCCGGGGAACTGATCCTGAGTTGGGTCGAAGTCGACGGCCGGGCCAGCACCGCCAAATTTGCGGTGCTGGAAAAATCCGGCTGGAGCCTGCCGTTAACGGTAACCCGCGAGGACGGCAAACTGGCCGATCCGCCGGTGGTGCTGGGTTTGAGCGACGGCAGTCTGGCCGCGGCCTGGATGCCGTATCCGAAGGAGTCGGCGGACCGCTACGCTGCGGATATTTACCTGGCGCGCTCGATCGACGGCGGCCTGAGCTGGAGCGCGCCGCTGAAACCCTACGGCGAGGCGGCACGGATCTACGACGCGCAAATGTCGCTGGCGGCTCTGCCGGGCGCGCGTCTGGCGTTGGTCTGGACCGATATGCGCTTCGCCAGCCACGCTCCGGACGCCGATAAAAAAGCCAACCGTTACCAGTTGATGTCGACGGTGGTCGCCAAAGAGTGGCAGGCCAGCCCCGAGCGGATTCTGGACAACGACGTTTGTTCCTGCTGCCGCAGCTACACCGCGGCACTGGGCGAACGCTTGCTAACGGTGTACCGCGACCATGCCGCCGGCGAAATCCGCGATATCAGCGCAGTGCGCTGGCAACCGGCTAACGCAACGCCGCAAATCGGCGGCGTCCACGCCGACGGCTGGGTGATCGGCGGTTGCCCGAGCAACGGGCCGTCGGTCGATCTGGCGCCGACCAATGCGGTGGTGGCCTGGTTCAGCGCCGCCGACGGCAAGGGCCGAGTCAAGGCGGCGTTCTCGCACGACGGCGGCGAAACGTTCCGGGCGCCTATCGAATTGGATGCCGACGCCAGCGGTTACGCCAACGCCGTGTTGCTGGAAGACGGTTCGGCACTGGTCAGTTGGCGCGGCCGGCAGGGGCCGGACGACGAGTTACGCGTCGCCAGGCTCGGCGAGGACGGTAAAATCAGCCGGCGCACCACGCTCTACCGCGGCGGCTTTCCGAAATGGCCCAGCAAGTATCTGGCGACGCAAGTAATCGGCAACCAAGCCTACGTGGCCTGGACCGATCCGGCTCTGAAGCGGGTACGACTGGCCGTGGTCGAATTGAATTGAGCCGGCACCGGTTTCCACTCGCGGCTAAAGCCTAAGTTGCCGGCAGCTCCGAGGCTACGCTTCGGCTAAATCACGACCCCGGCAAACCGTCCAATTCGATCAACGGCCGGACCTCTACAGTGCCCTTGCGCGCCATCGGGATGCGTTCCGCCGCGGCCAGCGCTTGATCCAGGTCCGGCACGTCGATCAGGTAATAGCCGCCGAGTTGCTCGCGAGTTTCGGCAAACGGACCGTCCGTGATCAGAAGCTTGCCGTCCCGCACCCGGACGCTGGTCGCCAGCGCGGTCGGTTGCAATGGGCTGGCGGCGACGAATTGGCCTTTGGCCGCCAAATCCTGCGCCAGTTGGCGCGATTCGTCGTAACAGGCTTGGCGTTCGGCTTCGGCCAGGTTTTGTTCTTCAAAATAGATCAATAGCAGATATTTCAAGTTACCTCCTCCGCTTGGCGATTCTTCAGATAAGCCAGCATTTGCTCCAGCGCCTTGCCCCAGCCTGCCTCGAAGCCCAGCGCCGCGTGTTGCTCGCGGCCGGCGGGGTCGGCGTGCAGTACGGTGGCTCGATACAACGTGCCTTGCGGGTGGTCGCTCAACTCGATGATACCGGTCATCGCAAAATCGCCGCAGGCTGCGGCATTACCGGAGCCGAACGGTTTGGGCCGGAAGCCGGGCAGCAGCGTATTGGTCCAGACCAAACGCCGGTGTTCGACGATTTCCAGGTAGCAGCCGGCATGCGGAAACTCGGCACCTTCCGGCGAGCGCATCGTGGTCAAAAAGGCGCCGCCGGGTTTCAAGTCGATTTCGCAGGCTACGGTCTGCCAAGGCAGCGGGCAAAACCACGGCATCAGGTGTTCCGGCACGGTCCAGGCCTGCCAGATTTGTGCTCTGGGCAGGTCGACGCTACGTTCGAATACCAGGTCGAGTTGCGGGTCGAATAAGGTCATTTGCTGTCTCCTAAAAAAAGCCAGGCCGCGGCGGCCTGTTCCAACGCGGCGATATCGATCTTGCGCATTTGCAGCATCGCTTGCATCACCCGCCCGGCCTTGGCCGGATCGGGATCGCCGAGCAAGCGGCCGAGCGCGGTCGGTACGATTTGCCAAGGTACGCCGAAGCGGTCGGCCAGCCAGCCGCATTGGTTGGGTTGGCCGCCCTCGGACAGTTTGTCCCAGTAGTAGTCGACTTCGTCCTGGGTTTCGCAATTGACGACAAACGATACCGCTTGATTGAAACCGAATGCCGGGCCGCCGTTCAACGCGACGAATTCCTGGCCGTTCAGGACAAAGCCGGCGGTCATCAGCGTGCCTTCCGGCAATGGCGCGCCGGCCGGGTAACGGCTGAGGTTCAGGACTTTGCCGTCCTTGAATACCGACAGGTAGAAATTCATGGCCGGTTCGGCCTGGTCGTCAAACCAGAGACACGGGGTAATCGTTGCCATGGTTGCCTCAAGCGCAATCGCCGCCGGCGGCGAGCAACTCATCCATCTTCGCTTGAAATTCGCTGCCGTCGACATCGGCGACGTGGGTCGCCAACATCCATTGGTGGCCGAACGGGTCGCTAACCACCGCCATCCGGTCGCCCCAGAATTGATCGGCTGGTTCCATTACCGGCGTGGCGCCGGCCGCCACGGCCTGGGCAAATCCGGCATCGACGTCGTTGAGATACATGTGCAGTTTGACCGGGGTACCGCCCAACTTGTGCGGCGAGGCCGAGCCGGCATTCGGGTATTCGTCGGAAATCATGAAATGCGATACGCCGATGGTGAATTCGGCATGGCCGATTTTGTCGCCGGGCATAAGCAGGCGCATGATTTCGACGGCGCCGAACGCCTGCTGGTAAAACGCCAATGCGGCGGCGGCATCGTCGACGGTCAGATAAGGTGTGACGCTTTGGTAGCCTTCGGGGATCGGTTTGATGGGTGAGTTCATCGTTTGCTCCTGTGTCGTAAATGAAAGGGTTCGCCAGCTAGTCGAACGGCAAACCCGGAAATCGACAAACACCAACGATATTTTTCCTCCTGGGGTTCCGTCCGGCCCAATGCCCGCCGCCCAAGCCAATCCGGGCCGGTTAGTCCAGACCGCCGTCCTGTCAATCAAGCTCGCAGTCATTCCGCCCATTTAATCCGTTTGCCATAACAAAGACTCCGTTGCGCATAAAACCGGGCGCGGTTAAACCGATACCATACGCACCGGCCCAGCCAGCAAATATTGCCTGATAACACAATGACTTAGTTGATCATGTACTGCGTTTGGCGATGCGGCGGGCCGAGCCGGTTTTTTATTTCGGACATAACTACAACTCACGCGACAAGGACACCTTATGCCACGCCCCCAAAGATCGTTTACCTTGAATACCCTGGCTTTGGCCGTATTGGCCGCCTCCTGCCCGAGCTTCGCCGCCACCGCTCCGGTATCCTGCAAATTAATCAGCGCTGCCCGTCTGTTCGACGGCAACGAAGTGCAATTCAACAAAAGCGTGCTGGTGGTCGGCGACAAAGTAAAGGCTGTCGGCGATTACGCCAGCCTGAGCGGCCAATGCGCGACCCGTTACAACCTGGGCGACGCGACGATTCTGCCGGGCTTCATCGAGTCGCACGCCCACGTCACGTTTCAGAACGTCAGCAAGGACAAAATCCTCGAGCACGGCATTACCACCGTGCAGGATACCGGCGGCCCGTTGCTGCCTCCCCAAGGCGGCAACGGCAGCCTGCGCCTGCTGAGCACCGGGCCGATTCTGCAAGCGCAGGGCGGTTATCCGCTGAATGTGTTCACCCCGGACGATACCGGCGGCGGTTACGACAAGGTTGGTTTGGCCATCGCCGCCAATGCCACGGAAAGCCAAGTCAGAGCCATCGTGCAAAATCTGGTGGCCGGCGGCGCCTCGGCGATCAAGATCGCATTGGAGCCGGGCGGCGAAGCCGGTGCGCCGTGGATGATGTCGCACGGCCACGGCGAGGTGCCGGCCGCACCCTGGCCGGTATTGTCGCAGCAGCAAGTGGCCTGGATCGTCAGCGAAGCGCATAACCACGGCAAGCGGGTACTGGCTCACGTCGGCGAAAACAGCGGTTTCGAGCTTGCCTACGCGGCCGGCGTCGACATGTTGGCTCATATGCCGTGTTCTGCGCTCAACGCCGAATTGCTGCATTCCGCGGTACACGACGGCATGGAATTCATGACCACGATCGATACCTTGGCCTCGTGCGGCGCCGGCCTCTACCAAAACGCCCATACGGTGGGCCACGTGTACCAGGAACATGCCGGCGAAGGCTTGGCCTTCCCGCTGGTTTACGGCTCCGAAATCGCCCACGACAACGTGCCGTGGGGCATCAACGGCGAGGAATTGCATCTGATGTTGCACATGGGCAGCGGCGATTCGATCGATTTCAGCGACGTACTGAACGTATTGCGCTCGGCCACCTCGGCCGCCGCCGCGCGTTTGGCCACCGGCATTCCCGGACTCGGCACGCTGTCGACCAACGCCCCGGCCGATTTGATTGCGGTCAAGGGCAATGCGCTGGAGCGCTTCAAACTGCTGGAATACCCGGATCTGGTCATGTCCGGCGGCAAACTGGTGGTGAATAAATTCTCGCCGACCCGCTAACCGTCGCGCTAGCGACTACCCGTCGGCGCAGCGCCATCGCGGCGGCGGGTATGTACCGGTTTCCATTCTTTAATCGCTTTTATCCGATACGGCCATGAAAAAACTTCATCTCGCATTATTTTGTTTCGCTTTATCCATTCTGAAGGTCGGCAACGCCGATGCCGCCATTTTGAGTTTCGACGACGTGACCGCCGATGCGGAAGCAGCGATCGCCGACGGCTACGCCGGGTTGAATTGGTCCAATTTCTGGGTGCAGAACCCGCAATTGGCCCAGGTCGCGGATTTCGATTCCGGCTTTTACCACGGCGTGGTATCGGCGGACTATTCGGCCTTCAACGCCGACGGCGGCCCGGCCAGTATTCGCTCGAACAGCTTGTTCGATTTCCGCTCTGCATATTTCGCTGCCGCTTCGCGCTGGGGCATGCAGATCACTGCCAGCGGTTACCGGAACGGCGACCTGCTTTACCAACAGCAATTGCTGGTCAACACCGACGCCGCACAGTTGTTCAACCTGAACTTTGCCGGCATCGATACTTTGGAGTTCGTTGCCAGCGGCGGCGAGGACTATCTCGGCGCCGGTTTCCATTTCACGCTGGACAACGCAGACATCGCGGCACCGGTGCCGTTACCGGCGGCAGTGTGGCTGTTCGGTGCCGGCTTGGCCGGACTAATGGGTTTGCAGCGACGTAGCGCATAGATTGCTGACGATTCCGTACAAACTGAAACCGCCTGCGGGCGGTTTTTTTATGCGGCTTGCTGGCGTTGGGGCCGGCAATTCGGCGCCTCGACCTTGACAATTGGGCCGGTTACGGCCACTTTTCGCTAGCGCAGTTCGATAAATTGCCCGTTCTGAAGGATACCGCCATGCCGGCCGCACCCATTTTCAACCGTTACTTCGTTTATGGCGCCAGCGACCGGGGCCGAGTACGCGAGATTAACGAAGACACCATCCTGCTCAGTCCTGAAACCGGGATCTGTTTGCTGGCGGACGGCATGGGCGGGCATGGCCGCGGCGATATTGCCAGCCAGCAGACCGTCGCCGAGGTCGAGCGTCTGATCGCCCGCCATCTGCCGCCCGTGCCCGCCAGCCGAACGCCGGCTTGGCTGGGCCGCTGGTTCAAGTCGGCCGAACCGTCCGATCCCCATCTGCCGGCGCGGCAACTCGATTTGCTGGCGGACCTGCTCCGCGAAGCCAACCGTACGCTTTACCGACGCAACTGCGAACGGGGAGCCGCCGACGGTAGCGGTTGCGGCACGACCTTGGTCGGCTGCCGGCTTCTGCCCGACTTAGCGGCGATGCAGATATTTCACATCGGCGACAGCCGTTTGTACCTCTGGCGCGGCGATGCGTTACAGGCCTTGACCGCCGACCACTCGTTGCTGCGGCAGTGGCAGGATGCCGGCCGAATCGGCGAACCGCCGCCCGGCAACCGCTTATACCAAGCTATCGGCCCCAATCCGGCAATCGAGCCGGAAACCCAAGTGGTTGAGATAGCTCCCGGCGACGGCTTTTTATTGTGTTCGGACGGTTTGACCGGCATGTTGGGGGACGCTGAAATCGCGGCCTTGCTGGCGGGTCTGAGCCCGGCAAATCTGGAAGCAAAAACCCTGGCTTTAATTGCCGCCGCCAATGCCGCCGGCGGTAAAGACAATATCTCGGTGATATTGATCTGCCAGTAATGCCGTTCTATTGCTCGACGTATTTCATCAATACTTTTTTCACCAGAATATTGTCGTCGTGAACCAGACGAACTTGCTGGCCGACTTCGCGGCCGTTCAGGCGGATGTGTTTGTCGACGACGGGCGTCAGGTAATAGTGGTCGCCGAGGCGGATGATTTCTGCGATCAGTTTCGGCGTAAACCAACCGCCCACCCGCACGTTACACTGCGGGCCTTTGCCTATCGTGTAGTAATCCTTGTTCAACAACAATTTATTGATATTGCGTGCCTCGCCGTGCATCAGCAAGGCCTGGTTGCCGGGCCGAGCAGCCGCTGCGGGCTGGCTCGAACCGGTCGCCGGGTTGACCAGCAACGTGCGGTCGAAATCGTCTAATTGGGCGGAGAGGGCCGGGTTCAGGCCTGGCGCCGTGGGTTGGTCCACAAATTTCAAATCATGCTTGCCGACGGTAACGACGTCGCCGAAACGAAGTTTGTGCCGGCCGGCAATCTTGGTCCCGTTCAAATAAGTGCCGTTGGTGCTGTTCATGTCCTCCAGCCACCATTCGCCGTCTTGGCGGGAAATCGCCGCATGCACCAGCGATACACCCTTGTTGCCGATATACACCTGGTTATAGGTCGCCCGGCCGATACTGCAGGCCTGATCGCCGATCTCGACTACGTTTTGCAGCGAGCTGTTGAAATAAATCTCGACAAAACTCATAGCTCCACCCCCGCGCTGAAATTGGTCACCCGCACAAGTATTGGCCGGAGCGGTCAAAAAGTCATGAATTAATTCGGTTTGGCTGGCCTGGAAAAGCGCGTCGTCCGAGATTTGGACGCCGAGAAACCTGAGCGGGCGTACAAATATCGGCCGGCGATTTTACTTTCCTTACCGCCAAGCCTTGCCAAATTCGGCGTGAAATCGTATTAGTCGCGGCACAATGGCGCTCGAAAATCGGCAGCGCTATTGAAAAACCGGGATGGCGCCTCCATGTTACCGGGCCGGCCCCCCAGATCGGGCTGATTAGCCTTAAAGATTCAGACTTAACGGAGAAAATGTATGTTGAAGAAATGCCCTCATTGCAACCGTGTCAGCGACACCGACGATTTTTGTACGTTGCATGGTAAGGCTCGGGTCACGATGAAACCGGTGATCGATTTCAAATCCACGGCCATTCAAGAGCCTAAGGTACAAAAGACTGCAACGGACCAGGATCTGCTCTAATCCGGCCAAAACCGACGGCGGGCGGCTCTTCCGACGGCCATTCGGCCTGGAGCCGCCTGCGATCTCTGATCCCGGCCGCAGAATTCGACCGGCCGCCAGCAACTCCCCCCGCTTTCTTATCCGCCGCCGATTCCGCTCAGGCGGACTACCGGCCTAAACCTTAAAGACCGTGGTGGCGGCCTCTACGGTAGCCTGCAAATCTTGATCGGTATGCGCCGCCGAAACAAACCCTGCCTCGAACGCCGACGGCGCCAGATACACGCCCTGATCCAGCATCGCATGGAAAAAACGTTTGAAGCGCTCGACATCGCAGGCCATGACCTGGGCGAAGCGGGTGATGGATTTTTCGGGGCTGAAGAACAGGCCGAACATGCCGCCGACCTGGTTGGTGGTGAACGGGATGCCGGCTTGGTCGGCGGCGGTTTGCAGGCCTTGCAGCAGTTTGGCGGTTTTGGCGGCCAAGGCGTCGTAAAAACCCGGCGCGGAAATCAGTTCCAGGGTTTTCAGGCCGGCGGCCATTGCCACCGGGCAGCCGGACAGGGTGCCGGCCTGATAAACCGGGCCGAGCGGGGCGAGGTATTCCATGATCTTGCGGCTGCCGCCGAAGGCGCCGACCGGCAAGCCGCCGCCGATGATTTTGCCTAGCGTGGTCAGGTCCGGTTTTATGCCGTACAGGCCTTGTGCGCCTTGCAGGCCGACGCGGAAGCCGGTCATGACTTCGTCGAAAATCAATACGCTGCCGTAGCGATCGCAGACCTCGCGCAGGGTTTGCAGAAAGCCCGGCTCTGGCGGGATGCAGTTCATGTTGCCGGCCACCGGCTCGACGATGATGCAGGCGATTTGCTCGCCAAGTTCGGCGAAGGTTTGTGTGACCGCGTCGCTGTCGTTGTAAGCCAGGGTGATGGTGTCGGCGGCCAGTGCGGCGGGGACGCCGGGCGAGCTGGGTACACCCAGCGTTAATGCGCCGGAGCCGGCCTTGACCAGCAACGAATCGGAATGGCCGTGATAGCAGCCTTCGAATTTGACGATTTTGTCCCGGCCGGTGTAACCGCGCGCCAGCCGCAGGGCGCTCATCGTCGCTTCGGTGCCGGAGCTGACCATGCGCACCATGTCGATCGACGGCAGCAGCTCACAGACTTTTTGCGCCATCACGGTTTCGATTTCGGTCGGCGCGCCGAAGCTGAGGCCTTTTTCGGCGGACACTTTGACGGCGTCGATCACCGCCGGATGGGCGTGGCCCAAGATCATCGGCCCCCAGGAGCCGACGTAATCGATATAGCGCTTGCCTTCGCTGTCCCAGACGTAGGCGCCCTGGGCGCGGTCGAAGTAAACCGGGGTGCCGCCGACGCCTTTGAAGGCGCGTACCGGCGAGTTGACTCCGCCGGGAATGACTTGTTGGGCTTGGGAGAATAGTTCGCTGGATAGTGTCATGGTCTGTGCAATCGGATTGAAGTTGATCGAGCCTGAAGCGCGAGGCTGGCGGGAGCGTTTCCGGGAGCGCCGGCCGAGCTGCCCGGTCAGGGCAGCCGGAGCGAATCGGGCCGCCGGGGCCGGCGGTGTTGCCGGACGCGCCCGCGGCCCGTTTGCCGTTAGTTGGCGGAATTATCCGAAGGTTTGCCGAACAAATGCGGTCCTTTCGGCTGCGGTTTGCTTTGCAAGCAGAAATACGCGGCAGCGTCGAATTTGATGCCCAGGGTCTGGGTATCTTCGTGGTCCTCGATATATTTTTCGGCGTCGATTTCCGACAGGTCTTTCATAATGTGCTCGGCGATGCAATCGCAGGTTTGCTTGAACCGCGGCTCGTCGACGTCTTTATTGACCGAGTTTTTCAACTCGCGCTCGACGCATTTGGCCGAGAACTCCTTTTCGAATTGGCGTTTTTCCGCACCGCTGGCTTCGCCGGTGTCGTCGCGGTGTACGGATTTTTTCAAGGCGCCGGTTTTGGCGGCTTTCGGGGCTTCTGCTTCGGCTTTGTCATCGGAGCAGGCCGACAGCAGTAATAGGACAGGAAGCAAGGCGAGGGCGAGGGCCCGTTTCAACGAGTTGTTTTTCATGATGTGTGCTGTCTGATTTGGTTTTAGTTGAGTAAGTCCTGTAACAACGGGGCCAGCGTTTGCTGCTGGCTATCCTGGCGCAAGCGATTGGCGACGATGATGCTCTTCAACTGGCGCAAGGCCAGTTCGAAATCGTCGTTGACGATCAGGTAATCGAACTCCGGATAATGGCTCATTTCGGTTACCGCGTCGCGCATGCGCCGGGCGATGACCTCGGCATTGTCCTGGCCGCGGTTTTGCAGGCGTTCGCGCAGTATTTCGATCGACGGCGGCAAGATAAAGATCGATTGACTGGCCGGCAGCATACGCCGCACCTGCTGCGCACCCTGCCAGTCGATTTCCAGAATCACGTCCAGGCCGGACGCCAGATTGTCCTGCACCGTCTGTTGCGCCGTACCGTAAAAGTTGTCGAACACTTGTGCGTGTTCCAGAAACGCCTGGTTTTCGATCATGGTTTTGAATTCAGCGACCGAGACGAAAAAGTAATCGGTACCGTGACGCTCGCCGCTACGCATCGGCCGCGTGGTATGCGAGACCGACACCGTCAATCCGTCCAGTTCGGTAAACAGCTGTTTGACCAAGCTGGTTTTACCGGCGCCGGACGGTGCGGAAATGATATAAAGTCTGCCCGTAGTCATTTATTTATTCAGGGTTATCCATGCGGCCGCCATTCTTTTCTGATAACGCCTAAGAGTCAAGCCCCGCCGCGTGCTGTGGTATGATGCAAGGCCTTTCTCTGCCCCTTCTTTAACGCCGATGAGTGTGATTTGGAACAACTGCCTGGCCAAACTGGAACATGAAATCCCGAGCGCGGATTTCAGTACCTGGATCAGGCCGCTGCAAGCTGTGGAGTCCGACAGCCAACTGAAGTTGCTCGCCCCCAACCGTTTCATTATCGACCATATCAAACAACACTTTTTTTCGATCATCGAAGACGCGGTCAACGAATTCTCGAATGCGACGCTGTCTGTCCATTTCGAGATCGGCTCCAAGAAAGCGCCGGCCATCAAAGCGCCGACCTTGAGCAAGAGTTCGACCCAGAAAAAGAACCAGCCCAATTTTCTGAACAAGGCCTTCACCTTCGAGAGCTTCGTCGAAGGTAAATCCAACCAGTTGGCGCGGGCGGCATCGGTCACGGTATCGGACAATATCGGCAAGGTCTACAACCCGCTGTTCATCTACGGCAGCTCCGGCCTGGGCAAAACCCATTTGATGCATGCCATCGGCAACGCGGTACTGCTGAAAAAACCGGATGCCAACATCGTCTACCTGCACTCGGAAAAATTCGTGCAGGACATGGTCAAGGCTCTGCAACAGAACAGCATCAACCAGTTTAAAGAGTACTACCGCAGCATCGACATCTTGTTGATGGACGACATCCAGTTTCTGGCCGGCAAGGAGCGCTCGCAGGAGGAGTTTTTCCATACCTTCAACAATCTGCTGGATAACAAGCACCAGGTGGTACTGACCTGCGACAAATACCCGAAGGAAATCGACGGCCTGGAAGACCGGCTGAAATCGCGCTTCGGCTGGGGCTTGCCGGTGGCGATCGAGCCGCCGGACTTGGAAACCCGCACCGCGATTCTGATTAAAAAAGCCTTGCAGGTCGGCGTCGAGCTGGATCAGGAAATCGCTTTTTTCATCGCCAAACGCATTCCGTCCAACGTGCGTGACCTGGAAGGCGCGCTGCGGCGGGTGGTGGCCAACTCCCAGTTCACCGGCCGCGAAATCACGCTGGAATTCACCAAGGAAGCGCTGCACGATTTGATCAGTCTGCAGGACAAACTGATCAGCATCGACAACATCCAGAAAACCGTGGCGGAGTACTTCAAGATTCGGGTCGCCGATTTGTCGTCGAAAAACCGTAAGCAATCGATCACCCGGCCGCGCCAAGTAGCGATGAGCCTGGCGCGCGAGTTGACTTCGCACAGCTATCCGGAAATTGGCGACGCTTTCGGCGGCCGCGACCATACCACCGTGATCAACGCCTGCAAACGCATCGCCGAACTAAAGGAGGAGGACGTGAAAATGGCCGAAGACTACAAAAACCTGCTGCGGACCTTATCGCATTGATCGGTCCTGACCCGCTTTCCCCGCTGTTGGCTACACCTTGAAACACCATCTACTCAGTGCCGCGATTTTTCTGGCCGCAACCTTGCTTTATCTGGTAGGTTATTCCAAAACCAGCGCTGCCGCGGCGATCGCCGGAGGCGTATTCGAAGCTTGGTTTTGGCTCAGAATGTTCGAACAGCCGCAGAGCGACGATATCGACCCGGCGAACCGATCAAATTAGCCTCAGCCCGGCTACGAGCGCCTCGATCCGCGCTCATGGAAAACGGCGGAAAGGACCGACTAAGCGATAAGGAACAGATCAAGGATTCAACATGAACGGCCCGCAACGCATCGTCTGTTTGACCGGCGAAACCACGGAAGTGCTTTATTTGCTGAACCAGCAATGGCGGATTGCCGGCATCTCCGGTTACACCACCCGCCCGGCCGCAGCACGTAAAGAAAAACCCAAAGTCGCTGCCTTCACCTCGGCCAACATCGGCAAGATTCTGGCATTGAATCCCGATTTAGTGTTGACCTGCACCAATCTGCAGGCCGACATCGCCGCAGCGCTGATCAAAGCCGGCATCGAAGTGCATGCCTTCAACCAGCGTTCGTTAGCCGGCATCCTGCAAATGGTTTCCACGCTCGGCGCACTGGTCGATGCCGCCGAAGCCGCCGCCACATTGCGTGCCGAGTTAGAGCGGCAGATCGCCTCGGCCCGCGCCGCAGCCGAATCGATGGCTGTCAGGCCGAAAATTTATTTCGAGGAATGGAATGAGCCTCTGATTAGCGGCATCGGTTGGGTTTCGGAGATTGTCGAACTGGCCGGCGGCAACGATTGCTTTGCCGAGCTGGCCGGTCAGGCCTCGGCCAAAGGCCGGATCATTGACGACCCGAATCGGGTCGTCGAGCGCCAACCCGACATCATCCTCGGCTCTTGGTGCGGCAAGAAATTCCGCCCGGAACAGCTTGCCGGCCGCCCCGGCTGGGACCTTATTCCGGCAGTACGCGACGGCTTCGTCCGCGAAATCAAATCGGCCGACATCCTGCAACCCGGCCCCGCGGTGTTGCAGCACGGCCTGCGGCAGATGCAGCACATCGTCCGGCAATGGTCGGCATGGCAGGCGGCACATGGTTAAACCAGCCGGCACGACAAATCCAAAACCATACTCGACCCGCTGCCGCAGCGTTACGTTTTGCTGCGGTATGGCGGCATATCTTTCAGACTTTTAATCGACGTCCCGTGGCTACTTTATTTCAAATTCCGCCGAACCACCCGCAACGCTTCGTCCTGCATAACGAAGTCCATGCCCGCGCCTCATCGATTCGCAGCCTGCCGGTACGGGCCAGCTACCTGGCCTTGGCGCTGTCCGGCGAGGAAAAGCTGCGCGAACGCCAGCATCTGATCGCGCTGTGCCAACGCTACGGCGCCGCCGCGCCAGACCACGACGCCGACCATTTCAGCGCCGGCTTCGACGCGTTTCAGATGAGTTGGGAACAGCACGGGGAATTCAGCACCTACACCTTTTATGCCTACGACGGCGAGAGCGAACCGTTTGCCGAACCGGCCTTAAAAAAAGTCCCGGTGGACTGGCTGTCGAAAATCGCCGGCCAAACCATGGTGGCCGCCCATGCCTGCGTGGTGACGGCCGCCGACATCGATTACCAGGACGGCATGGATTTAAGCCCGCTGTCCGCCTATTTTGCCGGCAACCCGATCGTCGGCTCCAAGGTCACCGGCGGCGCGGCGTCGGTCTTCACCGATTTTCGGATCCACGTCGACGGCTTCAGCCGGTTCCTGGTCGTCGACCAAAACCTGAAAACCGCGCAAGCTGGCCGCCTGCTGCACCGCCTGTTCGACATCGAGGTTTACCGGGTACTGGCATTGCTGGCTTTTCCGATCGCCCGCAAACTCTATCCCGAATTAAAAAGGGCCGACCGCCAGTTATACGCAATCACTAACTCGATGACCCAGCCGGACGCCGACGACGCCAAATTGCTCGACGAACTGACCGCACTGGCCGCCGAGGTGGAAAACCACATTTCGTCGCACCAGTTCCGGTTCGCGGCGGCCAGCGCTTACTACCATCTGGTCGGCCAACGTCTGACTGATTTGCGCGAAGCCCGGATTCAAGGCATTCAAACCCTCGGCGAGTTCATCAAACGCCGCCTTGAGCCGGCAATGAACACCTGCGCCTCGACCTCGCACCGGTTCAACTTGGTTTCGGAACGGGTCAGCAACGCCAGCCAACTGTTGCGTACCAAAGTCGATATCATCATCGAACGCCAAAACCAGGGCTTGCTATCGTCGATGGCCTTGCGCGCCAAGATGCAACTACGTATGCAACAAACGGTCGAAGGGATTTCGATTGTGGCGATCGCATATTACGCCGCCAGTTTGGTCGGTAAAGTTGCCGAAGCCCTGCATAGCGCGGGCTGGCATGTGAACCCCGAAATTGCCGAGGGTATCGCTATCCCGTTTATTTTGATCGCGATCGGCATCGTCACCAAACGCATCCACCGCATTATTGAAAACACGACGGATTTGTAAATCATATTCCGCCGTCGCTTTGGAGTTTATTGGTTATTTTAACTGCGGCGACAAACCGCCGGCGTTACCCGGATTGAATCTAAATCGACCACATTACATCTTGAAACTAAACTAATAATGAAACTTCGCGTTATTCTAAAAAGATTCTCGCATCCGCAAGTTAGAAGGCGACTGAAAATCGGGTTGTCGCTTTGGGCGGCAGCCATCGTTTTAAGTTTGATTTCCAAAATATCCTACGATATCGGCTATTTCAAAGCCCAGTCGCTGATCGACGAAAAAAATGCGTCGAATCAGGTGGCACGGCAGCTTCTGACACCGGAGACTGCACAGCGCATTGTCACCGGCGCATTGAAGGAAGACCCCAATAACCCGAAAACCGTGGTAGTCCAGGTCACCGACAATAACCCGAAACTGTCGACAATCATTATCGAAAATAATAAGCAAAAAAGAATCGCCTGGATTATAGATTTACACTTGTATTTTACCGGCGACCTATATAGCGATAACGGCTACAATTTAACCCAATCCATGGAGTATCAAAATAATATTATTACCGGCCCACGTTAGATTGGGACCGCTTATGTATTTAACAGGTTGGTGAAAAACCATATTTCAGACGCTAATTTTGGTCAGCTTAATCAATATATAGTGTCTGCAGCATCATACTTCAACTAAATACAGACTGAGTCAGGGTCAAAAATGAGTTTTTCACCAACCTGTTAGGCCGAGTGCCGATTATAAAACCGATAGCCGACGCTACAATCAACCGCAGTAAGGCGAAACCCGGCCGATTGTCATACCCCGGTCATATCGCTATGTTTGGATAGCAGGCCAATTCCTGCGGCAGGTATTCCCCGGCCGATATTGGCTCAGCCGTCCCCTCAACCGGAACCCGATCCAAAAGCATGCGCACCCAGTCGACAATTCTCGCCATTTTGTTGGTAACCTTGCTGGGCATCGCCGCATTTCGACACGGTACGCCCGGATTGCAAGATATCGAACTCCACAAACAGGCCATCGGCCTTTTCATCGACAGCCATTACGGGGCGGCGGTCGTTTTATTCTTTTTGTTGTGCACGATTTTCATCAACTCACCGCTACCTTTGGCCGCGGCCATGAAAATCCTGTCCGGCTATTTTTTCGGGTTTTACCTGGGCGCGGTTTACAACGTCGGCGCAACGCTATTGGCATGTTTAATGGGATTTTGGCTGAGCCGTTACGCCCTCAGAAGCCGATTCGAGCGCTTGTTTTACAGCCGCCTGGAAGCCATCGAACACGAAATCGAACGCAACGGCTTGTATTATTTCCTTAGCCTGCGCGTCGCTATGGTGGTGCCCTATTTCCTGATCAACATCGTCGCCGGATTATCCAGACTATCGCTCAAGGATTATCTGCTCAGCACCTTGCTTGGCGTGGTGCCAGCCTCGTTGATTTATGCGAACGGCGGCGAACGGTTGGAACAGATCCGCTCCGCGGCCGACTTGTTCGAATGGCATACTGCCGGTTCGCTGGCGTTAATGGCAAGCGCCAGTCTGATCCCGGTATGGTTTCGGCGCAGCAGCCGCTACTCGGATTAGGCCGGCTGATACTGCCTTCAAGCCTTAGCCGCCGAGCGACTGGTGAAGCCGTTCTCAAATCATCGATCTTGGCGTTCAACATCCAACGGCGCCGGCCGACAGCCACAATTCAAGCAACAGGGGGCTTCTCCTGTCTAACGCCGGTGCCGGTAGACCCAACCCGCCGCCTCGTCGGATTCCCCGTTCCCGATTAACTTTTAGCCCGGTAACCTATACACACTTTTCAAACCCATTTTCACTATGACCGATGCTAGACCAAATTAAACTATTTTTTGAGAAACACCTCGCCCTGCCATTACCGGCGGCTGCCGCAGAAGCCCAACTTCAACAGGCCTTGGTTGCATTGTTCATGGAAATGATGACGATGGACGATGTTTGCCAGGAAACCGAGCGGACGGCGATTTTATCGCTCACCAAAAAATGTTTTTCGTTATCGACCGAACAGGCCGAGCATTTGATGGCAAATGCAGAACAAAAACGTCAACACGCGGTCGACTATTACGAATTTACCTCGCTGATCAACAAACGCTTCAGTCCCGGCGAAAAGGTCGGGTTGATACAATCGCTCTGGCAAATTGCCTATGCCGACGGCCAACTTGACCCACAAGAAGAATATCTGGTGCGGAAAATTGCAGATCTTTTGGGTGTCTCTCATACCGATTTTATAATGACCAAACTTCGGGTGAATGGCAAACCCTAAGTCCGCTCAAAACTTATCCGAATCACGCATGAAAAAGCAGAAGAAAAACAAAGACCTCTGGTTGAATCAAACTGATATCGAAGTCGGTTGCTTGTACCTGACGACCGCCCGGCAATACCGTGCGGTGTTGGCGATGAAGGGCGACTTCTTGATCTACGCGCCCAGTTCCGAAGCAATGGCAGCCTTAGCAGCGGATGCCAACATGCCGTTTGAAAATTCTCCGTTCAAAAAATGCCAAATCGCCACTTTCGCTCAGAAAGAATACCAAGCATTCGAATGGCAAGACACTCAAGCCATCCGCCACAAACTGACGGCCGACCAACTGGCCGAAGCGATTAGCCAGTGCAATGCCAAAGCCGCCATTGAGGTGTTATTGGCCGAGTAACCAACAGCGCCTTTAGCAACAAATTGAAATCCTCAATTATCCTCATCAGGAGAGCCCCTTTTGAAACAATCCTTTTATGATCTGAGTTATTCGGATTTAGAGGCCGTTGCCAGTGAAAATGATTTAAGCCCTTCAGTGCCGGCAGTCCTGTTTAATTGGCACTACAAGAAAAAAGAAATTGATCGCTGCCGCAATAAAATTTCCAAATCATCCTCTGCCTTCTTCGATGCCCATTTCGATTTTTCGCTGCCGGAAATCGATACGGTCTATGAATCGAACAAAGATCGAACAGTCAAATTTCTGTTCAAACTCAAAGATCAGCGCAAAGTCGAAACAGTCCTCATTCCGTTCAATAACAAATATTCTATTTGCCTGTCGTCGCAGGTCGGTTGCGCCATGAATTGCTCCTTTTGTTTTACAGGAGAACAAGGGCTTAAAAGAAATTTGGCGACCAACGAAATTATCGGCCAATTTCTTCGGGCTTGGCGCTGGTTGGCAACCAACAGACCTGGCGAAGAGCGGATTTTAAATATTGTATTTATGGGGCAAGGCGAGCCTTTACATAACTTTGATGCCGTCAAAAAAGCCTGCGAAATTTTTTTATCGCAATACGGCACCTCAATCGGCAGTCAAAAGATTACGATCTCAACGGCCGGGTATATTCCTGGGCTTAAAAGATGGAGCCAGGAAATACCTGGCGTGAATCTGGCTCTATCACTGCATTCGCCTTTTACCGAAAAGCGAAATGAATTGATTCCACTCAACAAAAAGTACCCGCTAGCCGAAGTAGTATCATATATTGACCAGATACCGCTGCAAAAGAAGCAGTTTATTACCTATGAATATATTCTGATAAAAGGCTTCAACGATACCGCCGATGATGCGAATAAACTCGGCAAGATGCTTGCCGGTAAAAGTGCATATATAAACCTGATCCCTTTTAATGAATTTCCGGGGTCGCGTTACACTTGCCCTGATGCTGCGGCAATTGAAAATTTCAAAGCGGTTTTAGATACTTACAAAATTCCGACTTTAATTAGAGGCGCCAAAGGCGATGATGTATTAGCCGCATGCGGACAACTCAATTCAAATCAACAAATTCGGAAACAATCCTTGAATCCCGCCGAAATCATTCCGTAAAAACCAGGCAAGATTAAAACTACTTAAGGAACCTCTGAAAAACAGCCGTTTTGAGCAACAGAAATTTCTAAGATGAGGCAAAAATTTCAATAATCGAGCGTATTTTCGCCAAAACAGCCGGTTGCTCTGGAAAACAAGCCCTTTTCTGGGCCCATGTTCAAATTACAGACGCAATGTGGCAGCGACGTTCATACGCATCACCGCGCAACACATTCGCAATCGCGGTCAAAAAGGTTAATCGGGCGGCGTTTTTGGCTAAACCGCGATAGCGATTCTTGGCGTAACCAAATCGGACTTTAATGTCCCGAAACACGTGCTCGACTTTGGCCCGGCGGCTGGCCAGATCGCGGGCTGCCTCGTGCAATTGCCGGGCTTCTTCGCTATCGTCCTGAGTTAACTTGGCCAGCTTGCCAGGGCGCATCGCAATGACACACGCGGGTGGATTTTCGGTTGGCATCTCGGGGCGCTTGTCCAAGCCTTGATAGCCGGCGTCGCCTGATGGGGCTACACTAAACCGGACACAATTTTTAAAATATCCGAAAAAAATTGTGATCCAAAATGAGCAGAGAAAAACCCAATACCTATACGGCAGAATTTAGAGAGTCGGCAGTCAAATTAGCTAATAAATCCGATCAATCGGTGGCTCAGGTCGCCAAAGAGCTTGGAATCAACGTCAATACGCTCCACACCTGAATTGCCAAATACAGCAAAGCCAAAACGACTGATAAACCTGAACGCACTGACGAGCATCTTTACGATGAATTAAAACGCTTGCGTAAAGAAGTAGCCCGCTTGACCGAGGAGCGCGATTTATTAAAAAAAGCCGCGGCGTACTTTGCCAAGGAGCAGCGGTGAAGTACGCCTGGATTAGCCAACATGCCGCCGATTTTGCCGTCAACAGGCTCTGTCGACTGATGAACGTTTCAAGAAGCAGCTATTACGCTTGGCTGCACCGTCCGCCGAGCGCTACAGTAAAAGATGACCAGAGCCTAACGAAAATCATTGTGGAAGCCTTTAAGAAGAGTCGGGAGACTTACGGAACTAGACGACTTAAAAAGGTGCTTTTTCGACAAGATCGAATGGTCAGTCGCCGCCGGATCGGTCGCTTGATGCGTGATGCGAAATTAGCTTGTACCCAAGGGCATAAATAAAACAAAGCGGAAATTTAAAGCGACGACGAACTCCAAGCATCATCTTCCGGTGGCCGATAACCACTTGGATCGGCAATTTGCAGTGCAGCGACCGAATCAGGTCTATGCGGGCGACATCACTTACATCCATACCCAGGAAGGTTGGTTGTATTTAGCCGTGGTCATCGATTTGTTTTCCCGGCAAATCGTTGGCTGGTCAATGGCCGAACATATGCGGACCAAGCTGGTGAATGATGCGCTATTGATGGCCATTTGGAAGCGTAAACCGGCACAAGGCTTACTCTGGCATACCGACCGAGGGAGCCAATATGCTTCGGAAAGCCACCGGGCGCTATTGAAGCAACACGGCATTTGCCAGAGGTATGGAAACGCTTTATTAGCCGCAAACCTCCACCTCAAACTCCGTCCCTTTCACTGCGGTAACTTTGACTTTGGTGCCCACCGGGCTATCCGGGCCGCGAACTGTCCAGATCGTGTCGTCGACTTTGACTTTGCCGTGGCCGTTTTCGATCGGGGCGATCAGATTGAAAGTGCGGCCGACGTATTGGGCGCCGCGCCGATTCAATAACGGGTGGTCGCTAACGTCCGTGGCGCGGTTGCGGGCGTATCGGCGCCAGACCAGTACCGACGACACGGCCAATAGCGAAAACAGCAAGACCTGGACATTGAAGGCGGTGGTTTCGACTAACAGCACTACCGAGCCGACGATGAAGGCTGAGACGGCCAGCCACAGGAAAAAGAAGCCTGAAGCCACAATTTCCAAAGCCAGAAAGCCGACCGCCAGCACCCACCAGTACCAGAATACGATGTCTTGTTCCAACATGTTCAACCCTTCTTGTTCATTGCTTCTTTGGCCAGCTCGCCGATACCGCCCAAGGCGCCGATCACGCTGGAGGCCTCCAGCGGCATGAACACCAATTTGCTGTTACCGGCGGAGGCGACGTCTTTCAAGGATTCGATATATTTTTGGGCGACGAAGTAATTGATGGCCTGTACGTCGCCTTTGGAGATCGCTTCGGACACCATCAGCGTGGCGCGGGCTTCTGCTTCCGCCAGGCGTTCGCGGGCCTCGGCGTCGCGGAACGCGGCTTCCTTACGGCCTTCGGCTTCCAGAATCTTGCTTTGTTTCAAACCTTCGGCTTTCAGGATTTCCGCCTGACGCAGGCCTTCGGCTTCCAAAATTTGGGCGCGTTTTTCCCGCTCGGCTTTCATCTGCCGCGCCATCGAATCCACCAAATCCTTGGGCGGCGCGATGTCCTTGATTTCGATCCGGGTGACTTTGATCCCCCACGGCGAGGTAGCATCGTCGACGACGGTCAACAGGCGGGCATTGATTTCGTCGCGGCGGGACAGCAGTTCGTCCAGGTCCATCGAGCCCATCACGGTGCGGATGTTGGTCATCACCAGATTGATGATCGCCACGTCCAGAAAATTGACTTCATAGGCGGCCTTGGCGGCATCCATGATCTGGTAAAAGATCACGCCGTCGACGCGGACCATGGCGTTATCCTTGGTAATCACCTCCTGCGACGGCACGTCCAACACTTGCTCCATCATGTTCAGCTTGCGGCCGATCTGGTCGATGATCGGCACGATAATGTTCAAGCCGGGCGTCAAAGTCGCGGTATATTTACCGAAGCGCTCGACGGTATATTCCATCCCCTGGGGGACGGATTTGACGCTCATGAACACCATCAGTATGGCAAACACCAGTAACACGGTTACAAACAAGCCAAAGCCGCCCATAGCGCCTCCTAAATTTGAAGTTTATTTTTGTTTATTGCCAACGTTTGGTCGGCTAATAATAATGTATGTCCCTTTAACTTGCTGGAAACAGGACCCGGATACATGAATACCTTGATCTACTACAGTTTTAACGTGATGATCCTCGCGGTGGTGATATTGATCGTCGGGATGTTCAAGCCCAAGTGGATTCTGTTGTGGATGGATAAACCGGGGCGGCTGCCGGTAATCGCCATTGCCGGCGCGATTTTCATGGCCGCCGCAGTGATGTTCGGCGAGGGTAACAAGCAATTACAGACTGAAAAAGCCAAGCAGGCTCAATCGCAGCCCCAGCAAAAAGCCAAGGAAGAAGTGCCGGATCTTCATTAAGCTCTCGCTCAAACCCGCAAGCCGCGAACCAGCGCTTTCAAGACCTGCAAGTCTTCGGCCGCAGTGCAAGGTTCGTAGCGCAGGCGGATAAAAACCGTTGCAATCCGTTCGATTGCGTCAGCCAAGTCCGGCCGCGCGCTCTTGGCGCGTTGCGCCAGGGTCTGCGGGCCGTCGCCGGGACCGAAGTCGACGCCGGCCTGGCGCAGTTTGTCGCAAAACTGGCGGTAGGCCAGCAATACCGGGTCGCGCCGACGCCGGTTCGGCCTTAACAACCGCCAGGCCAACAGGCCTCCTAACCCGCTCACGCTGAGCACCAGCCAATAACCCAGCTTGACGAAGTCGTCGATACCCAGGCTTTGCAACAAAGCCTGTTGATTGGCGGTATCGTAGTTGATGACCCAGCGCTGCCATTGGTAATCGACGTTCTGCCACAGTTGCCGGCTGCGTTGTAGCCAGGTCAAGGTTTTGGCATCGAGTTGAATCGGGCTGAAATTCACGGCTCCGCTGGCGATCTGCAAATCGACGTTCACGCTTTGTTCGATCCGTTCCGGGGCTATCGCGGCGGTAGGGTCGAAACGAACCCAGCCCTTACCGTCCAGCCAGACTTCGGCCCAGGCATGGGCGTCGGCTTGGCGGATTTCCAGAAAACCGCCTAGCGTGTTAAAGCGGCCGCCTTGGTAGCCGCCGACCACCCGCGCCGGGATTTCGGCGGCCCGCAGCAGATAAACGAAAGCCGTGGCGTAATGGCTGCAAAACCCGGCGCGGCGTTCGAACAGAAACGTGTCGACCGGATGCTCCGGCATCGGCTCCGGATTCAAGGTATAGCGAAAATTTTCGCGGTGGAAGTACTGCATTAAATTAGCGATCAGCACCTCCGGCGATGTCTCGCCGCCGCGCAACTGGGCGATCAGATTGCCAATTTGTTCGGAAGGCTTGCCGGGCAATTGCAAATTTTCCCGACTCTCGGCCGGGTTGATGTCGCCGGTGTTGTAGACCGGCGTTGATGAAATCCGATATTCGGCGCGGTCGCCGGGATCTTTGTTGGTGGTTAACTGGTACAACTCGTTGCGGCGCAGGCCGGCGCTGAATGTGCTCGGCAATTCCAAAGCAAACACCCAGTTTTGTTTTTGCGGTTCCATCATTAAGGTGTAAGCGTAAGTCTTGCCGCTGAAGACCGGCTGATCGGGATTGGCCGCGCGGAACAAGGCCGGCGCCGCCTTCCAGGCCGAGCCATCGAAAAGGCTATAAACCGGGCCGCGCCAGTAACGCTGGGCCGGCGGCGGCAGATCGCCGTCGAACTTGACCCGAAACACCAGTTCGGGGGACAGGCTCAATTCGGTGATCGAGCCGGGTTCCAGCGTATCGCTCAAGCCGCTTTTGGCTTGATTGTCGGCATCCAGCCAACTCCAGCGCGGCGCTTCCAGCCTGGGAAACAACACAAACAACACCATGGCAATCGGCAGACTTTGCAGAATCAGCGTCGCGGCGGTTTTCAGGGCCGGAACGGTTTGCGGCGAGACGCTGTTTTGGGTGATCAACGTCGCTAACAGCACCGCGCAGACCAGCACAATGTAAAGCGCCATCAAGATGCTTTCTTCGTACAAAAACTGGGTTGCGGCGACGATGAAGGCCAGATAGACGATGATATACACATCGCGCTTGCCCTGAATTTCCAGTAACTTCAGTCCCAGCGCTACGACAAATAACGCGGTGCCGGCGTCGCGGCCGAAAATGCCGCGGTGCTGGCTGTAGACCAAGCCAATGCCGGCCAACGTCAAGCCAAACAAGGCCAAACGATTCGGCAACCAGTCCGGCCGGCTTATCGCCAACAGCCGCCAAAGCCAGGCCAAGCCAAAAAAACCAATCAACAACGGCGGAACATGCCAGGCATGCGGCAAGGTAATCAGGCCGATCGAACCCGATATGAACCATAACAGGCGGGAGGAGGGTTGGCCGTTCATGCTCAAAACAGGGCCAAGGCTTGCAGACATTGGCGGTAGTGGGCCGCGCCGGTATCGGGCTGTAGGCGTAGATTGGGCAGCACCAGCCCGTAGCGCAATCCGGCTTTTTCCGCATCGATGATCCAGCGGCAGAGTTGACTGAGGCGTTCCTCGCGGTTGTGTCCCGGCGCCTGTTGATAGTCCAGCCATAGCTCGCTGGAACCGGCGCCGGCGTATTGCTTGCTGAAGACGCCCTGGCCCTTGGCGAACGTTTTCCAATGAATCTGCCGAATCGCATCGCCGCGTTGATAAGGGCGCAAACCGTAAAATTCGTCGCCCTGGCGCCGGCTCTGCCCCTCGGCGACGGCACCGTCGTCGCTCTGCGGAAACGGCAATTGCCGCTTGGCCGGTTTGGGATAAACCAGCAACGGGCTGTCGAATCGTAGCGGCGCCCAGGCTCGAAACAATCCCAACGGATACAGGCTGGATACCGTCAATGTCTGCGGTTGCAGCCAGCCGCGGCGAACTGTCGCTTGATACAAAGTTGCGGTTTGGGTTTCGGCCGGCGCCAGGCTGATAGTCAGCTCGGTTTGCAAATGTAGTTGGACGGCAAACCGGCTGAGCCGGCCGGGATTACTGATCTGAAAATTAAAGGCTCCCGCCTGGCCGGCAAACACGGCCGGTTGTCGGCCGGCCCTGACGATCAACCCGGCCAGGGCTTTGAAGCTGTGCAAAATCGCGACAAAAAAAATGCTGGCTAACAAAAAGCCCAGTAAATAAGCCAGGTTATTGCTGTAAACGAAGCCGATCAACAGCAGCAACAGGATCAGCAGGACGAACCCCAAGCCACGCTGGGTCGGCAAGATAAAGATCCGGCGGTGGCTGAGCGTGATCGGGCCGGCGGCTGGCGCTTCGCCCCGGAAAAACCGCGACAGGCGAAAGCGGTCCGGTAACGATAACGCCGCCGAGTTCAATGAACCGGCACTTGCGCCAGTATCGGCGCGACGATGCCGACCGAATCGCTGGAACCGGCATTCAAGCGGTGGCCGGCCACTGCCGGTAGCACGGCTTGCACATCTTCCGGTAGCACCGCGTGGCGCTTATCGATAAAAGCCCAGGCTTTGGCGGCGGCCAGTAAGCCGAGGCCGGCACGAGGCGACAAGCCGTTGACGAAATCGGGCGACTGCCGGGTGTAAGCCAACAGGGCTTGCAAATAATCCAGCAAAGCGGGCGAGGCGTGCACGCCAGCCGCCGCTTGTTGCAGTTCGACCAGCTGCGTCGGGCTCAGGGCTTCGGGCAGCTTATTAATCAACAGATGGCGAGGTTGGCCGGCCAACAATTCGCGCTCGGCCTGGCGGCTGGGATAGCCCAGTTCTATCCGCATCAGAAAACGATCCACTTGCGATTCCGGCAACGGAAAGGTGCCGATTTGATTGGCCGGATTTTGGGTCGCAATCACGAAAAACGGCTGCGGCAAAGTATAGGTCTGGCCCTCCACGGTTACTTGGCGCTCTTCCATCGCTTCCAGCAACGCACTCTGCGCCTTGGGTGTGGCACGATTGATTTCGTCGGCCAGAATCATTTGTTTGAAGATCGGGCCCGGGTGAAAGCTGAATTGCTGCTTATGAGTGTCGAATACCGTCGAGCCGATGATGTCGGCCGGTAAGATGTCGCTGGTAAATTGAATCCGCTGGTATTCCATGCCGAATAGTCGCGCCAAGGTGTGCGACAACGTGGTTTTGCCGACGCCGGGAATGTCTTCGATCAGCAAATGGCCCTTGGCCAGCAGGCAACAAACCGCCAGCTGAATTTGGCGTTCCTTGCCCAGAATGATCTGGTTGGCGGCGGCGAGTAGCCTGTCGAGAGCAAAGTCCATCGCGAGATTCATGGCAGAAATGTCGATGTTTCGAGTATAGACCAGCTTGGTTGCGCCGGCAGGAGCTTCGTTGTATAAACCAAAAGGCCGGCACCGGCCGGACCAAGCCATGCAGCACCGCTGCGGAGACTGAAATGAAAGAATATCAAGACGTGCGCGACCAACTGCTGAATATGCTGGAAGATCTCGACGACCGGCTGGGTAAGATTACCGCCGATGTGAAGCACGCCGAGCATCCGCTGGATAAGGATTTCTCCGAACAAGCCGTCGAAACCGAAAACGATCAAGTGCTGGATGCCTTGGGTAATGCGGCCCGCGACGAAGTCGAAAAAATCAAACAGGCCATTATCAGAATCGATGCCGGCACGTATGGGGTGTGTGTCAGCTGCGGCGAACCGATTCGGCAGGAGCGGCTGGCAGCGCTGCCGTTCGCCAACCAATGCCTGCGTTGCGCCGAACACAGCCAGAGCCGGCAATAGTCCGTTCCAGCTACGGCCGATCCCGGCTAGCGGAGGATTTTGCTGCCGCTATCGGCGGCACATGTCAGAGCGCTGCCACGGAAAATCCGAACCACTCGTCCAGAATCTGGTGCACGTCGTCGACGCCGACTTTGTCTAAGGCCGAAAACAGCTGCAAGCTCACGACAATATCGACCCGGCTCAACTCCTTCTGCACTTGTAGCAACGTGGTTTTAGCCGCGCCGAATTTGAGTTTGTCGGCCTTGGTCAACAAGATATGCAGCGGCAATTTGCGGTGTTCGCACCACTCGACCATTTGCCAGTCGAAGTCGGTCAACGGATGGCGGATATCCATTACCAACACGATGCCGCACAAAGCTTGGCGTTGGTTCAGATAGGTTTCCATCATTTTTCGCCACTCTTGTCTCATCGCTTCGGGGACTTTGGCGTAACCGTAACCGGGCAAATCCACCAGTTTTCGCTCTGGGTCGATTTCGAAGAAATTCAACAATTGGGTGCGGCCGGGTGTCTTACTGACTCGGGCGAGCGCATTCTGCTGTACCAGCGTATTGATCGCGCTGGATTTACCGGCATTGGAACGGCCGGCGAACGCAATTTCCTTGCCCTGATCCGGCGGCGCATCCTTCAGTTTGGGGGCGCTGTTGATGAACTTGGCCTGGTGGTAGATCGGATTCATCCAGTCTCGCTTACAGTGATTAAATCGGTTAGAATCCGGCCATTATAGCGCTTGGCGGCCGACGGCCGCGTGCTTTGTGCCGATCAACCTTTCCTGAGCAGGGGCCCATAATGATAAGAAAATTCCTGACTGTTTCCATCTCTTTGGCGTTGGCGTCCGCCGCCGGTTATGTCCACGCCCAAGGCAACGCCAGCGCCGGCAAGGCCAAGGCCGCCAGTTGCGCGGGTTGCCATGGTGAAGACGGTAACAGTACCATGCCAAGCTTCCCGAAGTTGGCCGGCCAGCACCAGGGCTATCTGGTGAAGCAATTGCAGGCCTTTAAGAACGGTAGTCGAATTGCGCCTATGATGGCGCCGTTGGCGGCCGGACTGGACGATCAAACCATTCAGGAAATCGCCGCTTACTACGCCGGCAATAAAATATCCGCCAATCCTGCTCCGGTTTTGCCGGCCAGCGACGACGATGACGACGCCCCGGCCAAAACCGACGAGCAGAAAAAGGCCGAGTTGGCGGCATTGATCGCGCAGGGCAGCGATTTGTACCGCAACGGCAATTTAAGCCGGGAAGTCTCGGCTTGCGTGGCGTGTCACGGCCCTTATGCGGAAGGCAACAAACCGGCCTCGTTCCCGTCGTTGCATTCGCAACATGCCGATTATCTGATTAAAACGCTGACCGATTTCAAGACCGGCGCCCGTAGCAACAATCGGGAAAACATGATGCACATGATCGCCACCAAGATGACCGATGAGGATATCAAAGCGGTTTCTTATTACATCTCGACGATGAAATAAGCCCATCGAAGCCGATTGTCGGGATTATTTTTTACGGAGAACTTTGATGTTAAAAATTATTGCGTTGCTGGGGCTGTTCGGTTTTGCCACGTTGGCGAATGCGGAAGGCGGTTATGATCCCGTCTCGCCGGCGCAACCGGTGCAAAATCCGGCTAAAGTCGAAGTTATCGAGTTTTTCTGGTACGGCTGCCCGCACTGCTACAGTCTGGAGCCGGCAATGGTGGCGTGGCTGAAAACCAAGCCGGCCAACGTCGAATTTATCCGCCAACCGGCGGTGTTCAGCGAGCTGTGGGGCAAGCACGCTAAAGCTTATTACACCGCAGAAGCTCTGGGTGTATTGGAAAATGTGCATGCCGACCTGTTCAACACCGTCCAAGCAGCGCTTCGAGACAAAAAGCCGGCACTAACAGACGAAGACGACTTGGCGAAATTTTTTGCCGCCCACGGCGTGAAAGAGGAAGATTTCCGTGCCGCCTACAGCTCGTTTCTGGTCGACGCCAAATTGCGCCAGGCCGAATCGATCGGGCCGCGCTACGGCATTACCGGCGTGCCTTCTCTGGTGGTCAACGGCAAATACAAGGTGACCGCGCAGTCGGCCAAATCACAGGCCAATATGCTTAACGTGGTCAACCAGCTGATCGCCCAGGAAAGCCCCCAAAAATAAGGCTGCAACAGCCTTGGCAGCTTCCGGCAGGGACGCGGAAGCCGTCCGTCGCAATTTTGGCCATAGGCTATACTTGGCCCGGAGAAAGTTTCGATATTGAGGCGGAGTTCATGGTTTTTTTCAAAAACAAGGAAGAAGGGCCGGAAAAGTGGAAGGAGAAATATCTCCGGCTACTGGATGAGCAGGAGCAAAGCGAAAAGCAGTTCAAAGCCAACGAAGAATTACTCTGCAAAACCATCGTCCGTTTTGCGTTAGCGGTGAAAGGGCTCAACCGGCAGTTAGACCCGCATTTGAACCGGATCCGCAATTTGTTGAAAAGCGGTCTGCAAAGCCAACAGCTACAACAGGAATTGTCTGCCTTTTCGGCCGCGTTGGCCAAATTGGAAGATTCGGCGGAAACCAATTTTGCCGATGCGGGCTTGTTATTCGAATTTCTCGGCAAACAATACCCGCCGTTGCAGCTTCGCTTCGACCACGTTCGCGACGATTACGAAAACCGCCGGTTTAATAACAACCAAGGATTGTTCTTGGCGCTGTTGGAACTGATCGAAGCCGAAAACAAAGCTCAGGCGCTGCCGGCTCTCGGTGTAGAGCTGCCGGCCGGCGACATCGATGTCGATGCGATCCACATTCAGTTGATACGCTTGCTGGACAATGCCGAGATCCCGTCGTTTTTCGCGGCGGATGCCGAGCAACTGAAACGGCGGATCCAGAACGAACGGCAGCCTTTGGGACGGGTGTTCGACGATACCATCAGCCTGTTGCTGTCGATAAAAAACCATCTGGAAGCCGAGCAGCGCGAAATGGCGGTATTTCTGGCCGCGTTAACCGAACAGTTGACGGAGCTTGGCATCAGAGCCACCGGCGTCAACTTGGCCGCCGAAAACAGTTTGAAAAAACGTAACCTGTTGGATCGCACCGTATCCGAACAGATTCAGGAATTGAAGGAAAAAGCTGAAAATGCCACCCAATTGGAACCGCTCAAGCAAGTCGTCAGCAGCCGGCTCAGTACCATCAGCGAGCAAATTCAGGAACACAATCGCCGGGAACAACAGGAACGCGATCGGGTGAGTCAAGAAATGCAGGCCTTGGCAACGAAATTGAAGGAAATGGAATCCGAATCCGGCGAATTGCGTTCGCGGCTGGATGTCGCCCAGCAGCGGGCAACCCGCGATCCATTGACGGGTTTGCCGAACCGATTGGCCTTAGAAGACCGGCTCGCCGACGAAATCGCGCGCTGCAAGCGGCACAAGTCGCCGCTGACGATGATCGTCTGGGATGTGGATTTGTTCAAGGCTATCAACGACACTTACGGCCATAAGTCCGGAGATAAGGCGTTAGTCATTATCGCCAAGTTATTGACCGAACATTGCCGGCAAACCGACTTCGTTTCCCGTTTCGGCGGCGAAGAATTCGTCATGTTATTGCCTGATACCAATGCCGCGGCCGGACTGCAAGTCGCCGAAAAACTGCGTAATACGGTACAAGGCTGCAGTTTCAACGCCAATGGCAACAAAGTGAACATTACCCTGTCCGGCGGCTTGAGTCAGTACCGGGAAGGCGATAGCACCGAGGCCTTATTCGAACGTGCCGATGCCGGCTTGTACCAAGCCAAGCATTCCGGACGGAATCGTTGCGTCGTGGTTTAGAGCGATTGTACGATGGCGATTCAGTCTCCTTATTCCGCCCCGGTCGATATCGAAAAATTTCTGTATAAGTTGGTCATCCAACTTTTGATTTTCAGCCAGGGCAGCCACAAATTGCTGGAGCCGCATCTGGTTACGATCGGCGCTAGATTGCGCAGCGGCGCAAATTTGCATGACTTGTTGCAGGAGCTGCAAGCCGTGTCGAAAACGTTGCTGCAAATATCCAAGCAAGCTAAGGAAGAGCCCGGAAGCGATAGTTCGGCCGCTGCCCAGCACGACTACGTGTTTCAACGCCTGGAGGAACTGTTAGGCGAGGCCGAGGTACCGCTAAGATTTCAGCAGCAGACTACGCTGCTCCGGCAACGCGTCCACGCCAGACAAACCGGGCAAGCTTATAAACGTGTAATCGACTCGGCGATCGAGTTGTTGTTGAACATCAAGGACTACGGGGCTTCCGAGAAAAAGGATCTTGATCTGTTTCTGGCCGACTTGACCGACCAACTGGGCGAAATCGAGCAACAGGCCGAAACCGCCAGCAAAGCCAACAAATTGTCGATGGACAATCGCAACGACCTGAGCGAAAGAATTTCGCGGCAGGTCGGCGATTTGAAGGACTCTGCACAATCGGCGCAAGGACTGGCCGAGTTGAAAACCCACACCAGCGAGCACCTCGACCGTTTACTGGAACAGTTGCTCGAACACAAGCAGATCGAAGACGTGCGCCAGCTCGAAGCGCAGCAGGAAATCGAGATCATGACGCAAAAATTGCAGGCCTTGGAAACCGAAACCGAGACTTTGCGCACCAAGTTGAAAATCGAGCACGACAAAGCAATGTGCGATTCGCTGACCGGGTTGCCCAACCGGTTGGCTTACAACAACAGAGTGGAAATGGAAACGAATCGCTGGAAGCGCTACAAGGAGTCGTTGGCGTTGGTGATTTGGGATATCGACCATTTCAAGCAGATTAATGACAATTACGGCCACAAAGCCGGCGACAAGACTTTGGCTTTGGTCGGTCAATTATTGTCAAGCAACTGTCGGGAAACCGATTTCGTCGCCCGATACGGCGGCGAAGAGTTTGTGATGCTGATGCCCAACACCCCTGAAGACCAAGCCCTGGAAGTCGCAGACAGCATTCGCAGTATTGTGCAGCATTCCGGATTTCATTCCAACGGCGAGGAAATCAATTTAACCTTGAGTTGCGGCGTCAGCGAATTCAAGGAAGGCGACCAGCACGAAGACGTTTTCGTTCGAGCCGACCAAGCGTTGTACCGCTCCAAACAACAGGGGCGAAACCGTTGTACTTTATTCACCGACGATCTCGGCTAGGGGCGCGGTAAGCGCCCGCCTGCGCTATCTAACGTAATTGCCGGGCGGCAAGGCGGGATTAGTTGAAAAAGAAAGGGTAGCGGGCGGAACGGTAAGGTCGGGTAGCGGCCATACAGCGATCGAACACGGTAATTGCTTGGTCGCAGGAAATCACTTCTTGCTGGCTGTCCAAAATGTAGTGGGCCAAATTCAAAATGCATTTCCAATGCCGGCGATCGTCGATAATCCGGAAGGCTTCGGCCAGTAATTCCTGCATTTTCTTTTCGCGCTCGGCCCTGGATGAAATGAAGTGCTCCAAATAGCTTGAGGCGGTCTCCAGATCGCTGTATCCGCCGTAGTTGTGCAGCGCGTTGAAATTAATCAGGTTGAGATTGAACACCTCGTCGTCGCGGATTGCCACGTATTTGGCTTCGGCTAACGGGCCGGCCAGCAGATTCACGACATCGGCTTCGTAAGCCCTTTGGCAACTGTGCTGTTGATGTTCTGCAAGTAATGAAAAACTTTCGACGACGGCGATCGGCAGGTTTTGGATCAGATTACCGTCCACCACTTTGGCAAAGAACTGGTCTTTACCCGCTCCGGGGCGTTGGACATGGATTTCGAAAAACACGGGAGGTAATTGCTTTTGCCGGTTGCCAAGGTAAATGGCCGCTGCGTGGCCGGCTTCGTGAAAAGCGGTGCGTAAGTCCAATTCGTCCGGATGCACGAAAGTGGACGTCGAAGAATGGTAGTTTCTTTCCATAATGACAACCTCGTCCAAAAAAAGATGCGGCGCAAGGCCGCATTGAGGAAGGATATTAAAACTCTTTACCCTTTAGGAGAGGGAGCGCATACATAAGAGTTGCATATAGTTTACTGGCGGGCTAGGGATTTGAGAATGTGACAAATTGCCGCGCGGCAAACTGTCGCTCGATATTGAGGCTTGGAAAACATCGCGCCGAAGGCACGGTTTCGGCAGCCGAAGTATCTAGCATTAGCGATCAGCGTTCTGCGGTTTGCCGAACCAAAACGGTAACGACAGCACCGCCAGATAAACCAGCCAAGTCGTTAATTGCCGGTTGTTCAGCGTGTAACTTAGCGCGACCGGCAAGCCTTCGGCGATGCCGGGATGAGCCTGGATGAAATCCCGGCCCACCATAAATGCCAGGCTTTCGCCGACCACCATTCCGGCAATTGCGAAACACAGTAAGTAGGCGACGACACGGCTATGTTTGAGGCCTGATTCCCAGCCTATCAACTGATCGAACGCCAGCAAGCCGCCGTTGGATTTCCCAGGTCCCAACCATCGGGACACGATTAGCGCGACCAAGCCGGAAACCGGAACCGAAAACTGTTCGATCGGGAAGCTCAGATAGCGGCCATTGACTGCCAGGCCGTAAGTTTTGTACAGCGCCAAGCCGACAAACAGTAAGTATCCTGTCCGCAATGCCTTTGCCAGCTCCAGCGATCCGGGGCGGCCGGCCAGGATTTGCTGCACCCGGCCAAGCAACAACCCGGCCATTGCCGCGTTGGCCACCACTATTAATAAGGTGTAAAGCCTTTGCCAGTCGCTGTAGCTGGTATACCAAAGGAAATCGGCCAGCGTGACCAAACAGGCGCTGAAGGTCTGAATCGTCGCCAAAACCAGCAGCATCGCCCGCCAAGGCAAGGCTTGCAGCTTGTTAAAAAAGACTCCAACCACCGCCAAGCTAAGCAATGTGGCCGCCGCCAAGCGCCATGTCCAGTTCGGCGTTTCCAGCACCGGCCCGGTTAACGGAAATACCGGTTTGCGGGAAGCCGAGAACAGGCCCCAGTTAGCGCCGACCACGCCTTCCAACTCGCTTTTCCAGGGCTGATTGAAGGCTTCGACAATGTTGTAATCGAAATTATGGCGCTGGGCGACCTGGATCATGCCGCGGATGAACTTGGCTTCGTTGACCACGCTCGGTACTGCCAGGCCCCGCTGGCGACCGGCACTGGGCCAGCCGGACTCGCCGATCAGAATCGGTTTGCCGGGGGCGATGCCGCGCGCTTCGTCTTCCACTTGTTTGACGATTTTCTCCAAATGTTGCGTCGCATTTTCCACCGAGATCGGCTCGTCCTCCCAATAGGGCAGAATATGAATGGTGATGAAATCGACCTCGTTGATCAGTTGCGGATGCTTCATATACATCGACCAGACGTCGGCATAAGACACCGGTTGCTTGACCGCCTGCTTCACGGCGCGGATGTAACCGATCAGCCGATCGACATCCATTTCGCCGCGCAACAAAACTTCATTGCCGACGATGACCCGTTTCACGACATCGGGATTCGCGTTCGCTGATTTGATCAAGGCTTCCATTTCCCGTTGGTTGTCGAGATAAATCGCATCGATCCAACAACCCTGAATCATCTGCAAACCGTATTTCCGTGCTAATTCGGGCGTGGGTTGCATGCCGCCCAGGCTGGAATAGGTGCGGATGGTTTCGGTTTTATCCGCCAATAAACGCAAATCCTCATCGACGTGTTCGGGCAGCGGAAACTTTGCCAGCAACGGATTGAAGCCTTCACGGAACGGCGCAAACGACAGACTCATCAACTTGCCGGCCGGAACGTCGGTGCCGGCATCCTGCGGGCGGTTACTGAGCCAGGCATAGCCGCCGTGAACTGATAAAATTAGGATCAAACAAAGCAGGAGTCGGAGGCTGGGCATAATGTCGCGTGCTGAATTAACGGGCAAATATTTTGTCCGACGATTAGCAAAAAGCGCCGGTTATGGAATTATAAGGCATAGCCGCTTCGCCCGATTGCAAGGTTTTCTCGGCTGGCGAACCGAGCCGCCTCGGCGGCAAAATTGTTAAATAATTTCTGTACTTTACCCATGGGTTCTGGTTACAGTATCGCGCTTTTTCTGATGTTCGGATGCCCTGTCGAGCTATCCGCTAATTTGTCTGTTTTATGAGGTTTTGTATGCATAAAAAGGTTATCCCCATGCTGTGTGGCGCGATGTTGCTGTCCGGTTCGCACTGGGTTTTGGCGGCGGCGGACAAGCTACCGGCAAGTACTAACGTCAAATTGGGGGCGGCAGAAGAGTTTTGTTCAGAATTTACCGATCCGAAATGGCGCGAGGCACAAGTGATCGACGGTGTGGAAATTCAGGAGTCGCGGATGTGCAATCCGGACAACCCTGCCGAGATCGCTGCGTTTGTAAAAGGTACCAACAATATTTCCATGGCGACCCTGATGGAAACCCAGTTGGCCGCCGATGCGATCACCGTCAGCAACGACATGGACGGCGACGGCGATCCGGACCATTACATCATCAAGCTGGAAATTGCCGAGCTCAACGGCCATTCGCCGGACATGAAGGAACCGACTACGACTTTCGACATTGCCCCCGGCATTCAGCCCACGTTCTGGGTTTATGCGCCCAAAACCCGTGACATGTCGACTCTGAGTCTATACGAACCGGTGGCAAATCCGCTGTTGCGTGCACCGTCGCCGGTAATCCGCGTAGAGCAAGGTGACATCGTTTGGATTGTGTTGGAAAACAGTCACTACTTCCCGCATTCGATTCATTTGCACGGTATCGATCATCCTTACATGGACCATGGCGGCGAAGGCAACGACGGCGTCGGCCAGACCGGGCAAATGGACGTGATGCCGGGCCAAAGCAAAACCTATGTCATCAAACCCCGTCAGCCGGGCACGATGTATTACCATTGCCATGTTCAGCCCCACACGCATATTCCGATGGGTTTGCAAGGTATTTTTGTGGTGGAAGAAAACCGCCCGAATAACTGGGTCCAGGTGTTTAACGTCGGTGCCGGCCAAGTCCGCCATCCATCGGTAGCGGTCAAGGAAAAATATGCGGGCGAATACGATCTGCACTACCAATCCGCGGACAAGGAGCTGCATGAAATGGTGCGTTCCGCTAACGATCCGCGGATTATCGCCCGGCGCATGAATCAGGAATACGATATCACCGAAGCCAAGCCGGATTACTTCATGCTCAACGGCCGCTCGTTCCCGTACACTTTACGCGAATCGTTGATCCTGATGGAAGAGAATAAAAAGGTCAAAATTCGCGTCCTGAACGGCCACGAGGAAGAGTTCGCGTTGCATATCCACGGCCATAAACCGATGGTGACGCATTACGACGGCGTCGATAACGGCCCCTCTTCTTATATCAAGCGCGACGTGCATGGCATGGTTCCGGCACAGCGACTTGATCTGGAACTTAGCGGCGTCGACGACGGCTTGAATAGTTTCGGCCAAGGCGTCTGGATGTTTCACGACCATGTCGAGAAATCGTTCACCACCAACGGTATCGGCGAAGGTGGCGACATTAGCTTGGTGGTTTACAAAGGCTACATGGACGAGCGCGGCATCCCCAAAGTTCACGGCATGAGCTTGGCACCGTATTTCACCAAGGAATTCTGGCAAGGCAAATTCCCCGCTTGGCAGGATTACGATGCCTGGAAAAGCCTGGGTTTACCGGACATTTCCAACAAGAAACAAGCTGCATTCGTACCGCCACCGCCTGCACCGGCTAAAACCGATGCCGCTGGGCAACCGGCGTCCGCCGAACAATCGTCATTTTTCGGCCAATTGGTTACCGGTCTGATTTTAGGCGGTTTGGCTTATGTCGGTTTTGCCAATCGGCAACGTATCCTGGATTTATTCGGGAAAAAGTAATCCGAACTAGCCGCTAAAACACGCCGGTGTCGAGCTTGTCTCGGCACCGGCGTTTTGTTTTCAGCCGATGTAATATTGGCGCATCATGCCCAAATCTTCGTGCTCCAGATTGTGGCAGTGATACAGGAATAAGCCCTTGTAATCCTGGAACGGCTTGATGATGTTCACCTCTTCTCCCGGCATCACCAATACCGTATCCTTCCAGCCCGAATCGATAAACCCGTCTTTCACCGTTGCATAGTCTGCGGCTTTGGTATTTGCACCGTTGCGGGACAGGATCTGGTACTGCTGGCCATGCAGGTGTATCGGATGGGCCATTTCCATCATCATGCCCCCCATTCCGCCCATGCCCCTGCGGTCCGATTCCGCGCCGCCGCGCATGCCGCCCATCCGGCCCATGCCCATACCGCCGCTGTGTTGGCCGTCCGCGCCACCATGGTCGTGGAAGATTCTGATTTTTTTGATCGAGCCCAGCGCCACTTTCTCGTAATCCATGACCCTGTCCATCGAGAACGAAAGTCCGTTCAATAGCGGCCGCATATGGCGAATCGACAAAGCTATCGGAATCGGGTTGTCCCGGTTGTCGACATTGGCTTCGCTTAGGCGCTGCAACGGCACCAGGGTTTTCGGCAACTTCGGCGAGTCGGCAACTTTTTCGCTGACCTTGAACGCCGCGATCGGAAATTTCGCGCCCTGCGCCAACTTGCCATGCATCATGCCCATGCCGCCATGCATCCCCGGCAAGGCGCCGGAATAGGCCAGGCTGTTTAGGGTCAAGCGCGTGCCAACGGCTCTGCCGCTGAAATCCAGCCACAAATCGACCCGCTCGCCCGGAGCCAGCATGATGTAGGGCCGGGTTTCCGGCTGCGCCAGCAATCCGGCATCGGTACCGATCGCTGTCAATGGCGTGCCGTCGTCCCAACCGAGTTTGTAGATTCTGGAATTGGAGCCGTTGACGGCACGAAACCGGTATGCGCGGGATTTGACGTTGAATTCGGCCTGCGGTTTGCCGTTGACCAATATCGTGTCGCCCAAAAAGCCCATCATCCGCTCCGGCATCGCCTGCAGATATTGCAATTGGTTTCGCTCGTCGAAACGCCGGTCTTGAATGACAAGCGGCAGATCGAATTCGCCGCGCGGCAAATCGAGCTTGGCTTCGTCGGCGTCGTTGACCACGATCAAGCCGGCCAAACCGCGATAAACTTGTTCGGCGGTCAAGTCGTGGGCGTGCGAATGGTACAAACTGGTGCCTGCCCGATTCAGTACTTCGAATTCGTAAACGTATTGCTCGCCGGGCTGTATCGAATACATCGGGTGGCCGTCGCTGTGCTGCGGCACATGCAGACCGTGCCAATGAATGATGGACGGTTCCTGCAGGCGGTTATTGAAAAATATCCGTACCTTCTGGCCCTGCTGCAAGTTTAGGATCGGGCCGAGATAATTGTCCGGCAGTGTCCGCAATGTGCTCGCCGGCCCCTTTAAAAGCGAGGCGCTGTAGGTTTGTACCCGTGTGGCCGGGCCGTCTGCAAAAACGCGTACTTGCGACGTTTGCGCGGAAAACTCGATTTCGACATCGGCATTAAATCCCGGCGTGGCTTTGCGCAGCAGGCTGCTGCCGGTCGCCGCCGACAATCCAGGCAGCGCCGCGAAGGCTGCTCCCGCTGCCGAAGTCTGCAAAAACCGCCGTCTGCTGTGGTTGGTTTGATGCGTCATTTTCCTCTCCCCCTGTTGGCCCTTTGAAAAAGCTCATAATTATTGGGTTTGAACATACTCCAAATTCCGGTGCCGAACAACTTGCCCTTAGGCCTTGACCGCCAGCCCGCGGCAACCCAATCACAATCCGGAATTGGGTGTTAGAATGCTCGGCGAGCGATATGCAAACGCCTAACCGGGCCGATTTAACTCCGGTCGGGGCCACGGCGGGCAAGCGTAAAACTATTAAAAGAGGACATTATGCGTAACTGGAAACTGTTGCCGGCGCTGATGGCGGCAACCCTGGTAGTAGCTGCCGTTTTGTACGTGGCGTTCTACTTCGTGTTTCTCGATTTTTTCGTCGATTTATGGTGGTTTCGCTCGCTGGAATTCGAAACCTACTTTTGGTTGAAGCTGCTCTATCGCTTTATCTTTTCCGGGGCGGTTACCGCATTCTTCTTTGCAATCTTCCTGTTTCATTTCTGGATCGCCTCCCGTTACCTGGGCCTTAACCCGCCTGACGACATCTTGATGGACGACGGCAAACGCCGCCGTTTTCAGCGTTTTGCCGATGTGTTTATGACCGGCTCGGCTAAGGTTTACACGCCGGTCTCGCTAGTGTTGGCGATCGCGATCGCGGTCCCTTTCTACTTGCAATGGGAACAAGCGCTACTGTTCTTCTTCGGCGAAGCCGCCGGCATCACCGACCCGGTATACGGCAACGATGTCAGCTTCTACATGTTTTCGTATCCGATTTACATGTTGATTCAAAAGGAATTACTGACTACGGCCGCGCTGGTGCTGTTGGCGACAGGCGTGTTGTATTGGCTGGAACACGTGTTTGTACCCAACCAAAGTAAGGAGTTTCCGCTCGGCGCCAAAATCCATCTGGCGGTTCTGTTCGGCTTTGTCGTGCTGTTCGTGATCTGGGGCTTTCTGCTGGACCGGTTTTCGCTGCTGTATTCCGACCAAAACGAACCGGTGTTTTTCGGCCCCGGCTTTGTCGAATTGCATTACCAATTGCCGTTGATTTGGCTGGAAATATTTTTCATCGCCGCGATCGCGGTCTCTATCGTGTTTTATGCATTTTCGGAACGGCACCGCAGCAAAACCCCGACCATCGTTGCCGTGCTCGGTTATCTGGCGGTCTGGGGGCTGAGCGGCTCGCATACCATTCCGGAAATGATCGAAAAGTTTATCGTCAAGCCTAATTTTACCCGGACAGAGGGCGATTCGATGCTGCACAACATCGATGCGACGATGGCGGCTTACGACCTGAACAACATCAAAGTCGTCGATTTCAAAGTCAATCTCGACGCGACCAAAGATATCGAGGCCTGGTCCAACGTCAAGCATTTCGAAAACATTCCGGTCTGGGATCGCGAGTTTTTGATCGACAGCTACATGCAGTTGCAGGGTTTGCGCTCGTACTACGTGTTTCCGACTGTCGACGAAGACCGCTATTTCATCAACGACCATTTTCAGCAAGTCAATCTGGCGGCGCGGGAAGTCAACATCGAGCGCATGCCGAAGGAAGCCCAAAACTGGGAGAACACCCATCTGCGTTTCACCCACGGTTACGGTGCGGTGGTTTCGCCGGCGGCGCAAGACGCCGGTATTCCAATCGTCTGGTATCTGCGCGATTTGAACATGAGCTCCGACGTCGGCTTTTCGGTCAAATATCCGGATATTTATTACGGTCTGGAAAAGTATCGTTATGCCATTGTGCCTAACCAACTGGCGGTATCCGATATCTCCACGTCGGCACCCGACGAAGGTAAAGATTACCGCGGCAATACCGGCATCCCGATCCCATCGCTGTTTAGAAAGCTGTTGTTTGCCTTTTATTTGAAAGACGAAAAAATCTTTTTCTCGCCAAGTATCTCGGGCGACAGCAAATTATTGCTGCGCCGCAATATCGACGAACGCATCAGCGCGTTGACTCCGTTCCTGCATCTGGACAAAGACCCGTATCTGGTCATCGACAAAGACCGGTTTTACTGGATCCAGGACGCCTATACGCTATCGAAATACTATCCGGTCTCGAAACCGGCCGCCGACGATTATCTGGACGGCAGCCACCAGTTCAATTACATCCGCAATTCGGTCAAAGTGGTGGTCGACGCTTACGACGGCAGCGTCGACTATTACATTGCCAACCCGGACGACCCGATTATCAAGGCATACAGCCGAGCCTACCCCGGACTGTTAAAAAACCTGAAGGAGATGCCGGATCACTTGCTGAAACATTTGCGCTATCCGCGCGATTTGTACTTCATGCAAATGAAGATTTACGCCAAGTACCACCAAAACACGCCGGAGTTGTTTTACGAGCAGGCCGAAACCTGGCAATACGCCACGGTCGACGGCCAATCGGTTTTGCCCTATTTCATTACGATGGATTTCAACCGTTGCAACGACACCGAAGAATTCGTCATGATCAATCCGATGACGCCGATTCGCCGCGACAATCTGAGCATGGTCGGCCTGGCCGGCACTTTGGACGAAGCCGACTGCGGCCGCGGTTACAAACCGGGTATTACCATCTTCAAATTTCCGAAGGATGTACAGGTCAACGGTCCGTCGCAGGTCAATGCCTTGATCGACCAGAATCCGGAAATCGCCGCCCAATTCACGCTGTGGAACCAACAGGGTTCTGAAGTGAAAAAAGGCCGCATGGTGATTTTGCCGATGGGCAATTCGATTTTGTACGTGCAGCCGATTTACATGCTGGCGACCAAAACCAAAATGCCCGAGTTAGCCCGAGTTATCGTCTCGATCGGCAATCAAGTGGTGATGGATAAGACGCTGCAGGCGGCATTCGACCATTTGAAAGCGCAGTTTATCAAAGGGGCTAACGGCCCGGCCTCCGGCATTTCGGCAGTCGGCGGCAAATAAGCCTTTGGTGGTTTCTACGGTTCAATGCAGCAGCATGGAGCAAAGCTGGTCTTCCAGCTCCATGCGTTCTGCCAAGTGCTCGCCGAGTACAGATAAGTCTTGCGCCAGATTATCGGTTTTGAATTTGCGCCGGCCTTCGTCGTAGGTGTCGCTGAACGATACCGCCGAGGCTGTGATCTTGGAAAACGCCGGATAAATCCGTTCCGCATAGTTCAGTGCCGTAGATTCGTCCTGTGTTTCGGTTAATAGATGCTCGTAAATGCCGAAATGGCCGAGTGAAATATAATCGATCAGTAGCTGAGAGAATTCGGATAGCACGGAGCGCAAATGACTGTCGCCATTGAATGGCAGCATTTTCCCTATCTGGCAATACAACTCCCAAACCGCGGAGCGTTCGGCCAATAATGTTTCGACCCAATGCCGGGCGCTGGCGCTTTTTTCGGCGCGGTAGACGTTAGACTCGATCACTGAAGTTCTCCCTAAATAAAATGACGAGCCTTAAATTTAAGTCACTTATTAACAATATTCAACAACACATTAAAAACAAAGCATTTTTTAATGAAAAATGTGAACGACTCAGCACCTGAGATTTTTGTTTTTGTGGCCCTGCCCTGTGAAGCAAAGCCCCTGGTTGCCGCCTGGAAGCTTAAAAAAAACACGCAAATACAAGCGTTTGCCACTTACCAGAATCAAAACAGCGTTCTTACGGTTAGCGGCCTGGGAAAAGTAGCGATGGCCGCAGCAGTGGCCTACACGCTGGCGCGCCACCCGGATGTCGCGCAACCCTTGTTGTTGAATTTTGGCGTGGCCGGACATCGCAATCTTCCGCTAGGCAGTTGCGTTTTGGCTGACCAAATCATTGACGCCGACAGCGGCCGGCGCTTTTATCCGCAGTTGCCTTTCTCGGTGCCGTGTCCGACATACGCTTTAAAAACAATGTCCCAAGCAGATGAGACATATAGCGACGGCTACATCCGCGACATGGAAGCCTCCGCCTTTTTCGAAACCGCGGTTAAATTCAGTTCCAGCGAACTGGTTCATTGCTTGAAGGTGGTATCCGATAACGCCGACTCGCCGCTGGCGAACATCACTGAGGATGCGGTAACAAACTGGATTGGCGGCCGGCTTTCGGTTGTGGCAGACCTGATAGTTGCGCTGAGGGAGTTGAGAGCTGTAATAGCGGGGCCTGACGGGCGGGATTGTCAAGGCATCCTGAGTCGATTTCATTTCACCGCGAGCAATGCTGCAAAATTACAATCGCTATTGAACCGGTGGCATTTGATGAATGGCGTGTCGGTGGATTTAGCGAAAATCGATGCCAAAAACGCAAAAGACTTGATTGCGCAACTGGAAGCCTTAGTGGCTGAAAAGCAATTTTATTTGTAACGGGAAGGCCGTTCTGGAACGGTAGAGCAGACGGGATAAAAAACAGGGCGCCGAAGCGCCCTGCCGCGAAACGATTACAGCAATTTTTTCAAGCCATCGATGCCGGCTTTCGCTTTTGCCAAGTGCTCTTTAGACTCTTGCAGGTTGGCGGCTTTAGCAGCGGTGATAGCGGCTTTCAGGTGAGATCTGACTTTTGAATTTTCTCTGGCAACTTTATCGTTGGCATTGATTTCTTCGGAAAAATCAGCGGCTTTTTTGATCAGGGCTGCAACTTCAGCGTCTTCAGCGCCGTTGTTAATCGCAGTCTCGGCAGCAGCGATACGCTCTAAAACGCCATTGATCGCATCAATAGGTTTGTAGGACGTTCTGCCGGCTTCGGCAACCGCAGCAGTCGAAAAAGAACCCATAGCGGCAGCCAAAGAGAACGCGATAACAGCACTTTTTAAAATTTTCATGTATTGAACCTCACAGTTATTTTTATAAGAACATATAGCTGCTAATCCAACCGATTTAGCCACCACATGTTGGGCCGGGATAATAGCATAGTTCATGCGCTTTGCTAGCGAGTTTATTGGCGAAAATCAGGGTTTTTCCGGCCCGTTTCGCCTCATTCGACGCTGACCAGTAACTTATCCAACCACGCTGTCGGCAGCAGGCGTTTCAGCCAGGCAAACAGATGGGTCGGGACGGTCACCCGGTAACGGATTTTAGGTCGCGCGGACTCCAATGCCGCTGCGACTTTTTCGGCGACTGCCGTGGCCGGCAAGGTAAACGGCGCCGCCGGACCTTGCTTTTGCAGGCGAGCCTCCATGGCTCGATAGGTTTCTTTGTGGACGCTGCGTTCCGGGTCGATGTTTTGCCGGTACAAGGCAAACGCGTTCTGCCGGAAACGGCTCTCGATCGGCCCCGGCTCGATCAATACCACATGCACGCCGCTGCCGCGCAATTCCAGACGTAAAGTATCGACCAAACCCTCCAGCGCGAACTTGCTGGCGTTATAGGCGCCGCGGAATTTCATCGCTACAAAACCCAGCACCGAACTGTTGTAAATGATCCGGCCGTGGCCTTGCCGACGCATCACCGGCAACAACAAATTGGTTAACTCGTGGACGCCGAAAAAGTTGGTTTCGAACTGGTTGCGCAATACATCCCGACTCAGATCCTCCACCGCTCCTGGTTGGCCGAACGCGCCGTTGTGAAACACCGCATCGAGCTTGCCGTCGGTTAACCTCAATAACTCGTCTACAGCAACACGAATGCTTTGCGAGTCGGCCAGATCGAGTTGCAGGCATTCGTAGCCCTCGCCGCGCAAGCGTTCGACATCCTCCGCTTTGCGCGCCGAGCAGATCACCCGGTGGCCGCGCAATTTCAGATACAGAGCGGTGCTATAACCGATGCCCGACGAGCAACCGGTAATAAAAATGATTTTGCCTTGGGTCATGGCTGGCTCAGGTCGCTTTCGCTGAAGGTATAGGTTTTACCGCTGCTGCAGTTGATCGAGAACACCAACTGGTCCAATTTGCTTTTGCCGTTCAGTTCGTCGGCTTCGACCCGTTGGCATTCGCCGCCGGCCAAGGCTTTCTGAGCTGCTAAACGCCGAAATTTCTCGACATCCGGCAGCCGGGTTTCGAACGGTTTGATTTCAACCGGTAATTTCTCGGGATCGTAGGGTGGGACGGCAAAAGCGGAAAACTGCAGCGGATTTTGCTTGATCAGGCTTTGGGTTTGCTCGCTTTCCGATTTGGCCGCCTGCTTGGTTTGCGCGATCAAGTCCAGTTTGGCCTGCTGCGCCGCGCGCTCCTGCTCTGACTGCAATTTCTTCAATTCGGCTTCGTCGGCTTGCTTCTTCTCTTGTGCGGTGATGTCGACGCTGCTGCCGGTCTTGGGATTCATTTGCACCGCTTTATGTTGCTCGGTGCACGGCGACGACTGATAGTTAGTATGGCCGCTGGCATCGGTGCATTTATAAACGCCTGCCCAGCTGTCGCAAGACAGACACAGGGCAAAAACAAAGAACAGATTTTTCATTGTATTCCTGTTGGTTAAACGCTACTGTAAAACTATCACTTAGCTTGCCCTTACTGTAAACAGATTTTTCAATCCGCCGATGTTCGTCCTGCACAGCTCCAACAAAACCGAAAACCTGCTGGAGCACCTGGTCACGGTCATTAGCGCCGCACCGTTATCGTCGCCGTTCGCCGCCGAGTTGTTCTTGATTCAAAGTCAGGGTATGGAACGCTGGCTATCGCAGCAACTGGCAGCGCGGCTGAAGGTTTGGGGCCATTTCAGCTATTTGTTCCCGGCCAAATTCTTCGCCGAAATCGCCGCGACGCTGCACGACGAACTCTACGAGCCAGCCTTCGACCGCCATTGGATGCTATGGCGCTTCGAAGCCTTATTGCGCGATCTCGACGCCGAAGTGTATCAGGCTTTGCGGCAATATCTAGTCGGCGAAAACGCCGAGCTTAAGCGTTACCAATTGGCGCAACAATTGGCGCGGGTCTACGACCAATACCAGATGCTGCGGCCGGACCTGCTCGAGGCCTGGCAAGCGCGGCGCCTGCTATACGGTAGCCCGGCGGAAGCCTGGCAAGCCCAGTTGTGGCGCGCCGTCGTTGCCGAAATCGGCCAGCGTCACCGCGGCGCGCACTGGCTGCAAGCGATCGCCAAACTGCAGCAAGCGGAACCCGGTGCGTTCGCCGGGCAATTGCCGGAACGGGTTTCGGTATTCGGCGTCAACAGCTTGCCGCCGCTGATGCTGAACTACCTGCAGGCCTTGTCCCGCCATTGCCATGTCCACCTGTATCTACTAAATCCGGTCCAGGGTTACTGGGCCGACCTGCCGCCGAAGCGGCTGCTGGCCGAATTGCAACAGTTCGACGGCCATCCCTTACTGGTCCGGCTGGGTCAGCAAGGCCGCGAATTCCAGCAAATGTTGCTGGAGCAGGCCGAATTCGCCTTCGAACCCAGCAGCTTCGAGCCGGCTGAGCCAGAGACCGTGCTGCAATGCCTGCAAAACGACGTCCTTGCCAACCGGGTACCGCAGCAAATCCGGCTGGCGGCCGACGCTTCGATCGGTATTCACGCCTGCCACTCGCGCCTGCGCGAAGTGCAAGTGTTGAAAGACCAGCTATTGCAAACCCTGGAACAACACCCCCATCTGGATCTGCGCGACATTGTCGTGATGGCGCCGGACATCCAGGCCTACGCCCCGTTCATCAGCGCGGTATTCGACGACATCCAGCATGCCGTCGCCGACCGCAGCCTGAAAATCAGCGATCCGCTGCTGGACGCTTTCATCCGTTTTCTGAAACTGTCGCAAAGCCGGCTGGGCTGGCGCACAGTCATGGATTTACTGGAGCAACCGCAGATTCACACAGGCTTCGGTTTGGCGGCTGCCGATCTGGAATTGATCGCCTATTGGCTGCAGGAGTTGCACGTGCGCTGGGGGCGTTCGGGCGAGGCCAAGCAAGCGCAGGGCCTGCCGCCGACGCCGCAGAATACCTGGCAGGCCGGCCTGGAGCGGTTGTTCATGGGTTATGCCCTGGCCGAAGACGAGTTCGTCGACGACATCCTGCCCTACCCGGATATCGAAGGCTCTTCGGCACAGGCGCTGGGTGGCCTGAACGCTTTCCTGCAACTACTGTTCCGGGCCGGCGACGAGTTGGCGGCCGAGAAAACCCTGAGCGAATGGCAAACCTGCCTGAGCCGCTACGCCGACGGCCTGTTGGCCGGCGCCGAAACGGCGCAACGCCAAGCGCTGAATGAGCTGCTGGCCGAAATGGCGGAGATGGCCGCGATTCACGACCGGCCGCTGGCTTTGGCCGTGATCGTCGCCTGGCTGCAAGGCCGGATGGACGAAACCAAATCCGGCGCCGGCTTTCTGCGCGGCCAACTGACTTTTTGTTCGATGCTGCCGATGCGGTCGATCCCGTTTCAGATCATCGCCTTGTTGGGTATGAACGACGGCGAATTCCCGAAAATCGAACGCCAGCCGACCTTCGACCTGCTGGCTGCGCATCCGCGCTTGGGCGACCGTTCGCGCCGCGCCGACGACCGCTACCAATTTCTGGAAATACTGCTGTCCGCCCGCCGGCAATTGATCGTTACCTATCTGGGCCAATCGCTGCGCGACAATAGCGAAATTCCGCCGTCGCCCATCGTCAGCGAATTGCTCGAGGTACTGCGCGACGGTTACGGCCTGGACGGCATCGTGGTTCGCCACCCGTTGCACCCGTTCAGTCAGCGTTATTTCCTCGGCCAGGATCCCAACCTGTTCAGCTACGCCCGCCACGATTGCGACACCGCCCGCCGCCTGCGCGGCGAGAAACCGGCGCCGCAGCCCTGGTGGTCCGGCGCGTTGCCGGCCGAAACCGACACCGTGATCGAAATCGACCGCTTACGCCAGTTTTTCCACCACCCGCAACGCTATTTTTTCCGCCACTGCCTGGAACTGCAGCTTCCCAGCTTGATAGTCGACGCCGAAGAGCGCGAACCGTTTGCCTTGAACAGCCTGGAAGACTATTTGTTAGCCCAGGATTGGCTCGATGCCGAACTGCAGGGCAAAGTATTTTCGCTGGCAAAATTGCAAGCCCGCGGTTTGTGGCCGGCCGGCGCCGCCGGCGAAATCGCCTGGCGCCGCCGCCAGCCGGCAATCACCGAATTCGCCGCGATTATCGCCGGCAAACAGCTGGGGGAGCCGCTACCGCCCCAGGCTATCGATCTGGCTATCGGCGATTATCGATTGGTCGGCAAACTGGGGCGTTTACACCAACACGGCGGACTGATTTACCGCTTCGGCAAACTGAAAGGCCGCGATTTTTTCGGCGCCTGGTTGCAGCATTTGATCGCCAACCGCATCGCGCCGCAAGCCACCCACTTGGTATGCGTCGATGCGGACTTACGTTTTCCGGCCCAAGCCGAACCCGACGACGCGCTACCGCAACTACTAGCGATTTTCCAGAGCGGCCAAAGCCGGCCCGACGCGTTTTTTACCGAAGCGGCATTGGATTTCGTGCGCCATAACGACCCGGAAACGGCGCTGGCCGCAGTGACCAAACGTCTGGCCGACGCCATCGAACAGGGTTACGAAGCGGAAATCGGCCAACTGTTTGCCTACCGCGACTTGAGCGATTTGCTCTGCGACGCATTTAGTGGGTTCTGCCGGGATTGGCTGGAACCGGCCTGGAGGGCGGCGCATGCAGAGTAAGGCCTTCGACGCCACTCGCGGCAAGCTGGAAACCGGCATTAATCTGATCGAAGCCAGTGCCGGTACCGGCAAGACCTACACCATTGCGATGCTGGTGCTGCGCTTTGTGGTCGAATGCCAGCTCGACATCAAGCAACTGCTGGTGGTGACCTTCACCAAAGCCGCCAGCGAAGAACTGAAGGACCGTATCCGCGCCCGCCTGGTCGAGGCCCGGCAAATGCTGCTGCATCCGGCGCCGGGCGACGATCCGGCCATTACCGCTTGGCTGGCAGGCTTGACGCTGGATAGCGCCAGCATTCGCCAACGCTTGGAACTGGCACTGCTCGATATCGACCAGGCGGCGATTTTCACCATTCATGGTTTCTGCCAACGGGTGCTGGCCGAACACGCGCTGGAAAGCGGCCAGTTGTTCGATTGCGAACTGAGCGGCGACGTGGCCGAATTGAAGTTGCAGTGCGCCGACGACTTCTGGCGTCGGCAAATCTACCAACGCCCGGCCTGGCAAGCCGCATTGCTGCTGCGCGCCTATCCGACTCCGGACACCTTGCTGGATAGCGTGCTGCGCATCGATCTGCAGCAAAACGCCTACCCGCTGGATACCGATCTGGACGCCGATTTGGCGGCGCTGCCGGCCTTGCGCGCGGCCGCCGCTGCGCAATTGCCGACGGTAGCGGCAACCTTGATCGATGCGCTAGAAGCCGGCTACTTTAGCGCAAGCTTCGCCGCCGGTTTGCCGCAACGGCTGCAAACCCTGGCAGAGTGGTTGCAAGACCCGGAGCAGGATTTGCCGGATTTCGACTGTCTGAACCAAGTCACGTTGCTGGCCGGCCTGAACGGCATTAAATTCCGCAGCAGCAAGAACAAGCCGCTGCCGGCCGAGGAACAGAAGCAGCAGTATCTGGCTGGTCTGAATATCGATTGCGCGCCGTTCGAGGCTCTGGCCGATACGGTGCGGCGGTTGCCGGTCGCGTTGCGCGCCGCGTTGCTGGCCAGCTTGCGCACGGAGCTGGACCGGCGCCTGTTGCGGGAGAACGTGTTGTCCTTCGACGACCTGATCACCCGCTTGGCGGCGGCGCTGGACGGCGACAACGGCGCCTTGCTGGCGGCGGAATTGCGCCTGCGCTTCCGCGCGGCGTTGATCGACGAATTTCAGGACACCGACGCCAAGCAATGGCGGATCTTTTCCGGTGTATTTGCCAGCGCGGAACATTACTTGTATTTAATCGGCGATCCGAAGCAGGCGATATACAAATTCCGCGGCGCCGATATTTTTTCCTACTTCGCGGCCCAACAGCGCGCCGACCGGCATTACACGTTGCTGCACAATTGGCGCTCGCATCCGCATCTGGTGCAGGCGGTGAACCGTTTGTTCCGCCGGCAAAAACCGTTTTTGTTCGATCAATTGGATTTCACGCCGGTCATGGCCGGCCGCCAGCCCGGCGACGGCAGCATCGCCGGCGCGCCGCTGGTCCTGTGGCAGCTCGATAAAAATCCCGGCAAGCAGGAGCATTGGACCGCGCGCAAAGGTAGTTGCGGGGAAGTCTCGGCGCTGATCGAGCACGCCGTCGTCGCCGAAATCAGCCGGCTACTGACGGCCGGCCGCATCGCCGAAAAGCACGGCGCGGAACGGCCGGTGCAAGCCGGCGACATCGCGATTCTGGTGCGGAGCAATGCCGCTGCCGCCGCCTATCAACAGGCGTTGCTGGCAGCCGGCATATCGGCAGTATTGAACAGCAAGCAGTCGGTATTCGCCTCCATCCAAGCTTTCGAGTTGTACCACGTGCTGCGGGCGGTGGCCGGCGCCGGCCAAATCGATTTGTTGAAGCAGGCGTTGGCCACGCCTTGGTTCGGATTGGACGGCCAGCAATTGTACCGGCTGAGCCAGGACGAGGCGGAGCTGGACGCTTGGGTGTCGCGCTTTCAGGACTATCTGCAATGCTGGCGCAACCAGGGCCTGCTGGCGACGCTGCAGCAACTGCTGCGGCGGGAACGGATCGAACAACACCTGTCGGCGCAACCCCAAGCCGAACGGGTGCTGACCAATATCCACCATTTGGCCGAGCGGCTGCAGCAAGCGGCGATCGACGAGCATCTGGCGATCAACAAGACGCTGGACTGGCTGCGGCGGGCGATTCAGCAAGCGGCGCAAGACAGTAGCGAAGACCGCCAATTGCGGCTGGAAAGCGACGAGGACGCGGTCAAGATCGTCACGCTGCACAGTTCCAAAGGCCTGGAGTACCCGCTGGTGTTCTGTCCCGATCTATGGCGGCGCAGCGACCGGCTGAAAACCGAAACCGCTTTGGTGCAATGCCACGAACACGGGACGATGGTTGCCGACCTGGGTTCGGCACAATTCGCCGAACGCCGCGAACAAGCCTTGTTCGAAGAATTGGCCGAGGACCTGCGCTTGTTTTACGTCGCGTTGACTCGCGCCAAGTACCGCTGCTATCTGAATTGGGCCGACGTCCGCACCAAGGAGCGGGCCAACGATTCGGCCATGGCCTATTTATTCGAATTCGCCGACTGCGATTTCGCCGGCCAGCAGCAGGTGCTGCAACAGCTGGCAAGCGCAGAACCGGATTTATTCGAGTACCGCCTGCTACCGGCCGAAGCGGCCGGCGAGCTGGCCGAATTGCCGGCCGACCGCCGTGCTGCCGACCTGGCGTTGGCGCATCGCCGCCAAACCCGCAGTCTGCACAGCATCTGGCAAATGAGCAGCTACACCGCGTTGGCGGCGCTGAGCCTGGAGCAGACGCCGGAACTGCCGGCGGATAAAGCCGAAGAAAGCCACGACCAGCCGGCCGGCGATGAAGCCCTGCCGCGCGGCGCCCACACCGGCAACGTGATCCACAGCCTGCTGGAGACCGTGGCGTTTGCCGACTTGGCCGGTCGGCGCGACATCGGCCGCGCCAGCGCCCAAGCCTGCCTGCGCTACGGTCTGCAGTTGGCGCAACCGCAAATTTTGAGCGAGGTGCTGTACCGGGTAACGGCCACGCCGCTCAGCGAAGATCCGGGGTTTTGCCTGAAAAATCTGGCGCCGGCGCAGTGCATCAAGGAAATGCCGTTTTACCTGTCCATGCCGGGCCGGGTGGATACCGCCCGCATCAACCGGATCCTGGCCGCCTGTCCGGCCTACCAGGCGCTGGACGCCAAACAAATCAGCGGCTATCTGACCGGCTTCATCGATCTGGTCTGTTGTTACGGCGGCCGCTACTTTGTAATGGATTACAAAACCAACGCCTTGGCGGACTATAGCCAGGCCAGCCTGCTGCAGGCCATGCGCGAACACAATTACGGCCTGCAATATTGGCTGTACAGTCTGGTATTGCACGCATACCTGAGCCAACGCCTGCCGTATTACGATTACGCCCGTCATTTCGGCGGCGTCAAGTACTTGTTCGTGCGCGGCATGGAGCCCGAGCGGCCGGCAAGCGGTGTGTTCGCCGACCGCCCGGAGCAAGGTCTGCTTGGCGATCTGGCCGATGTGTTCTTCCGTACCTAGCCGATTTTCAGCGCTGCTACGATTTAAAAATCCGATTTTGCCTATTCTCGTGGTGGCTTGGCGGCGTCGATCCGGCCAGGGACAATCTAAATATGTTAAATCACCCAGGCCGGTATCGGGATTTGCCGATATCAAGCCAAAGAGCCAGCCAATACAATAAGTTACCATTTGCCGCTTAGGGGGTGTTTGGGTTAAATCCCCTAGCTTCCGCCGTCCGTTTCATCGCTTGGGCTTGTCGTCATCAGACCAAGCTGGAGCGGACATCCATTCTCTCAATCGCGACTCGAATCTCCCGTCCACCCTGTCAGGCCCCGCCGTTCCTGATATTTCAGCCGCTCGGCTTCCCGCTCCAGCCTGCTGAATCGGCATCTGGTTTTATTTGTTAGGACTGGCATGGTATCTGCTGAACTCCTGTTGTAGCGTTTGCCAGCGTTCTGGTGGCGGCTGTGGCCCGCCCGACCGGTGCGTTAGCAACCGCCGCTCACTAAAGGAATATGCCGTTCGGGGTCCAGCCGTCCGGTTTTCAAGTAGGGAGCACTTCGCCACATCCGCCGCAAGGTGGAGCCGGAAAGCCGCGGATCTCGCAAGCTCGAGACAGCCGGGCCGCCTCTCTTGCGAGAGTCATCGACGGCTTGAGTCGTTCAAGCCGCTTATAGCGTTTATATCTTTCATTTAGGAAAAAAGTATGCAAAAGATCGGATCGAAATCGCTGCGGCTACGCTGCGTCCTGGCTGCCGGCGCGCTGGCAATCGCTAACGTGGCAAGTGCAGGCACGCTGAACGGCGGGGTGTTCCAAATTTCCTATGACAATCCCGATGATTTGTTGTCGGGCTTGACCTTGGGCGACGGCGCGATCACTTCGTATTATGTCGCCAATTATTTCGACAAGTCGTTGGCGGACAATATGAATGTGTCGCAAATGCTTGGCGTGGCAAACGATACCTACCCGGCGCCTGCGACGCTGTCGTTCGACATCAACCCGTCCAGTTTGGCCGGTACCGGCATTCCGTTCGGTAGCGGCGGCCGCAACAACAAAGCGACCACGTTAACGTGGGGAAGCAGTCAGGACACGTTGACCAACTCGTCGACATTTACCGCCAGCGGCGTTGCCGGGCTAAACGGTGTGGTAATGACTCGCGGCAGTTTCACCGGTACGCTGCTATCCGGCGATTACCAATTCGGCTACGTCGCCGCTCGCAATAATGGCGTCAACAGCGGTTGGGCTCTGACCAACAACGTCAGCTTCTCGTCCACCACCTACGATACCCGCAACATCAGCGTCACCACCGACGGCGACAAACTGCTGTTTACCGGCGAACTGTGGTATTCCGCCAGCACCAGCGCCTTCCTGTTCGGCGGCGACGGCGTCAGCCAAGCCGGCCGCGCCGGTACCTTCAGCCTGATTTCTCCGGCTCCGGCCGCGGTTCCGGTGCCGGCAGCGGTCTGGTTGTTCGGTAGCGGTTTGTTCGGCGTGATGGCCTCCACTCGCCGTAAACGCACAGCCATTCCGGCCTAAGCCGGCTTTCGCACCCGGGCATACCCGGGTGCTTCGGCTTGGCTGGCACCGCTTTTCAAGATTATTTCCCTCAGCATGACTATGAGTATTCATTTAGCTAGATTTTCGGCGCTCCGCTTCGGCTGGGGTATGTTGCTGGCCACGGCGTTGTTATCCCCGGCGGAGGCCGCCACGGTATCCGGCGGCTGGTTGGTCGTGAACTTGGATCGCGACGCGTTGGCCGCCGCCGTGGATATCGACGAAACGCCTGCCCGGTCGATGTACCTGGAAGAGTTTTTCGACGCGCAAGCCTCGCGCAGCCGGAGCTATAGCCAAATTTTGGAAGACCACCTGGTGCCCGGCGTGGCGGAGATTCCCGCAACCGGATTGACGTTTGCCGTTAACGGCAGCTCGGTCACCAACTTAACCAACCGGCGGAGCAAGCCGACGACCATCGATTTCGATCCGGCCGATTTCGAGGCCACGGTGACGGGTGCTATCGGCTTGGCCGGGGTGTTCCGGTTTCGGGTCGATACCGGCTCGGACTTCAATCGCATTTTATCCGGCGATTACACCTTGGAATACGACGCCGCCAATATCGACCTTGCTAGCGGCCGCTCGGCCTGGAGCCTGTACAACCACGTTTCTTTCCGCTCGCAGTCTTACAACCTGTTCAACGTCGTGATGGGACTCGATTCCAGCCGCTTCAGTCTGTCGGGCGATTTGGGTTTGGGAGAGGGCTACGACCACCTGAACGGTACCCGCGATGCGATTGTCGGCAATTTCAATCTGCAAACCGCGGTGGTGCCGCTGCCGCCGGCATTCGCGTTGTTCGCGGCCGGCTTGGCCGGCTTAGGTTTTTGCCGCAAGCCAAGAGGACACATGTTATGAAAATTGACCTAGGCCAAGCGGCTACCACCTGTCCGCGCCGTTACGCGCCCCCGGCGAAGCGCTTGGTGACGGCGTTGGCGGCTTCGATGCTGACCGCCGGCTGGACGCAGTCCGCGATCGCGAATCAATACAGCCAGGGCGCTTATATCAGTACCCAAGTCAATGTCACCGCCGACGGCAAAAATATCGTCGGCGATGCCGCCAACGAACCGAGCCTGGCGATCAATCCGCTGGACCCCGCCAATATGGTGGTTTCCTGGCGCCAGTTCGATTCGGTGGACTCGTCGTTTCGGCAAGGCGGATGGGCTTATACCGCCGACGCCGGTGCGCATTGGCATTTCAACGGCACGATCACCCCGGGCGAAGGCCGCAGCAATCCGACCCTGGATGTCGACGCCTTGGGCAATTTTTACTACCAGAGCCTGCATTTCGATCCGAGTTATACCTTTGTCCAAGACATCCAGGTCATCAAATCATTGGACGGCGGCCGCAGTTGGGAAGCGCCGGTGTTCGCTTACGGCCAAGGCGGCGACAAGGCCCAAATGGCCGTGGACCGCAGCGGCGGCACCAGCGACGGCCATGTCTACCTGAATTGGCGCGACTGTCTAGCGGAAAAATGCTTCGTCCGCTCGATCGACAGAGGCGCCAGCTTCCAGCCGCCGCTGGCAATCCCGGAGACGCCGACCTTCGGCACGATGCGGGTCGGCAACGACGGCGAGCTGTATCTGGCGGGCAGACGGGAGCCGTCGGAATTCGACGAGGAACACCAAGACCGTAACCTGCATCACCACCTGTTTTCCCGGTCGTTGAATGCCCGCGATCCGGCGCAAACCCCGACCTTCGATACCCGCGAAATCGACTTGGGCGGTCTGGCTCCGCTATTTTTGTTTAAGCAAAACCCCAACCAATACGGGCCTACCGGCGACGTCCAAGTCGGTGTCGATAGCTCGGCCGGCGCGATGCGCGGCCAGCTTTACGTTTTGGCGACGGTCGATCCGCCGGGGGCGGACAATCTCGACATTACCTTCGTCCGCAGCAGCGACGGCGGCGACACCTGGAGCGTCCCGGTACGCATCAACGACGACGCGCAGAGCAAAAATAACTGGAATTGGTTCGGCATGATGGGCGTGGCGCCCAACTCGCGCATCGATGCCGTCTGGTACGACACCCGCGATAGCGGCAATTACAAGGTGTCGCGGCTGTATTACAGCTACTCCTGGGACGGCGGGCAAACCTGGAGCAAAAACGTTCCGGTCAGCCCGGCATTCGACACCACAATCGCTTACCCGCACGGCTCCACCAAGATCGGCGACTATTCCACCTTGGTGTCGGACAAGGACGGGGCCAGCCTGGCCTACACGGCAACCTATAACGGCGAACAGGACGTGTACTACCTAAACGTGTTTCCGGACTGTAACCAAAACGGCCAATCGGATGTAACCGACATTGAGCGGCGCCGGGTCGGCGACACCAACACCAACCATGTGCCGGACGTGTGCGAGGCCATCACTGTGGCCGGCGATCTTGACGGCGACCGCGATGTCGACCAAGTCGACATTAACCGGATTCTGGCGGCGCGGGGCAGCAAGATTGCCGCCGGCGACCCGCGCGACATCGACCGTAACGGCGTCGTCAACCTTCTCGATGCCCGCAAACTGGTGCAATCCTGTACCCGACCGCAGTGCGCGACCAACTGAACAAATTTCCACAGACCGTTGACCAGTCCATCAAACATAAGGAGATACCGCAAATGAAAAACCGTTTTAGCCTGACTCTGCTCGCTGCGTGGTTATTATCGATATCGGGAACGGCAGGGGCCGCGATCGAATTGAGCCTGGTGCCGATCACGCAGACCGCTTCGTCGCTTAGCGTCGGCGTTTCGATATCCGGCTTGGGTAACGCTGCGGCGCCGTCGTTGGGAGCCTACGATTTGGACCTGGTTTTCGACGGCGATCATTTAGCGTATGTCGGCGCGGTATTCGGCGATCCGGTTTCGGGTAAGGCATTGGACCCGCTGGATTTGGGTTTGAATCCGTCGGCGGCGGCACTGGCCGGCGCCGGCCGGTTGAATCTGTTCGAATTGTCTCTGGATAGTGCGGCGACACTAAACCAATTGCAGGCGGACAGTTTCATCCTGGCCGTGCTCAATTTCGATTTTCTGATGGCCGGCAGCAGCCAATTGAGCCTGAACATCAACGCGCTAGGGGATGCCAACGGCGATCCGCTGCAGGCCGCCGCGACGCCGATCGCTGTCACTTCCGTACCCTTGCCGCCGGCTTTTGCCTTGATGGCCGCCGGCTTGGGGCTGTTGTACCGGCGCTGCGCTTAGTGCCGTTTCGACTCGGCCGCATCTCGCCGGCCGGGTCTCGATATTCCTTTATCTTGCCGCGAATGCGTTTACGCGCGGGAAGGGTGGCCGTCGCTACGCTTCTTGCCGCTGCCGTGTCGTGTGCATTACCCGAGGGTGTTATTCGTCCGGCCGTGCTGTGAAAGGCAAGTATCGGCGGATAGGCGCCGCGTTTACCCGTCAGGAGGAGATCAAAATGTTGGGATCGATTCGTCGCGCGACCGTGCGTGGGCTCTGCTTTGTCATGCTGTTGCCGGCATGGTGTCCGCTGCCGGCAAACGCCCAATCCGGTTTTACCCTGTTCGAAAGCGGCCAAGTCCGGCCGTTGGCGCTGTCGCCGGACGGCAAGTTGCTGTTTGTCTTGAACACGCCGGATAACCGGCTGGAATTGTTCCGGGTCGGCGACCGCAGTGCAGTGCCGTTGGGATCGGTCCAGGTCGGGTTGGAGCCGGTCGCCTTGGCGGTCAGGAACGACAAGGAAATCTGGGTCGTCAACCATCTATCCGATAGCGTCAGTATCGTCAATCTGGACGAGAACGGCAGCGGCCGAGTGACCCGGACCCTGTTGGTTGGGGACGAGCCGCGCGACATCGTTTTTGCCGGTCCCGGCAAATCCCGCGCCTTCGTTACGACCGGCGATGTCGAAAAAAAATGACTTGAGTTTGCTGTTGGCAAGCAAAAATATGGGGGCGGCCATCGGCGATCCGAAAGATTTGGATTACGACGGCACGATCACCGCCCAGGATGCCCGGAAGTTGATTTCGCTGTGTAGCCGGGAGCGTTGCGCGCTAAATTGAAGCGCAGGTGCCGGCTGTATGGGTAATCCCATGGTGAAGCTCGGCCGCGCTGGACCGGACGCATCACTCCGGAATCGGAATCAATGGATATTCGGCGCCGCTGTGCGACCGGCGGTAGCGGCCGGGGCTGGTGCCCAGGCAGCGTTTGAAGGCGCGGCTGAACGACGATACCGAGTCGTAGCCGCAGCGGCTGGCGACTTTCTCGACCGTCATGCCGCTTTCGCTGAGCCAGTCGGCGGCGATCTGCATCCGCCAGCGCGTCAGATACTCCATCGGCGGCAATTGGAAATGGCGGTCGAATTTTTGGATCAATGCGGTTTTCGACAAACCGACCTGGGCGCACAGCCCGTTCAAAGTCCAATCCCGCCACGGCTCTTGGTGAATCAGAGCCAAAGCCTTTTCCAGCCGGGCGTCCGCCATGGCGCCGAACACGCCGCCCCGAACCGAACCGGACTCGATGCAGTGGCGCACCGCCAACAGGAAAATGCCGTCGCACAGGCGTTCGATCACGGCAAAGCTGCCGAAGCGGCCGCTGTCGGATTCGGCCGTGATCAATTCGATCAATTGCGCCAGAATCGGCCCGGCCTGCCGCTGCCTGACCACGATCTCGGTCGGCAAGGTCCGCCAGACCGGCAACGGCGCAACCCCTGGTTCGATCAGGCCGCAGACCATGCCGCTGTCGCCTTGCGGCCATTGCGCGGTGCGGGCGCCGGGCAAATCCGGCCTCACGTCGCTCGGGCTGTAACTGAGATAGTGCTTGCGGGCGTGCGGCAAAAACAACACCAGATCGCCGGTTTCCAGCCGCAACGGCTCGGGCCAGGCCGGCGAGTGGACCCAGCCGCACCCTTTGGTCACCAAATGAAACCAGATCGCCTGTTCGGAATTATGGTCGACTACCCAAGGGCCGCACAGGCCGCCGGCAAATACCAGTCGCGCCCGCAGGCTCAGGCTGTGGAAAATTGCAGACAGGCCATCCATACGTCAACCTCGGTTAATCGGCCGGTCTCGGCAACGGCGCCGGCCTTTACGCCGCCGGCACATGATAGGACTGTTTCCGGACTGTGGGCAAAGGTTTGCCGGTGGGGTGCAATTCGGGTGGGATTGGAGCCGAGGCGGAGAGGGGGTTGCGAAGGGCTGGTTTCTAGCGGATTTGGTTTAGGTAAAAATCTACACCGAGTATCGTTTGGAAGGCATCGTTGTGGGCAAGCCGTGGACCAATGCCGTTAAATTAAGGAATAGAACGGCTGGTTCACATCCTGTAGGAGCAGGCCACGCCCGCGATCAAG
>NZ_PPPU01000032.1 GCF_006483455.1 Methylomonas koyamae
GTAGCTCAGCTGGATAGAGCGCAGCCCTCCGGAGGCTGAGGCCAGAGGTTCGAATCCTCTCGGGCGCGCCATTTTGACATCTTCCCCCAAACCGCATTTTTGGCTCTGTGCCCTGGATGTGCCCTAACCGTGCCACGCACTTAAAGTCTATTGTTGTCACTTAGCAAGATTCGACCTTCGCCCTCCTGTCCTAGACAGCCGAAAAAGATTCAATATTTAAACTTTCGTTGAGACAACTTTCGACTATCGATTCTCAGAACTTGTACAGGACAACAATTCCAGATCGTCGATGCCTTTCGATCAACTTAAGACTGCCCCCGCTAGTATTCAAATGGCTTTTCAAAGTTGTAGCTCATATTCTTGGTCGTTTTGCATGCTGTTTTGTACCTCAAGCGAAAAAATCAAAGTGTAGAATTCAAAGCGAACTAAAAACTCGCTTAATTTATGACTACTTGCTGGTAGATTAATTTGCTTTTACTTGGTTTTAAAACGGATCAAAAAACTTCTGACATTTAATTAAAGTTACTCGTCTGTAGGGCTAATTATCGTCACTAGGTTAACCTTTGCTGACCGTTGATGACCAATAAGGCTTCCTGTTGCACCACATTGCTCAAGCCGCGTTCAACATAGACAATCGAACCAATAAAATGCGCGTTCACGGTTTCGTCTCAACCGGCCCGCAGCAAATCAACCCATATTGCCGACACCGGGTATCGGTCCAGGAGTAATTGCGCTGATAGATAGGAATGACGAACTGGGGTGATTTCCGTAAGAATTTGAGGAGATTGGCTTCCGTGGCTCTCATGATTAACCTTTATTCTTATATTTTTCTAATGCTGCCATGAATTCCATTCTTGCGGATTTTCGAGGATGGCCGGTTTGCATATAACCACGTTCGTAATGAGCCAACCAGTTCGATAAGGCAGCCGCTTTGCCAAAATCGCCCTCGTCGATGCCTTCCAGGTAGGCGTCAGGGTCATATAACCACTGGTCCGGCTCCCAGGGTTGGTAACGTTTTCGGAATAACCAGTCGCGCTGGTAAGCGTAGGGCAATTCATCCAAGTCGGTGACAAAGCGTTTACCCTGGGAAAAATCGGTAATATCGCCTGCCGTTTTATTGCCTTTCAAAAAGACGTGCGGCTGTTTCTCCGTCATAGCAATGCACGCGGCTAAATCCGCTCGCGATTTCCAGTATTTGCTGCTCCAATTACTGCACAGATGGTAACGTTCCACCGATTGATTGCCATGTTCGGTAATGGGTTCTTTCAAAATCAGCAATGCATCTTCCTGGCAGCGTGCATCGTTGGACCAGACTAACTCGGCAAAGATCAGGCGCTCTCTATCAGCAGCAATGTTTGCCAAAAACGCTCGATAGGCTTCCGGCTTCTTATAGAAATCGTGCGTTTTATAAATTATCCCATCGACGCCTTCCAACCATTCCAGACGAACTGCGAATAACTCGGAGGCAGCGTTTAATATTTCCGTGTCTAATTTATTCAGTAATTTGTCGTCGTCGGAAACGTCAGCCAGCGTAAGGCCGTGACCGAAAAATCTGGGAATCTGATTCCGGTGTATCCCGTGTTTTTCAAACAGCAGCACGAAGCGGTTGGCGATTGAATCCACACGGGGTTTCTTCGAACGGAAATTCCGGTATCTATCCAGTAGCGAGAAAAAGGCGTCGACTTGGTCCAACATCAATAGACTCTCAAACATTTCATACTCAAACACCCACGTATAAACGCTACCGCCGCCTATTTATGCAGGTTTACGCTGTCTTTTGCCAGCACGCGCTTTAGGTTGCTCTGCCGATTTGCTGGCAGCAATCCGCGCCAGCAATTCATTGGCTGGTTCGTCGTTGGGGTCTTGCGGGACCAGTTCGCCGCGAAAGGCTTTGGCGAGCAGTGCCGGGGTGAGTTTTTCGACTTGGGCGCGGGCGGCGTTATAGCGGGATTCGAGGCGGTCGGCGTAGGCGAATAATGATTCGACGCGGCGGACGATTTCGGTTTGCTCGTCCTTGGGTGGTACAGAAATCATTAATTTTTTAGTGTCTCGAATGTAAATCGCCGATTGCGCTGATGCCCCTGACGCTGTCGTGAGTTTATCTATACCAAGAGGACTTTGAAGAAACGTTGCTAGATAATTTGGACTAACAAACTGATAGTCAGGTTTAAAGAGTAGGACGCTTCCCATTAGGCAAAACTCAGTGTCCGTTCTAATAAAACACGCCCGACCGACTGTTGCACCACGACTTACAACTAATACATCTCCAATCTCTGGATTGCAACGACGACGAGAAATGGCAGAAAACTCAGTTGGAACAAATTTGGTGTCCGAGAAATCGACGCCCCATTCTCTGACATCCTTTGCTGAAATCAGTGGAACACCTGATGGCGTAGTTTTCGGGCTAGTGTGTTCGCCATCGGTAATTTTTTTACAGACTTTATCCAACGACAGTTCTGTCCATTGGTTATTCATAAGATTGTGATCGTTACGCCAATCCTCACTCAAGGTGCCAGAAATCGCCGCAGCAAGAACCGACTGCCGAAAACGTTTGAGAATGGCGGGAATGCGGTCGAGGCGGTCGCGGCAGGCTGGTGGCGGAGGTGAAATTGCCACCAACTTGCGCGTCAATTGCAGCATCTAATTGTGCTTGTCGACCTGATATTAATTTTGCAGCTCTCTTAATACCTTCCGCCAACGGTTGTTCAGCTATGACTCCTGTACCAAGATATATGGGATTCGCAGCCAATATTCTGACAAGTAATTCAATTGCCGCATCGGTGTCTTCATGCAGATAGATATCAACAGTGTTATCTGCGGACTGAACTACATCATAAGTGTTTGGAACCTGTGTAGCCCCTTTTTGCAAAGCGTCTATCAATCCATTTTGCTGATCAACAGACGTGGTTTTTATAGATAGTTTTGACATAAATTATTCCTTAACTTTATTGATTGACATGAAGTCATTTATTTTCCAGTCCCCCGCTTTCCAACCTCCGTTTTCATCAATTAACCTTATTTTAATATCAACACTGTTTTTTTCGAATTTAACGATCGTTGAGCACAAAGCATATGTATGTTTTTCTGCTGAAAACTTATCGAAACCCTGTTGAAGATTACATTCCGGGTTTTTAATAATTTTAATAATATTTCCTAAGTCTACGTTTGCTAAACGACAAATGTCATCAGGAGATAAGTCGGATTTATTTATTAGCCACCATGATGCTCTTTTATTCAAACTCTCAACTCTCCACGGATTGGCAAAATCAAAAAGAGCTTCTTTAATATAATTTTCCGCAATTCTTTCAGAGTTATAAGCGCGAGCGAAGACGCTAATAAAATAAATTGAAACAGTCAAACAAATAATAATGAATATTTTTTTAATCATATGTATTCTCAATATTGAGGGAGATCAGATCTTGCATTACCACAATTTATTGGGTTTTTCATGCCGCGAAACTCCAAGGCCGTAAGGCGCAA
>NZ_PPPU01000033.1 GCF_006483455.1 Methylomonas koyamae
TGACCGTGTGCGTCAAATAAGAACGCACCTCATCGGCCAACTGCGGCAGTTGCTCTTTCTTCAGGGCACGGATGTCGGTCGGGCCGGCGATGGTGTTCAGCAGAGGAAATTCTTGAGTCTGTTTCATATCAGTACAGGGGTTCGCGGTAGAACATCAGAATCACGCCGATTTGGAACAAGGCGAAAACCGAGATAAAGCCGGCAATGTTCTTGCCGGGGGCGTCCAGCTTGAGTTCCAGCCAGCGGCCGCAAGCCAGAATCAGCGCAAACACGCCCATCAAGGTATGGCCGACTTGGATCAGGAACGCGGTTTTGGCCTCGAAGCCGACGTGCGAGTGTGCCAACAGCATCATGCCGCCGAAGGCCGACATCAGCGGGAACAAATAGGGCAGAATGCCGGGGTCGGCTTTGACCCGGGCGCGGGTCTCGTACAAGCCCAGCATGAATACCAGGAAGGTGGCAATCCGGTGCTGCAGAATTTCGCCGTTGTTGAAGGTACTGTCCCAAAAACCGATCGGACCCAACGGCCAGCTCTCGGCGTCGGAACGGAAGAACAGAAAGATGCCGAGGCCCATGAAGCCGATCGGCCAATAACGCGTCCAACGGTGAAAACGCTCCGAATACGACAACATCGCGAAGAAACTCATCACGGTCAGGAAGATGCCCGAGATATTGTGGTTGTAATCCGACCAGGCGGTGGCGGCTTCCGACGGAATCTGGCCGACGATGGCGGTTCGGCCGGCTTCGCCGGCGATCAGCGCTTCGTGGGTCGGCGATTCCCAACGCGGAACCCGCGGATGGAACATGTTCAACACTTCTTCCCAAGTCGCGGTCAGGTGCGGAATGTCGACCGACGGCGGCTGCGAAGCCAAACTGGCCGCCGTGAACAGAATGGTCAGCAGAATCAGGGTTTCCGCTTCAATGTAGTATGGGACGCGCACGGTCAGCGCGTAGAGGCTGCGGCTGGCAAAATACTCTTCCACCGCTTGGCGGTTGATCCAGGCAAAACCCAAGGCCAGGCCCATCATCATGATTTTGACCATCAACAGGTTGCCGTAACCGGCGCCGATGAAGCCTTGGAAGGTACGGATGTAGTACCACGCAAGCGGTGTACCGGTTACCAGCAATAGAGCAACGGCGACGAAGCCGACGGTCGAGAAGCGCTTGAGCAGTAAAGGCCACAGTTCTTCGGCGATCGCATTTTGTTTTTTCAGGCCCCACAGCGCCAGAATTTGGAAAATGCCGCCAACCCAAGCTGCGGCGGCAATCTGATGGCTGACGGTCAGCGTCATCAGCAGACCGCGGTCTTCCAGGCGACTGGCGCCGTGCACCAGCCAGGCCGCGGCCATCACCAACGGGATCACGATCGCCGTGGCCACGAGCCAATGGGTTTTTGAGCGCAGATTGGCTTTTAACGCTTGTTTGATGAACAGGTACAAGGCGAACGCAAAGGTGGCGCGTGCCAGGCCGGCGTTGAATTGCACGGTATGGAAAAAAGCCGGAAACGGCGATTTGCCCAATGTCACGGCCATTAACCAGATTTTCAGGCCGATTTTCGACAGCTGGGTGATAACCAATGCCTTGCTGCCGAAATGGATCAGGTTGACAGTTTTCTGCAGCAAGGCGCTGTTGTAGTTGGCATTTTCATCCCACGGCCGCAGGACGAATAGACCCCACAGCAAACCGCCGATGGCGATCGAGTAAAACGTCAGATCGACGCCGCCGATCAGCGAGTCGAGATAATTAGCTATACCTTCCATATCCGGTTATTTGGGTTCTTTGACGAAAAAGCGCAGCAAGTCCTCGCTCAGATGACCGTCCGCGGCAAAAATTTTTAATTTGATGGCGTATTCGCCCGGGGCCAGGGCTGGTAAATCCAGCAATACCTGGCCGGGTTTGGCACCGGGAGAAGCGCTGATGGAGGTCATCACGTCGCCGGCGCTGACCAGAAACACTTCGGACAAATCCAGCTCGACTTTGGAGTTGAACGACAACTCGACTTGGCTGGCCTGATTGACCGGCACCGGTTTCAGTTTCAGCGAATTGTGGGTGACTACGGCATGGCCGAAGGCGGTTTGACTCGCGGCCAGAGTCAAAGCCAATAAAATCCTGGGTAGAAAACGCATGCTGATCTCCTTATTTTTTGTTTTTCAAAGCGTGGCCGGCCAGGTTTTTGCCCAGAGTCCAGATCGAACCGGTGACGTTGTGAGTATCGGCGATGGTTTTTTCCACCGAGTTAACGATCCAGTCGCGGTCTTTCTCGGTCAGGATTAGCGGCGGCAGGAATTTGACCACGTTCATGCCGTGGCCGGCGACTTGCGCCAGCACCCGGTGTTCCTTGAACAGCGGAATCAAGATCATTTGGCAGAACAGGCCTTTGTTGGCGGCTTCCAGCATCGCCCAAGCGGCTTTCAGACCGAGGCTCTTGGGAGCGTGAAATTCAATGGCGATCATCGAGCCTTTGCCGCGAGCTTCTTTCAGGAACTCGTATTTCGGCACCATCGCGTTGACGGCGGCGATGATGTCATTGCCGATTTTGGCGCTGTTTTCGACCAGTTTTTCCTGATGGACCACATGCAGTGCGGCTAAACCGGCCGCCATCGCCATGTTGTTTTTGGAGAAGGTGGAGCCGTGCACCACGGCGCGGTCCATCCGGTTGAACACGGTGTCCATGATTTTGCTGGTCATCGCCACGCCGCCGACCGGGACGAAGCCGCCGGACAGGGCTTTGGCCATTAATATCATGTCGGGTTTGACGCCCCAGTGTTCGATGGCCCAGAACTTGCCGGTACGGCCGATGCCGGTCTGGATTTCGTCGGCGACGAACAGGGTGCCGTATTTTTTACACAGGCGCTCGACTTCCGGCAGGTAATTATCATCAGGGACGTTGACGCCCTTGCCTTGAATCGGTTCGACGATGAACGCGGCTACGTCCTTGCTGCTCAGCGCATTTTCCAGGGCTTCGAGATCGTTGAACGGCACCGAACCTGTATCCGGTAGCAGCGGGCCGAAGCCTTCGCGGAAAATGTGCTCGCCGGTCAGCGACAGCGAGCCCATCGTCAGGCCGTGGTAACTGTGTTCGCAATGCAGAATCCGAGAGCGTTTGGTGGTGTAGCGGGCGAATTTGATCGCCGCTTCCACGGCTTCGGTACCGGAATTGCAGAAGAACATTTTTTCCAGATTATCCGGGCAGGTAGCCAGGATTTCCTTGGCCAGCAAGCCGCTCAACAGCGACACATCCATTTGCACCAGATTCGGCAATTCCATGGTCAGGGTTTCCTGCAAGGCGCTGACGATGGTGGGATGGTTGCGGCCCATCGCGAACACGCCGAAACCGCTAAGCAAATCCAGGTATTCGTTGCCGTCTTCGTCGTAGAGGTATTGGCCGATCGCCCGCTTGTAGTTGCGGTCGTAACCGATAGTGCGCAGCACCCGTACCATCTGGTTGTTGAGATATTGCTCGTGCAGTTCGAATTTTTCCCCGAAGTGCTGAGTAAAAAGATCGGCAATGCTAAAGGACATGTAATACCTCGTGGTGGTGCGTCGGCTGGCGCTGGATCTCGGCGCCGGCAACGCTGATTTTGCTAATAAATGGCGATTTCGTTTAAATGCCTGGCGATGGTTTTCAGGGTTTTTTCTGCGGCGTGAAAATGCAGGCCAAGCTTGACCAGTGCCGGCACTTCCCAGGGGTGTAGCGCCAGATGGCGCAGCAGCTTGCCCAGCTCGACCTGCCCCTGTTCGTTCATGGCCCGGGACACGGCTGGCGGTAAGTCCAGCGCTACTGGGTCGGCGATGGCGCGCAACACCAAACACGGCAGATTGGACTGGCTGGCGACCTTGGCAATCGCGCCGCTCTCCATGTCCAGCGCCATGGCGCCGGTGTTGCGGTGGATGGCTTGCTTGTCTTCGCTTAGCGCCACGATGCGGGTTTCGGTGACCAGTTTGCCGTTGCCGACAGCGAGTTTTTCGCCGAGCCGGCTACTCACCTTATCCGACCAGCATTTGTCGGCTTCGTAAATCTGCTGGTCGAAAAAGATCCGGTCGGCGATCACCAATTGCCCCGGCCGCAATTCCGGCGCCAGCGCGGCGGCGCAGCCCCAGCTGATCAACCGGTCGGCACCCTTGGCGATCAACAATCTGGCTGCTTCGGCGGCGTTGTGCGGCCCGGCGCCGGCGTAGGCGACCAGCACGTCGTTGCTGAGACTGAAACATTCGCCCCGCGCCAATTTGCGGTTAGTCAGGGTCGCAAGTTCCTCCGGCAGCGCAACGACGATTCCGCAACTCACGTTAGTGTTTGCTCAATTCGTTACGGTATCTGGCTAACGCCCACAACGGGAAGAATTTGTCGTAGCCGTGGTATTTCAAATAGAACACGCGCGGGAAACCCGGTGCGGTAAAGCAGGGGTCGTTCCATACGCCGTCGGCTTGCTGGCTGCGCAACAAAAACTCGATGCCGGTTTTGACTTCTTTGCTGTGGACTTCGCCGGCAGCAATCAGGCCCAACACCGCCCAGGCGGTTTGAAAGGCGGTACTGAAGTGGTAGCGGCCACGGTACTTCCGGTCGTCGTGGTAGCTCAGATTGTCTTCGCCCCAGCCTCCGTCCTCGCGCTGCACGCTTTTCAGCCATGCGGCGGCTTTAACGTACATCGGGTCGGTTTTCGGTACGTCGGTTTGCTCCAGACCCAACAAAGCGGACCAGGTGCCGTAAATGTAGTTGGTGCCCCAGCGGCCGAACCAGGAGCCGTCGGCTTCCTGTTCGCTACGGATATATTCGATGGTGCGTTGCAGAGCCGGGCGGTATTCGTCGTGGCCTTTGGCGACGCGGGCCATCAGCATCGCGCAGCGGGCGCTGACGTCGACGGTTGGCGGGTCGAGCAGGGCGCCGTGGTCGGCGAACGGAATTTCGTTCAGATAGTAATAGGTGTTGTCGACATCGAACGCCCCGTAACCGCCGTTTTTGGATTGCATGCCGACGATCCAGCGGGTAGCGCGGTGGATGGATTCGTCCAAACCGTCTTGCTCGGATTCGGCCATCGCGAAACCGACGATTGCGGTATCGTCGACATCGGGATAATGCGGGTTGGCGAATTGGAATGCCCAGCCGCCGCCGGCCAAATCGGGTTTGCTGACGCGCCAGTCGCCCGGTTCGTCGGACAGTTGCACGCTTTTCAGCCAGTCGTTGGCTTTTGCCAGTTGCGGTGCGTTACCGCGCTTGTCGGCTTCGATCAGCGCCATGCTGGCCAGGGCAGTATCCCAGACCGGGGACAGGCAAGGCTGGCAATACGCTTCGTCTTCCTTGATCACCAACAGTTTGTCGATCGATTTGCGGGCGATTGCGACATTCGGATGGTCGTGCGGCATACCGAGCAGCAGCATGGCCTCGTAGGCGTTGACCATGGCCGGAAAGATGCCGCCCAAGCCGTCTTCGCCGTTCAAACGCTCGGTAAACCAAGTCAAGGCCTTGTCGATTGCGCGTTTGCGCATGCTCTGCGGAATCAACGGTTCGGTCACGCGGCCCAGTTGGTCCAGCGCCAGAAAGCATTTATTCAACAAAGTACGCTCGGGAAAATAATGCTTTTCTTCGTCCGGATGCACGACGAACAATTCCAGAATGTCGACATTATGCGGATTCTTGGCTTTGGCTTTCAGTGTGCACAGGATGAACAGCGGTACCATCACGGTGCGCGACCAATAAGACACTTTGTCCAAGTGGAACGGAAACCACTTGGGCAGCAGCATGATTTCGACCGGGATGTAGGGTACGCCGCGCCAAGGCAGTTGTTCGAATGTCGCCAGCGCGATGCGGGTGAAGACGTTGGCGCGCGCCGCGCCGCCTTGGCTCAGGATCCAGTTGCGCAGTTGCACCATATGCGGCGCGTCGATCGGATCGCCGGCCATTTTCAAGGCGTAATACACCTTGACGCTGCAACTGATGTCGCCCTGGCCGCCGGTGAATAGCGGATAGCTGCCATCCGGATTTTGCCGGCTACGCAGATAAACTGCGATCTTGGCTTGGAGTTCTTCGTTAATGTCGTCCAGGTAATGCATCATCATGATGTATTCGGACGGAATGGTGCAGTCGGCTTCGAGTTCGAACACCCAATAGCCGGCCGGATTTTGCAAGCCGAGCAGTTTCGCCTGCGCTCGGTCGATCGCGGCTTGAATTTTGCCCGGGCTGATGGCAGCCGCCGAGCTGTGTTGGGAAAAGTCGTGATTGCTGGTCTCTACAGGGGCTTCAGTAAACATGGCGATTCCTTATGGTCCAGTGTGAGATACGGGTGAATACTGCCAGTCAGGGGTTTTTAAGCCGCTGCTGGTGAGATTGAAAAGCAGTGACAGCAGCCAGTTGCTGCGTGCCGATAATTTGCTGGCGATAATCGTGGCCTTGACGCTGTTGCGACTGATCTTGACCTGATTGGATTCGTTGAAGTCCAGGTGCTGTTTGATCTTCTTTAAGGTCAACACCGCCATGCCCAGCGCCCACAGGCAGAAGTTGCGGATGCCGGTTTCGTGGCTGGGCAACAGTTGGGTGTAGGTCAATGCGTTTTGCAAATGGCCGTGGGCGATACCGATCAGGCGTTCCAGGCCCTTGCGGAAGCGTTCGTCGTTGGTGGTCGGCGTCAGATCGGCCAAATCGAAGCCGGTTTCATCGAATATGTCCTGCGGCAGCCAGCACACGCCGCGTTTGGCGTCGTCCCAGATGTCTTTCAGGATGTTGGTCATTTGCAAGCCTTGGCCGAACGAGACCGATAGCTTCAGCAGTTCCGGCCGATGCTGATCGATTTCCGGCGAGTAGTGGCAGAACAGTTTTGCCAGCATTTCGCCAACACAGCCGGCCACGTAGTAGCAATAGTCATCCATGTCTTTCATGGTTTTCAGACCGGCGTGCAGGTCGAGGGCCTGGTAAACCGGCATGCCGCCGGCCATGGTTTCCACACAGCACGCCAACGCATCTATTTGCGGGGTCGAGAGGCTGTGGGTGATGGCGATGACGCGGGGGATCAGCCGGATCAGGCTGTGTTCGGCCGGAATGGTTTGTGCGGACAGCAGCGGAGCCAATTCGGCGGCAAACGCCTCAGCACCGCGGCCGGTCTTAACGATGTCAATAAAACGGTCGCAGAAGCCCTTTTTTTGTGCTGGGCTAAGGGAAACTTCGTCTTCGATAGTGTCGACGATTCTACAGAGTAGATAAGCATTGGCCACGGCCGGATAGAGCGTGTTCGGCAACTGCGGAATGGTCAGCGCAAACGTACGCGATACGCCTTCAAGCAGCACGGCTTGAAGTTCTTGGTCGGATAGCTGTTTCAGCAATTCCGGGTTATCGATGGGGGGGTGAAATCCGTTCATTTACTTTTTAGTCTAACTATCGGTAGCGGCAATGATAGACTGTTTGTTGGGGTTTTGCAAAGCGATGTTGCTTTAAGGCAAATTTGCTGAGATTGATATTGCTGTTTGGGGTTTTGGTTCTTGTTTGGTGCGCTTTCGTTATGATTTATAAGACATATTTTGTAGGGCTAGGTTTGCAGGCGGCGGGGGTTGAATCTGTGATGGTTGTGGTTTTGCAAAGTGCTTCCCAAGTAGGTTGTTGTTTTTTGCGTATTTCGACTGGAGCAAGGTATAAAAAAGTAGTATTCTTACCACATCTAGTTGTGCGTCCGCTTGTTTCTCTGGCTTGGTGGTCGTTGGTTTGGGCGCGCTCCCGATAGTAATGGCTCGAATGCTGTTGTTTTTTTGTAACAGCGTCGTAGCTGAAAGTCTTGAAAGTTTTTGGAGAATAATGCCGTGAGTGTTCCTTTACGTCAGCAATTGGCTGTGGGTAGTTATCTGATCAAGCAAAAAATTAAAGGAGTCAAAAAGTACCCTTTGGTTTTGATGCTGGAGCCTTTGTTCAGATGTAATCTGGCTTGTGCCGGTTGCGGTAAGATTGACTATCCGGACGACATTTTGGATAAGCGCTTGTCTGTGCAAGAGTGTCTGGATGCAGTGGATGAATGCGGTGCGCCGATGGTTTCTATTCCGGGCGGGGAACCATTGATTCACAAGGAAATGCCGCAAATCGTCGAAGGCATCGTCGCCAGAAAGAAATTCGTCTATTTGTGCACCAACGCATTGTTGTTGAGAAAGCGCATCAACGATTACAAGCCGTCGCCTTACCTGACATTCTCTGTGCATCTGGATGGCTTGAAAAACCGTCACGATGCATCGGTCTGTCAGGACGGTGTATTCGATATCGCGGTAGAGGCGATCAAATTGGCTCTCAGCAAGGGGTTTCGGGTTACGATCAACTGCACACTGTTCCAGGGCGAAACCCCGGAAGAAGTCGCCGAGTTTCTGGATTATGCGATGGAACTTGGCGTGGAAGGTGTAACGATTGCGCCTGGCTTCAGTTACGAGAGGGCGCCACGTCAAGACGTCTTTATTAAAGGCTTGGAAGTTAAAAACTTATTCCGCGGCATTTTCAAAATCGGCAAGACCAGAAAGTGGAAGCTGAACCACTCCTCGCTTTATCTGGATTTTCTGGCCGGCAATCAGAGCTACGATTGCACACCGTGGGGTAATCCAACCCGCAATGTGTTCGGGTGGCAAAAACCTTGCTATTTGTTAGCGGACGAGGGCAATGCTTCCTCGTTTCAGGAACTGTTGGACTCTACGCCGTGGGAGAAATACGGTACCGTGAAGAATCCCAAATGTGCTAACTGCATGGCGCATTGCGGTTATGAAGCTACTGCGGTTGAAGATACCTTGGCTAATCCGTTGAAAGCCCTGCTTGCAAAGATTCGCGGGCCGAAAACTGCGGGGGAAATGTTGCCGGAGAAACAGCCCGAGTTCGTGATGAATTACAAAAAAAGTTCGATTTCGGAAATTCCGGTCAAAGTCGAGTCTTAAAATAGTCGCTCTAAATATGAGGTTTCGATAAGCGTTATGTTCAACAGAATGTATTCCGTACTGGGCTTGCTTGTGTTTCTAATGTTCTCTCCGTTGGCGACGGCGGAAGAGCAGACTGCGAGACAGGTGGTCGACGAGTTTCAAAACGAATTGCTGGGCATAATGAAGCAAGGCAAAACCTTGGGCTTCAACGGCCGTTATGACAAATTGGACGTACTGGTTAAGAAAAGTCACGATTTGCCAAAAATCGCTCGTATTGTGGTCGGTAAGCAGTGGGAGGAGTTGACTCCAGAGCAACAGGAAAAATTGGAAACAGTGTTCAGCCGGCTCAGCGTTTCCGCGTATGCGCATAATTTCAAAGATTTTTCCGGGGAATCGTTTAATTTCGTTTCTGAGGAAGAGACTGGCCGCGGCGGCGTGGTAATCCATACCAATTTATTGATTCCCGGCGAGAAAGACGTCAAATTCGACTACATGATGAAGAAAAAGGACGATGGTTGGCGAATTATCAATATAATAGCGGATGGTGTCAGCGATTTGGCATTGAAAAGGTCGGAATATACCAGTGTTTTGAGTCGGGAAGGTTTCGATGCTTTGATTGCCAAAATCAACGAAAAAATTGAAAGTTACGCGAAACAATAGTTTGCCAGGAATTGTGAGTGATGTTTTTTAACCCCTGTTATCAAGGTAAAAGCCAAGCCGGCTTGATGTGGGCCGTGCTGTTTTCCGGTGCTTTATCGGTCGGCGGTTGCGCGAGTACGGAACCAAAAGATCTAGGAACCACCAATATTGCCGAGTCCAAAACCAATTCGGTCGATCCTTACGAGGGTTTCAACCGATCGATGTATGGTTTCAACATGGGCCTGGATAAGTATTTGCTTAAACCGGTAGCCGACGGTTACAAATTCATTACTCCGGATTTCATGGAAACCGGCGTGACTAATTTTTTCACCAATTTGAAGGGTATCAACGTCGTTTTGAATGACTTCCTGCAAGGTAAGGTTAGTCAGGGAGCGTCCGATACTGGCCGGTTTTTGACCAACTCGACTATCGGTTTGTTGGGGTTGTTCGATGTTGCCAGTGATTTGGGCATGCAAAGCAATGTTGAGGATTTCGGTCAGACTCTGGCGGTATGGGGGGTCGATCAGGGAGCTTATTTGGTGCTGCCGATTTTAGGCCCGACCACAATTCGCGACGGTTCGGCCAGCATTCTCGATCGGGCGGCAAACCCGAGTACTTACCTGCCGGGCACTGGTATTGTCGAGGGGATTAACGACAGGGCCAATGCCGAAGGCGCATTAAATTTCATCGACGAGGCGGCGTTGGATCCTTACGTGTTTACCCGCGAATCGTTTTTGCAATACCGGCAGAATCTGGTTAACGACGGTAAGCACTCCGCCGAAACTTACGATATCGATGTCGATTCGGCGATAGAGGACGAAACGAGTTCGGCAAAGCCGGCAAAGGCGGTCGACAAGCCGAAGCGACCGGCCGGAAGCGGTTCGCTAGGTCCTCAATCCAGTTTGAATCCTGCTATCGATGGCAACGCGGCAAAATCTGACGCGTTCGAGAATATGTCGCAGTCTTTCGAAAAGGCCGAGGCTCAGTTCGAGCAGGCCTCTGCGAAGATGGATGAATTCAGCAGTAAAAAAAAAATGCGGCGTAAACGCCGTTGATTTAGTTTAGAGACGCACGGAGGCGTCTTTTAGTCTAAATCAGTAGTGCAACAGGGAATGCACTTCGTAGCCCGCCAGTTTTTCCCGTCCCGCCAAAAAATCTAATTCCACGACGAAAGCGCAGGCAACGACTTCGGCCCCCAGCTTTTCTATCAATTCGCAACTGGCTTTGGCTGTGCCGCCGGTAGCCAGCAAGTCGTCGATCAATAGCACTTTGTCGTCGCTGTCGACGGCGTCGATATGGACTTCCAGTTCGGCCGAGCCGTATTCCAGGTCGTAAGACACGCTTTGCACGTCGTAAGGCAGTTTGCCGGGTTTGCGTAGCGGTACGAATGGAATGCCCAGCTCCCAGGCGACTAAGGCGCCGAAAATGAAGCCTCTGGCCTCCATGCCGGCCACCGCAGTAATGTCGCGGCCTAAGAACGGATGCAGCAATTGGTGGACCGACAAACGCAACGTGGCCGGGTCTTTGACCAGTGGCGTAATGTCTTTAAAGATAATGCCGGGCTTGGGGAAATCAGGAATATCGCGGATTTTATTGCGTAAACGGTCCATTTATCACCTCGTGATTATGCGCAAAAAGCTTCGATCT
>NZ_PPPU01000034.1 GCF_006483455.1 Methylomonas koyamae
TCGTCGCTAACGTCGAAGCCGTTCTTTAATTTTGATAATCAGTAGGCGAAGCTCCGGCTTTTGAAATATCAAATGGCCGGGCTTCTCTTTTCCAACAGCTATAGGTGAAAGACGTGAAAATGAATGAATTGACAAAAGGCGTAATGGCGGCGTTATTGCTGACCAGTTCCGTAGCAATGGCAGAGTCGGATTATCCGGCGGCTGATTATCAGCCAAAAGTTCTGTATACCAATCCGGATTACAAACCGGAAGCAGCTCCCGCCGCTAAAGCAGCCGCGCCTGCGCCGGCTGCTAAAGCTGTAGAAGTCGTAGAAAACGATCCAAATTATCCTGCGACCAATTTCCAGCCCAAAGTAGTTTTCAGCGACTCGGCTTATAAACACGATAAGACCGCTCCGCAAGCACCTGGTGCCCGTTCGTCTTCCGCATCGTCTGCGTCGGCAACGAGCAGCGACGCTAGCGAGGAGGTAAGTTCAAGTGCCGGAGAAAAAGGTTCGTCCAACAACAGCTTGTTGGGCTTGGTCGCCTTGGCCGCTGTTGGCTTCTTCCTGTTTAACAAGAAAGGTGGAGCCGGTTCCGCTTCCGGCGGTGGCTCAGACGCGACTTACGGCGATGCTAACGGCTCTACAGGCGTCGAAAAATATATCGACAGACTGGGTATTAATAAAACCGGCGTTGCTAAGTATTTGGAGAAACAAGACTCCACTCCTGCAACCGGTGTTGCTAAATATATGGCGAAGCAAATCATCAAGGACAGAGAAGGCGCTGCGGCGAAAGCCACAGGCGTGGAAAAGTATTTGCGCGATAAAGTGTAATTTATCGCGAATTATTCTTAGGTAGAAGTCCGGTGGGGTGATTGTCCCGCCGTTATCTGCGGAATCGCCACTTAGCGTGTTTTGGAGAGCCGAATGGCCTCAAAATATGTCAAGTGGCGATTCAGTCTCATATACCCAATTTTGGAAAAACTCCCCATCAAGCATCAAGTGCGAATCGGTAGCTGAAGCGTTCCAGTTCAGCAACGATTTTGCCGACGCAAAGGGAATACATTAACCGAGGATATTTTTATGGCAAAAAACTTATTAGAACAACTTCGTGAAATGACTGTCGTGGTGGCCGACACCGGCGACATTCAAGCAATCGAAACTTTCAAGCCGCGCGATGCGACTACCAACCCATCTTTGATTACCGCTGCAGCACAAATGCCACAATATCAAGGCATCGTCGACGATACCTTGAAATCGGCTCGCGCAACTTTGGGCGCTAGCGCTTCTCCTGCGGAAGTCGCTTCGTTGGCTTTCGATCGTCTGGCGGTTTCATTCGGTTTAAAAATACTGGAAATCATTGAAGGCCGCGTTTCAACCGAAGTTGACGCTCGTTTGTCTTACGACACCGAAGGCACTCTGGCCAAGGCTCGCGACATTATCGCTCAGTATAAAGCTGCCGGTATCGACACCGAGAAGCGGATTCTGATCAAGATCGCTGCGACATGGGAAGGCATTCAAGCTGCCGCGGTGCTGGAAAAGGAAAACATTCATACCAACCTCACCCTGCTGTTTGGCATGCATCAAGCGATCGCGTGCGCGGAAAATGGTATTCAGCTGATCTCGCCTTTCGTCGGCCGTATCCTGGACTGGTACAAAAAAGACACCGGTCGCGATTCTTACGCACCGGATGAAGATCCAGGTGTCTTGTCGGTAACTGAAGTTTACAACTATTACAAAAAATTCGGCTACAAGACTGAAGTAATGGGTGCAAGCTTCCGTAACCTCGGCGAGATTACCGAACTGGCTGGTTGCGATTTGTTGACCATTGCGCCTTCCTTGCTGGCTGAGCTGCAATCTGTTGAAGGCGAACTGCCGCGCAAACTGGATCCGGCCAAAGCTGCGTCCGCTTCTATCGAGAAAATCAGTGTTGATAAAGCGACTTTCGAGCGTATGCACGAAGAAAACCGCATGGCAAATGAGAAATTGAAAGAAGGTATCGACGGTTTCGCCAAGGCATTGGAAACTCTAGAGAAATTGTTGGCCGACCGTTTGGCGGCGCTGGAAGCGTAAGCGCTGTAATCGCGCACAATCAATGTTGTGCGCGACTTAAGTTGATATGCAAGGCCGCCGAATCGAGTACGCGGCCTTTGTTCATTGTTATATAGGTAAAATTCATGGCAAAAATTTTAGATGTAGTAAAACCTGGAGTCGTCACCGGTGAAGATGTGCAAAAAGTCTTTGCGATCTGCAAAGAAAACAAATTTGCACTGCCAGCGGTTAACGTAATCAGCACCGATACCATTAACTCCGTTTTAGAAGCGGCGGCCAAAGCCAAATCACCTGTTATCGTCCAGTTTTCCAACGGCGGTGCGGCGTTCGTTGCCGGCAAAGGCTTGAAATTGGAAGGCCAAGGCTGTTCGATTCACGGTGCAATCTCCGGCGCGCACCATGTTCACCGGATGGCGGAACTCTATGGCGTGCCTGTGATTTTACATACCGACCATGCCGCTAAAAAATTGCTGCCTTGGGTAGACGGTATGCTGGATGAAGGTGAAAGACATTTCGCAGCGACCGGCAAACCGCTATTCAGCTCGCACATGTTGGATCTTTCCGAAGAAAGCCTGGAAGAAAATATCGAAATTTGCGGTAAATATCTGGAGCGCATGTCGAAAATGGGCATGACGCTGGAAATCGAATTGGGTTGCACCGGCGGCGAAGAAGACGGCGTCGATAACAGCGGCATGGACCACTCTGCGTTGTACACCCAACCGGAGGATGTTGCCTACGCTTACGAGCGCTTGAGCAAAATCAGCCACCGCTTCACCATTGCCGCATCATTCGGTAACGTTCACGGCGTGTACTCACCCGGTAATGTCAAACTGACCCCAAAAATTTTGGACAACTCGCAAAAATACGTGTCCGAAAAATTCGGCCTGCCGAATAACTCATTGACCTTTGTCTTCCACGGCGGCTCGGGTTCTTCTCCGGAGGAAATCAAAGAATCCATCAGCTATGGTGTCGTCAAAATGAATATCGACACCGATACCCAATGGGCTTCATGGGAAGGCGTGATGAACTACTACAAGAAGAACGAAGGCTATTTGCAAGGCCAAATCGGCAATCCGGAAGGCGCCGATAAGCCGAACAAAAAATACTATGATCCTCGGGTATGGCAACGCGCCGGCCAAGAAGGCATGGTTGTCCGTCTGCAGCAAGCGTTCCAAGAACTGAACGCCGTCAACTCTTTGTAACGAGTGCTATCCAGCTGCAAAAGCATTCTGCTTTTGCAGCTTTCCCGCTTACCCGTCGTTGGCAATTAGTCAAATTGTTGACGATCCGTTCCGTCAGTCCATGCTGTCTCAGCACGCTAAATTCGGTTTTGTAGCCTCGCCGTATTCGTTCGGCCGACTATACTATCATTCTAAAACCATGATTTTTCTTGTATGATCGAAAAACACTGAGTCGGCATACTCTTGGTTTTCGGTTTGACCAATAACGTGGCATGCGTTGTGCTTTAAGAGTAAAAAAGGTGAAAAATGGCTGAAACTCAAGGAAAAGACGAAGGAAAAAAATCATCCAAAAAACTGATAATCATCATTGCGGTGGTTGTCTTGGCGTTGGCTGGCGGTGGAGCCGCCTATTTTTTCTTGGCCAAACCGGCCGAGAATGGCAAAGAAGCGGCCGACGCAAAACATGGCGAGAATAAACATGCCGAGTCGTCCGCGCATGAAGCCGAAACGGATCACGACAAGCCGCCAGAGCCCGATGTGTATTACGCGTTTCCTACCCCTCTACTGGTCGACTATCCGAGCGGGGCGAGTGCCCGGGTCATCAAAATTTCGCTGACCGTTTTAACCAAAGGTGAAGCCAGCATAGAAGCCATGAAAAAACACGAGCCGATGATCCGGAACAATTTACTGATGGTCATTAGCTCGGTGGGTGCCGACAAAGCGAAGACATTGGAAGGTAAGCAGGAATTGCGGGCAATGATGCAACAAGAGATTGGCAAGGTTTTGGAAAAGATGGCAGGCAAGAATACGCTTAAAGAAGTCTATTTCACTGATTTCATAATGCAATAAATGTCTACCGCCGATTTACTCTCCCAGGATGAAATTGATGCGCTGTTGCACGGCGTAGACGACGGCGATGTCGAAACGGCGGCCGACGACGACGAACGCGGTCGCGGGGCGACCAGACTTTACGATTTCAATAGCCAAGAACGAATCGTTCGCGGCAGGATGCCGACCTTGGAAATGGTCAACGAGCGTTTCGCTCGCCATTTCCGTATCGCGTTGTTCAACTTTTTGCGCCGTGCGGCCGAGATATCGGTATCCGGGATACAGGTACAGAAGTTTTCCGAATTCATTCAGGGTTTGTTCGTTCCGACCAATTTGAACGTGATCAGGATGTCGCCATTGCGCGGCCGGGCGTTGATTGTGATGGAACCGCGCTTGGTATTCACTGCCGTGGATAACTTTTTTGGCGGTGGCGGCCAGTTTTACAACAAGGTCGAAGGTCGCGAGTTCACGCCTACCGAGATGCGGATCATTCGCTTGATTATCGACATGATTTTCAAGGACTTGGCTGAAGCCTGGAAGCCGGTGATGGATGTCGAGTTCGAATACATTAACTCCGAAGTAAACCCGCAATTTGCCAATATCGTCAGCCCTTCCGAGATCGTAGTCATATCGACGATACACGTGGAATTGGAGGGCGGCGGCGGCGACATCAACATCGCGATGCCGTATTCGATGATCGAGCCGATCAGAGAGTTATTAGACGCTGTCACCAGCGACCGAGGAGAAGTCGATGGTCGTTGGCAGGAATCGTTACGGGTCGAAATCATGCGTAGCGAAGTCACATTGAACAGCAAATTAGTTGAAAAAGAAATGTTTATCAGCGAAGTCATCGCGCTTAAAAAAGGCGATGTAATACCGATCGAATTGCCGGAGACCGTGTTGTTGGAGGTTGAGAACGTGCCGGTATTTCGCGGTAAGCTAGGCTTGTCGGATGGTAATTATGCTATTGAAATTATTGACAAAATGACGCTCGATAATATTTGAGACATGGGAAGGGATTGAGATGAGCGAGAACGACGAAATTGGTGACGATTGGGCCGCGGCCATGAACGAGCAGGCGGAAGCCGAAGCGGAAGCGGATTGGGGCGATGCCTTGAAGGAACAAGCGGCTGTGTCGAAGGGGTCAAGCGGCTATTCCACCGCCGAATTTCCGGACTTGGGCGACAGTAAGCCCAAGCCGACCGCTGGCGGCGAAGAGGTGAAGCTGGACGTAATTTTGGATGTGCCGGTTACCGTGTCGCTGGAAATCGGCAGAACCAAGATCAATATCCGTAACCTGTTGCAGCTTAACCAGGGTTCGGTAGTGGAATTGGACCGTTTCGCGGGCGAACCGATGGACGTGCTGGTTAACGGGACGCTTGTGGCCCACGGCGAGGTGGTTGTGGTAAACGACAAATTCGGTATCCGTTTGACCGATATTATCAGCCCTTCGGAACGGGTGCGAAAACTGGGTTGAACATTGTGCAAAGTCTGGCAAGGTTGATATTTGCGATGGGGCTGGTGTCCTGTGCTTGGGCCGAAGACTCGCCCACCGCGCCCAAGGCGGGGGCCAAACTCGTGACCTCAGCGGACGTGGCGCAATGGGTGTTGGCCTTGCTGTTGGTGTTGGCGCTGTTTTTGTCGTTGGCCTGGGCGTTGAAAAAAACCGGCGGATTGGGTTTTGCCGGCAAAAGCAAATTAGCGGTACTGGCCGGGCTGTCACTGGGCTTGAGGGAAAAGCTGATTTTGGTCCGCGTCGGCGAAAAAGAATTATTGTTAGGTGTCAGCAGCGGCCGTATCGACAAATTACTCGAGTTGGAAGGCGAGCAACGCTTATTCGCCGACCAGTCCGACCCGCAAAGTGTCAGCCCGTTTGCGAAGAAATTATTGCAAGCCATGCAAAGTAAAGCTGATGAACGGGCCTAGTAAGCTGATTTTGGTTTTGCTGGGAGGCTGTGGATTACTGTGGGCTGCGGGGGTGCAGGCTGTGCCCGGTGTGGATGCGATTACGGTGACCAATAATCCCAAAGGCGGCGAAACCTATACGGTCACAATCCAGATTTTGGCGCTGATGACGCTATTGACGCTGCTGCCGGCGTTATTGTTGTCGATGACGGCGTTTACCCGGGTCATGATCGTGTTGGGGCTATTGCGGCAGGCGATCGGCGCAGCGCAAGCTCCCAGCAACCAAGTCTTGCTGGGGTTGTCGTTATTCCTGACGATTTTCATTATGACCCCGGTGCTGGACAAGGTGAACGAAACCGCGGTACAGCCTTACCTGGAAGAAAAGATCGATGCCGTCACCGCGTTGCAAAACGCGTCGGAACCGTTCAAACAATTCATGTTAAAGCAAACGCGCGAGGCGGATTTGGATACCTTCGTCCGGATATCCGGCCGCGAGCAAATCAACAAACCCGAAGACGTGCCGTTTTCGTTGTTGGTGCCGGCATATGTCACCAGTGAATTGAAAACCGCATTTCAGATCGGCTTTCTGATTTTCCTGCCGTTTCTGGTGATCGATCTGGTTGTGGCCAGCGTACTGATGTCGATGGGGATGATGATGCTGTCGCCTATGATCGTGTCCTTGCCGTTTAAAATCATGTTGTTCGTGCTGGCCGACGGTTGGACCATGGTCATGGAAATGCTGGCGGCCAGTTTTTACGTGTAGGCCTGAATGTGACTCCGGAAACGATCTCAAACGTAGCGCAGGACACGGTATTGATCGGCCTGAAACTGATGGGGCCGATATTGATCGCTTCCCTGGTCGTGGGCTTGCTGGTTTCGATGTTTCAGGCGGCAACCTCGATCCAGGAACAGACTCTGACCTTCATCCCCAAGTTGGTCGCGATTATCGCGGTACTAATGATTGCGGGTCCGGGGATGCTGCAAATGCTGATCGATTATTTCCAGGACTTGATGCGCGATATTCCCTCCTTGATCGGATGAACGTCACCGAAAACGAGATATTGGGCTATCTCGCCGGTTTCATCTGGCCATTCTTTCGCATTAGTTCGATGTTCATCACCATCCCGGTTTTCAGCGTTAACGCCTTGCCGGCCCGGGTCCGCGTGATCGCCAGCCTGCTGATCACTTTGGCGATATTTCCGACTTTGCCGGCCATGCCGACAATCGACGTATTCGGTTACCAAGGTTTACTGGTCGCCGTCCAACAGGTCGCCCTGGGCGCTACTGCCGGCTTCATTCTGCAAATGGTGTTTTCAATCATGCTGTTCGCCGGTCAGGCCATCGCCTATAGCATGGGGCTTGGTTTTGCCTCGATGGTCGATCCGGTCTCGGGCGTGCAAGTTCCGGTCGTGGCGCAATTGTTCGTGATTAGCGGTAGTCTGTTGTTTTTGGCGGTGGACGGTCATTTGCTGTTGATCGAAATGCTGGCGCAAAGCTTCCATACTCTGCCGATTGCGGCAACCGGAATCGGAAAAGCCGATTTGTGGCGGGTGGCGTTATGGGGCGGCACCATATTCGCCGACGGCTTATTGTTGGCAATGCCGGTGATGGCAGCGTTGCTGTTCGTCAATATCAGTTTTGGCGTGGCTTCCAAAGCTGCGCCGCAATTGCAGATTTTCGGCGTCGGCTTTCCGGTAACCATCATGTTGGGGATGGTCTTGATTTGGGTAGGATTGCCGACCTTGCTGGAAGTCTTCGCCGATATGTTGCACCAGGGCTTCGCGTTGGTGAACGAGTTGTTGAGGTTGCAGTAAGTGGCGGAAGAATCCGGTCAGGACAAAACCGAAGACCCCACCGGCAAGCGGCTCACCGATTCGCGTAAAAAAGGCCAGGTTCCCCGCTCCAAAGAACTGAATACCTTTGTCACGCTGATGGTCAGTTCGGCGCTGTTCTTTTATGCCGGCCAGGGCATGTGGCATGGTTTGTTGGAGGTGATGAAGCGGCCGTTGCGGGTATCGCGCGAGCAAATTTTCGACCCGGTGACCTTGACCACCTACCTAAAAACGGCTTTTGCCGACGGCGTTTGGATCATTCTGCCGTTCTTGGCGGTGTTGGCGGTTTTCGATCTGGTGGCGGCGACGCTGTTGGGCGGCTGGAACTTTACCAGCGAAGGATTTGCCTTTAATTTCGCCAAATTGAATCCTTTGACCGGCGTCAAAAAAATTCTCGGCGTCCAGGGTGTGGTCGAATTGGTCAAGGCGGTGTTGAAGACCGTATTGGTGGCGCTGGTGGCGTGGAATCTGTTCAAATGGAATTTCGACGAATTCATGGCATTGAGCAGGCTGCCGATTGCGCAGTCGGTGCAGCAGGCCGGCGAAATGATATCGGTCTCGCTGCTGATTTTAAGCGCCACGTTCGTGTTGCTGGTGATGCTGGATGCGCCTTACCAACTGTGGAATTACCAGCGGCAACTGAAAATGACCAAGCAGGAAGTCCGCGACGAATCCAAGGAGCAGGAGGGCAGTCCGGAAGTCAAAGGCCGGCAACGGCGGCTGCAAATGGAAGCGGCGCAACGGCGGATGATGGACGCAGTGCCCAGTGCGGATGTCATCGTTACCAACCCGACCCATTTTGCTGTTGCATTGAAATACGACCAGAGCGGCAACGGAGCGCCGGTGCTGGTCGCCAAAGGCGTCGATTTGATTGCCGCGCAGATCCGGCAGTTGGCGATAGGCGCCAAAGTGCCGCTGGTAGCGGCGCCGTCGTTGGCCCGCGCTTTGTACTATTCCACCGATTTGAACCGGGAAATCCCGCGCGGCCTGTTTTTGGCGGTCGCGCAGGTATTGGCCTATGTTTACCAATTACGCGCTTCCTCTCAATACGGCTGGATCAAGCCGGTGCCGCCGGGCGACGTCCCGGTGCCCGATGATTTCAAACAATAGCGCCTTACCGAGCCCGTTATGGATTTCAGCAAATTAACCAATGCCTTGAAAATGGTCGCCGGCCTCGGCCTGGGTGCGCCGCTGCTGATCATCATGCTGTTGTCGCTATTGATCCTGCCGTTACCGCCGTTCGTGCTGGACCTGTTTTTTACCTTCAACATCGCGTTTTCGCTGATTATCCTGCTGGTGGTGGTTTACACCCTGAAGCCGTTGGAATTCGCCTCGTTTCCGACCGTGATTCTGATTGCGACGTTGCTGCGGTTGGCGTTGAACGTGGCGTCGACCAGGGTCGTGCTGATTCGCGGCCACGAGGGCGGCGATGCGGCCGGCAAAGTGATCGAGGCGTTCGGCTCGTTCGTGATCGGTGGCAATTTTGCAGTCGGTATCGTCGTGTTTGTGATCCTGATCGTGATCAATTTCATGGTGGTGACCAAGGGCGCCGGGCGGGTGGCCGAAGTCAGCGCGCGGTTTACCCTGGACGCGATGCCCGGCAAGCAAATGGCGATCGACGCGGACTTGAATTCCGGCCTGATCAATCAGGACGAGGCGCGGGCCCGGCGCGAAGAGGTGGCCGCCGAGGCCGACTTCTACGGTTCTATGGACGGTGCCAGCAAATTCGTGCGCGGCGATGCGGTGGCCGGCATCATCATCATGTTCGTTAACATGATCGGCGGGTTGGCGATCGGTGTCGGCCAACACGGCATGAGTTTCTCCGATGCGGCCAACGTCTATGTGTTGTTGACGATTGGCGACGGCTTGGTCGCCCAGATTCCGTCCTTGTTGCTGTCGGTGGCCGCGGCGATGGTCGTAACCAGGGTACGCGGCGCCAAACAGGACATCGGCAAGCAATTGACCTCGCAGATGTTCGAGGATCCGAAAACGCTGTTGGTTACCGCGGCAGTGATGGGTTTGCTCGGCATCATTCCCGGTATGCCGAATCTGGTATTCATCCTGCTGGCATCGACTTTGGCCGGCGGCGCCTATTTGATCGATCGCCGCCGCAAATTGGAGGAGGAAAACGCCTTGGCGGCGGTGAATATCGCCTCGCCGCAAGCGGCTAAGGCCGAAATCAAAGAGCTCGGATGGGACGATGTGATGCCGGTCGACGCGATCGGTTTAGAGGTTGGCTACCGGCTGATTCCGCTGGTGGACCGCAACCAGGGCGGCCAGTTGATGATGCGGATCAAAGGCGTGCGCAAGAAATTGTCGCAAGAACTTGGGTTCCTGATTCCGTCGGTACATATTCGCGATAACCTGGATCTGGCGCCCACGGAATACCGGATTTCGTTGATGGGGGTCAGCGTCGGCGAGGCCAATATCATGCCGGAAAAAGAAATGGCGATTAACCCCGGTCGGGTGTTCGGCAGTTTGCCTGGTTCGCCTTGCAAGGACCCGGCTTTCGGTTTGGATGCGGTCTGGATAGACGGCAATCAAAAAGACCAGGCGCAGACTCTGGGTTACACCGTGGTCGATCCGAGCACCGTCGTTGCCACTCATCTCAGCCATGTCTTGCAAAGCAATGCCCACGAACTGTTCGGTTACGAAGAGGCGCAGCAGTTACTGGATAATCTGGCCAAGCTGGCGCCGAAGTTGGTCGAGGATTTGGTGCCGAAAACCCTGCCGTTGGGCGTGTTGGTAAAAGTGTTGCAAAACCTGCTGCAAGAGCGGGTCTCGATTCGGGATATGCGCACGATCGCCGAAACTTTGGCGGAGTACGGGGTCAAGAGTCAAGATCCGGACATCTTAACTTCGGCGGTGCGTGCCTCGTTAGGCCGGTCAATTGTGCATGAAATCAATGGGGTACAGGTTGAAATTCCTGTTATTACCCTCGATCCAGGATTGGAACAGATATTGCATAAGTCATTGCAAACGGCGGGCGAGAGCGGGGCCGGCTTGGAGCCGGGTCTGGCCGAGCAGATGCACAAATCCCTGGAGGACAGTGCGCAGCGGATGGAAATGGAAGGGCAAGCACCGGTTTTGCTGGTGTCTTCCTTCATCCGTCCTTGGTTGGCTCGCTTCGTTCGCCATTCGATACCGGGGCTACATGTGCTGGCTTATAACGAAATTCCCCAAGATCGGCAGATCAGGGTGGTTTCGACAGTGGGGCAGCGTTAATAAAACAGAGGTTGCGCAATGAAAATAAAACGCTTTTTTGCAGCAGACATACGGCAGGCCATGCGCATGGTCAAAGAAGAATTGGGCGCCGATGCGGTGATTATGTCCAACAAGTCGGTGGACGGCGGTGTCGAAATCGTGGCGGCCCGCGATTTCGACGAGCAGGTGATCCACCGGAATCTGAAACAGCGCGAGGAAGAAAAGGCGCCGGCGCCGGCGCCGGTGCGCGAACCGAAGAAAGTCGATTTGCCCGATTTCGATGGTGACAAAAAACCGTTACATGTGTTGCCCAGCGCCAGAAAACGTAATGCGGACGGTTCGCTGCCGGAAAATCCGATTCGACGCCACATGGACCAGTACATCGGCTACGCTGAAAAACTCCAGGTCGGCAATAGTCAGGCGCAGAAAATAGCTGAAAAAGTCCGTCCTGCGGAAAAACCGGCTTGGGCCGGCGCCGACCCGAAATTGAAACCGGCGCCGCTCGATCCGCGGCCGGTTCAAGCCACTGCGCCGGACAAATTCATCCACGAAATGCGCCAGGAAATGAAGGAACTGCGCAGTATGTTGGACGCCAAGCTGTCCGGTATCGTCATGCAAATGCCGCAGCATGGTCAGACCATGCACGAGGAATTGCGCGAACGTCTGGGTGACTACGGTTTCTCCAGACATTTGTCCGGCAAAATTGCCAACCGCCTGGGTAGCCATAAAAACCTCGAGTTGGCGATGGATAAGGCCAGAGAAATGTTGGCCGGGCTGGTGCCGATTGCCGACGATCGCTTGCTGGAGCAAGGCGGTATCGCGGCGTTGGTCGGCTCTACCGGCGTCGGCAAAACCACGACTGTCGCCAAATTGGCGGCACAATTCATTCTAAAGCACGGCTCCCGCCAAATCGCATTGATCACCACCGATAATTATCGGATCGGGGCTCATGAGCAAATCAACACTTACGGCCGAATTCTGGATGTCCCGGTGCGAGTGGCGGGCGATGCGGACGAGTTGCGCCGGCACATCGATAGCTTTGCCGACAAACGCCTGATTTTGATCGATACGGCCGGCATGAGTCAGCGCGATATGCGTTTGGCCGAACAGCTGAAAACTCTACAACACGGCGATTTGCCGATCCGTTCTTACCTGGTGATGTCGGCAACGACGCAATACAAGGCGATGCTGGAAATTATGGATGCGTTCCGAATACTCGAGCCACAAGCGACTATACTTACCAAGATGGACGAGGCTGTCAGTAAGGGAACTGCGTTGTCGGCTGTTATCGAACGGCGGATGCCGGTGTCGTTTATTACCGATGGCCAACAAGTACCGGAGGATATTTATCAGCCGGAAGCCGACACCTTGATTCGGCAGTGCATGAGCGGTAGCGAAGGCGACAGTCCGTATGGCGGCGAATTGAATTACGGCGAGTGGTTGGCGGAAAGCCATGCATAAGCCATTCGATCAAGCAGCTGGAATAAGACAGATGAGACATATGAAACCGGTACGAGTGATCGCCGTGACTAGCGGCAAGGGCGGGGTAGGCAAAACCAACCTTTCCGTGAATATTGGCGTGGCGCTGGCCAAGATCGGCCGGCGGGTCGCCATACTCGATGCCGATATGGGATTGGCCAACGTCGACATTCTATTGGGCCTGTTTCCGGAATTTAACTTGTCGCACGTACTGAACGGCGAGAAAAGCTTGCAAGACATCATGATGACCGGTCCTGCCGGGCTGAAAATTATTCCGGCGTCTTCCGGGATACAACGTATGTCGGATCTGTCCAGTGTCGAGCAGGCCGGTGTAATTCGCGCGTTCAGCGAGATCGATAGAGAACTGGACGTGCTGATTGTCGATACCGCGGCCGGCATTTCGGCCAGCGTGGTCAATTTCGCCCGCGCCTGCCAGGAAATTATCGTCGTGGTTTGCGACGAACCGACTTCGCTGGCCGACGCCTATGCTTACATCAAATTGCTGAACCGAGACTACGGTTTAAACAGCTTTCACATTATTACCAACATGGTGCAGTCGGCGGAGCACGGCCAGGCGTTGTTCAATAAATTGAGCAAGGTGACCGACCGCTACCTGGACGTGGCTTTGCAATTTGTCGGTGCGGTGCCGCAAGACGAATACTTGAAAAAATCGGTGCAAAAACAGGTACCGGTGGTGGAAGCTTTTCCGCAAAGCAAAGCGGCCCTGGCAATCAAAAATTTGGCGAGAAAGATCGACCATTGGCCGATCAAACCGAAAGCCGGCGGCTACTTGGAGTTTTTTGTCGAACGCATGATTCAGTACAGTGCAAAAGAGGATGTTGCATGAGTGGAGCGGCAATGTATGCGGCCGTACAGTCCGCAAATATTGACGCTTTGGTGGCGCAGCATACGCCATTGGTAAAACGGATTGCCTACCACTTGATGGGCCGCTTGCCGGATACGGTACAGCTCGACGATTTGATCCAATCCGGCATGCTGGGGTTGCTGGAGGCGCTGAAACATTACGACTCCGGCCAGGGTGCCAGTTTCGAGACCTATGCCGGCATTCGGATTCGCGGTGCGATGCTGGACGAATTGCGCCGCTCGGACTGGACCCCGCGTTCCGTACATAAAAAGGCGCGCATGGTGGCGGAAGCTATACGCGAGCTTGAGAATACCTTGGGACGCGACGCCAAGGATGCCGAAGTCGCCAAGCATATGGGGATCGATCTGGGCGAATACCACCAGATTTTGCAGGACGCAGTGTCTTGTAAGACCTTTAGCGTCGAAGAATTGATCCAGGGCGAAGACAGTATCATCGACGATGTTCAAGGCCATCACCAGCCGGATGAACTATTGTTACAGCAGAGTTTTCGCAAGGCCTTGGCCAAAGCGATAGCGGAATTGCCGGAGCGGGAGCGTCTGGTGATCTCGCTTTATTACGATGAAGAGCTAAATTTACGTGAGATCGGCAAGGTTCTCGATGTCAGCGAGTCGAGAGTCAGCCAAATCTGCAGCCAAGCCATGTTGCGCTTGCGTGCTAGGCTTGCGGATTGGATAGAACGGAAAGATAATGAAAAGTCCTGCTAAATTGCGGTTATTTCAAGGTTTTTTCGTGAGTTTCGGCAATTTGCCTGGTTGTTTCTTAATAAATAATGTGATCTGGGTGGAGATTTTCCTTGGATAAAAATATGCGCATTCTGATTGTCGACGATTTTTCGACAATGCGGAGAATAGTAAAAAACTTGTTAAAAGATCTCGGTTTTACCAACACGGTAGAAGCAGACGACGGCAAATCCGCACTGCCGATTTTGGAAAAAGGCGGGATCGATTTCCTGATTACTGACTGGAATATGCCCGGTATGACCGGCATAGACCTGCTTAAGGCGGTCAGATCGACGCCGAGTCTGGCCAATCTCCCTGTTTTGATGGTGACCGCCGAAGCCAAACGCGAGCAGATCATCATGGCCGCGCAAGCTGGCGTAAACGGGTATGTGATCAAACCGTTTACGGCTGCGACGTTGAAAGAAAAAATCGAAAAGATTTTCGAACGTATCGACGGCTAACACCAGGAAGCGCGCTATGAATAATGAGCTATTGCAATTGGCCCGGGAACTGGTTTCAGCCTTGGAAAAAGGTGACGAAGCGACTGCCGACCAGATTCTGGATCAGGTTGCCGGCGTCAGAGAGACGCAGTTGTTCCAGGAAGTCGGACGCTTGACTCGGCAATTGCACGACACCATGGTGAGTTTCTCGGTCGATTCGAAGATCACCGAAATGACCGAACACGACATACCGGATGCCAAGGAGCGTTTGCAGTACGTCATTGCGATGACCGAACAGGCCGCTAACCAAACGTTGACGGCGGTGGAAGATTTGCTGCCGGTTTCGGACGAATTAAGTAATCGGGTCAATCAACTGGCGGGGCAATGGAACCGTTTTCTCGATCGGGAAATGCCGTTCGACGAATTCAAGGCCATGAGTGCCGATTTGAGCCAGTATTTCAATCAGTCGCGGCTGGAATTGGACAAAATTCAGGCGGGCTTGAACGATATCTTGATGGCTCAAGGGTTCCAGGACATCACCGGCCAAATCATTCGCCGCGTTATCGATTTGGTGCAGGATCTGGAAAACAGCATGGTCAATCTGATCAAAATTTCCAGCCGTAAAGTCGGGCCAAATACGCAGAAACCGGCCCACGAGAACGAATTGCCGGGGCCGGTGGTGCCAGGTGTGGATGATAGAGAGGGCGATGTTGCGACGAGCCAGGTCGATGTCGATGACTTATTGTCTAGTCTAGGTTTTTGAGGAAAAACGTTATGGCGATCGATCTGGACGATGAAATTTTGCAGGATTTTCTGGTTGAGGCCGGAGAAATTCTGGATTTGCTGGGCGAGCAGCTGGTTGAGCTGGAACAGTCGCCCGACGATCTGGATTTACTGAATGCGATTTTTCGAGGCTTTCATACGATTAAAGGCGGTGCGGGGTTTCTGGCGATTAGCGAATTGGTGGATGTTTGCCACAATGCCGAAGATGTATTTAACGTATTGCGGCAGGGCGATCGCCAAGTTACGCCGGATTTGATGGACGTGATCCTGCAAGTGGTTGATATCGTCAATGAAATGTTCGGCCAGGTCCGATCCGGCAATGCACCCAGACCCGCGGACAAAGGCCTGTTGACCCGTTTGAAGGCTTACGCCGAGCCTGCCGGACCGGGGGAGATGGCGGCAGCCGTTGAAACGCCCGTGGAGCCGGTGCCGCCGATTGTCGCGCAAAGCTCTGCGATGCAGGATTTCGACGCCATGCTTGATCCGGAGGAGTTGTTGGCCGGCGACGAATCGGCAGCCGATTCCGACGAGATTACCGAACAAGAGTTTGAAAATTTATTGGATGCGTTGCACGGTAAAGGCGGCTCGCCGACGGCAAAAACGCAATCCGCCGTATCCGATCCGGCAGCTGCCGATGAGGAAATAACCGAGCAAGAATTCGAAAATTTGCTCGACGAATTGCATGGAAAAGGCAAGTTTTCGGGTGGAGTCGAAACTGCGACAGAGCCGCAGCCAAGTACTCCGGCGGCCGACTCCGGCGACATCACTGAACACGAGTTCGATCAGATCCTTGATCAATTGCACGGCAAAGGTAAATTCGATGCCGCCAATCTGCAAAACATCGATATATCCACAGCCCCCGCCGCTGAGCTGCACAGCGAGGATACGCCGAGCGCGGAGCCGCCTGCTGAGCCGGTTGTTGCCAAGCCAGCCGCTCGTGCCAAACCAGAGCCGGTTGCGGTTACTCCGCTAGCTGCCGACGATGCCGAACGTCCGACCAACAAGGCTACAGCGATGGACCCAGGCCTGGATAAAGCCAAGGCCGCACCGCAAGCCGACACTACCGTGAGGGTCGACACCCAGATCCTGGACGACATCATGAATATGGTAGGGGAATTGGTGTTGGTGCGTAATCGGTTCCAGACCTTAAAGGCCAACGCCGAGGCCGGCGAACAGTTGTCCAAGGCGATATCCAATTTGGACGTGGTGACCGCCGATTTGCAATTGGCGGTGATGAAAACCCGCATGCAGCCGATCAAAAAAGTGTTCGGCCGTTTTCCGCGCGTCGTGCGCGACTTGGCGCGCAGCCTAAGAAAGGAAATTCGCTTGGAGCTGGTCGGGGAAGAAACCGATCTTGATAAAAATCTGGTCGAAGCTTTGGCCGATCCGTTGGTGCATCTGGTCAGAAACGCCGTCGATCACGGTATCGAGTCGCCGGATGAGCGGGAGGCCAAAGGCAAGCCGCGCGAGGGCGTTGTGATCCTGAAAGCCTCGCAAGAAGGCGATCACATCCAACTTTCGATCAAGGACGACGGTAAAGGCATGAACCCGGATTTATTGCGGGCTAAAGTCGTAGAAAAAGGCCTGATGGATGAAGAGTCTGCCGCGCGACTGGACGATAAGGAATGTTACAACCTGATTTTTCTGCCCGGATTTTCCACCAAGAACGAAATTTCCGACGTTTCCGGCCGCGGTGTCGGTATGGATGTCGTAAAAACCCGGATCGCGCAAATGAACGGTGTGGTCGAAATCGATTCGGTCGAAGGCAAGGGCAGCACGATCATTATCAAAGTACCGTTGACGTTGGCGATCATGCCGACGCTGATGGTGAAGTTGCGCGGTCAGGCGTTTGCTTTGCCGCTGGCCAGCGTGTTGGAAATTCTGGATTTGGATCTGAGTAAAACTAACAAGGTGGACGGGCAGTTGGTGGTTATGGTCAGGAACAAGGCCTTGCCTTTGTTCTATCTCAGCGAATGGTTGGTTAAGGATTATTACGCCAGCAGCGAAGTCCAAGCCACTAGCCACGTCGTCGTGGTCAATGCCGGCGGCCGTCATATCGGATTTGTGGTGGATCAGTTAATCGGCCAGGAAGAGGTGGTAATCAAAGCGTTAGGCGCCAAATTACACGGCCTGGAAGGGCTGGCGGGAGCGACTATTACCGGCGACGGTAAAATCGCGCTGATTTTGGACGTGCCGGGCTTGATGAAAAAGTACGCGGTTTGATCTGGCGATATGGCCATTCGGGTATTGGTAGTCGATGATTCCCATTTCATCTGCCACAGAATCACCGAAATTCTGGAAGAAGACCAAGAATTCAAAGTAGTGGGCGTGGCCAACGACGGGCGGCAAGCGGTCGATATGGCGGCAGCGCTACAGCCGGATGTTATTACCATGGATGTGGATATGCCGGTGATGGACGGTATTTCCGCCGTCAAGCGCATCATGAGTACTCGGCCGGTGCCGATTCTGATGTTTTCGGCTATGACCCAGGTTGGTGCCAAGGCGACGCTGGATGCGCTTAGCGCCGGCGCCATTGATTTTCTACCCAAGCAATTGGAGGACATCGATGCCAACCGGGAAACCGCCCGCTACCTGTTGCGGTACCGGGTCCGAATGGTCGCGGGACAGGGAGTGAAACTGAATTCTGCTAAAACGATCGGTGAGACCGGCATCAGCAGAGACAGCGGTTTCCTGACCGGGACCCGCACTCCGGTTGCCGGCAAAGATTTTGGGTTGGCGGCCAAACCGACGCCAGCCGGACACGGCAAAGTCGATCTGTTGGCCGTCGCCGCTTCGACCGGAGGGCCGGTGGCTATGCAATATGTGTTGAGTCGGATTCCGGCTGACTGCTCGTTGCCGATCCTGCTGGTGCAGCACATGCCGCCCAACTTCACTAAGAGCTTTGCCGAGCGGCTGAACTCGCTATGCAACATCGAAGTCAGAGAGGCTCAGGACGGCGATATGCTACAACCCGGACTGGCGCTGTTAAGTCCCGGCGCCGCACAAATGCAACTCAAACAAACGCCGGGCTCCCGCCAAATAACCTTGCGGCCCAAACAATCCGGCGAAATCTACAGCCCCAGTGTCGATATCACATTTAGCTCGTTGGCCGATAACTTCAATGGCCGGGTGTTAGCTGTGGTGCTGACCGGCATGGGGGCTGACGGCAAACTCGGCGCGATGAAATTGCGCCAGCACGGTGCGCAGATTTGGGCGCAGGACGAAGCCAGCAGCACGATTTACGGCATGCCGAAAGCGATTGCCGAAGCCGGGCTGGCCGATCATGTTTATTCGCTGGACGAGATTGCGAACCAATTTAACAAATTGCACTGATGGATATTCTTAGCGTTCTGGGGGTTTTGATCGGGTTTGCCGCGATAATCGGCGGCAATCTGATGGGCGGCGGCGAGATCGGTGCCCTGGTCAATTTTCACGCTTTCGTCATCGTGGTGGGCGGGACTTTGGGGGCGACCTTGCTGCAATTTCCGCCCAAGGTGTTTCTGCGCAGCATGCGCATTTTGGCTTGGATTTTCATGCCGCAAAATCTGCAGTTGAAAAAACAGATCGATAAGATCGTGCGTTGGAGCACGCTGGCCAGAAAAGAGGGCTTGCTCGGTTTGGAAGCCGTCATCGATAGCGAAAAAGACACCTTCGCCAAAAAAGGCCTGCAACTTTTGGTAGACGGCAACGAGCCGGAGGTGATTCGCGATTGTTTGGAAGTGGAGTTGACGACCAAGGAGCACTTGGATAACCAGGCCGCACGCGTATTCGAGGCCATGGGCGGCTACGCGCCGACTATCGGCATTATCGGCGCGGTAATCGGCTTGATACACGTGATGCAGAATTTGGCCAAACCCGAGTTATTGGGCAGCGGCATCGCCACCGCATTTGTGGCGACGATATACGGCGTCGGCCTAGCCAATTTGCTGTTCATTCCGATCTCCAATAAGCTGAAAAGTCTGATTTTCGAGGTCTCCCAAGCGCGAGAGATGGTGATCGAGGGGATTTCTTCGATCGCCGAAGGCGAAAATCCGCGCAATATCGAGTTGAAATTGTCCGGGTTTTTGATCGAGAAGTAAGGAATTGGACATGAGCCGGCGCAAACGCGTTAAATCTTCGTTACCGACCGACAACCATGACCGCTGGATGGTGTCGTACGCCGATTTTGTCACCTTGTTGTTTGCGTTTTTCGTCGTGATGTATTCGATTTCGTCGGTCAACAAAGGCAAATACGAGACATTTTCCGAATCGTTGGATCAGGCATTATTTCACAACGATAAAGTGGAGAAGGAAGCGGAGCCGATCCAAATCGGCACCATTCCCACCGCGATCCAGCCGATCGAGCTGCCAAATCTGGCTACCGCAGAAGAGCGCGAACTCAGCGAAGAAATATTGCAGGAAAAGCAGCGGTTGAGCGAGGTTTCCGAACAATTTCAGGGGGCTTTGCAGCCTTACGTCGAGAGCAAACTGGTTGGTATTAAAAAGCACGATTTTTGGGTCGAGCTGGAGATGAATAGCGAATTGCTCTTCGCCAGCGGTAAGGCTGAATTATCGAGTAAAGCCCTTCCGGTGCTGGCCAAGGTGGCGGAAGTGGTCCGCGACGTGCCAAATGTCATAAACGTTGAGGGGTACACCGACAATGTGCCGATTTCCAGCGGAATATATCCGTCTAATTGGGACCTGTCCTCGGCGCGCGCCACCAGTGTCGTTAAGGAGTTGGTGAAAAATAATATCCCGGCCACGCGTTTATCGGCGGTCGGCTATGGAGAATTCCATCCTATTGCCGATAACAAAGATGAAGACGGGCGGTTTAAGAATCGTCGGGTGGTGTTGGTTTTGATGTCGCAAGCCTTTGCCCGTTATGGCATGTCGGACGACGAGCGAGCCAGAGCATTGAATTTGGCGCCGCAGTCGGACTCGTCATCGCCAACGCCCGAGCCCATTACCGAAAGCGCACCGGCGGCACCGGTACCACAATTATGAAGATCTGGTCTGTTTCCAATCAAAAAGGCGGCGTCGGCAAAACGACTACCGTGGTGACGCTGGGAGGCTTGCTATCCTCCTGGGGGTTCCGGACTTTACTGGTGGATTTAGACCCGCACGGCTCCTTGAGCAGTTATTTTGGGATCAACCCCGAAGAAGTTGAGTTGGGCGTTTACAATCTGTTTCTCGATGCCAGCGAAAAGAAGAAGAATGTCGATCCCCAGGTATATGTCGCCAAGACCCGCTTCGACGGTATCGACGTGTTGCCGGCTGCTACTGCGATCGCGACATTGGATCGGCAGGTAGCGGCGATCGGCGGAATGGGCTTGGTCGTTTCGACCGCACTACACAAAATGGACGACCGCTACGATTACGTGATTATCGACAGCCCGCCGATGTTGGGTGTGCTGATGATCAACGCCTTGGCGGCTTGCGACCATCTGGTGATTCCGGTGTTGGCCGAATTTTTGGCGCTTAAAGGTTTGGATCGGATGGTGCATACCATCAAAATGGTGTTTCACTCGCGTAAAACTCCGCCCAAGTTCACCATTGTGCCGACCATGTTCGATAAGCGGACCAAGGCCGCCCGCGATAGCTTGGCAGCGTTGTACCAGCAATATCCGGAAAATGCTTGGCGGTCGGTGATCCCAGTGGACACCAAGGTCAGGGATGCCAGCCAAGCGGGGGCGCCGCTGCCGCTGTTGGATAAAAATGCGCGGGCAGCCGAAGCCTATACCGAATTGTTGGAATTGTTATTGCTTGAGAAAAGTGGAGACAAAACCTTGGCGCCGCGTTCATGAAGCAAAAATCTCCTCCCAGTATCGTCAAACAGCAACTTGCGCTTGACGTATATCTGCAGACCCTACTCGACGACGTACCCGATGCGGACGCAAATTTTGAGCTTGAGGCGCTAGCTAAGCCCACAGAAAAACCGGTAATCGTCGCAACGCCGTCTTCCAAACCACTTGCCGGGGTGACGCTGCCGCAGCCGGTGGTGCGGCCATTGGAAAAAGTGGTTGCGACGCAAAAGGTTCGACCTAGCACCACGCTTGTCGCCACTGAAAATCCGGCTAAACTTCAAGCGTTGTCGGTAATGCCGGATTGGTCGCAGTACGAGTTTCAAGCGTTGTTTTTCAAAGTCGACCAGCTGATATTGGCTACTCCACTGGTTGAATTGGCTCGAACGATCAAAATCGATCGCAGACCCAGCCAAATTCCCGGCCAGCCTTCCTGGTTCCTGGGGTTGGTCGACGAACACGACAGCCGTATCGGCGTGTTGGATACCAGCCAGTTAATCTTCGGTAAAAGCCGCGCCAGGATGCGAAATTTCGAAGATTCTCCCGCTAGCCGCATCTTGATTACGCAGGACAAGAGATGGGGTTTGATCTGCGACGAAATATTGTCTATCGGTAGAGTCAAGCCGGACGGTGTTCGTTGGCGCACGGCCAGGCAAAAAAAGCCGTGGTTAATCGGTACGGTAATAGATGAACTGACAGCAATTGTCGATGTTAAACAATTGGTGCCACATCGAAAATAATTTAACTGCCTTTGGATGAACAAGATGAGTGAAGATAGAAAACAAGGCGATCCAGTGATGCAATGGGTGACTTTTTGTCTGGGCGACGAAAAGTACGGTATCAATGTGATGCAGGTTCAGGAGGTATTGCGGATTACCGAGATTGCGCCGGTACCGGGTGCTCCTTCCTACGTTCTGGGAATTATCAATTTGCGCGGCAACGTGGTTACCGTGATCGACACCCGCAACCGGTTCGGTTTGCCGTCGAAAGAGACTGACGATGCCTCCCGGGTGGTGATTATCGAAACCGATCGGCATATTATCGGTATCTTGGTGGACAGCGTGGCCGAAGTGGTAGAAATGCGCGCATCGGAAATCGAAACCGCCCCTAACGTCGGTAACGAAGAAAGCTCAAAGTATATTCAAGGTGTGACCAGTCGCGATAACCAGCTGTTGATCTTGGTGGATTTAAACAAATTCCTTAGTGACGACGAGAAGGCTGAGTTGGATATGTTTTAGTAGGAAGCTACCGGCTGAATAGGGTGGGAGGGCTTTATGACAGAGATCGCGCCGATAACAGCTTATCCGCCGGTAACTGCGCCCTTGAAAGTGGAACGAGAGCCGCGCGACAAGCGTAACCCGGATAAACGGCCGCCGCGCGCAAAGGCAGAGCGCGGCCAAAACGATGCGAACCAAGGTCCCGCCGAGCACATAGACGAAATAGTGTAATGACCGATTACTTAGTTTGGGGTTTGGCGGCAAGCGTGTTGGTTACCTTGGCAGTGTTACTGCGCCTGATCGGTAACCAAAAACGGCTGGAGCAGGAGCTCAAGCTTTTGCAAGAGCGTTTGCAGCGCAGCAACGAGGATCTGGCGGGTTTGTGTTCGGCTGCCGTCGCGGTAGACCGTAGGTTGGCGGCCAACGACAATCGGCTTGACACGATTGCGGATCGAGTGAACAGACCGGCTCCTGCTGCGCCGTATCAGCACCATTCCGTCCAGGATGAGCCTGCTTCAGCTCAAGGGTACGAAGATGTCATCCAAAAAATTCGCCGTGGGGCCGAGATAGACGAATTAGTCAGAGATTGCGGCCTGACCCGAGATGAGGCTTTGTTGTTGATGCGCCTGCACGGTGGTAGTAAGCGTTAACGGCTATCGTTTATTTCTTCCAAATGTTGCCTGACGCCGCGTTCGGCAAGAATGATTCGCGGATCGGCAACTCGTTCCAACAGCCGCCGATAATTTTGGTCGTGCTGGCTTCTGTCGTTGTAGGGATGCCAAAGGTGTAGCACCGGCACGGCAAAGCGGCCCTCCTTGCGTTTGCAGCCGAAGTGAATCAAGCGAATCACCAAATCGGAATCTTCATATCCCCACCCTTCGAACTTTTCATCGAAACCGTTAACGGCCAGAAAATCGGACTTCCACAACGCAAGGTTGCAGGTCATGGCTTTTTCCCAACCGTATGGATTGAGGTAACGCCAAGCGTGCAACGGCAGGTTGATCAAGGGTAGCAAGCGGTTTAGTTGCCGTTTGAGCCATAAGCCGATGAAAAAGACCAATGGCTTGATGTGTAACGCCGCGTTGCCGTTCAAGGCATCTTCGGTACCCTGGGCGTTGATGAGCAATCGGTTGCCGGGCACGAAATACCCGGTTTCGGCCAGCAGCCGGTGTCGTGCGATAAAACTCGGAAAGGCGATGCAATCGCCGTCCATAAATATTAGATAGTCACCGTTGGCATTAGCCGCCGCCTTATTGCGAATGGTGCCGGCGCGGAAGCCCTTGTCTTCATGCCAGATGTGGCGGATCGGTATCGGGCTGGCCTTACCTTCCCGCTCGATTAGCTGGCGGGTGGCTTCGCCAGACCCATCATCCGCGACTAGGACTTCGAAATTTCTATCCAATTGGTCTTGCAGGCTGCGCAAACAAGCAAGCAAAGCAGGAGGCCGGTTGTAGGTGGTGACGATGACGGAAATCAATTGCGGGGCTTGCGACATGGCTTGGTTTATCGCTCGTCAGGCGTCCAATTCATTGTCGCGGTAGCTGCTTTTGCGTAGCGGTAAAAGGTGCCCTCGAAATTGCCCAGTGCCAAGACGAATCCGGCCCAGCCGTCGAGAAAGCCGAGTTTTAAGACGTAAATTCGAAAGAACGCCCATAAGCCGTGCAACAGAGCCGTCGTCATAGTCGGGTGTTTACCCGCACGTTCCAATTTGCGTGCCCCTAGTGTCGAATAGCGCTGCATCTTGTGTATTAGTTGTTCCAGATTCAGAAACGGCACCTGGATGATCGCCGAATTGAAATAGCCAATTTTGCCGTTTACCGTGAAGCCTTCGTGAACTTCGGCATGATCGTCGAAAACCATGGCTTGCTTGCGGAACAACTGCGGTTGCCGATAATCCGGATACCAGCCGCAATGCTCGATCCAACGGCCCATGAACCAATTGCGGCGCGGTACGTAGTAAGCGTCTGCCTCGGGTGCGGATAACAGGCGCTCGATTTCGGCCCTTGCCTCCGGTGTGCAGCGTTCGTCGGCGTCTAGGCTGAACACCCAGTCGTGGCTGCAGGCCGCAATCGCATCGTTACGCAATTTGCCGAAGGTCGTGAACGGGATTTGTTGCACCGTTGCGCCCAAGTCGGCGGCTATTGTTGCAGTGCCGTCACTGCTATTGGAGTCGAGTACCAGCACTTCGTCCGCCCACAGCACGCTTTCCACCGCGGCGGCGATTTTGTCGGCCTCGTTATAGGCGATGATGTAGACGCTCAGCTTCGAACGAGGCCCGGTTTGAACGTGATTGGCGGATGTTTCTGTCATAACGTGGCCGTAAAATTCTATTGATGGTGCTTCGAACTGAGGTCTAAGGCTTGGTAGCGAATTTTGGTCAATGCCACGCTATTGCCAGTTAAAGTCGCCGTTGAGCCGAATGCCATGCATGGTCATGCCGAATTGCGCCAGTTCGCTGTCACGCCATTGATTGGCTTGGCGGATACGGGCCATTTTCTTTAATTTCCGTTCCAGCCAGCTTTGCTGCAGCAGACGGTAATTGTAGCGGTTGCCCAAGCCTTGTTTGTCGGATAAGCCCCGCTCCTGCTTCATCGCGGTTTGGGTTACCGACCCGTAATGGTGTAGCCAGGATGCGCCGGTGATCGCACAAGCAATGCCGGCTTTCTCTGCCTCGTGGAAAAACAGCGTATCTTCGTAGCCGAGTAATTTTGGTACCGGTTGAAAATAGCCGATTTCCCGCCAGACTGAATCGTGTATTGCCAAACAGACGGCATGTTTTCCGCTCAGACGCAGCGCATTGACCATTTTTAGCGAGGCATGGCCGGCAAACTCGTCGAAGTCGTAATCCAGCTTGCCTTCCACCAGTGCCGGTGAAATGATTTTCAGCCGATTTTGCTCGGCGGTTTCGATCAGGTTTTCCAGCCAATTGGCGCTGACCAGCACATCGTTATTCATCACTACGGTCCATTCCGCCTGTAGCGCCAGGGCGCCCTGGTTCCAGGCCACGCCGCAGCCGAGGTTGGACTTGTTCAGGATCAATCCGCCGAGATCCAGTGTGCTCAGATAATCGCACGTGCCGTCGCTGGACCCGTTATCCACGATCACCAAGCGTTTTAGATCCAAGCCGTGTCTGACCATGCTGTCGATGCATTGGCGTGTATAGTCGATTTGGTTGTAGCAGGCGAAAGTGATGGCGTATTTATCGGGTTTCATGCGTTCGAATGATAGGGAGCGGGCAAATGTTAATCGCGCGGGGTTTGGGTTTGGGCCGATATGATTTGCGCCGAAATTCCGGCGATGATCAGGCCGTAAAAGGAACTGGTGTATTTAAAGGTCAGCACTTCGCTGCTGATACTGCATAAAATCAGGCTGCCGACGTACGCCAAGCCTAAGTGGCTGGCAAATTTTGACTTTTCCATGTGTCTGTTTCGCCAGAAAATTGTAAGAGGAACCAAGAATAAACCCACTACGGAAATCCCGCCCATCACTCCCGAGCGCACTAAATTTGCCAGTAGTTCGTTATGTGGACCGTTATAAAGCATGGTCTCGGTCGCTTCGTTGCTGGCAAACGCTCCTATCCAAGGCGCATGGAGATACGCTTGAAAATTGTGGTCGCCATATCCCTTTAAGGGATTATGTTTGAAGAGCTCCCAGGTTATTTGCCACATCGTCAGTCGCAAGCCGGTTGAGGTTTCGGTGTTGCTGCCGTTGAGCCAGGAGCTCAGTTCGTAAATGCCGCTGAATATTCTGTCGAGAGTATAAGGCTTTAATAAACAAATACCGGCGAACCCGGTAACGGTCAGAAACCCCAGATAACACAGAGTTTTACGCGGTAAATTCTTCCGGTTTAAAACCACCCATAAAACCAGTAAAGGCGGTATTGCAATCCAGCTGCCGCGTGTGCCGGAACCCAGAAGCAGATAAATGCCGGCCAGGGTTCCGGTAATTTGGTACACCAAGAGTTTGGGGCTAAGGTTATCGGTTTGGGTTTCTATGCTGAACAAACAAAAGGCTGTCAAAACCAAGGTATAGGTACCGAATTCGGTGGGGTCTACAGCCGGCGTGGCGAATCTGCCGATCCAGCGTTCCAATACCTCCGGGTGAGAATAAACGACCGGAATCAAAATGAATAATGCGATTGGCGCAGAAAGAGTAACGATTTTGGAAAAGTTAAGTTTTATATGTAAAAAATAGAACAATACCGGAATGCAAAGCAATATCCGGAACGGGCCGTCGTAGGGTTTAAGCGCCCATTCTTGTCTTAATGTTTGGCTGATGAATATTGCCAGCATCGGTAATGTCATAACGACAACGAACGGTAATATCGAGTTTATTTGTTTTTCGCTGTTGGCGCCGTTCCATGCCTTCTTAAAAAAAACAAGCGCAGGGATTAACAATAGGAAAACTGTAATATTGGTCCAGCTTCGGACCGATAAATAAGCAATGATGCTGCTGGCGGTTAATACGATAACCGGCCAATCGAACCAAGATAGCATGGGATTTTCGATAAACTGGTTGCGAGTTATATCGATTTTTCGCATTGGTTTTTGCATTACGCTGTATATATTATCCAAGACCTGGCCTTTTGTTGTTGTTCTGCTGAGTCAGAATTCGGTGAACTCGGTTCGGTGTGGCGCATATTTATGGTATCAAACTCGGTATCCGCAATATCGGGCCGTCTGGAAAGTTATTCTTGTTTTTCTAAAAAATAGTCGGCTATTTGCTTTCGAAAAATATTGGGTTCGCTTTTTAAGTATGCGCGATAGCTGTCGAAGTTGCGGTTATGAGTTGTAAAATCGGCCAATATGTCTGTGGCCAATTTTGAAAATTCCGCCACGAATCCAGCTTCAGAGCTATCCAATTTATAGCGCCTGGGGATTGGCAGGTCGACATCGTTACCGGCCGATCCTAGGACGCCGGTGATCAGGCAGCAGCCGTGCATAGCCGCTTCCCTCGGCATCCGGTCTCGGCCCGGATGGTGACCGAAGTCGATGTAGAGTTTCGCCGCATACAACTGTTGTGACAATTGCTCGCGGTCAAGTCCTTTGAGTGGGACGAATTGCCATTGCGGATTCGCCGCAATCAATTTATCCGTTACCTTCTTACCTTTATTCGGGTTGTACAGGATGATGTCCCGTTTGGTGCTGGCGTACGCCAGATGGTTATCGTTCAAAAAATCTTCGTTGATGGAGTCGATCAACGGTATCGGTTCGATGCCGCACTGATTGAGATATTCGGTTGCGTGTTGGGTCTGCGAGAAATGGATCATATGCTTCAAGGATTTTGCCCCCCTTAGTGGCCGTCGTCCTTGAAATACGCGTTTTATATAACGCACCTTATCGTGTAGTGGCCAGATATGGCGCCGTTCCAGAAAGTTTTCCAGCGACAACCACCAGATTGCCGCTTTGGCATGGCGTACTTTATCGGCCAATTGCGGATAAACCTCCGGAAAAATAATCAGGTTGCCGGCCGCATCTTCGTAATTCGCTACCGGGGCCGTATATCGCATGTAGGGCTCCGGTGTGCTTGCCGCCTTATCGAACGGCAAATAAGTAATGTACGCCGGCAAGCCAAGCCGGTTCATGTGATCGACCAACTGGTGTAAAGCTTCAGGTCCGCCGGTCACGGCACCTGCCGGGCATACGACTAATATTTTATTGAATCTGGTCACTGTGATTATCTGTAGGGTCGATTGTTGCAATCAAACTTTACATGGTTGTGAATAAAGTTTATCCGATTGGTACGGTAAATGGAGGCCAAACGGCAACGCCTGGCATCTTATATGCTCGGGCGGTTTTGCCTCAAAACCCCGGCAACGGTGTCGATGACTTTATCTGCCGGCAGCCGGTCCAGGCATGCGCTGTGGCTATTGCGGTGGCGGTCGCACCCCTCCAGTTGGCATGGGACGCAGTTGCGCTCGGAAAATCCCTGCAACAAGTAAACGTTAGCGATGCGTTTGCTGCCAACCTTGGCAAACGGGCTGGTTGGTCCGGCATAGCCATATGGCCACGGTGCCCATTTTTTCGGGTCGGTCGGGCCGTATAAAGCGATGGTTTGGGTGCCGGTGGCGGCAGCGAGATGGGTGATACCGGTATCCGGCCCGATAAACAGCGCCGCTTGCGCGATCAATTCCGCCAACTGAGCCAGGGACAGTTGGCCGGCCATATTGGTTACAGGGAAGGCCAAGTGTTGTTGCAGTTCACGCAAGCTTTCCAATTCGGCCGGTTGTCCGCTACCGGTCAGTACCACTTGGTAGCCTGACCGATTCAAAAATTCCATTAGGCTAAGCCAACCGTCGCGGTGCCACTGCTTGTAGCGCCATTGCGGCATAGTGTGCAGTACGACGTAAGGTTTTGTTGGCGGATGCGGCATTGGCTTTGAACTGCGCGGCGGGGTTAACCGGTAGCTGGGTTCGATGTTCAACACCCTGCAGAAGCGCAGGTTTTCCAATACGGCATGATCGTAATCGGCGCCGAATACCAGCGTTCGGTCCAGCAACAGATTTTTCCACCAAGCTTTACCTGCTTCGTCCGGCACAAAACCGAGCGCCGTCTTGCCCGCGGCACGCGCGATCAAGGTCGGGCGGTCGCCGGCTTGGGTGGAGATCGCCAAATCATAGTTGCGGCGGACGCTGAACAGCAGTTTTACGAATTGGCCCAGGCTAGGTTTGCTCGGCAGTCGGATCAATTGGCGGATATCCGGGTTGCCTTCCAGCATGCCGGCGTTGGCGGCGGGCAGCAATACGTCGATTTCGGCATCCGTATAGGCTTGTTTCAAAGCGCCAATCAGCGGGGTAACCAGTAAAGTGTCGCCCAAGTAACGCAAGGTTATTACTAAAATGCGTTTCGGATGTATATTGAGCGGCTTTTGGTTTGGCATTGAGCGCTGGTTGATCGACATAAGCGCACATTTTAAAGGTAAATATATTGGACACGTTACAAAATTCGCAACGCACGATGACCGATAGCCAGGTTTACCGGCGCTTGCTGAAGTTCGTGCTGCCCTACTGGCGCTTGTTTTTGCTGGTGGCAGTTGGCTTTGCGATTTATGCCGGTACCGAGCCGGCTGTGGTGATGATCATTCAACGCATCATAGACAGCTTCGGTGCTCCGGACCGTTCGAGCATCCAATATTTGCCGCTGGCGTTTGTGGTGCTGTTTCTGGTACGCGGCATCGGCTCTTTTTTGGGGAACTACTATCTAGCAAGGATCTCCGGCAATCTGATTCATAAATTGCGCTGCGAAATCTTCAACCAATATACGCGCCTGTCGGTCCAGTATTTCGATAGCCACAACAGCGGCTATATGATTTCGCGGATCACCAATAACATCGGCGAAGTGACCAGAGCGACGTCCGATTCGATCCGTTCCTTCGTGCGGGAGGGCTTTACCGCGCTGGGACTGCTGGCTTATCTGGCTTATACCAATTGGCAATTGTCGCTGGTGTTCCTGGCGCTGGCGCCGGTGGTGGCGACGATGGTGCGCTATGTAGGTAAACGCTTAAAACGTTTGAGCCGCAATATGCAAGATACCGTCGGCGACTTGACCCAAATAACCTCGGAAACCGTGGCCGGCAACCGCATCGTCAAAAGCTTTGTCGGCGAGCCTTACGAGCGGCAGCGCTTTAAAGCCGCGAGTCTGGAAAACCGGGCCCAGCACCGCAAGTTGATGATGACGATTTCGCTGAACAATCCGTTGATGCAATTGGTGATTTCCTTTGCCTTGGCCGGCATGATGTATCTGGCCTTGATCATGATGAAGTCATCCAGCCCTGGTGAGTTCGTTGGTTTCTTTACTGCGGCCTTTTTGTTGCCTAAACCGATCCGCCAATTGAGTGACGCCAATTCCGAAATCCTGCGCGGCATCGCCGCCGCCGAGTCGTTGTTCGAGGTGCTGGACGAGCCGGCGGAGATTGATGAGGGCGATGTAGAGATCGATCGCTGCCAAGGTCGAATCGAATTTCGGAATTTAAGTTTTCGTTATCCCGGCAGCGACACGCCTGCTCTGAATGGCATCGATCTGACCATTGAGCCCGGACAGACCGTGGCCTTGGTGGGTGCTTCCGGCGGCGGTAAAAGCACGTTGATCAATCTGTTGCCGCGTTTTTACGATTATGTGGAAGGCGAAATTCTGATCGACGGCGTCGAACTGAAGCGGTATCGGTTGGACAGCCTGCGTCGGCAAATCGCGCTGGTGACTCAGAACGTCACGTTGTTTAATGCCTCTGTTGCCAACAACATAGCCTATGGCGGTCTGCAGGGTGCTGACCGGCAGAAAGTCGAACAGGCGGCAATCGATGCCTATGCGATGGATTTCATTGCCCGCATGCCGCAGGGCCTGGATACCGAGATCGGCGAGAACGGCGTGAAATTGTCCGGCGGCCAGCGCCAGCGTCTGGCGCTCGCCCGCGCTTTGTTGAAGGATGCGCCGATTCTGATTCTGGACGAAGCCACCTCGGCGCTGGATACCGAATCGGAACGCTATATTCAAGCGGCATTAAATCGGGTGATGCAAGGCCGGACGACCTTAGTGGTAGCGCACCGTCTGTCGACTATCGAAAATGCCGATGTGATATTGGTGATGGATAAGGGGCGAATTGTCGAACAAGGCTCCCATCGGGATTTGCTGGCGAGGGAGGACGGCGCCTATGCGAAATTGCACAAGATGCAATTTCAGGATGTGGCCTCCTCCGGCTCGGCCGAAACCTGAGCTGGGCATCGGCTGAGCAATCTTGGGCTATTAAAACTGCCGCGAGTTTTTGGAATTACGGAACACCAGCGGCTTTTCGTTGCCGGGCAACGACGCGGCGCGGGCTGAGGCGATTGCTTCGTCTATGCGATGCCGCTCTGGCGATTTGGAGCAAACCGGATCGGTGCTGTACATGTCGCCATTAAACAAATAGGCCTGACAGCGGCAACCGCCGAAATCCTTGTGTTTTTCGTCGCAGCTGCGGCAAGGCTCCTGCATCCATTCGGTGCCGCGGAAGAAATTAAAGGTTTTCGATTCGTTCCAGATTTGTTCGATGCTGTAATCCTTGACGTTGGGGCAGTCCAGTCCCGGCAATTCGCGAGCGGAATGGCAGGGCAGCGCGGTGCCGTCCGGAGCGATGGTCAGAAACGTCGTGCCCCAGCCGTTCATGCAGGCTTTCGGACGGTCTTCGTAGTAATCCGGCACCACGTAATAAATCTTCATTTTGCCGGCGACTTTTTCTTTATAGGCCTGGGCAATTTTCTCGGCTTCCTCGAACTGTTCTCTGGTCGGCAGCAGCGCATCGCGGTTGATGTGGGCCCAGCCGTAGTATTGGGTATTGGCCAGTTCCAGATAATCGGCGCCGAGGTTTTCGGCCATTTCCAGAATTTGCGGCATTTGGTGGATGTTTTCGCGGTGAATCACCACGCACAACACCATCGGGTAGCCGTGTTTCTTGATTAAACGTGCGACTTCCTGTTTTTGCTCGTAGGTCGCGGTGCCGGCGATGTGGTCGTTCAGTTCCTGGGTGCTGGCCTGGATGCTGATCTGGATGTGATCGAGGCCGGCCTGTTTCAAATCGACGATTTTCTGTTCGGTCAGGCCGTAGCCGGAGGTGATCAGATTGGAGTAATAACCCAGCTCGCGGGCATGGCCCACCAGCTCTACCAAGTCTTGGCGGGTGAGCGGCTCGCCGCCGGAAAAGCCCAGTTGCACCGCGCCCATTTTTCGGGCTTGACTGAGTACCCGCTTCCAGTCGTCGGTGCTTAGTTCTTCAGGATATTTGGCGTAGTCCAGCGGATTAGAGCAATACGGGCATTGCAGCGGGCATTTGTAGCTCAGTTCCGCCAGCAGCCAGCGCGGCGGGGTAATGTCAGCCTTGTTTGATCCAGCCATTTTGCAGGGCGATGTTCAGAAAGTTGTGGATGTCGTTGCTCAAGCCGCTGGTTTCGAATTTGGCTTCCAGTTCGGCGACGATTTGTGCCGAGTTATGGACGCCGTCGCACAGCTTGAGGATTTCCGCCGAGCTTTGGTTCAGTTCGACCATGCCTTCCGGGTAAAGAATCACGTATTTTTGCTGGGCTTCTTCCCATTGCAGGCGGTGCAGCGGCGAGAATTGCAGGATTTGGTCGGGGTTGATCGTCATTGGGCTTCGGATTTGGAAAAGGTGATTGCCGGTTTACGCGGCTTCGATGTCTTCAAAAATTTCCGCCATTGGCAGGCTCACGCCAAGGCTGATCAATTCGCAATCGGCTTCGCCGACGTAATCGTGCAACAGCCAGTCATTGTCGGCAGTGCGGCGGAAGCATTCCACGCGGCGGGCTTCGATATCGACGATCAGGTATTCCTTCAGCGAATCCAGCTTGCGGTAGGCGACGAACTTGCCGCCGCGGTCGTAGTCGGCGGTGGAGTCGGACAACACTTCGACGATTAGCGATGGGTTGGAAATATAGTGTTGGTTACCCAAGTCGCCGGGGTGACAGGACACCATCACGTCGGGGTAGAAAAATGCGTCTGCCGCTTCGACCTTTAATTTCAGATCAGCGACGTAAGGCCGACATGGCGTGCCGCGCAAACGTTGTTTCAACGCGGCGAAAATGTTGCCGGCAACGACAACATGATCCTGCCGCGCGCCGACCATGGCAAACACCTCGCCGGCGACGAATTCATGCTTCGCGGCCTGGGTTGCTTCCCAAGCCAGGTAATCTTCGGCACTGAAACGTAGTCGCTCGGCGGTTTGCATGTTATTGCTCGATATTGAAATAGGGCGGCATGTCGGCGACGTAGGCCAGATACATCGCGTCGGCCATGGTCCATAACACGTCAAGCTTGAATTTCAGGATGTCCAGCATACGCTCTTGTTGCTCGCGGGTCTTGTACCAGTCCAGCGTCAACTCCAGGCCATGCTCGACGTCACGGCGGGCTTCGGTCAAGCGCTTACGGAAGTAAGCATAACCTTCCGGTTCGACCCACGGATAGACGTCCGGCCAGTTGTCCAGCCGCTGTTGATGGATTTTCGGCGCGAATAGTTCCGTCAGCGACGAGCTGGCGGCTTCGTGCCATTCGGCGCGGCGGGCGAAATTGACGTAGGCGTCCACGGCAAAACGCACGCCGGGCAACACATGTTTCAGTGATGTAATGTCCTCGCGACTCAAACCCACTGCGATACCAAGTTGTATCCAGGCCTCAATGCCGCCGGCATCGCCGGGGTGGCCGTCGTGGTCCAGAATACGCTGTACCCATTTGGCGCGGGTTTCGCGGTCCGGGCAATTGGCCATGATGTTGGCGTCCTTGATCGGAATCATCACCTGATAATAAAAGCGATTGGCGACCCAGCCCTGGAGTTGTTCCTTGGTCAGCTTGCCGTCGTTCATCAGCACATGCATCGGATGATGAATGTGGTAGTACTTTTCCATGCCGCGCAATTTGGCTTCGAATTCGTCGCGGCTCCAGGGTTGATTTTCAGCAGTCATGTCACACCTTTGTTATAAGTCGATTTCCAAGCCGTCGTAAGCCACTTCGATGCCGTTGGCAGCCAGCGTCTTACGCTCCGGCGAATCTTCGTCGAGAATCGGGTTGGTGTTATTGATATGAATCAAAATCTTACGAGCGTTCGGCACGCCGTTCAACACTTCAATCATGCCGCCGGGGCCGGATTGCGGCAAATGACCGATTTCGCGGGCGCGTTTCTGGCTGATGCCGCGCGTGACCATTTCGTCGTCGGTCCAGAAGGTGCCGTCCACCATCAGGCAGTTAACGTTTTGCATGGCCTTGAACACATGCGGCTCGATTTCGCCGAGGCCAGGCGAGTAATACAGCTTTTTACCGGTCGAGATTTGCTCGACGATGACGCCAATATTGTCGCCGTCGTGCGGATCGTGGCGGTGGGGCGAATAGGGCGGCGCCTTGCTTTTTAACGCGTGGGCGTAGATGCGGATGTCGTCGATGCCGGGAATTTCGAACGGCGTTTCGTCGCAGGCAATCGGATGGTGATTGACGGTGCAGTAATCTTTCAGCATCGTGAACAGCGGAAAGCCGGTCGTTAAATCTTGTCGAACCATCTCGGTGCAATATACGTTCAAGGGCTTGCCTTCGCGCAGCATCAGCATGCCGGTGGTGTGGTCGATCTGGCTGTCGATCAGCAGGACGGCCTTAATGCCGGTATCGCGAATGCCTTGTTTGGGCTGAATCGCCGGAAACGCTTCCAGTTGGGCGCGAATGTCGGGCGAAGTATTGAACAGCAGCCAGTTGCGGTTGTCGGTGCTGATCGCGATCGAGGATTGGGTGCGGGCCTTGCCGTTGAATTCGCCTCTGCGGTAACGGCCGCAATTGTCGCAATTGCAATTCCATTGCGGGAAGCCGCCGCCGGCGCCGGCGCCGAGAACTCTGATTTTCATGTCGGATTCGGATTGATGAACGAGCGCCGCATGATACGGGATTGAAAAACGCCAGGCAAAAAAAAGGGGCAGGAATTTGCCCCTTTCTGTGGTCAACCGTAATAATTAACGGTTGTAGATGTACATGGTAACTTCAAAACCGAAACGCATGTCGTTGTAAGCTGGTGTTTCCCATTTCATTTGTATACCCTCCAGAGGTTTTGTTGTTGTGTGCGATAGCTTGGTCGAGAAAGCTGCACCGAAGTATACGATGAAGTTTTTCTTTGCGCAACCAAGCGGATTCGAGACTATCGGCACGATTCCGAGCTGTTTTCGTTCCGAAAAGTTCCCGGTTGGTTACGCCGCTTGCAATGCCTTGGAAGCCGTATCCGGCGGTAAGGTTTTACCCGTTGGGCTGAGTCGGGGCTCGCGTATTTGATTCGCTGGTGTAGAAAAAAGGTCCGGGCTGGTTGGGGAGCTTAACACCTCAGCGAAAGTCGGCGTATGAGGCTAGGGCTGAATCACTCTCGGTGGCGTTTTCAGAGATTTCCGCAGGTGGAATAAGCCGGACGCTATGCTGGCGACTCATTTATACTGTGCGTTTTTTTAGTGCGGATTTGTTGGGTATGAAAACATATCTGGTCGGCGGCGCGGTGCGTGATCGTTTACTGGATTATCCGGTCGAGGAGCGCGATTGGCTGGTGGTCGGCGAAACGGCCGAGGCGATGGTGGCGTGCGGTTTTCGGCCGGTAGGAAAAGACTTTCCGGTATTTTTGCATCCGGAAACCCACGAAGAATATGCTTTGGCCAGGACCGAGCGCAAAACCGGCATGGGTTATAAAGGCTTTGCCGTGCACGCCGATCCTGACGTGACCTTGGAAGAAGATCTGCAGCGGCGCGATTTGACGATCAACGCGATGGCAATCGGCGACGATGGCGTACTGATCGATCCGTTTTGCGGCCGGCTTGATTTAGAACAAAAGCTGTTGCGGCATGTATCTCCCGCGTTCAGTGAAGATCCCGTTCGGATTTTACGTGCGGCACGCTTTGCCGCACGCTACGCGCATTTGGGATTTCGCGTGGCTGACGAAACCATGATGTTGATGAAGCATATGGTTGCTGCCGGCGAGGCTGATTACTTAGTGTCGGAGCGGGTCTGGGCGGAGCTGCATAAAGCACTGTTGGAGCGTACGCCTCAGGCGTTTTTTCAAGTTTTGCGGGACTGCGGTGCACTGGGCGTTGTGTTCCCCGAAATCGATGCCCTGTTCGGTGTACCGCAACCGGAAAAATACCATCCGGAAATCGATACCGGTGTACATGCCTTAATGGTGCTGGAGCAAGCCGTTCGTCTGTCTGCGAAAGCCGAGGTGCGTTTGGCTGCGCTGTTGCACGATTTGGGCAAGGCTTTGACGCCCAGAGAGCATTGGCCCAGTCACCACGGTCACGAAAAAAAAGGTTTGCGGGTGTTGGAGCGCTTTTGCGAACGTTTGCGGGTTCCCAAACCCTTCAAAAGTTTGAGCATGCAAGTCATGGAATACCACACGCATTGCCATAGGGCTCTGGAACTACGTTCGGATACCTTGACCGATATGTTGCAGGCGATAGCTGCCTTCAAACCGGGAAATCGGCTCGACGAGTTTTTGTCGGCCTGCGAGGCGGATGCCAGAGGACGCAGCGGTTTCGAAGACCGCAGTTATCCTCAAGCCGAATACATTCGTGGCGCCGCCGCGGCGGCTGCCGGAGTAGATACTGGAGCGGCCTTGCGGCAAGGGCTGCAAGGCGAACAGATCGGGGCGGCGATCCGCCGGTCGCGGATACAAGCCGTCGACGATTTTAAGAAATGCTACCGATCGGCCGTTTCATGAATGCCGTGCTGATTTCCGCCGGCCTTCTCGTTTGCAGTAACGTGTTTATGACTTTTGCCTGGTACGCGCACTTGAAGGATTTGAATGGCCAGCCTTGGTTGGTGGCGGCGCTGCTGAGCTGGGGCGTGGCTTTGTTCGAGTACCTGTTGCAAGTTCCGGCGAATCGCATCGGCTATAGCTCGCTTAGCCTGGGCCAGTTGAAGATTATGCAGGAGGTGATCGCGTTGAGCGTGTTCGTGCCGTTCTCGGTGTACTACATGAAGGAGCCGTTGAAACTGGACTATCTCTGGGCCGGATTGTGTTTGCTCGGGGCAGTGTTTTTTATCTTCAGGGCCAAATTCAATTAAACGTATACGGCAGCCGCCGGCACCACGGATATCCAAATATGCTCAGTTACCGACACGGTTTTCACGCCGGCAATTTTGCCGATGTTTTAAAACATAGCCTGCTGGCCTTGACCGTTGCGGCGTTAAAACAAAAGTCCAAGCCTTTTGTCTACATCGATACTCACGCCGGCGCCGGCAAGTACTCTTTTAAATCGGAATTCGCCGAAAAGACCGGCGAGTATCGGCAAGGTATCTCCAAGGTGTGGCGCGAGCCTGAGCCTCCCGCCGAGTTGCACGATTATCTGGCGGCGGTGCGCGCCGAAAATACCGGCAGGCAATTGGCGCGTTATCCCGGTTCCCCGCAATTGGTTAAGCGCTTGGCCCGCCCCCAAGATCGGTTATTATTGTCGGAATTGCACGGCTCGGACGTTGCCGCGTTGCAGCAATTGTTCGCCGGGGACAAACAGGTAAGCGTCAGTAAGGAAGACGGCCTGCAAATGTTGCCGAAAAAGCTGCCGCCGATTCAGCGCCGCGGATTGATTTTGATCGACCCCAGTTACGAGATGAGAGACGAATATAAAAAAGTGGTCGCTGCTCTGGTCAGTGGCCATCGGCATTTCGCCACCGGAATCTTTGCGGTCTGGTATCCCGTTATCGAGCGGGCCGCAACCGAAGCTTTCATCGGTAAACTGGCCGGAAGCGGTATTCCCAAACAGTTACGCATCGAACATTGTGTTGCAGAAGACGGTGCTGGAAGAGGAATGACGGGGTCTGGCATGCTGTTTATCAATCCGCCGTGGTTGTTGGCAAGTCAGGCAGAAACGCTGCTGCCTTGGTTGGACCGGGTTCTGGCCGACGGCGCAGGACGTTGGAAAGTCGAGTGGACAGTACCCGAGACCGGCGCGTAGCGGAATTAGCCATGTTGAAGAAGAATCTCGACCTGATCATCGTCGGTTGCATCGTTTTGGCGCTGGTCATGTACGACGTGACGCTGGAATTGCTGGGGGAATTGATGCATCTGCTGTTCGAAGGTCTGCACGTGGCTTTCGAATACGTCGAGTTGGGAATAGAAGAAGCGGTCGAGTTGGTTTTTCACATTTTGGATATCGGCGAAATTGTCGAATATTTGTTCGAATCCGATCGCCACGGCAGTCAGGTCGTCACGTTTTACATCCTGCTCTCAATTTTCGGTTTCGGATTTTACAAATTGTGGAAGACTCTTCCGCGGTTACACGCTTTTTTAAAGCAACGGCTACTGAATATCTGGGTCCGGCGCAAAACCGAGTTGCAACTGTATTGGTTGTCGCTCACGACGCGTAACAAAGTGACCCTCGCACTAACCGCATTGCTCGTCGCTTACATCGCGTCGTTTTTCGTGATGTAGCCGGACGCGCTTTACCATCCCGTTTCGAGCTATCTGATGCCATTAGAACAAGTCAAGCAATCCATTTTGGCCGGCAACGGCCTGCAAACTCAGGATATCGATCGAGTTATGTCCGCGTTGCTGAGCGCGCCGGTCGATGCCGCCGATATCTATTTTCAGTCTAGCCACTTCGAATCCTGGTCTTTGGAGGGCGGGATCATCAAGGAAGGCAGTCATTCGATCGAGCACGGCGCCGGGGTGCGCGCCGTCAGCGGCGATAAAACCGGATTTGCCTACAGCGACCGGATCGAGTTGCCGATTTTGCTGGAAGCGGCCAATAACGTGAAAGCCATTGTCCGCCATGGTCAACAGGCGCAGCGCAAGGTGGATACCTTTCGCGCAGCGCCGTGTCTGTACCGCCCCGTGAATCCTTTAAAGTCTTTGGACGATCGGCAAAAAATCGAACTGTTGATGCGCGTCGATCGGGAAACCCGAAAGTTGGATTCGCGCATCGAAGAAGTCATGGTCAGTCTGATTGCTGCCTATGACCACGTGTTGATCGCGAATCAAGACGGCTCGTTGGCGGCCGACATTCGGCCGCTGGTGCGAATGAATGTCACGGTGATCATGGCCGAAAACGGTCGGCGCGAGCAAGGCAGTATGGGCGGCGGCGGCCGCTGCGACTATTCCTATTTTCTGGAGAGCGACCGCGGCCTGGAATACGGCAAAGAAGCGGTCCGTCAGGCGCAAGTCAACTTGCAGGCTGAGGAAGCCCCCGCGGGTAATATGACGGTGGTTCTGGGTTCAGGCTGGCCGGGGATTTTGTTGCACGAGGCCATCGGTCATGGCTTGGAGGGGGACTTCAATCGCAAGGGGACTTCGGCTTTCAGTGGCCGAGTCGGCGAGCGGGTGGCTTCCGATCTGTGTACCGTGGTGGACGACGGCACGTTGCAAGGTCGGCGCGGTTCGTTGAACATCGACGACGAAGGGACGCCGACTGAAAATACCGTGTTGATCGAGAAGGGCATTCTGAAAGGCTACATGCAGGATAAGTTGAATGCCCGGTTGATGGGGGTGGCGCCGACCGGTAACGGCCGCCGCGAATCCTATGCCCATCTGCCGATGCCGCGCATGACCAACACTTACATGCTGCCAGGACAGAGCGATCCGGAAGAGATTATCGCCTCGGTGAAAAAAGGCCTGTACGCGCGCAACTTCGGCGGCGGCCAAGTGGATATCACTTCCGGCAAGTTCGTGTTCTCGGCCAGCGAAGCGTACCTGATCGAAAACGGCAAAATCACCCGGCCGGTGAAAGGGGCGACGCTGATCGGCAACGGTCCCGACGTATTGACCAAAGTGTCCATGGTCGGCAACGACATGGCGCTGGATAGCGGCGTCGGCACTTGCGGCAAGGACGGCCAAAGCGTTCCGGTCGGCGTCGGCCAGCCGACGTTGAAAATCGACGGCTTAACGGTTGGCGGTACCAGCGTCTGAAATACAGGGTGCAGCCATTCGGCTTGTGCGCGTAACGACTAAACAAGAGATTTGCCGTGCAAAATCAGGAAGAAATCAATCGTTTGAAAAATGTGGTTCAACAATTGTTGGACGAAGCCAAACTACAGGGAGCCACTGCCGCAGAAGCGGCATTCAGCGTGGACAATGGGCTGTCGGTGTCGGCTCGACTCGGGGAAGTGGAAACCGTGGAGTACCACTGCGATCAAGGCATTGGCGTCACCGTGTATTTCGGCAAAAGGAAGGGCTCTGCCAGTACCAATGACATTTCCGGCGAATCGTTGAAGGAAACCGTCAAGGCGGCGTGCAGTATCGCCCACTACGCCAGCGAAGACGAGTTTGCCGGCCTGCCCGATCCCGAGCGGTTGGCTACGGAATTTCCCGATCTCGATTTAAACCATCCGTGGCAGCTCAATGCCGAGCAAGCTATCGAGCTGGCGATCGAGTGCGAAAACGCGGCGCGCAGTTATAGCTCTGTGATCAGCAACTCCGAGGGGGCTTCAGTCAATACCCATCAGGGCACACGGGTGTTCGGCAATTCATTGGGTTTTTTGCAGGGTTACCAGTCCAGCCGGCACTCCTTGAGTTGCTCGGTACTCGCCGGCAGCGGCGACGCCATGCAACGAGACTATTGGTATAGTGTGGCGCGTAACCCGAGTGATCTGGAAGCTGCCGCACAAGTCGGCGGAAAAGCCGCGCAACGTACCCTAGCGCGGTTAGACGCCCGGCCTCTCGGCACCCGGCAATGTCCGGTGTTGTTTGCGCCGGAAATGGCCTCCAGTTTGATCGGAGCGTTGCTGGGCGCGATCAGCGGCGGTAGTCTGTACCGGAAGTCATCTTTTTTATTGGACAGCCTCGGAAAGCAAATTCTGCCGGAGTTTGTGCGGATACACGAGCAGCCGTTGTTAAAGCGGGCGTTGGGAAGCGCGAGCTACGACGCGGAAGGTGTCGCGACCCGGGCTCGAGACATCGTCAGTAGCGGTATTTTGCAATCTTACATACTCAGTAGCTATTCGGCGCGCAAGCTGGGTATGCAAACCACCGGCAATGCCGGCGGTGTACATAACCTGACGGTCGAGCCGGGCAGCAACGATTTTGCCGGCATGCTGAAACAGCTCGGGACCGGTTTGTTGGTAACGGAGTTGATGGGGCAGGGCGTGAATCGGGTGACCGGCGATTATTCCCGCGGCGCTTCCGGGTTTTGGGTCGAAAATGGCGTTATCCAATACCCCGTCCAAGAAATCACCATTGCTGGCAATTTAAAGTCCATGCTGCGAAATATCGTGGCGATCGGCAACGACGTGGATATGCGCGGCAACATCAGAGTCGGTTCGATTTTGCTGGAGCAAATGGCGATTGCCGGCGAATAATCTTAGCCTTTGAAAGCAGCAGTGCCTTATAAATCAAGAGATTCAGGTACGGTGGCGTGAGAGTCCGAGGATGTAAATCCTTAGGGCTACACGAACAGCTAACGCACGTTTTCGTACCTTTGGACTTCAATCTGCTTAGATCTCTCAGAAAACATTAAAAAGCTTACTGTGCTTAGCATGCCTGAGATCAATGCTCCAATCGCTATAATGGAGAAAAGGACATCCATGTTCTGGTGATAAAGAAATACAATGATGGAACCGCATGCAGCGAATGCAAAGCGCGTAAAAATTGCCGTTATGGGCCAGAACACTTTGCCCGCACCTTGCCCGGCAAAATAAAACGCAAATACAAAAGCAATCATACCGTACACCGGTCCGACTGCTTTTAGGTACTTTTCACCAACGAACAGAACATCCGTCGAGCTAGTGAACAAGTTCATCCAAATGCCTGGATGGTATGCCAAGGACAAACCGACCAGTTCAACCATAGCGCCAACAAACAGGGCATTGAGTAACGCCGCTTGCCTTGCTCTTTTGATATTGCCGGCACCGATGTTGGTACCCACTATCGTCAATACCGCTGTACCAAACCCAAACATGACCGGTATTAGCAAATACTCCATACGCGAGGCAATGCCATAGCCAGCCAAGGCCGGTACGCCAAAAACACCGACCACCGAGGTAATCGCAGTGACCGACAAGTTGGAAAAAATAGCACTGAGTGATGACGGCAAGCCGACGGCCAAAATTTGCTTGAAATAGTGATAACGAATTCGGTGCCGCCGTAACCGTAAAATACTGCTTGACGAGCGCATGTAACCAATAATTAAAAGCAGTGAGGCAGCATTGCAAATCAGTTGGGCATAGCCCGCACCTGCAATTCCTAACTTCGGCGTACCCAATAGTCCCAATATCAATACGGGCGATAGTAATAGACAGGCTAGGACATTTCCCAGCGTTATCAACGCAGGCACTTTGACATTGCCTGCCCCGCGTAAAGCAGACTGCAGCAATATATAAACCCAGTTAATGGTGGCCGAACCAAACAGTATGTCCGAATAAAGCAGTGCTTGTTGTAAGGCATCTCCGGTTCCACCCAGCGATGCGTAAATCGGGCGGCCAAATACCAGTAGCACAAGGGTAAATAGCCCGCCAAATGCGATACCTATCAAGGTAGCGTGATAGGCCAATCGTTCCGCACTTTCTATATCACTGGCACCGATGGCTCGAGCGACTGCGGAAGATACTCCCCCGCCTATGCCTCCATTCGACATCATTATCATCAACATAACCAGCGGTATCACCAATGATGCGCCCGCAATCGAATCCACCCCTAATGAACTGACAAAATAAGTTTCTGCAACGCTAACTATTGCGGACAGAAACATGACACCAACCGTCGGCAATGCCAATTTAACCAATACTGGAAACAAGGGGCCCGATAAAATCATCGTCACATGTTTTTCCCGGTTTGATATCAATTTGGACTGGATTTTCAGCTGGGAGCAATCATCACTATTTCCGTGCTGGATTTGCTGATCGTTAAATTTTGAAAGCCTTGGCTTTTTCATGTAATGGTTTAGAAGTTATCTTGAATGAAGTCAGGCCTGGAGATACCAAATTCCGCATTCTTGGTGCCTGGCGGATTAAGGCATCTCCTTTAGCTCTCCAACATATGGGGTTTATTTAAGATGGGATGACCGGCCCCCACGGCGAAGCGCCGGGCGGTGCGACATTGACCAATTTTTCGTTTACAAACTCGTAAAAACCGCGCTCCGATAACTCGCGGCCAAACCCCGAGTTTTTGATGCCGCCAAACGGCAGTTCCGGAGCCGTCCAGGCGGGCTGGTTGATGAAAACCATGCCGCTTTCAATTTCCACCGCGACGGCTCGGCCGCGTTCGACATCGGCGGTAAAAATGGATGCACCGAGTCCAAACGAGGTTGCGTTGGCCAAAGCAATGGCTTGCGCTTCGCTATCAACCACGTAAATGGCGGCGACCGGGCCAAACAGTTCTTGTTGATAGATCGGATTATTTGCGTCTATTTCGGTGATGACCGTAGGCTCAAGAAAGTAGCCTGGTCTGTCGATTCTTTTACCGCCAAGTACGACGTTGGCACCGCCGGCTTGGGCCTGAGCAATCTGATCGAGCAGCAGCTTCAGCGCTTTTCCCGAGGATAGTGGCGCCAACGTCGTGGCCGGATGCAGTGGATCGCCGGCGTGCAAGGACGACATGCGTTCGACAAAACCGTCCAGAAACGCCTTGCCGCGCGCTTGCCCCACCACAATAAAGCGTTTCGAGCCAACGCAGCATTGGCCGCAGTTGAACATGCGCCCGAACAAGGCGCTATCGAGCGTGGACTCAAGCGGAGCGTCTTCCAATACCAGTAGCGGGTCGCTCCCACCCATTTCCGCTACGACTTTTTTCAATGCTCGCCCAGCGCGTCCCGCCACCGCGGCGCCAGCAGTTTCGCTACCGGTTACGGTGACGCCACGCACCCGCGGATCGTCGATGACGCGGCCGATTTGTTCGATAGTCGCGAATAGATTCGTGTACACACCGGCCGGAGTGCCGGCGTCTTCGAATAGCCTGGCTAAAGCCAGTGCCGACTGCGGGACGTTTTCCGCATGTTTCAGCAATAAGACGTTGCCGGCCATCAATTGCGGGCCAGCAACGCGCGCAACTTGGTAATAAGGAAAATTCCAGGGCTCTATGCCCAGAATTACCCCTATTGGTTCGATCGATACTTGGGCGGTCGGTGCTTCCGGCAAGGCTTTCGGTGCAAGATACTTTTTCGCATTTTTGGCGTAGTACTGGAGTATCCCGGCGGTAATGTCTACTTCTGCGTATGCCTCGCCAATGAGCTTACCCATTTCTAACGTCAAATATTGCGCGTACTCTTCTTTCCTTTCCAGCAGGATCGATGCTGCTTTCGTCAGAACCTTAGCGCGTTCATCGACCGAATAACGGCGCCACGCCTCCCGATAGGCTTGATCGGCTTTCGCAATGGCAAGCTCAAGATCAGAATCGGATAGTTCAGGATAAGCTGCTAGTAATTCGCCGGATGAGGGGTTGATGGATTGATAAGCCATATTTCTATCTCGTTTTAGTCGATACCGCCTTGCTAAGAGGCATAAAGCCAGACCGATAGCGCGATCAGAAACGTGTATCGATGATTTTGGAAAAAGTGCCCGGTTCACCATGAACGGGGCACTCGTATTAACTAACCGGTTACGCCTGGAGACAGTAAAAAGTGGCCTGCGGGTAGTTTTTCTTGGTATGTGTAAGGACTGGCCTTGTTTTCCGCAACCCAACGTTTTTCGGCTATCGATTCGAAGGGCGGGGGTAATTCGCCTTGTAGCGACCAAAGATCGAATGGGGTTTCGTCAATTGAAATTTCCCAATCGAATCCGCGCTCTTTCACAAAAGGCGCAATGACTTCGTCAAGCGTTCGCATCCACCATTCTCGTATGATAGGCCCAGGCAATGTCCGGGCGATTTGGTCGATCTTGAATCGAACGAACTTGTCATTACGTACGCCACCGACGAAGCAATTACCTTTCGCCACTTCTTCGAAAATGACCACGGCGTAAAATCTTGGGATGGGTACGCCCGCATAGACGTTAGTGATTTGCTCAGCCAATTCTTGTTTGTCTTCGGCACTGAACGCATTGGTAGGATGATAGACTTTCCACAAAGGCATGATGATTCTCCTGATATTTGAGTAAGTTTTGGTGATCTTGCTAACCACCTTGTTTTTCTCAATCAGCATTCCGCCAAAACTCCGCGCTTGCTGCACGATTGAGAGTAAGGAGACGGGCCACCGCGTTGGCTTGTAAATTCCTTGGGGGGGAAAACTAAGCGCCGGTGGCTGCGTCGGGGATAAATTTATGCCTGAGACCGCAGGCGGTAAAATGCTTTGTATTCATGCGCCTATGAAAATAATTGATGCCAAACGCCCCCGGCATTTCGGTAACATAGCCCGCCTTTACATCCCGGAAACCCAGCCATGGCGGACTTAAGAACGTTTGATTTGAATCTATTGATCGCCTTCGATCTGCTGATGAAGGAACGCAACGTGTCGCGGGCGGCGGACAAAATGTTCATTAGCCAGTCGGCAATGAGCCACGTGCTGCAACGCTTGCGGCAACAACTGGAAGATCCGTTGCTGGTGAAAACCCCGGCGGGCATGACGCCGACACTACGCGCGTTGTCCCTGGTGGCTCCGGTAGCGGCGGTACTCAAAGATGTGGAAGGTTTGATTCGCGCGCCGGCGCCGTTCGATCCCGCCACTTGTCGGCGCTCTTTTACCATTGCGGCGACGGATTACGTGGAAGCCTTGCTTTTACCCATACTGGCGCCTCGCATTGCTCAACAGGCACCGGGCGTGGATATTCATTTCAAACGTACCAGCAGCCATTTTCCTTCGCATGCGCTGGAGCAAGGTGAGATAGACCTGATACTGGGTTTTGAAGTGATGTTGAATCCCTCCAAGCATCTACATTGCGAACGGCTGTTCGATGATTTCATGGTCTGCGTGGCGCGCATCGGCCACCCGCGAGTGAATGCGGCATTAACGCTGGAAGACTATATAGACCTACCGCATATTCTGGTGTCCAGAACCGGCGCCAGTACCGGGCAGGTAGACAGCTGGTTGGCGGAACATGGCCGTGAGCGGCGTGTGGCGCTGACCGTGTCGCATTTTTTATCCGCGTCGATGATTGTGGCGCAAACGGACATGGTCATGGCTTTTCCCAAACGCACGGCCGAACAATTTGCTCAGACTTTGCCTTTACAATTGGTGCCCTTGCCGCTGGATTTACCGCATTACGACACGGTAATGGTCTGGCATCCGCTGCAAGACCAGGAGTTTGCCAATCGCTGGCTACGAGAAGAAATCCGTGCGGCTTGCGCCACGCTGGACCATCAATCGCCAAACTTAGGTTCGCCCAATTCGGGAAAATAGCGTTCTTGAATGCGCCGACAATAATCGACTAAGGCGGATTGGGTTAAGGCATAATCCTTGACCGGCGAACTGACCGGGCAGGCCAATAGATTGATCAATACGCCGAAGGCCGAGGCATCGACGCTAGAGGGCCGATCGCCCAGTAAAAACATCTTGTTTTGAAGCGCGGCGGACACAGCCGCTAGATCGTGCCGGCCCAATTCGAAAATATGTGCGGCAGGTAGCCGGCCAATGCCTTGGCCGCGTAGTTGCCCCCGAATCCGCAGCCGATAGAGTGCGGCCACCACATCCGCCCAGGGTTGCTGTAAACCTTGGAAGATCGCCTGTTTATTGATGTGCCAATTTTCCGCTCCGTATTGCCAACGGCTGTACATGCACACCCAGTACAAATGTTCTTCCAATAAACGTTGCCAGGCCAGCGCTTGCGCACTTTGCTCGGCCGACAAATGCCCATCCAGGCTATCGCCGTAATGCTCTCGCAGATAGCCGATAATCAGCCGGCTATCGGCAAGCTTTTGACCGTTGTCTTCTATGAAGGGCAGCTTGCCGAAGGGCGCAAAGAGGGGCAACGTTTCGGCAATCCGGTATTCGATGCCGGCCATGCGCAGATAGGTTTCCAGCTTGACGCAAAACTGGCTGGGGTTGGGAATGTTCCAGGCTCTGGGAAATTGATACAACGTAATCATGTGGAACTTCGTTTCTGACTCACTACGACTGACGACATGCGCCTTAGAAATTGCCAGCTATTGTATCTGTTAAAAAGGGGGTGCCGGGTGAATTGATCAGCCTTCGTCCGGCAACACAAAGCGTAACGGCCGCGTGCCTATCTTTGCCCCCGTCACCTCGTCGATGGTCACCGGTTTAATATACTCTCCCGTTTGAACATCCTGGATACGCACCAACGGACCGTCGCCGCGATACTGGCTCCCCCAGGCGCCAATCATCATAAGCACCGGCAGAAAGTCGCGGCCAGCGGCTGTCAATACATACTCCTCGCGCGGCGGTCGCTCCGAATAAAGCCGTTTTTCCAATAATCCTTCCTCAGTTAACGTCGCCAAGCGCCGGGTCAGTATCGTCGGCGCTATACCGAGGCTTTTCCGAAATTGGTCGAAGCGGGTTAGGCCGAAATGGGCGTCCCGCAGTATCAATAAACTCCAGGTGTCGCCAAGAAAAGCTAGGCAGCGAGCGATCGGACAAGGGTCGGCGCAATTATTTTTATCGTTCATACATTTTTAGTAGTGACTTGGTTTCATTTTGATAGTAACATTGCTTTCAAAATGATAGTAACACTTAGTCGACAGACTATCCACCCTCAAAAAGAGATTCGATATGAGCAATAAAGACAATGCTCTAGCCCTGGTCACCGGCGCATCTTCGGGCATCGGGCTGGTAACGGCCAAGGCCCTGCAACAAGCCGGTTACCGCGTATTCGGAATTCGTCGCAGGGTGACAGTACGATGAGTCTCGTAAACAAAATCGGTGCCGGGCTCAATGGCCTAGACCAGCTGCGCGCCTTAATGGCCTCGGGGCTGAAGCCTGGAATCATGGTGTCGCTGGATTTCGAGCTGGTGGAGGTCGACCTCGGCAAAGCCGTATTTGCCGGCAAGCCGGGCGAGCATGCATACAACCCTCTGGGCACCGTTCATGGCGGCTATGCGGCCGCTTTGTTGGACTCTGCCTGCGGCTGCGCCGTCCACTCCCAGCTCACCGAGAAACAGACCTACACGACTCTGGAATTGAAAATTGCCTATCACAGGGCGATGACCAAAAAAACAGGACTACTGCGGGCGGAAGGCAGCGTTCTGAGCCTGGCTCGGCAAGCGGCATTTGCCGAAGCTCGACTTACCGACAGCAGAGGCCGGCTCTATGCCTCGGCGACATCAACCTTATTGATATTCGATAGGCGTGGCTCGTGATGCGATTCGACCGCGCATAAATGCATTACCCCTTTTACACCAAGCCAAAGGACACAACATGAAACTGAACGACAATACCATCCTCATCACTGGCGGCGCTTCCGGCATCGGTCGCGGTCTAGCCGAGGCCTTCCACAAGCTGGGCAACAAAGTCATCATTGCCGGACGCCGCAAGGCTTGGCTTGATGAGGTCGTCGCGGCCAATCCCGGCATGGATGCCATCGAACTGGACGTCGCCGACCCGACCAGCATCAATGCCGTGGCGCAAACTCTGATAGCCCGTTATCCGGCACTCAATGTGTTAATCAACAATGCCGGCATCATGACCTTCGACGATGCGGCGGGTCGAATCGACGAAGCGGCGTCGCGCCGCCTGATCGATACCAACCTGCTCGGGCCCGTCTTACTGACCTCGGCGTTGATCGAGCATCTGAAACGTCAGTCGCGCGCCACCATCATCTACAACTCATCTATCCTGGCTTTCGTGCCGATGGCGCCCAGCGCGATCTATTCCGCCACCAAGGCCGCGCTGCATTCCTACGCGCTGTCACAACGCTTCTTGTTGCGCGGCACCAATGTGAGTGTGCAGGAAATCGCGCCGCCCTGGGTGGACACCGATATTATCCAAAAGCGCGGCGACCCTCGCGCCATGCCGGTCGATGTGTTTATCGCCGAAACCATGCAGGGCTTGGCAACTGAAGCCCCGGAAGTGGTCGTCGAGGCTGTTCGTGCGCTTAGGGCCAATCCAGGGCCCGAAGAGCACGCGTTTGTCGACGGCTTCAACGCCAGCATGATCGCCAACTAGTTCTGAATCCTGAGCTGAACTGAAAACCAGGGGAGCGACGTTTCGATGCAAGGAAGCGGCCGCTCCCAGTCAGATTGCTTTGTTTTGCCGAGGCAAAACTTATTTCAAGCATGACTATGTCGACTAAACCCGCAAATGTGCGTACACGAATCTTGTTGGCGGCGAAAGAGCTGTTTTCAACCCAAGGTATTAGAGCCACTGGCGTAGATACGATTGTCAAATCAGCGAACATCAACAAGATGAGTCTGTACAAGCATTTCTCCTCCAAAGAGGCGTTGATTGTCGCTTATCTGCAAAACAGCGATAGCGAATTTTGGTCTTGGTTTGTCGAGCAAATCGAGGTTAACGCTCGGACGCCAAAAGACAAGCTAATCGCCATTTTCGATGTTCATGCTGGATGGCTGGTTAGTCCTGACTTTCAAGGTTGCCCATTGATTAAGGCATCTGTGGAGTTTCCCGATCAAAGTCATCCGGTACATCAAGTATCCGCGGCGTTTTACCGCAAGTTTCGAAGTTACATGACCGATCTAGCCGGACAAGCCGGGGCGCAGTTTCCGGAAAGGTTGGCCGGACAACTCTGCGTCTTATTCCAAGGCGCCATTGTATCCGAGCAATTGCAGCGAAATTCCGTTGCGGGGAATTACGCCAAGCTGGCCGCCGAGATACTGATTGCAATCAACATCGAATGACTATTTCGAATATTACCGAACCTTTTACCGAAGGAGGAAGCAACATGCCGAAACCCAACATACCGTTTATGCCGATTCCACTTGACTGGTTTCAGTCCCGATACACAAACAAAAGCCGGTTGTTGGCCGTGTTGTTGCCTCTGATGGTCGCCTCTGGATGCGGCGATCAGGACAAACCAGCTCAAGCGGTTTCCCGGCCGGTGAAGGTGTTTCGAATCCAGGACCATGTCGCAACCAGCGCTAGAAATTTTGCCGGGGAAGTCAGGGCGAGAATCGAGACACCGTTATCCTTCCGGGTGGCTGGGAAACTGCTGGAGCGCAAAGTTGATGTCGGCGACCGGGTGCGGAAAGGTCAGCTGCTGGCAATACTGGATGGCAATGATTACCACCTCGCCGTTCAAAGCCTTAAGGCTCAGCTGGCTTCCGCTCAGGCCGACAGCAATTTCTTGCGCGACGATCTTGTTAGATACCGCGAGCTGTTGGCTCAGCAAGTCATCAGTCCGCCGGAGTTCGAGCGGCATGAAACCGCTTATACCGCAGCGCGAGAGCGGACGGCGGCGCTGGAAGCGCAATTGGGCGAGGCGCTTAACCAGCTATCCTATACCGAGCTGCATGCCGACCGCGACGGCGTGGTCACGGCGTTGGCTGTCGAAGCCGGACAAGTGCTGGCCGCCGGTCAGGCCGTGGTAACGCTGGCCCAGCTCGACGAAAAGGAAGTTCATTTCGACGTTCCCGAGCATCGCTTGTCGGAAATCCGGCGTCAACAAGACGTTAATGTGTCTTTGTGGTCCGACGACAACCGGCGGATCAAGGCCAAAATTCGCGAGATCGCCTCGGCCGCCGATCCGTCCAGCCGCACCTACCGCGCCAAGGCCACCTTGCTCGAAGGCCTGGAAGCCGCGCAATTGGGCATGACGGCGACCGTTCAACTCGCGGCGAATACTGTTTCCGGCATCGCCATCCCACTTTCTGCAATCTATACCCGGCAAAATCAACCGGATCATCCTCTAGTCTGGCAGGTCGACGAGCAGTCGGCTACCGTCAAATCCGTGCCGGTTAAGCTGGGCGAAACGCTGGCCGGCGAACGCATTGCCGTCGAGGGACTCGCCGCCGGCCAATTGCTGGTCAGCGCCGGCGTCCAGCGTCTCGCCGAAGGGCAGGCCGTCCGCTTGCCGGCAGAAAATGCATTGGGTACGCATGGCGCTACAGAGGGATCGCTATGAAAGCCTTCAACCTCAGCGAGTGGGTACTTAAACACCGCTCCTTCACCGGCTTTATGCTCGCACTGGTGGTGCTCGGCGGCCTATTCGCTTATTACAAACTGGGCCAGCAGGAAGATCCGCCGTTCACCTTTCGCATCATGGTGGTCAAGACCCTTTATCCCGGCGCCACCGCGCTGGAAGTGGAACAGCAGTTGACCGACAGGCTGGAAAAGAAAATCCAGGAACTGCCTGACCTGGATTACTTGCGCAGTTATTCCAAACCCGGCGAATCGGTGATTTTCGTCACGCCGCGCGAAGATACGCCGCCCAAGGACATTCCCGAGCTTTGGTATCAAGTGCGCAAGAAGGTCGACGACATCCGCATGACGCTGCCGCCTGGCAGCATCGGGCCGTTTTTCAACGACGAATTCGGCGATACCTATAGCTTGATCTACGCCTTCTCCGGTGAGGGCTTTAGCTATGCCGAGCTGAAATTGGCTGCCGATTCGGTCCGCCAACAGCTGTTGCGGGTCAAGGATGTCGAGAAGGTCGATTTGATCGGCGTGCAGGATGAAAAGATATTCGTCGAATTTTCCGATAAAAAGCTGGCCGAGTTGGGCCTGGAGACGGCGGCGGTTGCCCAGGCCTTGCAGGCGCAGAACGGCATGACACCGGCCGGCACGGTGTTTTCTCCGCAGCGCAACCTGCCGATACGCCTGACCGGCGCGTTCGACTCGGAAGACAGTGTCGCCAATATGGCGGTGCGCATCGCCAATCGCACCTTCAAGGTTAGCGACTTTGCTAGGGTGACGCGCGGCTATGTCGATCCGGCGGAATTCAAGATGCGTTTCAACGGCAAGCCGGCGCTTGGTCTCGGCGTGACGATGAACAAGAAAGGCAACGTGATCGACCTGGAAAAAGCCTTGGAGGAGACGCTGACCCGTATAAACAGCGAGTTACCGTTAGGCATGGACGTGGAAACGGTCGCCAATCAAGGCCGTGTGGTGAAAAATCAGATGGCGGAATTCGGCCGTACCTTCTTCGAAGCGTTGGCCACGGTGTTGGTGGTGAGTTTCTTGAGCCTGGGTTGGCGTACCGGTTCCGTGGTGGCGCTGACCGTGCCGCTGGTGCTGGCCGCCACCTTGCTGGTCATGCTGCTGTGCGGCATCGATTTGCAACGCATTTCCTTGGGTGCTTTGATTCTGGCGCTAGGCTTGCTGGTGGACGATGCGATGATTGCCGTCGAGATGATGGCCCGCAAGCTGGAAGAAGGTTGGGACCGGATGCGCGCCGCGACCTATGCTTACACCGCCACCGCCTTTCCGATGCTGACCGGCACCTTGATCACCATCGCCGGTTTCTTGCCGGTGGGTCTGGCGCAATCCTCCGCCGGCGAATACACCGTGGCGATTTTCCAGGTGGTCGGCATTTCCCTGATACTGTCCTGGATAGGCGCGGTGGTGTTCACTCCGTATTTGGGCTTTTTGATACTCAAGGTGCATGCAAACGGCAACCAAGCGGCTCACGACTTGTTCGATACGCCGTTCTACAACCGGCTGCGCCGCTGGGTGGATGCCTGTGTCGCGCACCGCAAGAAAGTGATTATCGCCACGCTGGCCTTGTTCGGCCTCGGAGTGGTGGCGTTGGCCCATGTCCCCGAACAGTTCTTTCCGCTGTCCAACCGGCCTGAAGTCATCGTCGACCTGTGGCTGCCGGAGGGCAGCTCCTTCGAACAAACCGAAGCCGCCGCCAAGCGCATGGAAGTGCTATTAGCCAAGGACGAAGATGTGGAACATGTCGCCAGCTATATCGGCAGCGGCACCCCGAGATTTTTCATGTTGATCGTGCAGCAACTGGCGAATACCAATCTGGCCGAATTGGTGGTGATGACCAAGGATAACCAGGCACGCGAACGGGTGATGCAACGCATCCGGCAGATGCTTGAGACGGATTTTCCGAATGTCAGGGGCCGAGTGAAGCGGCTTAATGTTGGGCCGCCGATGGATTATCCCTTGGCGTTCAGGGTGCTTGGCGAAAACCCCAACATCGTGCGCGGCATCGCCGAGCGGGTGGCCGACGTAGTGCGTAACCATCCCGGCACCGTGGACGTCAACGACGACTGGCACGACCGCATGCCTTCGTTCCGTTTGGTCCTGGATCAGGACAAGGCCCGCGCCCTCGGCGTGTCGACGGCCAGCCTGTCGCAAGCCTTGCAGGCACATTACGCCGGCATCCCGGTCGGTCAGTTGCGCGAGCAGGATAAATTAATCGACATCGTCTGGCGGGCCAGCCCCGAACTGCGCACTGCCGCCGACGAAATGCCGGATGTCGCGGTTCGCACGGCTAATGGCAAGTCGGTATCGCTGTCGCAGTTCGTCAAGTTCGAAACCGTGTTCGAGGACGGCGTGCGCTGGCGGCGTAACCGCTTCCCGGCTATTTCGGTGCGCGCCGATGTGGCCGACGGCAAGATGGCCCCGGACGTGGCAGCACAAATCGTCCCGAAACTTAAACCAATCCAGGATAGCCTGCCGGCCGGCTATTTCATCGAAACCGGCGGTTCCAAGGAAGATGCGGTGACCGCGCAGAAGTCGATTCTGATCTGGATTCCGCTGGTGCTGATTGTCACGCTGATCTTGTTGATGATGCAGTTGCAGAATCTGTCCAGGACTTTCATGGTGTTCAGCACCGCGCCGCTGGGAGTGATCGGCGCGGCCTTCGCCTTGCTGTTGTTCCGGGCGCCGTTCGGCTTCGTGGCCTTGCTCGGCATCCTGGCGCTGGCCGGCATGATCATGCGCAATTCGGTGATTCTGGTCGACCAGATCGATCAAGACGAACAGTCGGGACTAGACACCTGGTCGGCCATCGTCGAATCCACGGTGCGGCGTTTTCGGCCGATTATGCTAACCGCGGCGGCAGCCATACTGGCGATGATACCGTTATCGCGCAACGATTTCTTCGGCCCGCAGGCCATCGCCATTATGGGTGGACTGACGGTGGCGACCGCGTTGACGGTGTTTTTCCTGCCGGCGTTGTATGCGGCTTGGTTTAGGGTGGAGCGTGGAGATGCCAAAGCTCTCTCTTCCGCTGAGGACCTAAAAGCCCCTCTCCTCGAGGGAGAGGGGTTGGGGTGAGGGGATAAAGCTTTGTTTTTATACCCACATCCTAACCTTCTCCCAAGGGGAGAAGGAATAACCCCCGCTTTTAGGATCATCCTCGCGGGTACCACGCGATGCGACCACGGAGTTTTGCAATGAATAATAGAGTTTTAACACCGCTAACCCTTCTGTCCCTGGTTAGTCTAATTGCCTGCACGCCAACCCGCGTGGGCGACCAAGTGGCGCTCAGCAGCCCGGCAACCTGGCAACACGCGCCCAGCGCCCAAGCCTCCGAAGCGGTTGATCTAAAGACTTGGTGGCAAGGTTTCAATGATTCCTTGCTGAATGAATTGATAGACCAAGCCTTAACCGCCAACCACGATCTGAGAATCGCCGCCGCTCGCGTTCGCGAAGCCAACGCGATGGTGACCGTCGCCGAAGCGGCCTTGTATCCCAGTCTGGATTTCTCACTCTCCGGCGGCCGGGAAAAACGCATCGACCGTATCGTCGGCGTGCCGAGCGGGCAAGGCATCAAATTGATCACGCCGACCGCCGATGCCGTCAGCGGCGGATTGGTGGCACGCTGGGAAATCGACTTGTTCGGTGGTCGGCATTTGGAAGCGGAAGCCGCTGCCTCGCAAGCCGAAGGCAGCAAGGAAGGCTTGCATGTGGCGCAAGTCGGTCTGCTGGCGCAAGTGGCGACCAACTATCTGGAACTGCGCGGCGTGCAGCAACGTACCGGCATTCTGCAAAACAATATAGCCTTGCAGCGCGAACGGCTGAGGACTTTACAGGTATTTCATAAAGCCGGCCTGGCTAACGAAGCGGATGTTGCCCGTCAGCAGACGTTGTTGCAGGGTACCGAAGCGATACTTCCGCAACTGGTCAACGCCGGGCAAAAGCTCATCCATCGCTTGGGCGTGTTGCTGGGCGAGCCGCCGGAAAACCTGGAAAAGCGGCTGGCCGTCGCCGGCCCGTTGCCGAAACAAGCGCCGACCGTGCCCAACCTGTTACCGGCCGACCTATTGGCGCAACGGCCCGATTTGCGATTGGCGCAAACCGAAGTCAGCGCCGCGGCGGCCAGCCTGGGTTCGGCGCGAGCCGATCTTTATCCGAAGCTGGTGCTGTCGGCCAGCGGAGGCCTCGGCGCGATTGCGGTCGGCGGTTTTCCGAGTCTGGCCGATAGCGTCTATGCCTTGGGCTCGGGGCTTTCCGCGCCGATATTCAACGCCGGCCGCATCCGCGCCCATATTGCCGCCGCGGATGCGCGGCTGGATCAAGTCGCAGCCAGTTACGAGAAGACTTTTTTGCTGGCCCTGGAAGACGTGGAAAACGCCTTCGTCGCCCATCGTTCCGCAACCGATAGCTTAGGCCGATTGACTGAAGCGGAAGCCTCGGCGGAGAAAGCTTACCGGCTGGTCGATGCGCTGTATCAGCGCGGTGCAGGCAATTATCTGGCCGTTCTGGATGCGCAGCGCAGCAAGCTGGCCGTCAGCGACGAGCGGGCCAAAGCCGAAACGGCGATCGGCGTGGCGATGGTGTCGTTGTATCGGGCTTTCGGTGGCGGCTGGGCGATGGATGCGTCGGTGAGCGCCTTCGAAAATGCATCTGCAAGGTGATTCGCGGCGAGTTGGCATCGGCTAGCGAGCCCTGAAAGCGCCGAAGACGATGAATGATCGAGTGACCGCGCCAAATAGAGGGGGGCGTAAAAGGTAGGTTATGCTTCATGCTATGAAGTCCAACGTTTTGATTTTGTTGGGTTACGCTACGCTAACCCAACCTAAATTTTGACTTTTACGACAGCCTCAAATAGATGGGTTTGATAAGGTCAGGGGGCTAGCGGATTAGATGGTGTTCAATATCTCTTCGATCAGTTGCGGCCCTTTGTAAATCAAGCCGCTGTAAATCTGCACCAAGCTGGCGCCAGCGGCTAATTTCGCCTGGGCATCTTCACCGCTCAAAATTCCGCCGGCGGCGATAATCGGCAGTTTTCCGCCTAATTCCGCCGCCAGGCCTTTAACGACGCGCGTCGAACTTTCCCTGACCGGTGCGCCGCTCAAGCCGCCGGTTTCGTCGGCGTGCTTATGGCCTTTAATGTGGTCGCGGGCGATGGTGGTGTTGGTGGCGATCACACCGTCAATCGCAAATTCGATTAGTAAGCCTGCAATATGGCTTATTTCCTCGTCAGTTAAATCGGGGGCTATCTTCACGGCGATAGGCGTGTATTTACCCTGCGCGGTCTGCAGCTTTAATTGTTCTTCTTTCAGAGCGCTCAATAATTGTTTGATCTCGTCGCCTTGCTGTAATTGCCGCAAGTTCTTGGTGTTGGGTGAGGAAATGTTGATGGTGATATAGCTGGCCGCGGCATAGCTTTTTCTTAAGCCGATCAAATAGTCTTCGGTGGCGTTTTCCAAGGGCGTATCGGCGTTCTTGCCGATATTGATACCCAATATTCCGCGATACTGGCATTTGCCGACTTGTGCCAGCAAATGGTCGATGCCGAAATTGTTAAACCCCATCCGGTTAATGATGGCTTCATGTTCCGGGAGCCGAAACAGCCGTGGCTTGGGGTTCCCCGGTTGCGGGCGCGGTGTGACCGTGCCGATTTCGATAAAGCCAAAGCCCAAATCGGCCAACGCGTCGATATAGTCGCCGTTTTTATCCAGACCGGCCGCCAGTCCGAGCGGATTTTTAAAATTCAAGCCCATTACCTCGACCGGCTTGCTGCTCGATTTCGCCCGGCTTAGCGTGGATAGGCCGGTTTGTTTCGCCAGTTTGAGCAAGTCTAGGGTGACATGATGGGCGGTCTCCGGGTCAAGCGAAAACAATAGCGGGCGCAGGTAGGGATATAGGTTCATGATGCGGTAGCAGGTTTTAACGAATAAGGAGAAGGATCCAGGTCGGTTGGCCGTTGCAGAACCAGATCGGCCAGTAATTTGGCGGATGCCGGCCCCATGACCAGACCATTGCGGAAATGACCGGCATTGATGTAAAGATTTTCGATGTCCGGATGTCGGCCAATAAATGGGATGCCCTGCGGGCTGCCGGGGCGCAGGCCGGCCCAATGGTGACTGACCGGGAACTGCTGCAGGGTTGGCAGCAGTTGCGTGGCGAACCGATAGAGTTGTTCGCGAGCCTGTTCCGTGGTGGTTTTGTCGAAACCGGCCTGTTCGACTGTGCTGCCTACCAGAATCTTACCGTCGCGGCGGGGAATCAAATACTGGTCCCCGTCCAGAACCATATACTGCAGTGTGTCAGGCTTGGCGTCGAATAGCAGCATTTGGCCTCGAACCGGGCGGATGTTGATATCGACCGGCCAATCCGGCAGCAAATTGTTTAAAAATTCGCGAGTCCAGGCGCCAGTGCTGACGACCAGTTCGTTCACCGTAAAGCGACCGTGTCTGGTTTTTACGCCGGCGATGCGGCGATTGACGACGTCGATTTCCTCGATTTCGGTATCGCTGATGAATTGGGTGCCGAGTTGGGACAAATATGCGGATAGAGATTTCAGCAGGCGCGGATTGCGGGCCTGAGCGATGCCCGGAAGCCATATCGGTTGCTCGAGTCGGGTTGTGAGCGCTGCGGTCAGTTCGGCGGAAGCGGTCTGGAATGCCACGTCGTAGTGACGGCACCAGCGTTCCGCCGCTTCAAAATCGGGATTCTTGCAAATCAGCATGCCGCACTCCCGCCATTCCGGGTCGATCCCGGTACTAGCTAGCAGTTCTGCACTTAACTGCGGATACAGTTTCAAACTTTGTATTGCCAGCTCGGAAATGGCTTCAGCTTGCCGCCATGGATAAATCGGCAGCAAAATGCCGCCGCCTGCCCACGAGGATTCGGTGCCGGGGCCGGCTTTGTCTAGCAGGGTGGCTTCGCGTCCGGCTTTGCGAAATTCGCGGGCGGCAAGTTGGCCGCTAATGCCGGCGCCGATGATCAAAATGTCCAGATGATGGGTCATGCAGATAAAGGGAATGTCGGACTAAAGATGCTTTTTTAAAGTATCACGAAGCTATTGCGCTAGATAGGTTTTAGGCATTGGTGGTGGCTGTGTGAAAAAACAAAAAAATGTTGTTTATTTTTGACATTATTTGATTCAGGATTACAAATGCTTCATATATTATTGATTTAAATCAATTTTTTTTGGTCAAAAAAATAAGCTTAAAACTTGTATGGCTGGTGTTTTGCTGCTATTATTGCCCACGTGAAGAAATCCTGTGTTGCTTTAAAGCTAATTCAGTCTTAACAATAACAACCCTTGGGGGGGAACAACAATGAGTTTTACTAAAACCAAATTAGCGCTGGGTGTTGCTGCAGCGACTTTGACAATGGCTGGAGCGATGGTTGCCCCGCAAGCCCAAGCAGCTGACAACAAAGCCGAGCGCGTTGCCGACGCCGCCGCCAGAAAAGCTGAAGCTCTGGAAGCGCAAATGCAACAAATGGCCGAGCAAATGCAAGCCATGCAAGCGGAATTGAGCCGTGTTAAGTCTTCTTCCACAAAAGACTCTACCGAAACCGCCAAAATTCAAGAACTGGATCAGTGGATGGCGTCTGTTAAAGCTGCCCCGGCCGCTTCCGGTGCCAAAGACAACTTGGTTGCGGTTCGTGGTGGTTGGACTCGCCTCGATCAATCCAGAAAGGCAGGTGCTAACCAGCCGGGAGCTATTCTCAGTGGCTCTGATTTGTTGTCTGATAATGGAAACGCAGACGGTTTCTACTTTGGTGGCGCTTTTGATTTCAACGTTAACAACGATTTGTTCGGTTTGATGGACGATACCTCGTTTGGCATCGAATTGGGTGTTGAATATTCTGAATTCGGTACTGGTCAGAATAATCTGACAGCTACATATCCTGCGGCTTTGGGTACAACTGGGATTGCTGTAAGTCCGGGAACTTCTACCGACAATCGTTTGCGTATCAATGCCTCTCCAAAAATTAAATTCATGCACGGCAGCAAATTGCGTCCCTGGATTATTCCGGTCGGTCTGGAGTTGAACATATTGGGTGTTCCTTCTCGTGCGGTTTCCGTTCTCAATTCAGGCATGCAGTTTGGCGGTGGTGTGGAGTACGAATTGTTCAGAGGCATCGTTTTGGGTTCCGACGTTCGTTACCACTATTCGACCAGCAAAATCGACGGCACAGAGACCGACGGTTTCAGCGCTGGCGGTTCTGTAGGTTTCAAATTCTAAATCCACAAGCCGCTGGATTATCCAAAAAGGGAAGGTTTCGCCTTCCCTTTTTTTATGCCGTAAAGGTTTTGTTATACTGCTCCGCCCCAGTGCGGCGTCGGTCGGTTGCGTAAGTTCTATCCTCAAAGGCAATGAAATCTCTTTATCCTGAAATTTCTCCATTTCATACCTTTTTTCTGGAAACCGGGAGCGACCATCGCGTCTATGTCGAGCAATCCGGCAACCCGGCCGGAATTCCGGCGATATTTTTGCACGGCGGTCCCTGTTCCGGAACCAAGCCGGACCATCGCCGTTTCTTTGATCCTGAGCGCTACCACATCATTTTGATGGACCAGCGCGGATGCGGTCTGTCCGAGCCTTTCGGCGAACTGGCGGGGAATACGACGCAAGATTTGCTGGTAGATATGGAGCGTATCCGCGCACGTTTGGAAATTCGACAGTGGTTGTTGTTTGGTGGTTCTTGGGGAGGCGCCTTAGCTTTGCTCTACGCACAGCACTACCCTGAGAATGTGTTGGCCATGATTTTGCGTGGTGTGTTTTTGGCGCGGCGGGGCGATTTGGAATGGTTTCTCGGCGAATATGGCGTGAACCGGGTCTATCCGGAATTGTGGCAGGAGCTGCAGGAGAATTTGCCGGAGCTACCGGGCGGCACCATGCTGGAGCGCTTCTGCGAGGCGGTGTTTAGTTCCGATCAGGAGCTTGCCAAGAGTGCGGCTAGGCTATGGCAGGCTTGGAGTGGTCAGGTGGCGCTTGGCGCTGATTATCAGGAGAGTTTGGAGGCTGTCAGCGAAAAGACGTTGCGGCAAGTCAAGATGGAATTACACTACGCCGTCCACGATTACTTTATCGCTGAAAATCAGATTTTGCCCAATTGCCCCAAATTGCGGGGAATTCCGACGGTTGTAATTCATGGACGTAACGATTTGACTTGCCCGATAGAGGCCGGGTGGCGGTTGTGCAACGCATTGCCCGGGGCACGCTTCCAGGTTTTGCCCCATGCCGGCCATATTGCTCGCGGCGAGGAAATGATCGACGCGTTGGTTTCCGCCGCGGACGAGATGGCGATGGTTTTGGCTTGAGAATTGACGGCGGGAGCATGGAACATAGAAAACGGATTGTCATCGGCATGACCGGCGCTACCGGTGCGATTTACGGTGTGCGGATGCTGGAAATTTTACGCGAACGCGGTGGCTGGGAAACTCATTTGGTGATTTCTTCCGCCGGCTTGGTCAACTTGAAATACGAGTTGGGCATGGATCGAGCCGAGCTTTACGGAATGGCCGACGTTACCCACGGCATCAATGATATTGCCTCTTGCATTGCCAGTGGCTCGTTCAAGACCGAAGGGGTGGTGATCGCGCCCTGTTCAATGAAGACCTTGGCCGCGGTGGCGCACGGTTTTGGCGATAACCTGATTTCCCGTGCCGCAGACGTGGCGCTGAAAGAGCGGCGCAAAACCGTGCTGGTGCCGCGGGAGACGCCCTTGAATTTGGCGCATATTCGCAATATGGCGGCCGTGACTGAAATGGGCGGGATTATTTTTCCGCCGATGCCGGCGTTCTATAACAAGAGCGATTCGTTACGTGCCATGGTTGACGAAGGTGTTGGGCGTATCCTGGAGATGTTCGGTGTCGATGCCTCCGGATTGTATAAACCTTGGGGCGGTCTTTCCGGCTGAAGCTTGCTTATCCCGCTATCGACTGGGGTTTTTCGCTTTGAAATAGCAGCTCTTCAATTGACAGGGTGCTACGTTCTGATTTAGAGTTGCCCCACTCGCTTAAACCGCCCACTGACAAAGGCTTGCGGCGCTCTCCATTCGGTGACGAATGAGAGATTCACGGAAGGGGTGGGTCTCAAAAACAATAACTGTAACCACAACAATCGGAGCACATTAATATGGCAAGACCATTAATTCAAATGGCGTTGGACTCACTGGATTTCGACCAAACCGTAGCATTGGCAGATAAAGTAGCGCCTTACGTCGACATTTTTGAAATCGGTACCCCTTGCATCAAATATAACGGTATTAACTTGGTTAAAGAACTGAGAAACCGTTACCCAGACAAATTGTTGTTGGTCGACCTGAAAACCATGGACGCCGGCGAATACGAAGCAGGCGCTTTCTACGCAGCCGGCGCAGACATCTGCACCGTGTTGGGCGTATCCGGTTTGGCTACCATCGGTGGCGTAATCAAAGCGGCAAAAAAATATGCTGCGGAAGTACAAGTTGACCTGATCAACGTGCCAAGCAAATCCGAGTGCGCACGCGAATCAGCCAAACTGGGCGCGCAAATCATGGGCGTTCACACCGGTCTGGACGCACAAGCGGCTGGTCAAACTCCGTTCGGCGACCTGAACGAAGTCGCTTCTTTGGGTTTGAACGTTCGCGTTTCTGTTGCCGGCGGTATCAAGCCTGCAACCATCGATCAAACCGTTAAAGCCGGCGCCAACATCATCGTTGTCGGTGCAGCTATCTACGGTGCGCCATGCCCAGCCACAGCGGCTAAAGAAATCCGCGAATTGGTAGACGCTGCAGCTGCATAAGCCAAATTTGGCAACGCCTAGTTTCTAGGAAATATCGAGGACGGGTGGTTCGCGCCACTCGTCCTTTTGTTTGTTATATCCCCAGTTTTTTAGTGCGGTCCCGATAAGGGGCTGCTAACACCGTATAAGATTCAATTTAGGAGACCAACATGCCTTCGCGTCGAGACTTAGCGAACGCCATCCGCGCACTTAGCATGGACGCGGTACAAAAAGCCAATTCAGGACACCCTGGAGCCCCGATGGGGATGGCCGATATCGCCGAAGTACTGTGGAACGATTTTCTGAACCACAACCCCAATAACCCGAAATGGGCCAACCGCGACCGCTTCGTGCTGTCCAACGGTCACGGCTCCATGCTGATTTACTCGTTGTTGCACCTGTCGGGCTACAACCTGCCGATCGACGAACTGAAACAGTTCCGTCAACTGCATTCCAAAACCCCGGGCCACCCTGAATACGGCTACACCGACGGCGTCGAAACCACCACCGGCCCGCTGGGCCAAGGCATCA
>NZ_PPPU01000035.1 GCF_006483455.1 Methylomonas koyamae
AATATACATTATGCGAACTTTATGGCTAGCCGCTCGCCGGCTCAGAATTTGCGTTAAGGCTGTTTTTAACAACAAGGAGTCGAAAAAATGGCGAAACGCAAGAGCAGCTTTTACCACGTGCGTTGGAATCGCGTAGGACTGAACGAAGCAAAAGCGGCTGAGGTTTTAGGTGTAACTGTTGAGGACGTGCGACAGTTTGACGAAACCGGGAACCCGCTAGCAGAGCGGGTTTTGCTTTTGTGGGACCGCAAAAACGTTGGTTTACCGGGTTGGGAGAAATTCTACTTTTCGCGGGGGCTGTTAATGTGTGGCCGGCGGCGATGGGATGCGGAGACAATCCAACGGCTGAAGGACCAGGAAGCCGAAATTGACCAACTCAGAAGCGAACTTGAGCGGCTTCGCCGCTTGCCGCGTCCGCTTCGCATCCTTCGGGCCTTGGCGAACTCGTAGACGGTTCGCCTTCCGGCTCCCGTGCTTCGCGCCGGCCGACTCTTGCCCTGTGTAGCAATATCGCGGCGGCGCTTCCTTCGGCGTTCGTCTCTTTCCCGATCTTGAACCGCTGCGGCGCCGGTCCCAAAACGCGGCGGCTTCGTTTAGGGTCGTTGTTTTTTGTCCGGTTAGGTGGCGACGTAGGCGGCTCACGGTTCTTTGCCGCGGTCGCCGGCTGGCTTCGCTGGCCGGCTGCGTGATAGGTTCTTTGTTACTTGTAACGCTAATCTGGGTAAAAGCCATCGTCCAGGATCGCGGACCAATCCCAAGGACAGTCGACAGGAAATGTAGTTTTGTCCAAGCCTGTTTCTTTCGCCGCCTCGATACGGGCTTTAGCGTAGGCATGAGACAGGATGGCGGGAAGCTGAGGTTTTAGGCTGGGGTTATCGTCCAGCACATCGACGAAGCTAATTCGCTGAACCTCGATGGTCAATTGCCAACTTTTACCGCGTCTTCCAGGCTGGTAGTGCCATTTGAGCAAGTGAGCAAGCAGCACGGTCAATCGGCTATCAAGCGCCCTTTTTTCACTGCGGCCCATAGATTCTATTTCCTCAAGGATGTTTGCAATGTCTAAATCCGAAAAGCGGCCGGACCTGATTAAGCCGGCTTGCTCTTGGGTCCAGCCGTAAAAGTCTGATTCGTAAGTCATGCGCCCTGCTCCTTTTGTGTTACATGTAACTTTTTGTCAACGTAGTCAAAATACTGTGCTTGGGTCATGGTCGCCATTAAGTCACGGTTAGCCTGGTCGATGAGCTGCTCAACAATCTGAAGCGGAGTTTTGCCGTGATAACTGGCGAGGCAGTCCAATTCCGACCAGCGGCGGTAATCAATCCACCAATCAACGTGCTTATGGCCGTTATTGTCAGTACCGCCCCTAGCGGATTTGCGGCGACGGTAGGCGGCTTGGCGTTCGGCGGTGGTTTTGGCTTTTCCGGTAGGTATACGGCCACGGCGTTTTGGTTCCAGAATCGGAAAAAGTTCGGCGGTTTGGGTGTCGGTTTGGTCTTTCATAAAGCCCCCTTGGTTAGTTAGCTTTATTGTTACAGGTAACGGTTATAAAGTCAAGATATTACGTTACAAGTGACGAGAAATATTAAAGGAAGGGAAGCGACGAAAAAGACCAGGTAATCAGAAAGCCACGACGAGAAAATCAAAATCGAAACCCAATCTACAGACCTTCAAACACCAACACGACCAACACCAAAACCACAAACGAGGCCAACAAGGAGGGACCGAAAAAATCAAAACCAAAAAATCAAGAGCTAATGACGAATACCGGACGTTTCCGCAGACTTCCGGCGAAAGTAATAATTTAAGCAATCAAGGCGAACGTTTCGCATCTATCGCAACAGATCATATCTGTTTTCCTTTTATACAAACTCGGCAGATCCTCGCGACGCTCATACACTTCGGCCATTACTGGCCGTTTGCATTTACAGATTCTCGCTGTGATTCGAGTAAGCTTTATGGCGTAGTTGTGTTTCATAAATTTAATGCCCCGGAGCCAAGCTGCCGAGAGAAGCAACAACGCCCAAGTTATCATTGGGCTGTGGCGTTGCTAGAGGTACGGTGCGACCTAACACGGGCTTGACCGTCTCATTCGATGCCGACGACGAACGAGGCCACGCTGTGACAGGATGCACGCCGGCTGACGTGACAATATCGACGCCATAGGGGCGAACGACGACAGCACAACCCAGGGCTTTTAGCTGGGTAATAGTGAAACGCTCGACCACGGCGGAACCCTCGTAGAATTCCAGAATGCCGGTAAACACTTCGGCCCCGGTCGAGTCTTTCGCGGACATGAAGGCGGAAAGCCGAGGCCGATACGACTTAATCAAGTGATCCAGGAAGGCGTTAGGACTGTTCACCGCTTGAACGGTGTTGGCGGAATCATGGCCGGTAGTATCGGCTTTGTCCTGCACAGGAGTTAAAGTGGCCGGAACAGGTGCGGACGTGGCGGCAGACGCCGCAGGCACAGCGGCGGCGGTATCCTTGGGAATCAAATACTTGTAGCTCAGAAAAACCACCAGAGCGACTAACAATAGCCACGCTTTCGCTTGGCTATGATCTTTTTTCGAGGTCTTGGCTTTTGCCATAGGTTCACCATTAGAAGTTAAGGGTTTGGCGTCAATAATGTCGTCAATTGTGGCCTGCAAGCGATCGACGTACACCTGTTTGCTCAGGTAATTCGCCGGCAAATAGCAATAGGTCGCGCGCATATCCAGAACACGATCACCGACGAGCTCCAGGCCGTCAGTGAAAATCTGGTTTGTATCGTATCCGTCATACACATCGGTACCGGCGAACCGCCACGTATCGTTAACCGTATCGGTGCCAGTCAGGCCGTAGTAAACGTCGTATTGATGCCACTTTGGGAAATAACCGGAGATAAAAAAGAACTCTAGGAACTTACCGAGGTACGGGATTTTTTTACGGTCGGACCTGGACGCCTGAACGAGATAATCACAACACGTCGTCTTCAGCTGTGAGTCGATCATTTCGTGATCCTGACAAAGAAGAATCAAATCCCAATGTCGTTTACGGCTGAGAAGCAACCATTGAATGATCTTTTCCCGCCCTTTCTCGTTCCACTGCCGGCAGTTCATCCACAAAGCAAGCTCGTCGAGAATAATTAAGCCGTTTTTGTCTTCGCCCCGGTATTTAGGGTCGAACGCATTCGGCAGCATCGCAAAATCGACATAACGGGGACAATCGGGCAGACGATAGACAATAGCCCCATTATCATCGGGTAACATGCCATCGGGGAAAATATCGAGGTTGGTAGCCACTGGCCGCCCACGCAACAAATAATCCCGCGCTTTATGAACCGCGCAAAGGCTTTTGCCCTCCCCTCTTACACCCTGAATAATCCAGCCCGGCATATTTCGTTACTCGTAACAATTAAGAAGAAAGCGCCTTGGCTTTGAACACAATCAGCTTTTCGTAACGTTGATAGCTCCAACGAATCAAGCGAGCGGTTAAAACGGCCATCAAACACGGCACAGCATTACCGGGCATTACCCAACCCCACACATCAATGACTACCTGAGGGATAGTCTGCTGCAACCCGGTAGCCAATGTTTTCATGCTCAATATGTATGAAGTGGCAATAGCTACCAGCAACGCAGTAGCCGCAATGATGACCGGCAGCCGGCGAGCCGCAAATAAAAATAGCTTTTCACCAACCGTAGCAATTAACGACGCGATGGCACTAAATAGCGCAGCAAATAAGGCAGGCATTAGGTTTGACCTCCGAAGGTGATTTTTAAGATATAAATCATTGAAAGCACGGAAAAAACCCAGGCTAACAACTCTCGCAGCGGTTGCAGCTTAGCGCATGGCTCGAAGTCAAAATCCCATTTACCGAAAATGCGAGCATGTATGCCGGACTGAGCAGAACAGCCGCTAACACTCGGCAACATGCCGGGGAAAAAATCCGAGGGAATGCCGGTCAAATTGTTGAAAACATCGGGATTAGCAGACAAGGACAAAGCATCAACAGCGGTCTGTTTATCGGCATTAACCGCGGCGTCAACGGACGAATTCTGAGACTGGCCGTCAAGCGTCGGAGCGTCGCCTAGATAGGCGTTGAGCTTGTCCAGAATGCCCTTGGTATTGGCGGCGGTGTCGCCTGTGTTTTTGTTGACGGTGCTAAGGTCCATGCCCTTACCCATTTCCGAAACGCCCTTTGCAATCGCTTGTAACGCGGCGCTATCGGTCTGAGAACTTGACCCGACCTGACCGCCGGAAACGGTGGTTGTCACGTTGCCATTGGTGCCGGTTGTAGTGGTCTTGACATAAGGCACTGACCCAATAACGTTGTCAGTTGTCGTCTCGGTCTTGGTTACGCTGCCATCCGGATTGGTAACGGTAGTAGTAGAGGTCGAAGAATCAGGGCGGAATTTCCAATAAGTGACGGTGCCGCCTGACGAAGTGCCATAAGTAGAGCCAGATTGAGGAGTAACACAAACATACTGGCCGTTGACGGTACCGCAGTTTTTCGGGGAGGTGGCGGTTACAGGAGTGCCGTTAATAGTGGCACCGGTCGGAGTAACCTGGACGGGAACGCCGTTAATGGTTGCGCTGCCCTGAGAGGTTCCGGGGCAGGTGTCGACTGGCGAGCCGTCAGAGGCCAAATCCCCAACGCAACCAGTTTTAGACGATTTAGGAAGGGGAGTATCAGAAGGCTGAACAACGGGCGCAGTATCCACGGTTTGCACGACACCTGTCGACATAGCGAACACGTTGCAATATTTCACAACGCCCTGCTTATAACAATCGGCATTAGGGCCCTGGATAGCCGACAGTGCAAAATTATAGGTGCAATTGCCCTGAACAACATTAGACGACTCACCGCCCACAAATAACACGGTTTGCCCAGCATCTGTACTAACCTTAACAGGAATTTTTCTCTGCTCCCCAGTAGGTGGACAATTTACCGTGGTAGGCTCACCGGTTATTGGATCAATGACCTGGTTATGCGACAACGATATCGGAATATCGCAAAACATCCAATAATAGTAATCGGGTGCCGAATATTTGTAGTAGAAACTGTGGGCGCCTGAACCGGGGCAATTAGCCGGCGGAAAAAAAGAATTTCCGCCAAGAGTAGAACCGGGCATGGCCGCTGCGAGGGCTTGCGCCTGAGTGCTATAAAATCTAACGATCTCCGCCGAGTTCGCAAAATGCGAAAACACTAATAAAAACGCACTAAGATAATATTTCATGTCTAAATAAAAAAGGCGGGGTTTCCCCCGCCTAATAGCTGAATTAAACAGCGGCGTTTGCTGATTTTTTGAACAGACGCATGATGATGAAGGCGATGGTGACCGCGATCATCAGAGGCCACGCCAGATCAACAAGCGCCAAAATATCGGTCTGGATGGTAGTAAAGGCAGTTGCTGCTGCGGTCGGCAAAGCGGCCTCAGTAAACGGGACAACACCCAGAGCCAAAGAGAAAACAGCAACAAGAACTTTCAAGAATTTCATAGATACACCTATTTATTTAAAGTTGAGATTTTTACCAGCACGACAAATGCGGTAATGATAAAACCGTACGCAAAACCAACGCCAAACAATCCAACAAGGTTTCCAACGAAATTACCCCAATCCGTAGAATTCATTAGTCAAGCGCCTTAGCAACTAAGACGCCAGCTATAAAACCCGCAAATAAGGATAATCCATAAGAAGACATTAAAACCAAGTTGATTAAATCGGTTGCTTGGGCGGAAGTCATTGGCACGCCTCCATTAACGATTAATGAAGAAATTGACCAGTAACACTAAGCGGCTCGGTCTTTTTGGGTGATTCATAAATGGGGTGAATCGTACCGGAGTTAAAACCGTTTCGTGACTGGGTTTAAATTCGTTTGTTAAAAAAACACTTTTCATACTAGTTTCAGCATGCCGAAGGGCGGCACCCTAATAAGGGTCCCGCCGCCCTTCGCCGCTACGCGGCTTTAGGTTGAGAGGTGGCTTGTGTAACAGGCTGCATTTTAATCAGTTGAATATTGGGGTCGGAAACTCGCCAGAATTTGCGACCGTTATATTCAGATTCTTCAAGACCTAGCACAACCTCTTTACCAACTAATTCACGGCACAAATTCAAAAACTGGACGGATTGTTTTGAAACGTTAACGCGCGATATTTGGCCGGGTCTGGTGAATTCAAATTCGAGATAAATCCGAATAGTATGGTCTGGCTGATGATCTTCTTGGATCGAGCGGGGAATGATAATAACTTGCATGGTTTTTTTCCTCTTGGTTAATGGCCTAATTAGGCGGCGTGTTGAAATAATTCGGACCAGTTGTTAACAACTTGGCATTCTAAGACTTTACGGCGAAGCTGCACTACGTTACCGGTTGAGATATCGGCGTCACCTAGTCCGGCGGCTCTTAGTATTTTTGTGTGGCGAAAAAATGTCGCTTTCGGGTAGTTCTCTTTAGCAGCCTGCCAACCATTTTGTTTAATGAAGAGAAAAAACATATAAGCAGATTTGCCCTGACCTTCTGTTTTTGCCGCGGCAATTATTCGGTCTTTTAATTCGTCGTCGTTTTTCATATCGGCTTCACCTATCATTCGTTTAAAGTAAGTATTCCATTCGTTTTTTAAGTCGCTTTTCGTCAATTCGTACCATTTCTTATTTCCCTCTATTCTTTCTCTTATCCATTGAGAGCCTAGTTTCAGCTCAAGCCGCAAGAGTCGGCTTATTAAATCTTTTTCGGGTTTGGTGTATTCCCTACCGGAGTAATCGGCTTTTTTGGTCTGGTATTCAATATGAGGACCTTTGGCGTAAGCTTTGCCGGAGCGTAAGCGGGATTTATGGGACCAGTAGACAGTGTCGCCGGCTTGTTGGCTGACGCGGTAACGGCCGCCCTCGCATTCCCGCAGAGTGCGAAGGGCAATGCGAACGGCTGCGAGATCGTCGAGAATTAAGTTACCTGTAACGTCTATTCGGGTCACGTGCCACACGTGAGGATTGCACGGTAAGTCGAGCTGGATTTGCTGGGAGACAAAACTTGCCATCCTGGACAGACAGCCAACCAAGTCAAGCGCGGCGCTTGGACCTTCGCCGAAGACGGCATCGCCGGAACCGCAAACCCTGGCCGGACTGCCTTGTATCCATATCGCATCGGAGCCGACGCGGAAAGCGATTTGGTGGCTATCGGAGCGGATTGAATCCCAAGCTGAAGACTCCCAACGGGTTTCGCCTGTGCGTGGGCAATAGCGCATAACTCTATCGGTCATTTTGCGTAGTTCTTGCCAATGATCCGTAGGAATTTCGGTCATGGGAAGATAGGCGGTGATCCAGTCGATTAACATGGGGTGTCACCTGTGGGAATAAGTGCCCCACTAACGTTTTGAGTGCGCGGAAAAGTCCCAAAAGTCTCACCCATGAGACTAAGTGCCCGTGTTACAAGAACGGGCACTTCAAGGCCGCTGACTTCCCTGTTAGAGCTGGTTAATTCTTCGGCCGGATTAGGGACGTAAATACCCCGGATTTTTCGATACTCGATTTCGCGTGCCAATTCAGCGACCTGAACCGGGTCGGTGCGGTCAATTGCTTCAACGCGGCAAAACGGCGGAACCGGGGCGAGTGTCGCTAGCATGTCCGATCTATATCTGTAACAGGTAACGATATTAGATAAACGCACAAATTGCCCGAATCCGGGCCGAGCGTGGCGGGATGGTTGCAACGTCGCGGGTGGTTCGAGGTGCGAACGGTCGACGAGCGCGGCGGCATCTATGGCTAATTGGCGATAAAAGGTTTGAACGCTCACAAAAAACCATCCTGACGCAACGACCGGAACGCGCGAATAAATCTACCAATGCCGTAAAGCAGACAGAAGACGAGCCAACCAGTGACGACAACTGAAACAAGGAAGCCCAAAACAGATTCGAACATAAAGCAGCCCTCCCCTATTGCACGGCGGAAAGGCTGCGGCGAAGGGCCGAGTTAATTAAGCGGGAAAAATTGTCTGGATAGGTCATGTAGTCATAACACCATTGAGACAACCGGACAGCACCGCGAGTGCGTACTAAAGTCATCCAATAGCGATGTTCATGCCTTGGGTGTTCTTTACGCCAATCGAAATAAAACGAGGAAGGATTAGACGCTGTAAAGCGGTCAAGATGTAATCGGATGTTCATCGCTTCGCCTCGATGGTTTGGAAATGCATCACAAGTCGTGACGCTTCACAATACGTTATCGATTGCAAGCCTAAACTGTCAAGCCTATAGTTCACAAAAAGTTAAGTAAGGGGCGAAACATGAAAAGCATTGTCGAGTATCTAGATGATTTAAAAGAGAAAACAGGAAGCGACTACAAAAGCGCAAAACTACTAAATGTCAAAGGATCAACAATATCGATGATAAGAAGCCGGGGGCAAATGGCAGATGAAACAGCGGTGAAGGTGGCAGATTTGTTAGGTGTAGACCGTGGGGAAATTTTGATTGCGGCGGCGATGGCCCGGAGTGAAGGCGAGACAAAAAGCGCGTGGAACGCGCTGGCAAAGCGATTAAGTGTTGCCGCTGGGTGGGTATTGGTTGCCGGGTTATCGTGGCATGACGGCGATATTAGGGCGGCAGAAAAGCCACACGAAATATACATTATGCGAA
>NZ_PPPU01000036.1 GCF_006483455.1 Methylomonas koyamae
CGGATCAACTCGGCTTCGTTGGGCTGGATCACCCGCCGCAATGCGCCCTGCTCGCGGCTGTATTGTTCGGACCGGTCCATGCCCAGGAAGAACGGCCCGTTCAGGCGTTGCATGTTCGGCGCGTTGATTTCGGCGATGGTGAATTCGGTATCGCGCGCCAGCGTCTCGCGCACGTCGGCGTCGCGGGTGACGATGCCGTATTTGCCAAGCACCAATACCGGCTTATGCTCACGCAACCAGGCGAACAATGGCCGCTGCACCTTGGCCCCGGTCAATTGAGCGATACCGCGCGCCAAATAGTACGAAAACAGATTCTGCGGCGTGGTGGAGGTCGGGTGGTGATCCAGCTCGGCCTGGCGTGGCGGCCGGTGTTCGCGGTACATCTTCAAAGCCAGTTCGCCGCTGCGGGTAGCGCGCAACTGTCGGCAAAACGCCTGATATTCTTCAGGCAAACTGGCGAAGGCCGGAAACTCGCCGCCGTATTGGTCCGGAAAAATCACCGGCGCCGACAGCGCTGCCAACGCGTAATCGGCAATTCCCGGTTTTGCGCCGGCAAGATAAGCCCGACCGTCGTTCAACAAGGCGTCGAATTCGCCGAATAGCGTTTCGATTTTGGTCCGGCTGGGTTGAATGTGTTCGGCGCCGACCGGCAGATGTTTCTGCATCGCCGCGCGGATATACGGATAGGCCTTTTCCAGAATGGCTTGCTGCCAGCCCGCAATGCCCCGCCGCCAGGCCGGCAGCAAAATCTGCGGGTGCGGCAGCAACATCGAATAGGCGTAATCGCGAGTCGCCAGGCCCAGGGCATCCAGTTTGCTCAGTAATTCAGCGGTGGCTTGCCGCTCCGCGTTACCGGCCGGGAACAGACGCTGATCGGCCGGCAAGCGGGCGTCGACGTATCCGACGATGTCGCGCCAGTTATCCAGCGTCGCCTCGCTGCTGACGAACACCGGCATGGCCTGACCGCCGCCACCGGCCAGTCGAAACGGCAGCAAATGCAATACCGGCGCGCTGCCTTGTTCGCGGTAAGGTACGCCGCCGGATTCCAAGACCCAGCGTACCAACTCGCAAATATGGGATGTCGGAATCGTCAGCAGGCGATTCAATTTTTTGGAACGGGCTCCGCGCCGCGTGTTTCCGGGTCTGATCATGCTTCCTACCTCGTTGTTTATAGTTATTGTGTGCATTCCCTGCTTGGCAGCATATCTCCGCCACTGCCGACAATGGCTAATTCGGCGGCGTTACCGCCGCCAACCATCGCCCGCCGATTTAAGACCGAAATATGATAGATCAATCGTAACTAATTGAAATAAAAAGTGAAAGTGAAAAATTACCATAAGCAACAACCATGCCGTAAGGAGACTTAGTTCACAAAAACCGCCGCCTTCCAGCAAGCGCGGGCCTAACGCGCAGACGCTTGCTCCACGGTCACCACATTGCAATCTTCCTGTAACCGGACCTTAACCGTCCTGTCATCCCGAGCTTCCTATAATCCGCGGCTTATCAAACCGCTTGGGAGCCTTTCGAATGCGACATTTCCGTAAATTCCGCTTTACCCCGCTAGCTTTGGCCTTGAGTCTTGCCGGATTACTACCGGCCCACGCCGAAACCGCCGACGTGCCGCAAATGGCCCAAGGCATACAGATCGGCGATCTGGCGCCAGGCCGTGCCATCATTTGGAGCCGTGCCGACCGCCCGGCGCGGATGTTCGTCGAGTACGCCTACAATCCGCAATTTATCGACTCGGTGCTGATCCGCGGCCCGCATGCGACGGCCGAGTCCGATTTCACCGCGCGCCAGGATTTGACCGGACTGGAGCCCGGTAAGGACGTTTACGTCAGGGTCTGGTTCCAAGACCTGTCCAATGCCCGCAATAAAAGCGAAGCGGTGAACGGCAAATTCCATACCCTGGGTAAACGCGACAACATCCGTTTCGTCTGGGGCGGTGATATCGCCGGCCAAGGCTGGGGCATCAACGAAAGCTTCGGCGGCATGAAAATTTACGAAGCGATGCGCCAGGTGCGGCCACAATTCTTCATCGAAAGCGGCGACAGCGTCTATTCGGACGGGCCAATCCCGGAAAGCCGGGTAGCAGAGAACGGCCAGCTTTGGACCAATCTGGTCACGCCGGAAGTCAGTAAAGTGGCCGAAACCTTGAACGAATTCCGCGGCCGTTACAAGTACAACCTGCTGGACGCGAATGTGCGCCGCTTTAATGCCGAAGTGCCGCAAATCTGGCAATGGGACGACCACGAGGTGGTCAACAACTGGTCCGACGCCAAAGACTTGAGCAATGACGCCCGTTACACCGAGAAAAACATCCCAACCTTGATCGCCAGAGCCACCCAGGCTTTCCACGAGTACGCTCCACTGCGTCCGCACGGCGCCGAAGAGTCCGAGCGGGTTTACCGCAAACTGTCCTACGGTAAATTGCTGGACGTATTTGTGATCGATATGCGCAGCTACCGCGGCCCCAACACCGCCAATCTGCAGACCAGCGAAAGCCTGGACACCGCATTTCTGGGCGAAGAGCAATTGGCCTGGCTGCAAGAGGAACTGACAAACTCGGATGCGACCTGGAAAGTCATTTCCGCCGACATGCCGATCGGCTTGAACATCGGCGACGGCCAGTTACCGGACGGCACGCCGCGCTGGGAAGCGATCGCCAACGGCAACCACGGCCCGGCCGCCGGCCGCGAGCTGGAAATCGCCCGTTTGTTGAAATTCATCAAGTACGCGCGGATCAAAAACATCGTCTGGCTGACCGCCGACGTGCATTACGCCGCCGCCCATTTCTACGACCCCGCCAAAGCCGCCAGCAAAGACTTCCTGCCGTTTTGGGAATTCGTCTCCGGCCCTTTAAATGCCGGCTCGTTTGGCCCCAACAGCACCGACGGCACTTTCGGCCCGCAAGTGGTATTCAGCAAGGCACCGCCGGCCGGCCAAGCCAACCTGTCGCCGTATGCCGGGCTGCAATTCTTCGGCCAAGTCGATATCGATCAACTTAGCCGCGCCATGACCGTACAACTCAAAGACCTGAACGGCGCGGTCGTGTTCAGCAAAACCTTGCCGGCACAAACCGGCCGCGACCGCAAATACGCGTGGGACCGCGACTAACACTGAGGCCGGACGCTGCGTCGTCCGGCCGCTCCAGTTTTAACTCTGTTACCGAATTACTTTAAGGAACCAACCATGCCAAAATCTTACGCATTCCGTCTATTACCGTTGGCCTTAGCCGCCAGTTTTGCCATGCCAGCAATTGCCGATGCCGATTTCAAACATCCCCACCACCAGCCGCGCAAGCAGGCGCCGCTGGTGATCGGTCATCGCGGCGCGTCCGGCTATTTGCCGGAACACACCCTGGAAAGCTACGCCAAAGCCATCGAGTTAGGCGCCGATTTCATCGAACCGGATTTAGTCTTGACCAAGGACGGCAAAATGATCGCCCGCCACGAACCTATGATAGGCGCCACCACCGATGTCGCCAGCCACCCCGAATTCGCCGACCGCAAAAGCAAACGCATGTTGGACGGCGTCGAAGTCGAAGACTGGTTCGCCAGCGACTTTACCCTGGCCGAGATCAAAACCCTGCGCGCCGTGCAGCCCCGCGCCAGCCGCCCGCAGGCATTCAACGGCCTGTATCAAATCCCGACCCTGGACGAAGTCATCGCCCTGGCCAAACGCCAGTCGCGCCTGAGCGGCCGCACCATCGGCATTTATCCGGAAATCAAACATTCCACCTACCACGCCGATTTGCGCAACGCCGGCGGCCGGCGCCAATTCGGCCGCCATTACTTCGAAAATCGGCTGCTTGCCAAATTGCACGTCGAATACGGCAACAGCGAATGCGCACCGGTCTTCATCCAGTCGTTCGAAGTCGGCAATCTGCAATACCTGAGCAAGAAAACCGAAATCAATCTGGTGCAATTGATCGATGCCGACGACGTCAATGCCGACGGCTCGATCTCGTTGGTACCGCCGTACAAACAACCCTACGACTTTGTCAAAGCCGGCGACTCGCGCACCTTTGCCGACCTGTTGAGCGAGGACGGACTGGATTTTGTCAAATCCTACGCCGACGCAATCGGCCCATGGAAGCCGTATCTGGTGAAAACCGTGGCAGATAACGTCGACCGCAACAACGACGGCGTGGTCAACCTCAACGACCGCCGGGTCGACGGCAGCACCGGCGTATTGGAAATGGCCCACGACAAAGGCTTGAAAGTCCATACCTGGACTTTCCGTAACGACGCTAGCGGTTACGGCTTTGCCGATCCGCAAGCGGAAATGACCTATTACTACGACTTGGGCGTGGACGGCTTGTTTACCGACTTTCCGGACACCGGCGTCGCCGCGCGGGATGCGTCGACCAATACCGGCAGCAATATCGAATCTTGCGGCCACCGTGGCCGGCACAACCGCCAACACCGTTGATGTCGTAAGCGCCTCCGGCCGCGATGGCCGGAGGCGCTATTTTTCCGCAACTCCCAATTCCCCCGAGCCAACTTCACCCGGTCCGGACAAAACCGGCCGCGGCCAGATTTTGCCAAATCCACTGACTTGGTTTGGTAGCATGTAGCGCCAATCGCCATACTGCCTACGCCCTTTACAGCCGATATGCGAAATCCGAATCGTCAACAGCCATGAATCCGACCGCCGAAACCGCCGCAGCCGTCCGCGCCCATATCGATGCGCTTTACCGCTCCGAATCGCGACGGGTGTTTGCCACGTTGATTCGGCTGCTCGGCGATTTCGACGTCGCCGAGGAAGCGCTGCACGATGCATTTCGTAGCGCATTGGAGCAATGGCCGAGCGACGGCATTCCGCAAAATCCGCGCGCCTGGCTGGTTTCCGCCGGCCGCTTCAAAGGCATCGATAAACTGCGCCGTCAAAGCCGCTACGACTTACACGCAGACATGGCCGGTATTGCCGAAACCGAATCGGCGCCGCCCGATCCGGATGGCGACGGCCTGGAGGACGACCGGCTGCGGCTGATTTTTACCTGCTGTCACCCGGCGCTGGCAGCCGAAGCCCAGGTCGCGCTGACACTGCGCGAAGTCTGCGGCTTGGCCACCGAGGAAATCGCCCGCGCTTTTTTGTTGCCGACGCCGACCTTGGCGCAACGCATCGTCCGCGCCAAGGCCAAAATCCGCGATGCGAAAATTCCGTACCGGGCACCGGAACCCGAGGAGCTGGCCGAGCGCTTGCCGCCGGTGCTGCAGGTGGTTTATCTGGTATTCAACGAAGGCTATTCGGCGTCGTCCGGCCCGGAACTTAACCGTCCCGACTTGTCGGCGGAAGCGATTCGGCTGGGCCGGCTATTGCTCGAATTATTGCCGGAAGCCGAAGTACAAGGCTTGTTGGCATTGATGCTGTTGCACGAGTCGCGCCGGGCGGCTCGTAGCGGCACCGATGGCGAATTGGTTTTGCTGGAAGACCAGGACCGGCGGTTATGGAATCGCGAATTGATCGCCGAGGGCCTGCGACGTGTGGAACAGGCCTTGCGCCAGCCGGGTTTCGGCGTCTACAGCCTACAAGCCGCTATCGCGGCGGTGCATGCCGGCGCAAGCGAAGCGGCCGCTACCGACTGGCGGCAAATCGCCGCGTTATACGAGGTGTTGCTGAAGCTGGCGCCGTCGCCTGTCGTCGCATTGAACCGCGCGGTTGCCGTTGCAATGCGCGACGGCCCCGCTGCCGGCCTGGCTTTGATCGACGCCATCCTCGCCGCTGGCGATTTGGTCGACTACCATCTGGCCCATGCCGCCCGCGCCGATTTATTGCGTCGGCTGGGTCAAGCCGACTCGGCACTCGGCGCATACCAAAAAGCGCTGGCATTGGCAAAACAAGAGCCGGAACAGCGTTTTCTGCAGCGCAGGATCGTCGAACTTGGCGGTTAATCCCATCCTGCGCATCATGCTGTGGGATTCGATTGCCGGTTCAAAGTAGCGCCGGTGTGGTATGGTAGCGGCCGCAAATTCGCCGTTCCAAGCCTCATTCCAAGGAAAGCCAGCAATTCATGGGTGCACAAGAAAACTTCGAACAACTCCCTTTAAAAGATTTCACCGAAAAAGCCTACCTCGATTACTCGATGTATGTGATTTTGGACCGGGCCCTGCCGCATATCGGCGACGGCCTGAAACCGGTGCAACGCCGCATCGTTTACGCAATGTCCGAGCTGGGCCTGACCGCACTGGCCAAATACAAAAAGTCGGCCCGTACCGTCGGTGACGTGCTGGGTAAATACCATCCGCACGGCGATTCGGCCTGTTACGAAGCGATGGTGTTGATGGCGCAGGATTTTTCCTATCGCTACCCGCTGATCGACGGCCAGGGCAACTGGGGTTCGCCGGACGATCCGAAATCGTTCGCGGCAATGCGTTACACCGAATCGAGGCTGACCGCGTACGCGCAAACCCTGCTCAGCGAGTTGGGCCAGGGCACGGTGGACTGGGTCGACAATTTCGACGGCACCTTGCAGGAACCGGCCTTGCTGCCGGCGCGTCTGCCCAACGTGCTGCTGAACGGCACCACCGGCATCGCCGTCGGCATGGCCACCGACATTCCGCCGCATAATTTGCGCGAAGTCGCTGCCGCCGTACTGCAACTGCTGGACGAACCGGAAACGCCGCTGGAAGGTTTGTTGGCACACATCAAAGGCCCGGATTTCCCGACCGACGCCGAAATCGTCACCCCGGCCGCCGACATTCAACGGCTTTACACCACCGGCAACGGCTCGGTGAAGATGCGGGCCAAATACGAAGTCGAAGACGGCAACATTGTCATCACCGCGCTGCCGCACCAAGTCTCCGGCGCCAAGTTGCTGGAGCAGATAGCCGCGCAGATGCTGGCAAAAAAACTGCCGATGATCGAGGACCTGCGCGACGAATCCGACCACGAGAACCCGACCCGACTGCTGATCATTCCCAAAACCAAGCGTACCGACGTCGACGCGGTGATGTCGCATCTATTCGCCACCACCGACCTGGAGAAAAACTACCGGGTCAATCTGAACATGATCGGCCTGAACGGTAAGCCGCAAGTGAAAAATCTGCGGCAAATCCTGACCGAGTGGATTACCTTCCGGACCGAAACCGTGCGCCGACGTTTGCAATACCGTTTGGACAAGGTGTTGGCGCGCTTGCATATTCTGGAAGGCTTGTTGATCGCCTACCTGAACATCGACGAAGTCATCGCCATCATCCGCCACGAAGACCATCCCAAACCGGTGTTGATGGCGAGGTTCGGGTTGACCGATGTCCAAGCCGAAGCCATTTTGGAGTTGAAGCTACGCCATCTGGCCAAACTGGAGGAAATGAAGATTCGCGGCGAGCAGGACGAACTGGAACAGGAACGCCAGGCGTTGGAGAAAACCCTGGGCTCCGCGCATTTGTTGAATCGGTTGATTAGAAAGGAAATCGAACGCGATGCCGAAAAATACGGCGATGCCCGCCGCTCGCCGATCATCGAGCGCGAGGCAGCACAAGCGCTGGACACCACCGAACTGATCGCCAACGAACCGGTCACCGTGATCCTGTCGCAAAAGGGCTGGATCAGAGCAGCCAAGGGCTACGATATCGAAGCCGAAGGTTTGAGTTACCGCGCCGGCGACGGCTACCTGTCGTCCGCCAAGGGCCGCACCACGCAACCGGCTTACGTGATGGATTCGACCGGCCGGGTCTATACCGTCACGACGCACGATTTACCGTCGGCACGCAGCCAGGGCGAACCGTTGACCGGCCGCCTGAATCCGCCGCCGGGCAGCCTGTTTACCACCGTGTTCACCGGGCAAGCGGAAGACTGGGTCTTGATGTGCAGCAGCGCCGGTTACGGCTTTCGGGTGCAGTTGAAAGAGCTGTACAGTAAAAACAAGGCCGGCAAGGCAGTACTGACGGTCCCGGACAAATCCAAAGTGTTGACCCCGGCTCCGATTCCGCCCGAACGGGACATGTTGGCAATAGCGACGTTGCAGGGCCGGCTGCTGATCTTTCCGGTTCAGGATTTACCGGAATTGGCCAAAGGCAAAGGCAATAAGCTGATTCAGATCCCAACTTCGGATTTGGCGAGCAGCAAGGATGCCGTAGTCGCTGTCACGGCGATTTCGGCGGACGGCGAGCTGAAGGTGGTCTCCGGCAAACGTTTTGTTACATTGAAGAAAATCGATATCGAACAGTATGCCGGCAATCGCGCAAATCGCGGCGCATCTCTGCCGAGAGGATTCCAAAAAGTCGATGCTCTGGAATTTGTAGCCGAATAGCCGATAAAACCATTTATTTCAAAAAGTTACTACTTTTTTCGGCATGAGTTTTTTGCAATATCGCCGAGAATCGGAAACAGGCAAAGCCGGCTTAATTTAAAAAGTGGTTGACGCGCTTCGAATAACAGCCTATGATGGCGATCTTTCTGAAGCGCCAAGGCTCTTCGGGGATAAAAAGAAGGTCAATTCGGGGTATAGCGCAGTCTGGTAGCGCGTCTGCTTTGGGAGCAGAATGTCGGGAGTTCGAATCTCTCTACCCCGACCAAGATTTGCGCTTGTAGCTCAGCCGGATAGAGCATCGGCCTTCTAAGCCGAGGGTCGCAGGTTCGAGTCCTGCCAAGCGTGCCATCGCAAAAATCATCATAATGGTGAGCGTAGCTCAGTTGGTAGAGCCCCGGATTGTGATTCCGGTTGTCGTGGGTTCGAGCCCCATCGTTCACCCCATCAAATTCAATAGCTTGCGTTGTTTTCCCCTTCATTGCTGTATGCTTTGTTGACAAAGGTGTTGACAAGCAAGCCTCTACAGTCCAGCCATATTTAAGCCTTTTTGATATGGTACCCGCCGATATTCCTGTTTGCTTTTCCCAGTCTAAAAGGGTTTTTGTTTGACCGTTCATGGTCAGGAATACGTTGCTTGTACGATTATTGGCCTGCTCCATAGCGGTTGCCCATCTGCAATTTTCTTTGCAGTATCCTTTGGAATTATCAATCCTATCGATTGAATGCTTTTTAGATGGCCTGACTCCCATGTCTTTTAAAAAAGATTCAAACGAGGATTTCCATTCAACGCATACCGTGATCCCCCTACCTCCATATCTTGGATATGACTTGTTGTTTGGATTCAAACAACGATCTTTTATCCCGTTCCATATTGCATACTCGGATTTGTACTTAAATCCGTGACGAGTTAATCGGTTGCGCTTTAATTCACTGGCAAAGCATCCGCACGATGTTGAAGACCCTCTATTAAGAGCCGCCACATCGACAATTGAGACGTTCCCGCAATCACATTCACACCGCCATTTTGCGGTGCCATTTTTTGTTTTCCCAGCATATTCAAAAACGGTTAGTTTTCCAAAACGCTTTCCGAGCAAGTTTTTAAATTTTGGGTGGTGTTTTTTAGGAATTGACTCAAGATTGATTTCCATTGTTTTTACCTGCGGGATCGACTACGGCCAGCTCTAAATCGTAGATATTCATCATTGATGCTGAGCGATGGCCAGACGCTCTTTGTTTGTCGCCTATCGTTTCTGTTACGCCTTTCTTCTTCAAATCATGAAACGTAAAGCGCACGAAGTCGATGCCGCGCTTTGCGGCTTCTTCTTCTGCGGTTTGGCCGATACGGCTTAGGGCCGTTTTTAGGCTGCTGACTTGTATGCGGTCGCCGGTGCGCTCGCTGATGAATAGGTAGCGCTGGTCGGCTTTGATCGGGTGCGGCTGTTTGCGATCGGCCAGGATGCGGTTGCGTTTGGCGGCGGCAGCGTCCCAGATGGCGCGCAAGGCCGGGGTCCATTTGACGATGTTGTCCCGGCTGTTTTTGCGGCGTTTGACCAACAGGCCTTCGGGCAGGTCGTTGGCGTCGGTCAGATCCAGCACTTCGGCCAGGCGCATGCGGCAGCGGTACGCCAATTCCATGCAAACCGGCACGTACCAATACGGCGAGGCGCGGGCGATGTCGAGCATGAAGAAGTAGTCTTTGTCTTCGGCGTAGTGTTGGCGGGGCTTGACCGTCAGTTTTTTTACGCCGTCGGCCGGGTTGAACGCGATTTTTTCGTATTCGTAAGCCCAGGCAAACAGGCGCTTAATGTAGGCCAGTTCTTTGTTGGCGCGGCTGGGGGATTGTTCGCCGCGCGTGTCTCTATACTGGCGCACTACGCCTACTGTCCAAGCGGCAATATTGGCATCGCCTAATAATGCGCCGCTTTTTGTCGTGGTGCCGCAAATTTGAGCATGGCAATCCAGGTAGTCACGCTGGGTAGTAATGGCAAGCCGGCGCCAGATTGGGGTTTGCTGGAACTCGAGCGACAGGCTAGCAAACGTCACGACACGCGGGGCCGGCTTCTGATTTTCTTCCACCGCTCGCCAGATTTGCGGCAGCGTGGCATCCGGGCCGGCAATGCGCTTGGATCGCCATTTGTCGCCGTCTTTGAATTTGAACATCCATTTGCCTTTGCCGGAGGCCGCCCACCACACGCCGGTCGGCAATTGCGCGGCTTTGATATGGGCCGGGATTTTTGCTTTGCGGGGTGGTGGGTTCATGTTTCCTCCGCTGATATTTTTGCTTGAGTCGTCACGCTGGTGGCTAGTGACACTAATAAATTACGACTCATTTCCGGAAAATATTCAGCCATTAATTTTGCCGCCATGATGGCTTTAACCTCTTTTGGAACCGAGTCGATACCGATGCTCCGTAAAATTTCTTTCGCTTCTCTATCGACATCGCGCGATTTCGTTTTAGTGCCCGGGTTGCGCTCATCTGGTTCGCCAAAAATATCAAACTGAGCAACTGTCATGATTTAAAGCTCAATTTTTTCAATTTCGACCTGTTTCTGTTCCAAGCCCATCGCAGCGTGTAAGGCTTGGGCTGTGGTAACCGGGCCATCTTTGCCCTGCAGGAACTTTACACCGTTTTTGGCAAGGCAGCGTTCCAAGTCGGCCGGGCGCTGGTATTTGAACAACGCCCGGAGTTGGTCGGTATCAATCAAAATGGTTTCTGACATGGATTACCTCAAAATATCGTCCGGGTTTTTGCGGTATAGCTGGCATAGGTCTTCCGCCTGTTTTGGCGTGAGGCCAAGATGGCGTTGTATCGCGGCCGAGCGAGTTATTGCGCGATGGCTTCTAGGCGGCTGATTCAAGTAAGCCATGAAGCGCGCAACCAGGTTTTCGGCAGTAAAGTCTTGGCCTGCTAGTTTCATGGTTTAACCTTCCCTTCTGGATACCCATTGTGCTCGATGCCTTCGAGCAGGCGGCCGGCTAATTTCTTTCCGACGCGTTGCATGTATGCGCTATCGCCGCCATCCTCGTTTTCAAGCATGCGACCGTCTGAACCGTTTTCGTTTAACCTAATACACGGCCATTTCGTTGCGCCTGGATCTAGGTCTGCGAAAGAAATTCCGTCTGATAACGTGTGATAACAAGAACTGCGCGGCGCCCACTCACCCCATTGCTTAAACAAAAACGGCACGTCCGCCGCCGAGCATTGATCGCGCAGGCTGCGCGCCCAATCAGGGTGCATCGGCCGCGCGTTCGGTCCGGATTCGCCTCCGACGACTACCCAGTCAATTCCCATATCACTAGATACGCCGGTGTAGTCGCATTTACCGCAGCACTCATATGCACCAGTTTCCGGATCCATCATGGAATTTTCTGAATTTGGGCATGGCAGGAGAGCTGGATAAAGATCAATCGGCCCAAGCAGCGGCTCGGCACTAATCCACCGCACCGATGCAGGCGTTTGCAGCAATAACGGAATGCGCTCGTCGGCGGTGGATTGGTCTTCCACGGATACGCCGAGCCAGACGTTTGGTAGCTCTTTGTTGACGGCGCCAATATCTTCAAAACCCATTTCTTCAATGGCGTGACGAATGCCAATCCTGATACATGATCCATTTCCGCAACGAATGTAATCTCGCATCCGCTTTGGCCGTTTCGTCAAAACTTGAAATGTGTGATGTTCCGCCAATGCCATCACCGCAAATACCTTGTCGATAAACTCGTTCGGCACCGACTCATGAAACAAATCCGACATCGAGTTGACGAAAATCAACCGCGGCTTTTTCCAGCGCAGCGGGATGTTCAGCCGATCTTCGTGGCACGCCACGTCGGTAAATTTGCGGCCTGCGTAGGCCGGTACGTGCTGCATCCGCGCCCAGTCGCGCTCAGCATAGCAATGCTTGCAGCCCTGGCTGACCTTGGCGCAGCCCGTCACCGGGTTCCAGGTTGCTTCGGTCCATTCGATTCCGGTTTTGTCGCTCATCACTCAATCCTTGCAGTTTGGGCAGCTTTTGGTTAACGGGATATAGCTGTCGCATTCGCCGTTGTCATTGACGGCGGTGGTGACGTAGCTGAACGATTCCGGCGGATCGATGCGGATTGTGAGAAATCGGCGGCAGCTTTGGTTTTGGTTGCACAGTTTGCCGTAGCAGCGGGTGATGTCGGCGGGTAGCGGGGTCATGGTTACTCCGTCGTTTTTAACGCCACGCCATGTTCGGCTTTGGCATTTTGTCTGCGTTGCCAATGCTTTTTTGGAAGCTCTGATATCCGCTGAAATTCGGCGCGCTCTTCCTGATCTGCGTTGATGTTTAGGTGTTCTGCCAATGCCAGCAATGCGACACCGACTTGACCAATTTCTTGGGAGACAACACCTGTATTTCTTGAATACACGTAATCGACTAACTCTTTGATATCGCTAGATGTCATATCTACGGCTTGGGCCAATTCGATAGCTTCTTCCATAAAGCGAGCGATTCGTTCTGCTGTGACGGATGCGGTTTCTCTGCCAAACGTGGCGTTGGCCCATTGCAGGATGCCGGTTTGGCGTTGTTTACGATTAGACAAATCAGGGTGAAGCTCAATAATGTCACTATCGGGGTTTAGAACTATAGATTTTTGGTCACATAACGCAGCCATTCCCCATACCACGCGGCCGATTGAACCTCTGCGCAAGGTATCAATAATCCGGTTCAGTGCAATTTTGCATTGATCAGGATCTTCTCGATCAAACATGGAATCATCTTCATCACCGTCATCATCATGTGCTAACGGCATAAAGCATTTTTCCAACGCTTCCAACTGACCGGAAAGTGCTAATGCCATCTCGATGTCTTTTTCACTGGCTTTGGCAATATTCATGATTCACCTATGTTTTATGTTTTGCGATCGGTATCAATTAGGGTAAAACCGCATTCACTGCCCCACCCGCCAGCAGGCGGTAGGCTTTGCTGATGTAGCGGGCCTGGTGTTTGGCGTCGGCCAGGGCGTTGTGCTTTTCGCCTTCGAAGGGGGTGGTTTTGGTGACGTCTTCTCCGGTCATGCGTTTAGCCACATCAACCATGGTGCGGGTGTCGCGTTCTTGCCAGTAGTTCCAGATGGCGCCGGCAAAGCCGTTTTTCTGGTGGGCTTGGCGCAGAATGACCAAGTCGAAACTGGCGCCGTTGCTCCAGTAGGTTTGGGCGCGGTGCCGTTGGCGGAAGGTGGTTAACTCCATCAAGGCGTCGGTGATGCCGCGGGCGTTTTTATCCTGGAATACCAAGCGGGCGTCGTAGGGTTGGCGCATCCACCAGGCGACGGTTTCGGCGCTGATGTGGCCGAGTCCTGGATGATCGTTAATGCTGATGGCTTGGTAGTATTCCGCGCCGATTTCGCCGGTGGTCAGATCAAACATGCAGGCGCCGATGCTGACAATGGCGGCATTGGGTTGCGTGCTGAGGGTTTCCAGGTCGATCATGAGGTCTTGCATGGGCATTAGATTTCTCCGGTGAGGATGTCTACCAGCCAGTATTTGTCGATGCGGTTGATGTCGATCGATGGCAGGCAGGTTTTGATGAATTCGCGGATGTCTTTGGCGGCGATCAGGTATTCCAGTTGGGTGATGCCTTCGCGGGTTTTTGCTTTGAGGTCGCCGCGTTTGACGTGCCGGGTGATTTTGTTATGGTCTACACCCATCAGGTCAGCCAGTTCGCATAGGGTGTAATAGCCGGCATCCGAGCGGGCTTGGCGCAGTTTGATGTTCAGGCGCTTGAGCTTGCTTTTGATGGCATCCAGGTTGCGGCGCTGGAAGCCGTGTTTTGCCAGGATGCGGTTGATCGAGTCCAGTTCGCGGTGGGCGTGTTGCTCCAGCAGTTGCTCTTCTTCCGGCGTCCATGGCAGCAGCTTTTTGTGGCCCGAGTTGATGACGCCGAGTTCGGCAGCGCGGCGGTGAATGGTGGAGCAACTGACGCCCAGGCGGGCGGCGACGTCCATGACGCCGCCGTGCTTGCGGTTGTAGCCTGAGCTGTATGCGCTACGCACCAGTTTGTCGGCTTGTGCGTCGAATTCTATGCGCCGCTTGAGCATTTATGCGGCCTCGAATTGATCCAGAAACAGGCGGATGCCGGCCAGTTTGGCGCGGGTTTCGCCGCTGTAGATCGGGTTGGTTTCCAGCGATTCGATCAGGGCGATTTTTTCCGCCTTGTCTTCCAGGAGGACGTTTGGCATTTCAGACGCCGCTTTTATCATGCTGACGACGCTGAACAGTGGGCCTTCCAGCTCGTCGTCCAGATCGAACTCGATGCGCTCGATGCGGCCGTTTTCCAGGGCTACGCCGGTGAGTGTATTGGCTGGTTGCATGTCTCGGCAGTCGTCGTCCGGGTGCAGGTCAGGTTCCGGCGCTGGCGGGGCCGGCTCTTCGCCCAGCGCTTCCCGTAATGCGGCCAGGCCGGCTTCGGTGATTTTGTGAATGGCGCCGCCCGCGGCGTCGCTACTGGTAACCAGCCCCGGTTTGGCGTTGCGCATGGAGTAGATCAGTTTGCTGACGGTACTGGCGTCTGGCAGTTCAGATCCTGGTTTTTTTTTGGCGATTTTGAATATCTGCGCGGCTGTTAATCCCTTGGGGTTGTCGTGCAGGGCTTGCAGGATTTCTTGGCATCTGTAGGGAATCATTTTGTCTCCTAGCAATTTGTAATGTTGGATCCGGTATATTTCCGGCAGGGGTATGTGGACGATCATTGGTTTGTCGCCGATCCCAGTGCCCTGGGACCGGGCTGCTGGTTTTGGTTTACGCTTGGTACTGCATGCTACCGAGATAAATCGGCAGGCCTGGGATGGTGATGCCGGCTTTGAGTTTGTCGATAAACTCCAGGCCGATGGCGGTGGTTTCCTGTTCCAACTGCAGAATGCGGTAGCGCAGCAGGACCTGGTTTCCGTCCGAGCGGCCTTGGAGTTTGGCGACGAATACCCTAGTGTCAAAGCCGACGTAAGGCTCTACCGCAAATGAGAACTGCTCGGGTAACTCGGCGCCTTTCGCTTTGACTTCCAGCTGCTCCAGCTTGGTCAGGCCTTGGGTGTAGGCTTGGCTTTCCTGGTTGGTTTCGGAGACGGTTTTGACGGTGAGTTTTTTCAGGGTGTTGAGGATTAATTGCGGCGTCAACATTTCACCATCTGGGTCGGTAAACGTCAGATTGCTGATCCAGTCTTCGACGAACTCGATCAGATCATTTTGCTTCAACCAACGGCCGTTATTTTCCAGCAAGGCGGCAAAGCCTGGGGTTTTGTTCAGGGCGAGTTTGGCTTTATGCCTGCCCCACTCCGGATTGGCTCCATCACCTTGATCGATGATGCCAAGCGCCGTCATGCCGACTTGGTCGATGTAGACCGCGGATTGATCCGTCGCGTTGGCATTGATGTAGGCGATGTATTGCTCCAGCACGTCGGTGCTGAACACGCCGCGGAACGCGCGAGGGAATTGTTGGTATTTTTCCAGCGATTCGATTTTGTGGTCACTCGGCACCAAGGCCAAGGTCAGCTTGTCAATTTCGTTTTGCTGGTAAGCCGAAAGGGCTAAGTCGCGGATGGCTTGTATTGCGGTTTGGTCCATGGTGGTTTCCTTGGATGGTTGAGGTTGAGGCCTTATTTGCTGCGGCCGAATTGCGCGACGTTATCGCCTGGGTTTTCCTGCCGGAACAGGTCTTCCTGGGTTTGCGGCGCGATGGTCAGGTAGCCGAAGTTGTCGACATACATGGGCGTGCTGGTGGTGTCCTCTTCGGTGGCCTTGCCGCGCTTGGTCGGCTTGCTCACTTTTAGCGTGTGGGCCACGGTGACGCTGCTGCTGTCGCCGATTTTGTCCAGCTCGATCTCGATAGTGACTTTGCCCTTTTTCTTGCCGTCGCCACGGATCACGGCCAGGGCTACGTCTTTGAGTTGTTCGTGGGTTTTTTTGGCGAACAGTCCGGCGTCGAACTCGTCGAGGGTTTCGTATAGGGTGGGTTGTTGCATGGGTGCCTCCTTAGGCGGGGTTGAATTCGGTTAAGGCTTGATGCCGGCACAGCAAGGCATCGGCGGTGCTGAGCGCTTCCAATAGCTGATCTATTGCGCTGTTGCCGGTTTCGGTTTTGGCCATGTCGGCCGCCTCGGCGCGGGCTGATTCCAGGGCCTGGGCTTCGGTCTTGCCGCTGACCAGCTCCCGGCTAATGATGCCGGCCAGAGTGTCCAGGTGATGGCGAGCGGTCACGCCTTTGGCCGCGGCGATTTGGGCGGCGCTGTTGACGATTCTGGTTGTCAATTCAAGGTCTTTCATGTCCGATCCTTATCTTGGAGCAAAACCGGATTCAGCCAGGGCGCGCTGCAATTTGGCGATTGCGTCCATCATCCGATAGGCTTCGTCGTCGTTTGAGGCATTGCTGCGGCAATCGCTCCAACCGATGCGTTTGCACAGTTGAGCCAGTGCTTCGGCCTGATATGGCTGCAGTTCTGCGGTTATGCTGATTGGCATGCTTGGATTCATGGCTGACTCGTCCCGTTAAAGCCGGCAGGCGGCCGGCGCGCTTTGTTGTGTCCCGTTACAGGTATACGATCCGTGTGCCAAAAAATGAGGAAAACACATACGCTTGGGCTATGCCTGAGCGATACCAGCGGCCGCAAGCGAAAAAGCTTCCGTTTTTGGCGACTTTTTTCACAATGCAGGACTTATCTTTCGTCGGTATCACCTGGCCGTTTTCTAGTTGCAACCAGTCGGTATGGCGTTGACAGTCTGCAACGCTAATCATGTCGCCCGCCCGTGGCGTCAAACCTCTTTCAACCACGTCGACGACGGCTCTGATTGTTACTTCGTGTTGTGTTTCCATGTTTGTCTCCGTTTTTTGAAAAAAGCCCCGGCCGAAGCCGGGTCAGGTCTACAACGAGGAGGTTTGCTCGCTTGCGCTAAATATTAGCCCCGCTAATATGCCGTGTCAACAGCGTTGCTAATATTTTTTTCTTCAGGCAATAAAAAACCCGCCGAAGCGGGTTTTTGGTGAGCGGTAGAAACGTCTTAGGCGGGCGATGGCGCAACCGAAATCATCAGCTTTGGGCCTTCCAGGGTTTCGGACTCTGTTTCCATAGTAACTGCCAAATACCGGCAGTTTTCTGGAATTTCCAGGCCAATAATATTCATGCCTATGTTCATAATAAATGTTCTCGCTTCTACGGAAGCGGCATCGAGCGATTCTATTGCCTCAGCGGGGTCGTCCATAACCATGTTGCCAACTACGGTGCCATTGTCAAAGCTGATTTTGATGTCCGCTTTTCTAAAGGGTTTATCTATGGGCGTCGTAGCCCATAACTGGCAGCAGAGTTTGGACAATACAAACGGCGCCGCCGGTATTTGCATGCCGCCAATATAAACGCCCATAAACGATGGTTTATTGCCAACTTCTAGGCGGATGTCGTCGCACCAGATGGCATGTAGATAGCGATCAGTCATGTTGATCATCCGGTTTTTTCTGGTTTTTTGAATTTGACCAAGCCTTGTAGAGTGTCTCCATGTCCACTTTCAGCGCAACGGCCATTTGATTCGCCAAGCTGAAAGAGGGTTCATGCTTTCCAGACTCATAACGGGAAATGTGGGATTGGTTAATGTTTAAAATTTGTCCGAGTCGCCTTTGGGAGAGGCCGGCTTGCAGGCGTAGCGAAGCTAAAGTCAGTTGATCGGCGTAAAATTCTGTCGCTACCCAGCGATGGGCGTCCGCCAATTCTTCAGCATATTCCGGAGATTCTTCAAGCTCGGTAAGCAGGGCATCAAAATCGGAAAAAGCCGGCTTTTGAATCGGGTTAGGAAACAAATCTCTTATGACGGGGCGACCAGCTGACCGCGCAATGGGCTCCTGTGGCTTTTTGTAATGTTGATAATAGGTAGTCAATTGTTGGGACTGCATAACCGGTTTTAACAATGACGCATTAGATTCCTGGCAGGTCTCGGCTAACGCTGTTCTTGATCCTAAGCTGTATGGGATGGGTTGGGTCGTCATAATCAATGTCCTCTCGTTTAATCACGGCCATGATGTAGTAATTTTTATCCAGCCAACTGTAAACGTATATGATTCTATAGTTTAGGCCTTGCTTCTCCAGGCTCCATGCTCGCATTCGCCAAGCGGGAATGTTTGCCGTCTTACGCATTGTGATCCATTTGCTAATGGATATGGTGCCGTTTCTGTCGGCCCCAAAACCATGATCCAGTAAATGTGCCTGTAGTGATGGGTCGGCTTTTAGTTGATTAATGAAAGCCACCAGCTTTAATGCATGCGCCTTATTCTCTTTGAGAAGAGATCTTATATCTTGTGATGCATCGTTATGAAGCTCAATCATGATATACCAAATTTGATATGTGTAAAGTCTACATGGCTAAAAAAATGACACCTAAAAAATAGGTGCCTATTTTTTAGAGCAACGTATATTTCGTGTTTTTTCTTAGTTGCTTAGTTTGTATGCAATGCGTTTCGCTACCATGATGACGCCATCGGCCATGATGATTTTGGTTCCGTTGTGCGTTTTCGTCTAAAAGTGTCATATAGGATGCCTTCGAAAGCGTTTCTGGCTTACGTTTTGTAATTGCTGGCTTACATCATTAAACCGGCCGGCGCTCCCGCGCGGGGCGAGATTTTTCAAGCGGCTAGCGCCGTTAAATGTACAGGGTCGGCGGCGGCAGCTTGGCGACCACGACGCCGATGATCTTGGCTTCCGCCAGCGGTTTTTTCATGTCGGCATAAGCGCTGTTTTTCAGCGTTAGCCACCATTCGCCGGCGATGCGCATCAACTGGCGCACGGCAGGATCGCCGTTGATTTCCGCTAACACATACTGTGCGTTTTCTGCGGTGCGGGTCGGGTCTATAGCCAAAATGTCCCCGTCGATAAATTGCGGAGCCATGTCGTCGCCGAGCACGCGGTACTTGAACATGCTGGGGTTAATCGGGATGTTGCTAATCATTCCTTGGATCGAGGTTTGCTGGTGTTGCAAGATGGATTCCTGCCAGTGCAAAACCTCGTTGCGGTCCAGCATCGGCAGGCTGTCCGGTATCAGCGGCAGACGGTAATCGCCGCTGTGTCCGGAGTCTATCGATGCGTCGGTAATCGTATAACCGTTCGGATGTTCCATGACATTTTTGTCATGTGATATTTGCGGCATTTCAGATGCCAGTCTTGGGCTAATACTGTATGGGCTGACACCTAGAACCCGGCAAAACTTAGATAACGCCCCCATGTTTAGCGCAATTTTCCCCCGGGTGTACTGGCTGATTGTGCTTTGGGTTTTCCAGCCGGCGGCGTCAGCTATGGCTTCTTGGGTAGCCTCTGGATGCTTGCGCTGATATGCCTCAATCGCGGCGCTCAGTCGTTTGGCATCTTCCAATTCTTCCAATGTTAAATCGCGTCTTGGCTGCTTCATGCCTGACACTTTATTAGCGCGTCTAATGCGATTCAAACAGCATTGCTGTTGCGGTTGTAAATTAGCGGTGCTAATATTCATAAAAAAAGGCCTTAGTTACTGTTATGACGCTAGAAGATTATTTGAAGACATCGACGCAAACCGAGCTAGCTGAAAGGCTCGGCGTTTCCCAGGGGTTGATCAGTCAATGGCTTTCCGGTGACGTAAAAATTTCTCCGGAGCGTGCTATTGCGATTGAAGAGGCGACACGGGGAATAGTGACTCGGGAGGAAATTCTTCCGAAGTTTTTTCGGCGGGTGGCGTGATGTTATTCGTTTCATTTTTTATTCCTGGTGGTGCGCTTCGCCCGGTTTAGTCGTTCGTTTTTTTAGACGGCTGACCGGGCTTTTTTCTGCTTAGGGGGTTGCATGGCTTTTTCCTGTTTAGACGAAATGGATATTTGGGTGGCTTTGATCAATGAATATTTGAGTCGTCCCGACTTTTCGCCGTCGCTGATTGAAATGCTGCTTGAGAGGGGGAAACCATGTTTTTAAACCTAGATCCAGAGGGCGATATGGGCCGAAAGAAGACCAAACGTACGAATAGCGTGGCATTTAGGACGACCTCCGAAAACGACCTGCATGTGATGGGCCGGGCGGAGTGCATGGGCATTACGCCGTCCGAGTATTTGCATCGGTTGTTGACCCAGGACCGCATCAATGCCGAACGCGAGCTCATCATCATGGCAAAGGCGCACGGCTTCAACGTAAACAAGGCAAACAAGGCGAACTGATATGAACAAGGTTTACGGGATTATTTGGGCCGCCACGGAAGTGGGGGCGGTTGGGGCAATGTGGCTGGTGTTGTGTGCGGGGCTGCTATTGCTGGCGATCAGCAAGGGAATGGATGTGTTGGGCCACAGTTTTTTGGATGCGGTGTTCGAGTGCATGGAGGATTTGGAATGATTATCGGGCTGACCGGGAAGAAGGGTTGCGGCAAAAGCACGGCGGCGAATGCACTGGAGGATATGGGTTTTGAGGTGTTCAGTTTTGCCTACACCTTAAAATTGATGGCGCGGGTGTTGTTGCGCGACTGCGGCTTGACCGAGCATGAGATCCAATATGCGCAAAAACACAAGGAAGAGATTATCGAGGAACTGGGCGTGAGCTATCGGCAGTTGTGCCAGACGCTGGGCACGGAATGGGGCCGGCAGCATGTGCACCCCGATTTGTGGGTGATTGCCGGACGCAATCGGATGGCGAAATCGCTGGAGCCACATGCGGTATTTGACGATGTGCGCTTCGCGAACGAAGCCGACATGATCCGCAGCCTGGGCGGCGTGATTATCCACATCGAGCGGCCAGGCCACGTTAGCGGAGACGACCACGAAAGCGAGGCCGGCATTGCTGCTAAACCCGGCGACTTGCGGCTGGTGAACGAGAGCAGCGCGGCGGTGTGGCTGGAGCGGGTGGAGTATACAGTTGGCTGTTTGATCGATTTGCCGGTTTAGCCCGATCGGTTGACGCATGGCCAAAAAGATTGATTTTGCGCGGATTAACCAAGCCGCGTTGGCGTCGTTTCGCTCGTTAGTCGCGGAGTGGATCCCCGGCGGCGAGTTCTCCGGCGCCGAGTATCGCGTGTTGAATCCGACGCGGTCGGACAATTCCAAGGGTTCGTTTTCCGTCAATATTACAAAGGGCGTTTGGTCGGATTTTGCGACCGGTGATACCGGCAGCGATCCGATCAGCCTGTTTGCCTATCTGTTTCATAGCAACAACCAAGGCGCCGCGGCGAAAGAGCTGGCGGCGATTGTGGGGGTTGACGTGCCGAACAATCCACCCAAGGGGAGTCATCCCAAGCGCAAGCCCGCTTCGGTGCAATCTACGCCGACGGTGGCCACTGCGGAAAAGCCCGGCAAGGAATCGGCGTGGACCTCGATACGGCCGCCGGCCAATGTGCCGGAACGGCACCAGGCGCATCCGGTGCGCGGGCTGCCGGAACAGGTGTGGACGTATCGCGACGTCAATGGCGAGTTGCTGGGGTATGTGTTTCGGTTCCGGACCAGCGACGGCGGCAAGGAGGTGTTGCCGCTGACGTGGTGCAGGCATACCGGCGGTCGGGAGGATTGGCGCTGGATGCAGTGGGCGGTACCGCGGCCGCTGTATGGCCTGGACCGGTTGACGGTGGCTGACGTAGACGATCCGAAACACCAGGCGCCGGTGCTGATCGTCGAGGGCGAGAAGTGCGCGGACGCCGGCGCGGCCGAGCTGACTGACTGGGCGGTGTTGGCCTGGAGCGGCGGCGGCAAGGCGGTGGACAAGGCCGATTGGCAGCCGTTATCCGGCCGGCGGGTGTTTATTTGGCCAGACTGCGACGCCCAGGTCGATAAACAGGGCCAATTGAAACCTGAGGCCGAGCAGCCGGGCATGATGGCGGCGCGTAAGGTCGCGGCGAAACTGACGGGGATGGGCTGCAAGGTCTGGCTAGTGCAGATCCCGGCCCCCGGCGAGAAGCCGAGCGGCTGGGACATTGCCGACGCTATCGCCGAAGGCATCACAGGTGAAGCGTTAGAGTCGTTTATCCGCAGCCGGTTGCTGCCGTTTGAGCCGGCCCCGGCGACAGAAGCCGCCGCCGAGCCGGCCGCGAAACCGCTTTCTACCCCTGAAACCGCTGGCGCTGGCGGCGGGAAATCGCGCAATGATTCCGGCAAGCGGAAAGAGAGGCCGCAGCGCGACGGTTGGCAGGCCAATTTCCATGTGAATGATCGCGGCAAGATCACGCCATGTCGCGCCAACGTGGCGTTGATTTTGGAGAACTACGCCGAATGGCAAGGCGTGCTGGGTTACAACGAGTTTTCGCACCAGGTGATGAAGCTGAAGCGGCCGCCATGGGGCGGCAGCATTGGGCCCTGGGAAAACCACGACGACGCGGCGCTGGATGAATGGCTGACGCGCGGGCCGTTTGGTTTGGTGATTCGGTCACTCGGTACTCTGGCCGAGGTGGTCGATCACGTGGCGCGCAAGCACCCTTATCACCCAGTCCGCGAGCATTTAGAGGGCTTGCCGGCTTGGGACGGTAAGACCCGCACGCTGGATTTCTTGGCCGCGTTTACTGATAACGAGAATTCGGATTATTTGCGCGTGGCCGGCCGCCTGTTTTTGCTGGGCATGGTGAAACGGATTTATGAGCCGGGCTGCAAGTTTGACTACATGTTGGTTCTGGAAGGCCAGCAAGGACTAGGTAAGTCGACATTTTTCAAGATATTGGGCGGCGATTGGTTTAGCGAAACGCCGTTTGATGTGAATACTAACGAAGGCAACATGCGGATTCAGGGCGTGTGGCTGCAAGAGATGGCGGAGATGGACTCGTTCCGCAAAGCGGAAGACACCGCGTTCAAGTCGTTCCTGGCGATCACACGGGACAAGTTCCGGCGGCCATACGATCGGCGGCCGATTGAGGCGCCGCGGGTCTGCGTTTTCGGCGGAACGACCAATTTGCGGCAGTACCTGAAAGACATTACCGGTAACCGGCGCATCTGGCCGGTATGGTGCAACGCGATCGATAACGAGGGATTACGAAAAGACCGGGACCAGCTGTTCGCCGAGGCGCTGCATTTGTACAGGACCGGCGAGCGTTGTTACCCGACGCACGAAGAAGAGCGCGAGCTGTTCGAGCCGGAACAACGCATGCGCTTGATCGTGGAGGGCTGGGAAGAGTTGATCAAGGTGTACTTGTCTAGTCCTGAGGCGGATATTCGAAACTGTAATTTTTTTACCACTATCGATTTGCTGACCAAAGGCGTTGGGCTGGAGCGGTCGAAGGTGGACGAACGCGCCGTGGCCAGGATGGGCCGGATTATGGCGAAAATCGGCTGGAAACGATTGCGAGAGCCCAGCGGCATTAGGCGCTGGGGCTATGTCAGGCCTGAGCATCAGCGCGATTCACAGAGCATTTTCCCGCCATCTATGTTTGCGCCACCGGAGTGGGACGATGATTGATCCCCGCCCTGCTCCCCTCCCCTTGCGGCGCTCGCGCGGCTTTTCCGTCCTGGACTTGTCTCGGTTTGTCCCGGTTTTAAGAGTGATCTGGGACGGCTACAACCCGCGCCAGCAAAGGGTTCGGCTTAAATCCGTCCCAGTTCCCGGTTTTTTTGGCAAAAAACTCGCGCAAAACACACCACGCTTTTTCAGAAAACTCTACGTATTTGTTTTTTTTTTTTTTTTGGTGTGTTTTGCACGTTGTTTTGTGTTTTTTACTGGGACTGGGACGGATTAATAAAAATAACAATAAAAACAAATAGATATAGAGATAGACCACTTTTTAAAACCGAGACAAGTCCAGGACAGAAGGAGGACGAATGAACGCGATTTCGAAGAGTTGCGCAGTATGCGCTTACAGCACGTTGCGAGATGACGACGCCAGCGGCAGGTGCGTGATTAATCCGCCTGTTTTATCCGATGCCTTGCTTGCAATTTATTTGGCAAGATCGCCTGAGCTTGCAGCCAGTGAATTGATAGAGGCCGCGACAATCTGGCCTGCGGTGTGGCGAAACGATTTTTGCGGACGGTTTAAAATACGAGGCGAGGATCTGGTCCGCCGCGTGACGCTGCCGGTTTTGTGGATAGATTGAGAGGCAGGATAATGGCAAATCCAAAAATTATTGCATTGTTGTGTGCCGGGTCGAATCTCGGCGGGAGTGGCGGCGGTCATAGTCGGGCAGTGTTGACGCGGCAGGAGCTGGCCGGGCTGCTGGCCGGGTGCAGCGATACGGCGATGGATTTCGCGTTGGCAAAGTGGGCGCTGGACGAAGCGGCGGAACGGTTGCTGATCGCCAAGTGCCGGGTGTATGCGGCGCATTTGGCACAGGAGGAAGGCTGGCCAGTGGTGAAAGGTCGACCGACGATTGCCAATTTAGCCGCGGTCGCGGTATTTGAGTCGATACGGCCAGCGATTCATTTGGCATGCGGCGGTACTGGTCGGGTGGGTGGTCATTTTGTTTATCAAGGCGATCAGTTGGTGCGGGAGCCGGTGCGGGTTTGCAAAACGTGCGGCGGTACCGGTCGGAAAAAGTTTGGGGTGCGGGATATTGCCGAGGCGTGCGGCTTGGATCACGTCACGTATTGGCGGCAGTGGCGGAATCGCTATGCGGCGCTGTGTGCGTGGATGGGCGATTGGGACAGCGAGGTTAGAGCGCGGCTGGGCCAGGCGGATATTATTGCGGCGAGCGGCTTGCAATAATCGGCTTGACAGTGAAACAAAAAAACACTACATTTTCCCAAAATAGCAAAAGCCTGCCCGGAAACGGAGCGGGCTTTTTTTTTGGATTTTTTCCGTTCGCGGCGTGTGCGCGATTGTCGTCGGTGTATGGCGATGTTTTCCCCCTGCCTTATGTTTACCTTTTTGGCGAATCTAGCCAAAACAGACGGTTTTGATGTAAACAGCGCCGCGAAATTGTTTACTTTTGTTTACTTTTTCCGTTTCCCATGAAAATTGTCACGCCTGATATGACGCTCGATGAGTTGCGCGAGTTGGTCAGCGATAAGGAATGGCAGTTTTGCCATAACCTGCTGTTGACGACCAACGCCAGCAAAGCGGCGATCATGGCCGGATTTTCCGAGAAAACGGCCAAACAGCAAGCCAGCCGGATGCTGACCACGCGCAAAGAGATTCAACGCATCGTGGAGATTTTGCGTGGCGAGCGGGAAAGCCGGTTGCAGGTGCGGCAGGATAACGTGTTGCGTGAAGTGGGCCGGATTGCGTTATGCGATCCGCGCAAGGCATTTGACGAGAACAATTGTTTGTTGCCGCCGACCGAATGGCCGGATGAGATTGCAGCTTCGATTGCCAGCATTAAGGTGATGGAAGTGTTCGATAGCAAAGGCGTAAAAATCGGCGAGACCAAGGAAATCAAGTTTTGGTCCAAAACCGATGCGTTGACGCTGGCCGCGCGGCATCTTGGCATGTTGAAAGACAACGTGACGATCGACATTACCGATCAATTAGCGGACCGCCTGGCCCGCGCTAAATCGCGTGTCGAAACAGGCGATTGATGAGCTGATCGAGCTGGCGGCCGAGTGCCGCTACGATCCGCACCGTTGGAGCCTGCTGGCCTGGGATTGGGGCCACGGCGCATTGGCCGGCAAATCCGGTCCGCGCGAGTGGCAGCGCGAAATCAATCTGGCGATCCGCGATCATTTGAGCGACCCGTCCACGCGATTCCAGCCGCTACAGATTTCCATCGCTTCCGGTCACGGTATCGGCAAATCTGCCCAGGTCGGCATGCTGGTGAACTGGGCACTGTCGACCTGCGACGATGCCAAGGTTCTGATCACCGCCAACACCGGCAACCAGCTGAAAACCAAAACCTCCCCGGAAGTTGGCAAGTGGAATCGGTTATCGATTACCGCGCCTTGGTTTGATGTGCATACGATGTCGATCACGTCGAAAGACAAAGAGCACGCCGCCGAGTGGCGGGCAGACTTTGTGACGTGGTCGAAAGACAACGTCGATGCATTCGCAGGTCTGCACAACCAGGGCAAACGCATTTTGCTGATCTTCGATGAAGCATCCGGTATTCATTCCCGAGTCTGGGAAACGGCGCAAGGCGCATTGACCGACGAAGAGACCGAGATTATCTGGATCGCATTCGGTAACCCGTTGCGCAATACCGGCGAGTTCCGCGAGTGCTTCCGGAAACAGCGCGATGCCTGGGTACATCGCCAGATCGATAGCCGCACGGTGGAAGGCACGAACAAGGCGCTGATCAGCAAGTGGGAGAAAACCTACGGCGTGGACAGCGACTTTTTCAAGACGCGGGTGCGCGGCATGTTCCCGGCGGTGTCTGTAAAGCAGTTGATTTCTACCGAGTACGTCGACGCGGCACGCGGCCGGCATTTACGCACCGAGCAATTTAACTTTGCCGCTGTCGTGTTGACGTGCGATCCGGCTTGGCAGGGCGACGACGATCTGGTCATTGCCAAACGCCAAGGGCTGGCGAGCTGGATCCTGCGGGTTATTCCGAAGAACGATAACGACTTCGAGATCGCGACCATTCTGGCGGCGCTGGAAGACGAGCACGACGCCGACGCGGTGTTTATCGATGCTGGTTACGGTACCGGGATCTATTCCGCCGGCAAGACTCAAGGCCGCGATTGGACGCTGGTGTGGTTTAGCGGCAAGTCAAGCAACCCAGGCTGTTTGAACAAACGGGCCGAGATGTGGGTAGCGATGCGGGATTGGTTACGCGACGGCGGCTCGATACCGGACGATCAAGAGCTGTACGACGATTTGATCGGGCCGGAGACGGTGCCGCGCAGCGACGGCATTATCCAGCTGGAAAGCAAAGCAGACATGAAAGACCGGGGACTACCCTCACCCAACCGCGGCGATGCGTTGGCGCTGAGCTTTGCCTTCCCGGTCAACAAGAAACATCGCGGCCCGCGCGGCAATGTCGCCGACGCTCGCCGCAATTACGATCCGCACAGTGTATTGAACAGAAACCACGGCAAAAGACGATGATCAGAATGTATCTTTTCGGCGCATTGCCGATGACACTCGGCTGCTTTATGGGCGGCGGCGGCTCTGCCCCTGCTGCCCCACCGCCGGCATCGCCACCGCCGCAAATCGCCAAGACGCCGGATGCTCCAGCCGTTAGAGCCAACACGGCTAACCAAAACATTGCGCAAGGCCGCGGCGAGCCGAAATCGACGTTTGTGACCGGCGGCATGGGCGATGCCATCGGCGACGAGAAATTAAGCCGGAAAACCCTGCTGGGCCAAGCCTACGGTAACGCGTAGTGGAACTGATCAAACAGTTAAACAGCCGGATTACCGCGCTGGATAACGAGCGCTCGCCGTTTTTTGCGCATTACCAGGAGATATCGCGCTATGTGATGCCGCGATTGGGCCGGTATTTTGTCGACGACAAGAACGCAAGCCAATTGCGTTACAACGACATCCTGGACAACACGGCCACGCGGGCGCTGCGCATTTCCTCTGCCGGCATGATGGCCGGCATGTCCAGCCCGTCGCGGCCGTGGTTTAAGTACGGCATCCCCGACCAGGATCTGATGAAGTATCGGCCGGTCAAAATCTGGCTAGATACGGTGACGGCGCGCACGCAGTACGTGCTGAGCAAATCAAACGCCTATCGCGTATTGCATAGCATGTACGACGAGTTGCTCGCATTCGGTACGGCAGCGGCTTTTAACGCCGTGGATTTCGGCAACGTGCTGCATCTGCACGGCTTCACCGCCGGTGAATATTTCATTGCATCCAATTTCAAAGGGGACGTCGACACGCTCTATCGGAAGTACAAAGTCACTGTTGCGGCGTTGGCAAAGGAGTTCGGCTTGCCGGCTGTGTCCGACAATGTCCGCGGCATGTACGACCGCGGCAACTATGATGCTTGGGTGACGATTTGCCACGCAATCGAACCGCGCCTGGATCGCGATGCAACCAAAAAAGACGCGCGCAATATGCCGTTCCGGTCGGTGTATTGGGAAGAAGGCAAAAATGACAAGGTGCTGCGGGAGAGCGGTTTTCGCCGTTTCCCTTGTCTGGCACCACGCTGGTTGCTGCGTCCTGGCGATGTCTACGGCGACTCGCCGGCGATGGACGCCCTAGGCGATATCAAACAATTGCAGACCGAGCAATTGGATAAATCCAAGGCCATCAATTACCAAGCCGATCCGCCGATCCAGGTGCCAAGCTCAATGCAGAATCGGGATGCCGATTTTCTGCCGGGCGGTGTGACGTATTACGACCCAATTGCCGGGGCGCACCCGATCAAGAATGCGTTTGAGGTGCCGCTGGATATCCGGAACTTGGTTCTGGACCTACAGGACATCAGGCAGCGCATTAACAGTGCGTTTTATACCGACCTGTTTCTTATGATCAGTCAGCAGAACACCACCATGACCGCGACCGAAGTGGTTGAGCGCCACGAAGAGAAGTTGATGGCGCTGGGCCCGGTGCTGGAACGGCTGGGTAATGAAATGCTCGATCCTTTGGTAGAAACCACCTTCGAGCGTTTGCTGGATGCCGGCATGTTGCCACCGCCGCCAAAAGAGCTGGAAGGCAGCGATTTAAACATCGAGTACATCTCGATTCTGGCTCAGGCGCAAAAACTGGCCGAAGTGAACAACGTCGACCAGTTTGTCAGCCGCATCGGCCAATTCGGCGCGATCAAACCCGAAGCCCTGGACCGGCTTGACGGCGATTATTACGTCGAGCTGCTATCCGACAAACTAGCGACCGATCCGCGCTTGATTGTACCGATCGAGCAAGCGATGGCGATCAGAGACCAACGCGCCAAAGCCATGGCCCAAGCCCAGCAACAAGCCGCGTTGGTGCAAGGCGCCGATGCCATGAGCAAGCTGGGCCGAACCCCGACCGCCGGCACCCTGGCCGGCAACGTCATCGAAGGACAATTTAACCGCGCATGAGCAACCACGACACGGAAAGCCTGAAGCGGCAACGCGAGCAGGAGGATAGGCAGCGCGCGTTGCAAAAGCTTAACCAAGCCAAAGACTTGTCGGTATTGCTGAGCATGCCTGAGGGGCGGCGTTTTTTGCGGCGATTGCTGCACCTCTGCGGCGTGTATCGGATCAGTTACGTCGCCGGCGATACCCATGCCACGGCCTACCGCGAAGGCGCCCGCAATATCGGCAATTTGTATTTGGCGGAAATCCAGGCCCAACCCGAACTGTTTTTTCAACTGATAACCGAAGACGACCCACATGACTACTCAAAGTGATACCAGCGCCGACACTGGCGCAACCGGAACCACCGGCGGCGAAGGCCAAACGACGAGCGAATCCACCAACACCAACCCAGCGAGCACGTCTGCTGCCGCTACCGGTACTGACACCGGTAGCGGCGCGGCCGATAGCACAGATGCAGGCGCCGACGGCGCCGAAACCGGCAATACCAGCGGCAGCGAACAGCAAACCGGCGCCCCGGAGACCTATGCCGACTTTACGGTACCGGACGGCGTCGCTGTCGATCAGGAATTGCTCGGCGAATTCACCACCACCGCGAAAGCGTTAAATCTGAGACAGGAAGACGCGCAAAAACTGGCGGACCTGGGCGCGAAAATGGCGCAAAAAATCAGCAACGACATGTATGCCCAGCACCAAGCCAACGTTGAAAGTTGGGTTGAGCAAGTCAAGGCCGATCCTGAGATCGGCGGCGATAAGTTGGAAGCCAGCCTGGCAGTGGTGCCGCCGGTGTTGAAAACCTTCGGCAGCGACGCGCTAGTCGAGTTGTTAGACCAAACCGGCTATGGCAATCATCCGGCCATCGTCAAATTCTTCGTCAACGTCGGCAAAGCCATCGGCGAAGACACTCTGGTGCCGGGTGGCGCCAATACCGCGGGCGGCGAAAAAACCATCGCCCAACGCATGTATCCCAATATGAAACCCTAGGAGAAAACTATGGCAGTGTTAAGCACTGGCCGGTTAACACTGGCCGACGTGTCAAAACGTTACACCCCGGACGGCAAGATCGATCCGCTGGCGGAATTGCTCAGCCAACAAAACGACATACTTGAAGATGTCGTGATGGTCGAAGCCAATCAACCCACCAGTCACGTGGTGAATATTCGCACCGGTCTTCCAACCGTTTATTGGCGTTCTTACAACGCCGGCGTGCCCAGCAGCAAATCGACCTCGGCGCAAATTACTGAGCCCTGCGCAATGATGGAAGCGCGTTCGACCATCGACGCCAAGCTGCTGCAATTGAACGGCGGCGGCCCGGAATTCCGCTTATCGGAAGAATCGGCGTTTATCGAGGCGATGGGACAGGAATTTACCGGAAAGCTGTTCAACGGCAACGTGGGCCTGGACCCGAAAACCTTCACCGGCTTAGCCACCCGATACAGTTCCACCAGCGCCGGCAACGGCGGTAACGTGATCTTGGGCGGCGGCGCCGGCTCGGACAATGCCTCGATGTACCTGATTGTTTGGGGACCGCAAACCGTATTTTGTACTTATCCGAAAGGCTCGAAAGCCGGCTTGGTCAATAAAGATCTCGGCATTCAGCAAGTGGCGGATGAAAGCGGCAATCGCTTTGAGGCCATGGAATCGTTGTTCCAATGGGATTGCGGTTTGGTGGTCAAGGATTGGCGCTATGCGATTCGGATTGCCAATATCGACGTCTCGGACTGGGTAGGCGTAACCGGCAGCCAGGCGGCCTCTGCGTCGACCAATTTGCTGAAGCTGATGGCCCGCGCAATCGCCCGCATCCCCAATATGAACATGGGCCGGGCCGCGTTTTACGCCAACCGTTCGATTCGTGAAGGCTTGATGATCCAAGCTTTGGACAAATCCAACGCAGCCTTGGGCGTGCAAGAAGCATTGACCCAATTCGGCAACACCATCCACGAACTGCGCTATCTGGGCATCCCGATTCGCGGCGTCGACGGACTGGGCATCGCTGAAACGCTGGTGTCTTAATTTACCTGCGCTGATTCTTTAGGAGGAACCATGCTCACAGACGCATTATTGCAATTATCCGCCGCGCAGGCCGTCACCACGACCGCGGTATCCACCAACACCATCGATCTTGGCGTCAACCGCGACATGGGCCAGGGTTCCGATTTGTACGCGGTATTTACCGTGGACGAAACGGTGACCGCAGCCGGCGCGGCGACGGTAACGTTTCAAATCATCAGCTCGGCGGCGTCCAACCTGTCGTCGCCGACGGTACTGATCGAATCGGCACCCATCGGCAAAGCAGAGCTGACGGCAGGACGCGATCCTATCGCGATCTGCCTGCCGGAAAGCTTTTTGAACGCCCAGCCAATTGGCCAGCGCTATCTCGGGGTGCAGTACACCATTGCCACCGGTCCATTGACCGCCGGCAAGTTCACCTGCTCCATCACGGATAGCGAAGTGTCCAGCAACAAAAACTATCCATCCGGATTTACTGTGTTTTAACGGGTGAACCATGCCTAAGTACATAGCCCACAGTAAAACCTGGCTCAGCCACGAAAACCGGTTGGTGGACGCTGGACAAGAGTTTGACACCACGTTTCCGGAGGGCATGAAGCTCGCCGGCAACATCGAGTTGGTGGAAGACAAGACCGCGCCGACCAGGACCCGCCGGCCGCGCGTAGTTAAAACCGGCAGCGATCAAGGCGGAGACAGCGATCAAACCGGCAGCGACACCGACAACACCGGCGACGACGATCAAGGCCAGGACGACGGCAGCGATGCTGATACCGGCGATCTTGACGATACCAGCGGCGATTGACGCCATACGGGCAGGCTGAAAGGCCTGCCCGGTTTTATTTTATTAGCATAATTAGCAGCACCAATACGGAGCAACGATATGTCTAGACAACATCCTGGCGGGGGTATTTTTTTAACAGACGACGCTGGCGAGAAAGTTATTGGCGCCAAAAGTCCGGACGGAAGTGAGTCAAGTATTATTGCAAAATACAACCCGTTTGCTGCTTTGCCGTCTCCATTTGTGACTGGTGACGGTGTTTTACAACATGGAAATAAGCTGGTTCTTGTTCACAACAAAGAAGCAACAGAGGTCGCTACTTATAAACAGCAAAGCGTCAACCGCATGGTGTGCGACTGGTCGCCGTCGCTTGGCACGCTTTCGGCTATAAACGGCACGTTTGCGCTGGATTCCACTGTAACCATTCAAGGCAAGCCCGCAATTAAGGCCACTGGATCGGCGACAACGCCCTTCACTGGAACCCTGACGTTTACAAACCCGATCAGTTTTGCCACGTTTAAAAACATTACCATACCGGTAATCATTACGTGCAACGAAACTGCATCTGGTATTGCTGCAAACTCAATTAAGTTTGTACTGACCACTAGCACGGGGAAAACCATTTCACTGACGGTTCACCACACACAAGACATGACGCCGGGGGTTCCGTATGAGTTTAACTGGAACCGTGATTACGACTACAACAACGCCAACTTTTTCAACTATACGGGCGGTGCTACCGTTGCAACGCTGGATTCAGAGTCAATTACCAGCATTGCATTAACATTCACGACCGGAGCGAGCTCTGCTAGTTATCCGATTTGGCTTGGCCCAGTTAAATTGGATTGCGCTCCGGCTGACCAAAAAGGCCGAATTTATTTGCGGGTAGACGGCCCCTATGCCACGCACATGAATGTGTTGGACGTGCTAAATAAATACGGCGTCAATGCGATTTTTGGCTTGCGTAAGCAATTAGTCGGTTCCGAGTTAACCGAATCGCAAATGAACACTATTTATGAGGCCGGCAATGATTGGTGGCACCACACGTTTGCAAGCAACAAAACCGGCGGCTATGTCAATGCAACAGACTGGCCTACAGCGTTTGACATCATTAACGACCACTTGAATCAATGGGCCTACATGGCTTCAATGGGCTGGACTCGTGGTATCGGTTTCAGTGTGCGGGCGTTTACCGATTTGTTCCCGTCATCTGTAGGCATGGCGCGTCAATTTTTGGTTAGGGATGCATTGCTGGCATCTGGAATCAAGTTAATGAGCGGCTCACAAACCGTTGTTGGTCGAAAAATTCCTATCGGATATGGCCCGATTGCCGGTTTGCCAATATTGAAATACGCCATATCAACCAGCGACTCCACCACGCTGCAGAACCTGATCGATGTAGCCGACATTGCGGCAACTACAAAAACCGGTCAAACCATCTTGATGCATGGCGCTGGCGGTGCTCCTGGGAATCAAGGCCTATCGGTTAGCGTGTTAGATCAATTCATCGCCCGCGTCAAGGCCCGCTCGGATGTGGAAATCGTCAAGCTTACCGACGACGCTTACAAGTACTACCTGTAATGACCTACCAAGAACTCTTCAACATCGCCATCACTCTGGCGGGGATTTTGGGCGGGTGGATACTCAAGACGGTTTGGGAATCGATCAAGGATTTGCAAAAAGCCGACCGCGAGATATTCGACAAGATTCACGAGCTGGACAAGGTCGTTGCCGGCGACTATGTGCGCAAAGACTATCTCGAGCGCATCGTCGACGCCTTATTTCGCAAACTTGACTCCATGAACGATAAGCTAGACGGCAAGGTGGATAAATGAATCCGGTCGCATTGTGCAACCTCGCCTTGGGCAAGCTGGGCGATGCGGGCGGCGTGGTGTCGATCGATCCGCCCGACGATTCGGTGCAGGCCGGCCATTGCGCCCAGTTTTACCCGATCGCTTTGGCGTTTGCGCTGAGCCAGCACAATTGGAGCTTTGCCACCCGCACCGTGACGCCGTCCGCGCTGGTCAACGATAACGGAGCCTGGGCTTATGCGTTTGCATTGCCGGCCGGGTTTGCCAAGCTGGTAAATATCTCCACCTCTGAAATTGAAGAAGTCACCGAATACAGTTTGGAATTGTCCGACAGCGGCCAATCCGTGCTGTATGTAGACGAGGAAAGCATCACGCTGGAATTTGTCACCAGCAATCTCAGCAGCGACAATTTTCCCGGCTATTTTATCGGCTACTTCACTACGCTGTTAGCAAGTTATCTGGCCGGGCCGATCTTGCGCGGCGATGTCGGCGTGTCGGCGGCCAAAAGCTTGACGCAAACCGCGCTGGGCGAATTGGCCATCGCCACGGTACACGATAGCCGCAACGTGCGCCGCCGCCGCAACAAAATCCCCAAATACACCCAAGCCCGCCGCTGATATGCCCAGTACTCGCGATCTGCGTAACTCGTTCAACGGCGGCGAGGTTAGCCGGCGCTTGCTCGGCAAAACCAATCTGGCTAAGTACCAGACTGGGCTGGAAACTTGTTTGAATTTTATTCCGTTGCCGCAAGGTTCAGCGATCAATCGGCCGGGGACGTTGTTTGTCAATGTGACCCGGACGCCGTCGCGCAAAGCCCGCTTGATTCCGTTTGTATTCAGTACTGGACAGGCGTTTGCAATTGAAATGGGCGTGGGATATTTCCGCTTTCATACGCTGGGCGGCACACTGCTCGATGGATCGGTTCCGTATCAGATCAGCAGCCCATATGGCGAAGACGACATCTTCGATATCGTGATCAGCCAGTCCGGCGACGTGATTACGCTGACGCATCCGCTGTATGCCGTGCGCGAATTGACGCGCATCAGCAATACCCACTGGACATTGACCACGGTTGGTTTTTCCTCGCAAACGGCCGCACCCACCGGAGTTTCAGCGGTGGCAACGTATGCTACGGCGGGCAATCCGAAGACGGTGACTTATAAAGTCACGGCGCTGAACAGCCGCGGCTACGAAGAGTCGGTCGGTTCGGCCGCTTCCGGCAATGCTACCAACGACCTCACTATCTCCGGCAATTACAACACCGTCACCTGGAGTGCCGTTACCGGCGCGGCGATGTATAACGTGTACAAGTCGGCGGCCGGCGGTTACGGTTACATCGGCCAAACCTCTTCGCTTTCGTTCGTCGACGACAACATCCTGGCCGATATGAGCCACACGCTGCCGATTAGCGAAGACCCGTTCAATGGTACCGACAACTATCCGTCGGCCGTGGGTTACTTCGAGCAGCGGCGGTTTTTCGGCGGCACAAATAACGACCCGATGAACGTCTGGAGCACGCAAAGCGGCTCGGACTACAACATGAACTACACCATCCCGTCGCAAGACAGCGATGCGTTGCGGTTCAAAATCAAGGCGTACAGGTCCGACGTGATCCGGCATATTGTGCCGCTGCAGGATCTGGTGATTCTCACCGCCGCCAACGAGTGGCGCATTGCCCAAGCGCAAAACGGCGCGCTGGTACCGAGTACGATCAACCCCAAGCCACAGGGCCAAAACGGCGCATCCAAGGTGCAACCGGAACTGATCGGCAACCGCATGCTGTACGTGGCGGCGCGTGGCGGGCATTTGCTGGAGATGTCCTACGACTGGCAAAACAACGGCTATATTTCGCAGGACGTCAGCATCCTGGCGACACACTTGTTCGATTATCTCGACGTGGTCGATATGGCTTTTGCCAGCGCACCGTGGAAAGTATTGTGGTGCGTCAGTAGCAACGGTCAATTGTTGGGCTGTACCTATGTGCCGGAACAGGATGTGCTGGCCTGGCACCGGCACCAGACCGACGGCGAAGTCGAGAGCTGTTGCGTGATTCCGGAGAACAATGCCGACGTGTTGTATCTGATCGTCAAGCGCATCATCAACGGTGAAACCAAACGCTACGTGGAAATGTTGGATCTACGCAATCCGGCCACGGCGGCAGATGCGTTCTTCGTCGACAGCGGCTTGACCTACAGCGGCGCGGCGACCAACGTCATCAGCGGCCTGGAGCACCTGGAAGGTAAAACCGTCGCGATCCTGGGTAACGGCCAAGTCATGACGCCTAAAGTCGTCACCGGCGGCCAGATTACGCTCGACGACGGCGTGACTGTCACCAAGGCCCAAATCGGCCTGCCGATTACGGCCGATCTGAAAACGCTGCCGTTATGGTTCCAGGATTCGACTCAGGGCCAAAGCCGCATCAAGAACGTCAACAAAGTATGGGCGCAAATCTTGAACTCGGCGCCGTTCTATGCCGGCCCGGATTTTGACCAATTGACGCCGATCAAAACCCAAACCCTGGCCGCGATGGCGACGCCGGGGCAATGGTATTCCGGACTGGTGGAGTTAGTGGTAAAGGCCGACTGGAACAGCACCGGCCAGACTGCCATCCGCCATACCGACCCAACGCCGCTGGAAATTGTGTTTATCGCGTCCGAGGTGGCCATTGGCGGCTAATGTGGTGTTCCGGCCGCCGACCGCGGCGGATGTGGAGTATCTGGTCGGCCATTTGCGCCAAGCGGAACGGAACGATCTGCAAGCGATGGCCGCCGATGCCCGCCAGGCCTTGACGCAATCGATCAAGCTATCGCCGGCCGGGTTTTGTTATGCGGTGGAATACGACGGCGAACTGTTGTGTATCTGCGGTTGCGGCGCGTTGACGCTGATATCGCCGGTCGGCTTTCCCTGGCTGGTCGGTACGCCGGCGCTGGATCGGCATGCGGTAAAGTTGACTCGCCTGAGCCGGCGCGGCATTAAAACCATGCTGGAACGCTGGCCAACCCTATGCAATTACATCGATTGCCGCAATACCCGGACGCTGGCGTGGTTGCAGCGGTTGGGGTTTGCGCTGGGCGAACAAAAAGAAGTGGTACCCGGGTATCCGATGGTTAAATTCGAAATGAGGGTGTAACGATGTGTTTTGTAGCTTTGGCCCCGTTGGCGGCAATGGCGGCCTCGGCGGCCAGCACGGCTGGCGCCGCCATCGCTGCCGGCGCCAGCGCAATCGGTTCGGCAGCGGCGGCGGCCGGATCGGCCATCGGTACTGCAGCGTCGGCCGCTGGTTCTTTTGTCGCGGCCAACTCCGGCGCGTTCATGTTGGGCAGCAGCTTGCTGTCGGCCGGCATGTCGGCCTATCAGGCCAGCGAACAAGCCAGCGCAGCCAAGAAACAGGCGCAGTACCAGGCGCAGGTCGACGCCAACAATGCCAAGATGGCCGAGTGGGCGCGCAGCGATGCGTTGCAGCGCGGCGAGATCGAGGCCCAACGTTCGATGCAATCCCGCGCGCAATTGATCGGCAGACAACGGGCGGCGCTGGCCGCCAACGGCGTCGAGCTTAACCAAGGCTCGGCATTGGATTTGTTGACCAGTACCGAGTATTTAGGACAACAGGAAGTCGATACCATCCAGAACAACGCCCTGCGCGAGGCGTGGGGCTATTCCAACCAGGCGGCGGAATTCCGTTCCGGTTCCGCGTTTGCCGATTGGCGGGCGCGTAACACCAGCCCCGGCAAAGCGGCGTTGCTGTCCGGCGCGTCGTCGCTGATCAGTTCCGCCAGCCAGTTTGCAATGATGAAGGCACGATAATGGCGTTAAGAGTCCCTACTGCCGACGGCGTCGGCGTTTCGTTGAACCGATTGCCGCAAGTCCAGCAGCGCGGCCGCAGCGTCGCGGATTTCATTAATCCCGACAATGCCATGTTTGCCGAAGCGGCCGGCAATGCCGCGCAAACCCTCGAGCGGGCCTCGATGGCGCTGAAAATGCGAGAGCTGCAGGATATCGACCGCACCCGCACCCAGGACGCCATCAACCAGACCTTGGCATTCGATCAGGATCTGGAATTCGGCGAAAACGGTTGGCGCAAGCAGACCGGCGCGGCGGTGCTGAGTCAGGCTAACAGCAAACCGCTGACCGACAACGTGCTGGATACCAGGCAGCAGCACATCAACCAGATCATTCAAGGCCTGGGCAACGATAGCCAACGGTTGGCGTTTCAAGAATGGGCCGACCGCAGCAGCCTGCAATTGCGCCAGCAGTTGATGAGCCACGAAAACGAACAATACCGGGTATACAAGCGCGGGGTATTGCGCGGCGGCATCGACACCGCTACCCGCGATATCGAGCTGTTCAATAACGATCCGGCCCGGATCGGCGAATCGTTGACCAACATCAAACGCTATTCGGAAGATTTAGGGCTGCTGGAACACGGTAGCGCCGAAATCGGCCAAGTCGACGGCCGCCGCCACGTGTCCGCCGCCATTATTCAAGCCATCGACACCAGCCTGCAACAAGGCAACATTGCCAACGCCTGGCAGTTGCACAAACAGTTCGGCCAGGAAATGGATCTGAACGATTACGTGAAGGCAGCCAAGGTGCTGAACACGGAACACGAGCGGCAGACCGCGTTGCAAGTCGGCCAAACCGTGATTGGCGAATTGTATCCCCGGATGCAAACCGGCGACGGCGACCGGGCGTTTAATATTTTGCTCAATGCCGAATCCGGCGGCCGGCAATTTGCACACGATTATGGATATGGACTTAGGCCAGATGGCACACCAAAAGGCAAAGGCTTTTTGGGTGAGCTTAAACGTCCTGATGGCGGAGTTATGACTGAGTTCAGTGTAGGCGTGAATATTGATGGAAAGGAAATGGATATTCCAACCATTGTTCCAACATTAAGCAAAAACGAGCTTGAATTTATTTTAAATATAAAAGATGGAGAAGAAATACCAAACTCTATTATCGACAAAGCAGTAGAACACGCAAAAAAAAGGATTTCTCAAAATAAAAGTGTTTTTGCCGATCCAGAGCCCATCACCAGCCGCAAAGGTGCGATCGGCATTGCTCAGATCATGCCGGACACCGGACCGGAAGCGGCGAAGCTGGCCGGCCTGCCCTGGGACGAGCAACGCTTTAGAACCGATGCCGAGTATAACAAGGCCTTGGGCAAAGCCTATTTTGCCAAGCAGTTGCAAGACTTCGATGGCGACCTGTCCAAGGCTTACGCAGCCTATAACGCTGGCCCCGGCGCCTTGCGCAATGCGCTGAAACTGGCGGAATCCACCGGCCTGCCCTGGTCCGGATTTTTGCCGGACGAAACCCAGGCTTACGTGGCAAAAAATATGAAAGCCTTTGCCGCCGGCCAAGGCCAATATCAGCGCCCTACCCTGGCCGACGCCCAACAAACCGCATTGGACAAACTGGGCCCAAATCCCAGCGCCGAGCTGGTCAAGTTGACGATGGATGTAGTGGAAAAACACTACAACGACCAGACCAAAGCGATTAAGCAACGCCAGGAAGAAGCCACCGGCAATGCCATGCGCATGATCCTGGAGAACGGCGGCGATTTCGCCGGCTTGCCACCCCAGGTGCGCGGCTCGGTGCCGATCGAGGATGTGGACAAGGTGATGGCGTTTGCCAAGAAGATCAACGCCCGCGAACCGATCGAAACCGATTGGGGCCTGTATTACCGGATGAAATCCAACCCGCAGTTGCTGAAAGATACCAACCTGATGGCGTTCCGTGACAAGTTGAGCGACAGCGAGTTTAAAGGCCTGTCCGAAGAACAGCAGCAGTTGAATAACCGAAACAGCAGCATGACTTCGGTACGCTCGCCTAAGCAGATTCTGGATCAATTCATGCTGGAGGCCGGCATCGATCCATCGCCGAAAGCCGGCAGCAAGGATGCCGAGAAAGTCGGCCGTCTGTGGGCTGCCTACGAGCAGCAAGTCGGGCAAGCGGAACAGGACACCGGCAAGAAATTATCCAACGAAGAACTGCGCCAAGTCGCGGCGCGGTTGTTTGTCGACGTGCAATTGAAACGCTCGTTCTGGTTCGACGAAACCCGCCCGGCCGGACTGATCGGCAGCGACGAGTTGAAAAACATTGTGGTACCGGCCGCAGAACGCCAGGCCATTATTGACGCCTGGAACCAAGCCGGCCGCGGCCGAGCCATCACCGAAAACGACATCGTCACGATGTACGCCCGCCGGCAGGGGCTGCTGTAACGACCATTTTCGTGACGCCACGAAAATGATATGGCCAGCGATAAACCCACACCGGCCGAACAAGACTTCGCCTGGTTTACCGGCCAAACCGGATCCGTGGACGAAAACACCAAGGAATGGTTTTTGGAGCGCGTCTCGATCAGAACCGAAAGCGGTTTTACCTCGATGCAGGCGCGGAATTTAACGTATAGCGAGTATTTGGCGCGAGAGAGTAATAATGAAAAGCACTGACACTGAAATTGAACAAGAAATCCAGGCAAAAGGCCTGACTGCGCCGCGTGTTACGCCGGACGATATTGAGGACAATATCTCCAGCGAGTGGTATTTCACCGCGCACGATGGGGTTTGCGCGACACAAGGCCATAAATTTGAAACAGGATCAAGGCCAGAATCTCTCGACTTGTTGACATTTTGCGTGCTAATTCTGAAAAACGGCTTCACCGTTACCGGCGAGAGCGCCTGCGCCAGCCCGGAAAACTTCGACGCCGAACTGGGCCGCAAGATTGCACGCCAGAACGCGGTCAATAAAATATGGCCGCTGATGGGTTACGAGTTGAAGCAACGGCTTTTTGTGAACGGTTAGGTTTTACCATGGGCGACATCTGCAACTTCCGGCCGAAAAATGCGGCTATCGATCCGGATGTCGTTCTGCAAGAAGCCGCCGGCCAATTCGACAGTTTAGTGATTATTGGATGGGATAAAGAAGGCTTGCTGGATGCGCGGGCATCGCTAAACCTCAACCATGCTGAAATCCATTTTTTAATTTCAGTCTTTCAACACAAGTTATTGTCCAGCGACTTTTCCGGCGACATTGACGACATAGATTAACCATGCCCAGCCCAGAAGACTATTTAGCGCTGATCCAACAGGACGGCGAGGCTTCGCTACGCCTGTCCGCCATGAATGCGGTCGACAAACAGCCCGACAGCGAGGCGGCCTTGCGCAAGTTGGCGCAGGATTACCGTTTGCCGTTGGAGGCGGTGCGGTTGGAGCGGACGCAGGTCGAGCGCCGTTCCCGATTGGATGCGATAGATTACGGCAAACTGGCGCGGGAGATGCCGGCCACGGCGGAACTGTTCCGCGATCCGAACGTGGCCGGGGTAATCCATGACGATGTCGACAATCTGGGCGCATTGGAAAAAACCTTGCAGACAGGGAAAAACCTGGGCAAGGCGGCGGCGTCTGGTTATTTCGGTTTTGGCGAGGGTGCGGCCGGCGTGATGCAGGCCGGCGCCGATGCGCTGGCTGGCGTGACCGGGCCCATCGCCGACTTTTTCGGCACACCTGACGTACTGGGCCGGCCGTTAGCGCGGGATATGGCCGCATTGCGGCAAAACCAAACCGCCTGGCGCGAATATTTGATGCCAAAAGGCGGCGGCAATATCGAATCCGGCGTGTATTCCGGCGTGCAATCGTTGACGCAAAACCTGTTGACCTTGCCGCTGGCCATTGCCGCCAATAACCCGGCGCTGGCGCTCAATACCATGGCCGGCATCACCGGCGGCCAATCCTACGGCAAGGCCCGCGATAAAGGCCTCGATCCCGGACAGGCCGCGCTATTCGGCGCCGCCGATGCCGCGGTCGAGTACGGCACCGAAATGATTCCGGTCGGCCGGTTGTTCGGCGACTTGAACGCCGGCGCGCCGTTCTTCAAGACCCTAGCCAACCAGTTGGCGACGGAAATCCCCGGCGAGCAGGTTGCCACCGCGTTTCAGGATCTGAACGAATGGGCGGTGCTGAATCCGGACAAAACCTTTGGCGATTATTTGGCGGCGCGGCCGGATGCGGCCATCCAAACCTTAGTGGCCACGGCGGTGGGCACCGGCGGCACGGTCAGCGTGTTGAAAGGCGCGGAAGCGCTGGCTACGCGCGGCATAGACCAAGCCGAGCAAAACGGCGGCTACTTCAACCAACTCGGCAGCGCGGCCAGCGCCAGCAAGACGTTGAACCGGGCGCCGGATTTGGTCGAAAAGCTGGTCAACGACGCCTTGGGCGACGATGCCCACAATGTCTACATCGACGCCAACGCCTTTATGCAGTCCGGCGTGGCCGACCAGGTGCAGGCGTTATTGCCGGAGGTGGCCGAGCAGTTGCCGCAAGCCATCGCCAGCGGCGGCGAGATCCGGATACCGGTCGGCGACGTAGTCGCCAAACTGGGCAATACCGAGTTTTTCCAGCCGCTGGCCGACCATATGCGGCTGGCCGATCAGGAGCTATCCGCCTTTGATGCCCGCCAGTTGCGCGACAACATACCGGCCGCGATCCGCGATGCTGCCGATGCCGCGTTCACCCGGGCGCAAACCGAACAAGCCCTGGCCGCCGGGGCCGATCAAGTCAAAAACCGGGTGCTGGAGCAACTGGCCGCCACCGGCCGCTTCCAGGGTAACGCCAACGAAAACTATGCCACGCTGGTCGGCCAATACTACGCCACCCAGGCGCAACGCTTCGGCATGTCGCCGGAAACGATGTTCGAGCGTTATCCGGTCAATGTGGATAGCGTGATTGGCGGCGGGCGGTTGTTGAATCAAGCCAATAACAACGATGGCCCTTTCGGCCCAATCCTAACCGATTACGCACGTAACGCCAGCGCAGCGATTGCCAAGCTGACCGAGTTGCAAACCGGTGAGGCCGTTGGCGCGTTGCATCATCCGGAAATCGGCGATATCGATTTGGTGTGGGGTGAGGCCGGGACTGGTGCGAGCGACGGCTATGGTTTGGCCAAGCTAGTAAAATTCCATCCGGAAGTGGTTGGCAATTTACAAGAGATCATTTCCGGCATGCAGGTTGTTAGCCGCAGCGATAACCGAATCAATTTGGAGTCAGCAGACCACAAGGCCGGCGTGCGGTTGACTTGGGATAATCAAGCCAAACACTGGCTGATGACCGCGTTTGAAAAGCGAAAAAAAGGCGCCGCCGGTACCAGGACAGACACTACCGACGCAACGGGCAAGGATGACACAGCTAGCCTCACCAGCGCCTCGGATGCCATTGTAGACCAAACCCTAAATAAGTTCTATCAAGACGCCCGCGGCGCCTACAGCCCCGATACCAACACCATCGCCCTGCTGGAAAAAGCTGATTTGAGCACGTTCCTGCACGAATCCGGCCACATGTTCCTGGAACTGCACATGAACATGATGGCCAACCTGCTGACCGAAGACGAACTGGTCGGCACCACCGAGGCGCAAAAGCAGTTGATTGCCGACACCAACACGCTGCTGAACTGGTTTGGCCTGCAAGACGTGCGCGAGTGGTTCAATCTGGACTTCGAGCAAAAGCGGGCCTATCACGAGCAATTTGCCGAGGCTTTCGAGAAATATCTGTTCGAGGGGCAGGCGCCCAGCCTGGAGCTATCGCGGATATTTGCTACCTTCCGCGCTTGGCTAAAACATGTTTATCAGCACATCACGCGCTATTTTGACAACGCGCAATTAAATCAAGACGTGCGTAGCGTGTTTGATCGGATGCTGGCGACCGACGAACAAATCGAACTCGCCCAGCAAGGCCGCAGCCTGATGCCGCTATTTAGCGAACCAGAGCAAAGCGGCATGTCTGATCAAGAATTTGCCGAGTACCAAGCGGCATGGAAACACGCGATCAATGACGCCAAAGAGCAACTGGCCCTGAAAGGCATGCGGGACATGCAATGGCTACAAAATGCCCGCAATCGCACCCTGAAACGATTGCAGCAACAGCACGACGATTTGCGGCGCGAAACGCGCGCTGAAGTACGCATGGAAGTGTACGCTCGCCCCGTGTATCAAGCCTGGCAGTTTTTAACGCGCAAGTTAACGCCCGAGGACAAATTACCGACAGACAGCGACGCCCCGGAAATCTCGCAGATCGGCAACTTATTAGGATTGCAAGCCGGGCGATTGGAATTTGCCGCGCTATCGGACATGGACGACATATCCGAGGACCTCGTAAAAGTACTGGTTGAGCGGAAAATGACGGCGCAGGATGGCTTGCATCCGGATATTGTTGCCGAGCTATTTGGATTTAGCTCGGGTGACGAGCTGGTAAAACAGTTAGCCGCGGCAATTCCACCGAAAGAGATGATCGAGCAATTGACCGATCATCGCATGCTACAAGAACACGCCGAGTTATCCAGCCCCCAAGCCATACAAGAAGCGGCACACCGGGCCTTGTTTAACGAAGCGCGCGCCAAATTTGTGACCACCGAAGCCAACGCTTTGGCTAAAGCGACCGGCGGAGTGCGGCTGGTAACCAGCGTAGCCAAGGAAATGGCTCACAACATGATCAGCAGGGTAAAGATTCGCGACTTGTCGCCTAGCGTGTATACCCGCGCAGAAGCCCGCGCAGCCAAGGCCGCGTTACAGGCCGAGAAAAAAGGCGACATTGAAACAGCCGCCGCCGAAAAGCGTAACCAGGTGTTGAACGTCGAGGCGAGCAAAGCCGCTTACGAAGCCAAGGATGATATCGAAAGCGGCTTAAAGTACCTGAAAAAATTTGACGGCGGCGGCTTGCCGACGATAGCCGCCGATTACAACGATCAAATTTTAGCGATTCTGGACCGCTACGATTTCCGGAAAATGAGCGACGCCGAGCGCAATCGACGGGAACTATCTTTAGCCGAATGGCTAGCCGAGCAGGAAAACCAAGGTCTAACACCGAATGTTCCGCCAGAATTATTACGGGAGCATCAGCGCATCCCCTATAAAGATTTGACCGTGGAAGAATTGCGCGGGCTGATCGATACGGTCAAGCAGATTGCGCACATGGGCCGCGAGCAGAAAAAGCTGCTGGTATTGAGCCAAAAGCGCAATTTCTTGGAAATGGAAACCGAGGTAACCGATAGCATCGTATTGAATGCCAGCGAGCGCGTCGCCAACGATCGGTCAGCACAGGATGCGTTGGGGAAGTTCAAGGAAGGCGTCGGTGGGTTTTTCTTTAGTCATATTCGGGCATCATCAATTGCCCGCGTATTGGATGGCGGCAAAGAAAACGGGCCGATGTGGGATTATTTTATCCGGCCCGCCAACGTGCGCGGCGAATGGGAAACCAGCAAGCGCGCAGAGTACACGCAAAAATTGAGCGAGATTATGTCGCCGGTATTCAAAGGCGACAAACTGGGCGGCAAAGGCAAGTTTTACCCCAGCATCAACCGCAGCTTGAATAAAACCCAAGTACTGGCGATGGCCTTGAACATGGGCAACGAAAGCAATATGCAACGATTGCTGGGCGGAGAGGGCTGGACGGAAAGCCAAATTAGACCCGTGGTTGCCACATTGACCGCCGATGATTGGCTTACTGTGCAAAAAGTATGGGATTTGTTTGAGGAGTTCAGGCCGCTAATTGCCGAAAAAGAGCGGAGGCTGTACGGGAAAGAGCCCAATTGGATACCGCCAAGACCCTTTACCGCGATGTCCGTCGATGGCCCGATTGAGATGGCCGGCGGTTATTACCCTGTTAAGTACGATCCCCGCGCCAGCATCGGCGCCGAACAACATGCCGACGCCGAAGAGGCGAGAGCTATGCTGAAAGCCGCCTATTCCGCTGCAACGACGCGCCGCAGCTTTACCAAAAACCGGGTTGATGCCGTACTGGGCCGGCCCTTGTTGTTATCGCTGGATGGGGTATTTAACGGACTGAATGAAGTGATTCATGATTTGGCGTGGCACGAATGGCTAATCGACATGAACAAGGTGCTTGGTTCTCGTCGTATTGATGGCGCGATTCGGCAGCATTATGGGCCGGATTACGTGCGAGTGCTTAAGCAATGGGAAAAGGACATTGCCGGCGGCGATACGGCAACGATGCGCGGGTGGGAAAAAGCCGGCGCCTGGATGCGGCAGAACATTAGCGCGGCCGGTTTGTCGTTTAACCTAATGTCGGCGGCCATGCAGTTTACCGGCATTACACAATCGTTTGTACGTGTAGGCGCCCCATGGATGACGCGCGGCATACTGCAAATGATGAACCAGCCGAAGCAAACCATGGATTTTGTCAATGAACGCTCGGTCTTTATGACCAACCGTTCCAGAACCCGATTCCGCGAATTATCCGAGTTGCGCAATCGCATTCAATATCAAAGCGAGGCCAAGGCGGGGTTTGACTCGGCCAAATTCTGGTTGATCATGCGCGCGCAGGGGTTGGTCGATTATCCAACCTGGATAGGCGCTTTTTACAAAGCACTGGCCGACAATCACGGCGAAGAGAAAGCCGCGGCGCTAGCCGATCAAGCGGTAATCGATGCCCAAGGCGGCGGCGAAACCAAAGACTTATCGGCCATTGAAAACGACAAAAACCCCCTAAGCCGATTGTTTACCCTGTATTACAACTTTATGGGTACGTTGTTGAATCTGGGTTTTGTTGAAGCGCAAACCGAAAAAAACAAAGGCAAGCTGGCCGCCAAGATGCTACTGCTGTTTGCCGTACCGCAAGTGCTGGAGCACGCGATCAGGGCCGCGATTACACCCGATGGCGACGACTGGGACGAAGTTGACTACGCGAAACATGCCCGCGAGGTGCTTGGTGAGATGGTTGATCGCATGACTGGGTTACTTGTGCTGGTGCGCGAGTTCAGGGAGCCTATCAAGTATGCCATTGGGCTAAGCGATCAAGTGCGCAATTATGAAGGCCCAACTGGTTTGCGACTGGTCGGCGATGCCGGCGACTTGGCGACACAAGTCAGACAAGGCGAGTTTGACGCTGCATTTCGCAAAGCGTTTATCAATGTCATAGGCGACGTAACCGGCCTGCCTGCCGCACAAATCAATAAAACCTGGACCGGAGCGGAAGCCCTGGCCGACGATCAGACAGACAACCCGGCGGCAGCAGTGTTTGGGTACCGGCAATAAGCGCAACCCGTCACAATCACAACGGCCCTTCGGGGCCGTTTTCGTTTTAAGAGGAACCCATGACCATATCCAGCGAGAACCGAGTATCCGGCCCGTATCCTTGCAACGGCAGCCAGACGGTGTTTGCCTTCAATTTTAAAGTCTTCAAAAAAGCCGATGTGCGCGTCGTGCGCGCGATCGACGGCGTGGAAACCGATCTGGTATTGGATACCGATTTTACCGTGACGCTCAACGCCGATCAGGACGTCTCGCCCGGCGGCAGCATCACCACGCTGACCGCTTACGCCACCGGCGTGACCGTGACCATTACCAGCCAGGTCGCTTACACCCAGCCCACCGACATGAAATTGGCCGGCGGTTATTACCTGTCCGCGATCAACGACGCGCTGGACCGGTTGGCGATGCAAGTACTGCAGCTAAAAAGCGCCATGGATCGGGCCGTTACGCTGCCGATCTCCGGATTGGGCGGGTTGGACCCGACCAGTTTGGTGTTTGGTGTGGACGGCTCCGGCGAGCCGATCCTGCGGCTAGTGAGCGATATCAACCTGGACACGCTGACCTTGACGCCCTTCGCCGCCACGTTGCTGGACGATGCGAACGCCGCCACCGCCAGGTCTACGCTGGGGCTGGGTACAGCGGCGACGGCGAACGTAGGCACGGGCGCCAATCAGTTGGTGCAGTTGGATGGCAGCGGCAAGTTGCCGGCGCTGGATGCCAGTCAGCTAGTCGGCATCGAGACTCAGTCCTTAGCCGATTACATTGGCTTGCGGTTTTACACCACCGGTTCCGATACCGGCGTGTATATCTATATCGATCAGTTGCTGTTGCGCGACACCAGCGGCAACGTGGTGTTAAAGCAAAATTTGACGCTGGGCGTGGATTTGACCGCGCTGGGCGTAAATGGCCTGGATAGCGGGTCCAACACTGCAAACACCAACTATATGGTGTATGCCATCTATAACCCAACGACCGACACCGTGGCGGCGCTGGCGTCGACAAATAGCAGCAATCCGATAATGCCGAGCGGGTACACCTATAAGTCCCGCCTAGGTTGGGTAAGGTCAAGCAGCGGCGCATCGCCGGCAGCTCGCTATCTGTATGCCATATTCAAGATCAATCGGGATGTGTTTTTCCGGGTTGTCGCCGGCACCATTTCTGCAGCGCTGCCGAAATTATCATCCGGCACCCAAGGCAATCCAACGACGGGCCCGACGTTTGTGCCGATCACGTCGGTGATGATTCCGGAAACGGCAGCCGAGGTTGAATTCCTGGCATACAACGGCGGCGGTGCGATTTTGATGTCGACCGAGGGCGCCGGCGGCGTCGTCAATAGCACGACCAATCCTTCCGAGCTGAGTTTTACTTCGACCAATACCGAGTGCCGGTCTGTAGTTCTGCCGAATCGCGTTATTCCGGCCGGATTTTCCGGCCAATGGTATTACGCCGCATCCAGTGCCACAGCCGGGCTGTATTTGAAGGGTTATCGGGATTCCATATGAGTTATGCGATTCGCAAAGACGGTCTGGGCTGGCGCGAGGTTTTAGAATCCGGCGAAGTCCTGGAGCATGAGACATGGTCTGAAACACTTCCCGCCACCGATAGTCAATGCCCTGATTCGGTGTGGTCGTGGCAATTTGCCAGGGCTTTAACCCAAATGGGGTGGCGCGATCAGTTCGAGCAACTGGTTGCCGCAGCCGATCAGGACACGCGGGACATGTGGCAACGTTCGCCGACCATCGAACGCTATTCGCCGTTTGTGTTGAGCATTGCCGACCAAATGGGAAAAACCAGTGCCGACGTGGATAGCGTATTTATCCTGGCGGCGTCGATTATTCAATAAAACGAGGTGAGATATGACTGTATTCGGCATGAAAATCAAAATCGACTGGCGCCAAAAATCGACGATACGCGGCGCGATTCTGGCGTTTTTTTCGGCGGTGGCTTTGGTTGGTTACATCATTACCGGCGATCCTGCTTTTCCCGGCGTGGTTACGGCCATCGGTACCAGCCTGGCCGGCAATCTGGGCTTACTGGTTAAAGACTGATGTGGCGGGCGATTCTGTTGCTTGCGCTAGCGGGCTGTAGTCGGCCGCAGCCGACGGTGTGCCGGTTTTATATCTATCCCGATTTTCAACCTTTAACCCAGGAACATTGGGCAAGCCATGATCAACGATAGCCAATTGAAAAAAATCATGCTTTTGGCCACCACGGGCAATATCGCCAAGTTTGCCAAACCAATTAACGATGCCTGCACGATGTTCGCGATCGATACCTCGCTGCGCCAAGCGGCGTTTTTAGCGCAGGTTGCCCACGAATCCGGAGAACTGCGCTACGTCAAAGAGTTGGCTGACGGCTCGGCTTATGAGGGCCGGATCGACCTGGGCAATCTGCATCCGGGAGACGGCCCACGCTATAAAGGCCGCGGCTTACTGCAAATCACCGGCCGCGACAATTATTACCGGCTAGGCAGGTATTTGAATATCGATCTGATCGAGCAGCCGGAGCTATTGGAGCAGCCCGGTCTAGCCGCGACTTCTGCCGCCTGGTTTTGGACCGAAAAGGGGCTTAACGATTTGGCCGATAAGGGACTGTTCGAGCGAATTACCCGGCGCATCAACGGCGGCTTGAATCATTATCAAGAGCGGCTGGCATATTACCAGCGGGCGCAGCGGGTGCTTGAGTCATGATCGGCGCGGCATTGTTTCAACGCGTGGCGCCGGCGCTGGTGTTTGTGCTGTTGCTCGCTGGCGTTTGGTGGCATGGCTATTTGACCGCAGACCGTTTGCGCGTCGAATTGGCCGCCACGGTAAAAGCCAGCTCCGATGCCGCACTGACTATTGCCATGACCGATAACCAGCGCCAGCGCCAGCGCTTAGTCGCGCTCAATCAACACATTCAACAAACGGATACAGCCTATGCCAAAGTTATCGAAGACCTGGCCCGCGATAATCGCGCTCGCATTACCAGCGTGCAGTTCCACCGTGCGCTATGTCCAGACGCCGCAGCCAAAGGCCCCGCCGCCACCAGCGGAAGCAATGCGGACGATTCCCCAACCGGGATATTTCTCTCAGGCGTTGAAAAACGACATGAAGAAGCTGATGACGTGGCCAGAGTCGCCGTTGCCTGCCAAGCCTACGTCGCAGGATTAAAGGCCGAGGGGTTTATCGATGATCGTTGAAGTAATCGACCACGCCACGCTCTATGGCCTGGACAATGGCCAATGCGTCGAGAACAAAGACCGTTATTACGTGACCGGGCAGGCGTTCTTCGTCGGCAAGGTTGCTGTGTTTAAAGGTTTCCACGGCGCGTTGACGCTGGACGATATTCGTGAAGTCGTAGCGGTGGCGCTCAAACACGATTGCCAGTTTTTAATGGCCGAACGCCCTGATGAAAGCTTAATCCCGCGCGGGCAGATTATCGAGGCCGGCCCATTTATGGGTTGGTGGTATGTGGTGCTGGACGATCTGATCGGGACTAAATTCAGGTCGATACACCGGCCTAATAAGCAAATCTGATACCAATACGAACGTCAGGCAAAATGCAGAACTCGCCTTCTTTAAGCGGATCTGAAAAAGCGAGTGTATCTTCTATTTTAAATCCATGTGATTGAATAATGCGCTTAATTAGAGCCAGCCGATCATTGCTGTACCTGCCCGCAAAAATAAACACTTCTTCCGGATGAACTTGTATTAGTGGATCTAGTTGATGCAGTTCTTGTTTTAGTAAACGCAGACTTTGTATTAATTCCATGCCATTTCCTTTTCAGACCCGTCGCCAACAGGAGCGCAGTTAATATACTGTTGACAAGAACTTATAAATCTCTTGAAAAACAATGCCATAATTTTTGCATTGTTGACAACGAAAAAATATAACATGCTGTTTTTCTGACATATGGCGCTTAATTGTGATTCCGGTTGTCGTGGGTTCGAGCCCCATCGTTCACCCCACCATACTCTTGACAGTCAAGCCTTTGTTCCAATCCAGTCACCGGCCAATATTTTGCCTGCCCCCTGACTGAACTGTTCAAAAAGACAAGCAATCCTCACCTGCTCCACCTAAAACAACCCGTATCCGCAAACGATTTGTTTTCGCCTGCAGTAGCTTCAAGACTCTAAATCCTATCTATCCGGCTTAATATCAAATGCAATACAAATTCGTTCCTGGTCGGAATTGAATGGAATTGTGCGGTGGAACAATGACGATGGAAACAACACCAGGTCACCAACTTTTTGGTCGACGATTTGGGTCGGAAAGTCGTCGTGCAGCCGAGGGTAGTCATCACCATCGGTACCGTATTCGAAACTGCCTTCATGGTTGTTGCATTTGTCCGGTAGTTGCAAATAAACGCAACCGCTGATCCAGCCTTCTTCGTGGATGTGCGAGGTCAAATAGCCGCCCTGGTCCATGCGTAAATACCAGGAGCTGGCGAATTCCAGCGTTTTCGGAAACAAGCGAATCAACGCGTCATTACTGCCGGCAAAGTGTTGTTGGTAGGCTTTGACCTTGGCGCGGATCAGTGTCGCCAACCGCTGAAACGAGGCTTCCGGCCGCTGCAATAAATTTCCTGCCGACTGCATGCCGTAATACAAACGGCCCTGCTTGCGCTCGGCGATGGCCAGATGTTTGACGTCATCCAGCAATTGGTTCAGCAAGGCGCTGCCGGGTTCCGTCAGTTCGGCTATCCGGGTGTGCTGAACGAACGCCATCGGATCGCGACAGTAGCCGTACACGTCGGATTGCCGGAAATTGGTGGCGTAGTGGGTCGCCAAACTGCCCAGCAACACCGAGTTGTGGCGGTCTTGGGCGATCAATTCATCCAGGCGCTGTTTGAATGCGTCGAATTGACTGGTTTTATACAAACACAGCAACACCCGCTCTTGAGCGTCGGCGAAATCCGACGCCGAGAAGTAAGGGATCGCCTGCTCGAACTGTCCTCCCAAACAATAACTCTCGCCCAGATTGTAATTGGCACGGCCGTGCTCGGGATTGGCTTGCAGCGCGGCGCGGTAACAACGTACCGCTTCCTCCATGTTGCCTTGGTCGCGGTAAATCTCACCCAGGTCGTTCCAGGCATCGGCGAATTGCGGATCCAGGCGCAACGCTGCTTTGAAAGCGTCGATGGCTTGGCCGTGCGCGCCTTGGTCGTAAAGATTGGTGCCGAGATTGAAATAGCCCAGCGCATCGGCATTGATCTCCAGGGCTTTGCGGTAACACTGCTCGGCCGCTTTCAGGTCGCCAAGCGTTTGCAGCACCGCGCCCCAATTGGCCCAAGCCTGGTAATAACCGGGTTGTTGCTCGACGGCCGTTCGATAATGCTTGGCCGCATCCTGCCATTGGTTTTGCTGCTGCAACAGCGCGCCCAAATTGAAATGCGCAACGGTCAGATCGGGCTTGATTTGCAGAGCCTTACGGTAAGCGGCGATGGCGCCTTTGGCGTCGTTGAGTTGGGTATAAATCGCGCCGAGGTTGAAATGGATTTCGGCAATATTGGGATCGATGGCGATCATCTTGCGGAAGCTGGCCGCCGCCTCGCGCAACTTGCCTTGCACCTGTTGGCACATGCCCAGCAGATTCAGTAAAGGCAAGGATTTGGGGAACGCGTTCAGCAAGCCTTGCGCCTTGATTTCCGCCAATGGAATTTGGCCGACCTGGTACAGTTGATGGATGGCCTGTAATTCCGCCGGTTGCGGTTGTTTGGGCTGGGCTTTCATCGTCAGTCGATACCCGTGTGCTGGTTACAGGTGGTTGAGCAGCAAACTCGCCGCCGGGAACCGCCAGGTCACAAGGACCTGGCGGCAAACGGATTTAACGCACCACTTCGCGCTGTTTCAATGCACCGTAAATGTCGTCGACGCTCATTTGGTCAGCGTCGAAGGCCAAATCGGCGGCATCGTCTGCCAAACCTACCGCCAAGCAGATCAAACCAGCGTTTTTAATCGCGGCGGCCAGTGCCGAATCGGCTTGCTCCAATACCGTCGCGGCGTGACCGGTGTCGAACAGGCGGCGCTCCAGATGATAAGCCATAGTTTTGGCATCAGCGCCAGCGAGGGCGACGATGGTGGCGGTTTGGCCGAAGCGGCTGGCGCGTTCCTCAGCAGTGACCGGCGCCCATTCGTCCTTGCTGGCATCGCCGACGATCATGCCGGCGCCGACCGTGACGTTGGTCAAACGGTCGATGATGATGAACGAGCCGGTGGCTTTATTGCGCTTATAGGGTTCGAACACCACTGGCGCATTGACCGCCACGGTGCACAGGCCGATTTCGTTCAGTTTCAATTCGTCGGCGTCGTGGTGTTCCAGGGTGTTGACGTCGATGCGATGGTGAATCGTCGCCACCGAACCGGACACGCTGCGAGTGGCCAGTTTGATCACGTACTGGCGACCGGGCAACATGGCTTGTTCGGTCATCCAGACAATGTTGGCCTTGAATTTATCGGCGACGCTGGGTGTGGTTTGTTGCTGGCCCAGGATGACGTCGCCGCGGCTGATGTCGATCTCGTCGTTCAGCGTCAAGGTCACGGCCATGCCGGCGAAAGCTTGTTGCAGATCGCCGTCGAAAGTCACGATCGATTTAATCGTGCTGGTTTTGCCGGACGGCAGCGCGGTAATCGCATCTCCCTTATGAAAAATACCCGACGCCACGGTACCGCAGAAGCCGCGGAAATCCAGATTCGGCCGGTTGACGTACTGCACCGGAAAGCGGGCGTCGTCGAAATTATGGTCGCTGGCGATTTCGATGCTGTTCAGCAATTCCATCATCGGCAGGCCGCTGAACCAAGGCATATTGGCGCTGGGGTTGACCACGTTGTCACCGTCCAAAGCCGACATTGGAATGAAATGGATATCATGCAAATCCAGATGTTTGACGAAAGCCATGTAATCGTCGCGAATCTTTTCGAAGGTTTCCTGGCTGTAGCCGACCAAGTCCATTTTGTTGACCGCGACGATGATGTGCTTGATACCCAGCAGCGAGGCGATGAAACTGTGGCGTTTGGTTTGGGTTTGCACGCCGTAACGGGCGTCGATCAGGATCACCGCCAAATCGCAGGTCGAGGCGCCAGTGGCCATGTTGCGTGTGTATTGCTCGTGGCCCGGCGTGTCGGCGATGATGAATTTGCGGGTCGAGGTCGAGAAATAACGGTAAGCGACATCAATGGTAATGCCTTGCTCGCGCTCCGCTTGCAGGCCGTCGACCAACAAAGCCAAATCGATCTTGCCGGCGCCGGTGGTGCCGGACTTGACGCTGTCGGCCTGCACCGCGGCCAACTGGTCTTCGTAGATCATCTTCGAGTCGTGCAACAAGCGGCCGATCAGTGTGCTCTTGCCGTCGTCGACGTTACCGCAGGTCAAAAATCGCAGCAACTCCTTGCGTTCGTGTTGCGCCAAGTAGGCGTTGATGTCGGTGGCGATGAGGTCGGATTGATGGGACATGGTCTTAGGTTCAGGGTAAAAGGTTCAGGGCGGTTGCTCAGTATTCAGGGTTAAAACGCTGTTTAAGATTGGCGAGCTTTTATCAGAGCTGAAAGCATTTTTGAAATTTGTTCGGCTTCTTCTTTAAAATTCATTCCGATTTGTTTGGGGATGTAACCAATTTTTATGCCAATGTAAAGTTGTGTGCGTAATTCACCAGCCGAGCCTCGAGCGTAATAAAAAAACTTGATAGCATCTTTGTTTGTGCCGCGTTCATATCCCTCTGCTATGTTGCTTGGGATAGAAAGAGCGCTACGAGTTATTTGATCTTTGAAGCTAAAGTCTCGACATTCATTAAGTTGTTGATAAATATCAACACACAATCTGCATGCTCTTTGCCAAACTTCAAGATCTTCAAAACGCATAGTTTGAGTTAAAAGACATTTTTAGTTAGCCAATCAGCTCCTTTTATCAATTCCTCTACCTGCTCTTTTGTAGGGTCTACATCTTTTTTGTGAGAGCACAAATTACGAAGGTCTGCCAAATAGCTGATTTTTCGCCAGGTGGGAGTATCGATGACTAACGCGGTTTTAAGTGGCTCATTCAAATCGGCAATGGTTGGGCTTTTCTTTCCAATCTTAATGCCATGAGAGTTTGCAACCTTTTGTAGGTGAGTTTCAATAATAACCCCGACAAGCGCACCGGCTGCCCTAGGGCTAATTTTTATTAGTAACTTTGCTGTAGCAATTTCATTATCTTGCAGTTCAGCGTAAAGCTCTCCTTCTATATTGCCCAAAATTGAATCGCATCGGTTCGTTATTGAGTTCAGAATTGCGAGCTGATTTGAAAAGCAATTTATAACTACTCCTCTGCGATTAAAATCGAAGTTACCATTCGGAATTATCATTTTCAAGTAATCTTGAATGACATATGTTCCGTACCCTAAAGACTTTCTTTTAGGATTTATTTCATAATAACTTCTGAATTCCTCGTAGCGGTCTGGAGCAAGCGAGTCCACTACCTTGAGTGCTTTTGTATACCAGTTTTGGTAGCCAAAATTAAATGAAGTCTCTTCGTTTTTTTCAAAAGCAGCGCCCAACAATAATCCTTCATCATAAAGAGCAGAAATCGAAGCAATGATTGCTTCCCGTTTATTCATGAGACCTCAACGCTGTTTTGAACCCTGTGCCTTGAATCTTGCACCTATTAAAAATACCCTTCCCGCTTCTTCTGTTCCATAGACCCGGCCTGATCATGGTCGATCAAGCGACCCTGACGCTCGGACGTGGTGGTCAGCAACATTTCCTGAATGATTTCCGGCAAGGTGGTTGCGGTCGATTCGACGGCGCCGGTCAGCGGGTAGCAGCCCAAGGTACGGAAGCGCACCATTTTCATTTCGACTTTGTCTTCGGGGCCGATCGGCATGCGGTCGTCGTCGACCATGATCAGCATGCCATCCTTGTTGACCACCGGACGCTCCTTGGCGAAGTACAGCGGCACGATGGGGATGTTTTCCAGATGGATGTATTGCCAGATATCCAATTCAGTCCAGTTGGACAGCGGGAATACCCGAATCGATTCACCCTTGTCGATCTTGCCGTTATAGATGTTCCAAAGCTCCGGGCGCTGGTTTTTTGGGTCCCAGCGGTGGTTCTTGTCGCGAAACGAGTAAACCCGCTCCTTGGCACGGGATTTTTCCTCGTCGCGGCGGGCGCCGCCGAACGCGGCGTCAAACTGGTATTTGTTCAAGGCCTGTTTCAGGGAGTCGGTTTTCATGACGTCGGTATGCTTCTTACTGCCGTGGGTGAACGGGCCGATGCCCTGGGCGACGCCTTCCTGATTGATATGGACGATCAGATCCCAGCCCAGATCTTTGGCCATGTTGTTCCGAAACTCGATCATTTCCCGGAATTTCCAGGTGGTATCGACGTGCAACAACGGAAACGGCGGTTTGCCGGGAAAGAAGGCTTTGCGGGTCAGATGCAGCATGACCGCCGAGTCCTTGCCGATGGAATAGAGCATGACGGGCTTTTCGAATTCCGCTGCCACTTCGCGGATGATGTGGATACTTTCGGCTTCGAGCTGTTTCAGGTGGGTCAGTTTATAATCGGTCATCAATTATCCGGGGCGCGCGGCCTGTTTGCATGCAAAGGTTAGTGCGCTATTTTAATGGCAAACCCCTATCGACGCCATCGGCAAAGCTTATGAGACAGTACCACGGCTTGGAAACTCTACGGGCAGCAATCTCCGGCCGGCCGACACTGGCAAAGTTGGCGGAATGCTTACTGGATGACCTGCGCGAATGCCGTTGCACGATATTCGGCAGCATTGGTGACGACGACCGCGTCGTGCTGGCCGAGCTGAGCTTGGAAGCCGATACGCTGCTTTACGAACACTTCGAACAACGCCTCGACTTGCAGATGGCCGGGCCGATTTTGCGCGACGATTGCGTGCCGCTGACCTTTCGTTTGGCCGGCGAGCGATTTGCAATCACCGGCCGCTGTTCGGCTTTACCGCACGTCTGCGGCCGGGATTTATATTTGAGCCGTTACAGCGGCCAAATTGGCGACATTGCCCGGCAACGTTTTCAAATTCCGCTGAAACAATTGCCGTAACAAATCAGTTCAAGCGTGACTTTTTGCCCAGCGCACGATGTCTTGGGCTGACATCGCCCCGGCCTGGCGGGCAATTTCGCGGCCGCCCTTGAACAAGATCAGCGTCGGGATGCTGCGGATCTGGTAATGCGCGCTCAACTCGACCTGGGCTTCGGTGTCGATTTTTCCCAGGCGCATCGTCGGTTCCAATAAGCCGGCCGCCTGGGCAAAGGCCGGCGCCATCATCCGGCAGGGCCCGCACCAAGCCGCCCAAAAATCCACCAGCAGCGGTATCTCGCTAGAACGCAGATGTTTGTCGAAATTGGCGGCGGTCAATTCCAGCGGATGGCCGGTAAACAGCGCTTGATGGCATTGGCCGCATTTTGGCTGCTGAGCCAGCCGCGCGGCAGGCAGGCGGTTGATGGCCGCGCAATGCGGGCAGGCTAAGTGAATCGATTCGCTCATATTTGGCCTCGGAATAGGGACGGCTAGCCTTCGCGGCGGCGAAGGGATTGCCGCTTAAACTTAGGGCGGTGCTGCTAAAAACAAGAGGCTGATCGAAATTATCGCCACAAACCGCCGATTCGCCAGCGCGGCGCCCGCCGTACCGGAGTTACGCGGTAACCCAGTAACGGTGCATAGTCCAGCCAGTGACTCGGCGCCGCCGGCATCAAGGCCTGTAGCCGACGAATCCGTTCTTCGGTCGGCGGATGGGTGCGCAGCCAGGACGGTTCCGGGTTGCCCCAACCGGGAAACAACACGGCCAGCCAGCCCTTGCTGGCTTGTTCGATATGGGCCAGCGCTTGCGCCAAACCCAGCGGGTCGCCGGTCAGCAAGGCCGCATTCAAATCGGCGTCGTATTCGCGAGTACGGGACAAGCCCAGTTGCGCCAGCAGAGCCAAGTGCGGCGAAAACAACAATAGCAGTATCGCCGGCCAGTTAAACTCGAATACGACGTCGGCAAGCAGCATGGCCGGAATACTTAGCAGTAGAAACAACTGTCCTAAACTCGCAAACACCGCAGTGATGCGGCTAACCGCATCAGCCAGACTCATCACCCGCAAATCGTTGTTGGCAATATGCGAGATTTCGTGGGCCAACACACCCGCCAGTTCTCGGGTCGATAGGCGCTGCAACAGGCTGTCGCTCAGCGCGATCGCCGATTGCTTGCGGCTGCCCACGGCAAAGGCGTTGATGACCGGACTGGGGAAGAAGTAAGGCGTCGGTGCGCTGGGCAGTTCGGCACGTTCGGCCAGCGTTTCCAGCATTTGCCAAAGTACCGGGGCTTCTTGCGGATAAATCGGCCGGGCCCGATAGAAACTCAAGGTCAGACGCCAAGCGGTGCTGGGTGTAATCAACAAACCGAAGCCGGCCGCCGCCAGGGCCATCCAGATACCGTCGTCGCCGAATAACAGACTGCCGGCCAGCGCGCAAATACCCAACAACGCGGCAACCAATAAAACGGTTTGCAGCCGATTCAGCCAGCGATGGCTGCGGCGAATAGCGCGATTCATGACTACTCCAAGCCGGCGCGGCGGAGACGACGCCGCAGGTCGTCGATTTCTTCCTGCATGTCGGCGACCAGCGCCGCCAATTCCGGTATCGCCTCGAACTGGCGCTCAATGGCGGCGATACGCTTTACCCGCAGCAGCGTGGCACTGGAGAAGCGCCACTCTTCGCCGTGTCGGCTTGGCGTCAGCAAGCCCTCCGCAACGTGGTGGCTGATCCATTCGTGGTCCACCGCGGCCAACGCGGCAAGCTGCCGTAACGTCAGGCCGTGCTCTTCAAGAATGGCGTCTATGGCGATGGCGGTCAACGATCCGGACATGGCTCAGCTCCCGTGTGCGGCGCGCGGATCGAAAGCCAATTCGCGCGCCATGGTTTGGTAAAGTTCTCTGGCTTTGGCGGTGTTGGCCGGCGGCAGCACCACGTGTATATCCAGCAGCAAATCGCCGGGCGTCGCGCTGGGGATGCCCTTACCGCGCACGCGCAATTGCTGGCCGCTCTGGGTGCCCTCCGGAATCCGCACTTTCAATCCGGTCTCGAACAAATTGACCGGCAACACCGCGCCGAGTGCCGCTTCCCATGGCGTCACCGCCAAAGTCATATGCAGATTGTTACCGTCGACGCGCAATTGCGGATGCGGATTGAAATGGACTTCCAGCAACAGGTCGCCGGACTTGCCGTTGCCCACGCCCGGCGAGCCCTGACCGGCCAGGCGAATGATCTGGCCTTCGTAGACGCCCCTGGGGATTTTGACGTTCAAGGTGCGGGTATTCAGTGTAACGTGGCCGCCGGCATCCATCGCCGGCACCCGCAGACTGATCTGACGGGTGGCGCCGCGGAAAGCATCCTCGATATCGAGCAACACTTTGGCATGATGATCCTCGCCCTGGGCATGAAAACTACCGGCGTGAGCTTCGAACGGACCGCCGCGGCCGCGCGCGCCCATGCGACCGAACAACTGGCTGAAAAAATCGCCGAAATCCGCCGTATCGCCGCTGGAAAACTCGAAGCCGGCGTCCCAGTTCGGCGGCGGATGAAACTCCTGGCCGGAACGGTAACCACGGCCGAGTTGATCGTAGGCCGCGCGTTTCTCGGTGTCGGACAAGACGGCATATGCCTCGTTAACTTCCTTCATCCGCGCTTCGGCATCCGGCTCTTTGGATATGTCCGGATGGTATTTACGGGCCAATTTACGGTAGGCCTTTTTGATATCCGCCAAAGCCGCATCGCGGCCGACGCCCAAAATCTGGTAATAATCTTTGTATTGCACGCCACGCCTCCAGTGACTGAAGCCGCCAAACTCAGCTGAGCCGGGTTCTTATAAACGATAGCGATCGGATGGACAATCGGCAAATGCAGACCACCCTCCTCCCGGCTCGATCATCGAGAAATGAAATGTCGGCCATTCGAATAAAAATCAAGAGCCTGGCTTGAAGCGCAAACGGCTTGAACCAATCGGATCAGCACCCATCTTACGCAGCAATTCTTTTATCGATTTGATAGAATGAAGGTTCCGGGGGTGACATGGCTTCGACGTGGGTAGCAAAACCTCAGGTGCATGCCGAGCACAGTACAGCTCGTAAAACCTACTGAAAACAAGTATTCGCAAACGACGAAAACTACTCAGTGGCCTTAGCAGCTTAAAACCTGCACCACTTCTCTGACCAGATGTACTTATGCGTCTGGAGTCCTTTCGGGGACGCTCAGGGATCATATTACATAAGATCGCGCCAGGGCTTAGTTCGGAGCCTGAAGCGCTAAATCCAATCGAAATCGCTGTTGATCCTCTTGGCCCGACGGGTAGTCAACAGTTAAATTAAAAGCGCGGGATAAGCATGTAGAGCTTGTGGCGGAGTGCTTGCGGACGGGGGTTCAATTCCCCCCACCTCCACCAAATACAAGGGCTCGGATAATCTCCGGGCCTTTTTTTTGCCTGAAATCCCCGCACCACTCGGGTTCCGGGCATCTGTGTTCAGGGGAATCGGCACTGATGCAACTAACTGGTAGATTTTCAACGCTCGTTGCCGGCTCTGCTTATACCTGCTGAGCGCGGACGCCACGAATCCTAAACCGTGGCTTATCGCCGAGGATGTCGCCCAGCACTTAGACGCGCTGGCGCGAACGCAAGGGATTACCGGCACGCAAAATTGGGCGACTTTGGAAATTTCAATTGTCTGAGGTCGATGAATGGGTGCGCGCGGGCGGCGCGAGTGAAAAGCAAGAGCCCGATTTACGGGAGAGCAATCGGCCATGGACAAATATCAACTCAGTGAGCGCGACATATGCACTAAGTTCATTACGCCTTCCATCGTACAGGCGGGTTGGCAACAGCATCAATTTCGCGAAGAAGTCAATCTCACCAATGGTCGCGTGATGGTGCGCGGCAAGCTGGCCGCGCGCATCAAAAACCCGGAAGTCAAAGGTGGACCTAAACGTGCCGATTACGTGCTGTATGCCAGACCAAACGTCCCAATCGCCGTCGTCGAAGCCAAACAGGCCAAGTTTTCGATTGGGCATGGCATGCAACAGGCCTTAGCCTATGCAGAAATGCTGGATGCACCGTTTGCCATCAGCAGCAACGGCGACGGTTTTCTGTTGCACGACCGCACCGGTCTCACCCAACCAGTGGAACGCGAACTGCAACTCAACGGTTTCCCCTCATTGGATGATCTGTGGCCCTTGTACCAGGAATGGAAAGGACTGGCCGCTCCCGAAGCAATCAAACTCGTTGAGCAGCCTTTCCATACTGACGGCAGCGGTAAGGAACCCCGCTATTACCAACGCGTGGCGATTAATCGTGCCATAGAGGCAGTCGCCAAAGGGCAGCAACGCGTGCTGCTGGTTATGGCCACCGGCACCGGCAAGACCTACACCGCGTTCCAGATTATCTGGCGACTGTGGAAAGCCAAATCCAAAAAGCGCATCCTGTTCCTGGCCGACCGCAATATCCTGGTTGACCAAACCATGCAGCAAGACTTTGCCCCGTTCGGCGAAGTGATGCACAAGGTCACCAATCGCGAAGTCAAGAAAAACTATGAAATCTACCTGGCACTTTATCAAGCAGTAACGGGCAAAGAAGAATGGAAGCAAATCTATCGCCAGTTTCCGGCCGACTTCTTTGATCTGGTCGTCATTGACGAATGCCACCGTGGCAGTGCCGCAGAAGACTCCGCGTGGCGCGAGGTGCTCGCCTACTTCAACACCGCCACGCACTTGGGTCTCACCGCCACGCCCAAAGAAACCAGAGACGTTAGTAATACCACCTATTTTGGCGATCCGGTTTACACCTACTCGCTAAAGCAGGGGATTGAAGACGGATTCCTCGCGCCGTACAAAGTCGTCCGTATAGCCACAGATGTCGATGCGGTTGGCTACACCCCGGAGAAAGGCAAGTCCGACAAACTCGGCCAAACCGTGGAACAGCGGCAATACAACACCAAGGACTTCGACCGCAATCTGGTGTTGGAAAAGCGAACCCAATTGGTCGCCAGCAAGGTATGGGAATATCTCAAGGCCACCGATCCATTGGCCAAGACCATAGTATTCTGCGACGATCAGGATCACGCAGAACGTATGCGCCAAGAGCTGGTCAAGATCATCCCGGCTGCCGCCAGCAATCGTCGTTATGTCATGCGTATTACCGGCGACGACAACGAAGGCAAAGCCCAGCTCTCTTACTTCATCGACAATGACGAGCTCTATCCTGTCATCGCCACCACGTCCAAACTGCTCACGACCGGCGTGGATGCCAAGACTTGCAAGTTGATCGTACTGGACCAAAACATCAACTCGATGACCGAGTTCAAGCAGATCATCGGCCGAGGCACCCGCCTGCGCGAGGACTACCAGAAGCTCTACTTCACCATCATGGACTTTAAAGGCGCAACCCGCTTGTTCGCTGACCCGGATTTCGATGGCGAACCGGTAGTGATCTACGAACCTAAACCTGACGAACCCGTGGTACCGCCGGAGCTGATCGAACCGCAGGGTATCAGCGATCCCGAACCGCCCCCCTATACCCCAACCCCAACGAGCGGTGACGATACAGAACCCGCCGACGTCGCTGGCGGCGTTATTAGCGCGGAAGGTCGGGTCAAGTACGTCATCGACGACGTGAACGTGCGCGTGGCGGTCGAACGCTCCCAGTATTTGGACGCCGACGGCAAGCTCATCACTGAGGACTACCGTGTTCTACTCAAGGAGGACATCAAAAAAGCACTGCAAGCCGAATTCGGTACCATGACCGACTTCCTGCGCCGCTGGAACGGTGCCGAACGCAAGCAGGCCGTACTCGAAGAGCTGGCCGAACACGGTGTACCGCTGGAAATCCTCCAGCAGGCGGTGGCCAACGGCAGTGAGCTGGATGTTTTTGACCTGGTGGCCCACGTCGCTTTCGACCAAAAACCGCTCACCCGTCGCGAGCGGGCCAACAACGTCAAGAAGCGCGATGTATTTGGCAAGTACGGCGAGCAGGCCCGCGCCGTGCTCGAAGCCCTGCTCGACAAATTCGCCGATCACGGCGTGCAAGACATTGAAGACGCCAAGGTGCTGGAATTGCCGCCCTTCGACCAGTTCGGCAGCAAAACCCAAATCCGCCGCGGTATCTTCGGCAGCGTGGAGCAATACAGCCAAGCCGTGCACGAGCTTGAACAAGCTCTCTACGACATTCCTTTACAAAAACAGGCGTAACCGAAGCGCCGGATTAGTAATACGACATACCGAATGAATCTGAGCAGCACCATCAAATCCATCCAGGACATCATGCGCAAGGACGACGGCGTCGACGGCGATGCCCAACGCCTCGGCCAGCTGACCTGGATGCTATTCCTTAAAGTATTCGACCAACGCGAAGAGGAATGGGAAGACGACAATGCCGACTATCAATCGCCCTTGCCAGAGCGCTTCCGCTGGCGGAATTGGGCAGCCTACAAAGCCGATCACGAAGGCAAGAAAAAACCGCAAATTGCCGCCAGCGATTTGATCGGCTTCGTCAACAACGAACTGTTCCCAGCGCTGAAAGACCAGATCGACGCCGACCGCAGTTCCCAGCATAAGGTCATCCGCGAAGTCTTCCGCGACGCCAACAACTATATGAAATCCGGCCCGCAGATGTTGGCCGTGATCGAGAAGCTGGAAGATGCCATCAACTTCCACGAGTTCACAACACGCTCGCAACTCGGAAAAGTGTACGAACAATTGCTCAACGACCTGCGTGGTGCAGGCAATGCAGGCGAGTTCTACACCCCGCGCGCCATTACAGAATTCATGGCGGATCGTGTCAACCCGCGTCTGGATAAACGCGAAACCGTGATGGACCCGGCTTGCGGTACCGGCGGCTTTTTGACCGCCGCCATTGACCATTTCCGAAATCAGCGCACCACCAAATCCGGCGCCGAAGACCAGCGCGCCATCGAAGCGCTGATCCACGGCATTGAAAAGAAGCAGTTACCCCACCTGCTGTGCACTACCAACATGCTGTTGCACGGCATCGACGTGCCCAGCCAGATTGAGCACAAAAACACCCTGGGCATCGGCTGGAACGAATGGAACGCCAACGACAAGGTCGATTGCATCATCACCAACCCGCCCTTTGGCGGTTACGAAGATGATGGCGTCGGCAGCGACTACCCCGCCGACCTGCGCACGCGGGAAACCGCCGACATGTTCATGGCGCTCATCATCAAGAAGCTGCTGAAAGAAAACGGCCGCGCCGCCGTGGTGCTGCCCGATGGCTTCCTGTTTGGCGATGGCATCAAAGGCACCTTGAAAAAACTGCTGTTACAAGAGTGCAAGCTGCATACGATTATTCGCCTGCCCAAAGGCGTATTTGCGCCCTACACCACCATCAAGACCAACCTGTTGTTCTTTACCAAAGGTGCCAGGGTGGATGATGGCAGCGAGCACTTCCATACCGACACCATCTGGTTCTACGAACACCCCTACCCGGCAGGCTACAAGAGCTATTCCAAGACCAAGCCGATCCGCTTGGAGGAATTCAAACCGGAACAAGAATGGTGGGGCAGCGAAGACAACAATTTTGCCGATCGAGCGGAAAATGAATTTGCCTGGAAGGTAGACTTTAAAACCAAGCGCGAACAAGCCGAAGCGGCCGCAAAGCCGCATTGGCAACGTGCCGAAGAATTGAACAACGCCGCTGCCAACCTGGAGAACGAAGCCGGCGATTTGCGCAAAAGCCTGGTCGGCACCACCGACACGGCCTACCGCGCAAAGATCGACACCCAAATTGCCGAGCTGCGCGCCAAGGCCGAACCGCTACGCCTGCAAGCCCGTGATGCCCAAGCCGCGGGCGACCGCCTCTACTGGCCGATCTTCAATCTCGACATCAAGAACCCCAACGCCCCGGAAGCAGAAACCCACGACCCGGACCTGCTGCTGGAGAAATACAAAAAGCTGCTGGGCGAAATCGAAGAAACCGAAAACCAGCTCAAGAGCGAACTGGCCGCCGCGCTGGCACATCATTTCACGAACCAGGAGGCGGCTGATGCCTGATATCGTACCGCTGCCGCCGGACTATGCCGACTGGCTTGCCGAGCTGAAAACACGCATTCACAGCGCCCAGCAACGTGCCACCCTGGCGGTCAACCGGGAACTGGTTCTGCTCTATTGGCAGATCGGGCGTGACATTCTGGCGCGCCAGGCACAGCAGGGCTGGGGGGCCAAGGTGATCGAGCGGCTGGCGCAGGACCTGCGCGCGGCCTTTCCGGACATGAAAGGCTTTTCCCCCCGCAACCTCAAGTACATGCGCGCCTTTGCCGAGGCCTGGCCGGATGCCGAATTTGTGCAAGCGGTGCTTGCACAATTGCCCTGGTACCACCAGTTGGCGCTGCTGGACAAACTGCCCGATGCAGAAGCCCGTTGTTGGTATGCGGCCAAGGCAATAGAACACAACTGGTCGCGCAATGTACTGGTGATGCACATTGAAACCCGCTTGCAAGCACGCAGCGGCGCGGCGCTGACCAACTTTCCGGCAAGCTTGCCCAAGCCCCTGTCCGACCTGGCGCGCGAATCGCTCAAAGATCCCTACCGCTTCGATTTTTTGGGCTTGACGGACGAGGCGCAGGAACGCGAAGTTGAACACGCTCTGGTCAAGCACGTCACCCGGTTTCTGCTGGAACTGGGTGCAGGCTTTGCCTTTGTCGGGCGGCAGGTGCTGCTGAATGTGGGGGGCGACGAGTTTTTCATCGACCTGTTGTTCTACCACCTGAAACTGCGCTGCTATGTGGTGATTGAACTCAAAGGCGGCAAATTCAAGCCCGAACATCTGGGGCAACTCGGCTTTTACCTCACCGCCGTGGACATGCAGATCAAGGCCGAGCAGGACAACCCCACCATTGGCCTGCTGCTATGCAAAAGCAAGAACAAAGTCGTCGCCGAATACGCGCTGCGCGACACCGCCCAACCCATGGGCGTAGCGGAATATCAACTGATCGAGTCGCTGCCCGCCGAACTGCAGACCAGCCTGCCCAGTATTGAGCAAATCGAGCAAGCCCTGGCTGACGAAGCGCGGGCATCCGAGGATGACCATGTGTAACCTACCTAAGACGCCGTTTACCGGCCGACCGCTGGCAGCCCCCCTCTTTGCCGAAGTGAAAGAAGGCGGGTACGCCGCCTGCAGAATGCCGATTGCCTCCGCTCTGAGGAGACAATCGGCACAGAGCCTCATGCGCTACAGCAGCATCCACGGCGCCGAATGTCTCAGCAGCCAGCCTCCCAGCGAGATGCTGCAAGCCAAACTGCATGAAGCCAACGCCCGCTCACGCGCCCGGCTGGAAAATCGTGAAGTCGGTCATTCCCGCGAAGGCGGGAATCCAGAACACGATGCCCAGCCAGACAACCCCAATGAGGAGCAAGTCTGATGGACGCGCAGCAGTTTTTGGCGGAGTTTGGGCATATTGCGAATGCGCCGGGGGGCGTGGCGCGGCTGCGGGAGCTAATAATCCAATTGGCCATTTCAGGGCGGCTTGTAGAGCGTATCGAATCAGAAATTACTGCTTCGCAGGCTATCGAAGCGGCCGCTGAGTTGCGTCGTGCCTATGAAGAAGAGCTTGATCTGCGAGCCACGCGGATGCACCCACCATTGCATTCGAAACCATTTTCGGTGCCCGATCATTGGCAATGGACTCGCCTAGAACAAATCTGCCTTTATATCCAACGAGGCAAAGGCCCTAAATATGTGGAGAAAAGCTCTACTCACGTTATCTCACAAAAATGCGTGCAGTGGTCTGGGTTTGATTTGTCATCCGCACGCTTTGTGGCGGACGATTCATTGGCTTCATACGGCAAAGAGCGCTTTCTTTGCGCAGGTGACTTGTTGTGGAATTCGACCGGAACCGGTACTGCCGGTCGTGTGGCAATTTATCAGCCTGATGAGAGTGTCACCGCCGTAGCAGATTCTCACGTTACCGTTGTGCGTCTCGCTAACTGTTCCCCGCGCTATCTGTGGTGTGTAATCGCTTCGCCTTGGGTACAGTCACGTATTGAGCCGTCACATTCTGATTCGCTGGTGTCTGGCACTACTCAGCAGGTGGAATTGAATACCAGCACAGCACGGGCGCTTCCGATTCCTCTTCCTCCAATCCAAGAACAATCCCGCATCGTCGCCAAAGTCGATGAACTGATGGCCTTGTGCGACAAGCTGGAAGCACAGCAGCAGGCCCGCCGCTTACTGCAAAACAAGCTGCGCCAGGCCACCCTGCAAGCCGTCGCCAGCGCCACCAGCCCGCACGAACTTCAAACCACCTGGGCACGCCTGGCCGACAACTTCGGACGGCTGTTTCATGCGCCGGAGGATGTGGTTGAGCTTCGCAGGCTGATATTGGATATGGCCATGCGCGGCCACTTAGTTCATCAAGACGCCATCGAAGAGCCTGCGGTGACTCTTTGCGCACATATCGAAACAAAGAAGCGTGAGCTCTCGCAAGTTAAGAAGCTCAAACTGCAGAAATCGCTCTCCAAAATAGGTGAGGATGAAATTCCATTCGATATACCTAAGGGGTGGGAGTGGATTCGACTTGGGCAAATTGCAGAGCTCATCAATGGAGACAGAGGTAAAAACTACCCTAACAAAGATGAATATGTATCCGTCGGTATACCTTGGATAAATACTGGTCATATTGAACCCGATGGCACACTGACCCGACATCACATGAATTTCATAAGTCGTGGGAAATTCGATAGCCTAAATAGCGGAAAAATTGAGCCCGGCGATCTCGTCTATTGCCTAAGAGGCGCAACTTTTGGGAAGACGGCATTCGTTACGCCGTATAAAGAAGGTGCAATTGCTTCTTCGTTGATGATTATTAGACCAATCATTTCTAACCTGAGTCGCTTTCTTTACTACTATCTGATCAGCCCATTGGGCAGAAATCAGATATCCCGTTTCGATAACGGCACTGCGCAGCCGAATCTCTCTGCAAATAGCGTGGGACTCTTTTCATATCCGCTTCCTCCACTTCAAGAGCAAAGCCGAATTGCGGACAAGATAGAACAACTAATGCGGGTTTGCGATGCGCTGGAGCTGCAGCTACGGCACTCAACCGAAGTCGCCGGTCGCCTTGCAATTGCCGCCATTTCCATCCTCACCGGCATCGCCATCGAACAAAAAGAGGAACCCATGAAAGCCCCGCAAACCGAATTGATCGCTCCGCTGCGTTTGGGCACTGCCCCCGACATCAAGACCCAGGCGCCGCTGGCTACCATTCTGGCCCGCCAAAACGGCGAAATGAGCGCCAAGGATTTGTGGCAGCGCTTCGGCGGCGAGATCGACGCTTTTTACGCGCAACTGAAAACCGAGGTGGCGCACGGCTGGATTCTGGAACCGGCGCCCGCCGAAATGCGCGAAAAGCCAACCGAAACGGTGAGCGCCTGACATGCAGCTACTGCGCATCCGTATCCCGGCCTTCCGCAACCTGCGCGATCTCGACATTGGCTTCGAGTCGCATTTGCCGCCTGCTGCCGGCGCGTCGGCGGATGCGCAGCCCAAACCCGTCCGCAGCCACGCGCTGATCGGCCAGAACGGCACCGGCAAGTCGAATCTGATCGAAGCGCTGATCACCATCTTCCGCGATGTCGATCTGGACCGCGAAGCGGCGTTCGATTACACGCTGGAATACACCATTCGCGGCCACACGGTACGCATCGAGGCGGATACCGCCAAACAGAAGCGGCCTTACGTGTGGGTGGACGGCAAGACCGAGTCGCAAGGCTATTTGCTGAAAAACCGCGAACTGCTGCCCGCCCACATATTTGCTTATTACTCGGGCCGCAACGAGCGCATCGAGGCCTTGTTTCAGGAGCATCAGCGCCGCTTCAACCAGCGTCAGGAAATCACCACCGACGAGGTGTTGTCCGAACAGCTGCTGGAAAACTTTACCGGCTCCGAAGCCGATATTCGCGCCGTCGAAGAAGCCAAACGCCGCCGCGAGTCGCGGCTGAAGCAAGCGGGCGACGACCGCCTGCGCCGCCTGTTCTATTGCCGGGGCGGCCATAGCCAGCTGGTGCTGCTGGCTTGCCTGCTGTCCGACGACCCGGTGTTTCAGAAGGTGCTGAAGAACCTGCATATCGAGTCGCTGGAATCCGCACTGTTTGTGTTGAAAGAACCGCACCGCCTGCGCGAAAAACGCCGCAGCGGCAAATTCGACGAACAGGAGCTGAACGAAGGCGATCCGCGTTTCTGGTATGCGCGCGGCAATGTGGTCAGCGAGTTCCTCGACAAGCTTTGGCAAGTGGCCTGGGCCCCGATTGAGCAGGAAGCCACCAAGCAGATCGACTTCCGTGGCCGCAGCGAGAAACAGAAACAGCTTTATCTATTTGTACCCAGCCAGGACAAGCTCAAGCAACTCGGCGAGCTGGTCGGCGGCACCGACAGCTTCTTCCGCTACGCCGAGGGCGCTTATATCGGCGACCTGATCGACGAAGTGCGGATCACCGTCAAGAAACGCGATGAGCACGGCGGCAAGGTGAGCTTCACCCAGCTTTCGGAAGGCGAGCTGCAAATGCTCACCGTGCTGGGCCTGATGCGCATCACCCGCGAAGACCACTGCCTGTTTTTGCTCGACGAACCCGACACCCACCTGAACCCGATCTGGAAGCTGCGCTACTTCGACGACATTGAAAGCGTACTGAGTCCGCGCGAAGGCACAGTGCTACAAGGCGAGTCGCAAATCCTGATAACCACCCACGACCCGATGATGGTGGGCAGCCTTAAGCGCGAGCAGGTACACATTTTGCGCCGCGATGGCGACAGAACCGTAGTGGATGTGCCGGATGAGCATCCGCAAGGCATGGGCGTGACCGGTTTACTGAAAAGTGAGTTATTCGGCCTGTCGTCCACGCTGGACATCGAAACCGAGCGCCGTTTGTTCCGTCGTAACGAGTTGTTCGTGAAATCGCCGCGCACACCCGAGGAAGATGCCGAGCTGAGCCGCCTGTCTGCCGAACTGGCCGATCTGGGTTTTTCCACAGCCGACTTCCGCGACCCGGATTACGCGCTGTTCGTGCGCAAGATGGCGCAACACCGCCGCTTTCGCAAACCCGTACTCACGCCCGAGGAGCTGGCCGAGCAGGATCGCATTGCCGATTCCATCATTGCCGAAATTCTGCATGAGGAGGATGGCCTGTGATCTGGATTGATCTGGCGCACAAGCGGCCCACCGATACCAACATCCCGAACTGGGAGCCGTGGAAGCAAGCGCAGTGGGATGCCTGGCTGGCGAAATCCGCCCAACTGGTGGCCGATCTGGCCGCTATGGATGCGGCGGGCAAGCGCGATGAGCGCAACGCACTGATTGACGCCAACAGCGCTCACTGGGGCGCCTTGAAAGAATGGCTGTTGGCCTTGTCGGCTGGCAAATGTTGGTTTTCAGAAGTGCGCGAGCTGTACTCACACTACGACGTGGAACACTTCCGCCCCAAGAAAGAAGCCAAGGCCCTGGATGCCAGCCTGCGCGATGGCTACTGGTGGCTGGCTTTCGATTACATGAATTTCCGCGTCTGCGGCAATGTCGGCAACCGCAAGAAAGGCGGTTGGTTTCCGCTCAAAGATGGCTCGCTGTGCTCCACACATGCCCAGCAATGCGAAGAATCCGAAACGCGCTACCTGCTTGACCCGATTGACGACGACGATGTGGCGCTGATCGCCTTCGATGAAGAAGGCAAGGTCATTCCGATGCCGGGTTCTTCGGCGTGGGAGCAGGAACGCGTCAACGAAACGGTAAAGCGGCTCAAACTCAATGATCATGCGCCGCTGGCAGAAGCCCGCCGCAAGGTGTGGCAGCAAGTGAACGGTTTGGTCGAAGATTTTATGAAGGCCAAAGCCCGATGCGGCAATGGCAATAACCCGGCGGCCAAGGCGAAGCTGAGCGAAATTCGGGCCCGCGTGCGCGAGATGACCAATCCAACAGCGGAACTGTCTGCGGTAGCGCGTTGGTGTTTGCTAATGCGTAACGATCCACAGCTTTCCCGATTAGTTGGGTAAGGCGCAGATACGGCCGAACTCCAAGCCCCCAACCCCGGCGAGTTTCTGCGCTACGAAACTGCAGTTGGCCGCAGCCGCGTCGAGTGCCGTTTCGCCGAAAATAGTGGCCCTCGCCGCCACGGATGCTGCAGCCCGACGGCCAACCGACGACACGACATGGCGGCGATGGCTACGCTCAGGCCGTAACAACGCCGATGAACGACTCGGAATAACCCAGCCGTTCGTTTATCGACATCCGCATCACGCGGCTTTTTTCCGATAGCCGGCCGCGCCCAATCCGAGTGCGCCGCTCAGGAACATCCAGACGGCGGCAGGCAGCGGGACTACCGTGGTTTGAAAACTGAAGGTGCCGATGCGGGCGTTGGCGGCTCTAGCGACTTCGGCGCCCAGATGATCGAAGCCCCAGCCATACCCCAAACTGCCGTTCAAGGTCAGAACATTGCCGGTTAACTGCGTTGTCACGTCGAACAATTCGAAAGCGACGGCGGAAAAACCGACTTGGTTATAGATTACCCACGCCGAACTTTCCGGCGTTTTTTGCTGCTCCGCCGGGTTATATGCCAGGATCATATCGGCCATTAAGACTCTGTTGGTCGGTGGATCGACATCGACTCGATAACGCATCCCGCCGGCCAAGCCGATGTTTCCGGTCGCGGTGGCGGCGATGTTATTGGGGTCGAAGCTAAAAGTCGTCGGGCTGTTGTGCCGATTGGTCGGATTGGGTGCGACGCTTGCGCCGTTCACGGTGAACTCAAGACCGATTGCGGAGATTTCGTTCGCCGCATAGTTCGTGAGATCGACCGGCGTGTTGGAGTCGCGCAACTGGGCAAATGTTTTCGAAGCCGCCGAAGCGTCGAAATACTCTTCTACATAAATCGACGGCGCCGGCGTGTTATCCAAGTCGATTCCGGCAGCGAACGCGTTCCGGTCCAGGTTGAGGATCAACGAACCGCCGGCCACGGTGGCCGCGTGCGCGGATGTCGCGAGCAGCGATGCGGCGATCGCGACAACGTTTAAAGATTTCATTTTGTTTCCTTGTTTTAGAGGTGATTTCAATACCGGCCCTAACTGAAAATCCCAGGCGCACCGCGCCATTGCTGGCGGAAGCGTTCAACGCTCGGCGCTATATCCGCGCCGGGATTGAACCGGTGTAACTGGCGGCTGGGATAAATTGGCTCGGCACCGCCGATATTGCCGGGCAAATCGGCGACGGTGCCGGCTGGCGGCTTAGGCGGACAATCTGATTTTTCCGCGCGCTGAACCCAATAGCCCCAACAATCCGCTGCCGAATAGCCAAACGGCGGCCGGCACCGGTACTGCCGATGGCGTCAGGCTGAAAGTGCCCAGCTTGACCGACTGGCTACCATTCAACAGCAAGTTCCAGGAAAAGGATTGAGCCGTGAAATACACGTCGCCGCTCAGCGATAACTCGCCGTTGGCGTTAACCGATTCCGAGGCATTGACCAAACGGAACAGTGCCGGTTGGCCAAAGCCGTTGCTGTAGGTAAAGATGTCCCATTGACCGGCGGTTTTTTTCAAAAAGAAATCGGCGGGATTGAGATAAGTGCCGCCAGCCGCCGGCTCCATCCGGAAAGCGCCGCTCAAGCCGATTTGACCGGCCGCGGTGTTGCCGGCGTCCATCGTCGTGGCTTGTTGCTTGCGAGCGGCCCCGTAGTTGATGGTCGAAGTATTGCTATTAACCGCCAACGACACGCTAAAGGTTCCGGTCTGGCTCAGCGCGACACCTCCGGTTGTATCCAGAGTGATCGGCGTGGCGTTATGGTTTTTATCCCAAAAATTAGCGATATACCAACCTTCGGCACCTGGTACAGCCGAAGTAAAGGCGGAATTGTCGATTGTTAAATTCGCCACGCCGCTAACAAGAGCCGCGTTGGCATCGGTTGTTGTCAACAGTCCGCCGAATAGACCGATTGCCAGAACGCCGGCCGAGGCCAATTTGTGGCTATGTTTTTTAAATAGATACATGGTTTTTCCTTGTAGATTGATCGATGGTTAAGTTATGCGGCGGGTTCCAAGTTTGTAAATCGACGCGGCCGACGCCGTGTCTATCGGCAAACCTTGCCCGCCGGTAACCCGGCCGTCTTGTTCCAAGACCCGTGGCTTTCCGGCTCCGCCTCGCGGCGGGTGTGGCGTTGCGCCGCAATCCTTGCGGCATCGCTGCTTCCGCGAACGATTACTGCCTGAGCTTCCAGCAATTCCTTCCAATAACTCGAGCTCCCGACGGTCTCTTCACAAAACGCAGGCGGAGTTGCGGCGTAGCGACGCTGCAACGGAAAGGCCGCGAAGGCAGATTAAAGTCGGGTTTTCGAATCAATTAGCGACGAGCAAACACTAGGCCAAATCTGATTCGCCTGGAATAACAAGGCTTGGCACGGCGAATCCGGCGCCGGTCCTCGAAAACTAAGTTATCTCACGCAATCGCCGCGTGAAATCCCGCGTCGCCGCCGGAACTGACGCGATTCCGGGTGCTAGTCTTCCACCCATCTGAAGCGCAGCGCAGCGCTGGTCAGAAACAGCAGTGTCATTGCCGACAGCGTCAATAACGCCGGTGCAATATCGCTTAATCCGGCACCGTCTATCATCACGGCCCGCGCGGCTTGCAGCATGTGGGTCAGCGGAAAAATCAGCGTCAGGTTCTGCAACAGCGCCGGCGCGCCTTCCAGCGAAAACCAGACCCCGGACAGCAAAATCATCGGCAAGGTCAGCAGGTTCAGGATGCCCAAGGCCAATTCTTCGCTGCTGGTCCTACTCGCCATCAACAAGCCGAGGCTGATCAGGGTTACCGAACCGAGTACCGCAATCAGCACCAACAGCGCAAAAGCGCCCTGAACTAAAAAATCGAACAAGGCGTGCATCGCCACAAATTGCAGCACGATCGCCAGCATCAACATCGCCAACCGACTGACGACTTGCGCCGACAGGAATTCGAAGGCGTTGACCGGTGAGGCTTTCAAGCGTTTAAGCACGCCGTTTTTACGGTATCTGACGATGGTAAAACCGACGCCGAACAAACTGCTGTGCATGATATTAATGGCTAGAATGCCGGGCAAAACCCAGTCGAGGTAGCGCACCTGCCGCCCGGACACCACTTGCTTTTTCCAGGTCGTAGCTTGATCGCCGGCCAATAGGATTTTCTCCAGCAGATAGCCTTGTGCGGCACTGTCGTTGATCCAGTAACCGTCTTCCGAGCCACCCTGCACCACCATGTCCAACTGATGATGCTGCAGTTTGGCTAGCGCCTTATCCAGCTCGGGGTAGTGGATAAATTGCAAATATTGGGTGGTCTTGAATGCGGCGATCTGCGGACTCGCCTCGCCGACCACGCCCACTTTGAACAGCGCGGTCTCCTTGTCGTCGAATATCGCCGCGATGCCGACGATCAACACCACCGGAAACACGAAATTCCAGACCCAGGTGGCTTTGTCGCGGATCAATTCGATATTGCGGGCTGTTAGCAATGCCAAAAAATGCTTCATCTCAACTTCTCAATGAGTGGCCGGTTAATTTAAGAAACAGGTTTTCCAGATTCGGCGTGGCGACCGTCAAGCCTGCCAACGGCACATTCAGCCGAGTCAGTTGGGCGATCGCCGCTTCCACATTGGCGGTGACGAACTCCACCGTTTCGGCGCCGGCACTCACCGCGAACGGCAAGCCTGGAAGCTCCGCCAGCCCGCTGGCCCGCGGCAGGCGGATCAGCACGCCGTCGAAATGCTCCTGCAACAGGTTCTCCGGTGTGTCCTGGACGATGACCCGGCCTTGATCCATGATCGCGATTTCGTCGCAAAGCTGCTCGGCTTCCTCCATGTAATGCGTGGTCAACACAATGGTCTTGCCGCGCTGTTTGATGTCCCGAATCAAGCTCCAGAAGTTGTGGCGCGATTGCGGGTCCAGACCGGTAGTCGGTTCGTCCAGAAACAAAATGTCCGGATCGTTGATTAAGGCGATGCCCAGCAACAAGCGTTGCCGCTGGCCGCCGGACAGCTTGCGGGAATCGCGGTTGATATAGTCCCCTAAGGCGCAGGCCTCGATAATGTCGTCGAGCGGCAGACTACGCGGGTAAAGCTTCTGAAACAGTTGCAAGCATTCCTTCACCGTCAAGGTTTCCGGCAAGGCGGTATGTTGAAACTGAATCCCGATGTGCTGGCTGTAGCCTCTATCGATCGGTTTGCCGCGAAACAGGATGTCGCCTTTGCTCGGCTTGAGTATGCCTTCCAGCATTTCCAACGTGGAGGTTTTGCCGGCGCCGTTCGGTCCCAGCAAGCCGAAGCACGTCCCGGCTTGCAGCTCGAAACTGACCCCGGCAACCGCCGTCGTTTCGCCATAGTGTTTCTCCAAGCCTCTGACGCTCAGCAGACTACTAGTCTGGTCCGGCTCGGCCAGCGGCGGCGCGGCGAGCGTTAACGGTTGAGCGGCCGGCTCGGGACTCAGCGCTCGCAACCAAGCCGCGCAATACGGCTGCTTGACCACCGTGAAATGCTCACCCTTGGCCTTGATGACATTGACGGCTTGAAAATAATCGTTCCACTCGTTGGCCGCCAACCAACCTTTACTGCCTTCCGCGATCACCAGCGTCACCCGATACGGCAACTTGGCGGTGTAACGGTAACGGGCGGTAATCGACGCCTCGGTCACTTGCCAGATTTTCAGAAAATGCCCGGCGTCCAGATTCGGAAGGATGTCCGCCAATAATGACGCAAAGCAGTCTTTCCACTCCGCATAGGGCTTGGTTTTTAAAATTTCGGCAATCGCGCCGCGATGGGGCTCGGGCGAAATACCGGCGTTAGTCAGCATGAAGTTGCAGAATGCCTTGACCGAGGCCTGGTCCACGCTGCTTTGCCGCAGCAACAAACCGCTATCGATCAACACCACTTCGCCGATTTCGTAAGCCGAATCTTGCAACTGGCGCAACATTTCGTAGACCACGGTGCCGCCGTAACTGTGCGCGTACAAATTGATCCGGCCTTGCGGCCAGACGCGTTCGATCTGGGCGATATTGTGCGCGGCCATGTCCTCGACCGTGGTCGCCGGCGGCTCGTCGCTATAGCCTTTCATTTGCAAGCCGTAAACCGGCCCTTCCCGCTTCAGGCACTCCGCCAGTTCGAAATAGCCGTCGCTCAAGCCGGGCATGCCCGGCACGATAAACGTCGGAATCCCCGAGCGCAGATTGAGCAAATACGCTGAATTGGTCAGTTTTTCCAGCGGGCGCTCTAGATAATCGGTCAACGCTTTTATCGTCGGATATTTGAAAATATCGGCGAGATTCAGCGAGCTGTCGGGGAGAATGGCATTGATGCGACTAATCAGTTGCACGGTCAGCAAGGAGTGGCCGCCCAATTCAAAAAAATTGTCGTTCACGCCGACCCGCTCGATGTTCAACAGCGCCCGCCAAATTTCGGCCAGTTGTTGTTCCAGTTGGCCGCGTGGCGGGCTGAAATCCCCGCGCCCGGCCAGCCAACTCTCGGCTTGCTGTGCCAGTGCCTTACGGTCGATTTTGCCGCCCGGCGTCATCGGCAGGGTATCGAGTGCCAGCACCGCCAGCGGCACCATGTAGTCGGGCAAGGTTTGGCGCAGAAAAGCCTTCATGACTTCTTGCTCGGGCGGTTGGCCGGCGTGGGTATAAAACGCCAACAATTGTTTGTTGCCTTGGCGTTCGCTGACGATGACGACGGCCAAGCGAACCGCCGGATGCTCGGCCAACGCGCTTTCAACTTCGCCCAATTCCACCCGAAACCCGCGAATCTTGACCTGATGGTCGCGGCGGCCGATAAAGGCCAGATTGCCGTCGTCCAGCCAGCGCACCAGATCGCCGGTTTTATACAGTTTGTCGGCCCCAAACGGGTTGGCAATGAATTTTTCGGCGGTCAATTCGGGCTGATTCAGATAGCCGCGAGCGACGCCGGCACCGGCGATGTGCAGTTCGCCCGGCACGCCGATCGGCACCGGTTTGAGTGCGCTGTCCAGCACATAGACCTGGGTGTTGGCCAGCGGCTTGCCGAGCGGTATCGCTTGGTCGGGATCGTGGGCCGGGTCTATCGGGTGCAGCAACGAAATGACGGTGGTTTCGGTCGGGCCGTAGGTGTTGATCACCGCGATGTTGGGGTTGCGTTGCCGCCAGGCCCGATACTTTTGCGCTTCGGCTTTTTCGCCGCCGATCACCACCCGGCTCAGCGCGGTGTGGCTGAAGTCTTGCTCCACCAGCGTATGCCAATAGGCGGTGGGCAGGTTGATCAGACTGACTCGGTGGCGTTGCAGCAGGCTTTTTAAGTAAGCCACATCGGTGAAACGCTCGCCGTCCATCATCACCACCGCGCCGCCGCTGAGCAGGGTCGGAAACACTTCCTCGACGAAGATATCGAAGCTGATCGTCGAAAACTGCAACACCCGGTCGCGCTCGTTGAGACGGTAGGCGGCGATGACGGCCAGGTTGTGATTGACCACGTTGCGGTGTTCGACCATCACCCCTTTGGGCTGACCGGTGGAACCGGAGGTATAGATCACATAGGCCAGATGCTCGGGAGCCGCGCTGGGACGCGGTTGCCCGGTGCTTTGGGCGATCAACGGGCAGTCGCTATCCAGCGCCACGGTCTGAATCGCCGGACCGGTACCGATTTCACGCAAGCCTTCGACCAGGCCGGCTTCGGTCAGCAGCAGTTGGGCGCCGCTGTCCAACAGCAAGACTTTGCTACGTTCGGCGGGGGTATTGGCGTCCAGTGGCAGATAGGCGCCGCCGGCCTTGAGGATGCCCAGCAAGCCGACCAGCATCAGCGGCGAACGGCGCAAACACACCGCCACGAGGGTATCGGCCTGGACGCCTAACTTTTGCAGATAAACGGCCAGCCGGTCACTTTGCTCGTGCAGTTCTCGGTAGCTGAGCGAACTCTCCTCGCCGATCACCGCCACCTGTTCCGGGGTTTTCAAGGCTTGGCGGACGAACAGGTCGTGAAGGCAGGCGTCGGAAACCTGATTGGCGGTCGAGCGGCCCCAGTCGTCCAGTATCTTGCGCTGCTCGTCCGCATCCAGCAAATCGAGTTCCGCGAGCATGCCGTTCGGCGACTCGACCAGGTAGCGCATGATGCTGGTCAGATGCTCCGCCATCCGCTGCACCGTCTGCGGCCGATACAGATCGGCGGCGTATTCGATCCCGATCAGCGCATGCTCGTCTTCGAATTCGTTATAGGTGAAGGTCAACTCGAACTTCGCTTCATTGATCTCGAAATCGAACAAGGGCTCCAGGCGGCAATTGCCGAACGGTAAGCCGCTGAGCCGAAGCGGGGTGTAGTTGATCAGGACTTGAAACAAGGGGCTGCGGCTTAAATCGCGCTCCGGTTGCAGCAAATCGAAAATCTTCTCGATCGGCACCTGCTGGTTTTCCTGGCCTTCGACAATCACGGTGTGAACCTGCTCGAGCAAGGCGTTCACCGTCAAACCGGTTTGTTCCGGCGGGTTAATCCGCATCACCACGGTATTGACGAAAAAACCGACCACAGCTTCGATTTCGCGCTGATTGCGGTTGGCCACCGGCATGCCCAAGCAAATGTCGTGTTGGCCGCTGTATTTTTTTAACAGCAGATAGACCGCGGCCATAAACAAGGTGAACGGAGTGGTTTTGCGCGTTCTGGCCGCTTGTTTAACCAATTTGCCCTGCTCCGAACTCAACTCGAACTGGAGGTAAGCGCCGCGCCCGCTGGCGCTGGCCGGACGCGCAAAATCCAACGGCATCTCAAGATTCTGGTAACCGGATAACTGGCGTTGCCAGTAAGCCAGTTCGCGCGTCAGTTTGGCATCCGTGTGGGTTTCCCGCTCCCAACCGGCATACTGGGCGTAATCGACCGGCAAGGTCGGCAACGCGGGCGGTTTACCTTCGACAAACGCGGCGTAGGCTGCCGCCAGATCGTTCAATAACACCCGCATCGACCAGCCGTCGGTCACGATGTGGTGCAAGCACAAGGCCAGGATGTGGGTTTCCGTCGCCAGGCGCAGCAGCATCGCCCTGAATAGTGCGGAAGTCTCCAGATTGAATGGCTGCTCGATAAAGCTTTGCAGCCGTTGTTTTTGTTCGCGACGTTGCAGTTCGCCGCTAAACCGGCTGAGATCGTGTTGCTCGATAGCGACTGCCGCCGCCGGCCGGATTCGTTGTAACGGCGTGTTGTCCAGCACCGAAAAATTGGTGCGCAAGGCTTCGTGCCGGGCGTAAATAAAATCCAGCGCCTTGGCCAACGCGCCGATATCCAGCGGCCCTTCGATCTTGCCCAAACCCGGCACATGGTATTGGCCGCCGAAACCCAGCCGATCCAGAAACCACAAGCGCTCCTGCGAAAACGACTGACAGGCGATCTTGTCGCCGGCCAGATAGCTGAGAACCCCGGCCTTCTCCGCCTTTAGCGCGGACTTCACCGCGTCGGTCAGCAGGCCGGCGCCGGCTTCGACGCACAAATCTCCGGCCGGCGATCCGGTCAAGCGCGCGCCGTTAGCGATCAACTCGCTCAACATGGACTTGCTGCCGCGAATTGGATGAATCCCAGGCTGCGATCAGAAACCGAATCGCACCACCGATGCCGTATGCCGTTAAACAACGAATGCCTCCAGATGTTTCAGATAGTTAGCCAACGAATCTTCGGCCGGGGCGCAGCCGCTGTTCGCAATCGCCACGGCCAGTTGTTGAATGTCCGCCGCCTCGAACAAAGTACTCAGCGCCAGTTCGACACCCAACGCCGCCTTGGCCCGCAACACGATTTGGATCGCCAGCAAGGAATGGCCGCCCAACGCGAAAAAATTGTCCTGAATCCCGATCCGGCCGATACCCAATACATCCTGCCAAATGTCGGCCAAAGTGGCCTCGATGGCGTTGCTCGGCGCGACGTAACCCGCCTCTGCCGAGCGCTCGACCGGCAGCGCCAGCAACGCTTTGCGATCGACCTTGCCGTTATCGGTCAACGGCATTTGCGCCAACGCCACCCAGGCGGCAGGCACCATGTAATCGGGCAAGCGCTGGCGCAAATACGCGATCAATTCCGCCGTCTCGAGCGCTATCCCGGCCTGGAAATAGGCAACCAACTGCTTGCCCCCGGCAAATTCCCGGGCAACGACGACGGCGTGGCGAATGTTCGGATGCAACAGCAAGGCCTGTTCGATTTCGCCGAGCTCGACTCGAAAGCCGCGAATCTTCACTTGCTGGTCTTGCCGGCCGATGAACAGCAACTGGCCGTCGTCGCGCCAGCGTACCAAGTCGCCGGTCTTGTACAGCCGACCCGGACCGAAGGGGTTGGCGATGAATTTCTCGGCGGTCAGCTCCGGCTGGTGCAGGTAGCCGCGGGCAACACCGGCGCCGGCAATGTGCAATTCGCCGGGTACGCCGATCGGGACCGGTTGCAGGTCGCTGTCCAGGACGTAGACTTGGGTGTTGGCCAGCGGCCGACCCAGCGGGATCGGCTGGTCGGCGGCGACGGCCGCTTCGATGGGGTACAGCGTGGCGATGACGGTGGTTTCGGTCGGGCCGTAGCTGTTGATGACCCGGATATTCGGGTTGCGTTGCCGCCAGACCCGATACTTTTGCGCTTCGGCTTTTTCGCCGCCGATCACCACCCGGCTTAGCGCGGTGTCGCTGAAGTCTTGCTCCACCAGCGTATGCCAGTAGGCGGTGGGCAGGTTGATCAGGCTGACCCGCTGCCGCTGTACCAGGGTTTTCAGGTAGCCGGCGTCGGTAAAGCGTTCGCCGTCCATCATCACCACCGCGCCGCCGCTGAGCAGGGTCGGAAACACTTCTTCGACGAAGATATCGAAGCTGATCGTCGAAAATTGCAGCACCCGATCGCTGCCGCTGAGTTGGTAGGCGGCGATGACGGCCAGGTTGTGATTGACGACGTTGCGGTGCTCGACCATGACGCCTTTGGGCCGGCCGCTGGAACCGGAGGTGTAGATGACATAGGCCAGATGCTCGGGACGCGCCAATTGCCGCGGCGGCTCGTCGATTTGGGCGATCCGCGGCCAGTCCCGGTCCACGGCAACCCGCAGCAGGTCCAGGCCCTGGGTTATCTCGTCGGCACCCGGCTCCAGCGCCGCTTCGGTCAATATCAGTTTGGCGCCGCTGTCCGCCAGCAGCAGTTTGCCGCGTTCGGTTGGGGTGTTGGCGTCCAGCGGCAGATAGGCGCCGCCGGCCTTGAGGATACCCAGCAAGCCGACCAGCATCAGCGGCGAACGGCGCAGACACACCGCCACCAGGGTATCGGCCTGGACGCCAAGCTGTTGCAGATAAACGGCCAGCCGGTCGCTTTGCTGGTGCAGTTCCCGGTAGCTGAGCGAACTCTCCTCGCCGATCACCGCCACCTGTTCCGGGGTTTTCAACGCCTGGCGGACGAATAGCTGGTGCAGGCAGACGGCGGGAACCGCGACCGTCTGCGTCGCATTGAACCCGGTCAACAGACGTTGCTTTTCGGCCGCCGGCAGGATTTCGATGGCGCTGACGGCTTGATCCGGATTGGCAACCACACCGGAAATTAACTGTTTGAAACAGGCCAAATGCCGGACAACGCTGGCATCGTCGAACAAGCTGCGCTTGTACTTGATGTTGATTTGCAGGCTGTGCCTGAAATCGTAAATTTCGAGCGTGTAATTGTCCTCGGTTTGCTGAAACACCTCGTACAAAGTCTCGACGCCCTGCAGCGCGTCGGCGTTATGTAACAGCTCGTCGAAAAAATTCTGGTAGGTGTAGGACACCGGAAACGGGTTTTCCTGGGGATTGGCCAAATGCAAGCCCAAGTCCGACAACAGCCTGGGAAACGGATAGTGCGCATGGTCCAGGCACTCGAAAAACCGGCGCCGGGCTTGCTGCATCAACTGATTGAAGGAAGCTGCCGGCTGCACTTGGCACGGTACGACCATGACGTTGATGTAACAACCGATACTGTGTTCGTAGGCCGATTTGGGCCGCCCGCGTACCGGCGTCGTCACCGCCGGCGCCGCGTGCCGGGTCAGCTTGTATAAAAAGACTTGAAACAGCGCCAGGAACAACACCGCCAAGCTGGTTTTACCACGCGTCGCCAAGCGCTTCAGGGCTGCCAGCTCGGCACCGTCCAGCCTGAACTTTTGACAACCGATACCGGCGGCCGACAAACTGGCTTGCGGCAAATAATCGTAAGGCAGATTCAAGGTCGCCGCTCGATCGGCCAATAATTCACGCCACCAGCGTGCGTCTGCCGCCCCGTCAGCGCCGGCCAGATAGCGCCGTTCCCAATCGACAAAATCCAGAAACGCCAGATCGGGAGCGCGGCAAACCAAGGTCGCACCGGCCCGTAAGGCGTGATATTTCTGCCAGAACGCGGCGATAAACAAGGCCCCGGAGGTGCCGTCGAACACAATGTGGTGAATGACGAAATAGACGTAAGTCCCGGCCTCGGCCGCATCGATCGCATACAGCCTGACCGGCGCGTCCTTGGACAAATCGAAAGGCTGCCGCAACAATTCCCACAAGCAGGCGTCCAGCACCGCCGCCGATTCCAGTCGCATTTCGTGACAGTTGATACATGCTGCGACCGGCCGAATCCGCTGCACGCAAGCGCCGGTCTCGGCGTCGACCTCGAGCGCCACGGTAAGCATGGGGTACTCGGCCAGCATCGCCGCAAGCGCTTGCTGCAATAAGACGGCATCGACGTTGCCTGAGACTTTGAACGTCAACGGCACGTTAAACGCGATCGACTCCGGCGCCAGTTGATTGACGTACCACAGACCCTTTTGCACCTCCGACAACGGACCGCAGATAGCCGCATCGGCCAAACCCGGCGTCTCCCCGCTTGAGCCGGTGCTGCCGGCCGGCGTTTTTTGCTGCAGTTTCAGCGCCAACAGCGCAAAAAACCCGGCAAAGTCGTCGACACCCAGCACCTGGCTGAATTTGATGTCCAACCCCAGCGACTCGTTCAAACGGCCGACGAACTGCACCACGTCGATGGAATCGAAACCGTAATCGATCAGGGAAAGCGACAAGTCGAGCGAGCCCAGCTCCAGCTTAAAAATGTCTTGAACCAACTCGGCTAGCACCGCGGCGCTGGATGGATCGAGCCCCAACTCCGCCAAGGGCCGATCGGAGGCCCGCGCTGCGCGCTGGGCGATGCCGCTGGCGGCAACCGCGGCGTCGGCCCGGTATTCCTCCAGAACGACATGGGCGTTTACCCCGCCGATGGCATAGCTGTTCAGGGCCGCGCGTTTCGGCTGATCGGAACTCGGCCAAGGCCGGCCCTGGCGTTGCAGAATCAACGCATGCCCGGCGGCCAAATCGCTATTCACCGCATCGAGACCGGCGATACCGGGCAACAGAGCGTGCTCGAAAGCTTTTAACACTTTGATAATCGACGCCATCCCGGAAGCGGCTTCCGGGTGGCCGATGCTGGGCTTTACGCTGCTGACGTGCCAGCGTTTGCCGGAATCGGCGCTGGCTTGCCGGTAGCTTTGGTCGACAGCGCCCAATTCCAACGCATCGGCCATCGGATTGCCGATACCGTGCGCCTCGACGTAATCGATCGAGTCGGCGCTGCAGCCGGCATTGGCGAGGCTCAATCGAATCGCTTCCTTAAGCCCTTGCGGATTCGGCGCCTCGAACGAATAGCCGCGGCCGCCGTGGTAAACCGCCGATCCTTTGACCACGCCCAAAATGCGGTTGCCATCCTGCTCGGCATCGGCCAAGGGTTTCAGGATCAACACGCCGCCGCCTTCGCTACGCAGATAACCGTTGGCGGTAGCGCCGAAACTTTTGGTCTGGTTGTCGCGGCTGAGAATATCGCGGTAAAGTCCCTGTCGCGCCGCCTGAGCGAATTCGTCCGCAGCAATCAGGTTGACGCCGCCGACAATTGCCTGCCGGCATTCCCCGGCCCGCAAACTTTGCACCGCCCGGTGCAAGGCCAGGTAGACACTGATGCAAAAGGAATTGACCGTCTCGCTCGGCCCTTTCAGGTTCAGCCGAAACGAAATTTTGTTGGCAAGCGGAATCCGATACGCCACGTCCGCCGTCGGCGCCGTTTCCCGGCAGCCGATGAAAACCGCGGTCGGAGTGTTCGCCAATCCCGCAAGGTCGAGCCGATACTCCAGCAAAGCGTCCGCGATACATCGATACAGCAATTGCTCCTGCCGCGGCAAGGCTGCATACTCGGCTTCCGAGATCGGCAATGCCTCCGGCGCGTGCCGCTTGCCAAGGTCGATTCGGCCATAGGCAAGTTCCGGCGCTTCCGAACGGCCCGAGACCTGCAACGGCACCCCGGACACCACCTTTTGCCATAACGCAGCGGCATTTTCGGCTTCCGGGAAAATCCCGGCCATGCCGACCACGGCAATCGCCATGGCGGCTTGCGCCGGCTGCGGTCGCGCCACCAATGCCGCCGGCACAGTCACAGGCCGGCAGTCCGTAGCCACCGCCGCCAAGTCCAACACCTCCGCAAGCAAATAATCCGCAAGCAAGTCCAAACGCGGATAATCGAACAGCACGGTCGACCGCAACGCGCAGTGCAAGCGCTGTTCCAGTTCCACTTTAAAGTCGACCGCCTGCATGGAGTCGGCGCCGAGTTCGCCGAAGTTCCGGTCGTCGGCGACATCGTCGGGATCGTCCAATTCCAAAAACTCGACCAGCAAACCGCGGATAAAATCGATCAAGATGCGTCGGCGCAAATCCGGCTGCGCTTGGGCAAGCCGGTCTAACACGCTGAATGCTTCATGCGTTTCGCAGTAGGCGTCCGCAAACTGTATATCCGTCCCCATTGTGGTCTGAATAGAGTCAAAAACTATGGATAGTTGGCGCAAAATCGATGTGCGGAATCGACGTTCCGTCAAGCATCCGGGCGTAACACCGCCAACGTTACCTCGCCTTTGGATTTGCCAAGCTTGTCGTCGTGAAAATGGCAGAACGTCTTCAAAAACGTGCAGCGAGAGGTTTTCTTCACCAAACTAATGCCGAAGGTTCCGTAAAACCGTTTGGCATTAATAAAGCTTTGATAGCTGGAATTTAAATTCGCAATTAGAAAGTTGGACAACTGCTTCTCGAAAAAAGAATCCGGCTCGTATTCGTTTAACTCCGGAATTAATCCGTGCTTGATGCAATATCCCAAATGAACATAAGCGATTTGGTTGTAACAAATATTGTATTCGACGGCGTTAAAATGTCCGGTATCGTCGATATAGCAGGATTCCGGAATCGAAAACTCGCCGTTCATCAACATACCTTGTAATCCCAGCCCTTCTTGCTGCTGAAAATAAGCCTTCTTCAGATATTGGCAGTGCTGCCGATACGGCGACAATACCTGATTGACGAAGGAACCTTCGATATCGGTTAACGTCAGCGCGTCGCATTCCGCTAATTCAGTGATTGCACTCATGAGTTTATTCCTACATAAAAAGGTAAGTCGTCGTAAATACCGATGCGATAGCTCTTGCTTTGCTCGCCCGGTTTTACCGAAGAGGCTTTATGCACCAGCGGCCGGTTATCCCAGATAATCAAATCGCCTTCCTCCCAATAATGCGTATGAATATGTTCCGGCTGCTCGGCGAAGTCGAATAAGGCCTGCATTACCTTTTGATTTTCTTCGTAAGTTAAACCGGCCAATTTGGTGGTAAAACCGCTACTGATATAGAGAATCTTTTCGCCTGTGACCGGATGCTGTATCACCGCCGGATGAATAACCGGCGGTACTTCGTTATGGATCCGGTCGAGTAACTCGGCCAACGACTTGTCGATATCCGACGCTTGAACTTTGTAACGCAGTTTGCCTTCGTGAACGGCGCTTGCCGTTTCGACATAGGCTTTTAATTCGGCCGGCAATTTTGCGTATACCGCGGCCATGTCGATATAAGACGTTTCCCGGGCGGATTTCGGGAATACCAAGGGATAGACCGACGTGAAAGACAGCGGGTGGGGTTCGAACGCGCAATCGGTGTGCCAGTAGCGCCCGGTGCCCGCCACGCCAAGCTTTTTGCCGTCCGCCTCAATCACGTTGGACGAGACGAAGATCTCGGCATGGTCGGGATGATGGTACTGCGGCTGAAAATACACTTGCGGCCGACCCAGTTTGCGGGTGAACGCCACATAACGTTCCGCCGTCAATTCTTGACCGCGCAACACCACCAGTTTGTTTTTATAAATCAACTGCCTTATCAGCGCTAACTCCGGCGCATGGTCAGACAATTCGTTAACATCCAATCCAATAATTTCGGCGCCGATATTACCGGGCCTTGCTTCTTTAATTTCCAGGCCTGAAGTTTCAGTAGTCATTCGCTTATTCCAATTTCAATAATTTCGCCAAAAGTAAACAGTATTACCGGCAAGATATTCTCGAACGTCAATTGCCGATACCAACGTAAAAAGGCAAATCGTCGTAAATACCAACCCGATACATTTTGCTGGTCTCGCCCGGCTTAACCCCCGAGGCCTTATGAATCACCGAACGGTTATCCCAAATGATTAAATCGCCCTCTTCCCAATAATGGGTATGCACGTGCTCCGGACGCTCGATAAAATCGAATAATGCCTTCAGCGCCATTTGATTTTCTTCATGGTCCAGTCCGGCGATTTTTATCGTAAAACCGCTACTGATATACAACGAGAATTCGCCGGTTACCGGATGTTGAATGACGGCCGGATGTTCGACCGGAGGCACTTCGGCATTGATGCGCTCGAGTAACTCCGCCAGCGATTTATCGATATCGCTGGCCTGAACCTTATACCTGAGTTGGCCGGCGTGAATATAGGTTTTGGCGTCGACATATTGCTTTAATTGCGCCGGTAGATTTTTCAACACCTGCACCATATCGATGTACGAAGTTTCCCGCGACATTTTCGGAAATACCAAGGGATAAACCGAGGTAAACGACAAAGGATGTTTTTCGAAAGCACAATCGGTATGCCAATATTTTCCGGTACCGGACACGCCGATTTTGTTGCCGTTTTGATCCGGCACGTTGGACGAAACAAAAATTTCGGGGTAATTCGGATGGTGGTACTGCGGTTGGAAATAAACCTGCGGCCGACCCAGTTTACGGGCGAATGCCACATACCTGGCTTCGTCCAGTTCCTGGTTACGCAACACGACCAGTTTATTGCGGTAGATCAGACTGCGAATCATCCCGAGTTCAGGCGCTTCGGCGGACAAGGCGTTTATGTCCAGGCCGCGGATTTCGGCACCGATTTTGCCGGGTTTAGACTCGATCACTTCGATTTCGATGGTTTCAACGCTCATTCAGGCACTCCTATAAGCTCCAGTGATGGTGGTGGGTTGGTACTCCCGGCAGGTGTCGACTGGCGCACGACGCTACCGATTTGGCCCTGCAATCCAAGTCGGCCGCCAATAGCGGGCGCGGCCTAATTGACTTGCCGGGATTGTGCGGTCCAATAAGGCGTCCTCAATTCCCGCTTCAATATTTTTCCGCTTGGATTCCGAGGCAGCTTTTCCAGAAAGTCGATCGATTTCGGCGCCTTGAAGTCGGCAATGCGCTGGCGGGTAAAATTGATCAATTCTCGCGGCTTGATCGTCCAACCCGGTCGCAACACCACAAACGCCTTAACGACTTCGCCCCAACGTTCGTCCGGGACGCCGATAACCGCCGCCTCGGCGACGCCGTCGTGCTCGCATAGCGCAGCTTCGATTTCGGCCGGATAGATGTTCTCGCCGCCGTAAATGATCATGTCCTTGAGCCGATCGCAGATAAACAAATAGCCCTGGTCGTCGAGATAACCGGCATCGCCGGTGCGGACCCAACCGTCGACGGACAGACATTCCCGCGTTGCCGCCGGATTGTTCCAATATCCGACCATATTGGCCGGCGACTTGATGCAGATCTCGCCTATCGCCAGCGGCGGCAGACAACGGCCTTCGGTGTCGATCACCCGCAGTTCCACCCCCGGCAAAGCCCGGCCGGCAGATTCCAAACGCTTGGGGTTTGCCGGCTCATGGTCCTCGGGGCGTAAGCAGACCGCCATATTGCCGGTTTCGGTCATGCCGTAGATTTGGAAAAAGCCGCAACCGAACCGCGCCATCGCCTTTTTCAGCAAGGCCGGCGCGATCGGCGAACCGCCGTAGAGAAAGCCCTTTACCGACGACAAATCCGTGTTATCGCAGGTCGGTTCCGCCAGCGTGGTCTGAATCATGGCCGGCACCATCGGCACTTTGCTGATCCGGTGGCGCTCGATCAATTCCAACACTTTCCAGGCCACAAAGGTGTCGATGACAATGCCTTGCGCGCCGGCAATGAATCCCTGTATCGCCCACCAGATCCCGCCCATATGGAATTGCGGCAACGATATCAACAGCCGGTCTTCCGGATTCAGATCCATCCAAAGGTCGCCTCGTTCGCGCATGCCCCGCATCAGCCTGAAGAACGCATGATTCGGCAACTGCACCCCTTTCGGATGGCCGGTGGTACCGCTGGTATACATTTGCACCACCACATCTTCCGGACGAGGCTGCAAAGCCGGCGGCGTTGGCGGAAACCGGTCCCGCCAACCCTGAAAGCTTGGGTATTCGCCCAGTTCCGCGTCTAACACGACAATTGTGCGCAGCCGCGGCAGTGCGTGTTTTGCCGCGGCAACACGTTCGAGAAAATCTTTAGCCACAAACACTATTTCGACTTCGCCGTTTTGCAGGATATAAACGCTTTCCGCCGCGGACAGGCGCCAGTTAATCCCGATCAGCACCGCCCGCGCCTTGGCGCAGCCAAATAAAATTTGATAGCTGTCGATACTGTCCTTGGCCAAAACCGCAACCCGAGCTTGCGGCATAATCCCCTCGGCGACTAATCCGGCAGCAACTTGATTGGCATGCCGGTCGAACTGGCTAAACGTCGAACGACAGTCTTCGAATACGAAAGCGGTCGCATCGCCACGCTGTTGCGCTTGCCAAGCCGAGATTCCGGCCAGAGTTTCCGGGGCTGATAACGTCATTGTGCTTGCTAGAGATAAGTATGATGCTTTTACATAAAGCAACTAGAATGCCACCCGGAATTTCTGTAGCAGCATAAATCGGCACATAAAACTCAATATATTGATTTAATTAAATTTATTTAATTAAAAACCGACTAAGGTCACCGGGCTTGAACCGGCAAATCGGCCCCGCTCAGCGGCGTAACCGGCCGCCAACATATCTAGCAAGAAAAATGGGTGTTTTGGCGTAATTTTTTTGAGTCAAATCACATAGCTCAAAAACCGCGCTCGTTTTCAGCCAGCCCGAGCATCGAAGCGGACGATAAAACCTTTCCGCATCGCAATTGGAGAGCAACCTTTCCTGGCTGTTGCCGAAATATCGGAATCCGATCTCAGGGAATTTTTCGCCAAGCCGGCTGCCCGGCATCTATGGCCAACACTGCAGCTTGGCGATCGGGAGGAGGATCAGGCTGATGAAATGAAGATTGGTGCCCGCCGCGCGGGAGCGGCTTGAATCAGCCACGACCAGGAAGCGGAATTGGTTCGGAATTTGGTTTAGTTGAAACTCAAATTGGCTTGAGCCAGGGCGCCGGCAGCCAGATACCCTTAATAATTCGGATCGTCGGCATCGGCCTGGCCTTGCTCCCGTGATTCCAACCCGCCACTACTTCAAGCAGGGTAACTGCCCAGTCAGCCTTGACTTCAATTAAAAGCGCCGCTTGCGCTGCCTCCTTCCGTTTTAACGCTTGCCATGTACTCCTGATAAATTTTGAGCGCTTGTTCGTCCAATGGAAAACTCGAAAGGGCCTGTTGAGCGGCGGCTTGGACTTTTAGGTCTTCGCTCGGGTTTTGGAGTACGGCTAACAAGGAATCGCGGACATTTTCGTAACTAAAGCTGCCGTTACCCAGCGCCGATACCGCCAAGCTGCGCACGCCGGTATCGGAATCCCGCGCGGCTTTGGTAAAAATTTCCAGCGTGGACTGGTCTTTGCCGGTCCATTGAGTCAGAACCTGTAAGCTATTGCGGCGCACTTCGGGATCGGCACTGGCGGCCAGCGGCGAAACCGCTCGAATCACGTCCTGATGCTCGGTGCGGGTGGAGACGCCTTGCCGATTTAAACTGGAAATCGCCGCGCTGGCCAGCCGGGGATCGCTATCGGCAACCTTGTGCAGCATGTCTATGACTTGCGAGCGAAGTTTAGGATCGTTGCCGGCCGCGCCACCGATCAACTGCAAGGCATTCAAGCGTTGCTCGTCGTTGCCGTCGCGCAGGAGTTGCGAAGCCGCGTCTTTAAGCTCCGGCATCACTTCTACGCCGCCGGACATGGCCAATATTTCGCTCAAGGTGTTGCCTAAATCTGTGCCGCTGGCATGCAGGAATTGGGAGATGACTTGGTTGCGCGCAGCCGGATCGCTTTGTAAATGCGCGATGAGTTGCTGGAATTCCGGGCTATTGCGCAAAGCGTCCATATCCGGATTTTGCGCCAGTTTGGCGTCCAAAGCCCCCAATAATTCATGCGTGTCCCGAGGGGCTGCTTCAGTCTCAGCCATGGGTAAAGCCTGAGTCCGAGAAACAGCGGCGCCACGGTTTACAGCCTGTTCTGAAAGGCGAATGCCGGAGGCCGATGCTGCCAGCCGTGAAGTTTTGCCCGATTGCTCGCTTTTGCGGTTGGCGGCAAGCGGGCGCGGCGTCGTGGGCTGAGAGGCGCTTTGATTGGCGAGACTCGCTGCGTCTGAGAAATCAATTCCGCGAACGCAATACCCGGCACCGAATGCCGCCATCAGGAGAGACAGAGATAAAATTTTGGAATTAGGCATAATTCTTAAAGACTCCCGCGAAGCTTCGCAAACGAACGGTATCTCGCCGAAGCAGGCGTGCTGCGTCCATTGCCGCCTGCTCCAAGCCACTAAAAACGTCTATCAAGCAAGTACTGCGGTACGGCGTTTAAAACCCAGCCAGCCCGCCAAGGCACTTCCGAATAACCACACGGCTGCCGGCACCGGCACCGGTGCCGTTTCCGCGCCGAGATTCATCGTAATATGCCCCAGCACTTTTTCGGTGATATCTCCAGGTTCGGCACCGAATCTAAAAAAATTACTCCATTGAGACGCGCCCCATTTGTAATCCGCGCTTAAGGTCGTAAAGCCAGTTGTCGGATCGACGCCGAACACCGGGTTGATTAGTTCAAATATGCTTCCAGGCGCCACGCCGCCACTGCTACCGATGTACCATTTGTATTCCTGAGTCATCCGATCTTGTTGCAGGCGGATATCCAGGCTGGCAAACCACAGCGAAGCGCCCGGTGCGATAAAATCGCTGTGCAGGCGCAGTGAGCCGCCCAGGCCGATTGTTAAAGGCGTTTCCTCGCCCGGATAGGGATTATAACTGCTGGGTACCCAACCGGATTTTTCAGGCCACCAGACCCCTGCTCGCAAATCATCGACTTGCATGGTAAAGCCGCCTGGCGGTTGATCCAGAGGCACCCAATCATCTTGATTGTAGATACGCCATTGCGCCACGGCTTCCGGATCGGCTGTGCCATTGGCTATACGCGCCTCCGAGGCAAGCTCCGAACGCTTAATGGCGGTAGGCGAGTTATGATCCAAAAATAGCTGCGGATATAAAAAACGATTGCCCTTGGTATCCGACGTCGGTCCTTCAGACCCCTCTATGGGGATACCATGGATATTGGTTCGAGACCACCTCGGCATCATGGTGGCCCAGGCTTGGCGGTCATAGGTCAAACGCGCTTCCCCGCCTATAAACCCTGGAGGGAAATAAGTGGGTTCGAATACTGTTGAGGAGAAAACTTGCGTGGATAGTAGCAGCGAATTTATCAAAACTAATAATGCGTTTTTTTTAACGGATTTTGTTGATGGCATAGTCAATTTTCCTTTTAAACTAAGATGGACAAAAAGGGTGCAATGAATTTAAAGCTAATTAAAAATTATTGAAAATAAATCAGGCTTGGCTAGCTGCAGGTATGGTGGATTTTTGCAGGTGGTGGGTGAGTTTGCGAACCCCCAACATTTGCAGCTTCGAATTATTGGGCTTCACTCGCGGTAACCTCAAACTACCGCGCTTTAAAACTGAAACCACCCGAGATGTTTTGCTAATTCACTCAAGTGGTTTCAATTTATCGATCAACCGCAGTCTATGTAAAACTGAATCAATAGACTTTTAGTTGTAGGTATATGTCACAGAGATTCTACCGACTAAAGCAAGTGCCTCTGAACCAGTAGGGGTTGCGCCTGCTGAAGTTTTATAGGCATTGGGAACAAGCCCTGTTAATACACCTGTACCTGTTGGCGTGGTAAGGCCGGTGCCGGGACCCATCATTAGCGCATTATCCGTTGAATTTAGGCCGGAAGTGATCCACCAAGTGCCTGTGCCGCCATCGGGTGCAGCGCATGGAGCACTGTTTGGCGTCCCCCGGTAGCATCGTCCCCAATCGGTGGTGTTGGCAGACGAAGGGTTGGCCCAGTTATCAACGGCATCGGCAAAACGAAGGTTGGCTTTCAGGGTGACGGTTTTAGTTGCCGCGGTATGAACATAGTTAACTTCAGTAAGCTTGAGGAAACTCAGCCCATTATGATCATCCCATAGCTCCCAGTCTGTACCTACTTTGGTAAGCCTGAGTTTACCCATTCTTAAAGATAGGGTTGGATTTTGAAATGAGCTGCGAAATTTGAACACCCCAGCCAATCCAATATTACCTGTTCCCGTAACGCCGCTGTAGTTTGAAACGGTATTACCAACTTTAAACGTCGAAGTGTAGTTAGGCGTCGCCGAGGTTGCGCATACCACGGGCAGGCTATAAGGGCCGTAATAGTCGGTTCCTGCCGCATCGCCGTTTGCACCAGGCGCGTTAGTGGTAGGGACGGTATTGGACGGGACCGTGCTTGAATAATTCCATGTGGTGGGTGAAGGTGTTGCGCCGGTTCTTTCTTCGATAAAGGCATTCAGATAGATGTAGCGGTTGCCATAAGTTGACCATGCGCCTGTGCCGGTATCGCTGTTTGAAGGGACTGGAGAAATGACTGAACCAGCAGGTATGCGTTTAGTAGAATCCCCTTGCATTGAAGCTAAAACACCCTTGTTCAAGGTAACGGATGCCGATCCACCGCAAACCGCACTTGCATCGAAAGCCAACAGAGCGCTAGACAATCCGGTTAAGGTAAAAAGTCCGGCTTTAATCATTTTTAGATTGACGTTTTTCATTAATTTTTCCTGATAAATGGATTAACTATTTAGGTTTGCTCATAAACTACCGAGGACGACAAACCCATTGCAGGATTGGCGGTTAATATCGCGCATACCATTACTGCGCCTACTTTGGGTACAAAACTCTTGATCAGTATCAAGCTCCAGATTAGTTTTATACCTGCATTTTCTATCCCTGAACCGCTGATCCTGTTTTAACAAATGCAAATCTTTTGCGTAATTTTGTTCATAATTCTGATGGATACTTTGAGTTTTCAGGGGGCGGTGCCTGCTCGTCGGCCACATTGGCACCCACTGAAATTAACGTGACGGAAATCGCGCTCAGCGCAAACAGGCTTAAATGCTTTTTGTTGCGGATATTCATTTTTTCTCCTTTGTTTTGACTGAAAACTTTAATTTCCAAATCAAACATAAATTGGCGATTATTAATTTGGCCGCCAAGCGATTAAAGAACTCTAACACTCCCACTGACTCCATCGGAGTCGGCGCGAAGTTTCCACCGAGATTTACAGAGTTTCAATGAGGCAAATTGTCGCACCACAAACCAACTCGGCAACACTATCCATACTGTGTTAAATAACTATTTTAAATACCGCACTTTTGGCCGATTTTACGGCATATGCCGCAATTACTATAAATAGGAAAAATTTCTATTTGAAAATATTTTTTACCGCCAACAGGTGCCGAAACGAACTAACACTCAAGCAAATTCCATAGAAGACGCATCGAGACCATCTTATCAGCCATAAGACGCCATAATTTTCGGAATATCGTCAAAACGCATCATCCGAACAGCTCATCTTAAAAGCTAATATATATTATTTAATTATTTATTTTTAATACCTAAAGTAAACGGCGATTTACCTTGGTAAAAATCTATATCTCAGACAATATTTACGAACCTACAAAAATAGCCACAGCAGGCAGATAATCACTTAGCAACCGACCAGACAGCTTAAATATTTAGTTTTATCCGTTAGTGCCAGCGCCGCCGGCATTATTCAACCCACTATTTACCTTGCCGCTGTGTAAATATAGAAACTCCGCATATCACCGAAAAACTGCTTTTTCCGATGGCGAGGAGGATCAGGCGGATGAAATGAAGCTCGGTGCCCGCCGCGGGGGAGCGGCTTGAATCAGCCACGGCCGGTAAGCGGAATTGGTGCGGAATATCGTTTAGTTGAAACCCAAATTGGTTTGAGGCGGCTGATAGGACTCGCTTGCCATATACTGCTGAATGGCGGCTTGCGCTTGCTCATCCAACGCAAAACGCGCCAACGCCCGTTGCGCAACCGCTTTTATTGCCGGCTCTTCATCCGGGTTATGCAAGGTGTCGAGCAAAGGTTGGCGCACGCTGTCGTAACTAAATTCGCCGTTGCCAAACGCAGAAAGCACCCAGGTTCGCACCTGAGGATCGGGATCGTTAGCGCCTTGGGCCAAAGTTTGCATGGCATCCGGGTCTTGGGCTCCCCACTTGGCGATTACCTGGAAACCGTTCAAGCGCACTCGCGAATCGTCATGCCCGACGAACGGCGTCACCTCCTTGATGATCGCCTGCCGCTCGACCTCCGAGGCTCCACCTTGCCGCACCAAGTTGTCCATCGCCGCCACCGCCACCTCCGGATCGCCGCCATCACGTTTCAGCGCCTCCAGCAACGCCGCGCGGGTTTGCGGCGTGTAACTGGGGGTCGAACCCAGCAGTTGCAAGGCGTCAGCCCGCTGTTCGCTGTTACCGTGTTTCAGCAGCCATTCGGCCGAACTTTTCAACGTCCCCATGCCAACGCCCGCGCCGGATGTCGCCACAGCCAGCACCAAGGTTTTACCGAGCGGCGTGCCGCTGGTTTTCATGATCCGCGCCAATACGGCTTGCCGCGCTGCGGGGTCGGATTGCAGTTTTGCCATCAACAATTGATAACTTTCGCTGTTTAATAGCTCGTCGTGACTAAGGCCCTGTCCGGCCAGATCGTCGAGGACCAACAATATTTCCCCGACGGCCTGGGGTAGAGGATTTTCCGCCAAAGCATCCTCATCCTCGGCAACTTCTGCGAATCCCGGCTCCGGCTGGTCAGCCGCCCAACCCGGCAGCACCACGGAATCGACGGACCGGCTGACGCGAGATGCCGGCCCGGCGGAAGCCCTACCGCCGACTCTAAGCGACTGGGCCGTCTCGCCGCCGCCGAAAAAATAGATCATCAAACAAGCCAGCAGAAACGCGGGGATCACAATCGCGCGGGTTAGCTGCATATACGATGTCTCCTTGTCATTCGATTTTCGCGAGTTGTAGATTCAACAAACCGTTGAGCCGAGAATGCTGCCCAGAACCTAGGAACCGGGCTAAACACCATGATGCGCGGTTGCAAAGCAACATTAACCCCTCTCGAATCGCCGCAATCCGCCGACGCCAAGCAGTGCGCCGCCGAACAGCCAGACCGCGCCCGGCAGCGG
>NZ_PPPU01000037.1 GCF_006483455.1 Methylomonas koyamae
AGAGCCGGCCCCAAAAAATTGAACAACCGGTTAAGTGAAAAACCCTGCTACTTTTGAACGTCCGCAAGGACAAAGAAACGGAGCAGAAGATGTCCAAAAAACCGAGAAGAAAACATTCAGCGGCCTTCAAGGCCAAAGTCGCGTTGGCGGCCCTGGCGGGCGATAAAACCCTGGCGCAGTTGACCCAGGAATACGAGGTTCATCAAAATCAGATTGTCGATTGGAAAAAGCAACTGAGCGAGCGGGCGGCCGAGGTGTTTGGCAAGCCGGCGGAGCCTGAATCACCGCCAGTCGATCTGCAAGCCCTACATGCGAAAATCGGCCAGCTGACCTTGGAAAACGATTTTTTAGGGAACGCGCTCACCAAGGCGGGATTGCTGAGCGCAAAGCGATGATCGACCGTCAATCCCAACTACCGATTGGTCGGCAGGCCGAGCTATTAGGCATCAGTCGCGGCAGTGTGTACTACCTGCCTAAGCCGGTTTCGGAGCGCGATCTGGACATCATGCGCCGACTCGACGAACTGCACCTGAAGCACCCGTTCATGGGTGCGCGCCAGCTGCGGGATCAGCTCAATCGGCAAGGCATCGAGGTCGGTCGTAAGCATGTGAAAACCTTGATGAAGCGCGTGGGCATCGAGGCCGTGTATTGCAAGCCCAATACCAGTAAGAAGACGCCCGGTCACGAAATCTATCCCTACTTGCTGCGCGGCATGACCATCGACCGTGCCAATCAGGTTTGGGCACTGGATACGACCTACGTCCCGCTGGCCAAAGGGTTTGCGTATTTAACGGCGGTGGTCGACTGGGCGACGCGTAAGGTCCTGGCCGCCAAGGTCGCGATCACCCTGGAAGCCTGTCATGCGGTAGATGTGTTGGAGCAGGCTTTCAAGCGCTACGGCAGGCCCGACATCGTCAACACCGACCAAGGCAGCCAGTTCACCGCCAAGGCGTTTGTCGATGCCGTGAAAGGCCAGGGCTGCCAGCTCAGCATGGACGGTCGCGGCGCCTGGCGGGATAATGTCTTTGTGGAAAGACTATGGCGATCCGTTAAATACGAGCGAGTCTACCTGCACGTTTACGATTCCGTCGGCCAGGCCCGCGCCTCAATTCTGGATTATTTCGAGTGGTACAACCACGAACGACCGCATTCCAGTTTGAAACGAAAAACGCCACATCAGGCGTATAACGATGGGCTGCCAGTTCTTAAATTGGCCGCCTGAACCATGGCAGGGATTTCACTTTAAATTCCGGTTTCGCTGTTCAAACGAATGGAGCCACTTCT
>NZ_PPPU01000038.1 GCF_006483455.1 Methylomonas koyamae
CAAAAGAAAGTATCTCGGCTGTCGGGCCGAGACCCGACGTTAAATAGCCGTCGCGATAGCGACACTAATTGTTGAAGAACTGAAAAAATCAATGCCAGAAATATCCCGCTTCTACGGAATCATTATTCGGATGTTCTTGATCGACAGCGAACATCCGCCTCGCCATATACATATCAAATATGGCGAATATCAGGCGGTTATGGAGTTGGAGAATTTGAATATCATTGAAGGTGGCATTCCCAGAAAATGCCGCGCATTAGTTCGAGGATGGGCCGAATTGCATCAAGACGAGCTGATAGCTATGTGGGCCAAAATTTTCACAGTATTGCCCCTTTGGAGTAACAGAAATGAAACTCAAACAATTTCAATATCTTGACGGTTACAGTTTTGAGCTCGCTTTTGAAAATGGCCAGACCTTTAAAGTAAATTTGCAGGATTTAATTGGCCAATACGTTTCTCCGGATCAAGTAAAAACGGCCAAGATTGATCCTGAATGGGGATGTCTGGAGTTTAATGACGGCAAAGCGGATGTTGAGCCAAAAACGCTTTATCAGTTTGCTCTAAAAACGACAATACAACACGCAGCCTGATCAAAGGCAGTCAGAATTTTAATTTTAGGTACAAAACGTATGCTCAGCATAAAAAATCTCCACGTCACCATCAACGACAAACCCATCTTAAAAGGCCTAACCCTGGAAATAAACCCAGGCGAAGTTCACGCCATCATGGGCCCTAACGGCGCCGGCAAGAGCACCTTGTCGCACGTGCTGTCCGGCAAACCCGGTTACAGCGTCACTGAAGGCGGCGTGACTTACGACGGCAAGGATTTGCTGGAGATGGACCCGGAAATTCGCGCCCGCGAGGGCGTGTTTCTGGCGTTTCAATATCCGGTCGAGATTCCGGGTGTCAGCAACATCTATTTGCTGAAAGCGGCCCTGAATGCGATGCGCAAGCACAAGGGCCTGCCGGAAGTCGATGCGATGGATTTTCTGACCATCGTCAAAAGCAAGGTCAAGTTGCTGCAGATGGACGAGAAGTTTCTATACCGCGCGGTCAACGAAGGTTTTTCCGGCGGCGAGAAGAAGCGTAACGAGATTTTGCAGGCAGCAGTGCTGGAGCCGAGATTGTGCATCCTCGACGAGACCGATTCCGGCCTGGACATTGACGCGTTGCGGATTGTGTCCGACGGCGTCAATTCGCTGCGTGCCGCCGAGCGTTCGTTCTTGATGATCACCCATTACCAACGCCTGCTGGATTACATCAAACCCGACGTAGTGCACGTGTTGGCGGACGGCAAGATCGTCAAGTCCGGCGGGCCGGAGCTGGCGTTGGAGCTGGAAGAAAAAGGTTACAGCTGGCTGGAAGGGCAAGCCGCATGATCGCCGCCGAACAATCAGCTTATTCTTATTTGGCGGCCTATCAAGACTTGGCACCGTCGTTGCCGGGTGTCGATCTGCCATGGTTGCAGCAACTGCGTGCCGAAGGTTTGGCTGCCTTTGCCGAGCGCGGTTTTCCCAATATTCGCGAGGAAGAATGGCGCTACACCAATCTGTCGGCGTTGAACAAAACCGTGTTCGCGCCGGTTGCGGAACAGGGCATTGACGCGGCGTGGTTACAGCCATACCGCCTGGAAGACGCTTATAGCGTGGTGCTGGTTAACGGTCGCTATGTTGCCGGTTTGTCGGCTTTGTCCGGTTTGAACGACGGCGTCAGCGTGCGTAGCTTGGTCGAGGTGCTGGCGCAAAATCCTGAGTCTGTCGCCGATAAATTGGGCCAAGCGGTCGCCAGTAGCGAACACAATCTGGTCGCGTTCAACGCCGCCTGGTTCGCCGATGGTGTCGTGATCGAGGTTGCCGCCAAGCAGCAATTGGATAAACCGTTGCAGGTTCTGCACGTGGTGACCGAGGCCAACGCGCTGGCCGTCAGCCGCAATCTGTTCCTCGTCAACGACCAGGCCGAAGCGGAAATCATCGAGACTTACGTCGGCAGTGCCGACAGCTATTTCACGGTGTCGGTCAACGAATGTCTGTTGGGCCGCAACGCCGGTTTGACTTTCTACAAAGCGCAATTGGAAGCCGCCAAGGCGCAGCACTTTGGCGGTACTTACGTCAAGCAAGCGCCGGATAGCCGTTTTGCTCACCACAATTTTGCGCTCGGCAGTTTGCTGGCGCGTAGCGACATTCATAGCGATCTGGACAAAGCGTCGGAATGCACCTTGAACGGCTTGTTCGTCGCCAGCGGTCGCCAGCATCTGGACAACCACACGCGCATCAACCACTTACAACCGCACGGTATCAGCCGCGAGTTTTATAAAGGTGTCCTGGGTGATAAGGCGCGTGGTGTGTTTCAGGGCCGGGTGGTGGTCGCCGAAGGCGCGCAACATACCGATTCGGAAATGAACAACCGCAATTTGTTGCTATCGGCCGATGCCGAGGTCGATACCAAGCCGCAACTGGAAATTTACAACGACGACGTCAAATGTTCGCACGGCGTTACCGTCGGCCAGTTGGAAGAAAAGTCGGTGTTTTATCTGCAATCGCGCGGCGTCGATGCGGAAACCGCACGAAACATTTTGACCTTTGCTTTTGCCAATGAAATGGCGGATAAGGTTGAGAATGCCGAGTTGAAGGGCTTGTTATTGCAGGAGTTATTGGCGCGGTTTCCGGCGATGAGTTTGTAGGGGCGAATAATCATTCGCCCCTACAGGATGTCCGCCACTTGGATTTGGATGCCCGGCAGCGCAACCAGATTGACAGTGTCGGCCTTGGCTAAGGTCGTTTGCTCCTGGTAATCGCCATCGTCGGGTTGCCGGTAGATTTCCAGGCAGTTGTCGATCAGATTGACGATCCAATACTCGGGGATTTGATGCGAAGCGTACAGACGGCGCTTTTGCTCGCGGTCGAAACGCAAGGTACTGTCGGAAACTTCGATCAGTAACAATACATCGACCGCATTTGGGTGGCGGGTGGTGTAGAAATCGGCATTCGGCTTCAGCAGCAGAAAATCGGGTTCCGGCTCCGACAAATCGCCGAGTTGAATCGGATTTTGAACGCTAACCACGGCCTGATCGCCCAATAAACGGTTGAGGATATGATTCAGACGATTGATATGTCCGGCATGGTTGAATCCTATCGGTGCCATCGTGAGAATTTCTCCTTCAATGAGTTCTAATCGGCTTTCAGGCGGAAAAATCCCGGCCTCGCCCATGCGATGCCACTCGGCGATGTCGGTGAGGTGTTTTTGCGGGAAAACGGCGACCATAGTTTTATCCAATGAACGAATCGACTGAATCGATTCTAGTGTTTAGAAAAGACGAAATCAATTAAACCAAACAGTTAGCGATGAGCACATTTCCAATCGAACACATCCGCGCCGACTTCCCCATCCTCGGTGAAAAGATCCGCAATAAACCCCTGGTTTATCTGGACAATGCCGCCAGTTGCCAAAAGCCGCAAGCGGTGATCGATGCCATCGTGCATACCTATAGCCACGAGTACGCCAACATCCATCGCGGTGTGCACACGCTCAGCGTCAGGGCCACGGATCGCTTCGAGGCGGCACGGGAAAAGGTCAGGGCGTTTATTAATGCCAACAGCGAAAAAGAAATCATCTTCGTGCGCGGTGCGACCGAAGCGATCAATTTGGTTGCGCAGAGTTACGGGCGCTCGCAGTTGCAAGCCGGCGACGAAATCGTGATTAGTGCGATGGAACATCACGCCAACATCGTGCCTTGGCAGATGCTGTGCCAGCAGATAGGCAGCGTTTTAAAAGTCGCGCCGATCAATCAGCAAGGCGAATTGCTGTTTGACGAGTTCGAAAAGCAATTGAACGCCAACACCAAATTGGTCGCCATCACCCACATGTCCAATGCGCTGGGTAGTATCAATCCGGTCGAGAAAATCATCGCAGTCGCCCACGCTAAAAATATCCCAGTGCTGCTGGACGGCGCTCAGGCGATTCCGCATATGCCGGTCGATGTCCAGGCGCTGGATTGCGATTTTTACGTATTTTCCGGCCATAAACTCTACGGCCCGTCCGGCACCGGCGTGTTGTACGGCAAGCAAGCCCTGCTGGAAGCGATGCCGCCGTATCAAGGCGGTGGCGACATGATTCGGCAAGTGACCTTCGAAAAGACTACCTACGCCGGACTGCCGCACAAATTCGAAGCCGGTACCCCGGCGATTGCCGAAATCATCGGGCTGGGTGCCGCGATTGACTACGTCAGCGCGATTGGCATGGATAACATTGCCGCTTACGAGGCTGAATTGCTGGATTACGCCACCGAGCAAGCTCGGCAAATCAAAGGCCTGAATATCATCGGCCAAGCCGAGCATAAGGGCGGCATCCTGTCGTTCACGCTGGACCACATCCACCCGCACGACATCGGCACCATGCTGGACAGCTTGGGTATCGCCGTGCGCGCCGGTCATCATTGCGCGATGCCGGTCATGGATTTTTACGGCGTGCCGGCCACGGCGCGCGCGTCATTTGCCATGTACAATACCCGGCAAGAAATCGATATTTTGATGCAAGGCATCAAGTCCCTAATTGAGGTGTTTGGCTAATGTTTGACGAATTACGCGACCTATACCAAGAGGTCATCTTCGACCACAACCGCAACCCGCGCAATTTCCGCATCATGGATGACGCGAACAGGCGGGTGGATGGTTTTAATCCGCTGTGCGGCGACAAACTCACCTTGTTTTTGAAAATCGGCGTCGACCATGTGATTCAGGATGCCAGTTTCCAAGGGTCCGGCTGCGCGATTTCCACCGCCTCGGTGTCGCTGATGACCGAGATTATCAAGGGCATGAGCGAAGCCGAAGCCGAAGCCTTGTTCAAGCAGTTCCACGAAATGACCACCGGCAAGACCGAGGACATCAACCTGGAAGCGATCGGCAAACTGGCGGTACTGGCCGGCGTCCGCGAATATCCGGCGCGGGTCAAATGTGCGACCTTGGCTTGGCATACGCTGGATGCGGCTTTGAAGAATCAACAGGAAGCGGTTTCGACGGAATAGTCTCGGATGGCAATTTCTCGGTGGTTTATTGTTTTACTGCTAACGACAAAGGTTTTTGCAGACAGCAAAGTTCTGTCTTTTGATGAACGAGTAGCTTTAGCGAAAAGAATCGAGGCTAATCCTTCAGCAAAGCAATATTTCAACGAAACGTTCTATCCGGCTATCGGTGCTTTGGGGCCAGAGATGCAAGAGTGTTTAAAACAACCCAAAGCCAGTACTGAACGTTTTTCATTGGTGGCGGATATTGATCTAGCTGGGAGATTTATAAATGTGGATTACCAGCCAAAAACAGCCACTGCAGGATGCTTTTCGTGGGCGGTAAGGGGACTCACGATTAAAGCGCCTCCTACATGCGATTGGGTTAGTTTGCCAATAGTCATTGAAATGAATGTTAACCCCTAACTCATGATAGGGTTGGAAAAAACTGGTTTGATATTGACGGGCGAACAAAACGCCGATATTAAATTGCGTCAATTGGTTTCTACAGCAGAAGCGATCATTCTGGATAACGGTTCAGATCAGACCGACAATTGCGTTTATTTCTTAACTTATCGCGACGGCTGCCTAAAACTGCTGGACCGACAAAACCTGAAAAAAGGCGGACTGGCAGTTGAAATCGATCCGCGTCCCGGCGAGCAACATTCCTATCCCGCCCCGAAAAAAGATTTACTGGCGCAGGCGGTTGGTAAGAAAAGCCATACCGTGGTCGATGCCACCTGCGGTTGGGCCCAAGACAGTCTGGCCTTGTTTCGGATGGGTTATCAAGTGACTTGCATCGAGCGTTCGCCAGTAATGGCGGCGTTGATTGCAGACGGTTTCGAACGTTTGGCGCAAAAAGACTGGGTGCTGCGGCGCGAACTCAAACCGCCAACCTTATTGGCAGGTAACGCCATCGAGTTAATGGCGAACCTGCCGGAAGCGCCGGACTGCATTTATCTCGATCCGATGTTTCCCGCCAAGCGCAAGCAGTCGGCGGCGACCCGCAAGTCGATGGCGATTCTGCGCGATATTCTCGGCGATGATTTGGATAGGCAACAATTGTTCGATGCGGCTTGGGCCGCGACCGGCAAACGGGTGGTCGTCAAAAGCCCGGATTATGCCGAACCGTTGGGCGGCAAGCCGAGTGAGAGTTTGCAAGGCAAACTGCTCCGTTACGATGTGTATTTGAAATAGACGAAAGTCGTGTTACCAAACAAGCGAGAACAGCATGGCAGAGTGGATTGACTTAGTGGCTGCCTCGGCCTTGGCCGACGGCGAACATGTAGTTGTGGAAGTCGACGGCGACGACGTTGCCGTGTTCAACATCGGCGGTGAGTTTTACGCGATTGCCGATGTCTGCACCCACGACGGCGCCGAGATCGCCAGCGGCGAGCTGGACGGCGACGAAATCGTCTGTCCGCGCCACGGCGCCCGGTTTTGCGTCAAGACCGGCCAGGTTAAATGCGCGCCCGCCTACGAGGATGTGGCCACGTTTCCGGTGCGGGTCGAGGCCGGTCGGCTCCAGGTCGCCGCGCCGGAATGAGGCGAGCCGAAATGGCTGGTTGTCAAACCAACATATAGCCGACGCTACCGGCCAAAAAGGCGAATTCCACTACCAACAACTGCGTTTTCTGCAACACCGGCAACATCTCCCAATAGCTTTGCCAGCGTTCCCGCAAGCGCACGCAGCATCCTATGCAGTAGCGTTTCGCCCGCTGCAACCAGATCGGCAAGTGTCGGACGATCCGGTACAAAACGCCGGCAGCGATGGCGCAACTGCTATAAAACACGATCATTTGCGCCTGGAACTTGCTGAAACCGAAAACGTGCGTCAACAACTCTTCAATGGCAAAGGCCACGCTTTCGTAAACGGTATGAACCGCCACGCCGAAAAAGTGCAAAGTTTCGACAGGGAATTTGACGCAGACGATTAACCCGCCGACCAACACCAAAGTCTTAACTACCGTTGTTCTAGAAAAATCGGCTCTATCAAACTTTCTAATCATACTCATCACCTCATTGTGCGTAATCCAAAGGTGCGGCGACCGCGGCCTGAAAGTCGGCATGGGCCTTGAACAGGCTGGCTGCCGCATCGGCGGCTTGCAGCGTCGCGTCGCCACTGGCTATTTCACGTAGATTGACAAATAACAAAGTCGTTTCACCCCATTCGAAGCGAGTGCGTTCCCCTTCCTCCAACTGACGGGCCGCTTGCCGCTGCTGTTCGCTCAGCGTTAGCCGTTGGCGGGCGGCGTTCAAGGCTGACAGCACATCCTTCACTTCAGCATTGATCCTGTCCTCGGTGCCGGTACGCTCCCAGCGCAGACGCTTTAAATTCGCCGCTGCCGTTTGCGCCCGACCGCCGGCGACCCGTTGTTGTAGCGGTATATCGACATTCAAACCCAGATAGAGTTCGTCGCGGTTCAATTTTTCTTTGGCATAACCGATATCGCTGGCGCCCATCACCGAGAAATCCACGGCCGGGTTGCGCTGGTTGTTTTGCAAAGCCAGTTCGGTCTCGGTCTGCTGACTCTGCAATTCCAAACGTTTCAATTCCGGTCGTTGGCTGCGGGCCAAATGAGCGGCGTTTTCGAAATCCGCTTCAATTTTCGGCTCGCGTTCCGGAAAGCCGCTCGGCAGCAACTCGTCGGTGGGCAATTGCGGTTGGCCGTCGGCGTCGCGCCAATACAAAGACAATTGAATCGCGCTTTGCTCCAGCATACGTTTGGCGGCAACCAGTCGCTCGCGGCGCTCGATGATGGCCCGCTGGTTGTCCAGCGCTTCGAAATCCGGAATATCGCCGGCGGCGACTCGCTGCAGAATGCCGTCGTTACGCTGTTCGGCAATTTGCAGCAGTTGCGTCGCGGTGCGGGCGCGCAGACCGGCCAAGACCCAGTCCCAATAGCGGTGGCTGGCCTGGCGGCGCACTTCCAATAAGACTTGATCGAACTCGTGGTTGGCGATCAATTTGCCGAGTTCGGCCTGCTGGAGGCTGGCGCGGCGGCGGTCGATCTCGCGGTTACGCCACAACGGGATGTTGACGCCGATTCGCGCCTCACCGTCGTCCGCAGTCTGGCTTTTGCCTTCGTAGACCGGATATTGGCCGGTGCCGCGCCGCCAGCCGCCGAAAAAAGTCGCGCCCCAAAGGGTCGTCGGTTGTTCGATCACCACATCGTAATTGCGACTCTCGTACATACCGGCCACCGACCAGCGGTTTTGCGATTTCAATAAGGTATCGAAGCCGCCTTCTGCGGTTTGCAGCTCGCCGTCGGCGACTTGCTTACGCTGCTCCGCCGCCAGTAAGCCCGGAAACGCCCGCAAAGCCGCGTCCAACACTTCCGCCAAAGCCAGCGGCCGCGGTGCGGGCGCTGGCTCCGCCGAGGCCAGCAGCGGCAACCAGACTAAGATCAGAATCGCTGCTCTGGTTTTCATTCTTTTTTCTCGCCACTATCGGCTTTCTTGTCATCGCCTTTACCGGCGTCCTTGACTTCGGGCTCCGGCAATACCAGCGGCGGGAAGCCGTTGAAGATCCGCCACAATTCGTAGCCCAGCGTGACTTGGCCGAGCAAGACCCAACCGTTGACCCTTACGCCTTGGCGGAGAAAGCGCACTTCCGGCCAAGGAATGTCGTCCGGATCCGGTTGCACCAGGATCCGAAAATGCCCCTTGCCGTCGTCGGTGGCGTCGATCAGCACTACCTGGCCGCCAAACGAACCGATCGAAAATTCGGGCCAGCCGCCGAACTGGATGGCGGGATAACCTTCGAATTGCAGCCGTACCTTGCTGCCGGAGACGATCAGCGGCAGGTCGTTGCCGTCGACCCACAATTCCACCGCGCGCTGGTCGGTGTCCGGCACCAGGATCGCCAGCGGCTGGCCGGCCTTGACCATTTCCGCATTCGGGTTGGCCAGCAAGCGCAATACCGTACCGTCGCGCGGTGCGGTGATGGTTTGGGTTTGCTGACGAGCCAGACGGGTTTCCACTTTCAGCAAGTCGGCGCGCAAATAATTCTGGTCTTCGATAGCCTTATTCAGCTCGGCGCGGGCTTTTTCGACGCTGGCCGTGGTGTCGGCGGTCAATTTGCGCAGATCGGCGCCCACCGCGTCGACTTCGCTCTTGGATGCCGCCAGTGCCGCGTGGGCGCGGTCGAGATCGGCGCTACGTTGTGCCATTTCCAGCTGCGCCAGCTCCAGTGTCCGCCGCGAGGCCAGACCTTTGTCTTGCAATGTCTGTTGGCGGGTCAAATTCAAGGACGATGTCAAGCGGGCTGCACTGGCGGCTTCGGCGCCTTGTGCGGCTTGGCGTTGGCGTTGACGAGCCATTTCCAGTCGCGATTCGGCTGCGGCCAGGGCTTGGGGGCGGGCCTGTTCGGCCATGCGCAATTGTTCCCGAAAGGTTTCCACCCGGTTGTCGATCGCGGTTTGCCGGCCGAGCAAGGCCTGGCGTTCGCTTTCGAGCCGTTGCAGCAACAGCGGGTCGTTGTCGCGTAACTCGGCGAGCACTTCGCCGGCCTTGACCCGGCTGCCTTCCTTGACCAGCCAGCGCGAGATGCGGCCTTCCACCGGAGCGCCTACGGTTTGTTGGCGGTCGCCGGGGATATAGGCGACGACGCGGCCGATACCGCGTACGTTCTGCTGCCACGGCGTCAGTAGCAGCAGGATCAGCAGCACGAGTAGTAGCAACAACAAGGAACGGGCGATTTTGCCGGCGATCGGCGCGGTGATCGCGTCGCGCAAATCGCCCAATCCGGTGTTGGCTAGCCAGTCATCGGTGTTGCTGTGCATATCATTCTCCCTTGGTATCGTTTTCGACCAAACGGCCATCGGCCAGCATGACTTGGCGCCGAAAGTGCGCCAACACCAGCGGCTCGTGGCTGACGACCAGTAAAGTCCATGGCGCATTGGGCGCCGTTAATGCTTCGAGCAGAACCGGCAGATAACGAGTGTCGATGCGGTCCAGAGCCTTGTCGATCAACAACAAGTTAGGGTTGCCGGCGATGGCCCGTGCCAGGGTCAGTCGTAATGCTTGTTCGTCGTTCAGCGGGCCGCCTTGCGGACAAAGTTCGGTCTGCATGCCCTCGGGCAGCGCCGAAACCGTCTCCAGCAGGCCGACTTGTTCCAGGGCTTGGCGAAGCTTTACCAACGGTAAATCACGTCCCAGGCTCAGGTTCTCGGCAATTGTCGCTTCTACCAGCTCGGTATGGCGAACCAGAGAGACGTGGTCGCGTAATTGGCCCAGGTTCAAATCCCGTAAGTCATGGCCGTTCAACAAGATCTGGCCGGCGCTCGGAGTGCGCAGGCCGCAGATGGTATCCAGCAAGCTACCGCGTTCGGCGCCGGTGCTTATCGCCAGTTTGTCGCCGGCAGCTAAAAGCAAATCCAGACCGTTGGCGCCGTCGCAGTAAGGGCTGTCCGGCAAACAGAGTTGGCGGATTTCCAGCCGGTAGGCAGACTCGGTAATTTCCGGTTGTCCGTCTTGCGCCGTTTCTTGTGGTAGATCCAGCAAATAGCCGATCTTGTCGACGCTGGCGACCAGTTCATAGAAGTTATCCAGGTTTTTGCCGAGTCGGGTCAGGCCGTAGACCATGGCGTTGACCACCAACTCGGCGGCAATCAACTGGCCCAGGCTGAGCTGGCGTTCGATCACCATCCAGCCGCCCATGCCCAATAAGGCGGTGTTGGCCAGGGTATGCAACACCAGAGCGCCTATGTTCTGCCTGGACAGAATTCGGAAGTGAGCAACGCAGGCTTCGAGGTAGTGGTGGGCGAACTTTTCGGTTTGCTGGTCGACGAACTCGGCGCCAGCCCGGCTTTTGCCGAGCAAGGGATTGGCGGCGATATTTTCCAGCCAGGCGGCGGCCGCGTATTTGGCTTTGGATTGTTCGATCGCGGTCGGAATCCCGCGTTTGCCCATCACGAACAGAATCAAGTACAGGGCTGCGACCAGGAATAAATCGAAGGCCAGCAGCAAAGGGTGGTAAAACGCCAGCAATATCATGCCGATCAGCGTTTGCAGCAGATAACCTAGGGTTTCCAGCAGCAAGGATGCGGCGGTCTTTTGCAGCGAGACCACGTCGAAGAAGCGATTGGCCAGCTCCGGCAAGTACTGGTGGTCGCGCACCGACATCACAGCGTTGCGTAAGCGTTGGGCCGATGTACCGAATAAGCGTACGAACAGCCGCCGCTGTAGCATCTCCACGACGTAAAACTGTAGCGCCACCAGAGTATTGCTGAATGACAGCAATACCAGCAGGATTAGCGTCAATACCACCAGGGGTTGCAACAGCGCGCCGAAGGCGATGGTGTTTACCAGTGCCTGTACCGCGATCGGCGTGGCCAGCGACATCAAACCGATACCGACGCCGTAGGCCAGCAACGAGCCAATGTCCTCGCGTTCGGCCAGCATGAGCTGTTTCAGGCGGTGTAGCGGATTTGATGTAGCCATAGTGTTCTCCGTAACGGACTAGCAAGATTAGCCGGTATTGCGCATACCGGCCGCGATAGCGTTGATGGTACGTAGCAATGGCTTCATCGCGGCTATTTCTTCGCCATTGTCTTCCGTTTGTCTGACCGCCTTGAGCAGATCGGCCTGCAAAAAGTTCAAGGGACCCAGATAATCGTTGCGCCGATGTAAAGAAGCAGCCAGCTCCGGATTATCGGCCAGCAGTTTGTCGCTTTCGGCAATTTCCAGAATCCAGTCCACGCAACGGCGGTGCTCGGCGGCGATCAAGCCATGGATACGCTTGCCGACTTCCGGATCGGCGCACAAGGCGGCGTACTCGCGGGCGATGTCCATATCCGATTTGCTTAATGCCATCTGCGCGTTGCTCAGCAGATTCCGGAAGAACGGCCAGGTGCAGTATAACTCGCTCAGAGTTTTCAGCCGCTCCGGTTTGCCGGCGCACCAATTTTCCAGGCTGGAGCCGATACCGTACCAGGCCGGGAAGGTCTGCCGGGATTGGGCCCAGGCGAAGACCCAGGCGATGGCCCGCACCGATTTTTTCGAGCGATCCTGCTTTTTCCGGTGCGACGGCCGCGAGCCGATGTTGAGTTGGCCGATTTCGGTGACCGGCGTGGTTTCGTAAAAATAGTCCAGGAAACCGGGCGTATGTTCGGTCAATTGCCGATAGCCGCGCTCGCCCAGGGCCGCTAATTCGCTCATGATCGCCAGCGATTCGGCCCGGTCCGGGGCGACCGGCTGCACCAGGCTGACACTGGCTTTCATCAAGCCGGTGATGCCCATGGTTAATTCGTAGACCGCGGTTTCCATATTGTTGTAGCGGTAGAATAACACCTCGCCTTGCTCGGTGAATTTAATCTGGCCGCGCACGGTAGCCGGCGGTTGCGCCAGAATCGCCTGGTGGGTGGGGCCGCCGCCGCGGCCGACGGTGCCGCCGCGGCCGTGGAATAAACGACAGGGGATGCCTTCGCTGTCGCTGATTTCCATGACCAGTTGCTGAGCCCGGTAGAGGCCCCAGGCCGAGGCTAGAATGCCGCCGTCCTTGCAGGAATCGGAATAGCCCAACATCACTTCCTGACGCTGGCCGTAAGCCTGTTGCAACGCGCGGTAGACCGGCTGCGCCAGCAAGGTGCGCAAAACTGTGTCGATATGGCTTAAATCTTCGATAGTCTCGAATAAGGGCGACACGCCGACATGGCAATACCAACGGCCGCCGATGCGGCCGGCCAGGCCGGTTTGTGCGGCTAACAGCAAGACCTCCATGATGTGGCTGGCCGAGTGGGTCATCGAAATCACGTAGCGGCTGAAACAGTCGGCGCCGATTTCCCGGCGCATGTCGGCCATGACTTGAAACACTTCCAGCGTTTCTCGCGTGGCGTCGCTCACCAGCTGATTGTCGTAGCTCAAGCTGCCGGGCGCGGCGATCGCTTCGCCCAACAATTGCAAGCGTTCCGATTCTTGCAGGCTGTGGTAGTCGATTTGCAACGCCAGGGTAAATATTTCCGCCACCGCATCACTATGCCGAGTCGATTCCTGGCGCACGTCAAGCTGCATCAGATGGAAACCGAAGGTCTCGACCAGCCGGATCAAGTCCAGCAGCTCCAGGTCGGCTACCGCTTGATCGCCGTGGCTGATCAATGACTCGCGGATCAGCCGCAAATCGGCTAAAAACTGCGGGGCGCCGGCGTAGGCGTGAATATCGCTGGCGCCCGACGTTTGCTCGATGCGCTGTTCGACCCGGTTCAATGCCGCTTCCAGCCGGTATTTCATTAAGCTCAATTTGTGCCGGTAGGGTTCTTGGCGGCAGCTGAGTTCCAATGGAATTGCAACGTCGCCCAGCAGCTCGCGTTCGTGTTGCAGGCTTTGCAAAAACGCTGCAGTGGGTTGGCACAAGCCGTACGAATAAGACAGTTGTTCGCGTAGCGCAGCGACGCGGGCGATGTAGGCTTGCAAGACGGTGCGGGTCTGCATCCGCAAAGCCAGCGCGGTGGTTTCCGGTTTGACGTTAGGGTTGCCGTCGCGGTCGCCGCCGATCCAGGAACCAAAGCTGAGGAAATTGGGGACTTTGATCGCGGCGGCGTCGGCGCCGTAGACGTCATGCAGGGCGCGCTGGAAATTGCGGTACACCCGGGCGGTGGCTTCGAACAACGACAACGGAAAGTAATACAAGCCGGCGTCGATCTCGTCGACTACGCCCATGCCGCGGGCGCGTACCTCGTCGGTCTTCCACAGCAATTGGATCTGGCTGTGCAGTCGCTCCAGCACTTCGGCCCGGAAATAACCTTTCAACCGCGGGTCGTCGAGTTTCTCGTGGCTGAGGAAAATGTTGCGCAACGCGCCGCGTACCGCCCGCCGCTTGGCTTCGGTCGGATGCGCGGTCATCACCGGCATATAGCTCAAATTATCGAGTAAACATTGCAATTGGGCGACATCCACGCCGGCCTGACGCAAATTCAGTAAGGTATCGTGGAACGAGCCCGGCCAAAAGTGCTTGTCGTTTTCGGCCAGGCGCCGGCGCTGGTGCAAGTTGGCTGATTCCTCAGCGATGTTGAGCAGACTGAAGAACATGCTGAAGGCGCGGATCACTTCGGTTTGCGCCTCGGGCGGCAGTTTGTTCAGCGTGTCCGATAACTGTCGGCGGCGGCTGGCGCTGTTGTCGCGCTGTAACGCAGCGAATTGGCGTTGCAGTTGCTCGACCATGCCGGAGATGTTGGGGCCGGCTTCGGTCTTGAGTACTTGCGCCAGAATTTGTTTCAGTAAGCGGAAGTTGCTGCGCAGGGCTTTGTCGTCGTATGTCTGGGCGGTGGTCATGGGTAGTCTCGCAAAAAATTTGTCTTGATCAAAAGATATGCCTTGTTAAAAAAATAGTAAAATCGGATAAATAAATTTATTTCATAGAAAATAGCGATGTATTAAGGCCGTGGATAGAATCAATTACCAGCATCTTTACTATTTTTGGGTCGTTGCCAAACATGGCAGCATCAGTGCTGCCTGCGAGGTATTGCATTTGGCCCAGCCTACCATCAGCGGCCAATTGGCGATATTCGAGCAGGCCGTAGGCTGCCAATTGTTCGTCAAACAGGGGCGGAAATTGGTGTTGAGCGATACCGGGCGTGCGGTATTTCACTATGCGGAGGAGATATTCAGTCTGGGGCGCGAGTTGACGCACATGCTGAAAGGCGGCGGCGGCCGCGGCATGCGCCTGAATTTGGGTATCAGCGATGCATTGCCGAAATTGTTGTCTTACTGTTTGGTCGAGCCTTTGTTGCGGATGGCCGAGCCGGTTCAAATCCATTGTCTGGAGGACAAGACCGAGCGTCTGCTGGCGGAGCTGGCCCTGCATGGCGTGGATCTGGTGTTGTGCGACGTACCGGCCACGCCGGCCACCGGTGCTCGAGTATTCAACCATTTTCTGGGCGAGTCGCAGGTGGCGATTTTCGCCGCTCCGGCGCTGGCCGAACGTTACCGCCGCGACTTTCCGCGTTGTCTGAACGGCGCGCCGTTTCTGTTGCCGACGGCTAATACCGCATTGCGCCGCTCGTTGGACCAATGGTTCGATGTCAATCAAATCAGTCCGACGGTGCAGGTCGAGGTCGAAGACAGCGGCTTGTTGAAGACCTTCGGCGCCGGCGGCAGCGGCTTGTTTTTCTCGCCGCTGGCGGTGGCGGAGGCGATCGAGAACCAATACGGAGTGCGCACGTTGGGCATCGCCGACGGCGTGGTCGAGCGGTTTTATGCAGTGACCGCACAGCGGCGGCTGAAGCATCCGTTGGTGAATACGATTTTGGAGCAGGCGCAAAAAGGCTTGTTCGGCTTGTTGTCCGATACTTCGCCCGTTTCGGACTCGGCCACTGTTAGCCGCGCTTAGGCGGCTTCGCTGAGGCTCGGTTCGGGGCGGCCGATTTGCCCCGGTTTTTGTAACCTAGTAACCTTTAACGATCTCAACCAAGCGCGTCACTGTCATGGAACACTTGATCTGGAATATCGATCCGATTCTGGTCGATTTCGGTTTTTTAAAAATTCGCTGGTATGGTTTGTTGTTTGCCTGCGGTTTCGTCGGCAGCTTTTTGACCATGCAATGGATTTACCAGCGCGAAGGCAAGAACGTCGAGGAACTGGATACCTTGCTCTGGTATATGGTGATCGCGACCATCCTCGGCGCCAGGCTTGGGCACACGCTGATTTACGATCCGGGTTATTACCTGTCGCACCCGCTGAAAATCCTGGCGGTATGGGAGGGCGGCTTGGCCAGCCACGGTGCCACCCTGGGCATCATTCTGGCGTTGTATCTATATCGGCGCAAATACGGCGATAGCTATTTCTGGTTGCTGGACCGGGTCAGCATTCCGACTGCATTGGCCGGCGCCTTGATCAGAATCGGCAATTTTTTCAATTCCGAAATTCTGGGTATCCCGACTGCGCAGCCGTGGGGTGTGGTGTTTTCTCGTGTCGACCACTTGCCGCGCCATCCGGTGCAGCTTTACGAAGCGTTTTGCTATCTGCTGGTTTATGTCGTTTCATTGCGAATTTATACCAAGCGCGGCGGCCAGCCCGGCTTCGTATTCGGCAGCTTTATTGCGATGCTGTTCAGCGTCCGTTTCGTACTGGAGTACTTTAAAACCGAGCAAGCCATGTACGACAACGGTATGGCGATCACCACCGGCCAGTTGTTGAGCGTGCCGTTTGTATTGGCCGGAATCGGTTGTATCGTCTGGTCGTTCCGCACGCGGGAATCCAAACCGGTCGGCTAATCGTTTATAATCACCGGTTTTTTATCTGCGCCGGGTTCTTTGCCCGGCGTTTTGTTTGAGCATAGGTTCATGCAAGAAATTAATCCGATTAAATACAAGATTGCCGATCTGCGCGAGCGTAGCGCCGGGTTGAAGAACTATCTCGATTTCGACAGCAAAAGCGAACGGTTGGTGGAAGTTTTGCGCGAACTGGAAGATCCGGCGATCTGGAACAAACCGGAACAGGCGCAGGCGATGGGTAAGGAACGGGCGATGCTGGAAGGTATCGTCAATACCATCAAGGATCTGGAGCAAGGCCTGAATGATGCCGAGGAGTTGTTGGCAATGGCGGTCGAGGAAAACGACGCCGATACGGTCGATACCGTCGCCAGCGATCTGGAAGGCTACGAGAAACAGGTTGCCAATCTGGAATTCCAGCGCATGTTCAGTGGCGAAATGGACCCCAACAACGCGTTTCTGGATATCCAGGCCGGTTCCGGCGGCACCGAGGCGCAGGATTGGGCATCGATGATAGAGCGCATGTATTTGCGCTGGGGCGAGGCCAAGGGCTTTAAAACCGAACTGATCGAAGAATCGCCGGGCGACGTCGCCGGTATCAAAAGCGCGACGATCAAGTTCGAGGGCCCGTATGCCTTCGGTTGGCTGCGTACCGAAACCGGCGTGCACCGCTTGGTGCGCAAATCGCCGTTCGATTCCGGCAACCGCCGCCATACTTCGTTCGCGTCGGTGTTCGTCTCGCCGGAAATCGACGATGATATCGAAATCGACATCAACCCGGCCGATTTGCGGATCGACGTCTACCGCGCCAGCGGCGCCGGCGGCCAGCACGTCAACCGGACCGAGTCGGCGGTGCGGATTACCCACGCGCCCAGCGGCATCGTCACCCAATGCCAAAGCGACCGCTCGCAGCACAAAAACAAAGACACGGCGATGAAGCAGCTCAAAGCCAAGCTGTACGAGATGGAAATGCTGAAACGCAGCGAAGGCTTGCAGGCGATTGAAGACTCAAAATCCGACATCGGCTGGGGTAGCCAGATTCGCTCCTACGTGCTGGACCAATCGCGGATCAAGGACCTGCGCACCAACGTCGAAACCGGCAATACCCAGGCGGTATTGGACGGGGCGTTGGATCAGTTTATTGAGGCGAGCTTGAAGAGCGGGTTGTAAAACGAACCTTACCTGAACCGGAGGGCGCGATGAAAAATTTTCAACGGATTACTTTCAACCCGAGTCTAATGGGTGGGAGACCTTGCATACGCAGCCTTAGGGTCACCGTTGGTACTGTGGTCGGTTTGGTTGCCAGCGGTTATTCGGTGCAGCAGATTCTCGATTTATACCCTTATTTGGAGGCTGACGATATCACCGAGGCGTTGCGTTTTGCGGCTTGGCGAGCCGAGGAGATCGAATTGCCTTTGCACGCGGCGTGAAACTATTGCTGGATATGAACTTGTCGCCGACGTGGGTGCCGGTGTTGGTTGGCGCGGGTTTCGAGGCGCTGCATTGGTCAGAAATAGGCGCAGCAAATTCCGCTGATCACGTGTTGTTTGGATGGGCGCGCGAGAATGGCGCCGTGGTTTTTACCCATGATTTGGACTTCGGGACTTTGTTGGCGCTGACGGGTGCTGAATCGCCCAGTGTGTTTCAAATTCGCACTCAAAACATTGCACCGCAAGCGTTGGGACCGAGGGCAATCGAGCTGTTGCGGCGTTTTCATACCGAACTCGAGAACGGCGCTCTGGTTGTTGCCGACGAGTTACGTGAACGGGTGCGCTTGCTGCCGCTGGACCGATAGTTAATTTTTATTTTTGCTTTAGTTTTTAAAAACATGTCAGAACTCGAACACGACGAACAGGAACAGATTAAACAACGCCGGGAAAAACTGAATGCCATCCGCGAGGAAGGCATTGCGTTTCCGACCGATTTTCGCCGCAACGTAGTGGCCGGAGAATTGCTGGCCGAATACGGCGAAAAATCCGAAGAGGAATTGTTGGCCGAGCCGATCAGGGTCAAGATTGCCGGACGGATGATGACGCGCCGCATCATGGGCAAGGCCAGTTTTTGCCATTTGCAGGACATGTCCGGCCAGATTCAAGTGTATGTGGCGCGCGACAACCTGCCGGAGGGCGTCTATAACGACCAGTTTAAAAAGTGGGATATCGGCGACATTCTCGGCGCCGAAGGTACCTTGTTCAAAACCAAGGTCGGCGAGCTCAGCGTCAAGGTCGACGACATTCGCCTGCTGACCAAAGCCTTGCGGCCGTTGCCGGAAAAATTTCACGGCATCGCCGACCAGGAGATCAAGTACCGTCAGCGTTACCTTGACTTGATCATGAGCGACGAGGCGCGCAAGACCTTTGTCATGCGCTCGAAAATCGTCAATTACATTCGCGATTTTCTGGTGGCCCGCGACTTCCTGGAAGTCGAAACGCCGATGATGCAGGTGATTCCGGGCGGCGCGACGGCGCGGCCGTTCACGACCTTTCACAATGCGCTGGACATGGAGTTGTATCTGCGCATCGCGCCTGAACTGTATCTCAAACGCTTGGTAGTCGGCGGCTTCGAGCGCGTGTTCGAAATCAACCGCAACTTCCGTAACGAGGGTCTGTCGACCCGGCACAATCCGGAGTTCACGATGCTGGAGTTCTATCAGGCCTACGCCGAATACGGCGACTTGATGGACTTGACCGAAGCCATGCTGCGCGGTATTGCTGAAGACATCGTCGGTAACACTCAAATCGAGTACCAAGGTGAAACTTACGATTTCGGTAAGCCGTTTGCGCGGATGACGGTGCTGGAGTCGATTCTGCACTTTAATCCCGATTTGACGCTGGCCGATTTGACCAGCCGCGAAGCGGCAGTCAAGGTTGCCGAAAATCTGAAAATACCGGTCAAAGACAGTTACGGCCTGGGCAAGGTACAGATCGAGATTTTCGAGAAAACCGTCGAGCACCGTTTGATGAACCCAACCTTCATCACCGCCTATCCGGTGGAAGTGTCGCCGCTGGCGCGGCGCAACGACAATGATCCGCACGTCACCGACCGTTTCGAGTTCTTCGTCGGCGGCCGCGAGATTGCCAACGGCTTCACCGAGTTGAACGACGCCGAAGACCAGGCCGAGCGTTTCCGCAAGCAGGTCGAGGAAAAAGAGGCCGGCGATAACGAAGCCATGCATTACGACGCCGATTACATCACCGCGCTGGAACACGGCATGCCACCGACGGCCGGCGAAGGCATCGGTATCGACCGGTTGGTGATGTTGTTCACCAACTCGCCGAGTATCCGCGACGTGTTGCTGTTCCCGCATATGCGGCCTAAACATTGACGGAATAATTGGCGTAACACCGGCTAAGGCCGCGCCGTTGCCGGTTTTGTGCGGCCGCCAATCGCGAAAATTAATCTTACGGGAAGTGAATCATCATGAGTGTCGAAGCCAAACAATTCAAAAATGCGCTGAAATTATGGGCCAGCGGCGTCACGGTGGTGACCACTCTGAGCCGGGAAAACCAGCCTAAGGGCATGACCGCCACCGCCTTCAGCAGCGTATCGCTGGAGCCGCCGCAAATTCTGGTGTGCCTGAATCAGGCGACCGATACCGGCGCTGCGCTGTTGGAGAGTCGCCGCTTTGCGGTCAATATCCTCGGCGAAAGCCAGGAAGACGTCTCCAACCAGTTTGCCGGCAGTACCACGCAGGAGCAACGGTTCGCTGCCGTACCCTGGCAAGCCGGAGAAAACGGTGCGCCGGTCTTGGACGAAGCGCTGGCGGCTTTGGAATGTCGGGTGGTGCAGCAAATCCAGGCCGGAAGCCATTGGGTGGTGATCGGCGAAGTCGACCGCGTTGTCTGCCGCGATGGTGATCCGTTGCTTTACTACCATTCCGCGTATCGGCGGGTGGCTGCGACCGACTAATTGGCGGGCGGTTTGCTGATTTGTCGCATTGTTGGGTTTGCGACAAATTTACCAAGATTTGTAAGGGAAAATATTGAACCCGGTTAGCGGGTCCCGTTAAAGCGCCGCGAAAGCAGCGGTATTTCCGATTTCACAACTGGCAGAAATTTTGCTTCCGTGTAAATGGATTCTATCCATTTTTAGTGTTATCACGGAGTTAACAATGTCAGTAAAGGTTATCAAAGAATTTTCCGAGAAAGCCAAAGCCGATGAGGCTTTGAAAGAAAAGCTCAAAGCTTGCTTGAAAATCAAAGAGTTGATTTTACTGGGCAAGGAATACGGTTTTGAGATCGATGAGGTCTCGTTATATCCGCCAAATGAACCGCAATTCGTTGAGGAACAGCTGTCGGAGAGACTGGTCAAGGCCTTGCTCAGGGCTTAAGCGAGCCCGACCGCCTCTCGCCGCTTGGCGCGGGGCGGTTTCCCAACCGGCTGTTGCGGCCGGTAACCCCAAAACGACTCCAAGGCGGTAAACTATCCGGCTGTCTTCGAGGAGCTTTTCCACATGTTCAATCCCACCGCCAGGCCCCAGTTGATGGGGATACTCAATGTGACTCCGGATAGTTTTTCCGACGGCGGCAAGTTTACCGGTGTGGCGGCAGCCGTGAGCCAAGCCGAGAAAATGATCGCCGAGGGTGCCGACATCATTGACGTCGGCGGCGAGTCGACCCGGCCCGGCTCCGATCCGGTCACCGCGGAAGAGCAAATTCGCCGGGTAGTACCGGCTATTCGTGCAATTCGCCAACTCGATCCGACGCTCAGAATCAGCATCGATACCATGTCCAGCCAAGTGGCGGCGGCCGCTCGCGATGCCGGTGCCGATATCATCAACGACGTATCGGCCGGGCAGGGCGATAGTGATATGTTGGCTTTCGCCGCCCGCAGCGGCATGCCCATCATTCTGATGCACATGCAAGGCGCGCCGAAAACCATGCAGGAGAACCCTTACTACGAGAATGTCGTCGAGGAGGTGGCGGCAGCCTTGCAACAACGCATCGATGCGGCTTTGAATGCCGGGATTGCGGCGCAGAATATCGCCATCGATCCCGGTATCGGTTTCGGCAAGCGTAAGCAGGATAATTTGCAGCTATTGGCGCATCTGCAGCGGTTTGTTGCGATGGGGTATCCGGTGCTGTTGGGCGCCAGCCGTAAGCGCTTCATGGGCAACATCTGCAATGTCGAACAGCCCGCCGAGCTAGTCACCGCCACGGCGGTAACCACGGCGCTGGGCGTGATGGCCGGCGTGCGGATGTTTAGAGTGCACGACGTCAAAGCCAATCGCCAAGCCATCGATGTGGTCTGGGCGATCAAAACGGCGTAGTGAGCGGCTTACATCCGCGGCTGCAAGCCTTTCAAACTCAATTGCAGCCGTCGCCGTTGACGCGGGTCGACGATCCGATCGTATCCGGGCGCGGCATCCAGCTTTGGCTGAAACGCGACGATCTGCTGCACCCCGTCGTGTCCGGCAATAAATGGCGCAAACTCAAATACAGCCTGAACGATGCGTTGTATCGGGGCGCCGATACCGTACTCAGCATGGGCGGAGCCTATTCCAACCATTTGCATGCCTTGGCCTTCGCCGGCCGTGTTTTGGGCTTAAACACGGTGGGCTACATTCGCGGCGAGCGGCCGCCGGAACTGAATCCAACGTTGCAGGATTTGGTGGCCTGGGGCATGGAGCTGCGTTTTCTGTCGCGCCAGCACTATCGGCAATTGCGCGCCTTTAGGACCCCCGACAGCCTGCCGGGCCTTAAACCGGGAGAATATTGGCTGCCAGAAGGCGGAGCGCTGGATTTGGCGTTGCAGGGCGTCGCCGAATCGGTCGCCGAAATCGATATCGGCTTCGATACTCTGGCCGTTGCCTGCGGCACCGGCACCACGTTGGCGGGTTTGATCGGCGCTACGCCGGCCGGCACCGAATTGATCGGCGTCGCCGCGCTGAAAGGCGGCGAATTCCTGATCGAAGATATCCAGTCCTTGTTGGATGCTGCTGGCGCTGCCAACGATGCCGCATGGCGGATTCTGACTGATTACCACTGCGGCGGCTTCGCCAAGACCACCCCGCAATTGCTCGATTTCATCGTAGATTTTCAAAACCGGCACGCTATCGAGCTGGAACCGGTTTACACCGGTAAATTGCTATATGCGCTATACGACTTGATCGCGCGCGGCTATTTTCCGGCCGGGCATCGTATCGTTGCGATGCATACCGGCGGCTTGCAAGGCAAGCGCGGTAACGCTTAACCGCCAGAAAAACCAAGCGTATTGAGTCGCGGGGCAAAATAGCGATAATAACGGCTGCCCAAAATAATAACGATAGGTGGCACCGTGGCGACAGTAAGCCTGACCAACCCCCAACCCGACATAGCCCGGCCGATGGCGGTGTCGTTCCGTTTTCTGCTCGGTTTGTACGCCATCGTACCGCTGAGTTTGGTGCTGGTGTGGCTGGATAGCGCCGGATTCGACCACGCCTTGCGCGAAGCCTTGCCGACCAGTCCCAGCCATTTCCTGTTGTTCCAAGTCTTGTTCGGCACGCCGCATATCATCGCCAGTAATTTACTGCTGGCCAGCCACACCGAGTATCTGGCGACTTACAAAAACAAGCTGATCGGCATGACCGGCTTTATCGTGCTGTTTTTCGGGGTCGGCAGCCTGTTTATTCCGTACCGGGTGCTGTATCTGATCAGCGCCTGCTGGACGGTTTACCATGTGTTGAAACAACAGCACGGCGTCGCCAAGGCCGTGTGCCGTTTGCCGAACCGGTTGTTTTATCTGCAATTGTGGCTCAGCGTCAGCGCCGGAATCTTTACCTATATCGGCATCTTCATGCACAACAGCCTGGAGCCGGAACCAGCCGCCCGGGTGTTGCAGGTTGCGGTATTGCTGACTGCGGCCTTGTGTATTTCTACGCTGGTGTGCCAACGCTACGTGTCGAACCGTTTGGGCTGGTATTTTTTGTGGGCGAATACCTTGTTGGTGGTCGCCAGTTGTTACGTCTACAGCCAGCAGTATTATTTTTTGGCAATTTTGATGCCGCGCCTGGTGCATGACATTACCGCCTATAGTTTTTACGTGACCCACGACGTCAACCGCCACGGCATCCGCCCGGAAAACGCATTGTTCCGGTTTGCCGCAAGCTGCCGGATTCCGGCGGCGGTGGTATTGCCGCTGTTATCGTTTATGTTGACTTACCTGTTGCAGGCTTACGGCGACGGCTTGGTCAATCTGTTGCTACAAACCCTGTTCGCGACACAAGTCTACAAGGCGGTTACCTTGGGGCTGATAGGTTATCTGGCCTTGATGCACTACTACACCGAAGCCTTCGTCTGGACTGCCGGTTCACCGTTGCGGCGCTACATTCGGTTTAGCGGTGTCTAGCCCGTCGCCGAGAATCGCCCGGAACGGCTACGGCATCGGCTATGCCGTCGGTAGTTGTGCTTTGGGGGCAGTACTGGTCGCCGGCGGGGCAGGCGGCGTTTGTGCGATCGCGCTGGGCGACGGCGCTGATACGCTGGTCAACCAACTCCGGTTGCAATTTCGGGATGCGGAAATCGGTGCGAGCGATGTGGATTGCAAAGCATGGCTGCAGCAAATCATCGCTTTTATCGAGCAGCCGGCTAAGGGGTTGGCCTTGCCTTTGGATTTGCGAGGTACGCCGTTTCAGCGGCGGGTGTGGCAGGTTTTAGGCGAGATTCCGTTGGGTGCGACGCTAAGTTATCAGGCTATCGCCGGCCGTATCGGTGCGGAACGCTCCGTGCGTGCGGTCGCCTCGGCTTGCGCCGCCAATCCGCTGGCCTTGGCGGTGCCGTGCCATCGGGCGGTTCGCAGCGACGGCAAACTGGCCGGTTACCGCTGGGGAATCGAACGCAAAGCCGAGTTGTTGAAACGCGAGCGCGAGGCTTTGACCGCCCGCCGTTAGGCGAGGCTTAGACGCCGATGTCTTCGTTCCAGAGTTCGGGACGGGCGGCAATGAAATCCCGCATTAACTCGATGCAGCGCTGGTCTTGGAATATTTCCAGCCTTACGCCGCGTTGGCGCAGTAATTCTTCTTCGCCGACGAAGGTTTGGTTCTCGCCGATTACGACGCGCGGGATGCCGTATAACAAAATCGCGCCGCTGCACATCGCGCAAGGCGACAAGGTGGTGTAGAGCACGCTGTCGCGGTAGACCTGGGCCGGTAAGCGGCCGGCATGTTCCAGCGCATCCATTTCGCCGTGCAGAATGGCGCTGCCCTGTTGCACCCGGCGGTTATGGCCGCGGCCGATGATACGATTCTGATAAACCAGCACCGAGCCGATCGGGATGCCGCCTTCCGCCAAACCGGCTTCAGCTTCGGCGATCGCGGCTTGCAGAAAGGCGTCCATAACCGGCGCTTTAATCCAGCGTGTAACCGACTTTGATCGTGACTTGCCAGTGGGCGATTTTGCCGTCGGCGATATGGCCGCGGGTTTCGATTACTTCGAACCAACGCATATTGGCCACCGATTCGCCGGCCTTGGCCACGGCGTTTTCCACCGCGTTTTCGATGCTGACAGTGGACGAGCCGGTTAATTCGATTTTTTGGTAGACATGGTCTGGCATGGCGGCCTCCGCAAAAATTAGAACAATGCCTGGAAACGGCGCGCGGCTGCGAACGGGTCGCCGTCGAATACGCCGCCGATGACGGCGAGTAAGTCTGCACCGGCTGCCAATAGCTGTCCAGCGTTTTCCGGCAATATGCCGCCGATCGCGACGATAGGGACTTGCAAGCTGCGCTTGGCTATTTCTAGCGTGCCGATTTCGGCCGGCGCGGCCAATGGCTTGGAGCCGGAACGGAAAAAGCGGCCGAAGGCCACGTAATCGGCGCCGGCGGCGACGGCCGCTGTCGCTCTGCCGATGTCGTTGTAGCAGGACACGCCGATGATCGCGTCGGGCCCCAATGCGGTCCTGGCGGCCGCCAGATCGCCGTCGTCGCGGCCCAAATGCACGCCGTCGGCACCAACCGCCAGCGCCAATTCGACGCTGTCGTTGATCAATAGCGGCACCCGGTAAGCGTGGCAAACGGCCAACAGCGCGGCGGCCAGTTTGCCGGCATCCAGGGGATTTTTGTCGCGGTATTGGATCACGGCGGCACCGCCGCGTAACGCCGCTTCAACGTCTGCGACGACTTGAGCAATGGATTTGCCGTCCGGTTGGGTGATGGCGTACAGGCCTTTGCCGGGAAACTTCATGCCTCCACCCAAAATAGCCGGTCCGGATGATGTTGGCCTTTTCCGGGCAGGTAGGCCGCAGCCAGGGATTGCCAGGTAAATTCCTGGGCTTCGCTGACGGCGGTGAACATGTCCAGGCCTTGGGCCAGCAACGCGGCAATCGTGCTGGCCAGCGTGCAGCCGGAGCCGTGGTAGTGGTAGGGCAGGCGTTCCCAATTGAAGGTTTGGTTGAGGCCGTCGGGCATGTATAAACGGTTGTGTACCAGCTCGGAGTTTTCGTGGGTACCGGTGATTAGCACGTACTCGGCTCCGCGCTGTTGCAGCCAGTGCGCGCAGTCGGCCAGATCGGTTTGACCGGAGAGGCGGCGGGCTTCATCGCTGTTGGGGGTGAGTAAGGTGGTGAGCGGGAGTAGTTCGGAGACGATGACGTCTATCAACTGCCGGCCGGCCAACTCGGTGCCGCCGCCGGCAGCCAGCACCGGGTCCAGTACCACCGGAACGGTCGGATATTGCCGCAATACCTGGGCAATCGCTCTGGCTACTTCGGCGTCGCCGATCAGGCCGATTTTGCAGGCGGCAACTATGAAGTCGTTTGACAGCGTTTCGGCTTGGCTGAGAATATCCTCCGCGCGCTGCGGAATCAGCTTTTTGACGTTGCGGCTGTCTTGTTCGGTTAATGCCGTGACGATGCTGGCGGCGTGACAGCGGTGGCTGACGATGGCTTCGATATCGGCTTGAATCCCGGCTCCGCCGCTGGGGTCGTGGCCGGAAAAACACAATATGATCGGCCGGCTCATGCTGTGTCTCCGTTTAGCAAGGCCACAAATTCCTGTTCGCTGATTACCGCGACGCCTTTTTCGCGGGCGGCGTTGGTTTTGTTGGCGCCGACATTGTCGCCGGCCACCAGATAGTCGGTCTTGGCCGATACCGAACTACCGACTTTTGCGCCCTTGGCTTTGGCTTGTTTGCTAAGCTCGTCGCGGCTGCCGCTGTGCAAAGTGCCGGTAAATACCAGGGTTTTGCCGGCCAACGGGTGTGCGTTTTCGTCGGGTTGCGCTTGACTGGCCTGTAAGTTAAATCCCAGCGCCATTAAATTGTCGAACAAGGGTTTGATATTGGCGAAGCCTTCGGTAATCACGGCGGCAGTTTTTTCGGCAAAGCCTTCGATCGCGACGATATCGGCTTCGCTCAATTCGAAGATAGCTTGCAGGGGGTAGTGGGCCAGCAAACGTTCGCAGTTGCCCAAGCCCATGCGGAACACGCCGAACGCGGCCAGGAAGCGCCAGTCTTCGACCGCTTCGCGCCGGCTGCGCAACAACTGGTCGACCAGATTTTGCGACTGTTTCGGGCCGAAGCCCATGCTTTCGAATTGCTCGGCGTTGAGGGCGTAGATTTGGTCGACGCGGCGGATACCATGTTCGTACAGGCGTTTGATGCTGGCGGCGCCGAAACCGTCGTTGTTTTTCAATACCCTGAAGAAATGCTCCATGCTGTTGCTGATTTGTGCCGGACAAGCTAGGTTGTTCGGGCAAAGCAGGTAGTCGTTATCCCAAATCAAAGCGTGGCCGCAACTGGGACAGGCCTCGGGGATGTCGGGTTCGGCCGGGCGGATGACCGCCTCGATTTTCGGAATCACCTCGCCGGAACGTGCCAGGCGGATCAGCGCGCCGGGTCCGATGCCCTTGTCCAGCACCATTTTGTAATGGTGGGCCGTGGCCCGCGACAGCAGGGCGCCGCTGAGTCGGGTCGGTTCCAGCTCGGCGACCGGCGTAATCCGGCCCGAGCGCGAAGTTTGCGGCACGACATGCAAAATTCTGACTTCGGCGGTTTCCAGGTTTTCCTTGTACGCCAACTGCCAGCGGTGGTGGTGGCGGGTGGCGCCTAAGTAAGTTTTCAATCCCTCGTCGGCGATTTCCAGAATCACGCCGTCGACGTCGTAGTCGACTTTATGCCAGATGGTTTTGACGTGGCTTTCGAAGTCGGCGATCAATTCGGCCCAGGCGCCCGTCCAGGCCGGCAGTAACGCAAACGGATAAAATACCGCGGCATGGTCGTTGATGGCTTGTTGGGCGTGTTCGTCCAGCTCTTTTTCCTTGATCACGCTGGCCTGAAAATTCCGCGGGTTGTCGAAAAAGTCGGCCAGGTTCCGATCGAAATAACTGCGGCTGACCACGATTTCGCCGGCGCCCAGGCCGCGCTGGCCTTGGTTGGCAACTTGCAGGCCGCGCTCGAACACGCGGCTGATGTCCTGGCCTTTGCGGCCGTCGCCGCGGGTATACAGCATGCGGCCGTCGTCGTAGGCGGCGTAACCGTCCAGTTTTGGCGTGATTTTGAATTGCAGCTCGGCAAAGTTCTGGCCCAGTTCTTCCGCCGCTTTTTCGATGCGGGCCGCCCAGCGTTCGACTTCGTCGCGGCTGTAAGCCTTGTCGGTCGATAGCATCATCACCGGCAGATCGACGGTTTTACCGGCGAAGGCCGGTTCCGGCTCCACTTCGTGCAGCAACGGATGTTCGGGGTGGCGCTGTTTCAGTTCGGCCAGAAACACGAAATCGTAGTCGCTGTCGCTGATCGCCGGTTCGCCGCCGCGGTACAGGGCGTTGGCGACTTTCAAAAAGGCGATCAACTCGTTGTCGGCGGTGGATTCGATTTGCTGCGGATGGCGACACAGCTCGCAAAAACGGTGTTCGCCGATGTCCTGCAACTCGTCTCCGGTTTGTTGGAGCAGGCGTTTTTGGCTGTCGCTGAGCATGCGGGTGGTTTGGAGTGGGTAGGGCGGCGATTATAGGAGGATCGCGCGGCAAAAAAAAGGCGGGAGAGTAAACTCGCCCGCCAGGCATCTATCTTTCAAGAGGATCATGTCGACGGTAGGAAAGCGTTCGACATGGCTGCAGTTTAGGGCTTTAGCCGATAAAAGCATTGACCCAGGTCAATGTTTGTCCGCTTTTTCTGACGCGGTGGTCTAAGCAGGTTTACAGGATTTACACAATCCGTGTATCTCGATGGTTTTCCGCTGCGGGATGAAGTTGGCAGTGGTCAATTCCACCGCCAGCGCGCTCAGTACGTTTGGGGCGGCGCGCTCCTCTACGGTATGGCAGGCGGTGCAGATCAGCAAGAGTTGGTCGTGCTGGGTGCCGGAGCAATGGCAGCCGACGAAAGCATTAAGACTTTCCACTCGGTGAATCAGGCCTTGTTCCAGTAAAAAATCCAGCGCCCGGTAGACGGTCGAGGGTTTGGCGGCATCGTTGACCGGGCGGATTTGGTCGAGCAGATCGTAAGCTTTAACCGCCTTGTGGCTGTTCCAAATCAACTCCAGAATTTTGTGCCGGATCGGGGTTAACTGCACGCCGCGTGACAAGCAAAGCTGTTCCGCTACACTTATCGCTTTTCGAATGCATTGGTTGTGGTCGTGTTCCGCGTGGCTGATACGTTCTGATTCTGTCATTTGCTGGAAGAGTGATAAGGTTCATTCATTTGGGCGTCCGGCTTGTTTATAGTGCCAGCATCAACAGGCCATTTCAATTCATATCGAAGTTGTCTGCTGATATGATGTGACAGCGCTTCCACGGGCGCCATAGTATGGTTGTTGGATACGCGGCCGGTGAGGAGCACGGCGTGGTGGCAAGTATTTTTTGAGGCAATTGATGAGACGGATTACGTTCCTGGTTTATGCGGTTCTGTGGCTAATGCTGCTTAGCCTGAACCTATACCAGCAAGTAATGGACACCAAACAGTACGCGCAAAATATCGCCACCCGTCAGGCCGAAATGTTTTTCGATCACATTGTGCTGGTCAGAAAGTGGAATGCCTCGCACGGCGGCGTGTACGTTCCGATCGATCCAGGCACGCAACCCAATCCTTATTTGAAAGTGCCCAACCGCGATGTCGAAACCAAGGAAGGCGTCAAGCTGACTTTGATCAATCCGGCATTCATGACCCGGCAGTTGGCGGAAATGAGCCAGAGTCAAAGCGGTATCAACTTCCATATCACCAGTACCGAACCGTTGCGGCCGGAGAACAAACCGGATAGTTGGGAGGCCGGAGCGATGGCTGCGTTCAAGCAAGGCCAAAAAAGCGTCAGCGGGTCCGGCATGATCGACGGTAAACCGTTTTACCGCTATATGGCGCCGTTGCTGGTCGAACCGGAATGCCTGAAATGCCACGATCAAGACGGATACAAGCTGGGCGACGTCAGGGGTGGCGTCAGCGTGAATATACCGGCCTCCAGCCTGGATAGTTTCGTCAACGAGCGGGTGGAGCATTTGGTGATCACGCATGCTATCGTCGCGCTGATCGGTTTGATTGTGTTGTTATTGTCGTATTTGGCGCAAGCCCGGCTGAGCAAACGACTGGACAAAGCCCAGAGCCGGCTGCAATTGGCCTATTTGGATTCGCTGACATTACTGCCGAATCGTCGCTACTACGACGCTTTCGTCAAGCGCGAGTGGAAACGGGCGTTAAGGCATCAATACCCATTGTCGATGATTATGATCGACATCGATTTTTTCAAATCCTACAACGACAATCTGGGGCATTTGGAAGGCGACCAGTGTTTGCGGCAGGTGGCAAGAACCTTGAAGCGGTTTTTTCGCCGGCCCGGCGATTTGATCGCCCGTTACGGCGGCGAAGAGTTTTGTGTGGTGGCGGCATGCGACGCCGACCAAATCCTGGTGTTGGCGGAAATCCTGCGGAAAGCGGTAGAAAACATGCGGATGCCGCATCCGGATTCGAAGATTTCCGAGTTTGTGACGATCAGTCTCGGCGTGGCGACCATCATTCCGGGCCACGATCAAGCCTTCGATAGCTTGCTGTATCGTGCCGACCAAGCCTTGTACGACGCCAAAGCTTCGGGTCGGAACCGGGTCGGACGTTACCGGGAATAAACAGCGAAGCGGCCGGCGCCTGGTTTTGGCGCCGGCGGCATCGACTTATATTGGCTTATTTTCCAACAGTTTGGCGTGGGCAGCCGCCAGCCGGGCCACCGGAATTCGCGGCGCGGAGCAAGAGACGTAGTTCAAGCCCAAGTTATGGACGAAACGGATCGAACGTGGATGACCGCCGTGTTCGCCGCAAATGCCGATTTTCAACTCCGGGCGTTGTTGCCGGCCCAAATCCACCGCCATTTTCATCAGTTTGCCGAGGCCCTCGATATCCAGCGTTTCAAACGGGTTGTCTTCCAACAAGCCGGATTCTTCGTATAAGGGCAGGAATTTGTTTTCGGCGTCTTCCCGCGAGAAGGAGAAGGTGGCCTGGGTCAAATCGTTGGTGCCGAACGAGAAGAAGCTGGCCGTCGCCGCCAAGCGGTCGGCACGGGTGCAGGCCCTGACCGTTTCGATCATCGTGCCGAATTTGAAATTCAGTTTGATCTTGTACTGGCTTTCGACCTCGTTCTGGATTTCGTCGACGTAGCCTTTCACCTTTTTCAGTTCTTGCGCCGTGATGACTTGCGGCACCATGATTTCCGGCTCGACCGGAATCCGTTGTTTGATGCAACGCGCCGCCGCCTCCAGAATCGAGCGGATCTGCATCTTGTAGATTTCCGGATAGCTCATGCCCAGGCGAACGCCGCGGTGGCCCAGCATCGGATTGACTTCGTACAGCTCCAGCACCTTGTCCAGCATCATTTGCTTCTTGGCGATCGCTTCCAAGATCACGTCTTCGTTCAGCCGGTTGAAAGGCGCCGGCAGGTCGCCGGCATTGGTCAAGGTGTCCAGCGTCACCCGTTGGCCCTTGACGATGGTGAGGTAATGTTTCAGTGCGTCCAGTTCGTCAGTCAGTTGGTGTTCGTTGGGCAGGAACTCGTGCATCGGTGGGTCCAGCAAGCGGACGGTAACCGGGTGCGGCGACATCGCTTCGAACAATTGTTCGAAGTCGTCGCGCTGGATCGGGAATAGTTTGGCCAGCGCCGCTTCCCGCTCTTCGGTGTTGTGGGCCAGGATCATGTCGACTACCAGCGGCAACCGGTCGGCGGCGTTGAACATGCGTTCTGTGCGGCACAGGCCAATGCCTTTGGCGCCGTAACTGACCGCCAGACGCGCGGTTTCCGGCGTGTCGACGTTGGCGTGGACCCGCAGCCGGGCGACTTCGTCGGCCCAGCCGAGCAAGATTTTCAGTTCATCGGAGAATCGCGGGGCGATGGTCGGAATCCGGCCCAGATATATATTGCCGTTACTGCCGTCGATCGTGATCAGATCGCCTTCCTTGATGTGGATGTCGCCGACAATGGCTAGCCGCGCCCGCACATCGACCTTGATGTCTTCGGCGCCGGCGACGCAGGCCTTGCCCATGCCCCGCGCCACCACCGCGGCGTGCGAAGTTTTACCGCCGCGGCTGGTCAACACGCCCTGGGCGGCGAAGAAACCGTGGATGTCCTCCGGTTTGGTTTCTTCCCGCAACAGGATTAAATCCTGACCGGTTTTAGCGAGGCGGACGGCGCTATCGGCGTCGAATACGCAATGGCCGCAGGCCGCCCCCGGTGAAGCCGGCAGGCCGGTGGCGATCGGTTTGTTGGTGTGATCCGGCGCCAGTTGCGGATGCAGTAACTGTTCCAATAACTCCGGATTGATCCGCAATAAGGCTTGCTCCTTGCTGATCAGGCCTTCGGCGACCATGTCGATCGAGGTTTTGACCATCGCCGCCGCATTCATTTTGCCGTTGCGGGTTTGCAGGCAGTACAACACGCCGCGTTCGATGGTGTATTCGTAGTCCTGGACTTCGTGGTAATGCGCTTCCAGTTTGTTGCGCAATTCCACCAATTGCCGGTATTGCTCCGGCATTTCCTTGGCCATTTCGTGCACCGGTTTTGGGGTGCGGATGCCGGCCACGACATCTTCGCCCTGGGCATTGACCAAATATTCGCCGTACATCTCGTTTTCGCCGGTGCCGGGGTTGCGGGTGAAGCCGACGCCGGTAGCGCAATCGTCGCCCATGTTGCCGAACACCATGGTCACAATATTGACTGCGGTGCCGTTGGCGATATCCGGGGTGATGTGGAATTCTTTGCGGTAGTCGACCGCCCGTTTGCCCATCCAGGAATTGAATACGGCGCAGATCGCAATTTCCAATTGCTGGTAAACGTCTTCCGGAAACGGCCGGCCGGTTTCTTCATGCACGACCATCAAGAACAATTCGCTGATTTCTTGTAACTGGTCCGCGCTCAATGCGACGTCGGCCTTGATGCCGGCGGCGCGTTTGACGTTGTTGAAATGGGTGTCGAATTTCTCGTCTTCAATCCCGAGTGCGACCTTGCCGAACAGTTGAATGAAGCGCCGGTAAGCGTCGTAAGCGAAACGCGGGTCGGAAGTTTCCTCGATCAGGCCGGCCAGGGTCTGTTTGTTCAGGCCCAGGTTCAAGATGGTGTCCATCATGCCCGGCATCGAAATCGCCGAGCCGGACCGCACCGAGACCAGCAGCGGGTCGTTGGCGCCGCCGAAATGTTTGCCGGTCACCCGCTCGATCTCTGAAATTTGTGCGCGCACTTCGTCCATCAAACCGTCCGGCAAGCGTTTCTGTTCCAGGTAGCTGAGACAGGTTTGGGTAGTGATGACAAAGCCCGGCGGCACGTTAAAACCCATTTGGGTCATTTCGCACAGATTGGCGCCTTTACCGCCTAATAAGGCCTTGTTTTTACCATCGCCGGTGTTGAATGAGTAGCTGTATTGTGCAGTCATTGTCGCTCTTGTCGAAGTGGTGAGAATTGAGGGCTTGCAAGCCGACGGAGCGTTGCCGTGAGCAGCGCCGCGGCCTGCGGAGAAATGCGGTTAGAATACCCTCACTTTTTACCGATTTTTTTAGGCTATTACAAGTTGCTCGGAATGGATAATTCGAACGTGATTATTATTGGCGCTGGTGCATCCGGATTAATGTGTGCCATCGAGGCCGGCAAACGCGGCCGTAAAGTCCGGGTGCTGGATCATGCTAACCGGGCGGGCAAGAAAATATTGATGTCGGGCGGAGGTCGCTGCAATTTCACCAATTACACGGTGGAGGCGGCAAATTACATTTCGCACAATCCGCATTTTTGCAAATCGGCGTTAAGCCGCTTCACGCAATGGGATTTCATCGATTTCGTTCACCGGCATGGAATACCCTACCACGAGCGTTTGCACGGCCAATTGTTCTGCGACGACAGCGCCAAGGATATTCTGAATGCGTTGCTGGCGGAATGTCGGCAATATGGCGTGGTCATCGAGTTGAATTGCCGGATCGACAAGTTGCAACAGACAGAAAACGGCGGCTTCGTCTTAGACACCAGCCTCGGCGAGCGCCGCTCGGACAGCCTGGTGATCGCTAGCGGCGGTTTGTCGATTCCGAAGATGGGTGCCACGCCTTTCGGCTATCGGGTCGCCGAGCAATTTGGCATCAAGGTTTGGCCGACTCGGGCCGGCTTGGTGCCGTTGACTTGGCAGGATGACGATGGTCGGCGCCTTGCGCCGCTATCCGGAATTGCCGTGGCTTGTCGGGCTAGTTGCGGCGAGCGGACTTTTCGAGAAAACCTGCTGTTTACCCATAGAGGTTTGAGCGGCCCGGCGATTTTACAAATCTCGTCTTATTGGCGCCCCGGCGAGACCTTGTCGATCGATTTGCTGCCCGAATTCGATCTGGTCGAACGCTTGAAAGCCGCGCGTAGTAATGGCAACAATACCAAATTGCAAAATTTACTCGCAGAGTATCTGCCCAAACGACTGTTGCAAGCCTTGCTCGACGACAATTACCTGCTGGCTGCGGCGGCAAATTGCTCCGACAAGCAAATAGATGCGGTGGCTGCACGCCTCCACACCTGGACCGTCAAACCAAACGGCAGCGAAGGCTACCGAACCGCAGAGGTTACAGTAGGTGGAGTCGATTGCGACAGTCTTTCGTCAAAGACCATGCAGTGTTTGCAGGTACCGGGTTTATATTTCATTGGCGAGGTGGTGGACGTGACCGGATGGCTGGGCGGCTACAACTTTCAATGGGCTTGGGCGTCGGGCTGGTGCGCCGGACAGTACGTTTAACCGACGACCTCAAAGCGCCAATTCACCGGCTGGTAGCGAATACCGGACTTCGACGCGGCTAGCCAGCCATACCGGCCCATCCTTCCGCGCCGAGCTGCGGATTTAGGGTTGGTCGATCAATCATGCTGTGTGATAATCGGTCTGCCTGCTAAGCTTCTGCTAACAGAATACTGAGGAAACCATGTCAAACGAGACTTTAACGGTTAGGCATAATGCCACCGGGAAAGAAGTGGAATATCCGTTGTTGAAGGGGTCTTTAGGTGCAGATACTGCGGATATGCGCTCCTTGAACAAGGATTTGGGTTGTTTCACTTACGATCCGGGCTTTATCGCGACCGCCAGCTGTAAAAGCAAAATTACCTATATCGACGGCGACAAGGGTATCTTGTTGTACCGCGGTTATCCGATAGAGCAGTTGGCCGAGAACTGCGAATTCACCGAAGTGGCTTACTTGTTGATGAATGGCGAGTTGCCGGATCAGACCCAGTTGCGCGACTTCAACGAGGAAATCAGCGACCGCGCCACTATCCACGAATCGCTGCGCAAATTCTTCGACGGTTTTCATTACGACGCCCATCCGATGGCAATGCTGGTTGGAGTGGTCGGTTCCTTGTCGGCGTTCTACCATAGCGATTTGAATATCAAGGATCCCGACAGCCGGCGCATCTGCGCGGCAAGGCTGCTGGGCAAGATGCCGACTATCGCTGCAGCCTCTTACCGGCACTCGGTCGGTCGGCCCTTCGTCTATCCGCGCATGGATTTGAGCTATTGCGAAAACTTTCTGAACATGATGTTTTCGCGCTCTTCGCAGAACTACATAGACCAGAACCACTATATCGATCCCAATCTGGTCAAGGCATTGAACCTGTTGTTTATTCTGCATGCGGACCACGAGCAAAACGCCAGTACCTCGACGGTAAGGATGGCCGGCAGCACCGGCGCCAATCCTTATGCCTGCGTCGCGGCCGGGATTGCCGCTTTGTGGGGACCTGCCCACGGCGGCGCCAACGAGGCCGTGTTGAACATGCTGGCACAAATCGGCAGCGTAGAGAACGTGCCGAAATACATCGCCAAGGCCAAGGATCATAACGACCCGTTCCGCTTGATGGGTTTTGGGCATCGGGTATACAAAAACTTCGATCCGCGGGCGACCATCATTCGTAAAACCTGCTACGAGGTCTTAGAGCGCACCCATACCAACGACCCACTATTCGAATTGGCGTTGGCTTTGGAAGAATTTGCCCTGAAAGACGATTACTTCATCGAGAAAAAACTCTATCCCAACGTCGATTTTTATTCCGGCATCATCTACAAGGCACTGCATATTCCAGTGGATATGTTTACCGTGATGTTCGCTATCGCCAGGACCGCGGGATGGGTCGCGCATTGGCTGGAAATGATGGAAGAAACCGCCACACCGATTAGCCGGCCACGGCAGCTTTACGTGGGGCCGCCGCGCCGGGATTTTGTGGCAATTGTCGATCGCCAGCCTTTTGTCAAATCGATATGACACCATCGAACGTTAGCGACGAGAAAGTGACTGCTGAGGAGACGGCGGCATTAAAGCCGGCTTCAGCCGAACCAACCCCGGCCAAGCCGGAAGAGTTCAACGGTCCGAAAGGACCGGAACCCACTCGCTTCGGCGATTGGGAGCGCAAGGGACGATGCGTCGATTTTTGACGCCGCAATTACTTCAAACTCAACATAGGGTCATTTATGTCTGCCAATCGACCGCTTTCCCCCCATTTGCAGGTGTACCGCTTACCGTTGACCGGGTTGGTATCCATCACCCACCGGATGACCGGCGTGTTTTTGTCGATGGGCCTGGTGTTGTTCGTGTACGTGCTGTTTGCCATTGCCGCCGGCGAAAGCGCCTATCTGGCGATGCAGGCGTTTATGGCGTATTGGTTATTCAAACTGGTGTATTGGGGCTTTATTTACGCGCTATTTTTTCATCTGGTCCATGGTATCCGGCATTTGATCTGGGATGTCGGTAAGACCTTCGAGCGGGCGACGCTGGATAAATTTGCAATTTACGAACTGGCGTGTTCGGCGTCGTTGACGCTATTAACGTTTATCGTTTCCTGATTAGGGAGGATGGTTATGGATTACAAAGCCTGCGTGGAAAAAGCCGCCGATTTTTTCTCGGTGCACAGCGGATCGGGCCACTTTTGGTACCAGCGGGTGACTGCAGTTGCTTTGGTGCCTCTATCGGTTTGGTTGTTGATACTGTTGCACAAGGCCTTGAATGCGCCATACGCCGATACCGTGACATGGTTGTCGTCGCCGCTTAATACGCTGGCTATCATCGCTTGGACAGTTGCGGTGGTTTACCACGCCGCTTTGGGGGTACAGGTGGTGATCGAGGACTACGTATCGACGATTCCGGTAAGGCATTTGGCGATTCGGGCTACCAATCTGACTTTTTTGGTTTTGGGCATCGCAGCGTTAGTGGCGATCGTCATCATTCTTCTGGCAAGGTAAATCATGGCCTCAGCATATAACATCATTGAACACCAGCACGATGTGGTGGTGGTTGGCGCCGGCGGTGCCGGCTTGCGAGCGACTTTCGGCATGGTGGAGAAAGGGCTGAAAACCGCTTGTATCAGCAAGGTGTTTCCGACCCGCAGTCATACGGTGGCGGCGCAGGGCGGTATCAGTGCGGCATTGGGCAACATGGGCGAAGACGACTGGCGGTTCCATATGTACGACACCGTCAAAGGTTCGGATTGGCTGGGCGACCAGGACGCCATCGAATACATGTGCCGAGAGGCAATTCCGGCCATCATCGAACTGGAGCACTATGGCGTACCGTTTTCGCGGACCGCGGAAGGCAAAATTTACCAGCGCGCGTTCGGTGGCATGTCCACCCATTACGGTAAGGCGCAGGCGCAACGCACTTGCGCGGCGGCCGACGTTACCGGCCATGCCATTCTGCACACGCTGTATCAACAAGCTTTAAAGCACAACGCCGAGTTTTTCGTCGAATACATCGCGCTGGATCTGATCATGGAAGACGGCGAATGCCGCGGCGTGCTGGCGTGGTGTCTGGATGACGGTTCGATTCATCTGTTTCGCGGCCATCAAACCGTGCTGGCGACCGGCGGTTACGGCCGGGCGTTTTTCTCCTGTACCTCGGCGCACACGGTGACCGGCGACGGTAACGGCATGGTCCTGCGGGCCGGTTTGCCGCTACAGGACATGGAGTTCGTCCAGTTCCATCCGACCGGTATTTACGGCTCAGGTTGTCTGATCACCGAAGGCGCGAGAGGCGAGGGCGGTTACCTGACCAATTCGGAAGGCGAACGGTTCATGCCCAATTACGCGCCCAACGCGAAAGACTTGGCGTCGCGCGATGTGGTCAGTCGGGCGATCACGATGGAAGTTAACGCCGGCCGCGGCGTCGGTCCGAAACAAGACCACGCATTGCTGCACCTGGAACACCTCGATCCGGCCATCATTCACGAACGCCTGCCCGGTATCGCCGAAACGGCGCGCATCTTTGCCGGCGTCGATGTCACCAAACAGCCGATTCCGGTGATTCCAACCGTGCATTACAACATGGGCGGTATTCCGACCAACTATAAAGCCGAAGTCGTGACCTTGAAGGACGGCGATCCCGACAGCGTGGTGCCGGGTCTGATGGCGATCGGGGAAACGGCTTGCGTCTCGGTTCACGGCGCCAACCGGTTGGGGTCCAATTCTTTGCTGGACTTGGTCGTATTCGGCCGCGCCGCCGCGATTCGTGCCACCGAATTGATCAAGCCGGGCATGCCGCATAAACCGTTGATAAAAGACGCCTGCGACAAAGCCTTGTCGCGGTTCGACGCTATCCGCCATGCCAATGGCAGCAGAAAGACCGCGGAGATTCGCTTGGACATGCAAACCACGATGCAGGCCAAGGCGGCGGTATTCCGTACCGCCGAGACGTTACGGGAAGGCGTGGAACGCATCGGAGAGATTGCCGCATCGTTCGGTGATGTCAAAGTCGGCGATAAATCGTTGATCTGGAATACCGATTTGGTGGAAACCCTGGAGCTGGATAATCTGTTGGGCCAAGCCCAAGTCACGATTGCCGCCGCCGCCAACCGGCAAGAAAGCCGCGGCGGCCACGCCCGCGAGGATTTTCCGCAGCGTGACGACAAAAACTGGCTGAAACACACATTGACTTGGCGCCAGGATAATCAAGTAACTATCGATTATCGTCCTGTCCATTTATATACGCTGACTGACGAAGTGGAAGTCGTGGCGCCGAAAGAGAGGGTCTACTAATGGTTGAATTTACTTTACCCAGAAACTCCGTCGTCAAAAAAGGCAAGTTGTACAAAGCTGACGGGGCAACTAACGTCCGCTTGTTTCAAGTCTACCGTTGGGACCCCGACTCGGGAGAAAATCCGCGGATCGATAGTTACGAGATCGATATGGATCACTGCGGCCCGATGGTGCTGGATGCGATTTTGAAGATCAAGAACGAAATCGATAGCAGCTTGACCTTTCGCCGCTCCTGTCGAGAAGGGGTCTGCGGTTCGTGCGCAATGAACATCAACGGCAAAAACACCTTGGCCTGCACCAAAGCCATCAGCGATTACCAAGGCACCATCAAGATATTCCCGCTGCCGCATATGTCGGTAATCAAGGATTTGGTGGCCGACATGAGCCATTTTTTCGAACAGTATGCATCGATCAAACCTTGGCTGACGGCTTCAGGTGAAGCGCCGGCCGATAGCGAACGGCTGCAAAGTCGGGAAGATCGGGCTAAATTGGACGGTCTCTACGAATGTGTGCTGTGCGCCTGCTGTTCGACCAGTTGCCCGAGTTATTGGTGGAACAGCGATAAGTACCTAGGGCCGGCGATTTTGTTGCAAGCCTACCGCTGGTTGGCGGATAGCCGCGACGACAACGATAAGGAACGCTTAGACGAATTGGACGAATCGTTCAAGCTCTACCGCTGCCATACCATCATGAATTGTACCGACACTTGTCCGAAAGGTCTGAATCCGGCCAAGGCCATTGCCGAAATCAAGAAGCGGTTGGTAGAACGCGACCACTTGTGAGCGAATTGAATAAACTGCGCTGGCGTTGCCGGCGCGGCACCTTGGAACTGGATTTATTATTGCTCCGCTATTTAGAACACGCGTATTTGTCCGCCCCCCCAGAACGGCAACATGCCTTTCTACGCGTATTGGATATGGAAGACGTCGAACTGATGCCGTATTTGATGACCGACCGGTTACCGGCAGACGATAGTTTGGCAGAGCTGGTTATTGCCATACGCTCATTACCTGCCATACAGCAAACGGACGAATCGTCCGCTACCCCCGACGACATATCGAATTAAGCCGGTTTTTTGTTTGCCCATCTATTCTCGGTTCGGTAGCCACCGGACGTCTTATCGTTACCCAATCTTATGATGAAAAAGAGCGACTTCAATTACCGCTTGCCGGAAGAGTTAATTGCCCAATACCCCTTACCGCAGCGTAGCGCCAGCCGCCTGTTACACCTGGATAAGTCAAGCAGTGTAGTGTTTGACCGCCAGTTTACCGATTTGGTCGACTTGTTGTCGCCTGATGATTTATTAGTATTCAATGATACTAAAGTTATTCCAGCCCGTATTTTCGGTCGTAAAGCCAGCGGCGGTAAGGTCGAGATTTTGATCGAACGCATCGAAAGCCAGCAGCAGGCTTTGGCTCATATCAGAGCCAGCAAGTCGCCGAAGCCGGGCGCCAGGATTCAGTTGGAAAACGGCTCTTGTCTGGAAGTCGTCGAGCGGGAGGCGGATTTATTCCGTCTACGTTTTTCTGGGGCTGATGGTGTCCTGGCGTTGTTGGACGAAGTTGGACATATTCCGCTGCCGCCGTATATCAATCGCGATGATGAAAATAGCGATCTGGAACGCTATCAGACCGTATTCGCGGAGCAGGCCGGCGCCGTCGCGGCGCCGACCGCCGGTCTACATTTCGACCAAGCGATGTTGGATAGGCTGGACCGCAAAGGGGTGAAACGGGCGTTTGTGACCTTACATGTCGGTAGCGGCACCTTCAGGCCGGTGCGAGTGGAAGACCTGAGCCAGCACACCATGCATAAAGAGTTTTACAGCGTGTCGCAAAGCGTTGTCGCTGCAGTCGAAGCTGCGCGGTTGCGGGGAGGGCGGGTGGTCGCGATAGGGACGACTGCGGTCAGGGCGTTGGAGTCGGCGTCAGCTGGCGGTCAGCTGGCGGCGGGAGTCGGCGATACCGATTTGTTTATTACGCCCGGTTACCGTTTTAAATCGATCGACGCGTTATTCACCAACTTTCATTTGCCGGAGTCGACATTACTCATGTTGGTTTCCGCATTTGCCGGTTACGACGCGGTAATGGCCGCCTACCGCCATGCCATAGACCAACGTTACCGTTTTTTCAGTTACGGCGATGCGATGTTGATTTACTGACTTAATTGCGCAAAAAACATTAAATTGGTGCCGGCCTTGCTATTTTTTCCAGCAACTATTCGCGTCTAATGTTGCCGAAGCGACTGTCTTTTGCCCAAGTTGGTCGATGGACAGAGACCCGCATTTGTCGTCGCTCATGCTTCCCCCGGCAACCGGAGTAGCCGTGATCGTATAAGTTGTCGTACTTAACGAGGCACTGATATTGTATAAAGCGGTACCAGTTTTGGGGGACGTGCTAAACGGCAAAACGACGTTAGTTCCCGAAGAGTTTTTATCGTATTTATTATTTTCAGTGAAGTTTCTTTCCAGAAACTGGGCGGTTTCTAAAAGAATAGCTTTGGCTTCGGTTCGGTTTCCTCTGTGAACGTACTCCGAGTACGATGGAATTGCGATAGCGGCAAGAATTCCGACGATTCCCACCGTCACCATCAATTCGATTAGAGTAACACCATCTTGTAAGGTATTTTTCATAACGCTATTTTATTGAATTTGCAACCAATATAAACGGTTAGCAGTTCCTGCGGAAACCGTTTGTCCCTTATTTTTAATCGATTCGATTTTACTGCTGGTGCCCGAGCCTTCTTTTACGGCTATTCCGGTGCCTTCTTTATCTAACCAAACTAAAGATTTAACCATACCGACTGAGAATTGAGCGCCGGATGCGAATCCTCCGCTGGGTAATGAATCTTTGCTATCAAATTTATCGTCATCGTTTAAATCGAATGAGGAGGTAGTTGTTGCGCCGCCGGTCATGAAATTGAGTTCCATTAGCCAGCTGACTCCACCTGGACTGCAGGGGTCTGAAGATGGAATTGCCGTCAAAAATATGATTCGGTCTAACATTAACAGAGCGCCGGATATAACTCTCTCTCCTTCAGGCGTAGCAGAGGAAGGCAGTAAATCCATATACCAACCGCGTTTGCTAGTATAGTCCACAGAGTTTGCCGAAGTTCCTCTTAAGTTGTATTGGTAGGTTACTAGGCACTCGTTTGTTGGGGTTAACGGATCGTCAGTACAGTCGCTTATCGTTTTTGTTGTGCCTTTGGCCACTTCTTCGGTAATCGTTTGCGCGACTAAATTGCTACGAGATACGGTGCCCGTTGTATTAGGTTTATCCCAAATACCGTAAAAAGTCTGAACATCATTATTTGTTACATCTGTAGTGGTTAAGTATCTGCCTGTGCCGAAAAAAACTAAGACACCTCCATCGGAATGAGCCCCCAAAATCGGCTGCGCGGTAATAGGTTGGGGTACGCCAGTCGTTCGTTCAGCGGTAAACAACGGCGCGCCGGCGTTTGCTAAGCCCCAGCCGGTTGCAGAAGTACTCGTTAAATCAAACTTCCAGAGATTACCCTGCAGATCCCCGGCGTAGACGTAATCAATGATTTTATCGCCATTGCTGTCGTATAGTTTTGGTGTGGACAGGCCGTTGCTGGTACTGGCGTTGGTTGGTATTTTCTTGATTAAACTACCGGTCGTTAAATTGACGATATAGAGAAAGGCTTTTTCCGATGTACTGTTGTAACCATTCCCGAAAATAGCAACCCAATCGCCGCTACTCAGTAAACCGATTTGAGGTTGACTGTAGGTCAAGCCCAGTCCGTTACTATCGGTTGTACCGACATTTCCGGTATCGGCGCTGGTTCCTTGATACTCCCACAATACGTCTGCCGCGGGGCTAAATGCGGCAGGATTTGAAATATTCAACGCGTAAATTGACTTCCCGCCTTTATTTAGGCCCCCTACGAGTACTGTTTTCCACGAGCCGTTTAAGTAAGCGTCGCTGATATGTGGAGAGCCGTCTACGTAGTAGGTGTGAGCGTAATCCGTGTCGGTGAGTTTGCTGAGCTTGTCATAGACACCAGCAGGCACATAGGCGATGACCTCTTTGCCGGAGTTGACGTTTCCGGTATCGGCCCGAAATCCGTGCAACATGCCGTCGTTCCCGCCGACGTAAATCATCGGAATACGCGGGGATGACACACTGGTTTTGTTGGTTACGAATTGGGCGTAGCTCGATTGACCGGAAACCGTGGTCGGTAATTTTTCGTAGCCATAACTTTCGCTTTTGGTGTAAAGAGGGTCGGAGTTGATAACGTCTGCCAACACGGAGCCGGTACGGTCGCGAAACTTGCCGCCGTTACGAACTTCGTTGCTGGAATCCCCCCTGATCCAATTCAAACGATTTTGACCGGTAGTAACGGTACCGAGTACACCCGACGAGTTGGTCTGAAGAGCCGTCTGCTGACCGGAGCTCAGGTTGTCCCACAGAAAAGTGGTACCCGCAGATTGGTTAAAGGTATAGATGTTACGGGCCGCCGCTGACGGGATTAGCGCCCCCGCATCCCAATTGGCGTCGTTGATATCAAGTTTATCGTCGTTATTGACATCCACCACAAATCCGGAGGCATTGACTGGGAAGTTAAATAAATGTCCGCTCCAATCTGTCGAGTTGAATTGCGCTTGGTATAGCATGGTACCGCTTTGAATGCTGGTTGAGTTTGCCGCGGCAGCGGAGGCAGCTGCAGTACGCTTCAAAACATCGTCCAATGCACTTTTCAAGGATGTTTCCAAATTTTTGGGATCTATCGCGAAGAAATAGCGGTCCGGTTTTCCGTCCAGATTACTATCCCATTCGGCAGTAGTGCTCGGTATATTGTCGTTATTGGCATCGATAAAACCTCCCCACTTGGCGGCATAATACAGCGGTTGTTGCAAGCTGTTCGCTGAGCTCGAACCGATCGTATAGGTTACCGAGGTTGCCGCATCACTGGTATTACAGCTTGTGCATGCGGTGACGCCTAGAGGATCGGTGTAATCGTAAGTGTTGATGCCGGAATGGGCGTGGAATCCATCTTGGGTTGTCCCACTGATGATGTAACCAAAACCCATTTGATAGGGAGTCGACTGGGCTATAACGTCGGTAGTGATAGTGACTTGAGTCGAGGTGACCGAGTAACTGAGAACGCCCCATTGATCCTGATCGAAATCCCCGCCCTGTTCGCTGTCTTCCCAGTTTATATAGAGTTTGCCTGTGTTCGTCGTCGCGGTGCTGGACTGGCTGACGATCTTGAAATCGACGATTGCACAGTTTCCGCCGATATCGGTGTTTTGGCAGGCCGGTAAAATAGTCACGGTTTTTGTTGAGCTACCCGGCACTGGCACTACGATTTTCGGAACCTGCGGCGATAGGGCCACTCCGTAAGTGGTGACGACTTGTTTACCCTTTAAAGCGGACCGAATATCGTTAGTATGGGAATAATGCGCTAATCCGGCAATATGATATGAACCTGCAAGCCTTGGCGCGTCTGGGCACGTACCGCGCACGCCACTGAGACTGCTCACCGTTTTGGCGGTACACAATTGGTTGTTATCGGCGCCGTTTTCGCCGACGAAGTAACTATTGCCTGGGATGCTTTCCCCGGTCCCCACGGCGTTGGTCAACGTGTCCATGCCTGAGGCGCCCAAATCGGTAACAGCGCTGAGTTCGTCGCCGTCATAAGAACTGGTGCTGGAGTTGAACTGGATGATGTTTTGGGTGGCGCACCACTGCTCTGGTATCACCGGGTCGCTGGCAGTTGCGGTGGTAAGGCCGGAGATGTAGCTGGAGTCGTCAACGTTAAAGGTCGATAACGCGGATTTACCTGCCAGATAACGTAGCGACTCTAATAATATCTCGGATTGTGGGTTGCCCCAGTTATTGCAGGAACCGTTAGAGAAGCTATTCAATCCCCAGATACAACCCGCACTGCCGGTTAGACTGTGATAGGTACCATCATCGTGGCGGTACCCGTAAATTCGCATCTTGTCTAACGTGTTAATGATTGCGCCGGTAGAGGGGGCTGACTTAAAGGTGCCGTTCGTTGATACGTTGATTTCGTCAGATAGTGACGATGCGTTTTTGCGAAGGACCCCGCCGGATTTGTTTTTGCCGTACGAACCGGTTAGCAGGCCAAAACGCACTTTATCGTCGTCACCGTAGGTTTGTAATAAACCGATTGGTTTGCGGGTACCGTCAGGATAAATTTTGCAGTTTTCGGTGCCGATGTAGTTTGCGTCACATACTTTCACCTTAGCCACATAATCTTGCGACCCCAAGCCTTGGCTTGCTTTGCTCGGATTGCTGCTTTGGGCGCTGATTCCGGAGCTGGCGGATACATTACCGTTAGAAGCGGCTTTTTCTTCCGACCAGCGACATTGCCAGCGCTCGTTAGATGCCCATAAAGAATAATTGCCTTTTGCTACCCGAATTAACGGGTCGTCTGTAACGTTTTGCGACAAGGTTGTACTCGAAACCGTTGTGTTACATAGCGTGATGCCGTTAGTAACGTCGGTTGAGGAGAACGGGGTTAACTGGGTTAGATCGGACCCGCTGTAGAATTTGGCGAAACTGTGGGCATCGTTCGGCAGGTAACTGCGTTGCAGAACGGTAGTGCCGACAACCGGGCCTGTAATTGTTGTGGTCGTAGTGGTGGTGGTGGTTTGGTAAGGGGTCGTGCTGGTAGAGCTGAATGTCTTGGTGTAGGTGTTGGTATAGGGCGTCACCTTGGTGCTGCACATGCCGCCAGATAACTTGTCTTTCTTTACGGTAACAGTATACGAGGCGGTATAGGTTGTGGTGTAGAAGGTAGAAGTCGTTCTATTGAAGGAGCTGTCGTAGCTGGTCGTATAGGTTGTCGTGGTCACGGTACCCAATGCCGACTCAGTGTACGTGGTAACCGGAGTACTATTGGTGGGCGTGGTATTCGTCGCAACACTATCCGTCGTTGGGCCGTTCTGAGTCGTGCTGGGGTTTGAATCGCCGCTTGGTAAAGTCTCGCCGCTGGTTATCGGCAGTTGGGAACATTGCGTATTTGTTCCGTTGTATGTCTCACCTTGGGTGGTGTTGGTCAGGGACGTGTTTGTCAACGTGTAAGCTGTCGCGGGCGAGGCAGGACCAGTTGCAACCGGGGCAGAGGTTACGGGAGGCGTGGTTGTCGTGGTCGTGCTAGTAGTGTCGCCGGTATCGGTTGAACGGTTCCCGCCGTACAATATTTTCCGTATGGTATCTATCCGGGTCATACTCGCCCAATTCAGAAAGTTACCACTCCACGCCCCACTGCAATATTTATTGCTGGTCGTGGCGCTAGGCTCAAATCTTTTGTTTGTCGTGTTATAGGTATAACACTTGTAACTGTCAAAATACCCGTAGTAATCGAAGCTATGCTTGTATGAAGTTTCCGGAACGCCGTCGTTGTCAAGGTCGGAGTAATCGTCGAATGCCTTGAATGCCAACTGGTGGTCTTTAGAAATGTTGAGCATCAAAATTGGCGTTGTCGACGACGTTAGGAACAACGGGGTATCGGCCAAATTAAGTTGTGCGGCATAAACTCCGCGGGAAATCGCGAAAAACGCAACGGCCTGTAACAATAATCTTGCAGACATTCTATTCATGATTGTTGTCCTAAAAATTTGTTACCCATCCCTAAGGGGTGACGCTAAACAAGGCTTGCAGAATAACGATTGCATTACTATCGCCGCCGATAGCCCGCGTGGTGACACGGTATTTTTCCGTTGAACCTTCATTCGGCATACGTTCCACGACATACATCGGCTGTGCCGCAATTTGGTTGAGCGCAAGCGCTGCAGTTAGCGCGGTAGTGTCGGACCAGTCAAATTGGCGAGTAGTACCGTTGCAATCGGCTGCTCCGGTTCCGTTCCAATAGCTGGCGTTGTTGGGTAAGCAGACGTTGATTGCTCGTAGGCCGGGACCCGTTACCGTGCCGCTGGTGGTATCGGCGGGAACCGGAATTAACGTGCGTATTTTGATGCCGGTTGTTAAATTTTTTTCAACATATTCAAGTGCAGCTTCAGCGGCTTGTAGCGCCAAGTCCTGATTACGGCTGTTTCCGGCCATCCGTTCTTCCAGAGTGCTCATCTGGGCGACATTCACCCCAAATACAGCAAGGATGATCAAAAAGATTAGGGCGGTAAACAACGTCGCGCCGCTTTGGCGATGCCCCGGAGATATTGCTGTCCGCATAACGCGGTGCGAATGATTGTGAACCCGGCCGTTAAATGTCGTTCGGGCTGAGCTTGTC
>NZ_PPPU01000003.1 GCF_006483455.1 Methylomonas koyamae
GAGCGCCGCCACAAGCTTCCAGGCCAATCAGACTAACCGGCAAGTTGGCGAAATAGCTCAGCATCTCTGCCCGTCTCAGTTTCTTTTTCACCGGCCTGTCGTTCGCCGCCTGGCTGTACAGATGAAAAATGCTTTTTGCCGTATCCAGACCCACCACGTTACTATTCATTTCGGACTCCTCGTCGCTCCGTTTAAATTCTCTGGCGCAGTATGACACCGCGTGGGGTGGGGAGGAGTCCATGCCATCATCCCAATCGAGAATCCGCTGCGCACAACGATATAAGCCGGTTCGATCCTTTATCAATAACTTCATGCTGCGCGACATTCCCAGCCGGCCGTAGACGCCGAGTAAGCGGGCGGCGAGTCGCGCCAATAAAGCATGGTCTTTACCGAAACAGAACAGCAGGTCCGTCAAAATCAGCGTGCCGCTTTGTTTATGTAACCACACGGTTTCATTGATAACCGGCAGCCCTTCGATAAACAGGCTGTCCAATTCTGCGGCCCATGTCGCTCCTTCCGCTGAAGGAATGATCGGAAAACCGGCTAAATCCGGCCGTTTTTCTGCTAGCCCCGGTGCAATATAACCTTGAGCGTCGCGGCAGGCCTGCAGAAAAGGTAAGAAGAATAGGTGATGGCTTTTGTTCGGTGCGATCACGTGTTTAACCGGGCCGATTTCGGCGATCGCGCCGATCAATTCCGGCGCAGGCAATATCGGGGAATGCACCCAGACTTCGCCATTGGCGAGCCTGACAAAAGTCGACCGGGTGGTCAAGTGGAACGGACCGAGCTTAAGCGGCTGTTGCGCATACCAGATTTGGCCGGGAACCAGTGTTTGCAAACTCATAAATCGATCCGGCCGCCGCTTCGCCGGTTTATTTGCCGATGTTTCCGCCATGCAGGCCGCACTCTTTTTTCGCGCTGTCCTCCCACCACCAGCGTCCGGCGCGTTCGTGTTGGTTCGGTAACACCGGCCGGGTGCAAGGCTCGCAGCCGATACTGATATAACCGTGTTGGTGCAGGTCGTTGTAAGGCACCTGATATGCCTCGATGTAATCCCACACCTGAGCGGACGACCAATTCAGCAACGGATTGAACTTGACCAGCTGTTTGCCCGGACCGGAGAAGCCGGCGTCGAGCTGCACTTCCGGAATATCGCCACGAGTGTCCAGGCTCTGGTCTTTGCGTTGGCCCGTGATCCAGGCGTCCAAGGTCGCCAATTTCCGTTTTAAAGGTTCGACCTTGCGGATGCCGCAACATTGTTGGTGGCCGTCTTCGTAAAAACTGAACAGGCCTTTTTCCTTGACGAAGCTATCCAACTGTTCGCGGTCGGGGCTCAAAATATCGATGGCGATGCCGTAATGCTTGCGTACTTTTTCGATGAAGCGGTAGGTTTCCGGATGCAGGCGGCCGGTATCTAGAGAAAACACCTGAATGTCTTTCCGGATGTTCAATGCCATATCGATCAACACCACATCCTCGGCGCCGCTGAAAGAAATGGCGATGTTGTCGAAATTGGCCAGCGCCGCTTTCAGAATGGTGCGCGGATTTTTGCCTTGCAGTTCGGTTTGGGCAGTGTTCAGATCGAATGCGGTCATAAATTAACTCTGGGCAAAGTAACGAGATAAAAATTCGTCGAAATCGAGCTCGTCGCCGGCTTCGATTTCGGCTTGTTTCTGCAGCGAGCTGGCGGCCAGCTCTTCGAATTGGCGCTGGCTGTCGGCATCCAGCGGTTCGGCGTTGAAATAATGTTTGTGCAAGGCCGAGGTGTTGCTGGCAAAGCAGCCGAATTCCTGGCCGTTTTCGCGCATGCAGGCCAGAATCCGTGCCGACGGCGTCAACGCCGGGTTGTCGACGACGGCGAGCTGCTGCTGCAAGGCGAGTTGGTAAGGTCGATCCAGGCTGCCGCGGTCGAGTACCGCACAGATCGGTTGCATCGCGCAGAGGATGTCGTGCGCCCAATTTTGCAGGGTAACCGGAGTGCCGTTGCGGTTTAGCTCCAATCCGGGCCGGCGGCCCTGGTTGGCGACCAGCAACTGGTTGCTGTTGTTGATTTGAAACTCGTCCGGCCCCTGTGGCGGGCTATCGTGCAACAAGCAGTAAAGCAAGAACGCCTCGACGAAACGGGCGGTGCTCTCGTCGATGCCGATCGGATTCAACAGGTTCAGGTCCAAAGAGCGCATTTCCACATACAGCACGCCGCGGCGCTTCAGGGCTAAAGTCGGCTTCTCGCCGGATTTGGCGATTTGTTTCGGCCGCATGGTGCTGTAAAACTCGTTCTCGATTTGCAGGATATTGGCATTCAGTTGCTGGTAGTCGCCGTCGATCTTGACGCCAATCGCCTGGTATTCAGGATACGGTGTGTTGATCGCCGCACTCAGGCTTTGCACGTAACCTTCCAACGAGTTGTAGTCGATTTTCAGGCTGGCTTGGTTTTTACTTTTGTAGCCGATGTCGCTCATTCGCAGCGATGTGGCGTAAGGGTGGAATAAAGTATGGTCGTCGAATTCCTTGAACTGTTCCATCAGCTGCGGCCGGCTTTTAAAAAAAGTCTTGCAGATGGCCGGTGATGCGCCGAACAGGTACAAAATCAGCCAACCTTGGCGGTGGAAGTTGCGAATCAAGCCGAAATACGACTTGGAAATAAAGTCTTCCAGCGACAAGTTGCCGCCGTCGTAACCGTGCAGTGCCGGCCACAACGCTTCCGGTACCGAATAATTGAAATGAATGCCGGCGATCGCCTGCATGGTGCGGCCGTAACGATGCCACAAGCCCTTGCGGTAGATGTGTTTCATCTTGCCGATATTCGAGCTGCCGTATTCGGCGATCGGAATGCTCAGATCGCCGTCGATGCCGCACGGCATGCTGGTGGCCAGCAGCATTTCGTCGCCCAGGTGCGGGTAAACGAACTGATGAATCTGATGCATGAAATGCAGCGTTTGCTTGATATCGGCAAACGGCGGCGTGATGAACTCCAGCAGCGCTTCCGAATAATCGGTGGTGATGTGGGGGTGAGTCAAAGCCGAGCCTAGGGCACGCGGGTGAGGGGTTTGCGCGATCAGGCCGTGTTCGGTGATACGGAGGCTTTCTTTCTCGATGCCTTTCAGACCTTGTTTTAGCAGGTATTGTTGATCGCGGTCGATCAGGTATTTGAGACGGTCGGGAAAGCAGCAATAGGTAATTAGCATAGAGGAAAAGGTCGGCGCCTGTGGCGTCTGGAGTTAGCGGGCCATTATAAAGGCTGGTGTCCGGTTTATAGAAATCGGGCTGACATCGAATGGAGAGATGAGGCGGTGCGCCGGCCATTTCAAGGTTCGCCAGCGCAAAAGCGTTTGTCGGGTTCCGCGTCGCTGTCTCGAGAGGTCATCTGTGTTGTAATACGCGCTTGATACCACATCCGGCGATTGCCGCTTCGAAACCCCGATATTTTGCCGATGACCCATAACCCCGCGCTGGACAAACTACGTAGCGTATTTGGCTACGACAGTTTTCGCGGCCAGCAGCACGCTATCATCGAACAGCTGATTGCCGGCCGCGACGTATTGGTGTTGATGCCGACCGGCGGCGGCAAATCGTTGTGTTACCAGATTCCGGCCTTGGTGATGGAGGGCGTCGGCATCGTCATCTCGCCGTTGATTGCCTTGATGCAAGACCAAGTCAGCGCCTTGCATCAGCTCGGCGTCAGAGCGGCGTACTTGAATTCCACCTTGTCTCTGGAGCAGGTGCGCGACATCGAACAGCGCTTGCAAAGCGGCGAGTTGGATTTGTTGTATATCGCGCCGGAGCGCTTATCCAATCCGCGCACCCAGGCCTTGTTCAACCGTTGCAAGATTGCCTTGTTCGCGATCGACGAGGCGCATTGTGTCTCGCAATGGGGCCACGATTTCCGCGCCGATTACCTGCAATTGTCGGTATTGCACCAGCAATTTCCGACGGTGCCGCGGATTGCGCTGACTGCAACCGCCGACGAACGTACCCGCCAGGAAATCATTAGCCGCTTGGCGCTGGAACAAGCTCAAATTTTCGTCAGCGGCTTCGACCGGCCCAACATTCGCTACCGGATTGTGCAGAAGGACAATGCCCGCCAGCAATTGCTGAGTTTTATCCGCAGTGAGCATCCCGGCGATACCGGCATCGTCTATTGCCTGTCGCGTAAAAAAGTCGAGGAAACCGCGGAGTGGCTCAACCAAAAAGGCCTGCGGGCGTTGCCTTACCACGCCGGTTTGGATCACCAACTGCGGCAGAAGAACCAGCACCAATTTTTGATGGAGGACGGCCTGATCATTGTCGCCACCATCGCCTTCGGTATGGGGATCGACAAGCCTAACGTGCGCTTCGTCGCCCATCTGGATTTGCCGAAGAGCATTGAGGCTTACTACCAGGAAACCGGTCGTGCCGGCCGCGACGGTTTGCCGGCTAACGCCTGGATGGCTTACGGTTTGCAGGACGTGTTGACCTTGCGCCAAATGCTGGGTGCCTCCAACGCCGATCCGGCCCATAAACGGGTGGAACTGCACAAGCTGGATGCGATGCTGGCCTTATGCGAAACGGTCAGTTGCCGGCGCCAGGCTTTGCTCGGCTATTTCGGTGACGTCCTGGAGCAGGCCTGCGGCAATTGCGATACCTGCCTGGAGCCGGTCGCGACCTGGGACGGCAGTCTGGCGGCGCAGCAGGCCTTGTCCTGTATCTACCGTACCGGCCAGCGTTTCGGCGTGACCTACCTGATCGACGTGTTGCTCGGCAAGGACGACGAACGCATCAAGCAATTCGGCCATGATTCGCAGTCGACTTTCGGCATCGGCAAAGCGCTCGACGAAAAGCGCTGGCGCTCGGTGTTCCGGCAATTGGTGGCCAAATCGTTGGTGGAGATCGACTTCGACGGCCACGGCAGTTTGCGTCTGGCCGACGCCTGCCGGCCGGTACTGCGCGGCGAGCAAACCTTGATGCTGCGCAAGGACGTGCAAACCGCCAAAACCCGGCGGGAGAAATACGAAAAACGCCAGCCGGGCGGCGCGGCGGATACGGCCTTGTGGGACGCGCTAAGAGCCAAGCGCAAACAGTTGGCCGACGAGCAGGACGTGCCGCCCTATGTGATTTTTCACGATGCGACGTTAATGGCGATGGTGGAGGCCCGGCCGCACAACCACCAGCAGTTGGGGCTGATTTCCGGCATCGGCCAGCGCAAGCTGGAATTGTACGGCGACGAGTTTTTGGCCGTCTTGGCCGAGTTCGATAACGCGGCAGAGCCGAGTTCCAGCTCCGATACCGTCGTCGAGAGTCTGGATTTGTTTCGCTTGGGTTATAGCGTGGAGCATGTGGCGCGGCAGCGGGGCTTGAGCGAGGATACCGTTTACAACCACATGGCGAAAGCGTTGGAGTCGGGTTTGGTGGAGTTGGGCGATGTCCTGACCCTGTCGCCGGCAGAGCTCGGCGAAATCGAAGCCGCGTTACTGGTGCGGCCGGACGAGCAACGCAATGCATTGAAACCGGTATACGAACAGCTGGGTGGGGCTTACAGTTACGGCATACTGCGCTGCGTCCGGGCCGCGCTACAGCGGCAGACGGCCTAGACTTGAGCGACCTCTGCCAGTTGGAAGCAGTAGTCGGTTTTCAGGCAATGGTCCAGCCATTTCTGTAGAAAATAGTTCAATCGCCACTTGTAATCGCGAATTTCAATCAGGTCGCCGGGATCCTGGTAGACCTTATCCACCGTCGGTCGGTCGTTGTCGCGGATGACTTCTGCCAGTTGGGCATCGAGATAGATTCGGATTTTGACCGCCGGTACCACCAGTTCCGAGCGTTGCTGATTGAAGCAGTGGGTTAGTTCGATGGTCAAGGTGTACGGATTGCGTTCCAGCACGTCCAGATAAAGAGCCGGTCTGTTCTGGGTCAACCCAATTGCGGATTTATCGAAGGAACGTAAATTAGGAATTAACTTGAACAATTTCTGGTAGTTGGATTCGCACAGCTGTTCCAGGCAAAACGAGGTGTTGACCGGCTGCACCAGGCTCATCGTCAATCTTCCCGATAGCAGGCGTTGGCGCTGGCGGTTTCCCACAGCACCACTTGGTCGACGTTGAAGCCCTGCTGCTTGACGTACTGGTAAATCATTTTGCTGAGCACTTCGGCCGTGGGATGTTCGTCTATGGCCAGATATTGTTCGTTATTGGCGATCAGTGCCGGAATGATCGGGTCGTCTTTGTGCAACAGAAAATTATGGTCCAAGATGTCGTCGATAAAGCTTTCGACGCAGGCTTTGACGTCGGAAAAATCGCAGACCATGCCTTGCTGGTTGAGTTGTTCCTGCCGAATCGAAATGCTGGCCTTGACGCTGTGGCCGTGCAGGTTGCGGCACTTGCCCGGATGGTTCATCAGGCGGTGACCGTAACAAAAATAAACTTCTTTGGTGATGATATACATAGCGTGCGACTTCCTTGTGGAGCGGCGGATCGGGTCCTTAATTGCCTTTGATGCTTTTGATCGACGCGGCGATTTCGTAATTGCCGTCGTTTTGTTTGACGCTGCGCACGACTTCGATGAACGCGGTCATCGGCGGTGTGATCGGTGTTTTCGGCAGAATGCTCACTTCCAGAGCCAAGCCGATATCGAACGGGCGGGCGGCGATAAACGAGACGCCGGCGCCGCTCAGCGTGGTGCATCTGCCGGTACTGACTTGGTCGGAGTCGGCCAACCGGTAAGTAATGTCGCAGTCGACGTCCATGCGGATGTAATCGCGTTTTTCATCATGAGTCAGCATTGAGTTCCTCCGATTCGAAGTGAGCGTGGTGGGTAAACGAACAATGGCGGGAGTGTACTATAAAAAAAACCGGTTCTGGGCAGGAAAACGTTGCGCTTGCACTTGACATGTTTATTTTGCCGAGCAGCTCAGGAATTTTGGGTTCCGTCGCCGGCCAGGCATTGGATAAGGGCGGATTTTGGGCTACGCGCCGGTGTCGGCGCTTGCCGGCGCGCGAGGCCGTAATGCGCCTATTCCGTCAAGCCGGCAGCCTGCATATCGGCATGGTAAGACGATCTGACCAAAGGCGCGCTGGCAACCTGGCGGAAGCCCAATTCGCGGGCGATCTCGGCGTAACGGGCGAATTGGTCCGGATGGATGTATTCCCGTACCGGCAGGTGGTCTTTGCTAGGCTGCAGATACTGGCCCAGTGTCAGCATGCTGCAACCGTGGGCCAGCAAATCCCGCATGACTTGCACCACTTCGGCTTCGGTTTCGCCTATACCCAGCATCAGGCCGGATTTGGTCGGCACCTGCGGCAAGCGTTGTTTGTGCTGTTCCAGTAATTGCAGCGAGGTTGAATAATCGGCGCCGGGACGGGCTTGCAGGTACAGGCGCGGCACCGTTTCCAGGTTGTGGTTGAATACGTCGCAAGGTTGGTTTTGCAAAATGTCGAGTGCTGTGCCCATCCGGCCGCGGAAATCCGGTACCAATACTTCGATCGTGGTTTGCGGCGATTTGGCCCGGACTTGGGCTATGCAAGCGGCAAAATGGCCGGCACCGCCGTCGCGCAAATCGTCGCGGTTGACCGAGGTGATGACGACGTATTTCAAGCCCATCGCGGCGATGGTCTCGGCCAGATTGGCCGGTTCTTCCGGGTCCAGCGGCTGCGGTTTGCCGTGGGCGACGTCGCAGAACGGGCAGCGCCGGGTGCATAAATCGCCCATGATCATGAAGGTTGCGGTACCGTGGCTGAAACATTCGCCCAGATTGGGGCAGGCGGCTTCTTCGCAGACGCTATGCAAACGGTGTTCGCGCAGCGATTGCTTGATCTTGTTGACTTGGTCGCCGCTCGGCAGTTTGACCCGAATCCAATCCGGCTTGCGCAACGGCGGTTCGCCGGTCTGTTCAACTTTGACCGGTATCCGCGACAGCTTGTCGGCTTTGCGTTGGTGGGTTTGCGGGGTAGTGCGGGACGGGGCGTTGAATGTCATGGTTCGATAGCCTTCAGCAATTGGTGGACCAGCGGCACCGCCAGTTCTTGAGTCGATATCTTAACCCCCAAATCCGCGAGTTGGGTCACTTGCAGTCCGGGGTAGCCGCAGGGGTTGATGTCTCGAAACGGGCCGAGATCCATCGCGTTGTTGATACTGATACCGTGATAACAGCAGCCGCGTTTGACGCGCAAGCCCAGCGAAGCGATCTTGCTGCCCGCGACGTACACCCCCGGCGCATCGGGTCTGGCTGCTGCCGATATACCGTATTGGCTCAGCGTGGCGATGGCGGCGTTTTCCAGCAGGCTGACCATTTGCCGGGGTCCTTGGTTCAAGCGGCGTAAATCGGCCAACAGATACACTACCAGTTGGCCGGGGCCGTGGTAAGTGACTTGGCCGCCGCGGTCGGATTCGACGACGGGGATGTCGGTGTTAGCGAGCAGATGTTCGCGTTTGCCGTTCAGACCCAGGGTGTAGACTGGCGGATGTTCGACGATCCAGATTTGATCCGGACTGTCCGGCAGTCGGTCGGCCGTGTACTGTTGCATGGCGCGCCAGACTTCGACGTAGTCGCGCAGGCCCAACTGGCGCAGTTCGGTGTTGCCGTTCACGGGCGAACTTACAGCGCCATCAAGACGTCCGGGCAGGCGGTCAGGCCCAGATAGATTGCATCCAATTGTTCGCGGCTGGTGGCTTCGATGACGACGGTGACCGCCGTGTAATTGCCGCCTTTGCTGGGGCGGCTGGTGACGGCGCCCTCACGGATGTCCGGTACGTGGCGGCGAATGATTTCAACCACGATCGCGTCGAAGTCGTCGCGGCTTCTGCCCATGGCCTTGATCGGAAATTGGCAGGGAAATTCGAGTAAGGATTCTGATTCGGTCATGACAAAGCGTTTTTATAAGCTTGCAACAATTCGTCCATGCGTTTCCAGAGCGGGCCGGGTTTACCGTCGCCGATCGCGGCACCGTCCAGGTTTACCACCGGTACGATTTCGCGGGTGGAACTGACCACCCAGACTTCGCTGGCTTGTTGCAGCGCTTCCAGGGCGATGATGTCTTCCCGGTAAGGGATTTGGTGCGCTGCCGCCAATTCCAGAATCACGTCGCGGGTGATGCCCGGCAGGATTTCGTGGCCTTTCGGCGGTGTGATCAACTCGCCGTCGATAACGGCAAACAGATTGCTGGCAGCGCCCTCAATGACGTAACCGTTTTTGACCAGAATCGCTTCAGTGCAGCCGCGGTCGACGGCTTCCTGGCGTAGCAGGATGTTGGCCAGTAGCGTGATGGCTTTGATGTCGCACAATTGCCAGCGGGTGTCGTCCAACGTAATCGCTTTGATGCCTTCGCTGCGGCCGGGGAAGGGCAGGATGTCGGCGGACATCGCGAACACGGTCGGTGTGGTCTGAGCCGGGAACGCGTGATCCCGTTTCGGCGCCCAGCCGCGGGTGACTTGCAGGTAAATGTATTGGTCGCGGCCGTCGTCGGCCAGTAGCGGCCGGAATATCGCTTCCCATTCGGCCACGCTATGCGCCAGCGGCAAACGGATACCGGCCAGACTGTTGTTTAGGCGGGCGATGTGGTCTTCCAGCCGGAACAGGCGGCCTTTGTAGGCCGGAATCACTTCGTAGACGCCGTCGCCGAACAAAAAGCCGCGGTCCAGCACCGAGACCTTGGCGTCCGCCAGCGGTAGGTATTCGCCGTTTAAATAGACTTGTTGCGTCATTCCTTCTCCAGCAAACCGATCGCGGCATCGTACAGGCGACGGAACAGGCCGCCTTCGGCCACGCTATCCAACGCCACCAGAGGTTTGCTGGCAACCGGGTCGCCGGCCAGGGTAATGTTCAAACTGCCGACTACATCGCCTTTGTTGAGCGGGGCGAATACGCCTTTGTCGATCTGGGTTTCGGCTTTCAGTTCGTTGAAGTGCTTACGCGGCGCCGTAACGTACAGGTCTTCCGCCAAGCCGACGGCCAATTTCGATGTCACGCCTTTGCGAATCCGGGTTTCGGCCAAGGCCTTGCCGCCCTCGTACAAGCGGTGGGTTTCGAAGAAACGGAACCCGTAATTCAGCAGCGACTGGCTTTCGTTAGAACGGGCATTGGCGCTGGCGGTACCCATCACCACCGAGATCAGGCGCATGTCTTCGCGTTTGGCCGAAGCCACCATGCAGTAGCCGGCGTCGTCGGTAAAGCCGGTTTTCAGGCCGTCGACCGACGGATCGCGCCACAGCAGCAGGTTGCGGTTTTGTTGGGTGATGCCGTTGTAGGTGAATTCCTTTTGCGAATCCCAGCGGTAGTATTCCGGAAATTCGCGGATCACCGCCTGCGCCAGCAGCGCCAAATCCCGCGCCGAGCTGTAATGATTGGGGCTGGGCAGGCCGGTGGCGTTTTCGAAATGGCTGTTGGCCATGCCCAGGCGGCTGGCTTGTTCGTTCATCATCGTTGCGAACGTTTGCTCGCTGCCGGCGACGTGTTCGGCCAAGGCCACGCTGGCGTCGTTACCGGATTGGATGATCATGCCTTGCAGCAAGTCTTCGACCCGGACTTGTTTATTGACTTCGACAAACATTTTCGAGCCGCCGGTTTCCCAGGCGTTCTGGCTGATCGTGACTTTCTCGTCCAAGGTTAAATGTCCGGCTTTCAATTCGCGGAACACGACGTAGGCTGTCATGATTTTGGTCAAGCTGGCCGGTGCGACGCGCTTGTCGGCATCTTTCTCGGCCAGAATCCGACTGCTGTCGAAATCCAACAAAAAGTAACTGGAGGCGGCGACGCTGGGGGCGGCCGGGGTGAAAATCGGGCCGGCGGCTGACAAAGACAGGCTGGTGAACAGTAACAGCAGCCCGCCAAACAGGCTGAATGTCATGCGAAGAGGGTGTCTCATGATTGCGATATTCGTATGTCGTTCGGGAAGCCGCTATTGTATCACCCCCGGCTCCCGCTTAGAAAAACCCGAACGCCGGGGCCGCAATACGCAAGCGGTGTGGATTCCGGTCGGCGTCCGACGGCTAGCGTTCGCCGGCGCAAATCCTGAATCGGCAGGCGCAATCCTGCTGCGCCATACACGCCGTTTGTTCGATCGGACTCTCCAATAAGGTGCCGATCAGCGCCCGGTCGAATTCGCACAATTCCGGGAATTGCTGAGCCAAGTCGTGGTAGACGCAGTTCACCGCTTTCAGGCTGAGTTGGCCGTTTTCGGTTTCCAATTCGGCGCGGTAGCCCAGGGTTTGCATCAATTCGACCAAAGTCTGGCGTTTCGCTGCCGGATCTTTGCCATTGAACTGCGGTGCCAACGACTGCGCCAGATTGACGCCCATCCGCGCCAGCATTTGCCGCAGGGCGGCTTCGCCGAGTTCTGATTTCAGTTCCGCCAATAACAAGGTGCAGAACCAGCCGTATTGCTTCGGCAAGCGGTTACGTCCCAGCTCCGTCAATTTGTAACTGCGCGCCGGCCGGCCGCCGGTGCTGTTCAAGGCCGCTTCGGCGACCAGTTGTTCTTTTTCCAATCCGACTAAATGCTGTTTCACGGCATTGCGCGAAATCTGCATTTCGACGGCCAGTTCGTCGATGCTTAGCCCGTTCGATGCAGCGAGCAGTAAATTCAGGATTTGTTCTTGGCGGGAGCCGCTGGGTTGGGTCATGGCAATGCTGCAAGTCAAAGGCTGGAGATGGCGCAATTCTATGCCGGAATCGGTGCTCGGCAAAGTATCGGAAAAGCCGATAGCTAATATAAATAAGTTTTATAATACAAATATTGTAAAAGTCGTCGGGTTGGCTTATTCTGCTCCCGGCTTCGACAAGCCGTACCGATTCATCCATTCCATATAGGCAGAACAATATGAGCGAAACCACTGCAACTCTGTACGAACAACTGGGCGGCGAAGCCGCAGTCAATGCTGCGGTCGATATCTTCTATCGCAAAGTGCTGAGCGACCATCGCATCAACCGCTTCTTCGACCACACCGACATGGACAAACAGGCCGCCAAGCAAAAAGCCTTTTTGACGATGGCTTTCGGTGGTCCCAACAATTATTCCGGCGCCGACATGCGCCAGGCCCATGCTCATCTGGTGAAAAAACTGGGCCTGGACGACTCCCATTTTGACGCCGTGGTCGAAAATCTGGCGATGACCTTGCAGGAATTGAATGTGCCGCAGGCTTTGATTCAGCAAGTCGCGGCGATTGCCGAAACCACACGCAACGACGTGCTGGGCCGCTAAGCGGAGATGCAGGTCATGCAGATACGCAAGATTAGCGTCGGCCAGCGCGAATTGGGTTGCCGGCCGGGCGAATCGGTATTGGACGCTTTGCTGCGGGAGCAGGTCGAGATTGCTTACGGTTGCCGGCAGGGCGCTTGCCAGAGCTGTATCGCCCGCAGCCTGGACGGAGCGCCGCCGGCCGCGGCCCAGGCCGGCTTGAAGGACGTACTGCGCCATCGGGACCACTTTCTGGCCTGCCTGTGCTATCCGGAACGCGATATGGCGATCGGCATCGGTTCGCCGGAACAACGCTTCTGCCACGCCACCGTGACCGGCAAGCAGTTGCTCAACGCCGAGACTTTGCTGCTGACGCTGCATACAGACCAAATATTGGACTACTACGCCGGCCAGTTCGTCAATTTGAAGCGCGGCGACAGTTTGCAGCGCAGTTATTCGATCGCCAACAACCGGGTCCACGCCCGCAACTTGACCTTTCATATCCGCCGGTTGGCCGGCGGCCGCTTCAGCGCATGGGCTCACGACGAACTGAAAGTCGGCGATCTACTGGAAGTATCCGATCCGCAGGGCCTGTGTTACTACTTGCCCAGCGGCCAGCCGGGCAATTTGTTATTGATCGGCACCGGCAGCGGCCTGGCGCCGTTGGCTGGTATCGTCAGCGAGGCCTTGCACCACGACCACGCCGGCCAGATCCATCTCTACCACGGTAGCCGGGAAATGGACGGTTTGTATTGGGTGGAGGAGATGCGCGGCCTGGCGGCGCAGCACGCCAATTTCCATTACACGCCCTGCGTATCGCGCGGCGATGCCCCGGATGGCGTCGCCAGCGGACGAGCTAATGATGTGGCGATGAAGCAATTGCCGGATTTGAAGGGGTGGCGGGTCTACTTGTGCGGCCACCCGGACATGGTGCAGCAGAGCAAACGCCAGGCTTTCCTGAATGGCGCCAAATTCGACGACATTTATGCCGACGCGTTTCATGTGGCGTCGACCACCTTGGACTAAGCGGCGAGCGTCGAATAATCCCGCTGCCGTTCGGCGGCGGCCAGGCCGCGCAGTTCAGCCAGCACTTGTTGCAGCACCGGCGAGTCGTTGTCGCGGCCGGACACCATGTAAGCCGGCAGCGTGAAACGCGGGCTATCCGCCACCGGATGCAGGCGGCCGGATTGTAGCAGCGGTGCTGCCAGACGGATCGGCAGAAAACAGGAGCCGCTGTTTTGCGCCAGGATCAATTGCAGCGCCATCCAGCCGATGTTAACCACTTGCGCCGAGCGTTCCAGGTTCGGAAAGGCATTGCTGTGCTGGGCGTAAAAACCCGGCGCCCAATCGACGTAGATGTAGTCGTCGTTGGGCCAGGGCCGGTCCGGATCGGTGCTCAGTAGTAGCAGGGTTTCGTCGAAGATGTGCTCCACCAGCAGGCCCGGGCTGTGTTGCGGCGTATACATCAGGCCGATATCCAGTGCGCCGGAAATCAGGCTGCGCATCAAGTCTTCCTCGAAGCCGATATCGGTGCGGATCGAAACATCCGGCATTTGTCGGCGAATCGCTCCTATCCAATCCGGCAGCAAGCCCTCACACAAGGCGATGCGGGCGCCGATGCTGACGCTGTCGCGGAAGCGGCTGGGTAAGCCGATGTCGTGGCGGGCCTGTTCCAAGGTCAGCAATAAGGCCTTGGCGTGGCGCAGAAAGCGCTGGCCGGGCTGGGTCAGGCTGGCGCCGGCCCGGTTGCGTAGGAACAAGGTAACGCCCAAATAGGCTTCCAGGCGCTGAATCCGGGTACTCACCGTCGATTGGGTCACGTACAGGCGGTTTGCGGCTTCCAGAAAACTGCCGTTGGCGGCGACGCTTAAAAAGGTTCTGATTTGGTCGATGTCCATGCGGTTTAGTATCGGTCTCCTCGATATTAAACTCCAATAAATATCGTTTGTCTTATCCGTGCTGGGTTTTTATAGTGAATAAATATATCGATTCGATCGTATATCCGATCTAGGAGTACAGCATGAAAACGACAACACACACCGATAAATACATTCGTGTCAATTCAAGATGGCTGCTGGGCTTGGCGCTGCCGTTGCTATTGGCGGCTTGTGCCGCGTCGCCGACAAAACCGGTCGCCTTTCAAACCAGCCAAATCCAGTCCTTGTTGATTGTGCCGGTCGCGGCACCGCCTCTGGAAGTCATACCCGACCTGCTGGAGCAACGCGACGCAGCGTATCGCCACACCCAGAATATGGCGATGGGCGTGGCGCCGGATAGGCAAAATTATCAGACTGCGGGCGGCATCGTCGTCGCCGGCATGGTAAGCAATGCGGCGGACGACGTCGATGCAATGATCAACGCTTTGCCGCCGACCGCCGCCGGTGGCCGCGCGGCTCAAACCCCGTGGACGCCGGAAAAGTCTGCGGCCGAAGCCTTGCAGGGCTTGTTGGCCCAATCTAACCGCGGTGCCGAATTGAGTCGCGACGGCTACCGATTGGCCGCGACGGATGATGCCAGCCTGCCACAATGGCGCCGAGCCATTCAAGCTTGGTATGCGCAGGATCTCAGCCAGACCAACTATGCGAGCCGTGGCCAATACGATGCCGTAATCGAATTGGGCGTGGGCCGTTACCGAATCTTCGAAGGCCAAACCTCGTTGCAACTGATGCTGAAACTGATCGATCCGGCCTCGGGCCGCGTGTTGGCCCGCACCCATTCCGAGAGCTTTCGGGTCGACGATAGCGCGCTGGCTTCGCTTCAACACGACGGTAAGGCATTCCGGCAACTGATTGCCGAGATGGCGGTACCGCTGTTGCGGCAAAGTCTCGGCGATTTGGGGCTGCGCAATGTGTCGAACGCCAATCAGAGCTGAGAACGGGCAAGCAGATTGAAGAATGAGCGCCGATTACCCGAAACGGCTGCGCGGTTGGCGCTTCAGTTTATTCAACCTGCTACTCGGCGGCGGTCATGCCTTGGTGATTTTCAACGCCGGCGCCTATATCGCGATGCTGCCCAGGGTCGCGGCCGGTTTGGGTGTGCCGCCCAGTTTCGGCACCTGGACCCAGACCGACTACATGATCGCGCTGGCCCTGGGCTTGCCGATCGGGGGCTGGTTGGGCCGCCGATTCGGTGAATACCGGCCGCTGATCTGGGCGTTCGCCGGTTTTGCGTTGGCCTCCTGGCTGTGCGCGCTCGCCGAAGACTTTCATCTGTATCTGGCGGCGCGAGTGGTGCTGGGCTTCTGCGGCGGCCTGACCCTGCCGTTGGGCCAGGCCTTGTTGCTCAAGGAATATCCGGACCAGCGCAAGTCGCTCGCTATCGGCGTTTGGAGCCTGTTTACTTTGACGCCGTTTACCTTCGGTCCGCCGCTGGGCGGCTGGGTGGCCGATTCGCTGGGTTGGCGCTGGCTGTTTTGGGGCAACATCCCGCTGGCGGTGGCGATTGCTGGGCTGCTGGGCGCCTTGCTGCATGGGCGCGGCGGGCCGCGCCTGCGGCAACGCTTGGATGTTCCGGGTTGCCTGATGGCGACAGCGATTTTATTCGGCGTGCAAGCCATTCTGAACCAGGGCAATGACTGGGATTGGGCCAATTCCGGTTACCTCATGGCGCTGGGTGTCGGCGTGGTCGTGTTGTTGCTGTATTGGCTGATTTGGGAATGGGGTTGCCGCCGGCCGTTTCTGGATATTCGCTTGTTCGGCCGACGCAATTTTACGATCGGCGTGATCGGCTTGTGCGTCGGTTTTCTGTGTTTTCAGGGTTTGTTGTCGTTGCTGATCGTGCAATTGCAGCTGGCGCTGGGTTACTCGTCGTTTCTGGCCGGCCTGGTGTTTTTGCCGATGGCGATTTTCGCCAAACCGATAGCCGGTATTTTTCATGAGGTAGTCAAACGGGTCGATGCCCGCCTGCTGGCCAGCGCCAATCTGTTGGGTTTTGCCGCCACTTATTTTTGGTTGAGCCGCTTCGACGACCCGGACAGTTTTGCCCAGTTGTGCTGGCCGAAACTGCTGGAGGGCGCCTGTCTCGGCAGTTTTTTCGTACCGTTAACCGCGTTGATGTTGCACGGCATTCCGGCCGAGCGGCATTGGCGGGCGCTGGAATTGGCCAATCTGTTGCGCATCGCCGCCGGCGCGATCGGTATTGCCTTGCAAGGGGTGATTTTCTACCGGCGTACGCCGTTGCATATGACCCGTTTCGCCGAAAGCCGCGACGCTTGGTCGGATGCCGGCGCGGATGCGCTGCAAAATTTACTGGCCGGCGGCTTCGAGGCCGATGCCGCGCTGGCCAAATTCGCCAAACTGGCGGGCAAGGCCCAAGCCATTCGCGGCTTGAACGACGCCTTCTGGTTGGCCGGCTGTATTTTCGTCGTTCTGGCGGCCTTGGTTTGGTTGGCCGAGCCGACCCGCGCCCCGGTTCGTGCCGCGCCGGCCATGCAGCGCGCGCTGGAAGAAGCATTAGTGGAGGAGGATGCATGATGGCCGTGGCGCAACGGTTCAGCTTGGTATTGTTGGCGATCGCTACAGGCGGCTGCGCGTTGTTCGGCGAGGACAGCCCTCGCGCCCAACTGGCGCTGATGCCGGCCATCGAGCAAACCTTGGCGCGTACCAGCACCGAGATGGCCGTGCAAGGCTCTTGGCCGGAGCAGCGCTGGTGGACGGCGTTCGGCAACCCGACCTTGAACGGCTTGATCGCAACCGCGCTGGCCGGCAATCCCAATCTGAAAGTCGCCGAGGCGCGTCTGCAGCAGGCCGAAACCTTGGCCGACTTTGAAGCTGCCGACCTGTATCCGACCGTAGACGCCAACGTCAGCTTTGCCGCGCAACGCTTTTCCGCCGACAGCGTGCAGGCTAAATTCGCCGGCCAGCACTTCCGCCACTTGTTGGTCAACCCGCTGGTGTTGCGCTACCACCTGGATTTTTGGGGGCGCGACCAGGCCAGTCTGCAAAGCGCGGTCGATCGCTCGCTGGCCGCCAGTGCCGAACTGGCCGACGCCCGGCTGTTGCTGGCCGTGGCCGTGGCAGGAGCCTATTTCGATTTACTGGCGGCCGCCGAAGAGTCAGAAGTGGCCGAACATATCGTCGCCGACCGGGAGACGCTTTACCGGTTGGAACAGAGCCGCCGCGCCGCCGGTTTGATTGGCGAAACGCCGCTGTGGCAAGCCGAACGCAATCTGCGCGCGGCCCAACAGGCGGCGGCCGGTTTGCGCGCCGAACAGGAATTGCGCCGTAACCAATTGGCCGCGTTGGCCGGGCAGGGTGCCGATTGGGGAACGCGGATCGGTATCGACGCCAAGGTCGTTCCGCAAGCGCTGGCCTTGCCGGCCGATCTGCCGTTGCGGTTGCTGGCGCGGCGGCCGGATCTGCATGCCGCGCGCTTGCAGGCCGAGGCCGCCGCCGAGGATATTCATGTCGCCAAAACCGCGTTTTATCCGGATGTCAATTTGCTGGCTTTCACCGGCTTTCACAGCGTCAGCCTGATTGATATTGCCTTGCAAGGCTCGAGTCTGGCCTATGCCGTCGGCCCGTCTGTCGAGTTGCCGATATTCGAAGGCGGCCGCTTGCGCGCCCAGCTTGGTTATCGGAAGGCGGCCTACGACCTGGCGGTGCAGCGCTATAACGCCGGCTTGCTGCATGCCGTGCAGGATGTCGCCGACGCCTTGAGCCGTTGGCGCGAACTGGATACCAAAGCCGCCGCACAGCAGCAAGCCGTGGCGGCCGCCGAAGCGCAAAGCCGGCTCAGCGAAAGCCTGATGCGCAACGGTTTGCACGATTGCAGCAAGCTTGTGCTGGCGCGGCTCGAAGCCAGTCGCGAGCGCCTGCTGCTGGCCGGCTTGGCGGCCGAACAACATAAAAACGCGGTCAGCCTGATCAAAGCCTTGGGCGGCGGTTACCAAGCAGCCGCCGAATCCGCAAACCAACCCTGAACCCCTATGCAGAAAACGATTCGCCCGCGCGAGATTCTCCAGCAGCGTCGCCGCCGGCTGCGCTTTGTCACCATGATGTTGCTGCTGGCCGCGCTTGCTTACGGACTCTATTGGTGGCTCACGCAACGCGATTGGGTAAAGACCGACGACGCCTTCATCGCCGGGCATTTGATTGGGGTCAAGGCTCAGGTCGACGGCACGGTGGTCGAGATCCTGGCCGAGAATACCCAAGCGGTTAACAAAGGCGATGTGCTGGTGCGGCTGGACGGCAGCTACGCGCGGGTGGCGATGCAACAGGCCGAAGCCGAGTTGGCGAAAACCGTGCGCGATTTTTACATGCAGAAAGCCCGGTTGGCGAGTTTGGGGCAGCGCCTGGCTGCCAAGCAAGCTGCCGTGGCTCAAGTCGAACATGATTTGCAACGCTTTAAAGCCGCGGCCGGCGACGGTGCGGTGTCCGATCAGCAAGTACAAAATGCCGAAGACAAATTGCGCGAATTGGCGGCGGCGATACGCGAGACCAGCGCCGAGCAGGACGGCGTGGCCGCCCAGTTGCGCGATTCCGGCGTCGAGGACTATCCGGCGGTGGCACAGGCCAAGAGCCGCTTGCGCCGGGCTTATCTGGATTACCAGCGGCGCGAGGTGCGGGCGCCGGTGGCCGGCTATGTCGCCAAGCGCAAGGTACAGGTCGGCGACAATTTGCATGCCGGCGCGGCGTTGATGGTGGTGGTGCCGCTGGACGAGCTTTGGGTCGAAGCCAATTTTCTGGAAACCCAGATTGCCGATATTCGACCGGGCCAGGCCGCCGAGATTCGGGTCGATGCTTTCGGCGGCGAACGGTTGTACCACGGCCGGGTACAGGGTTTGAATCCCGGTTCCGGCAGCAATTTTGCACTGTTGCCGACCGATAACGCCACCGGCAATTTCATTCACATTGCCGAGCGGGTGCAGGTACGGATTGCGCTCGATCCTGGCGAATTGCGCGCCCAGCCGTTGCAGCCCGGATTATCGACTTTGACCCGGGTGCATATTACCGGTGGTGGTGCGTCGGCTTTGGCATCGGAGGTGACTTTGGCCGGAGCCGCCTACCGCACCGATATTTACGACCACGAACTGGATGGGGTCGAGGACAAAATCGGCCAGATTATCGCCGCCAACCGCTCCTGACCGAGCCGCTGCCGCCGGTCGGAATAACCGTAAAAATTGCTGCAATTCACGGCCTGTCCGTGTATCTTTGTGGATTGGTTAACATAACCATAACGATAAGTTTAACCGCCAGCCCGACAGGGGCGGCTTTCTCGACTGTTTAACTCACGGATCAACCATGTGTTTTAGCGCCAATATGTCTTTGGGATTGGGGGTGGCCGGCTTGGTCGCGTCTAGCGTCACGTTTCTGGATAAGGACGAAACCTTTTGGGTCAGACTGGCCCGGGCCTATGCGATTTTCCATTTCTCGCTGATGGAATTCATTCAGTATTTCGCCTATCCGGTCGCCGACCAGTGTGGCTACGGCACTAATTTATTGCTCAGCGAATTGTCGTCGGTGCATATCAGCTTGCAGGCTTTTGCGATCATGCCGGCTTTGGCGACGTATTCGACCGACCCCAATGCCTTACGCAAAGCCTTTTTCGTCGGTTCCAGTCTGAGTGGCTTGTTCTTGATTCTGACCCGCTTGCCCAACGATTGGCAGTTGTTCGGTATCGATCCCAACTTCATCGGCCGGATGCAGTCCTGCCTGTTCATGGGGATTTACCATATCGGCTATGCGATCTCCAGCGCCTTCGGCCTGCTGGTCACTCACGGCTCGTTGTTTGCGCTGGCTTTGAGCGGCTTTGTCTGGAAAAACAATTGGCGGATCGGCACCTACCATTGCTTCGGCGCTCTGATGACTTTGTTCGTGCCGCAGTGGCTGTTCGGCGTGTCGACTGGCGAAGCGGCGGCGATGTATTGCTTTTACTCGATTCCGATCACGGCCAGTTTCATGCCGCAATTCAAACAGATTTTCATCGGCAGGGCCGCTAATTCGGCCGACGGTATGCCGGCGCGGCAGGAGTCTTAGCCGGTCAATGCCAGGCTTCTCTGAACCGCCGGTAAAATTCGGGGTCGCTGACCGTGGCCCCGCGTTGTCCGACGATGGCCGAGGCGAAATCTTGGGCGCGTTCCAGCGCCGACGCCAGCGGCCAACCGCGGGCTATCCCCAACAGCAACACTGCGGCAAAGGCGTCGCCGGCGCCAACCGTGTCGACCAGCGTCACGCTGCCGGCCGGTTTCACTTCGACAAATTCGCCGCCCGCGGTCAGCGCTAGTGCGCCATGCTCGCCGCGAGTCACCACCACGCCCTGCAAATCGTAACGTTGTTGCAATAGCAGCAGTTTGCTGTCGATGGCTTGGTGCTCCGGCAGCAACAATGCCAGCTCTTCGTCGTTCAACTTCAACCAATCGGCATCGGCTATCCATGTGTGGATGTCGTCCGCATTCCACCAGGGCGCGCGCAGATTGACGTCGAAAAACACCGGGCCGCGCCATTGGGGTTTGATCTGTTCGAAAGTCGCGCGGGATACGCCATGCCGTAGCGCCAGACTGCCATGGTAGAGCAAACCTGACTCGTGGCCGATGGGCAATTCCGGGGCGGCAATATAGTCGTAAGCTTGCTCCGCCAGAATATGGTAACTCGGCTGGCCGTTGTCGATACTGACTGTCACGCTACCGGTAGGGCGGGCGGCGTCTATCTCCACCCCATTTTGGCGCATGCCTTGGGTTTGCATGGCCGCCAACAATTCCGCCCCGGCCGAATCCCGGCCGATGCGGCTGACGAATAAGGGTTCGGCGCCCAAGCCTTGCAAATGCCAGGCAACGTTGAACGGCGCGCCGCCGAGAATCCGGCTGCCGTCCGCAAAACAATCGAACAGCGCTTCGCCGAAAATGGTGATCGAATCTGCCGGCATGGTGTCAGCCTCTTATATAGGTGTGGGGCGGCAACCTTAGCCAATCGGCCGAAAAATGGCAATCCGTTGCGATTGGCAAACGGGCCGACGGTCGTTTTAAGGGCGGCAGCTGACGTCTTGTGCACCGGATTGGTGCGCTGGTTTCGGGTTGTCTGTCGACGCCTATTTAACCGGCTGATAAATCAGCATTAATTTGTTTGGCATGTGGTTTGCTCTGGGTTAAGTCATGAATACACAAAATATTTTCGATGAAATGCGGGCCGGAGACGGCCAGGTGCGACGCCTGTATCAACCGTTTTCGGAGTGGCTGAAAGGTGTCGATCATGCTCAACTGATGCAGAAATCCCGTGAAGCGGAAATGCTGTTCCGCCGGGTTGGCATCACGTTCAACGTTTACGGCGAGGAAGCCGGTGCCGAACGCTTGATTCCGTTCGACGTGATTCCGCGGATACTGGCGGCCAACGAATGGCGCCAGCTTTCGGCCGGCGTGATTCAACGCGTCGCGGCCTTGAACGCTTTTCTGAACGATCTGTACCACGATCAGGAAATCATCAAGGCCGGCATTGTGCCGGCGACCATTCTGGAAAACGAAATGTATCGGCCGGAAATGCAGGGTGTCGACGTGCCGGGCGGGATCTATGCCCACATTGCCGGCATCGATATCGTCCGGACTGAAGAGAACCAATTTTACGTATTGGAAGACAATCTGCGCACGCCTTCCGGCGTGTCCTACATGCTGGAAAACCGCAAAATGATGATGCGGCTGTTTCCGGAACTGTTCCGCCGTTATGCAGTGGCGCCGGTCGAGCACTATCCGCAAGTGTTGTTGAACAACTTGCGCGCCGTAGCGCAGCCTGGCGTGTATGATCCGGTGGTGGTTCTGCTGACGCCGGGCGCCTACAACAGCGCTTATTTCGAGCACGCATTTTTAGCGCAACAAATGGGTATCGAATTGGTGGAAGGCCAGGACCTGTTCTGTAGGGAGAATGCTGTGTTCATGCGCACCACCGAAGGGCCGAAACGGATCGACGTGATTTACCGCCGGATCGACGACGACTTCCTCGATCCTTTGGCGTTCCGCGAAGATTCCATGCTCGGCGTGCCGGGGCTGGTTTCGGTCTACCGCAACCGCGGCGTGACTTTGGCCAACGCAATCGGTGCCGGCGTCGCCGACGATAAATCGACTTACACCTTTGTACCGGACATGGTGCGTTTCTACCTGGGTGAGGAGCCGATATTGTCCAATGTGCCGACTTACAAGCTGGAAAACCCGGACGACTTGAAATATGTACTAGAGCATCTGGCCGAACTGGTGGTGAAAGAGGTACAGGGCTCAGGCGGTTACGGCATGTTGGTCGGACCGACTGCGTCCAAGCAGCAAATCGAAGATTTCCGGGCCCGGATTCTGGCCGAACCGGACAATTACATCGCCCAGCCCACTTTGGCCTTGTCGACCTGTCCGACTTTGGTCGAGCAGGGTGTGGCGCCGCGCCACGTCGATCTGCGGCCGTTCGTGTTGTCCGGCAAGACCGTAACGCTGGTGCCGGGCGGATTGTGCCGGGTGGCGATGCGGGAGGGGTCGTTGGTGGTCAATTCCTCGCAAGGGGGCGGTACCAAGGACACCTGGGTGTTGAACGGAGATAAACCATGCTGAGCCGTACCGCCGATCATTTATATTGGATGGCCCGCTATATCGAGCGTGCCGAAAACATGGCTCGGGTGCTGGATGTGACCGACCGCATGTCGCTGGTCGCCAACAGCGCCTATGACGAGGCGGCGCGCTGGAAGCCGCCGGTATTGATCGCCGACGACCTTGCCGCGTTCGAGCGCGATTACGGCAGTTACACGGCGGCGAACGTGATGCGCTATATGGCCTTGGACGAACGCAATCCGTCCAGCATCGTCAGCGCGCTGGGGGCGGCACGGGAGAATGCCAGGGCGGTGCGAGTGGCGATGTCGTCGGAGATGTGGGAAACGGTCAACGCGCTGTGGCTGGAATTGCGGCAACGGATCCGGCTGGGCCTGCGCGAGGCCGATATCGGCGAATTTTGCGATTGGGTCAAGTCGCGCTCGCACCTGTTCCGCGGCGTGACCTTCGGTACCATGTTGCGCGACGACGGCTATAAATTCGTGCGGCTGGGCAGTTTCGTGGAACGCGCCGACAATACCGCGCGGTTGCTGGATGCCAAGTTTCAGTTGCTGCTGCCTAACGAAGATCCGGCCGCCGAAGTGGATTATTACGAATGGAGCTCGTTGTTGCGTTCGGTATCCGCGTTCGAGGCCTATCAGAAAGTTTACCGCGATACGATAGAACCGACCAAAGTCGCCGAGCTGTTGGTGTTGCGCGACGATATGCCGCGGTCGCTGCATGCCTGCTACGACGAGTTGGCGCCGATTCTGGAACAGCTTTGCCGCAAGCCCGGCTGCGAGTGCTTGCGTTTGGCCGGAGAGAACCATGCCCGGCTGCATTTCGGCCGGATTACCCACATCTTTAATAGCGGACTGCACGAGTTTTTGCAGGATTTTATCGCCCGTAACAATGCGCTCGGCATCGAGATTCAGCGCGCGTTTTTGAATAGCCCGGATTGAACCGCCGGGTAATTGCGGCTGGCCGCGGACGATGTCCGCTACAGATGCGGAACGGACAACAAGTGTTAAAGGAAGCAGGATGGTTAATTCATTGATACACCCCAAACAGGGCGATAAGGCCAATTCGGCCTGGTTCGACGAGTTTCTGGTCCGGTTGCTGGAAAACCGCGACCGTACCGGATTGACCGAAATGATTCGCGAGATCGATGCGTTGATGATCACCGTAGAGCCGGGCTGCTCGGCCGCTTATGTCAGCGAATTGGCCCTGATGACGCCTTACCACTATCTGGTGACATTGGAGTCGGAGTCGCATTGGATCCATATCCTGCGCATCGATATGGAGTCGCCGGACTTGCTGGTGCGGGAAGTGCGCGATCCGGGGCGCGGCGATATCTTCCGCAGTTTGAACGAGGTCTATCCGATCGGAGCGCATAAACCCAACTCGCGCTATATGGGCGAGATTTTCCGGGTCAGCAATCTTCACGAAGTGGTGGAGCAGCAAAAAAGCCGGGAAATCCGCTTTTTCAATCAGGACCAGATCCGAAAACTGGAATTGCCCGGCAATATGGCCATCGTCAAGCCGTCGCCTTACACCCACAACATCGTCGCTTATTGGGAACGGCCGCCGGAAGACATCCGGGTGTACGCATTGGGCAATAGCGTGATCCTGGACGAAGTCAATCGGGGTTACCATGCCGCCAAGGCGATTCAGGAAGAACTGGGGCTGGATAAACTGATCAGGCCGATCGACCATTTGGCGACGCGGGTTTACAGCCAGAACCGGGAAGTGGCGATTCTGGAGTATTTGACCCTGTCCAGCTATTACTACTGGGGATCCTACGATATCGCCAACCAGAATTCGTCGACCAACGTCACCAAGAGCATCCATTACGCCGACGAGCGCATTAGTCCGGCCAAAGTATTCACGGCGGCCAACCAGCCGTATTTCGTCAACCATTTGGTGGGATTGCCGTCGCCGACCGAAAATTTTGTCCGCAATTACGGGCCGCGTCTGCATCATTTGGCGCTGGCGGTCGCGGACGGCGAGACCGGCAACCAGGCCAATATCGATTACGTGGTCGATGCGATCCGGGCCAGGGGTAAGGATTTCCTGCTGGATGTGATCGGCTCGCGGGAAGAGGGTTTGAAGCAGATTTTTTCCAGCGCCTCCGAGCACTCGTCGTTGATTATCGAATACGTGCAGCGCTTCGGCGATTTCGACGGCTTTTTTACCAAGCAAAACGTTGCCGAGTTAACCCATGCCGCGGGCGTGGAGGAAAACTTGCGGCTATTACAGGCTGAAAGCGAAGCCGCCAATCCATTGGTGAATGCATGAGTATCCGGGTCGCGATAAACCACAAGACCAGCTATTTCTACGATAAGCCGGTGCAACTGGCGCCGCACGTGTTGCGCTTGCGGCCTGCCGTACATTCGCGGACGCCGATTTCGGCCTATTCGCTGCGGGTCAAACCGGAAAAGCACTTTATCAATTGGCAGCAGGACCCGTTCGGCAACTATTTGGCCCGGCTGGTGTTTCCGGAAAAAACCCGGGAGCTGTCGATTGAGGTGGATTTGATCGCGGAAATGACCGTGATCAATCCGTTCGATTTTTTCCTGGAGGAATACGCCGAGAAGTATCCGTTCGAGTATCCGGAGCAGCTGGCCAAGGAATTGACCCCGTATCTGGAAATTCGGGAGAAAGGGCCGTTGCTGACCGATTTTCTGAAATCCCTGCCGCGTAACGAACAAGCTGTGGTCGATTTTCTGGTGGCGGCGAACCGGGCGGTTAATCAGGCGGTGGCTTACTCGATCCGGATGGAGCCGGGTGTGCAAAGTTGCGAGGAGACTTTGCAGAAGAAACTGGGTTCCTGCCGCGACTCCGGTTGGCTGTTGGTGCAAGTGCTGCGACATATGGGCTTGGCGGCCCGCTTCGTCTCCGGCTATTTGGTGCAACTGGTGGCCGACGTCAAAGCGTTGGACGGGCCGTCCGGTACCGATCACGATTTCACCGACCTGCATGCCTGGGCCGAAGTCTACATTCCGGGCGCGGGCTGGATCGGGATGGATCCGACCTCGGGTTTGTTTGCCGGGGAGGGCCATATACCGTTGGCCTGTACCGCGGATTACGTCAGCGCGGCGCCGGTTAGCGGCGGCTTTACCGGAGAGGCTCAGACCCGTTTCGAATTTGCCAACCGCGTCACCCGGATTCATGAAGATCCGCGCGTCACCAAACCTTACACCGAGCGGCAATGGGCCGAGATTGATGCCTTGGGCGAGAAAGTCGACGCGGAATTAGTGGCCGGCGACGTCAGGCTGACGATGGGTGGCGAGCCCACGTTCGTCTCGATCGATAACATGGATGCGCCGGAATGGAACACGGAGGCCGACGGCCTGGAAAAACGTAAGCTGGCCGGCAAATTGATTCGGCGCTTGCGCGAGAGTTTTGCACCGGGCGGTTTGTTGTACTTCGGCCAAGGTAAATGGTATCCGGGTGAGGCTTTACCGCGCTGGCAGCTGGCTTGCTTCTGGCGCAAGGACGGCGTGCCGGTCTGGAAAAATCCGGGATTGCTGGCCGACGAAAGCCGGGATTACGGATTCGGTAGGGAACAGGCAGAGGGATTTGTGCGGGATCTGGCCAAGCGGCTGGGCTTGAAGGCGGCCTGCATCGTGCCGGGTTATGAAGATCCCGTGCATTATTTACACCAGGAAAGCCTATTGCCAGCTAATTTCGACCCGCAGCAGGCCGATTTAACCGACGATCTGGAACGGCAGCGGCTGGTCAGAATATTGAGCGGCAATTTGGGTGAAGCGGCCGGCTACGCCTTGCCGTTACACTGGAGTTATAGGGCTCGCTCCTGGAATAGCGCTGTGTGGTCATTTCGTCGCGGCGAGATGTATTTGTTGCCCGGCGATTCGGCTATGGGCTTGCGGTTGCCGTTGAACAGCCTGCCGTGGGTGCCGTTCGAACAACGGGAACAGCCGGTGGAGCGTAGTTTGTACGATACGGTTGAACCGCTGGGCGATATCGACTCGGAAGTCAGCCGGCGCTATAGCCAAACCGCGAAACAGGAATGGCATCCCCCCGAAATGGAGGCCGTGGACGAGCGCGACTCGAACGACCCGCTGTGGATACCGCATACCGCACTGGTGGTAGAAAGCCGGGAGGGGCGCTTGTATGTGTTTTTGCCGCCGACCAATGAACTGGAGCACTATCTGGATCTGATCGCCTCGGTAGAGGCCACCGCTGCGGCATTGAAACTTCCGGTTGTGATCGAAGGCTACCAGCCGCCGCACGATTTGCGTCTGAACCGCTTGCCGGTGACGCCGGACCCGGGGGTGATCGAGGTCAACATCCATCCCGCCGCCAGTTGGCGCGAGCTGGTCGAGAATACGGCCACGCTATACGAAGATGCGCGGCTGACCCGGTTGAGTACCGAAAAGTTCATGCTCGACGGCCGTCATACCGGCACCGGCGGTGGCAACCATGTCACTCTGGGCGGAATCACGCCGGTAGACAGCCCGATTCTGCGCCGTCCCGACTTGCTGCGCAGTTTGGTCACCTATTGGCAGCACCATCCGGCCTTGTCCTATTTGTTTTCCGGTTTGTTTATCGGCCCAACCAGCCAGGCGCCGCGGGTCGACGAGGCCCGTAACGATAGTTTGTACGAACTGGAAATTGCGTTTCAGCAAATGCCGGACGGCGAAGTGCCGGCGCCCTGGCTGGTGGACCGGTTGTTGCGAAATTTGTTGGTCGATATGACCGGCAATACCCACCGCGCCGAGTTTTGCATCGACAAGCTCTACGCGCCGGGTAGCGACTCCGGTCGACTGGGGCTGCTGGAGTTGCGCGCGTTCGAGATGCCGCCGCATGCACGGATGAGTCTGATGCAAATGTTGCTGCTCAGAACCCTGGTGGCTTGGTTTTGGCGTGAGCCCTACCGGAAGCCGCTGGTACGCTGGGGGACGCAATTGCACGATAAATACATGCTGCCGCACTTTATCGCCAGCGATATCCAGGATGTGGTGCTGGATCTGCAGACGGCAGGCTACGATTTCAAGAGCGAGTGGTTTGCGCCGTTTTTGGAATTCCGGTTTCCGCACATCGGTAGCATGCGCGTGGGTAATTTGCAGTTGGATTTACATCAGGCGATCGAACCATGGCACGTGCTGGGCGAGGAAATCACCAGCGGCGGTACTGCACGGTATGTGGATTCTTCAGTCGAACGGCTGCAAGTATCGCTGAACGGTGCGATGGGCGAGCGTTACCTGTTGAGTTGTAATGGCCGGCGGGTGCCGTTGCGGCCGACGGCAAAGCAAGGCGAAATGGTAGCCGGGATTCGCTATCGGGCCTGGAATCCGCCTTCTGCCTTGCATCCCACCATCGGCGTACAGGCGCCGTTGGTATTCGATTTGATCGATACCTGGAACGGCCGTTCGGTGGGTGGTTGCACCTACCATGTCAGTCATCCCGGCGGGCGGAATTACGATACTTTGCCGGTGAATGCTTACGAAGCCGAAGGCCGGCGGGTTAGTCGGTTTTTGCGGCACGGTTACACGCCGAGTGCCGGATCGGCGGAAGTGCCTGTCGAGCAACTGAATAGGGATTATCCGTTGACTCTGGATTTACGCTGGAATGCCACTAGCTAACTTGTTGCCTCGGTGGAGGTTGTACTTTTTTGTCACGCGGTTTCAAAATTAACAGAATTGAGATACCATTTTGAAATGGCGCGTGAAAAAGTTTTCATAGTTAGTTGAACTTATTAAACAAATTTATTAAGTGTGGTGCCGCGTGATCCAAAGTCCGCATTCATTCGATAGTTGTTTCGAGGTGTTTTTAGCCGATACGCCTGAAGCAAAAGATATCCATTACCGTATTCGCTACCGCGTTTATTGTGACGAGTTGGGCTTCGAGGACAAGCAGTTGTATCCGGACGGGATCGAGAGTGACGAGTGGGATAGTCGCGCTGTGCATTTTCTGGTCCGGCATAAATTCAGCGGCGAGTGGCTGGGTGCGCTCAGATTGGTCAGGCCCGGCAAGCAAGGCTTTCCATTCGAAGAACATTGTACCCCGTATCGAAGCCTCCCAAAGGCTTGTTACAGCCGTGCTGTAGAGATTTCCAGGCTCTGCGTGGTCAAAGAGGCTAGGCGTTTTGCGCTGCGCAAAAGCAATGTCCATTTCGATGCTAAATCGACGAATATCAGCTTTTTGCACGATTACCGTAATCTGAATCGAAGCATCATGTGGGGGCTTTATCGGGCAGCAACGGTTTATTCGGCCCGGAGCGGTATCGACGACTGGTTTATTTTTGTTACGCCGGCACTAGCGTACTTTGTTAGCAAGGAAGGCTTCTCGATGCGCCAAATCGGCGATGCGTGCGACCATCGCGGGCAAAGAACCCCTTATCGTTTGAACGTTAAACACATCTTGCAAAATCCGCTGTGGTTACAGGACTACCAACAGGATTACCGTTTGTATTCGGAATTAGCCGAGACGCGTGCGGTCCGTTACGGCGGTCGGGATTTGCACCAAATCGGGGTAGTTTCCTACGTAAACCGTGCGTGACGGTGACTACGGTGGTGGCTGGTCGTCAGAATGGTTTCTGATTAAGCCCTGTAAGCCGTACTTTTCGAACAGCCCGTAAAGTGTAGGGCGAGTTACTCCCAGTAATTTAGCCGCTTCGGAAACATTGTTGTCCGCATAATTCAAGGCGCGTTTGATGGCTACCGTTTCTGCGGCCTCCCGTACCGATTTCAGATTGAGCGGCATCGTATGTTCTGCCGAGTGGCCGATCTCCAGATCGGTTGCGGTGACGACGTTGCCGTCCGACAATATCGTTGCCCGTTTGATTTTATTCTCCATCTCCCGGATGTTGCCTGGCCAGTAGTAGGCCTCCATAGCCTGGGCGGCGTCGTGGGAGAAATGTTTTTCCTTCATATGGTTTTCCCGGCAGTAGCGCTGTAGCAGGGCGTTAGCGATAGTAATTATGTCGCCCTCCCGTTCGCGCAATGGCGGAATATCGACCACGATTTCACTCAACCGATAATACAGGTCACCGCGGAAAGCGCCTTGCTCGATCAGGTCCGGTAATTTGCGGTGGGTGGCGCAGATGATTCTGACATCGACTGCTATCTCCTTGCGGCCCCCCAACCGCTCTATCACGCGTTCCTGAATAAAACGGAGTAATTTGGCCTGTAACGCGAACGGCAAATCGCCGATCTCGTCCAAGAAAAAAGTACCGCCTTGGGCATATTCGATCTTGCCTTTGGTTTGGGCGACCGCCCCGGTAAATGCGCCTTTTTCGTAGCCAAACAGTTCGCTTTCCAGCAGCGTTTCGGGTATTGCTGCGCAGTTCACCGCGACAAATGGCTGGTCGGCGCGCGAACTTAGCTTGTGCAAGGCTTTGGCCAATAATTCTTTACCGGTGCCGCTTTCTCCGAGTAAGAGAACGGTGGCCTGGGTTGGCGCAATTTTCTCGACCATGCGCATAACCGACTGCATCTGCGGACTGGTGGCTATTACGCCGTGCAGCGGCTTTTGCTGCTGCAGATTCTGATAGTCGCGCTCTAAGGTATCCAACTGAAAGGCACGTTCGATAATCAGGCCGAGAATATCCGGGTCGACAGGCTTTTGGTAAAAATCGTAAGCTCCCAATGCTACGGCGTGAATTGCATTGGCACGGTCATCGTTGCCGGTGACGACGATGATTTTTGTTGCGGGGGCAAGAGCCAGAATTTCTCGCAGTGTGGCTAAGCCTTCACTGGCATTGCTCGGGTCCGGAGGCAGGCCCAGATCCAACGTGACAACACTGGGCGTATGTCTTCTAAAAGCGGCAATGGCTTCACTCCGGTTGCCGGCAACAACGACTTCGTATTGTTCGAAGCTCCATTTCAACTGTTTTTGCAAACCTGGGTCGTCTTCAACAACGAGCAGTAGTCTTGATTGGGTCATTAATTTCTTGGGGTTTCGGAAAGGCGTTTTGCTAACGGCAGTTGTATCGTGAATGTCGTGCCGAAGCCAGGTTCACTGTCGACGTGAATCTGGCCTGAGTTCTTAGTTATGTAATCACGGGCTTCGTAAGCACCTATTCCCATACCGGCGTTACCTTTGGTGGTGTCGAATGGTTTGAATAAGCGTTCGGCTATGAATTGTTGATTCATGCCTGTGCCGTTATCCACGATCTTGACCTGAGCATAGTCTTGGTTTTTTGTTAATTCAAGCTTAACCCAGCCACCGTCGCCACGCGTGGCGTCCTGGGCATTTTGTACCAAGTTGGTCAAGATATTGGTTAATTTTATTTTGTCTGCGGAGACCGGGCACTCGTCAAGGTTGGTTGTTAACTCAATCGGCGGCGATCCGAGGTGTTGTTGGGCTATTGAGCGGACGATGGTCGCTAGATTGACGATACTGTTTGCGGTGGCTTGAGGTTCTCCTTGTTTTAGCTGTTCGACAATATGGTGCATTTTTTTGACAACATTATTCAACGTGTCGATAGTGTCGTCGAAAAAATCGGGGTTATGTTTGTGTTTTTCGGCGTTTCTGACAATCAATGAGATTTGTGCGACTAAGTTTTTTAAATCGTGCACTAAAAAAGCGGAGAGCCTATGGTAGGTTTCGAATTGGCGATTGTTAGCCAACTCTTCGCTGGCTCGATTCAGCGCTAACGCGTTCGCTAGTTGCATGCCGACCGTTTTCAGTAGGTCATGGTCTTCCCAGTTGAGTTTTCTCGGCACTCTGGCCTGAGTTAAGACGACGAAAGCTTCCAGTTTGTTTAAGTGAAATAGCGGGACTATCAACCAGACTTGACTGTCTTCGTAGCACCAGGGGGACAAATCGATGTCGTCGTATACTTCGGGAGCATGGGATAATTCAAAGAAGTCTATAACCCACTGTTTGTTTGCCAAATAAAGGGGCAGGTCGCCTACGTTATGTAGGTAATCAATTTCCTGAGGTGTTAGTCGCAAATTTTGCTCCGCGGCCAGAAAAAATTTGCCTTGGTCATTTTTTAGCCATAAACCGCCGCCAGTGCTTTCCACCAAGTCGGTCAGGGTGTTGATAATAAAGCCTTTCAGTTCTTCCAAGGATTCAAGTTTGGCTAGAGCCTTACTGATTTTGAGCCACTCCTCGCGGTAGTCGTAACTATAGTGAAAAAAATGTTTGCTAAAGTAAACCTTGGCTAGGGCTCTAATCTTGCCCGACGTGAAAGGTATGATCAGTAGCAGTAGTGCCAGAAATATGAATACTGTTTGAGCGGTTTCACCCCACTCCGTGTTTGCGCGTTTGATATAGAACCCGGCGAAAGACATTAAAATGAGATATGCACCGCAGCCAAATAAGATTGTGGTGTAAAAAATAGTCTTGCGGGGTGTTGTCAGTTCCTGGTTTTCACTGTTAAGCTTGAGTCGGGTAGAAGTGATCGCCAAAAATGGGGTTACCATCGCATTGGTGATGCCGCGCGATTGCCAGAGTGCGAAGTCCAGATGGTTGAACAACAGAGATTTGCTGTAAACCAGTAAATCTACGGCAAAAATAGCTCCCAGGCTGACACAAAGGAATTTTAAATTCCAGCGCTGTTTCAAGGGGGTGCTGCGATAAAGTTGCTCGACCAGAATCAGACCGAGAACTGCAAATACAACATGACCGGCAAATCTGGGATCGGTGTCGAGAACGCTGGTTGTCCATCTCAACGCTTGCGGAAACGCCTCCAGGCAAAAAATTAGCAATGCAAACGCTGAAATAACGATGCTCGTGTGCCCTTTAAACAATTGCTTGTAGCTATTGTAACGCTGTTTCGAAAGTAACGATCCTAGTAGGAAAAACCAAGCTCCGTTGCGTATCGTTTCGTGGGCGAGGGTGTCGGCGAAGAAATAGTGGCTATTTTTTGTTGCGAGCGTCACGCTGGTCGACCATACGACGGAGCAGAGAACTGCTATTATGAAAGGGTAATATCGGGTTTTAATGGCTACAACGAAAATCAATAAAAGCCCGTACGCGACGCTGGCAGTGAAGTAGCTGTAGTAAATATAGTTTTCCATGTATAGGTGTTGGGGCTGCATGCTTCCCGCGGCATTATAACCAGCGAGTCAGTGTTATTGATATGGTTTCGCCTGATGATTGAGATACTTAGTGACGTTCTGAACAACCCGTTGTTTAAAGAGGGTAGTGCGTGGCGGAGGTATAAGCTGAGCGCAGGCGCCACTATCGTCAAAAAGGGTGAGCAAGGAAAAAGTTTGTTTTACTTGGAAGCAGGCTCGGTCAGGGTTTTAGGAGGGGCTGAACTGGATGGCAATAAGCGGGTCAGTCCAGGTCTATGTGATCTCGAAGCCGGAGCCGTTTTTGGCGACGTATGTTTGTATGAGGCTAGGGAGCGCACGGCCTCAGTCATATCGTTGACAGATGTCCAGTTACTGGAGATTCGTAGTGACATGTTAAGCGTTTACATGGATGACCATCCGGTTCAGGGGTATTTGTTTCTGAAAGAGTTGTTTCAAACAATGTCGAGGCGATTGGGGTTGGCAAATGATCGTATCGAGCATTTACTGGCATGGGGTATCAAAGCTCATGATATCGATAAGTATTTATAGTCGATAACCAATATTTTAGAGAGCGCATAAAATGGAAGTCGCACAAAAGCTGTCATTAGTCGAAAGCTTTAGTCGCTATTTTAGGGTTTCCTTGGCGGAGACCGTTGCGCAAAAACAGCAAGTATTTCGGATAAGGTATCGAGTGTATTGCGAAGAGTTTAAGTACGAATCGCAAGAGCATTTCATAGATCAACTTGAGATCGACGAGTACGATCCTCATTCTCGCCATTGCTTGATCACCCACATTCAAACTGGTTTGCCCGCTGGTTGCGTCAGGATGGTTCCGGCGTTGGGTCCAGAATCCGAATCGCCACTGCCTTTGGAGAAATACTGCAGCAATAGTCTGGATCGAGATGTGATCGGTAGTCTTCAGCTTGAGCGGCATACGGTATGCGAGATATCAAGATTGGCGGTCGACGGCGCTTTCCGCAGAAGAACTGGGGAAACTTTGACCCGGTTCGGCGAGATAAACGGTTTGCATTTCTCGCAGCAGGAGCAAAGGACTTTTTCATCCATTGCGGTTGCCTGCTTTTTTGCGGCAACTGTTTTAACCGAGCTCGATAAGCGAACTAATGTCTTCGCGATGATGGAGCCGTTTTTGCCGAGGATGATGCATCGGTCAGGTATAGATTTTCAGCGTGTCGGTAGGGACATTGACTATCACGGTATTCGAGCGCCCTACTTTATTACTACACAGTCTGTATTGGAAAATATGCATTCGGAATTGCGGGAACTATACGCTTGGATCAAACAAACTATTGCTGAATAACATTTGCTAAATTGTAGCTGTATTTTTGGGAGTGCTAGTAAGTGGCTATAAAAATAATTAAAGATAATGTCGATAACGGTCTGGCATTACTTTGTTTTCTTCTGCTGATTGGGTGTAACTCTCCGGTTGAAACTGCCGATAGCCATCTGCAAAAAGGGAAAGACTTTATCGAGAAAGGAGAGTTTGATAAGGCTTTCCTTGAGCTAAAAAGCGCCAATCAGAGTGATGATAAAAGAGGAGAGGTTTACTACTATTTGGCGTTGTTGGATGAAAAATCCAATAATTATAAATCGATGAAACAAAACTTGATCAGGGCGTTAGAGCTAGATGCTAATTTACTTCAGGCTAGATTAAAGCTGGGTAAGTTGCATGTGTTATTTGGTGAGTTAGATAAAGCATCGGAGCAGGCTAAAGCCGTATTGAATGTAGATCCAGCCAACTTAGAAGCTCAGATTATCGAAGCCTCTGTCTATGTGAAGCAAGAAAAGAACGATCAAGCTAATACTATCGTACAACAATTATTGAAAGACAATCAGAGTAATGTCGATGTGCTTTCATTGGCGGCCGCTCTGGCTTATAAAGCTAACCAAGCGGTAGAGTCTTTGAATCTAATTGAAAAGGGCTTGAGTATTGATGGTAAGAATATTGCATTGCGTTTATTCAGGGTAAAGATCAACGCATCGAATAATGCAGTCGATAAGGTAATAGAAGACTATAAGCAGCTTGTCGAGCTATATCCGGAGAATAACAATTTTAAATTGAGTTTGGCTTCGATTTATTCTATGACAAATAAGCTGGATTCGGCTGAATCCCTGCTTCGGGATGTTTTAGAAAAAGAAGGTTATAAGCCCGATTCGGAAATTACATTGCTCGAATTTTTCAATGCTAGATCCAAAGATCGAGTACCTGCGGAATATGAAGCTATGGTGAATCGTCATCAGCAACAGGCTGCTTCGATTGTGGAGCTATCGAAATGGATGATGGCAAATGGCTTTACAAGCAATGCTGAAACTGGTTTGAAGAAAGTCGTTGCCTCGGAAGGAAGTAGTGAGTTGGGTTTAACTGCACAAGTACTAATTGCTGACATCGCTGTTGGTGCCAAGCAATACGATTCTGCAACACAAATCGTTGATAAAGTGCTTTCGTCAGATTCGGATTTTGTTCCGGCTAAGTTATTAAAGGCTAGGCTTTTTCTGATAAATAGCAATCCTGACGAAGCTGTGGCTCTGCTTAATAAATTAGTCTGGGATAAGTCGAATTTAGACGAAGTCTACTCTTTATTGGGGCAGGCCCATCAAGTTAAGAAAGATCGCAAAACAGCAGATAGATATTTTAAACAGGCCTTGGAAGTGAATCCGGTTAACATGGTGGCCTTTACAAATAGCTTTGGAGCTTATCTTCAGACCGGTCAGAGAGATGCGGCCAGACAGATTGTGGAAAAGGCGCTTAAATTAAAACCAAATCAAATTAATTTTCTTATTGGCGATGCGGAACTTGATATCTTAGAAAAACGTTGGGATCAAGCTCAAGATGCTGTGCATAAAATAGCTTTGTTTTCCAAAGAAAAAGCGGTTCCTATTTATTTGCAGGCTAACGTGTTGCAAGGTAGGGGCAAGTACGCCGATGCAGTAGTGTTGTATGAAAAGATTCTTCAGGAATTTCCCGGTCATCTCAATTCGATGATGAATCTGGTTCGTAGCTATGATGCTTTAGGCCAGAAAGAAAAGGCATTGGCATATCTCGAAAAACACCATGAGCGACATCCTGCTGATGAGGTGATAGTTGGGGTTTTGACGGACGTTTATTTGACCAGTAAAGATTACGGCAAAGCTAAAAAGTTGCTTGCCGTGCAGGTCGAACAGTTTCCTAGAACTCCTTCAGCCTATTTGGCTTTGGCCAAAGTGGAAGCGTTATCTGGCGGAAATGTCGACACCGTAAAGCAAGTCTATTCGAAGGGCCTACAGGCCAATCCCGGAGACATACAATTGAGTCTGGCTTTGGCAGGGCTGTATGAACAGGCTAACGAAAAACAAATGGCAAGAAAAATTTATCAGGAATTGCTTGCCAAAGATCCTGATGTTGACGTGGCGATCAATAATTTATCTTCCTTGCTTGTGGAATCTGATAGCGACGATGATGTGGCTAAAGGCGTGCTGTTGGCGGAGAGGTTTAAAAATTCGGAAAACCCTTATTTTCAAGATACGTACGCTTGGGGGCTTGTTAGATCCGGTAAGATCGCCGATGGGATGAAATTATTGGAGGAGATCGTTATCAAAGAGCCAAAACTGCCTGAATTTAGGTACCATTTGGGTGTGGCGCACTACCGCAGTGGCAACAAAGCTACTGCAGTATCGGAATTAAAGCAGGCAATTGCTCTCTCTGATAAGCAGAAGAAGGGGTTTGCTGGCGTGGATATAGCGAAGAAGATGCTGTTCGAGATCGAACATTCTGTAACCAAATAAATTAGACTTTCCTAGTAGGCTATGTTGATAAACAATAAAATATTCTGCGCAGCTTGGTTTGCGGTATTTTCTTACGTATTTTTTTCTGGATGCGCTCAGCCTTTACTTGAAGACGTAGAGCAGGCATCCGATTACACTTATCGTATCGGCCCCGGAGATAGCGTAAACATATTCGTATGGGGTAATCCGGAATTGTCGACGTCAGCAGCTGTAAGGCCGGATGGAAAAATAACTGTGCCGTTGGTTGAAGAGCTTTTGGCAAGCGGTAAGACACCCTTCGAGTTGGCGAGAGATATCGAGAAGGTGCTGTCTACTTACGTTAAAAGCCCTCAGGTCGTGGTTATGGTTGGAGGCTTTAAAGGTGTGCGAGATCAGCAAATTCGAATTATCGGAAGAATTGGTGGCGGTGGGGCCGGCGGTGGCGGAGGTGCCAGTGGCGGCGGCGGCGGCGGAGGGATCGGTCGATATCAAGGGAAATCCATCCCTTACGAGAGAGGCATGACATTGCTGGATGTTATTATCCAAATTGGGCTTGATCAATTTGCCGATGGAAACAGGGCAAGCGTTATACGAAACGTTAACGGAGAGTTAAAGCCGTATGCTGTGCGAATCGATGATTTGATTGATAATGCGGATTTAACGGCCAATGTTTTAATGATGCCAGGGGATATTTTAATTATTCCTGATGCGTATTTTTAAAACTGTTTCGGGGTGTTTTTTTAATAATGGTGAATGAATTTAAGGTCTTTTAATTATGCAGCAAGATCTTTCAGAAGTGTATTTTTATTTAAAAGGTACGCTTAAGTACAAACGAGTAGCCGTTATATTCGCGTTGGTGGTATGTATTGGTGCTTGGGCTTATGTGTTTTTAATGCCTGATAGGTTTGAATCTAAGGCGAAGGTGCATATAGATTCGGCCACAGTGATTAGACCGCTCATGAGAGGGATGGTTATTGAGCCAGATATATCTGCTTTGATAAGAATAATACAGCAGTTAATGTTCACCCGGCCTAATTTGGAAAAAATTATCGAATTGTCTCAGTTGAGCCGAGTTCAGGACGATTTCGGCGGCAAATCGGATTTAATCGAACGTCTCAAGAAAGACATTACCATCACTGGCGGAAGGGGGGATATATTCGACATCGCCTTTGCTTCTAAGGATCCCGAAGTGGCAAGGAGTGTGGTGCAAGCGGTGTTAACAGTGTTTTCGGAACAAACCGAAGGTAAAGCGCTGGCTGATGCCAGTGATGCTCAGCGTTTCATAGAGCAGCAGATACGGGATTATGAAATTAGATTGCAGGATGCAGAGAAGGCCAAAGAAGAGTTTAAACGAACCAATTTGGATTTATTGAACGATACCGATCAATTTCAAGCATTGCAGAAAATGAAGGAGCAGTTCCAGGACGCCAATACTGCACTTCAGCAAGCCATATCAAGAAGAGACGTTCTCGCGGAACAGGTAGCCGAAGTCCGAGATTCAGATGAAGATTGGGGGATTCCTACGACCTCCCAAGATGTGCCGTCCGCCGATAACGCCAGAATCGAGTCGCTAAAAGACAAGCGAACTGAGCTTTTATTGAAATACACCGAAAAGCATCCGTCTATAATCGAAATAGATAAGTTGATAAATACGCTGAAAACTCAGGAAGAACAGCAGGCGGCAGGTAAACAGGTTTCGGTGGAAAAAGAAGCTAAGAGCGATGAACAGACTTCGATCGCGCCCGCTAAAATGACAAACCCATATGTGCAAGCCCTGAAAATGGGATTTGATAACGCCCAAGCAGAGGTGGCTTCCAATGAGGCTTTAGTAGATTCGATTCGAAAACGAATAGCCAAACTGGAGGAGGGTTTGAATGAGCGTTTAACTATCGAGACGGAGATGAAAAATCTAAATCGCGATTACGAAACGATCAGTCGTAAATATTCTGAGTTATTGGAAAGAAGGGAGCAGGCACACATCACCGAGCGCGTGGATGATCAAACTTCAAGATTAAAGTTTAAAATAGCTGATCCTCCGAGTAAACCTGATAAGCCGAGCTTTCCGAACAGAAAGTTATTTTATTCGTTGGTTTTACTGGTAAGTATCGTAATAGGGTTTTGCGTCGCTTTTTTAATTTATTTTATTCGTCCGGTTTTTATGTCTACGCGCCAAGTTCGCGTGGTAACTGGACTCCCTTCTTTGGGCAGTGTGTCCTTAACCTCCCAGGGCATAACCAAATCCAGTAACGTCGACTGGGTGTTAGTATCGACGTTGCTGTTATTGGTGGCTGGATATTTTGGAATTATGGCGCTAGAAATACTTAAATAAGGCGTTAATGATGAGTATTATTGAAAATGCGCTAAAGAAAGCGGCTAAACAAGGCTTGGTTGTCAATAGCGAAACTGTCGAGCCAGCCAGTTTGGATGTCGGTAAAAAACCAGGTTTGCAGGATATCGATTTAGTAGAGTCCGACAACACAAATTTCGGTATTGGGACCAAAGTGGTTGCGGACAGGCAGGTCGTTATCGATTGGTAAGCACTATCTGAAAATGGTTTCATTGATAGTAACAATGCTAAGTCTCAACTTGCTGAAGAGTTTCGGGTGATAAAGCGTCCTTTGGTTAACAATATCCAAGGTGCTGAGAATAACGGGATTAACCGGTCTAACCTGATTTTAATATGTAGCAGTTTACCTGGAGAGGGGAAAACATTTGTTTCGATTAATTTGGCACTTAGCATCGCTAATGAAAGAGATAAAAGCGTTCTGCTTATTGATGCCGATGTTGAGAAACCGGGTGTAGCTAAACAGCTTGGAATTGATAACTCTCGCGGATTGATTGAATACTTGGAGGACGACAGAGTCACTTTTTCAGACATTTTATTAAAAACCGATTTGCCGAATTTGAGCATTATTACTGCGGGTAAGCGGCATAAGTACTCAACCGAATTGTTGTCTAGTCAGCGAATGTATTTGTTTGCCGAGGAAGTTAGTCGCCGCTATAAGGATCGTATCGTTATCTTTGACTCCCCGCCGCTCTTGGTTGCTACCCAGGCTCAGATTCTTGCCGAGCTTGTTGGGCAGGTCGTACTTGTTATTGCTGCGGAAGTTACTCCGCAGAGTGTTGTAAATGAATCGGTTTCGAAACTGAGCAATTGTGACGTGGTAATGACGTTGCTAAATAAAACGAGAAAAGAAATAGATATATACGGTCATAACTACAGTTACGGGAAATATGGCCATTTTTGATTGTCGTGGGGTTTCGTTTGATAAAGCCAGCCGGCGTCTGCTTGCCGCAGGCCTTTTTGCTTATTTTGGTTTTTCAGAAGTCTGTTACGGATTTGATTGGCGCGTGACTCCTAGTTTATCTGCTTCCGAAACGTTCACTGACAATATAAATCTCGCTAACGTTGATAAAAAAAGCGGCTTCGTGACCGAAGTTACCCCAGGGCTATCATTAAACGGTGCATCCCCTTGGAGTAATTTTAATCTGAATTATCGGCTGCAGAGTTTGCACAATGCCGGTGGGCGTGATGATCTGGATTTTAATCACCAACTGAATATGTCGTCTTTGTATCAGGCGGTGAGGAATACATTATACATACAGACTACAAGTTCAATTAGTCAACAAAATATTAGTAATGCGTTTGTTACCACCGATAATATTTCCGGTTCCGGTGGCCGAACCGAGAATAAGAACTTTAGTATCTCTCCTTATTGGACGCCACGATTCGGTTCGTTTGGGAGTGGGTTGGTCAAGGTTGGATATAGTCGGTCTACTTTTGACAACGCTACTTCGGAAGGGACAACAGGTGTGGTCCCGGATAATTTTGTAACTGATTCCGATACTTTTACGCGCCAAGCCCGTCTATCGAGCGGATCTTTTTTTAGCAGCGTGAATTGGGCTCTAAATTATTCGTCGACGGAACAAACTAGAGGAACAGGTCAGGATGTCCGTTTTGAACAGTATCAAGGAGATATGCGTTATTTTTTTAATCGAAAGTTCAGCGTTTTCGGTCAGGCAGGGTTCGAAAATAATGATTATCAGACTACGCAAAATAGTATACGAAACGGCTTCTTCTATACTCTTGGCGGACGCTGGAGCCCCAGCCGCTGGTATTGGTTAGAAGTAGGTTTGGGTAATAACAAGCATGCCACGCTACAATTTAATCCGTCGAACAATTTTAGTTCTACCATTACATATCGTAACAAGGATGTAGGGCTGAACACTGGAGACTCTTGGGATGCGAGTCTGAGGTATCAGCTTCAGCGAGCTAATATCGGCTTCAACTATAGTCAAGAGACTACCACAACTCAGCAGTTATTGACCGAGCAGGGCTATTTCCTCAGAGATGCATCTGGGAATCTGAGTCAAGTGATCAACACTCAAGATTTAATTACTCAGGGTTTTTTGATGGTGGACCCGTCAGACCCAACCGGAACTCGGTTAATTCCCGGCCCCAATTTTAATAACTCTCGGCTCGTGGCAAATCCATTCGATTTGGTCAATGATGTCATTATTCGCAAACGCGGAGCATTGTCGGTCAGTTACCAATCCGGCAAAAGCAGTTATAACGCTTCGGTTTATAACGAGAGGCGGTCATATGAACTTCGAGCTGGCGAGGACATGTCTTATGGCATTTCCGGCGGGTGGCAGTGGCAAATCGAGCCAAGGTTGGACTTTTACCTAAGGCCATCTTGGCAGCATAACGAGGGCCAAATTACGGATAACACCCGGTACGATGTCGCATTGGGCCTTACGCGCGCAATACCTATAAATCTCGGAAGACCGTTACTGATGAATACCAGATTAGAGTTTCGCCACATCAACCAAAGTTCTGACACTTCACGTTTCGACTATACTGAAAACCGTGCAACAGCCAACTTCAATGTTCGTTTCTGAATTATCTTAAGAATGTACGACGGTTTTTATAATCTCACCCAAAAGCCTTTTCAGCTCAGCGCGGATCCTGATTTCTTTTTCCAAAGCTCAGTCCATAAACGGGCGTTGGCCTATATGCATTATGGCCTGACCCAGGGTGAAGGCTTTGTGTTGGTCATCGGTTCGCCCGGTACCGGCAAGACCATGTTGGTAAAAAGTTTGATCAAAAATTTGAATAAAGACAAATTGTTGATCGGCGTAATGATGACGTCTCAGGTCGGGCCGGAAGATACTCTGAGAATGGCTGCATCAACGTTCGGTTTCACATTTTCCTTGACTGACAAGGCTAGTTTGCTATCGGGCTTTGAAAAATTCATCGTCGAAAAAGCGAGAGAAGGAAGGCGGTTATTGCTGATTGTGGACGAAGCGCAAAATTTGCCTAAACAGTCGCTGGAAGAGTTGCGAATGTTGACGAATCTGGATGTGAACGGCAACCCAGTATTCCAGGTGTTTTTGGTTGGACAGACGGAATTGAAGCGCACTATTTATGCGGCTGACATGGAACAGTTAAAACAACGCATAGTTTCCACATTCCAACTCGATCCTTTGGATTTGGAAGAAACTAAGGAATATATTTTGTTTCGCCTGCAAACTGCCGGTTGGTGCGGAACGCCGGAATTTGCTCCGGGTGTTTTCGATGTGATTCACGAATTTACCGGCGGTATACCTCGGCGAATTAACTCGTTGTGCGATCGTCTATTGTTGTTCGGTTATTTGGAGGAACTGGCACTATTGAACGAAGAAGCAGTGCAAAAGGTGATTGTCGAAGTCAAAGAGGAGATGTTGCTCGAATCGGGAGATGAAGACTTTCATATGCCACCCCTGGTTTCCAGTCGTGTTGGTGGTCTCGATGCGAGCTTGGAGCAAAGATTGGATCGCTTGGAAAGTATCGTGGACGGCTTAAGGGTTAGCGCCAATAAGGAGAAAGCCCTGCTTAGAAAGGCGATCTTGCTACAGTTGGATATGGATAGCGTTTACGGTGAAACAACGGATTCCGAATAGGGTTAATAATGCCTAAAACTATAGTCTGTGTCGTCGGCGCACGGCCGAATTTTATGAAAATGGCGCCTATTATTCGGCAAATGCAACAATTAAAAGATCGGATCGTCCCTTATCTTGTGCATACGGGCCAACATTACGATCAAACGATGAAGGATACGTTTTTCCAACAATTGGGTATTCCGGAGCCGGATTGCGATTTGGGGGTTGGATCGGGGACGCATGCGGTCCAAACCGCAAATGTCATGTTGCGTTTCGAGCCGGTTCTGGACGAGGTCAAACCCATTGCCGTTCTGGTTGTTGGTGACGTTAATTCTACGATTGCATGCGGATTGGTAGCGGTTAAAAAAAATATTCCGCTGATTCATGTGGAGTCGGGATTGCGGAGTTTTGATCGGGAGATGCCGGAAGAGATAAACCGTATTCTTACCGATCAGATTTCGGACTTGCTATTTACGACCGAACGAGCGGCGGAAACCAATCTGGTTAAAGAGGGAATTGCGCTCGAGCGGATCAAATTCAGCGGCAATGTCATGATAGATACCCTGCTGGCGAATTGCAGACAGGCCGATTCCTTGTCTCAGATTTTGCAAAAATATGGCGTCGATTGCCTTGTCTCCGAAAAAAAGTATGCATTGTTAACTATGCACAGGCCGTCTAACGTCGATGATGTTGAAACACTATCGCGCTTGGTTTCGGTAATTGTGGATATCAGTAAAAAATTGCCTGTGGTGTTCCCTGTACATCCTCGGACCCAGCAAAAACTGCGCGAGGCTGGTTTGTTATCGCAGTTGGCGGAGCAGGATATCGTATTGCTCCCACCAGTGGGCTATCTGGAGATTTTGGGATTGATGCAGTCAGCCCAGTTAGTGTTGACTGATTCGGGCGGGCTACAGGAAGAAACCACTGCATTGGGTGTGCCCTGTATCACCCTCCGCGAAAATACCGAGCGGCCTATTACCGTAACTGAAGGTACCAATACTATTGTGGGTAGTGATCCTATCAAAATCATGATGTGTGTCGACGATATTATGGCGACCGGCGGTAAATCAGGTCGGGTGCCTGAATATTGGGATGGTCGGGCGGCCGTTAGAATCGTGGAGGAGATTTTGCGGCATTATCAATTAGCGGGCTAACAAACTGATGAACGCAGCAATTAAGCCTGTTAACGCGATGACAGTGGATGTCGAAGATTACTTTCAGGTGTCGGCATTCGAGCGGCATATAGCGCGCGACCAGTGGGATAATCTTCCGCACCGGGTCGAGCAAAATACCAGCCGAATTCTTGATTTGTTTGAGCAGAGGCAGGTTAAAGCGACGTTTTTCACGTTGGGTTGGGTCGCCGAGCGTTATCCTGAACTGATACGGAGAATCGTTGCCGATGGCCACGAGTTAGCGTCCCACGGCTACCAGCATACTCGCGTTACTGAACAGACGCCGGACCAATTTCTAGAAGACCTGCGCCTGAGTAGAAATATTCTGGAAGATACTTCGGGGCAGGCTGTTATCGGCTACCGAGCTGCTAGCTATTCGATAGGCGCAAACAACCTTTGGGCTTTGGAAATTTTGCAGGAAGAAGGGTTTGTTTATAGTTCCAGCATTTATCCAGTAAAGCACGATTTATACGGCATGCCAGATGCGCCGCGTTTCGCTTATCGGCCAGCCAACGCCCCAGGCTTATTGGAAATTCCGATAACTACGTTGAATCTGCTCCAGCGTAATATTCCGTGCGGTGGCGGCGGATTTTTCCGCTTATATCCCTATTCTTTCTCTAAGTGGGCTTACCGCTACATTAATAATTACGAAAAGCAGCCCGGTATATTTTATTTTCACCCGTGGGAAATCGATCCGGAGCAGCCCCGGCGAGAGGGATTATCGTTTAAAACCCGCTTTAGGCATTACCTAAATCTCGGCAAGATGCACCATAGACTGGATAACCTGCTTAGCGATTTTGCCTGGGACACCATGCGTAATGTATTCCTAACCCAATCAGACCGTCCCCACCAACCATGATTAAATTGCTTGAGCCCTCCCAAACAGAGCGTTGGGATAAGTTTGTTTTGGCAACTTCCGGAGGCAGTTTTTTTCATTTGGCGGGGTGGCAGCAAGTAATCAAACAGGCTTTCGGGCATCCTACTTATTACTATTATTGCGAGCGAGACGGTCAAATCACCGGGATATTGCCCTTAACCCACATTAAAAGTCCGTTGTTCGGAAATACTTTGGTTTCGAATGCGTTCTGCGTATACGGCGGTATCCTGGCGAGTGACGATCAGTCATTCACGGCCTTAAAAACGCAGGCGCAGCAATTAGCGAGGGATTTGAGGGTCGATTGTCTGGAAATGCGAAATCGGGTGCAGGCACATCCAGAGTGGCCTCATAAAGAACTTTACGTGACCTTCAGAAAAGAACTGGATCCGGACGTTGAAAAAAATCTAAACGCGATACCCAGAAAACAAAGGGCGATGGTACGTGCTGGTATCAGGGCCGGTTTGGTTAGCATTATCGACGACAATGTAGATCGCTTCTATGCCGCCTATTCGGAAAGTGTCAGAAATTTAGGCACGCCTGTTTTTTCGAAAAACTATTTTCGCATCCTAAAGGAAGTTTTCGGCAACCGTTGCGAAGTGCTGACTGTAGAGCATGAAGGGCGCTTAATTGCCAGCGTCATGAATTTCTATTACAAGGATGAGGTTTTACCGTACTACGGCGGCGGTGTTGAAGCAGCTAGGGATCTGAAAGGTAACGATTTCATGTATTGGGAAGTGATGCGCCGTGCTGTAGAGCGAGGGTGCAAGATTTTCGATTACGGCCGCAGTAAAATCGGTACCGGATCCTTCCGTTTCAAGAAACACTGGGGTTTCGAGCCCGAGCCCTTGTTTTATGAAGTAGATTTAGTAACGGCAAAACAAATTCCGGAAATCAATCCGCTCAATCCAAAATACCAACTGTTTATAGCTGCTTGGAAAAAACTGCCGCTCCCGGTTAGTCAGTGGATCGGTCCTTGGTTAGCCAAAGACTTGGGTTGAGCATGAAGCCCAATTTGCTGTATCTGGTTCATCGGATACCTTATCCGCCGAACAAGGGCGATAAGATCCGCTCCTTTCACTTTTTACAGGCGTTGTTGGCAGACTACGACATTTTTCTAGGTACGTTTGTAGACGACCCTGATGATCGCCAGTACGTCGGTGCCTTGGCTGATGTGTGTAAACAAGTCTGTTGCGTCGATCTCGATCCTCGACTCGCAAAACTCAAGAGCGTGTCCGGCTTGTTGACGAATGAAGCCTTAAGTTTACCGTATTATCGCAATGCCGAATTGCAAGCTTGGGTAGACCAGACTATCCGTGAGCATTCTATCAATCGGGCGTTGATATTTTCTTCGCCAATGGCTCAGTTCGTGCGTAAGCATGCTGCGTTAACGGTTGTTGCCGATTTTGTTGATGTCGATTCCGACAAATGGCGGCAATACGCCCAGAGCAAGGCGTGGCCTGCTAGCTGGGTTTATCGGCGTGAGGCCCAAAAGTTGTTGGAGTTCGAGCGCGTCATGGCGGCGCGCACCGCCGCCACTTTGTTCGTGTCGGAACAAGAAGCCCGTCTATTCAGATCGTTGGCGCCCGAGGCCGCGGACAAAATTACGTACGTGAATAATGGTGTCGATATAGAGCGCTTTGATCCTGCGCTTAGTTATCAACGGCCGTTCTCTGCCGATATGAAATCGATTGTCTTTACCGGAGCCATGGATTATTGGGCTAATGTTGATGCGGTTAAATGGTTTGCGGAACAAGTGTTGCCGTTGATTTTGGCAAAAAGTCCCGCATTGCGGTTTTACATCGTCGGCTCCAAGCCGGCGCGAGAGGTTCTGCAATTGGCCGAGAATAGTGCTGCGGTGATTGTCACCGGTCGCGTCGACGATGTCAGGCCATATATAGCCTACGCCGATTTGATCGTGGCGCCGTTGCGGATTGCTCGCGGTATTCAAAATAAGGTTTTGGAAGCCTTGGCGATGAATAAGCCAGTGGTTGTCTCTTCTGCCGGAATGGAAGGCATACCGATCACGCAGGATTTGCAGTTGGCGGTGGCCGACACCGCGGAAAATTACGCCGACCGGGTTTTGGCGTTTTTAGAAAACCAGCCGGAGCGTGGTGATTCAAACCGCCGTTTTGTGCAAGACCGTTTCGGGTGGGCTGAGAATGGCCGGCGGCTGCGCCAAATGCTGGCTGGGGAGTGAGGCTGTGTCCGAAGCGAAGCCGCCGTTGATTGTACATATCATTTACCGACTGGGAGTTGGTGGGCTCGAAAATGGTCTGGTTAATATTGTCAATAAATTGCCGACAACTCGTTATCGTCACGCGATCATTTGTTTGACTGAAAGCACCGATTTCAGTCAACGTATCTGTCGGCCCGACGTCGAAATTTTTGAATTGCACAAACGGCCCGGTCAGGATTGGCGCTCCTTTCGTAGCGTTTATCGGTTATTGAAGCAATTGCGGCCGGCAATCGTCCACACGCGCAATTTAGCGGCCATCGAATACCAAGTTTGCGCTTTGTTGGCGGGTGTGAGTTACCGCATACATGGCGAGCATGGCTGGGATGTGTTCGATCCCGACGGGAGCAACGTCAAGTATCAGTTGTTACGCAGAATACTGGGGTCGATTATTCATCGATTTATTCCATTGTCCCGCCATCTGGAAAGCTACCTGCGGGATAGGGTGGCAATATCGGGAAGCAAGATTACTCGTATTTGTAACGGAGTCGACACAACGGTGTTTTATCCTGGCGAGAATGAGGCTATCGTTCCGGATGGTTGCGGTTTGGCATTGCGCGATAAAGTTGTGATTGGTACCGTCGGCCGTATGCATGGGGTTAAGGACCAAATTACCCTAGTCCGCGCTTTTATCCTAAGCTGTCAGCAATCGGCAGAATTTGCCGAACGTTGCCGATTATTTTTAATTGGCGATGGCCCGTTGAAAGCAGAAGCTATCGATTTGTTGAGTGCCTCGAATTTAGCGGATTGCGTCTGGTCGCCTGGAGAGAGAGCCGATATTCCGGTGATATTGCGTGCAATGGACATTTTTGTGTTGCCCTCGATTGCAGAAGGGATCTCAAATACGATTTTGGAAGCAATGGCTAGCGGTTTGCCGGTTATCGCAACCCGTGTCGGCGGCAATCCGGAGCTCGTGACCGATGGCGAGACAGGTCGATTGGTTCCGGCTCAGGATGTCGTAAGTCTGTCGATGGCTTTGAATGAATTGGCGTTAGATGGCGAATGCCGCCGCCGCTTTGGAGAAGGTTCCCTGAGGCGAATTCATGCTGAGTTTTCAATCGATAGTATGGTGGCTCGTTACCAGCAAGTGTATGACGGGCAATAATTTGCGTCGGAGAGATTTTATATGTGCGGGATAGTGGGTATTTTCGATATTCGGGGATTGAGCGAAATAGACCGCAGTCTGCTGTCGCGCATGAACGAGTCCCAGTTTCATCGCGGCCCGGATGAGGGTGGGCTACATACCGAACCTGGATTGGGATTTGGTCATCGCCGCTTATCGATTATTGATTTGTCTAGTGGGCAGCAACCGATGCACAGCCAGGACGGAAACGTCGTATTGACGTACAACGGCGAAGTTTATAATTTTCCTGAACTACGTTTGGAACTCGAAGCTTTAGGCTACGGCTTTAGAACTCACTGTGACACCGAGGTCATTTTGTACGCCTGGCAGGCGTGGGGCGAGGCTTGTGTCGAACGCTTGCGCGGCATGTTTGCATTTGCGATTTGGGATAGACTGAAGCAAACCTTATTCCTGGCTCGTGACCGTCTTGGGGTTAAGCCCTTGTTCTATGCGGAGCTGTCAAACGGACAGTTTATTTTTGGTTCTGAACTCAAGGCATTGACGCAGCATCCGTTGTTGCCTAAGGACGTCGATGTCACGGCCATAGAGGACTATTTCGGATTTGGTTACATTCCCGATCCGAAGACCATCTACCGGGGGGTGTACAAGTTGGAGCCCGGTTATTGCTTGACCATCAAGCGGGGCGATGCGGGTTTTCGGCCGAAGCAATATTGGGATGTAACGTTCCAGCCTGTGGGTTCGGTTGACCCCGTCCAAGCCGGCGAGGAGCTAATTGCTCGTTTGCGGGAAGCGGTTAAAATTAGGATGGTTGCCGATGTGCCTTTAGGCGCATTTTTATCCGGCGGCGTTGATTCCAGCGGCGTGGTGGCGCTGATGGCAGGTTTGTCCGCTGATCCGGTGAACACCTGTTCGATTTCTTTCGGTGACCCTAATTTTAACGAGTCTGAATTTGCCGCTAGAGTTGCCGAGCGTTACCACACCGCCCACCGCGTAGAGCAGGTCGATCCAGATGATTTCAGTTTGATCGATCAGCTTTCCGGCTTGTACGATGAACCTTACGCCGACAGTTCCGCGTTGCCCACTTATCGGGTGTGCGAATTGGCCAAGAAGCAGGTTACCGTGGCGCTCTCCGGTGATGGCGGCGACGAGAGTCTGGCTGGATATCGCCGCTACCGCTGGCACACCTATGAAGAACGGGTCCGATCCGTATTACCGGACGCATTGCGCATGCCGTTGTTTTCCGCTCTCGGTAGGGCCTATCCGAAGTTGGATTGGGCGCCGAAAATACTTCGCGCAAAAACGACTTTGGAGGCGATCGGTCGAGATTCGATGGCCGGTTATTTCCATAGCGTTTCCGTGTTGTCGAATGCTATGCGTACCGAATTGTTCAGCGAAAGTTTGCGGCGTGATTTGCAAGGCTATCAGGCGGTTGAGGTGTTCCATCGTTACCGGGATCGGGCTCCGCAGGATTCGTTGTCGATGGTCCAGTATTTGGATCTGAAGACTTATTTGGCTGGTGATATTTTGACCAAAGTCGATCGGGCCAGTATGGCTCACGCGTTGGAAGTGCGTGTGCCGTTGCTAGATCATAAGCTGGTGGAATGGATGGCAACTTTGCCGCCTGAATTAAAGTTAAAAGGTCGGGAAGGTAAATATGTTTTCAAGAAAGCGTTGGAGTCATATTTGCCGTACGATGTTCTCTATCGACCTAAAATGGGTTTTTCGGTGCCGCTATGCAGTTGGTTTAGAGGTCCTTTGAAACAGCGGGTGCAAGACGCTTTGTTGGGTAGCACGCTGGCGAACACAGGTTGGTTCGATCATAGTTATTTACAGCATATCGTTAGTCAGCACCAATCGGGGTTGCGCGACTACAGTGCCGCAATTTGGTCTCTATTGATGTTCGAGGCCTTTGCGCGGAATAATCTGACCTGATAGTTAAGAAATATCCCTTGTACAACTGTGCAATAGACACCGGAAAAGTGTTTTGCTAAAGTGTGACGTAATTCAAAGTTAAATCCAGGGTGAGCAGAAATGAGCGATGCAAATAATACGTTGCCCGAACATGGCGAACAATCAACCGGCGGTGCGGCCATAGACAAAACGCGGCGGACGTTCGCAAAGGCCAGTGTCGCTGTTCCGATCGTCATGACTTTAGCCAACCGTTCGGCATGGGGCGGAGGGAAACGGAGTTGTGGCACGATTTCCGGTTTTCAATCTTACGCCAGCGCTGGGAATGTTGATCCCTCAGGCACAGGAACCTATGTGCCGCCGACTCCAAATCCACCCAGTCATTACTGTGGAGCAGGCACGGCAACAAATTGGCCGACAAACACCACCATCAAGTGCAGACCATTCACCAAGACTCACGAAAGTGGGGCGCCTTTGGAAGGCGGCTATTGTTTGCGTGATAGATTGTTAAGCGACGGTTCGCCATCGACTTCTACAACGAATAAAGGTAAGTGGAGGGCCAGAGATACTTGGGACTCTACTGTTGGAACAAGTACTGCATCCCAATACAATACTGTGGGCCAGTTCAAGCATGCTGATGTCAAATCGTTAGAAAATGCTTCAACTTATATCACCTTGGAATACGCGCGAAGCAATGGAGTGCCGGACGACAGATCGTTGCACGATTGCATTCGAGATTTGAGTGCCGGAAGTTACACTCTGGACAACTGTTTCGCTTGGTTATTTGTAAATGCCTGCCATGGCAAAAACTTTATAGGCACTACTCCGGCCGATGTCAGAAGATGTTACACAGATTATGACGAGGCGACGGTTATCGGTTTTTGCAAACACCTTATCGGTAATTGTTAGTATTTGGGGAAGTAATCCCGCCGTGCTAAATGGTGCTACCGTGCTGTGGCGTAGTGTTGGAAATGTGATATGCCATCAGTATGATGACGCATTGCTTGTTTTCCATGAGTCCTCTGGCGAAACCCACCTTATGGCAGGTGTTTCAAAATCTTTGCTTGAATATTGCTGTTCGGGGGCTATATTTAGTCTAGACGATTTGCTGGAGTGGGCTGGTCAAACAAATGGCGATAAAACCGACGTGTGCCAGTCGCGCGATTTGATGCTATCGACTCTCGCAGAAATTTCCAAAATTAACCTTATCGAAACAATTCGTTGCGAGTACGTGAGTTAAGTTTACCTGCTGTTCGCGAGGCGATATCCGGGAGCGGATTGATACTTCAAATCGGTTGTTTCGTATTTTCAATTAAGTCAAGAATTAAGTGTCTGGCGGAAGCTATATCTTCTCTTTATGGAGATTACGAATTAGCGGATGACTCCTTCATTGACTTTCATGTCGACTTAAATGTCGTAAACGATGTAAGCAGACTTTTTTTTCGCAAGAAGGCTGTTTTTCTATCGGACGGCTTTGCACCGTTTGACCCGTTGCCATATCAGCATGCCCCCGCTTTAATAGAGTGGGGTATGAACTGGTGTGTTTCCAGCCAAATCAATACATTTTTGATCATTCACGCCGCCGTGGTCGAGAAACACGGTTACGCAGTGGTAATGCCGGCGCCGCCGGGTTCGGGAAAAAGTACGTTGACGGCTAGTTTGGTACAAGAAGGGTGGCGCTTGCTGTCCGACGAATTAACCTTGGTGGATCTTCAGACTGGTTCCGCGAGTCCTTTCCCACGTCCCATTAGTTTAAAGAATGAGTCTATCGATCTAATCAGGTGCCGCTACCCCAAAGCGGTATTCGGCCCATTAAGCTCTGACACGGTCAAAGGTAGCGTTTGCCATGTGCAACCGCCTACTGCCAGCGTCGAAATGCAACACCAATCGAGTCCCATTGGTTGGGTGGTGTTCCCTAAATACCAGCAAGGAGTTGAGGCCGAGCTTCTAAACATTGGTAAAGCCGAGACCGTTATGGAACTGGCGGATAATTCGTTCAACTACAGCATATTGGCCACAACCGGGTTTAATGTGCTTACTGATATCGTTGACCAAGCCGATTGTTACCGTTTTCGATACAGTCGGCTTGACGATGCAATAGCGGCATTCGAGAACTTAGCCTACTCGAAAAAATGATCGAGTTTCCTCTTATCGTAAAAGTTCTTAACGGCGAGATGTCGGCGCCAGAACTGACGTTGAAACAATGGGAACTATTGATTCGCCAAGCTCAAGCGTCAATGCTCGGGGGCGTCTTATGTTATCGGTTCGATCCTGACTCGATTCCGAGTAGAGCGTTACGTCATTTGCAATCGGCGCGGGTTCATTCCGACAAGCAAGTCAACGATTTGTTGTGGGAAATTCATCACCTAAAGAAAGTGGCTGCTGAGTTGGGCTTGCCTTTAATCTTGCTTAAGGGTGCCGCCTATGCCGCTTCTGCCTGTCCGGCTGCTAGAGGTCGTTTTTTTTCGGATATCGACTTGTTGGTACCGAAACCGGTCATCGCCGAAGCCGAGAAAAAGTTAATGGCCCATGGCTGGGTCAGTAGTTTGCATAATACGTACGATCAGTATTACTACCGGAAATGGATGCACGAAATACCGCCGTTGCGGCATGTATTTCGCGGCAGCGTTATCGATTTGCATCATAATATTCTGCCGCTCACATCCAAAGCCTGTCCTAATGCCAGTTTGCTTATCGAAGCAGCAGTCAATGTAGGCGACAATCCGCAAATTCGTGTGTTGCAAATGCCGGACATGGTAGTCCACAGCGCGGTACATTTGTTTTACGATGGCGAATTGGATCACGGATTGCGCGATTTGGTGGACCTGGACAGTTTGCTTAGAAACAGTTCCGAGGATATTGCTATGCTTGTGGTCGAGCGGGCTTTTGAGTTGGGGCTGCAGCGGAGTATTTTTTATGCTTTCCGGTATCTGAATATCATTCTGCAAACACCCATTTCTGCGGAAGTGCAGCAACGAAGTCAACAGGCGGCGCCGGGACGCTTCGGATTACAGATGATGGATTTCTTGTTTCTCAGGGCGCTCATGCCGGCGCACCCGAGTTGCGGCGATCAATGGACTGGGTTAGCCCGATGGCTGTTATATGTAAGGTCCCATTGGCTGAAAATGCCCTGGTATTTGCTGTTTCCGCATTTGTCTAGAAAAGCTTGGTTTAGGCTGATGGGTAAAGAAAAACATTAGTTTGTGATGCTCTCTGGGGGTCGCAGCTAATTGCAAAACAATACTAATTGACATGAAAATTCTGCATATATTGGACCATTCCATCCCATTGCACAGCGGATATACCTTCCGCACCCGGGCCATTTTGGAGCAGCAACGTAAATTGGGCTGGGAAACTTATCACGTCACATCGGCCAAGCATCTGGGAAACACCGCAGCGTTCGAAGAGATAGACGGTTTGCAATTTTATCGCTCGGATCAGCCAACAGGCTGGCTGGCTGGGTTGCCGGTCTTAAACCAATGGGCGATAGTCGAAACTCTGTACCGGCGTCTTACCGAAATAATTCCGCAAATAAAACCGGATGTTCTGCATGCGCATTCGCCAGCCTTAAACGGTCTGGCCGCACTCCGAGCCGCACATAAGTTCCGATTACCGTTAGTCTATGAGTGCAGAGCATTTTGGGAAGATGCAGCGGTGGACCACGGTACGACTCTGGAAGGTAGTTTGCGTTATCGGTTGACCAAGTACTTGGAAACCTTTGTGTTCAAACGGGCGGATGCTGTGACCACAATATGCGAAGGCCTGCGTGGCGATATCGTTCAACGCGGGATAGCGGCAGATAAAATCACCGTCATCCCGAATGCGGTCGATATAGAAAAGTTTAATTACGGCGAACAAGCCGACTCTGAGTTGTTAAAGCAATTGGGTTTGACCGGAAAAACCATTTTGGGTTTTATCGGCTCGTTTTACGCCTACGAGGGCCTGTTGTTATTGCTGGACGCCTTGCCTGCAATCGCCCGGCAACAACCGAATGTCCGCTTGCTGTTGGTCGGAGGTGGGCCGCAACAGCCGCAAATTGTCGAAAAAATTGCAAATCTCGGCTTGCAGGAATGGGTCGTCATGCCGGGGCGGGTACCGCACGATCAGGTGCAACAGTATTACAACTTAGTAGACTTGTTGGTTTACCCGAGAATGTCGATGCGATTGACCGATCTGGTGACGCCGCTCAAGCCATTGGAGGCTATGGCGCAAGGTCGGATATTGGTGGCATCGGATGTCGGCGGACACCATGAGTTGATCAAAGATCGCGAAACCGGCTACCTATTTGAGGCGGGCAATGCCGATGCCTTGGCTAATACCATATTGTCTGCGTTGCAGGATCAGGGACACTGGGATGCAATTCGGAGAGCGGGCCGAACTTACGTGGAACGAGAACGTAACTGGCAGCGAAGCGTCAGTCATTACCAAGCCGTTTACGATGGATTGCTAAGCCAACGCAATGTGTGAACGACAGCCTCGGATCGTTGTTTTTAGTTCGTTATATCCCAGTCGAGTGCGGCCGAACGCCGGCGTATTTATTCGGGAACGCATGTCCAAAGTAGCCGGGCATTGTGCGTTGGTAGTGGTTTCGCCGGTGCCTTGGTTCCCTTTGCAAGGGTTGATTCGGAAACTCCATCCCGGATACAGGCCCCAACCCGATCTAGTAGAAGAACAAAACGGCATCACCGTATATTTTCCGCGTTTTCTGGCGTTGCCGGGAATAGGGCGGGCTCTTGACGGTTTTTTCATGGCAATTTGCAGCTTGCCGGTAGTTCTAAAGCTCAAAAACAAGTCGGCGGTCAATTTGATTGACGCCCACTTCGCCTATCCAGACGGCTATGCAGCCTCCTGGCTCGGACTATGGTTGAAATTGCCGATGACTATTACCTTGCGGGGTACCGAGTTACCGTTGTCTAAAATTCCTGGCCGGAGGAGGCGTATGTTAAGCGCCCTAGCTCGCGCGGCCAGAGTGTTTTCTGTATCGGAGTCTTTGAAAACCCACTTGGTCGGATTGGGTGCCGATACCAACAAAATTCGGGTGGTCGGCAACGGCGTGGATACCACAAAATTTTTTCCGATCGATAAAGCCCAAGCCAGAAAAGCATTAAATATTGCCGCCGACGCCCAGGTCTTGATTTCGGTCGGCGGTTTGGTGGATAGAAAAGGTTTTCATCGCGTCCTGGAGATATTGCCTGACTTAAAAAACAATCACTCCCGTTTGTTGTACCTCATTGTTGGCGGAGCAAGTCCGGAAGGCGATATCAAGGCCCGCTTGGTCGCCCAAGTCGAAGCCTTGGGTTTGACGGCCGATGTGCGTTTTCTGGGCGCCATGGCGTCCGATCGTTTGTATCAGGTATTGTCCGCTGCCGATGTATTTGTGTTGGCGACCGCGAACGAGGGCTGGGCCAACGTCTTTCTTGAGGCCATGGCTTGCGGTCTGCCGGTTGTAACGACGGATGTCGGCGGTAACAGGGAAGTGGTCTGCAGCGGTGACCTCGGAATCGTTGTCCGGTTTGGAGACCGGCAAGCGTTGCAGGATGCGGTCGATGCGGCATTGGCTACGAATTGGAATCGGGAGGCGATTATCGAATATGCGCGACAAAATAGCTGGGACGGTCGCGTCGAAATATTATTGTCTGAATTCAATAACTTGGTGAACGTATGAGTTTTTATACCTCGTTGTGCTCTTCGCTGATATTTCCGCTTCACGAGGTCCTGAAAAAACACTCGACGGTCAGGGTTCGGCGCGATATGGAACGCAGCCAATGGTGGTCTCCGCAGCAAATTAGGCAGGCTCAGCTGAAAACGCTGCGTTTATTCTTGAGCGATGTGCAGGCCCATGTCCCGTATTACCGACAATTGTTTGCCGAGTTGGGTCTCGATGTCACTCAGATAGAGTTATCCGAGTTATCCCGGTTGCCGCTGTTGACTAAAGCGGAAATACGGCAGCATTTGCCTGAAATGTCCGCGGATGACGCAGAGGGATTGGCGAGATTTAATACTGGTGGCTCCAGTGGAGAGCCGTTGATTTTCTATATCGGCAGGCGCCGTGTCAGCCACGATGTCGCCGCCAAATGGCGCGCAACGCGCTGGTGGGGTGTGGATATTGGCGATCCCGAGGCTGTGATCTGGGGGTCGCCAATCGAGTTAGGCGCCCAAGATAAGATTCGTCTGTTACGGGACAAGTTGTTGCGGACGCATTTAATTCCCGCATTCGAAATGTCCGCGGAAAAAGTCGATGATTTTATCCGTCAGTTGCAGCAGATCAGGCCCAAAATGCTATTCGGTTACCCCTCGGCGTTGGCGCATATCGCCGGTCGCGCCGAACAAACCGGGGTGAGGTTGGATAATTTGGGCGTCAAAGTGGCCTTTGTTACTTCGGAGCGCCTGTACGATCATCAGCGGGAAAAAATCGAAAGCGTATTCGGCTGCCCGGTGGCAAACGGATACGGCGGCCGCGATGCCGGCTTCATCGCCCACCAATGTCCGCACGGCGGCATGCACATTACGGCGGAAGATATCATCGTCGAGATCGTGGACAAAGACGGAAAGCCACTGCCCAATGGAGAATTGGGGGAAATTGTCGTTACCCATCTGGCAACCCGCGACTTTCCTTTCATTCGTTATCGCACCGGCGACATGGGCATATTGTCCGAGAAGATGTGCGGATGTGGACGCGGTTTGCCGTTGCTGGAAGAACTCCAGGGACGCACGACCGACTTTGTAGTTGCGCTCGACGGAACTGTGTTACACGGTTTGGCCCTGATTTATGTACTTCGTGATCTGGAAGGTGTCGAGGCTTTTAAGATTACCCAAGAAAGTTTGGAAAAAACCACGGTACAAATTGTGAAATCCGCCAGTTATCGGGATGCAGCCGAGCAAAAAATCGTCGCGGAATTTAAAAAGCGTCTCGGCCAAGCGGTTACCGTCAACATTGAATACACCGATTACATTCCCAAAGAGCGTTCCGGCAAATTTCGGTATGTGATCAGTCATGTAAAACCATAATTTTCAACGGCAGCTATGACAAAATTTGCGGGATGGATGGGGCCGGTTTCCGACACGGAATCGGCGGTTGCAACCCTGGCACAAACAGCGGGTGAATTGCCGGTTGTTCAGTGCGCCGGCCGCGGTTATGCGGTAGCGACTGACTCGGCCAATTACAAGCAAGTGGGCGGCGTGTTGTTGGTGGCGCTGCAATCGGCATATCCCACCGATGCGTTGTCGAGTTTATTGGAGGCATATCTACAGCGCGGAATCGAGGCGTTACGGCGTCAGCCCGGCATCGTAAACTTGTTGCTGATTGATGAGCGGCAACAAACGACGTTTTTAATGACCGATCCGATTGGGATTAGCCACATTTATTACGCGAGGACCAACGACGCATTGGTGTTTGGTTCCAGCGCGGATTTTGTGGTGCGTCACCCGCAGGTGAGCAATGCCATTTCGCCCCAGTCGGTTTTCGACTACCTCTACTTCAACTATTGCCCCAGCCCAAACACCATTTATCGACAGGTGATGAAACTGGAAGGCGGGCAATGTCTCAGTTTTCATGGTGGTAAAGTCGCCATTGATCGGTATTGGCAGCCCGACTTTTTCGAAAACGACTGCGATTTACGCCGGTCTGGCCGTGAGTTGCAACAATATCTGGTCGAAGCTGTCCGCGATAGAGTGGCAGACGACGAAAATACCGGCGCATTCCTGAGTGGCGGCCTGGATAGCTCCAGCGTCGCCGGCGCACTAGCGCGAGTATTTCCCGGCAAGGCCAAGACTTTTTCCATGGGATTTCAAGTCGCCGGGTATGACGAAATCGAATACGCCAATATTGCGGTTGCTGCGTTTAAAACACGTTCCCATACTTATTACGTTACGCCGGAAGATACGGTTGCTGCGGTTCCGGCAATTGCTGCCTACTACGACGAGCCGTTCGGTAACTCGTCCGCGCTTGCGGCCTACTACTGCGCCAAACTGGCAAAAGACAACGGCGTTAACCGGCTATTGGCCGGCGACGGCGGCGACGAAATCTTCGCCGGCAATGAACGCTATGCCAAGCAGATGTTGTTCGAAGGCTATCATCGCCTGCCGCAATTCTTAACCAGCGGAATGGAGTATGTGCTGGATGGTTTGCCGGACGCGATCGCCAGGCAAAAGATTCCATTTAAAGCCAAAAGATATATCGAACAAGCCAAGGCCGCTATGCCTGATCGTTTGCAGGATTACAATTTTTTACATCGCCACGCGGCGGCGGATATTTTTCAAGCGGATTTCCTAACCGAGGTCGATATCTCCGCGCCGATGCAATCCTTGCGCGAAAACTATTGGCGGCCGGCAAATGCCAGCACTCTGAATCGAATGTTGTACATGGATTGGAAATCCACTTTGCACGACAACGATCTGGTTAAGGTCAACCGGATGTGCGAAATGGCCGGTGTCGAAGTGTGTTATCCGCTGCTCGATCCACGCATCGTCGATTTATCCTGCCGCATTCCGTCGGCTGATAAGTTGCGCGGTCAAAAACTGCGCTGGTTTTATAAACAAGCGATGGCCGATTTTCTGCCGGAAGCCATCATCAATAAATCGAAACACGGCTTTGGCTTGCCGTTCGGAATTTGGTTGAACGACCACGAGCCGTTGAAACAAATGGCTTACCAAACCGTTCGCGATTTGGGGCGCAGGGATTTTTTTCGGCCGGAATTTCTAGAGCATGCGATCAAGATGCATCAAAGCGTTCACGCCGCGTACTATGGCGAATTGATTTGGGTACTGATGATGTTGGAACTTTGGTTTGTCGGTAAAGGCTATTAATCCAGTTTAAACCGGAATAGCTGACAAAAAATGTCAGTTTCAGCCAAAAACGGCTTGTCCGCGGAAGCTGACAAATTTAGAGATAGGCTGTGGGGTGGTTCAAAAGCTTGAATCGCGGCTGCAGATTGCGTCATCAGTCACTTGGCACGCAACTTGTATTGTTTAATCCGAGTTTTAACCCCGTTAACTTTGAAGGACGTTCTTATGAATAAACAATTACAAAAAGCACAACAAGGTTTTACCTTGATCGAATTAATGATCGTGGTCGCGATCATCGGTATTTTGGCTGCAATCGCGATTCCGGCTTATCAAGACTATACGGTTAAATCCAAAGTATCAGAAGGTCCAAGCCTAGCCTCTCCGGCGTTGACGGCGGGCGGTGTGGCGTGTAGTGAGCAAAGTTTGACAAGCGGATTAACAAACGGTAGCGTGGGATTGCTTCCTAAAGCCAGTATCACTGGCAAGTATGTCAGTGCTGTCGAGTTTTCGGCTAGTAGCGCTACCGCGGCAACTGTCACAATTTCCTATAAAGCTATTGGTAGTTCTGTTAGCTCAAATGCAACGGTAATTTATAAGGGCGATTGTGTCGTTGGCGTGGGTATGAAGTGGTATACGACACAGACTCCGACCTCGACCAGTTTTAGCGGCACTGTTCCGGCTAAGTATCAACCTAAATCGTAATTGATTGTATTCGATTTGATTTGTGAAGGGGGCTCTGCCCCCTTTTTTATTTTTGAATTTGTTGTAAATTATAATCGCTGATTTTAAATGAAAGCTTTGTTCCAGCGTGGTCGGAAAAACACTGTTTTGTCCATTCTAATATCATTAGTTTTAATGATCTCGGTTTTCGTAGTTTATCTGCCAGGTAAGAATGGCCCGTTTCTGGCGGATGATTTTCCGAATATCTTAGACAATAACAGCATACAAATGCATAGCCTTAGTTATAGTGAGTTAAGCGCCGCTTGGAATGCAAATAATAGCAGTGGGCCATTGAAGAGGTCTTTGGCGAGCTTGAGCTTTGCACTTAATTATTATTTATCCGATCAGCAATTTAATCCCATTTCGTTCAGGATAACTAATGTATTAATTCATGCTGTTAATGCTATTTTATTATTCTTTTGTGTTCGAGCTTTAATTCGCGCTCATGATAAAACGGCGCCTGCCCAAGCTTTAGCATTCTGGAGTGCGTTAATTTGGGCATTGCATCCTTTGCAGTTGACATCGGTGCTATACGTAGTGCAACGCATGAACAGCTTGGCTTGTTTTTTTATGTTGTTGGGCTTTCTAGTGTTTTTGAAGGGTAGGATGCATTTGGATAAGCCGGGGAGCTACTTCCTTATGTGGGCTGGTACTCTGGGTGGGGTAATCATAGGGGGAATGTGTAAAGAGAATGCGCTTTTATTGCCGCTTCTTATTTTTGTGAGCGAAGTTACTTTGTTGCCATCCGTAAATTGTAGCAGCATGCGGGGGCGACTATTTGCCTACTATGCTATTACCGTAGTTATTCCGGTCTTAACAGTAATTGGTTATTATTCAATATTTCCGCAGTATCTGTTACAAGGCTATACAATTCGAAATTTCACTTTAACTGAGCGTCTGCTGACTGAGGCTAGAGTTCTATTTTATTACCTCAGATTATTGTTTTATCCTGATAATTCTGAGTTGAGCTTGGCGCATGATGATTTTTTGGTTAGTAGAGGGCTGCTTTCGCCTAAAAATACTTTATTTGCAGTGATTGGTGTTTTTTTTCTAATTGGGGTTGCGATAAAAAATACTGTAAGAAAGGGAAATGCTTTTATTGGTTTTTCCGTGTTGTGGTTTTTTGTTGGTCATTTGATGGAGTCCAGTGTTTTTCCGTTAGAGTTGGTCTATGAGCATCGCAACTATATTCCGAGTATTGGTGTCGTGATAGGTTTTGTCTTAACCGCTTATAAGCTTTTTGAGTCTCGGGTTAGTAAGCAGTTAATAAACGGTTTTTATATTTCTATCGCCATTAGTTTGGCGTTCGCAACCTATACGCGAGCCGCAGTGTGGTCAAACACAAATAGTTTTACCTATTTTGAAGTCAGAAATCATCCGGAATCGATGCGCGCGAATAGCGCATATGCAAAAAACCTAGAATTAAGAATAGGTGCTAATCCAGAAAGTTATAGTTACTTAACAAAATCATCTCAACTCGATTTATTTGAGATCTCGACGTTAATCGATATGTTCATTGAACTGAATAGCTTTATTCACTCTTCTGACCTTCCTAAGCTGAGTGAGAATGTTGGTTTGCCAAGTCGTTACGATGATCCATTGGTGCTGAATAGAGGCTACATCGAGTCTTTAATGCGACTAGTTAACGACGAGATAATAAGGCGGTTGTCCGATAAGACATTTTCTCTGCGGACCATGACGTCAATCCGGTCGGCATCCAATTGTCTAATTGATCAACATCAAATGTGCCAGGGAATGGGGTCCAACCTATTGCAATGGATTGATGGGGCAATTAACCAGCGAGGATTTTCTCATGTGCCGATGATGTATCTGATTCAAGCCAAGGTAAACTTTTTTATGGGTAACCAAGAAAAAGCCTGGGATGGCTTGAATCAGGCCATTTCATTGTATCCAACCTGGATGTATCTACGTGCGGAAAAAGCCCATTTGTATATTGTGCTCAATGATCTTGATAAGGCGGAGCAAACTCTACAGGAGGCTGAGGCACTGGGTGTCGCGAATGGTCACGACCTCAAGGAGTTTCAAAAACTCAGAGAAATTATATCGAGTTTGAGTTCCAGTTCTAAGGGGGGCTGATTGTCCGATAAGCGGTGTACAATACCATGAGTATTGTTCTCGATTGAGTCATCGTGTGCGATGAGGTTCCTGTCGAGTAAAGGTCATTATAGAAATCTGGGATTATGCGGATACTCAACATCAACTTCAAAAACATCAATTCCCTGGAAGGCGAGGGTCGTATCGATTTCGACCAAGGTCCTATCGCCGACAGCGGCGTGTTTGCGATCACCGGGCCGAACGGCTCGGGCAAAACCAGTATTCTCGACGTGATCACGCTTGGCTTGTACGGCGAGACTTTTCGCTTGGATAAGCCGGCGGAGCACGTGATGACCAAGCAGACCAACGACAGTGTGGCGCAAGTCGAATTTGCTCTCGGCGATGTTAAATTTCGTTCCAGCTGGCGCGTGGAACGTACAGGCGATAGCGTGTTGCAGCCTCACATGGCCTTAGCCCGGTTAGACGGCGAACAGCAAGAGCTCTTGGCCGACACGCCGAACTCGGTCAGAACTCGGATTGCCGAATTAACCGGTATGGATTTTCATAAGTTCAGCAAGTCCATGGTGTTGCCGCAAGGCGATTTCGCCGCGTTTTTGAACGCGCTCGATAGCGAGCGTATGGATATTTTGGAAAAAATCAGCGGCTCCGATATTTACCGGGATTACCGGGAGCAAGCCGAATCCAATTACCAAGCCGCGCGTGCCGGTTTGGCTCAACTGCAGCAGGATATCGAATTGATCCCGCTATTGGCCCCCGAGGCTTTGGAAGCCGCCGAGCAGGATTTGCAGGATTTCAAGCAGCAGGCAGATGAATTGAAGGCGCAACAAGCGCTGCTTGAACAACAGATGCGTGACGCGAAAAACGTTCGGGTTCTGCAAAATCGGCAGATACAACTGGAAAGCCAACTACGTCAGATCGAAGATCAAATACAGCAATTGCAAACTGCGCTGCAGGAAATTGGTGGGTTGCAGGATGCCGCCCAGTATCGCGAAGAACTTATTGCATTGGATGCAAAACAAGTTCAGCTTGAGCAAAGTCAAGCCAGTCTCGCAGCATATCGGCAGGAACTTGAGATGTTGCGGAGGCAGCTGGGGGCTGAGGCGGAAAGCAGCACGCCTGAGGAGTTAGCCGGTAAATCCTTGGAGATGCAAAAACAAGCGATCGACACGTTGAAATTGAAAATCAGCGAACTGAAATTGCTGTTGCCCAGCGAGTCCGAGCTTGTCCAGGCGATAGATCTGCAACTGGCCGAAAAGAGAGCTGCGTTGGCCGAAGTCGATACCTGGCTGCAAGAGCAAAGCCGCGATGCAGCATTGCTGAGCGATTTTCCGGACATTCCCCGGTTACGAAACCTACGGGTGGAACTGGCGGAATTGTCCGGTAAACAGAAAAGCCAATCGAACTGGACCAAGACGACCACAGCGGCTTTGCAAAAGAACAAGTCGGCGCTAAACGCCACTAAAGCCGATATCTCTGAATTAGAAGCCAAGATTAGCGACGCCCGTGACGTGATGGCGGAGTTGGCGCAAGGTAAAAGTTTCGATGAGCTGAAAGACCTAGCGGTGGAGCAGCAGGGCAGAGTCAACGATTTTCGAGAATTGCTATCTATTGCCGAAGTCAACGCCAAATTTAACAAGAAGGGGTTTTTTCATTGGTTTTCGGCTGGTAGCAAACCTGCCGATTTACCTGATGCCGCTGGGCTGCAGGCACGGCTGGAAGAATTACGGGATGAACTAAGCCGGGAGGACAATATCGGCAAGGCTTTAGAGCAGGCGGTAGCCAACGAAGCCTTATTGAAACGATTTGCCGCGGAACGTAGCAAGCTGGTAGAGGGACAGCCTTGTTATTTGTGCGGTTCGTTGCACCATCCTTACCTGATGAAGCCACCGCTACAGAGTAATGCCAAAAAGGCCTTGGTCGACCAGCGCGGAAAGATGCAAGCGCTAAAAACCACGATCGACACGTTGGCGGCGCAACTCGCAGCAGCGGAAAAGCGGGGCGTGCAAATATCCGCCCGCGACCAGCGGTTGCAGCAAATGCGTTCGGATTGGCAACTGCTGGTTAATCGATTGAATGTGGTTAGCCAGGATTTGACGATCGATAATGTTTCCTTGCAGAAGCGCTTGCTTGCCAACGAGACGGAAGAGCTGGAGAAAATCAAAAATTTGGTTAACGAACACGCCCAATTGCAGCGGAATGTGGCGAAATGGTTGGCGGAAATCGATAACAAAAAGTCTGCCCTGGAAAAACTTGCCGCATCTGTCAGTCAGTTGGATGAAGCCTGGAATAATCGGCCGTCCGAGTTTGTGGAGGTGGAGCAGCGTTTTGCCGGTCTTAAAGCCGAAGAGAAAGCGTTAACTGAGCAGTTGGAACAGCAACTCGAAAAATTGGGCGAGAAATTGCCCGGTAAAGGTAAGGAAAACCTATTATTCGACAAGTTAAATGCCCGTCGCCAGGATTACCAGATTAGAGAAATGCGGCAAAAAGGCTTGATAGAGGAGGTGGCCGCGCTACAGGAAAAGTTGCGGGGAACTCACGCGAACATCATCGACTATCAAAACACACTCTCGGATTATGCAAGCCGATTACTAAACGAGGAATCCGTGGGCTTGCATTTGGCCTTAATCGAAAAGCAAAAGCTGATCGTCGACTGCGAAAACGCATTGTCGGCTCAGCAAATCGAATTCGAAGCCATGTCCCGTTTGGTTGCTGGTAAGTTGGCGGGTAGTGACTTCGCCGATATCGACGATTTGCGGGCGGCATTGATGCTTATCGATAGCCGCCAGCAAATCGAAGCGGCGCTGGCGGACCAAGCCGGCCTAAGAGTGTCAATTGTGGAAGCCTTGACTAAAACGGGCGAAGAGTTGCAACGGGAAGCTGCGGTATTGACGATGATGGCGAATACTGACGAAGAAAGCATATTGTATTCGTTGAAGCAGTTGACTCGGCAACTCGAAATCGCCGAGCAGGAAGTCCATAGTTTGGAAAACAAGCTAGACAAACAACAGGGCTACCGGGAGAAACTTCAAGGGTTGCAGGGGCGGCTAAGCGAGCAATTGGCGTTGTACAGTCAAGCGGAAGCGGATCTGAAACTGATCTCCGATGAACAGGGGGGGCTGCGCAAGCGGATTCAACAGCTGTTGGTCGATAAGTTGATGTCCAAGGCCAATCAAATTTTAGAGAAACTCAGTGGTCGTTATTACGTGCGCAGCGCCGTAAACGATCACGGTTTGGCCCTGGAGATCGAGGATACCAAACAGAGGAATCTGCGCCGATTGCCGAAAACCTTATCCGGGGGTGAAAGTTTTGTGGTGAGTTTGGCTTTGGCTTTGGCGTTAGCGGAAATTGCTAATAATGGTCGGGCGATCGACTCGTTATTTTTAGACGAGGGTTTCGGCAATCTGGATGCCGAGGCTCTGTATCTGGCGATGAGTGCGTTGGAAGGGTTAACGACTCAAGGTAAGACGGTCGGCGTGATTTCCCATGTCGATGCCGTTAAAAAACGCATTAAGACTCAAATAGAGTTGGTGAAAAAAGCCAACGGCTTGAGCGAATTGAAGATGGTTGCCTAGCAGAAGCGGCGGCCTTGGGCTTATTCCAAAGGCCGCTATGCCGAATCGAACTACCGGCTGGGACGAAAGGCTTTGCCGTAGGTGGTTTCGGCGTCGAAATTGTCCCAGACGTAAAGCGGATAGACTATCGGTTGGGTTGGTACTGGCGCCGAGACCAGATCCAGCACGCCGACTCCGATACGACCGCCCATATTCAGCAGACCTTTTAATGTGCCGCCGACAAAGCCGTAAATCACGTTGCTTTGATTATTGATAATGATGATGTTTTTGGGGATTTCCAAGGACGAAGTCGCGATGTTGGCGAGACCGGTACTCAGTTTGCGGCCGACGGTCTGGCCGTAACTTTCCGATTCGTCGGCTTGTACCGTTAAGCTAAAGCACGCGGTGGCTGATAACAGCAATACTGCTGCGTTGCGGGTAACTTGATTCATAGCGTGTCCTGTAAAAATCCCATTTTGCATCGCGGCCGGAGTTTCGGCTTATAGGCCTGCCGCGTCTCGGCCGCAATTATAGCAGAGCTTGATTGGATTACTTTTTCAAGGCTTTTGCAAACGCCGAACTCATTGAATTCTGTAGTGCGGGTTGCGGCTTAGGCTTGTGGTTGTTTGGGGTGGCCTTTTCGCTACGCACGAAGTCGCTGCTGTCGACGTCTTTTTTCATGCTCAACGAGATACGCTGGCGGGCGACGTCCACCTCCAGTACCCGTACCTTTACCGTATCGCCGGCTTTGACGACACTGCGCGGATCCTTGACGAACTCGTCAGCCAAATGGGAAATGTGTACCAGCCCGTCCTGATGGACGCCAATATCGACAAACGCGCCGAAAGCCGCGACATTGGTGACCACGCCCTCCAGGCTCATGCCGGGTAAGAGGTCGGTAATTTTTTCCACGCCCTCTTTGAATTGGGCGCTTTTGAATTCCGGGCGCGGGTCGCGGCCGGGTTTTTCCAGCTCCTGTAAAATGTCGCTGACTGTCGGTAGGCCGAATTCGGCGCTAGTGTAGTTTGCCGGATTCAGGCTGCGCAGAAAGTGGCTCTGGCCGATCAGGTCGCGGATCGATTTACCCGTGTCGTCTAAAATTGCATTGACTACAGGGTAGGCTTCCGGATGCACCGCCGACGCGTCTAATGGATTGTCGCCGGTCATGATTCGTAAAAAACCGGCCGCCTGCTCGAAAGCTTTGTCACCCAGGCGCGGCACCTTTTTTAATTGGCCACGATTCGCGAACGGACCGTTAGCGTCGCGAAACGCAACGATGTTCTCGCTAATGCCGCTGTTTAGTCCGGAGACTTGTTTTAACAGTGCGGCGGACGCAGTATTTACGTCAACGCCGACGGCGTTTACGCAGTCTTCAACCACGGTATCAAGCATGCGGGCCAGTTGCGATTGGTTGACGTCGTGCTGATATTGACCGACGCCGATGGATTTGGGGTCGATTTTAACCAGTTCTGCCAACGGATCTTGTAACCGGCGCGCAATTGATACTGCGCCGCGTAGCGAGACGTCGAGGTCAGGAAACTCCTTGGCTGCCAGTTCCGATGCGGAATATACCGACGCGCCGGCTTCGGAGACGACAATTTTCTGGAAATGCAATTCCGGGTGGCGTTTCATTAAGTCGGCGACCAGTTGATCGGTTTCTCGCGAAGCGGTCCCGTTGCCGATGCTAACCAGTTGTACCTTATATTGCGTTATGTGCCTGGCTAGCGTTGCTATTGATTGATCCCACTGGTTTTTGGGTTGATGGGGGTAAACGGTGTCCGTGGTCAGCAATTTACCGGTCGGGTCGACGACGGCAACTTTTACTCCGGTGCGAATACCCGGGTCTAACCCCATGGTGGTTTTGGGGCCGGCCGGCGCCGCCAGCAACAAATCGCGTAGGTTGGCGGCAAAGACTTTTATGGCCTCAAACTCAGCCGCTTCCCGCAGGCGCATTTTCAAATCCATGTCGATGCGGGTAAATAGTTTGACTTTCCATGCGAAGCGGGCGGTTTCGGCCAACCAGGCATCGGCAGGTTTTTGGGTGTCATTGACTTGTAGGTGGCGGCAAACGAACTGGGTGCAAAGCTGGTGCTCGTCTTGATCTTGTTCGGCTGGTTTCAGCGTCAGCGTCAATAGATCTTCGTTTCTGCCGCGGAACAAAGCCAAGGCTCTGTGGGATGGGATTTTGTTGATCGCTTCACTGTAGTCGAAATAATCTTTAAACTTGGCTGCCTCAGTTTCTTTTCCCGATACCACGCTTGCCTGCAAGATGCCTTTATTCCAGATGCGTTCGCGTAGTTCGGTTAGCAATTCCGCATCTTCGGAGATGCGTTCCATGATGATTTGCCGTGCACCCTCCAAGGCCGCTGCAACGTCCGCGACGCCTTTTTCCGGATCAAGGTAGGCGGCGGCGGCTTGCTCCGGAATCAAATCGCGGTTTTGCAGCAGGGCGTCAGCCAATGGTTCCAGGCCTGCCTCGCGGGCAATTTGTGCTTTAGTGCGGCGTTTGGGTTTGTAAGGCAGGTACAAGTCTTCCAGCAGCGTTTTGGTGTCGGCATCGCGGATCGACTGTTCCAGTTCCGGCGTCAGTTTGCCTTGGGATCGGATGCTGTCGAGAATCGACTCGCGGCGATCGTTGAGTTCACGCAGATATCCCAAGCGATCTTCCAAGTTCCGCAATTGAGTATCGTCCAAGCCGCCGGTCAATTCTTTACGGTATCGGGCGATGAAGGGTACGGTGGCTCCCTCGTCCAATAAGGCAGCGGCGGCGGCAACTTGTTGGGGTCTTACGGAAAGTTCTGTCGCGATTTGTTGGATGACATCCATCAGTGTTTTGCTCGGAGTAAGTAAAACCGCCGATTTTATCGTACCGGTAGCGGATGAAAAAGCAGGGAAGGATGGAAAAACAGCAGACACAAAAAAACGCCAGCTGCAGAGCAACTGGCGTTTTGAAGACTAAAGCAAACTAATTATTTTGCTTGGCTCAGGACGTCATTGTTGAAATCTTTGTGCTTAGACAACACTTGAGCTTCGGCAGCAGAACTGGTGTCGCCGCTGTATTTCAAGTGTTTGGTTTCGTCTTGTTTCAACATAACGACGCCAGCAATAGCAATCGCAGTAACAACAGCAACTACGGTAAAGGTATTGTCTTTTTCTTGTTCAGCCATTTTCTAATCCTCATCTTGTTGTTGTAATAATTAGCCCTATACAGGGGCAACTCGAGTTGTATGTCGAATTTAGTATTATTGTTAGTCGACGGGGCATTTTTTACACTTAAATTTGTTTTGTGTCAAAACAATATTTTTTCGTTGCGAAATTTTTTGCTGTATCAGTGCTATAGCGGACTGTTCCGACGGTTTTGATCGGGGGCGTTCACGTGATGCTGGCGTAGGCGCCGGCGATTGGTCGGTTCGAAGTTCGGACGTCGAACTAGCCGGAGAGCCGTCAACACGGCTGTTTCGGTATCTCTTAAACGGAAACGCGTGTTAGCATTCGTAAGATAAGACAGCGAAACCGCATCGGGCTTCGCCTTCACTTTTTATCATGAGGATACAACAATGGTTAAACACGTACATTTGCTGTTCGTAGTCCTGGTTGCGGTCAGCTTTGCCGCAAGGGTGCTGGCGGCGCAACTCAAGCCTGAGTTATTGCAGCGCCCGGTGTTGAAGATCGCGCCGCACGCATTAGCGAGCTTGTTGTTGCTTAGCGGTATTGTTTTGGTGTTTCAAGGTGGCTGGTTGCACGGCAATTTTGGTTGGATTGTGGCCAAGTTGTTGGCATTGCCGATTTTTATCGGCTTGGGCATGCTTGCGATTCGTCGGGAAGGTCAGCAGCGGTGGTTGGCGTTTTTCGGTGCAATTCTGGTGTTCTTGTACATCGGCGGGGTGGCGATCGGTAAAGATGCCTTTTTCATTTTATAAAGTTATTTGATATCAATGGCTTGATAGTCTTTATTTGATGGAGAAAATATGGCTTGACAAGCTAAAAATATTGTTAACTAACGAAAAGGGCTTGTCATACCGGGGCTCTTGAGTTAGTCTCTGAACCTCCTGTCAATTCTTAACGAAAGGAGGGTAGGATGCGAAAAGCGAGATGGATAGCTTTTTTAACGCTATCAACTGGCCTGGCGTCTGTTAGCTCTGTTAGTTATGCGAAAACAGAGAAACACGGTTTGCTTTCCATTGAACAAAGTGGCATTGCGTCGTACTACAGCGACAAATTGCATGGTCAGCGGACAGCGAACGGTGAGGTTTACGATAAAAATGCAATGACTGCGGCTCATGCCTCCTTGCCTTTCGGCTCGGTGGTGCGAGTTGTAAACTTATCCAATAACCGTAGTGTTCAGCTACGTATCAACAGCCGCGCTAGTCGCAGTAACAAGCGATTGTTAGATGTATCTAAGCAAGCGGCAAGAGAGCTCGGTTTTGTAGAGGCCGGCTTGGCCAAAGTGAAACTTGAGGTGGTACGCTTCGGCGACGCCTAAGGCTTGAATCGCCGACTATCCGCCACATGTTGTCGTGCCGGATAGTCGGTCGATTTTTTTTACCGATCAGGGATTTGAAGTTGGAATGGCTTTAAAGCCGATATCGTCCCGGTAATATACGTTTTTCCAATCGATTTGGCGGGTCAAGATATAAGCTTTGCGTTGAGCCTCGGCAATGTTGGCCCCCAAAGCGCAGGCGCATAACACTCTGCCGCCGGCGGTAACGACTTGTCTGTCGTCCATTAACTTGGTTCCAGCATGAAACACTTTTGTATCTTCGGTGCTATCAGTCGGTAAGCCGTTGATAGTATCCCCTTTTGTATAATGGTCCGGATACCCGCCGGCAGCCAATACGACGCCTAAAGCCGCTCGTTGGTCCCACTCGGTATCGATTCTGTCCAGCGTTTTCTGCAATGCTGCCTGGCACAACTCCACAAGATCGCTTTTCAATCGCATCATGATCGGTTGTGTTTCCGGATCGCCAAACCGGCAGTTGTATTCAAGAACTTTTACCGTGCCGTTTTTGCCGATCATCAAGCCCGCGTACAAGAAGCCGGTATATTCATTCCCGTCTGCGCGCATGCCGCGTAATGTAGGCATGATGATGTCATTCATGACCCGCTGATGGATTTCGGGAGTCACCACCGGAGCCGGGGAATAAGCGCCCATGCCGCCGGTATTGGGTCCGAGGTCGCCATTGTCGCGCGCTTTATGGTCTTGCGACGTCGCCATTGCTAGTGCGTGCTCGCCGTCCGCGATGACAATGAAGCTGGCCTCCTCGCCTGCTAAGAACTCCTCGATCACTACCCGATGCCCGGCTTCGCCGAAACTGTTACCGGATAGCATGTCCTGCACGGCCTCGATAGCTTGTTCCTCGGTTTGAGCAACGATGACGCCTTTTCCGGCCGCCAAGCCGTCGGCTTTGACGACGATAGGGGCGCCCTGGCTGCGGATGTAGGCGATGGCCTGTTCGGTGTCGGTAAAGGTTTGGTAGGCTGCAGTCGGTATACCGTGGCGGGCCATAAAATCCTTGCAAAACGATTTCGACCCTTCCAGCTGCGCTGCTTGGGCGGAAGGGCCGAAACAGGCAAGCCCTGCGGCCTGGAATTGGTCGACGATACCGAGTACCAATGGGACCTCTGGGCCGACGATTGTCAAGTCGATGCCGCGAGCCTGGGCGAAATTCAGCAATCCCGGAATGTCGTCGGCTTGAATGTCGACGTTGTCGATACCGGGTTCCAGTGCGGTGCCGGCATTGCCGGGAGCTACGAACACATGGGGGGCTTTGGGAGATTGTTTGGCTTTCCAGGCCAGGGCGTGTTCGCGCCCGCCGCTACCGACGATCAGGATTTTCATAGGACTTACCGGAAATGAGTTGGGAAAACAGGGCCGGAGTCGCCGGCCCAAATTGGTATGAATCAGAGAGCCTGCAGCTTATCAATGCCGAAAATGGCGCATGCCCGTCAATACCATCGCAATATTATGCTCGTCCGCCGCGGCGATTACTTCGGCGTCGCGCATCGAGCCACCGGGGTGTATCACAGCTGTAATCCCGGCCGCCGCCGCAGCGTCAATCCCGTCTCGGAACGGAAAAAACGCGTCGGAAGCCATCACCGAACCGGCGACTTCCAGTCCTTCGTCTGCGGCTTTGATGCCGGCGATCTTGGCGGAATAGACCCGGCTCATTTGGCCGGCGCCTACGCCGATGGTTCGGCCGTGTTTGCCGTAAACGATGGCATTGGATTTGACAAATTTGGCGACTTTCCAGACGAACAACAAGTCGGCCAACTCTTGTTCGGTCGGCGCGCGCTTACTGACGATTTTTAAGTCCGCGGCAGTGATGTTGCCGGTATCTCTGTCTTGAACCAGCAGGCCGCCGCCGACCCGTTTGAAATCGAATTGGCGATCGTCGATTTCACTCCAATATCCGCACTCCAGAACGCGGATATTGGGCTTCTTGGCCAGAGCCGTCCTGGCTTCGGCAGCAATTGCCGGGGCGATAATCACTTCCACGAACTGGCGGCCGATTAGTTCTGCAGCGGCGGATGGGTTCAGTTCGCGATTGAATGCAATAATGCCGCCGAACGCGGAGGTGGGGTCGGTTGCATAGGCTAGGTTATAGGCCTCGAAAATATCTTTACCAATCGCAACGCCACAGGGATTGGCGTGTTTAACAATCACGCAGGCCGGCTGGTCGGAAAAGGCTTTGACGCATTCTAACGCCGCATCGGCGTCGGCAATGTTGTTGTAGGACAGTTCCTTACCTTGTAACTGTCTGGCGGCGGCGATGCTGCCGGCAGAAGGTGTTTTTTCCCGGTAAAAAGCGGCGTTTTGATGTGGGTTTTCACCGTAGCGCATGGTTTGCAAGCGCTGAAATTGCAGGTTGAGCGTATCCGGAAAGCCGCTGTCGATGATTTTTCCTAAATAAACCGAGATCGCCGTGTCGTAGCGTGCAGTATGTTCAAAGCTTTTCAGCGCCAGTTTGAAGCGGCGCTCGTGACTTAAGGTGACGTTACCGGTTTGCAGTTCTTCGAGAATGGTCGAGTAATCGGCCGGGTCAACCACAACTGCGACATCCTCGTGATTCTTGGCCGCGGCGCGGATCATGGTCGGGCCGCCAATATCGATATTTTCAATTGCAGTATTCAGATCGCAATCGGGTTTGGCAACGGTTTGTTCGAACGGATAAAGATTCACGATCACCATGTCGATCGGCTGGATGCCGTTTTCTGTCATAACGGTGTCGTCAATTCCACGTCGGCCCAATATGCCACCGTGTACTTTGGGGTGAAGCGTTTTGACACGGCCGTCCATCATCTCCGGAAAGCCTGTGTAGTCCGAGACTTCCCGGACGGCAATGTTGTGCTCGGCCAACAATTTCGCAGTGCCGCCGGTGGATAGTAATTCGACTCCCAGGCCGTTCAGGCCGCGGCAAAATTCCAAGATGCCGGTTTTGTCGGAGACGCTGACCAACGCACGGGTCACTTTTTTGTTCATGCAAACCTCAAAAAGGGGGAAGAAAATGTTAACTAATGCCGTAATGTTCCAGCTTTTTTCGCAGGGTGCTGCGGCTAAGGCCTAAGATGACCGCGGCTTTGCTTTGGTTGAAATCGCAGTATTTCAGAGTGGTTTCCAACAGCGGTTTCTCGACTTCCGCCAAAACCAGATTGTAGAGGCCGGAGGAGTCGTGACCGTTAAGGTGTTTGAAGTACTCTTCAACGCAATCGCGGACATGGTCTGAAAGGGTGCGGTCGCAGCCGTTATCTTTGGAAGGGGGTGGTGTTACCATCTAGGCCGCTCTTGATGAAATTAAATTAAAAGATGCGTCGACCAGTTTAAGTTGCAGCTTGGTGTCCTGAGCCTGGTTGATCGCCGCTTTTTGAGCGGCCGGCAAAGTGCCGAGACGATCGAAATACCAGCCAATGTGTTTGCGAGCGATTCTAACACCACTGTCTTCGCCGTAGAAACTGTATAAATTCTCCAAGTGTCGGACTATGAGGGTTTTGATTTCGGTCAAACTAGGCGGTATCGCGGATGTACCCTGCAGGCTTGCCGTGATTTCATGGAAAATCCAGGGGCGGCCTTGGGCAGCGCGGCCGATCATTATGGCGTCGGCTCCGGTGTAATCCAGGACTTGTTTGGCTTTCGCCGCGCTATCAATGTCGCCGTTGGCGATGATTGGAATTTTGCTTACTTGTTTTACGCTTTTGATAGTGTCGTATTCGGCATGGCCTTCGAATTTACAGGCTCTGCTGCGGCCGTGTATGGTTAGAGCTTGAATGCCGCTTTGCTCGGCGATTCGGGCAATCCGCAATGCATTGCGATTCTGCGGATCCCAGCCGGTTCGAATTTTCAAAGTGACCGGAATCTCAACTGCGGCGACCACTGCGTCCAGAATTCGGGCCACCAGATCTTCGTCTCTGAGTAGCGCCGAACCGGCGGCGGTCGAGCAGACTTTTTTGGCGGGGCAGCCCATGTTGATATCGATGATTTGCGCACCGCGTTGCTGGTTGAGCCTCGCGGCGGCGGCCATCTGCGCAGGATCGGCGCCTAAAATTTGCACAGAGCGTAAGCCGGCTTCCCCTGCACGGTCGGCTTTTTTTAAGGTCCGGGGATGATTTTGCAGGGTATTGTTCGAAATCAACATCTCCGACACGACCAGACCGGCACCGAACTCGCTGCACAGTTGCCGGAAAGGTTTATCGGTTATGCCCGCCATCGGGGCTAACAGGACATTGTTGGGGAGTTGATAAGGACCGATCTTCATGGAGCGCCGGGCTAGCCGAAAAGGCAGAAAATGATACCCTAAAATCGGTAGGATGGAGAAGCCGGGATTGCCGGGGCGCTAATTGCGTGGGGTTGCCCGAGTCTGCCGCTGGAGGGTAGTCTGGGGAATTCGAATTTTGTTAAGCATGCTCCCGGGCGTTCGCAGCTTCAGATCGACTGGAACGGATTAATCAACGCGTCGCAGGAGGACGCAAATAGATATGGAATATGAGAACAAACAAGTGGTCTGGCATCGGGCATCGATTAACCGGCAGAACAGGGAGGCGCTGAATGGGCATCGGTCGGCAATTTTGTGGTTTACCGGCTTGTCCGGAGCTGGTAAGTCGACGCTGGCGCACGCCGTTGAGGAGCGTTTGTACTTGATGGGGTGTCGTACTTTTGTTTTGGATGGCGATAACGTCCGACAGGGTCTGTGCGCGGACCTTGGATTCAGCGATCAGGATCGTAGGGAAAATATTCGGCGCATCGCCGAAGTTGCCAAATTGATGCTGGAGTCCGGAGTCATAACGTTGACGGCGTTTATATCGCCGTTTCGGGCGGAACGCTTGCAGGCACGTAATTTGGTCGCCGCAGCTGATTTTATCGAAATATATTGCCGATGTGATCTGGCTGTCTGCGAGCGGCGCGACACCAAGGGCTTTTACCAAAAAGCCAGGCTGGGAGAGATTAAATGGTTCACCGGAATATCGTCGCCTTACGAAGTTCCGCAAAATCCGGATTTAATCGTGGAAACCGGCAGAGATGCCTTAGAAGAATGTGTGGACAAGGTGATGGATTTTTTGGCGGCAAAGGGGGTGATCCATCCGTTGCCGGAAGGCGGTGAGCCATGAACATCGATGTGTTTAACGGCGATGCGGATGGTATCTGTAGCCTGATTCAGTTGCGTTTGGCATATCCGCTCGAGTCGAGGCTAGTGACCGGTGTCAAGCGCGACATTGGACTTTTAAACCGAGTTGTGGCTACCCGGGGCGACGACGTGGTGGTGTTGGATGTATCCCTGGACCGGAATCGCGCTCGGATGTTGGAGCTGCTGGCCGAGGGCGTCAGGATTTTTTACATGGATCACCATTATTCCGGAGAAATACCCGGCAATCCGTATTTGACAGCTTGGATCGATACCGACGCTAACGTTTGCACCAGTTTATTGATGGATCGCTATTTGGGCTCGCGTTATACAGCATGGGCGATTGCCGGGGCATTTGGCGACAATTTACGCGGCGCCGCTTGCGAATTGGCCAAGCAGTTGAACATATCGGCGCGGGAATTGCATGATCTGGAGCAGTTGGGGATCTGTGTCAATTACAACGGCTACGGCAACGATATTTCTGATCTGCACATGGCGCCAGATTTGTTATACCAAGAGCTGAAAAACTACTGCTCGCCGCTGACTTTTATTTCTGAAAAGTTCGAATTGTACCGGCAACTATGCGACGGTTATTTTAGCGATTTAAACTTAGCCAATGACGCCGATGTGGAATATGTAACCAGTAAAGTTGCCGTTTATGTGTTGCCTAACGAAAAATGGGCTCGTAGGGTAAGTGGCGTGTGGGCAAATGCTTTGACTAATCAATATCCGGATAGGGCGCATGCTGTGTTGACACTCAATGGTGTGGGGGGGTACCAGGTTAGTTTGCGGGCCCCTTTGGTAAACAAATGGGGAGCAGACCTGGTGTGTGCTCAATTTGGCGGGGGAGGGCGTAAAGCCGCTGCGGGTATCGATAATTTGCCAGAAAATGAATTGAAACGATTTGTCGACGTGATGGTAAATCAATTTCTATGACTTTGTTGTTATATTATGTTTTTTTTATAGTTTACGGCAGTCTGATACCGTTTGATTTTAATGGCTACACTTTTGAGCAAGCTTGCAGAGTATTTGCCAATATACCTTGGCTGGCCTTGGGGATGTATTCCAGGGCTGACTGGATAGCCAATATCTTGCTCTATATCCCGTTCTCTTATTTGCTGGCAAATGCGTTGGCTGGTAAGAGCAGTCCGGCTTCTTATCGACTGTTGGCTGTTGTGATTGCGGTGTTGCTTGGGTTCGTCCTTGCATTAGCTATCGAGTTTTGTCAGGTATTTTTTCCGCCGCGGACGGTGTCGCTAAACGACTTGTTAGCCGAAACCCTCGGCTTGTTTATCGGGTCGGGTTTATGGCTAATTGTCGGTGGTAAAGTCGACGAGTTGTTTAAATCGATTGTGAATAATAGCCGCCAATCGCAGTCGGCATTTATTACGCTCTACACGGTTTTTTACCTGTTCTTGAGTTTTTTTCCGTTCGACTTTGTTACTTCTGCGGATGAGTTTCATAAAAGTATTTCGGCAAAATCCCTAGGATTTTTTTCTGGAATCTTGGATGGCGATGGTGTTGTCTTTGTTTTAAAGGCATGTTTAGAGGTTTTTGCCGCTGTACCGCTCGGTTTCTTTATAGCCAGTAAGTTTTTTTGCCGTAGAATCGGAAATGTTTTTTTATTGGCATTCTCGGTTTCGGCTTTGTTGGAAGTATTGCAGTTATTGCTGATTACCGGCACTTTTCAGGGGGTATCGATAATAGCCAGAGGCGCGGGAGTTTGCTTCGGTGCATACGCAGCAAACGGCAAATTGAATTTGAATCTAAAATCGCTACGAATTGAGTTTTTACGGTTTTTGCCAATTGTCTTTTTTATCTATTTGGTTGTTGTGTTATCGGTGAACGGTTGGTCACTCGCTAGTTTTACCGGCTATCAGAATGGCTTAGCCAAAATAGCTCAAATTAACTGGTTGCCCTTTTACTATCATTATTATGTTACCGAAGCGGTTGCCTTAACCAGCGTTATGTACGTCGTGGTAACTTATCTGCCGCTAGGAGTGGGATACGCATTTATAGAGAAGCGTTTAAACGTAAGTTATGTCGTAGTTGCTGCCGTATTTTTGGCTTTTTTAGTTGAATTTGGGAAGTTGTTTTTTTCAGTTAAACATCCCGATCCTTCTAATTTGCTAATTGCCGGATTTTCTGCCTATTTTGGATTCTACATTGTAAATGTCTTTAAGTATGCTGAATATGGCAATTTTTCCGGATCGGTAAAAAATGGGAATATGAGAAATACTCAGGCTCAAATAGCGTATCAAAGCTTTGGCAGTTTAGACGCTACAGATGGTGCAGAAAATCAAGTCGTTTTATCGACTCCCCGTTCGAATACGGATTATAGTTACGGGCAATCTAATACCTTAGGAAAGTCGATCGCCTTGGCAGTTCTTTTTTTCGTGTTTTGGAAAGCGGGAAGTCTGCCGGCATTTACCTTGCAGATTGTTGCGTTTTTAGTGGCTTACGCAACAGCGGTATGGCTTATGCCTCAAGCGTGGTTAGTTTTATTACCGACGATTGTGCCTTTGATCGATTTGTCGCCTTTCAGTGGTCGTTTCTTCTTCGCGGAAGTCGATTTAATTGTTCTCACGACTTTCGCGGTCAGCCTGCTGAGAAATCGATGGGTATTAAGGGATAGCGATGTGCCCGGAGGATTGTGGGTTTTGACGATCTTACTAGTATCTTCGTTGTTAATAAGTTTGTTGACCGGACTATATCCGTTTGACACGGTCGATGATAATTCGTTTATTAACTACTATAGCCGCTATAACGCCCTACGTGTTTTCAGAGGCTTTTTTTGGGCATTGATTCTTTTTCCTGTTTTGGTTTTTAGTTTAAAGCGTATTAATAAAGCGCGAGAATATTTGTGTTCGGGTATTCTGTTGGGCCTGTTAGTTGTCTGTTTGGTGGCAATTTGGGAAAGATTTTTGTATTCAGGTTTATTTAACTACGATACCGACTTTAGGATTACAGCGAGTTTTGCCAGTATGCATACCGGCGGCGGGCATATTGATGAGTATTTGGTACTAGTGGTTCCGTTCATCGCAACTCAGTTTTTCGGTAAACAGAAAGCGTTTCGATCGGTTTTCGCCTTGGTATTATTGACGTTAAGTGCATATACTATATTGGTTACATTTTCCCGGGGGCCGTATATTGCCTTTATGGTTGAGGCCGTTTTACTGTGTGTATTGTTTTATACTTCGGTAAGAAGCAATGTCCGCTATCGATTGGGTTTTATTTTGGCTGTTGCTGTGGCAATTACCGTTTTATTAGGACTGTCCGTACCTGTTTTGAAGGGGGATTTCATCCAGAAACGTTTTAGTCAAGTCGAACAAGATTACTATATCAGGACATCCCATTGGTTGGACGCTATAAATATGATGGATTCTGGAATTGCGACTAGTCTTTTCGGAATGGGATTAGGTAGTTATCCAAGAACCTACTTTTGGCGAAATTCCGAGAATACTATTCCGGCAACGTATTCTCTCGCCACAGAGGGTGACGGGTATTATTTAAAGCTGGGCGGTGGAGACTCGCTATATGTCGAGCAAAGGGTACCGGTTGCGCCCGATACTGAATACAAACTCAGTTTCGAGGCGCGAAGTGAGTCCTCTAATGCAATGCTAACAATTCCGATTTGCGAGAAAGCGCTTTTATACTCGTTTGATTGTATTTGGGACTCTTTTAACTTAGCAGGTACAGGCAATTGGCAAAAATTCGAAAAAATTGTCAAGGTTACGAGTATTGGTGCTCCGAAAGGAAAATTAACTGGAACTTTGTCGAAGCGCGCGACGAAGTTAGGTCTTTATAACGGCATAAGTCAAACAGTATTGGATGTAAGAAATGTCAGTCTGGTCGATGCGGAAGGAAACGATTTAGTTAAAAATGGCGGTTTTTCGCACGGATTCGATTATTGGTTTTTTTCTACCGATAATCACTTGCCTTGGCACATTAAAAACATCTGGGTCCAGATGTTTTTCGATCTAGGTTGGTTCGGGCTTCTTGTTTTCAGTTGTTTTGTCACTTATATCTTGATTCAAAGTTTTAAAAGTGCAGTTTTGGGTGATAGGTTTAGCTTAGCCGCAACGAGTGGGTTAGTCGGTTTTTTGGTGGTGGGCGTAGTCGATAGTCCTTTTGACGAACCGCGGCTAACTTTTATGTTTTTATTGGTATGTTGGTTTTCGATTCTCAGTAGAGCGAATAATGCGTAACGAGTTCTCTTCTATTCGCTCTTTAAAAATGAGTGAAGGTTTTTTTTGTCGATTAATTAAAAATATTTTTAAGAATTTTGGTGCAAAGGAAATATGGTTTTTATTGTTTATTTCGATTTCTTACAGCCTAGAAGCGTCAACTCAGCACCCTGTGCCGGCTTCAAAACAGACTCATGAAGAAAGCAAAGCTAATAGACAGCAAGAGATTGCGATCGAGACCGAGAATGCTCAACATCCTAATAAAGAAAAACAAAATTCTTTAAGTGGAGCGGAAAGTCAGAATTTAAATACGCTAACTAAAAAAGACGCATCGCAAGTTGAGCCTTACTTGACGTTTGGTGAACTGCTGGCTAGAAATGCCGGAAAACCCTCTGTTTATCCTCGAAGTGTTGATGATATTGGCGATTTGAACGGTTTCGTTAATTTTGAACGCTCCCTTAAAATTTCATACAGTGGAATGCTCGACTCAGTCAGGGACGCGATAGGTGACTCTGCATATAGTAAATTGCTATGGACTTACTACGATATCAAAGAAATTGATAATTTAATTTACACAAAGATGGCTCAATACGATTTTAGTCATAGTGTTTTTTCGGAAGGATTTCGGTCTATAAACGGACTGAATCAACAATTTGGCGCAAGTATCATGGTGAGCAATAGACTTGGGGCGCCGAATGAAAATCCTATGTTCCAGGGGGAGTTTAATAAAACGCCGTCAAACGCTGGGGGTAAAGCGGTGTTGAATATTCCGGAGCAAAGCCTGGAGAACGTGCAAAGCGACGTACTTGAAAACAGTTATTTTGCGTTAATTCTGCGGTTTCTCACAGTAAAAAACCTGATTTACGCGATGCTGGCTACTTTTCTAGGCGGCTTGCTTTTAAGAGTTGTCAGGTTTTTTATCAAGCAGGATTTAAGTTAAATCGTAGGAAAAAGTCACCCAATCTGTTTCCTCAACAAATCCGGAATTTAAGTTCTATTAATTTAATTCGATTTTTACATTGACTTCAAGTCCGACTGGTGCTTGAAGTGGCGACTCTGGGTCGATAAAAACTTGAATAACGTCGATGTCTTTGCGCTCGGTTGCTGTTTTTGCGAACACGGTTTTTTTACCCATAATTTGCTTCACCAAGGACACGCGCGCGGGAATTTCTTTATCGCCTAATCCTCTGCCAAACAAAGTCGCCTTTTGGCCTGCGCGAAGCATTAATGCATAATTCTCGTCCACTTCAGCCCGCACGCGTAACTTGTTTAGGTCGCCCAATAATAATACCGGCTCCGGGCTGCTAGTCGAAAATGTCGACTCGCCGACGCGTAAGATATTTTCCAGCACGGTGCCGTCGATCGGGGCAATCAGTAAGGTTTCGGCGAGACTTTGCTGAGCGGCTTTTAATCGGGCTTCGGCAACTGCCACTTGAGCCATGGCGGCTTGTTTGTCGACGTCGCGGACGTAGTTTGTCAGATAGCGGGTTTCCGATATTAGGCGAAGACTATCTGCTTGCTTAAGCTTGGCACTGGTTTCAGCCAGATCGCGTTCGTCTTCCGAAGCGAATTTGCTATTTTGCAGCCGGTCGATGCGCTCGAGTTTACGGCGTGCATATTCAGCGTCCAGGGCAGATACCTTCTGCGCGCTTTTTTTGGCTTCTATTTCGTAGGGATTGATGCCTGCCATCACTTTTGCCAAATCGGCTTTGGCGGCGGCTAATTGGGCTTCTGCTACGGTCACGGCGATCTGCTCTTCGGCGTTTTTTTGAGTGGCGAGGGTATCGCCGGCCTTGACCCGTTGACCCAGTTCGACTTTATATTCGCCGAGGATTCCAGGGTGTTTGAATGCTACTCGGCGAATTTCGTTGGCAGGTTCAACGTAGCCTATGCCTTGTATCCTTCTCGGTTCTGATCCGGATTGCTCGGCTAAAAGTTGCGGACTGCCAATAGTCACCAGTAGAGCTACAAAAAATGAGGCTGGGCGTCGCATAATTAAAGTCCGGGAGGATGGTCCAAATTAGTTTCAGTATAGAAAGTATTTTCCGTTGCCGCAGTTTGCTTTCGTTCCACTAGAAGTCCGTCTGCAATCGACAGGATTCGATCGAAAAGAGGAAGCATTCTGGTGTCGTGGGTCACAACCACTAGGACTGCGTTTTCGATTCGGGCTTGTTCCAGCAATAGTTCAACTACGGTTTTACCGGTATTCCAGTCAAGTGCGGCTGTAGGTTCGTCAGCCAGTACAATGGATGGTCGGTGCAATAACGCGCGGGCGATGGCTACGCGTTGGCGTTGTCCGCCGCTCAGTTGCGTCGGATATTTGTGCCGAAGAGGTTGAAGTTGCAGCCTATCGAGTAGTTTGTTCACGCGCTGGTCGATATCGGAGGGTTCCATGCCGGCATTGCGGCCGACAACGGATAGGTTATCTCCGATCGTTAAAAACGGTAACAGTTGAGCTTGTTGAAAAATAAACCCGAGTTTTTGTCGGCGAACTTCGGTCAAGCTGCTTTTGTCGGAAAAATTGACGGGGTTATTATCGACCAACAATTGGCCGGCGCTCGGTTCGAGCAGGCATCCCAGTATCGATAGCAATGTTGTTTTGCCTGAGCCGGACGGGCCTATCAATACCGATGCTTCTCCTTGGGTGAATTCGAGATCGACACGCTTCAATACTTGTTCGACAAGATCTCCGCTGCCGTAACTTTTGGTTATGCCCTGGCAAGCTAAAACGTTTTTCATCAGTGAAACACCGATACTGGGTCCAATTTAAAGACTGCACGGATCGAGAACCAGGAGCCGGCTACGCAACATAGTAGTGAAAATAGGGTCAGGCACGCGGAGACCGCCGGCGTGGTTTCCAATGGAATTGGGCTCAGCGCTGTGAGTTTGCAGGCGACTAAGAACAGTAACGAGCCTAATATTATGCCCAGTCCGCCTAGGGTTATGCTTTGCGCGAGTATGATTTGTCTTAATGTTTTTTGGTGGAAGCCTAGAGCAAGTAGGGTTGCGTAATTGCCGATGTGGTCTTGCGTGATTGAAAACAAAGTTTGGCTCATAATGATGACGCCAACCAACAACCCAAGTGCTGCCGTTATGATGACGGTGATGCCTACTCCTGTTTCCAACATCCAATATTTAACCGAGCGAGCCGCAAATTGTTTTGTGGTCAACACCTCAACGTTAGATAGTTCACTCGCGATTCGGTCGCGGATGACGGACGGGTCTTCTCCTGGTGCTATGCGCGCCAGGACGTATGTAATATCGTCTTCTTGATGGGCGGGGACGTAGCCGAGGGCGTTATCGATTGATGTAAACACAAACGGAGCGGCAGTAAAGGTGCGCACTCCTCTGGAGAAACCGCCAACGATTGCCCGCTTTCCTTCCATCTCCGCTTCGTCTCCGATGTTATTCACACCCAGCGCGTTTTTTGACAGCTCGTCTATCAAAACGGTATCGGGCAAGTGCACGGATTCGATATCTCCAGAGGCGATATTCCAGGGGCCGCCGGCGTTGCTGGAATCAAGGCCAATAACTTCAACGGTGATACGTTTACCATCCGGATGTTGCCAGTTTATCCAAATCACTAGCATACCTTCAGCCCACTTAACGCCATCAACGCTACTGACTTGCTGGATTCGATGCCGAGGTATGGTAGTGCCGAAGTCGAAAGTGCGTGTGTTTTCTGCCATTACCCATACATCAGCCCCAGCATGTTCTATTATGGCACTGTTAGTATTTACCCAACCGACCAGCAGGCCGATTTGAGCGGCCGCCAAGAAGAATGCCAGTGCTATGCCGACCACCGTCATCGCAAAGCGTAGGCGTTTGTGAAGTAACATTTGGGTGGAAACTGGGAAAACTACCGAATTCATCGTGGAATTGAATGATTTTTACCGATTTGAGATTGGACTTCTGCCGTCTTTTAGCTGGGTATCGCAGAGGAAGAGGTTAGTAGTTTAGGGTGGCCAGTCTTCGGCTTGAGGTTTAGGTCCAGGGCATCGGTGTTGGGAGGATGACTATAGATACATTCATAATAGTAGCTGGCGCAAACAGCAGGCAAAAAAGCCTGTTGACAGTATAGCAAAATACTTAGTACAACCACCGACCTCTATCTGGAGCAGCCCCATGACCGCATTCAATTTCGAACAGGCGTTTTCCCGCAATATCGGTTGGATCACGCAAGATGAACAGGCAAAACTTCGTGGCAAAAAAATAGCGATTGCGGGTTTGGGCGGCGTCGGAGGCAGTCATTTGCTTACGCTGACCCGCTTAGGTATCGGCAGCTTCCACATAGCGGACTTTGATAAATTTGAACTGGCCAATTTTAATCGTCAGGCAGGGGCGACAATGTCGCATCTAAATCAGCCCAAAGTTGACGTGATGGCAGACATGGCGCGCGATATCAATCCTGAGTTGACCATCGAAAAGTACTCGGACGGTGTTACTGCAAGCAATCTCGCCAATTTTTTTAGTGGGGTGGATTTATATGTTGATTCGCTCGATTTTTTCGCTTTCGAAGCCAGAGAGATGGTGTTTGCTTACTGTGCAGAGCATGGTATTCCTGCAGTCACGGCGGCTCCTTTAGGAATGGGGGTTGCGCTACTGAACTTTATGCCGAGCAAAATGACTTTTGAACAGTATTTTCAACTTAGAGGTAAGTCGCGAACGGAGAAAATTTTGCATTTCTTATTGGGATTGTCGCCCGCTATGTTGCAGAGAGGATATTTGATAGAGAGAGGTGCAGTCGATTTACTAAATAATCGTGGGCCTTCCACTCCAATGGCATGCGAGTTGTGTGCCGGAGTCGTAGCGACTCAAGCTCTGAAAATTTTATTAGATCGAGGTAAGGTTATTGCCGCGCCGACAGGGTTGCATTTCGACGCTTACCGTAACAAGTTGGTTAAGACTTGGCGGCCGGGCGGAAACAACAATCCGATCCAGAAGGTAGGTATTCTGCTGGCTAAGCAGCAGTTTATTAAGATGATTCAGGAATAGGATTTCTTCCTCGTCATTGATTGGCCAAAACTAAAATGGAAAAGACAACAATAGAAAAAATATTGGATGCCGCCATTCGGGCGCCATCGGGAGACAACTCGCAGCCGTGGCGTTTTGATGTTACGGACGATTGCTCGAGCATACTTCTTTATAATCTTCCTGAAAAGGATGACTCTTATTATAATTATCAACAGGTCGCGTCTTATATTGCGCATGGCGCAGTAATAGAAAACATTAGTGTAGCGGCGCGACATTTAGGCTTTTCTATTAACGTCGAGTTGTTTCCAAACTCGAGCAACATTCATCAGGTTGCAGTTATTAATTTTAGGGGTGAAGAAAATTTTCCCGTTCTAGAGCCGCTTTATGAATCCATCTTCAAGCGGTCGACTAACCGATTTAGATATCAATCGGCTAAATCGACTATTTATGACTTAAAGTTATTGGTAGAGTCAGTGAATGCAATTCCAGGTGTTGTTAGTCATTTTGTAACGGAGCCGAATATTATAAATAAATTGGCGAAAGCGTTTATGATAAATGATAGTTTGGTTTTCGAGAGTCAAGCTATACATGGCTTTCTATTTAGACAAATACGCTGGAATCGAGAGCAAAGCATCAATTCCGGAGATGGTATGACATTGGATGTTTTAGGTTTGAGTTGGCCCGAGAAACTATTATTTCCAATGTTGCGCTTTTGGCAGTTTGTGAAATTGGCCAATTATTTCGGATTGTCACGAGTGGTTGGTCTTAAGTGTTGGTACAACTTTCGTAATGTACCCATCGTTGGTATGTTGTGCGTGGAAAGAACTGATAGAGTTGGATTTATTCAAGCAGGCCGAGCCATGCAGCGAGTTTGGCTGGAGGCCACTAGACAGGGATTGGATTTTCAGCCACTTGTCGGCTTGCCTTTGCTTTTTTATCGTGGGAAGGTTGCGGATCTGTCAGCTTTTCCTGAAAAACGTCAGAAGCAGCTTTTTCAGGCTGAGGCAAGACTAAGGGAATTGCTCAACGTAGGTGCCTCTGAAGAATTAGTAATCGGTTTTAGAATCGGTAAAACTTTGCGGGCAGGGGGGGCAACCCTGAGAAAGTCCGTTTCCATTCAATCTTAATTGACTTATTGACGTCTCTGTGTTCGGGAAAGAACCCTGAGCAGTCGCATCTGGTGCGTGGTTATGTGAACCCGACAATGCATAAAGAGTTGCTGTTCGGGGCAAATCTAATTCGAGGGTCGGCCGGTCGTGCCTTAGAACTCGGATTGTGAGCCATGTTTCAGAGCTGAGTTGCTAGTGATTGGTCATTGATCAGATCGGCATTATGGCGGGTGGCGCAAGCCGGTTAATCGAGTTTTATCGTTAAAATTCAAGTTGTCGATTGCAATAGTATCTGTGCAAAACTTGGTATTCTCAGACTTGTCTTAGTTCCCACTCGCGATGGGAGTATATGAATTCTCTTTCTATCTATAAATCCTGCCCAGGAGGGTGTCGTGTTACGAAAAAAAAATAGTGATTATTGTTCTAATGGGTTTGCAGTAGCGTTATTGACATATGGTTTTTCTATTTCTCAGGCGTGGGCTTTGTCTGTTTATCCCGAGCAAAAGAACGACCCCGTTATCGAGCAAGGCTTGGGGTTGGATGGATTAGGCTTTGGTCAAGTGCCGGAGCAGGATTATTACCGTAATACTCCCGGAGTTTTCCTTCCAGATAAGAGTGAACTAGTCAAGCAATTCTACCATAGCGGTTTAAAGCATTTGCAAGAAGGGCGCAAAGAGGAAGGTGTAAAGGATTTAGAAAAGGCCTGGAGACTGGCGCCAAATCAAATACCAACGGCCGTTGTTTTATCCAATATTTATCTTAAGGATAAAAAAGTAGAAAGTTCGCTCGATATTGCTAAAAAGCTTCAGCAAGCCCAGCCGGACGTTCCTCACGGTTTTATTATCGAGGGTTTTTCTTACCAAACTTTGGGGGACGATAAAAAGGCTATAGCCGCTTTTGAAAAAGCTCTGGGTTTAACTAAGGGTGAGCCGTCAGCATCTGCGGCGTTAGCTGAATATGCGTTGCGTGGGAAGGATTCGCAGCGTGCTCGGTCGCTGTATTTGGATGTTTTGAAATATAATCCCGGACATATTCGAACTTTATTTTTGCTCGCGGGGTTGGATAAAAATTCCGGGGATACCAAGGAGGTCGAGGCTTTGGTTGCCGATGCCCTGAGCAAGGCGGCCGATGATCTTCAAACTCATAATCAGTTCGCTCAAATTTACGAAGTTCTTCGAAACTATCCGCAAGGGATTGGCGAGCTTGACAAAGCGCTTAAAATTCAACCGGATGACGGCTATACGCTGTTTGCTAAAGCTCGACTATTGGCTTCCGACCGACAGTTTGATGCGGCGCGAGACATTTTGAGCACGTTGTCGGCTAAGTATCCCAAGTCTGCGAACTCCCGTCAATTAGAGGCGCGTATAGCTTTGGAGCAAAATAAGCCGGATGAAGCCGTGGCTTTGTTTCAAGAGGCATTAAAGCTAAACGACAATACGCCACTCGCAATTGAATTGGCTGTTGCTCTGATGCGGGCTGGTAAGACTGATGCAGCGCTAGAGGTGTTCCGAAGCCGCATCAATAGCGAGCCGACCAATATAAGTTTGCGGGCTCTTTACGCAGAACAATTGCGCAGAAATAAAGCCTTTGATGAGGCCTTGCTGCAATATGAGGAAATTATTAGACAAAATCCCGATAACATTGCCGTGCATAACAATATGGCGTGGATGTTAGGTCAAAAAGGTGATATCGATTCGGGCCTGCGTCACGCTAAGCTCGCCTACGAAAAAGCACCTAAAGATCCTAACATTGCCGACACATACGCTGAGCTATTGTTAAAAAAAGGCGCATTTGTCCAAGCAGAACCGATTTTGCTTAAAGCTTACGAAGCATTACCGAACAGCAATAGCGTTCGTTTGCATCTGTCGGAAGCTTACTTACGGTTGAACAAGCGCGATCAAGCCAAAAAACTCCTGACCGAATTGCTGGCTCAAAAAGGTGATTTTGACGAACGCCCGCAAGCTGAAGCGTTATTGAAGACGCTCGCGGCAAATTGATTCTAGGTGACCAGTTATGAAGACCCATCCCGTCGATTTTATCTTGTCAGGGTTTTTTACAATCTTGATTTTCTGCCTGAGTTTGTTTCCGGTGTCGGTTTTGAGTGGGATTGTTACCGTACCTGCTTTTGGCGATTATCATGTCGTGATCGATTCGCTATTGCTTCTTTTGCTTTATGGGTTGTGGTCGGCAGCGATTCTCAGGTTAATGATGGTGTTCAAGCCGTTTTCGCCTGGAGAATACGCTATGGATGATCGCTTGTTCACTTACTGGAAATTATTTACGGTGATTTACGAGTTTGGCAAAGGGGCTTTGTTGCCTTTCACAACGGTGTTCGCAAAACCGCTTGTGGCCAAGTTATTCGGCGCAACAATAGGGCGGGATATCGCCCTGGGCGGGCATCTGGTCGATCCGCAGCTGATTCAGATTGGGGATGAAGCCGTTATTGGTCACGATTCAGTTATTACGGCACACACGATAAACAGCGGCACCATCGTGCTCAAACCTGTGATTATCGGTGCCAGAGCGACGATTGGCGTCCACGCGGTGTTAATGTCTGGCGTAAATGTGGGAGAGGGGGCGATTGTAGCGGCTGGTTCCGTGGTGCCGCCGGATACCAGCATTCCTGCAAACGAACTCTGGGGCGGTATTCCGGTAAAAAAAATCAAATCGTTGTAGTTGGGTGTCGCGAAATTTTACAGTTGTTCGTTTTTATCGGTTCTGTGTTTTTCAACTATTTGAAAATGTTATATAAATTATTTTGGCATTCATATTGCTTTGTTATGGCATCACCGAGTGATACCTGTTTAACCTAAAAATTTGGAGCAATGTCATGTTTAACAAAATGAAAGTTATCGGCGGAGCCTCTTTGTTGGCTCTAAGCTTTGGCGCTAACGCGGCACCTGTTGATTTGTTTTCGACTAATCAAGGCGCATATGTAGATAACACCAAAGACGGTACCGATACCGGCACTATTATTAATTCCGGTCCTGGCGGCTCTGTTGGTGCTGCTGATCCTACCATCTTGGGCGGCAACCGGGATTTGTACGTTAGTAAAATCTCAGATAACAACGGAGATCAAGCTACCCGTACAGCTACTGCTTCTGTATCCGGTGGCGTGTTTGACTTTAGTACTTCTACCGGTACTACCGGCCGCGCTCAAATTCAATGGGACGGCGCAGAAGCTACCAACGCGATCGATCATACTGGCTTGGGTGGTCTGGACTTGACCTTTGGCGGTACTCAAAACGCATTTTCTATCGGCGTGGTTTTTTCTGATGCTGGCTTCAATTTCAAGATCACAGCATATACCGATGCAACTAACTATACGGAAGTGACGATTACTTCCAATGCGCATGATGTTCCAGCTACGACTTCGATTCCTTTTTCTGCGTTTCTGTTGGGTTCCGGTAGCTACCTGGGCGGTACTGTTGTAGTTAACCAAGTCGGAGCAGGTGGTGATTTAACTAAATTGGGCGCGTTGGTTGTCGATATCGATCAATTGGGTCTGAAAACCTCTTTGGATTTGACTTTGGATCAAGTAACTACCGTTCCAGAACCTTCTGTATTGGGTTTGATGGGTATCGGTTTACTGGCTGCTGGCTACTCTCGCGGCAAAAAAGCTAAATTGGCTGTTTAAGTTTTAGCTTAGCTGATTTAACATTGAGGCGGTGTCTTCCTCTGGGAGACGCCGCTTTTTTATGCCTTGAGTTTTCTGGAACGGATCAATATTTCTAGCAATGAAATCTGATGCCAAACGCGTATTGATTTTTGCCGAAGCTGTGACCTTGGCGCATGTGGCCCGTTGCACCACCATTGCCGAAGAGTTGTCCGCGTCAGGTAAATATGAGGTGATCTTGGCTGTAGACCAACGTTTTCAAGCGGTTTCCAGGCATGCAAAATATCGGCATATAGGGATTGAATCCGTTTCAACCGACGAATTCCTGAAAAAACTAAATAAGGGTTCTCCGCTGTATAGCGTTAAAACTCTTGAAAAATACGTACAGGAAGAGCTTAAAATTTTCAGCGAGTTTAGCCCCGATTTCGTTATCGGCGATTTCCGGTTGTCACTAGCGATTAGCTGCAGGCTTGCTGAAATACCTTATGCGACGGTAACCAACGCTTATTGGAGTCCTTACATTGAGACTTCTTATCCGATTCCTGAGTTACCGATAACAAAGATTTTCGGCGAAGCGGTCGCACAAAAGATGTTCGATCTTGTCCGGCCGGCTGTGTTTGCATTGCATTCCCTAGCTTTTAATCGAGCTTGTAAAAAATTCGGCTTGCCTCCCTTGGCATACGATATGCGGGAAGTCTATACCCATGCCGATTTCACCCTATATGCTGACATCGAATCTTTGTTTTCGATGCGGGATTTGCCGAAAAATCATTTTTTTATAGGTCCGATTTTGTGGTCGGCGGATGTTGATTTGCCTGACTGGTGGTGGAATCTGCCGGAAGACAAGCCGATCGTTTTTGTGACTTTAGGTAGCTCCGGCAACGTCACATTACTGCCAATGATACTTGAAACGCTATCTAAAATGCCGTTGACCGTGGTTTGCGCGACAGCGCAAAGAAGCGATATAGAAGTCTGCTATCCGAACGTGTTTATTGCCGATTATCTGCCAGCGGAACACGCTGTGAGTAGGTGTGATTTAGTAGTTTGCAATGGCGGCAGTCCGATGGTTTATCAGAGTTTGGCATCTAACAAACCTGTGCTTGGCCTTCCGAGCAATCTTGATCAATACCTGATGATGTCAACCCTGCGGCAAAGCGGTAGAGGGTGCTTAATCCGTTCTGGTCAGGCAGATCCTATAACTATTAGACGAGCCGTCGAGCAAGCCCTGACAAATACGCCGGAAAATCTGGCCGGGGAATGTCATTTGCATCTCGACAAAATTATTGACTTGATCGAAGGGAAAATGGCCAATTAGAGATGTGAGCAGGAACGGCTATCGATGATGTCTTTAGCGTTATCTGGCTCCCTTACCCCACAAAATCACTTCAACCGTACTCAACATGATGGTTAAGTCCAAAAACAGACTGTAGTTCTTGACGTAGTACAAATCATATTGCAGCTTTTGCCGGGTGTCGTATTCGCTGGCGCCGTAGGGGTAACAAAGTTGAGCCCAGCCGGTGATGCCTGGCTTAACTCGGTGTCGTTCCTTGTAATAAGGGATGGTTTCCTCAAAGCCTTTGACAAATTCAGGCCGTTCCGGTCGGGGGCCGACAAAGCTCATATCCCCTTTAAGGACGTTCAACAATTGCGGTAATTCGTCTATCCGGTATTTTCGGATGAACTTGCCCACTTTGGTTACACGGTCGTCGCTCTGGCTGGCCCATTGCGCCCCGTTTTTTTCGGCGTCCACCCGCATGCTGCGAAACTTGATGACGTCGAACGGAACGTCTCGGTAGCCGACGCGTTTTTGCCGATAAAATACCGGGGCACCAAGCCCGCTTTCCATATAGATGGCTACTGTCGTCAACAGCATCAACCACCAGCTCACGGCCAGCAGCAACAAGCTGGCGATAATGTCGAAACTGCGTTTGACGATCGGCCTCATGCCGCTGTTGACGAAGCCGTCGGAGAACATTAGCCAACTTGGGCTGAGGGCGGCGAGAAACACCAGACGTTGTTCCCGTTCGTAGAAAGTCTGCAAGTCCATGACCTGTACGCCGGACATTTTGATGTCCAGCAATTCCTCGACGGGTAATTTTTTACGCCTGTCATCCACGGCGATGACGATTTCGTCGACATTTGCCGCGTCAACAATATCGGTCAGCCTGATTTTGTCGTTCAATGCAATGGCATGGGGCACCGCGACCGGCTCGTCCTCTAACGTTATGTAGCCTACGATTTCGAAGCCTTTGTATACGTAGCTGGAATTCACCACGCTCAGTTCTCCGGCTCTGTCTCCGCAGCCGATTACCAGCACTCGGCGTTTTAAATTTTCCAAGTTTACGAAGCGGTAGAACAGGTAACGGGTAAGCAGCAGGCCGGAAAAAGAGAATAAGATCGCCGAAATCAACACGCTGCGCGCCAGCATGAGCTCGGGGATGATGTAGTAGGTGAAGGCCAGAATAAATACCGCGACGGCGAAACTGACGCTGATCCGTTGCAGGATGTTGTATTCCTCTTTATCCAGCGTTTTACGGTACAGCCCCAATGCGGAACAACTGGTCGTCATGATGATTGAAAATACTGCCGCAGATGACGCCAATTCCGGTTGAGAGTACCAAGAGGCCGTGTAAAGAAACCGGACTGCAGCTCCGATATACATGGCCGAGTAGAACACTATGGCTTCGGCCAGCAGGAGCCACAGGTAAGCCGTCGATATGTAATGCCGAAATATTCTGATCATGGTTTGAGCTTTCGCCGGTTCCGGACAGTTATCGGGCAGGGCCCTGTTCTAACAATGTTTTAATGTGTTCGGACGGAATCGCATACGTGATGCCGCTGGGGTTTGAAATCGCATTTTCCTTACTGCCCTGGACAAACACTTTATTGATTATGCCGACGACTTTACCGGACTTTAGATCGTAGAGCGGGCTGCCGCTATTGCCCGGATAGGCAGTTGCATCCAGTTGGAAAATGTCGAAGGGGGTCTGCAGGCGTTTCAGCATGTTGACGTTCAATTGATTGCTGGCAACAGCCGGAATGGCATTGGGCGATATAGCCGCAATAATGCTACGGTGCGTCACCGGATACAGACCCAAAACCATGCCAATCGGATAACCGGTGAAGGCGTATTGCTCGCCCTCGCGGACGCGTTGCGAGTCGCCAATTTCCAGTGCCGGCAGGGCGCGGCCTTCAACCGTCAATAGCGCTAGGTCGTGGTCTTCGTCGGTCGCACGGAGATCGGCTATTTGCATCTGTTCTTTTTGTTCTTCGCGGTAAAACACGGCAAACCGCTCCAAATGACCTGCGTCAAGTTTCTTGGCGGTAACGTGAGCATTTGTGATCACCTTTTTGCCGTCTGCCACGGCAAATCCAGTTCCAAGCAGGACGCCGCGCGGATTGCGGCTTGGCATATACGTTCCGATTGCCACAATTCCGGGTTTGACCCGGTTTAGTATGTCAGGTAGGTTCAATTCGCTGGAGCGGCTGCCGTGAGGGAGCAGTAACAATACCAGTAGAGTGACGGGGAGACGCTGTATGCCGAATTTCATGGTCTATAGGTGCCGGAGAGCCTTGAGGCTTTGTTTGGTTTAGAGTGTAGCGCAACTTAGTCGAATTGGCATCGCGCTGTAATAGTGTCAGTTTAGGTTTGATGCTCGCGGATGAATGGATTTCGCCGGCGGGTTCCGGGTTATATTTCGGCGAAAACCGCTCGGAGCGCACGCCATATCGGACTTCGATAAACGTTAGCAATAGTAGCCAGTAATTAGGAAGACCTATTTGGCTTGGACTAGTTCGGCACAGATCGGTGTTTGGCGCCGTGAACTTGTCGCTATTGGGACGGTCCATGCAAGCGGAGATAGTAATCCGTTTCCGGCGGCGAGACGGTAAATTCTGAAATCGGTTTCGATACAGCGATTAACGACGGACCGCCGGGTCTTTTAGTCCGATTTGTTCTTCGGCAAAACTGCCGTTTTTCCAACACAACACCCCAGCCGACTCCGGCCGCCAATCCGCGAGCACGTACCGTAGCGCCGGTTCACCGTCCAACATGAACTCGTGACGGTTCGGCCGATGAGTATGGCCGTGGACCAAGATGCGGCAATCGTACTGGCGCATCGTTTCCATCACGGTGGCTTGGTTGACATCCATGATTTCGTCGGATTTTCCTCGCTTATGAAAGTAACTGCGCAAACGGTACCAGCGGGCTGCGATCAGCCTTAGCCAAAGCGGTTTGTTCAACACTGAGTCCTGCCATTCGCGACTGCGCGATTTGATGCGGAACGCTTGATATGCCTCATCGTCGCTGCAAAGTAAATCGCCGTGGGTAAGCAGTATCCGGTGGCCGTCGAGTACGATAACTTCGAAATCTCCGATTAGCCTGACTCCGGTTTCGGCACAAAATGCGTCGCCCAACAGAAAATCCCGGTTGCCTTGTTGTACGAATACTTTTACGCCGGAAGCGGTTAGTTCCTTAAGCGCTTGTTTGATCGCTTTGGCAGGCCGGGTGTTATCGTCGTCGCCGATCCAGGCGTCGAATAGATCGCCAAGTATATATAGAGCTTCGGCCTGGGTGGCGCGTTGTTGCAGGAACGCGAAAAAGCGCCGGAGAATTTCGGGCTTCTCCAGCGCCAAATGCAAGTCGGAGATGAATAGGATGTCTTTCACAAGCGGGGCCGTGACGGCGATACCGTAACGGCAGGGTCCTTATTCCACGATTTCAGCTTTCTCGATGACGATGTCGGTCTTAGGTACGTCCTGATGCATGCCGCGGTTGCCGGTCGGTTGTTTTGCCATCGCGTCGACTATGTCCATGCCTTCGGTGACTTCGCCGAACACGGCATAGCCCCAGCCGCTGGGGGTCGGGCTGGTGTGGTCCAGAAAAGAATTATCTTTGTAGTTGATAAAAAATTGCGCGGTGGCGGAATGCGGATCGCTGGTGCGAGCCATTGCCAGGGTGCCGCGTTTATTTTTCAGGCCATTGTCGGCTTCGTTTTTGATGGGCGCGTTTGTCGTTTTTTGGTTAAACGAGGTATCGAAACCGCCGCCTTGCGCCATAAAGCCGGGAATGACCCGGTGAAAAATCGTTCCGTCGTAGAAACCTTGTTTGACGTAAGCGGCGAAGTTTGCCGCGGAGGCCGGAGCCTTTTCGTCTTCCAACTGGATGGCAATAGTGCCAAGAGAAGTGGTTAATTTAACTTTGGTGTGTGTATTGGACATTTTATTTTCTGTTGCAAATGAAAGAGTTGAGATTGAAAACAGCATCAAGTAAACCAGAGTTGCGCGCATGACCGCTCCCAAATATAGCTGCAAGCCTTGAATTCTATGTGTTTTTATCTTGAAAGAGAAGTTCGAATCTTGGTAGATTGCCGGATGTTTTGCCGTCTTCAAGCCTCCTATACATGTTAAAAATCTACAACACTCTGACCCGCAGCAAGCAAGAATTCGTCCCGAAACAACCCGGAAAAGTCGGTATGTACGTCTGCGGCATGACCGTCTACGACTACTGCCACATCGGCCATGCCCGGGTGATGGTCGTGTTCGATACGGTGGCGCGTTACCTAAGGTATTCGGGTTACGAACTGATCTATGTGCGCAATATTACGGATATCGACGACAAGATTATTCAGCGCGCTAACCAGAACGGAGAGGATTTTACGGCACTGACCGCACGCTTTATCGATGCGATGCACGAAGATGAACGGGCTTTGGCCGTGCTGCCGCCTGACCGCGAACCCAGAGCAACCCAGTCGATTTCCGACATCATCAACATGATATCGGCATTAATCGACAAGCAATTTGCCTACCTCGGGAGTAACGGCGACGTGTTTTATGCCGTCAACCGGTTTCCGGGTTACGGCAAATTGTCCGGTAAAAATATCGAAGACTTGAATGCCGGCGAGCGGGTCGATGTCGACGGCGCCAAACGCGATCCGTTGGATTTTGTCCTGTGGAAGACCGCCAAGCCCGGCGAGCCGGCGTGGGATTCGCCCTGGGGCTCCGGTCGACCCGGCTGGCATATCGAATGCTCGGCGATGTCAACTTGTTGTCTGGGCAACCATTTCGACATTCACGGCGGCGGCATGGATCTGCAGTTTCCGCATCACGAAAACGAAATCGCCCAATCCGAGGGCGCTACCGGCGAGCCTTTCGTCAATTACTGGATGCACAACGGCTTTGTCCGGGTTAACGAAGAGAAAATGTCCAAATCGTTGGGCAATTTTTTCACGGTGAGGGAAGTGCTGAAACAGTACCGTCCGGAAGTCATCCGCTTTTTCATTCTGTCCAGTCACTATCGCAGTCCGTTGAATTATTCCGACGAACATTTGGATGAGGCCGGTATCGCCTTGACCCGGCTTTATACCGCGCTGAGAGGGGTGGATATTGCCGATATCCCGGCAGACGCCGAGTTCAGACAACGCTTCGAGCAGGCGATGGACGACGATTTCAATACGCCGGTCGCACTGGCAGTGCTGTTCGAATTGGCGCGGGAATTGAACAAAGCCGCGGATAAAGCGCTATTGGCCGCCACGTTAAAACAGTTGGCGGCAATTTTGGGCCTGTTGCAAGACGATCCGGAACAATTTCTGAAAGGTGGGGCCGGGCAGGGCGGTTTGGACGAAGCGGAGATCGAACGCCTGATAGAGGCGCGCAAAGCCGCAAAAGCGCAAAAAGATTGGGGGCAGGCGGATGCCATTCGCGACCAATTGAAATCTCAGGGCATCTTGCTGGAAGACGTGGCCGGCGGTAACACCACTTGGCGCCGGGAAGCTTAAGGAAACACATGAGCGAAATTAAAGACAAATCGATCGCAACATTTCTCGATGAACTGGCCAGCAAACAAGCCACTCCTGGTGGCGGTAGCGCGGCGGCGGTCATGGGGGCGCAGGCTGCGGCGTTGATCAGTATGGTTTGCAATCTGACGATAGGAAAGCCCAAGTACGCCGAGGTAGAAACTGAGCTGAAGAATTTGCTGATCGAAGCCGAAGCTCTGCGCCAGACGCTGATCGATATGATCAAGGCCGACGTCGACGTATTCGATAAACTGATGGCCAGTTACGGCTTGCCGAAAGCCAACGATCAGGAAAAAAGCCAGCGGAGCGAGCGCATCCAAATCGTGTTGAAAGAAGCGACGCTGGTGCCCTTAGCTTGTGCCAAGGCATGTGCAAAGGCTATCGAGTTGAGCAAAATCGCCGCGGACAAAGGCAATTTGGGCGTGATCAGCGATGCCGGCGTAGCGGTGATGGCCGCCTACGCCGGTTTGAAGAGTGCAGCTTTGAATGTGCAGATCAATGCCGCCGGTTTGAAAGATCGCGATTTCGCCGATGCCCAACTGGCCGAGCTTGACGGATTGCTGGCGGCGGCAGAACAAGCCGCGCTGCACGTTTATCAAACGGTGCAGAGCAAGCTTTAACGGTCACGACTTTTTGATCGCCGGGTGTTGATCGCATTTAGCTTAATTTCGCGAAGGGAATACGCCTGAAGTCGCGATGCAATACGTCATGCCGACGTAAGGATTCCGTATAGGTACCGGCTGATTCCCGCCGGCGGGCCCGATCGATGTGGTCGCGGTGGCCGATGCGGTCAGGGCTTCCGGGGCCAGCGGCGAGCTGGCTCCCGCGACGTTGCCTGAATAAATGTTGTCCCGAGCGGATGAGGCTGCCAGCACTTTACCGGCCGGGCTGCTGCTATTGCCGGTCGCATTGACGGCGTTAATGGTGCCGGTAACTTGGACATTGGTGCTGGCGGCATGGGTGTGCTGCGGTAACTGGGTAATGTTCAAAACCACTTGGTCCGAACCGGCTTCTTCGCCGAGGAATACATTCAACAGTCCCGGACCCTGACCGGCGCCGACCGGATTTCGCCCGCGCAGATCGGGTAGAGCGAAGGTGCTACGGCCGTCGCCGCCATAGGTAGTGCCGAGTAACGAGAACAACGCGGTGTGACTGGCGATGGGTAGCAGCGAGCCGTCGGCCGGCAGGTAGTTGCGCGGGCAAAAGTTGAAGGCAAAGGTGCACACTTCACCTATGAAAGGCTCGTTGCCACAGGCTGAGGCGGACATCGGTAAACCGGCGGCGGCGATCAGCGCCAATTTCACTAGCGGTTTTTTGAAGGGTTTTGACATGTCGGTTTCCTCTTAAATTTAAGTTGTCGGGTCTTAACCAGCGAGCGGGTTGCTACGGCGCTTGGCGGCGAACAGAGAAAGTAAACCGATTGCTGTCAGCATCAAGCTTTCCGGTTCCGGTACGGTCTGGCTGTTTTGTTTGACGACCGAGTCGACCGTAATCAGCGTGTTCACCTCACTGCCGAACAAGCCGGAATCGGCCCTGCCTTGCAACAGTACTTCGGGACTGCCGTCCCCTAAATTCAGCAATTGGCCCGGATTCAATAGAAAGGACAGGATCATAAAGCCGCTGTCGCTTAAGGTGCCGCCGAGTCCGCTAGCGGCATTAACCAAGTTGTCCGTGAACAGAAATTGTTGGTTGCCCTGCTTGGCGTCGGACAATCCGCTGGCGAACAACAATTCGCTACCGTCCTCTTTATGCAAGGTGACTTGGGCTTTGGCGAATTCGCCGTTATCCGTCGTGGAGCGGACCGAGTCGGTCGCGCTGACCTGATAGCTGAATTGGAACCTTAAATTAACCAGGAAGGCATCGGTGGCCGAATTGTTCTGCAACGACATCGTATAGTCGCCGAATAACGGATTGACGATAGACGGTTCGCTGTTTGATCTGCCATCGGCATTGAATTTAATGCCGAAGCCGTCGCCGATGCTGGTTAATGTCCCGGATAGTGGATCGATGCCGTTGATCGCCGCACCGTTTAAGGTTGTCGTGGTCGTGACACCGGCCATAATTCTGGTCAATTCCCCGGCTTGTATGGCATTGACCGGGTCGGAAGGCGAGCCGGTGCTGTCGAATTCGGCGGAACCTTTGATAACGATGTTCGGATCGAAGCTGGCGGCATGCGCCGCCCCGATTTGTTGGCCTAACGCCAATCCGATGGCCAAGGCCAAACTTTTGAAATTGCGGAACGGTCGGTCTGGCGTGGCGGTCTGGTTGGGATTGGCCGGATTTGGCATGGTGACGGTTTTCATCGGTTTTTCCTCTTGATTTTTGGCGAAGTAGTTATGAATCGGGTCTCGGGCCGGGCCCGAACGGGTTTCCATAATCGATAGTCAATTCGTGTGCCAAGGCTGTTTGAGCAGCTTAAGCCATTGGTTTTGCGGTGTTTTGTGGCAGCGGGCTAGCGCGGGCGACAGAGGATGGGCACGGGATGTCGCGCGATTTACGAAATATCGCGCTTTATGGCGGAGTGTGGCAGCCGATGCGGCCAGGATTGGAGGCTAACAATGAGCGGTTTGACGGCGGCGGTCGCGAGTGTTGGTCTTGACCAAGCTGCTGCACCGTTCTAACGCTAAGGCAAACGGCCGGCGCCGAACTATCGATTATTTCACCGGCCGCCGGTGCAAGTTTTGCCTGGTGGGCCGCGCCAACTCGCAGCCGGTTTCGGCGGCTACCGCGCCGGGTATAATGCCGGCATCGACCGATAACCTTAGCGCCGTACGCGGTTTTGCGGAGCAATCCATGTCCAAACCCCTGATTTACAAAGGCCGCGCCAGCATCAGCAATGCCGCCGGCCGGTTCGAGAAGCAAAGCGGCCATGCCGAGGACGACGGCTGGGGCGGCCTGGATGACGATTTGCCGCCGCTGCCGACCGAAATCGTCGTCGATAACAGCAAATCGCTGATCAACTATAACGATTCGCCGGATATTCCGTTCGACCGTTCCATCAATCCCTATCGCGGCTGCGAGCACGGCTGTATTTATTGTTTCGCCCGGCCGACCCACGCTTACCTGGGCTATTCGCCGGGCTTGGATTTCGAAACCAAAATCCTGGTAAAACCCAATGCCGCCGCATTGTTGCGGGCAGAGCTGGGCAAGCGCAATTACCAGTGTGCGCCGTTGGCCTTGGGTACCAACACCGATCCCTACCAGCCGCTGGAACGCCAGCAGCGCATCATGCGCGGCATATTGGAAGTGCTGGCCGAGACCCGGCATCCGGTCAGCATCGTCACCAAGTCGGCCTTGATCGAACGCGACATCGATATTTTGGCCGAGATGGCGCAACAGGGCTTGGCCTCGGTATGCCTGTCGGTCACGACCTTGGACCGGAATCTGGCCAGAACCCTGGAGCCGCGCGCCTCGGCACCGCAACGCCGGCTGGACGCCGTGGCGCGCTTACGCGAGGCCGGCGTGCCGGTCGGGGTGATGGTGGCGCCGTTGATTCCGGTATTGACCGACTACGAATTGGAGCGAATCGTCTCCGCCGCGCACGCGGCCGGTGCGCTCAGTGCCGAATACATTCTGCTGCGCCTGCCGCTGGAAACCGCTGAGCTGTTTGAAGAATGGCTGCGACACAACTTTCCGCTGAAAGCGGAGCACGTCATGAACCGGGTCCGCGACAGCCGCGGTGGCAAGGCCTACGATGCCGCGTTCCATCAGCGCTTGCGCGGCAGCGGTTCTTACGCCGATCTGATTGCCCAGCGCTTTGGCTTGATCTGCAAGAAACTGGGCATGGACCGCGCCTTGCCGGCATTGCGTAGCGATGTGTTCCGCAAACCCGACCCGAGCGGGCAGCTGAGTTTCGACTTTTTCGATTGAGCCGGCTGCGTGGTGTTTGTAACGCCAATTATTCTGTGGACTTACGGCCTGCTAAGCCTAGCCGTGCTGGGCTTATGGCTGCCCGGCAAGTGCTTGCTGACGCCATTGGCCTTGGCCGCGGCGATTGCGGCCGGATTCTACGGCCGTATCCTGCAGCCGCTGGCCTTGCTCTGGCCTGTACTGTTGGCCGCCGGATTGCTGCTGGCCGAACGTGCCGCGCTGGCTAAGTTTTGGCGGACTCTGGCCTGGCTGGTCGCCCTCATCGTTGCTACCGGGTTGATATTTCATTGGTTGCCGGGCTTCGCCAATCCCAAAGTCATCGCCGATTGGCGCTTCGGTCCGGATTCGTTGCCGTATAGCAAGTATTTGAACTTCGACGGTATTTTGCTCGGCCTTTGCGTGTTGGGTTGCACACGGCACCGCCTGCGTAAGGTCGGGGAATGGCGACAACTCGGGAAACGGATGTTGCCGATTCTGTTGCTGACGACGATCGCCGTTTTAGGAGCGTCGCTGGCTTTGGCGTTTGTGCGCTGGCAAACGAAATGGAGCGAGCTGTTTTGGCTGTGGGCCTGGGGCAATTTATTGTCGACCTGTCTGGTCGAAGAAGCCTTTTTCCGGGGTTTGTTACAGCGCGGCTTGATGCGCTGGTTGAAGCGTTGGCGCCATGGCGAAAAGTGGGCGATTGTATTGGCGGCGGCTCTGTTCGGTTTGAAGCATCTGCAGGGCGGCTGGACTTACGCCGGATTGGCGACGCTGGCCGGTATCGGTTACGGCACAGCATATCAGGCCACTGGCCGCGTGGAAGCCGCGATCCTGAGCCATTTTGGCCTGAATTGTCTGCACTTTTTGCTGTTCAGCTATCCGGCACTCAGCGCGGGCGGCATTTAATCCTCGCTGTCGGTTGCGGTTTTCGCCGGCAGCAAGCCTTCAGCGCGGATCATCGCTTTAAAACTTTTCATCACCGGCCGCGAGATCGCGGTTTCGGCTAGCAGGCGTTTTTCGTAGATCAGATTTTTCAGTGCTTCGTCATCGGCATTGCGAGCAGATTCGATCAGTTCGTGTACGCTATGGTCCAGCAATTGGCCGGGCAGATGTTTGATCCGGTCGTACAGCAACTCCATCACCACTTTTTCCTGCGCCGGCATCTTGCATTTGCCGTCCAGGATTTTCAGCATCACCGTCACGGCGCAATCGATCTGAAGCGGCGATAGCGCATGCGTTGCCGCCCAAGCTGCGACATGCTTCGGCGTCATCTGATTTCCTCGCCGGCTGCGGTACGCCGGGCGTAATCCAGCAAGGATTCTTCGACCGCCGCATAGGCGTATGCGGACACGGCGCGGACACCGATCGCGTTGACTTTCGCGGTCGGGCCGTCGCCGATGCGAGCCACGAAAACGGCGTGGCAATCCTTGATCGTGGCCAGGATGCCGGCCATCGCCGATTGGTCGGCCTGCTGGCCCAGGCAATAATTATCGACGTCGCGGGTTTCCAGGAGCCGGCAGCCGTCTTTGCCGACGCTATAGATGCCGAATTTTTTGGCGTGGCCGAAATGTTCGTTGATCGAGATGCCGTCTTTGCTGGCAACCGCGAGTTTCAGGGTCGGTTCCAGCATAGTCCTGACTCCGGAATTGGTCGTCCGGCTATGGCCGAATGGAAAGCAGCGAATTTCGGTTTCATCGTGGCAAAAGTGGTGGCTGTCAGGACTTGACTAGCAAGTCCGATACCAGACGTACAACCCCGGTTGGCAGCGGGCTGCGGCTGTAGCGGGAGATTGGGTTGTCGGGTTTGCGACAGGTCTAAACCGACAAATCGGCGCTACGTTGCGACTGGCGCACATGGGTATGCTGCCGGCAGTTAGTCGCCGCCGCCTCCGCAACCGCCGCCGCAGCCGCCGGAATCGCCATCCCCGCCAATGTCGCCGCTGCCGCTATGGTCGCCGAAGCCGTCGGTGTCGCCGTCGAAACTGCTGTCGGCGAAGTCGGCGCCGCAATAGGGCGTGCCGCTACGGCCGCCGCCGCCGCCGCGGGCGATCTGGCCGCAGCAATCGGCGACGTAGCTGAAACCGTCGGCGATCTGCAATTTGCTGTCCAGAGCAAACAGGAGCGGTAGCCGGCTGGGTTTTCTCGGGTTGATGTTTTCCTCGCGGCAGCATTGCCACCAGACCCGGCGCAGGCCGGCATTGCTGCGGCGGTTCCGGCTTAACACCACGGCCGGCGTATGGTGCAGAAAGCCGCCGAAGGCTTGGCGGCAGAATTGCTGGTAATGCCGGGTATACAAAATGAACTCGTGCCACAAGTCGTCGGCCAGTTGCGACGGCATCGACACGAAGTTACCGCCGCCATGCAGATAGGCCAGAAAAAACTGGCGCAAGGCGCGGGCGGTCAATTCACAGTCCTTGCGTGTCAATTGCGGCCGGCGCTTTTGCAATTTTTCGAATAGTCCGGCAGGGAAGGCGTAGCGGCGGATGAAATCGGCGCGGGCGGCGCGGCGCCAGTGCTGCCATAACCAGAGCAGCACCGCACTGAGTATGGCTATCAGGATCAGTAGCGCAGTTTGGCTGGCCATTGCATCCTCTTAGTCCTCGTGTTTTTTCAGCGTGCTGCCGGCCGGTTTGAAGGTGTGCAAGTCCACGGTCGGCTCGGTGCCCTGCGCGGCGCAACCCCAGCTTAAGGCTTGGTCCTGGGTGAAACGCTTGCCCAGTTGCCAGGCGATTTCGGCACGCGCCAATTCGACGCCCAGATAGAAAGCGTGGCCGCCGTCGGTTTCGACCTGCAGTTTCGGGTACAGATCGAACGGGTCGGTGGCGCTGTGGAGGCCGTCGCGGTTGAAAATGTGGATGCCGTCGCTGCTGACCTGGATCCGGTAGCTGGGGTCTTTGATTTGCGCCGCCAGACTTTCGACTTCTTCGCGGCTGTTCAGAAACGGCGCAGTCTCGTGCACCGTCATCAAGTCCGGGCTGATGTGTTTGGGCAGCGTGTTGTGCTGTTTGGCGGCATACATCATGCGCCGGGCCACGTCGGCTTCCTTGATCGCCCGCCGTGCGTGTTTGCTGACTTCCGTTGCCAGAATGTGGTTGATGTTCAGTTCCGAGCAAATGCCCAGCAGCACCGCATTAATACCGGAGGTATCGGCGTGGGTCAGTTCGGTCAGGTTGCCGACGCCCATCATCATTTCGATGTCCGGGTAGCGTTGGCGGAACCGGTAATTGCGGACAATGGACTCGGTAAAGCCGAAATGGATCGGGTCCAGGATCGGGTCGACGATGAAGGCGCGGTTTTTGGCGCTCAAGGTCTCGATGGCTTGATCCAATGTATCCAAGTCGCCGTGGACTTCCGGAATCAGAATCGGCGTTGCCGCCACTTCGTCGGCAATCCACAGACTCTTATTGGTCAGGCTCAGCAGGTAATCGGCACCGGCCTTGCCGCCGGCCAGCAGGTCGGCGTCTTCCAGCGAGTCGATGCTGACGCTAAAGCCTTCCTGCTTCAACGTTTTGATGCAATCGGCCAGATGCGGAAACGGCGTGCCGGGTAGACAGCCGATATCGATTACGTCGGCACCGTTGGCTTTGTAGTAATGCGCGCGCTCGACCACCGCGTCGACGCCGATATTCGGCGCATCGGTGATCTCGGCGAAGATTTTGGTTTGGTATTGGCTCAGGTCGTAATGGTGCGCAGCCATGCCGAAGTGTTGCGGCAAGTCCTTGATCTCTTCCGGGCCGCGTTCGACTGGAATGCCGTAATGCCGGGACAGCATGTCCAGATCGCCGCGGCAGCGGCCCGGTATCACGATGCGGTCGGCGCCGCCGGTGTCGGTTAGCCGGCGGGCGATCATTTCCGCGGTGATCAGTGCCGCCACCGTCACGCCCATCACATGCACCTTGTAATAAAAATCGGGCTGCATTTTTTCCAGCACCTGGCGGACCTGTTTTTCGGCCAGGCGGCCGGTGATGAACAGGATTTTTTCGCTCATAGTCCGGCCAGGCGGGTGTTTACCGCCAGGATCAGTTGTTCGACGTCGTCCACGACTTGGGTGTAGGGAAAGCTGCGAATTTTATCGGTGGCCTCCAGGTCGACCGGGCGCGGATAGACCATGAATTTTTTCTTGCCCGGCGCGGTGGTCTCGATCTCCGGCGCGGTATCGCACGGGTAGACGATGCTGGGGACCCGACATTTGCCGGCTTGCGAGTACAAATTGGTCACCAGCGAATCGGCGATGCCCAGCACGCATTTGGCGATGGTGTTGGAGGTGGTCGGCGCCATGACGAAGGTGTGGTAATAGCCTTTGTAAAACAGCCCTACCGGCGGCGCCGAAGCCGCTTTGTCCCGATAAATCGGCATCTTGGCGCGGATATCGTCCAGTTTGATGCCGTACATTTTCAGTACTTCCTCGCCGGCCTGGCTCAGGTAAAGATCGACGTTATCCAACGTCAGCATGAAGTCGAGACATTCTTCGATGTAATGTCCGGAGCCGGTGATAGCCCAGGCAAGGCGTGGCGTGGTCATGGCGTTTCGGTTAGTTTTCAGGTCGCGGCATTATACGTGAAGACTCGCGGCAAATGCCGCCGAGGCCGAGTGGGTTCCGACCGGCCGCCGCCGCTATTTTCGCCGCGCCTTTTAGTTGCTTGGGATTTGTAGGATAAGGCGTACAATGCCGAGCCGAATTGTCAGGATATTTCTCCCAGCCGCTATCGTTTCGTTTGCCGTTTCATTATGGATAGTCAGATTACTCAATTGCAGGATACAAACGTTCTTCGAAAAACGCCGCACGTCCTGGTATTCGCCAGTGGCACGAGCGGGGTCGGCAAGTCCAGTTTGGTGGCTAATCTGGCCGCGGCAATGGCCGCCCGCGGCCTCGGTGTCTGCATCATCGACGCCGATACCGGGCTTTCCAATATCAATTCCGTGCTGGGCTTGCGACCGGCGTTCAACCTGGAGCAACTGGCCCGCGGCGAACGTAGTCTGGCCGAGGCGGTGATCAAAACCAGTGACGGTGTAGCGGTGTTGCCCGGCGCGCAAGCGCTGATGAGCAAGCCGTTGGCGGCGGAGCAGCACTCGCAGCTGGAACGGGTAGTGCGGGAACTGGAAGGCCAATACGATTATTTTTTGATTGACGTCCCGGCGGCACTGACCGACAAGGTATTGCAATTAATCGAGGCGGCCAGATACGCATTTTTGTTAGTCAGTGCCGATCCGGCCGCGTTAACCGACGGCTTTTCCCTGCTGAAAGCCTTGAATGCCAGAAACTACCGCGGCAGTTTGCGCGTGGTGGTCAATCAGGCGCTGGATTATCCGGCGGCGACCGAAACTTACCGCCGGTTTGCCGCGGTCGCCGAAAAGTGTCTGAAACAGAAGGTCGAGTACGGCGGTTTCGTGGTTCGCGACGACAATGTCTCCAAAGCGGTGGCTTTGCAGATGACCGTGATCGACTTGGCGGCCGGTTCGCCGGCCAGCCGCTGTTTGTTCTCGTTAGCCGATAATATCGTCAAACATATCGGCAGCGATCCTAATGCTCCCGGTTTGACCGACTATTGGCTGCGGATGCTGACCGCCGCCGATGCCGCGCCGACGGCCGAGCCCGCAGTAACGGCGGGATATGCGGAACCGGGGCCGGACATTCGCAGTGAGGTCCGTACACAAACACCGGCTGTCGCCAGTGATACGCCGCAGCGCTTGCTTGCGGACATCAGACGCCAAGTTTTGGACCAGCCGGCACTGGAGCGGTTTACCGGCGATTTCGTCGAAGCGTATTGCGAGCAGTTCGGCACCTTTCCGGCCGCGTTCAAGGCACTGTTTTACCGTTGGCTGGAAACCGAAAACTATGCCGCGCCGCGCCTGCTGGAACTGGCGTCGACTCTGGAGGCGTTATATGCGATGCGCCATCAAACGCCAATGTACAAGCTGTCTGAAGCAGTGGCGCGCTTGGCGGCCCAGGTGCAGGGACAGCCGGAACAGCACCAGGATGCGATCGAACAACTGCGCGCCGCGTTCCGGCAGGCTTACCATCGCGACGCGTTCGATGCCGAACAGGCGGTATTGGCCAGCGTCGGCAGCGACGAATTCACCGAACAGCGGTTTGAAGAATTGCTGCAAAAATTGCGCGACGCCTTTCACGCCCGCTTCAATCGTCCTTACCAAAGCCAACCCGAATTATTGCTCAATTCGACGCTGGAGGCTTTGGATACGATGGCGGTTGACCAACAAAACCTGCAGGACGAAATCGCGATGTTGATGCACGGATTCCAGTTGTTGGCATCGCGCCGCGAAAAACTCTCCATCGCCATCAAAACCTTGTTAAACCCTGGGCTTGGCGGTGTGGCACGTCCTTAAATAGGCTCAGGGCAAGCGGTATTCAAGGCCTGGGTTAGTAGTTCGCGCATCCAAGTGCGCCTGAATTCTGCGTCCATGACGGCAGAAAATTGGGTTATATCCCATGCCGTTAAGGCATTTCGACTATCTCTGTAGATTTCGCGTTAGAAATCAATCGCATAAGCAGCAGGCTTCCCCAATAAAATCGCGTCATATCACGCGCTAGATATTTTTGCCGCTGAAACTGCGCTGAGGCAGCGAGAGCCGGTTAGCGCTGTTCCGGAAAATAAATTATAAAAACAACGCTTTGCCTGGATTTTCCGGGGCCGGAAGCGGTTCGGGTCGCGCTGGGTTCCAACTCATGCTCGAATATTGTGGCCTGATCATTGCTGTTAGAACGCAACATTGCTCAGCTTCCCGTCCTATCGACACATCAGGCTCTTCAGTGTCGATCCATTTAGCTTCTACCTTTTCGCTTGCCAATCCAGGAATTAGCCATGATCAGACTTTACCGAAAAACCGTCGGCCGCGTTGCCGCCACAATACGACTCGCTCCACCGTTCGCTTGCCGCGCGATGCCGGTCTCCTTGGTGTTGTCAGCTGCTGCAATTCAACCGGCGGCAGCCGCTACCGCGCCCGTCGGCACTACGGGCAAGTCAGAAAGCCATCAGGCCGTGGAATTGGTTATCGGCAAAACTCCAGGCAGTCTGTTGCAGCTCAATGTTCGACAAGCCGCATTGGCCGACATCGTCAAGGAAATCGCCGCTAAAACCAAAACCGAAATCCACTACACGGTACTCCCGGAGGCGCCGGTCACCGCCACCTGTATTGCCGATAAAGTGCAAGCGTTGTTGGAATGTCTGGTCGGCAAGCAAATCGGCGTCGTCAGCCAAAAACCGGAAGGCGCCAGCCGGGAACAAGTCTGGCTGCTCGGCTCCAGCATGAGCGGTTGCCCGGCCGCGACCGCCAAGGTCGCTGTATCCGAACAAGATGCTACGCCGGAAATCCAACCCACACCGGCACAACAGGCCGCGCTTGATCGCGCTCAGCGCGAACACACCGAAACGATGCTAAAGCAAGCCAGATCCAAGGATCCGTCCCAGCGCGCTGAGGCCCTGCTGAATTTAGGGTCGACCGGTACCAAAGCGGATCCTAACGTCCGGCAAGCCTTGGAAGACGCCATTAACGACAAAAGCCCCGGTATCCGGGCGCAAGCGGTCAGCGCGCTGGCGGCTTACGACGAAGACGGTGCCGAGCAAGTGCTGAATCGAGCGTTGGACGACAAAGACATGGAAGTGCGCCTGGCGGCGGTCGATCGTGCCGCCGGCAATCAAGCCATCCTGGAGCGAGCCGCGACCGACAGTAATCCGACGGTGGCCGGCTACGCGGCCGCTAAATTGGCGGAACTCGCCCGTACCCACGGTCAATAGCGTGCGCCTGGGAGCTGAACTGCATTTGAGATGGTGCGGATAGCCGTCCGCGCGATGAAACTGCTTTTTGAACACGGCATGCGCCGATTCGCCGCTCTAGGGCGATCGGTCCAGCCGCGATGGCTTCCGTCCGCCGCGGTAACGGCAAACGGAAGCGCAAACAGGCCGCAACCGGCTGAAACGGTGACGGCCGAAGCCGGTGTCGGGATTGCCCCGCCGCCGGTTTTTTCTAACGCAAGTGCGGCATATTGCCGCAGAGGAAGTTTACATGAAACAGCCAATGTTCAAAACCGCATTATTGTCTTCCTTGATGCTGGCCGGGTTGGGTTTTGCATCCGTCGGTCATGCATTTTCGGGCTCGCTGGGTTCCACTACTACCGAGAACCTCGACATTTGGCACGCCACCTGTACCGCCGGTGCGTCGCTGACTGCCACCGTCGCCGGTACGCCAACCACCACCTCCGGTACTCGGGTATCGGTCGGCAATCTGGACGGTAAAAACTCCAGCACCTCCTGCACCGTAACCAGCGCCGCAGGTTGCACCACCGCGGCGGTCGCGGCCAACAATGCCGGCAATCCCAATACTTTTGTGCTTACCGTGGCGCAAACCACGGCCGCGGCTCATGCCTATACGGTCACGCCGAATTGCAGCTCCGGTGCGGCTAGTTCCATCACCCAAATCATCAATCGGTAATTCCTGCGTGACTGAAACCGCGGTTGCAGGGCAACCGTGACTTACTCATTTAGGTAACGCGGCAAAAGCCGCAAAGGAAGACAAACATGAACAATCTAACCAAAAAAACCGCACTATCCGCCGTATTGGCATTGGGTACGCTGGCTTACGCCGGCTGGGCGACGGCGCACGAAGCCGCCGGGGTGCTGGGTTCCACCAGCGCTTCGACGGTGGATGTGTACCATACCAGTTGCTTTACCTTGTCGGCCGCGCAAGTTGCCGATCCATTGGGTGAATATTTCGGCGCATCCACGCTGGCGACCAAACGTTTCGTGGCGCAGGTGCACAAACAATGTACCACCAACAACGCCGCCTGCAATGCGGCGGCCGGCAGTGTGCGGGTCAGCATCGGCGCCATCGGCGGCAGCAACCAGGTTGGCGGTTCGTCGGCATCGACCAGCACCACCGGTTCCGGTGCGCAACATCCTGAAACCTTGCTGTGGTTGTCCGGCGCCGGCAGCGCCTGGGTGCAAGTGGCCGACACGGTCGGCGCCGACCGTAACGGCGATTACATCGTCGCGATCTCGCATAGCAGCGCGACGACGAACACCTATCAAGCCTCTTTCCATTGCGAAGACGTGTTGTTGGGAAATCCGGCTCCAGGAACAGATACACAACATACCGGCACCGGCGTCACCACCACCGGCGGCGCCAACCCCAATGGTGTCGATCAAGCCGCCGACTACGTGCAAATCATCAACCAATGATGATCTAGTGCCATCGCGGAGCGGTTAAACCGCAGGCTGGGGCGCTAGTCTTCAGTCGCCAGGGACGGGCAGTGCAACGCCGGCGGGTTTCGGTCCGCCGGTTTCTTGACCGTCCATTGGCTAGTCGCTGGTGGTTCTGGCCCGGTGTGATCGAGCTTGGGTATGCAGCGCATACCGCAAAGGCCTTGCACACCAGCTAAATCTAAATCGGTACGCGATGCGCAGCCTAAGCCACTTGCGCAGCTCTGTTTATAAGGAAATTGACGCACCATGTTTAAACCTTACCCCACCCTGATTTTGTTAACCCTGTTCACTGGCTGCGCCGAGGTGCAGCCCTGGCAGCGCGGCAACCTGGCCAAGCCGCAAATGGCCTTGGATCCTTACCCCTTGCAAAGCAGCTTGCGGGCCCATAATTACGGCAGCCGCGAGGCGTTGACCGGCGCTGCTAGCGGCGCGCAAGGAGGCGGCTGTGGCTGTTACTAAACCGCCCATCGGCGCGCTGCAAGCGCTCAGCGCCGCCGCCTTGTTATTGCCCGGCCTGGCCCAGCGGCCGGTGCAGGCCGCCGAACTGGAAAGCGTGGATTTTCAATACGGCCACTATCAGGAGGGCAACCGCGCAGTTTATGGTCAGGGCTCCGATCCGGTAACCAGCCAGAAGTTCGTCGCCAAAGCCCCGAATTATCTCAACCCCATCGAAGCCGACAGCCTGCGCGGCAGCGCCCGCATCGCCTTCAGCGATCGGCTGAAATTTGCCTTCAATTACACTCAGGACACTTGGTCCGGCGCCACGCCGATCGCCACCGCGCCGGCGATTACCGGTAATTCCGCATTGAAGTATGATCCGACGTATACGACGATTACCGGCGCCTCGCCACTCCTATCTGGTGGCGCGGCATTTTACGCCGACCGCAACGGCCGCTTATACGAAGTAGCAACCACCGGCGAATTCGATCCGGACACCGGCAGTCCGATCTTTGCCCCCGGCGCCCCGGCCGACCGCCTGACCCACGTCATGGTCGGCGCCTCGCCGGAACTGCGCCAGCAAGGCGACTTCAAACTCAGTTACGACTGGGACGAAGCGGCGGCCAGCCTCGGCGGCGGTACCTCGGTGGAAAACGACTACGAGTCGCGCTTCGCCAATCTGGGCCTGCGCCTGGACTTCAACCAAAAACGCACCAGCCTCAACTTCGGCGCCAGTTACACCAACAGCGCCACCCAGGCTACGCTGGATCCGCTTTCTCAGGGCTATTTCTCGCAAGGCCCGGCCTATAACGACTTAGCTCAACTTTCTACCGACTACAATGCCGCCGGCGAAGCGATTGCCGAACATTGGAACAGCCGGGTCACCGGCGCCCGTATCGATAAGGAATACGACATCATCGTCAACCGTAACGGCGTTCACATCCCCAGCTTGCGCAGTACCACCCTGCGCGGCAACCGCCAGGATTGGGGCGCGGAACTGGGCCTGAGCCAGGTGCTGACCCCCCATGCCGTGCTGGCTTTGGACATGAGCTATACCCGCAGCGATGGCTTTTTGGGCAACCCTTATAAAGCCGTCTACGCCTACAACGCATTGGTAACCCCCGGCCAGGACCTGAACCAACCCCTGTTGTACAGCGCGCGTGGCTCCGGTATTTACGAAGCCCGGCCTATCGTCCGCAACCAGTTCAATTGGCATGTGGGTTACAGCCAGTTCGTCGAGCCGCTGGACGCGGCGCTGCATTTCAATTACCGCTTCGGCCACGACGACTGGGGCATAGACGCCCACACTTTCGACGCCGATTGGGTGCAACCCTTAGGGATGGGCTGGACCATCACCCCGACCCTGCGCTATTACTCGCAAAGCGCCGCCGAGTTTTACGCGCCTTACTTCACCACCATTACCGAAACGGCCACCGACCCGGATACCGGCGAAACCACCTATCGACCGATCAAGGCCCTGCCCAAGCATTATTCCAGCGACCAAAGGCTATCCGGTTATGGGGCCTTGAGCGGCGGAGTGGTTGTCGCCAAGCAGTTTGCCAGGGGCTTGAAGTTGCAGGTCGGCTTCGAGTATTACAGCCATCGCGGCAGCCTGAAACTGGGTGGCGGCGGCGAGCAGGATTTTGCCGACTACGACTACTGGAGCGCCAATGCTGCGCTCAGCGTTAACTTTGCCCAACTGGGTCGGGGCAGCGGGGCCGGCGACGGCCACCGCCACGGCGGCCACGCCGGCGCCGCGGCCCCGGCCGGAGTGATGTTTGCCCATACCCTGAACCAAGCCGGCGACTGGATGCTGGGCTACCGCTATCAGCGCAGCGAACAAGCCGGCGCCATGCTGCACGGCGACCGGGCGGTCGGCCAGGCCGACATCGCCGCCAACGGCTGCGAAGGCGCCACCTGCGCGATGGCGCCGGCGTACATGGCGATGAATATGCATATGCTGGAACTGATGTACGCGCCGAGCGACTGGCTGACCCTGATGCTGATGCCGCAATGGATGGACATGGCGATGGACATGACGATGCTGGTCGACGAACGCGACGGTAATGGCCATTCTCATGCCAGCAAAATGATCAACACTCATCAAACCGGCGGCATCGGCGACACCGGTTTGTACGCCTTGTTTAAAGTGCTGGCTTTTGACCGCCAGCAACTGGTGCTTAGCCTGGGCGGCAGCGCGCCGACTGGCGACGTCAATTGGGTGTGGCGTCGCAACTCGCCAGCAAGTTCAACCGGCGAAACTCCGATGGACTATGGCATGCAGACCGGCAGCGGCACCTGGGACTTCAAACCCAGCCTGACCTATAGCGGCGCCTGGCAGGACTGGTTGTGGGGCGCCCAGGCCGGCGGCACCTTGCGCCTGCAACACCACAACGAGGCCAAGTACGCCTTGGGCGATGTGTTTCAGGGTAGCGTCTGGGGCGGTTACCAGTTGACAGACTGGTTGTCCGGCAGCGTGCGCGGGATTTATAGCTGGCAGGACAAGTTGCGCGGGCATTATCCAAACAACAGCTTGGGGCAGCCCTATAGCGGTCATGACGGCACCTTCGACAAGACCAGCAACTACGGCGGCCAGTTCGTCGACCTGGGTTTGGGGTTGAACGTGCAATTTCGCGAAGGCGCGCTGGCCGGCCACGGTCTGAAGCTGGAATGGCTACAGCCGCTGTACACCAAGTTCAACGGCTACCAACTGGACCGCGACTACACCCTCAACGCCAACTGGAGTTATGACTTTTGAGGGTGGCCATGCCCTCACCCCCAAGCCTTCTCCTATGGAGAGAAGGGAGCCGGAGGCGTAGGCTGGGTAGAGCGATAGCGACACCCGGCCTGAATGCCGGGTTTCCTTGCATTAAACCTTGTCTGCGGCCCAAGGTATGACGCCGGATGCAAATCGCCATTTTTCCAAGCAGAAGCGATCATCGCAACGCTGCGCCTTTTTTCGATAGGAGGATTACGCCATGACATCACCCAAACTATGTGCCCTGGCCTTACTCGTGCCGTTGTGGGGCTGCGCCACCGCCCCGGATAAACCGGCCGAACCCGCGGCGCTGGACACCGAACAGCGACAATCCAGTTATGCCCAGGGCGTGAAATACATGCAAAACCTGAAGGTCAGCGACATTCCGCTGGATCAGGAGCTGTTCCTGCAGGGCATGAACGACGTGCTGCATAAACGGCCATTGCGCTTGAATCCCGAGCAATTGCAGAAAGGCCAGGACTGGGTGTTCGTGCAGCACGTTATGTATACCGAAAAACTGGCGGCGGCCAATCAGGCCAAAAGCGAGGCGTTTTTGCAACAGAACCGCAGCCAGCCCGGCGTTACCACCACGCCCAGCGGTTTGCAATATCAGGTGCTGATACCTGGCCGCGAAGCCGGCGCCAAGCCGGCCGCTACGGACAGCGTGCGCTTGCAGTATCGGATCGCCCGCCTGGACGGGAATGAACTGACGGCAAATAAGCCGGAAGTGCCGGCCGAAGTGCCGCTGAGCGGGTTGGTGCCGGGGTGGCGGGAAGCGCTAGGGTTGATGACGCCCGGCGCCAAATGGCGTTTATTCCTGCCGCCCGAACTGGCCTATGGTGCGGACGGTCTGGCTGGCAAGGTACAACCCAACGAAGCCTTGATTGTCGACCTGGAGTTGCTTGAGATCAAGTCTGGGGGCACGGCGCAAATGGCGCCGAAAAAAACTCTGACCGCCGGCCCCGGCGGCGATGTCAAACCAACCTCCCGCTGGTTGGCTCCAGCCGGCGGTGGCTAATGTGTCGTCGCGGTCTATGAACTTGATATCGCGTTGGGCGGTTTCACCTGCGTTTTGGCATGTCGGAGCAGGACCGCGGTTATAGATCGGACCGGTTTAACCGGCGGGTTAATTTCAGTTGTGCTGTAACTCCAAACACCATGCCCGATGCCGGCGCGAAAGGCATTGGCCGGGACTAGGCTGCCGTTCGCGGCGGCAGATTTTTAACCTAGGAGAGATGATGGACGAGTCGGTTATGGGTAAACGGAATGCGGTGCGTTCGCTGGCGATGCAGCGAGATATGCGCGAGCAGCGCCAAGCGCAGGTCGAGCCGGACGCCGGACCCGAGGGGAAACCGCCGAAGTCCACTCAACGGCGGGCAAGGCGGGTGCCGGCAGAGGAGTTTCCGTCAGCGCGGTATTTTCAGGTGCATTTCGAGCAGTTGCACGAGCAGTTGTCGTTGACCACACGTCAACTGGTAATCTTGAGTGACCGAGTGCAAGATTTGGAGCGCGAAGTGAACCGCTTGAATGAGGACCCCGGTCCGCCTTGAAGGCGGCTGTGAGCAAATCGGGAGTTTGGATGCCGCTCGGCGCTAGGGCGCTGGGCAGTATGGGTTTGGACCGTTTGGGAGAGGAATAAAGATGAAAGATCGATCTATTCGACGTTTGACGTTTTTGCAGTGGGGCGCGGTGGTATTGGGTGTATCTTGCGCTATGTCGGCCGTGGCTGCCGAGGTTAATCAAGCCGCGCCGGCATGCGCTTTGCCCGCTATGCCCGACGGCAAGACTTTGCAGTGGCAGCAACTCAAAAATCAAGTGGTATATGTGGACTTTTGGGCGTCGTGGTGCGGACCGTGCATGCAATCGTTTCCGTTTATGAATGAGTTGCAGCGCGAATACGGTCAGCGAGGCTTGCAGGTGGTGGCGGTCAATCTTGACGAGGAGGACGCCGACGCGCAGGCATTTTTGGCGAAAGCGCGCCCTGTTTTTGCGGTGGCAGCCGATCCGAGTCAGCAATGTGCCAAGAATTTTGCGGTGGAAGCGATGCCTTCTTCGTATTTGATCGATCGCAAAGGCCATGTGCGATTCATCCACAAAGGCTTTCGGCCGGGCGAAGTCGACGAGTTACGCGGCATATTGAAACAACTGCTCGACGAGCCGGCGACATAGGAGTCGCACAGCGAGCGGTATGGCCTAAAACTTTTCGGGAGAGCAAGATCGATTTGTGGCCAGACTTTATCGCAACCGTGGATTTTGGTTAAATCGCGGTCTTGCCTTAGCGATTTCCTGATCATGAACTCCAACAAACCGGCGACGAATCGGCCGTTAACCTATTACCGCCGGGAATTCAACGCAATGGGTACCCCGTGCGAAATTCAATTGTTTGCCGTCAGCACCGCCGCCGCCAGTGCGGCGGCGGATGCGGCGGTGGCCGAAGTCCAACGTTTGGAGGCGCGATATTCCCGCTACCGTCCCGACAGTTTTCTGTCGGAAATCAACCGGGCCGCTGCGGCCGGAGCCACGATCGAAGTGGATGCCGAAACTGCAAGTTTGTTGGATTACGCCACGACCTGCCACCAGCAAAGCGACGGTTTGTTCGACATTACTTCAGGACTTTTGCGGCAGGCCTGGAAATTTGATTCCGGCCGTTTGCCCGAGCCGGCTGCACTGGCGGCGCTATTGGCCAAAGTCGGTTGGGATAAGGTGGTTTGGCAAAAGCCTTTATTGGGTTTCGGCGTCACGGGCATGGAAATCGACTTCGGCGGCGTGGTTAAGGAATACGCCGCGGATTGCGCGGCGACGGTTTGCCGCAATCGTGGCGTCAAACACGGCGTGGTTAATTTGGGCGGCGATATTCGGGTGATCGGGCCGCGCGGCGACGGGACGCCGTGGCGGGTCGGCATTCGCGATCCGCGTCAACGCGGCGAGATTCTAAAGACGTTACCCGTTTATGAAGGTGCAGTGGCCAGTAGCGGCGATTACGAACGTTGCTTGTTAATTGACGGTGTGCGCTACGGCCATATTCTTAACCCGAAAACCGGCTGGCCGGTCAGGCATCTGGCGGCCGTTACCGCGGTCGCCGATTTTTGCGTGGTGGCGGGCAGTGCATCGACGATTGCGATGTTAAAAGAGGCGGACGGCGTCGAGTGGTTGCGGCAGTTGAATTTGCCCCACCTGTGGGTGGATGTGCATGGCGTCGGCGGCGGCACACTGGGCTAGGCTGCTGAGCAGGCCGCGATTCAGGCCCGGGCGCAGACCCAAACGTCCACCCGGCCGACACCGGCCTGCTTTAACACACCGGCCAGCGCCGAAGCGGTGGCGCCGGTGGTCATCACATCGTCGACGATCGCTACATGCTCAGCTTTTAACGATTTAATCAGACGAAATGCGCCGCGCATGTTCTTGTGCCGTTGTTTGGCCGGCAAGCCGGTTTGATGCACGGTATCCCGGCTGCGCGCCACACTATACAAATCCAGCGGCAGCTCGAAGCGCCGGGCCAAATGGCGGGCAATCTCGATCGATTGGTTGAAACCGCGTTCCCGGTATCGGTGCGGATGCAGCGGCATCGGCAGCAGTAGTTCCGGCAGTTCGGCGCCGGCGGCGATATGCTCGGCGAGCAGCATGGCCAACAGGCGCGCATTTTTATAATCGCGGCCGAATTTCAACTGACCGATCAGGTAGGGCATCTGATAACGGTACAGATACGGCGCATAGGTCTCGTCGAACTGCGGCGAGCGTTTCAGGCAGCGCCCGCACAAGCTGGGCAGCGCAATCTCGCTCTCGAACGGTTCGCCGCAGCGATAACAGCAGCTTAGATTGCGCGGTAAATCGTCCAAACAGCCCGCGCACAAGTCGAAATCGGCCAAGCCGGTATCGCCGCACAACACGCAACGCGGCGGCAACAGCTTTCGTTGTATAATCTTCAGCCAGTTGTTTACCATTTTTTTGCTGTTGGGTTGATAAGTGGCTGTAGCGGCCCCGCCTGACAATTTTTCGGAGAGTAACAGAATGTCCGCCAGTCACAAACCCTTGGAACCGGTCGCAGTGCGCCACGATTGGCAATTGCACGAAGTCGAAGCTTTATTCGGCCTGCCGTTCAACGATTTGATATTTCAGGCCCAAACCGTACACCGCTCCTGTTTCGATCCGAACGAAGTCCAGGTCAGCAGTTTGTTGAGTATCAAAACCGGCTCCTGCTCGGAGGATTGCGGTTATTGTCCGCAAAGTGCGCGCTACGATTCGGACTTGGCGCCGGAAGCCTTGATGCCGGTTGACTCGGTATTGCAGGCTGCTGAGCGGGCCAAAGCGGAAGGCGCTTCGCGCTTCTGCATGGGCGCGGCCTGGCGCAGTCCGAAAGATCGCGATATCGAACGGGTGGTGGAAATGGTCAAGGGCGTCAAAGCGCTGGGCATGGAAACCTGCGTCACGCTGGGCATGTTGACCGACAAGCAAACCCAGGCTTTGAAAGAAGGCGGTTTGGATTACTACAACCATAATCTGGACACCTCGGAAGATTATTACTCGGAAATCATCACCACCCGGACCTATCAGGACCGGCTTGATACGCTGGAGCGGGTGCGCGATGCCGGCATCAACGTCTGCTGCGGCGGTATCGTCGGCATGGGCGAGTCGGAAACCGACCGCGCCAAATTACTGCTGCAGTTGGCCAATTTACCGAAGCATCCGGAAAGCGTGCCGATCAATATGTTGGTACAGGTGCAGGGCACACCGTTGCACGGTACCGAAAAGCTGGACCCGATCGTGTTTGTGCGCACTGTGGCAGTAGCCCGGATCATGATGCCGCATTCGCGGGTGCGCTTGTCGGCCGGACGCACCCAAATGAGCGACGAAATGCAGGCATTATGTTTCCTGGCCGGTGCGAATTCGATTTTCTACGGCGAGAAGTTGCTGACCACCGACAATCCGATGACCAACCAGGATAAGCAATTGTTCGCTCGCTTGGGCGTGCGGATGGGCGGCTCCAGCTACGCCTGATGCCGAAGCGGTTTTACGATTTTTCCGCGAGCCTGCAGCAGTTAGACCAGCAAAATCTGTATCGGCGCCGGCGCGTCGTCGACGGGCCGCAGGCGGTTGAATTGCAGGTCGAGGGCTGCCGCTTGCTGAATTTTTGCAGCAACGATTATCTCGGGTTGGCCAATCATCCGGACGTGGTCGAGGCGTTCAAGGCCGGCGCCGACCGCTACGGTTGCGGCAGCGGCGCGGCGCATTTGATTTGCGGCCACAGTTCGGCGCATCACGCCTTGGAAGAGGAATTGGCCGCGTTCACCGGACGGGAACGGGCTTTGCTATTTTCGACCGGCTATATGGCCAATCTGGGAGCGATCTCGGCATTGGTCGGACGCGGCGACTCTGTGTTTGAAGATCGGCTCAACCATGCTTCGTTATTGGACGGCGGCTTGCTGGCCGGTGCCCGATTTCAGCGCTACCGTCACGCAGACACCGACGAGCTGCGGGCCAAGCTTGATCGCGCTCAGGGCAGGGCGCTGATCGTCAGCGACGGCGTATTCAGTATGGACGGCGATCTGGCGCCTTTGCCGGACTTGGCGCGGCTGGCGGAAGCCTATCAAGCCGGATTGCTGGTCGACGACGCCCACGGTTTCGGCGTGTTGGGCCGCAACGGCGGCGGCGTGGTCGAACATTTCGGCCTTTCCGCCGAGCAAGTGCCGATCTTGGTCGGCACCCTCGGTAAAGCGTTCGGCACTTTCGGCGCCTTCGTTGCCGGTTCCGCAGAATTGATCGAGTATCTGATTCAAAAAGCCAGAACTTACGTTTACACCACGGCCTTGCCGCCGGCGGTGGCAGAAGCCACTCGCGTCGGCTTGCGCTTGCTGCAAACCGAGTCCTGGCGGCGGGAACAGTTGCAGGCCTTGATCGGCCATTTTCGCCGCGGCGCCGAACAACAGGGTCTGCGACTGATGGAATCTGCAACGGCGATCCAGCCGCTGCTGGTCGGCGACAGCGGCCGCGCGCTGGCAGCGAGCCGGGAATTGGCGGAGTTGGGATTTTGGGTCGGTGCGATTCGGCCGCCGACCGTACCGGCCGGTAGCGCCCGTTTGCGTATCACATTTACCGCGCACCACAGTCTGCAGCAGGTCGATGCCTTACTGACGGCGTTGGGTCAGGTGTTGCGTTGAGTAGCATCCATTGCGAAATTTACGGCCACGGCCGGCCGTTGCTGATGCTGCACGGTTGGGCCATGCACAGCGGTATTTGGCGTCAGTTCGCCCGGCAGTTGGCCGAGCAGCGGCAGGTAATTTGTTTGGATTTGCCGGGGCATGGGCGTAGTGCGCCGTTAATCAATTTTGAAATGCCGGCCATCGTCGAGGCCTTGTTGGCGGCGATTCCGGTGCCGCGTTTCGATTTGCTGGGCTGGTCTTTGGGCGCGACGGTCGCGATCAATTTGGCTTGCTCATGTCCCGATCGGGTTCGTTCTTTAACATTGTTGGCGGGCAACCCGCGTTTCGTCCGTGAACCCGGCTGGCCGGGAGTCAAGCCCGAGGTGCTCGACAGTTTTGCCGAATTGCTAATTAGCGACTCGAAACAGACGCTGCAACGCTTTTTGGGCTTGCAAGTGCAGGGATTGCCGCATGCCAAAACCGTGTTGCAACAACTGAAACTGACTGTCTCGGAATGCGAGGCTCCGGATTTCGGCACGCTGCAAGGCGGGTTGCAGATTTTGAAGCAGCACGACGCGCGCGATAGCTTGGCGGCGTTGAAACTGCCGATACGGGTGATTCAGGGCGATAAAGATACGTTGGTGCCGGTGGCGACGGCGACCGCGTTACAGGATTTGCAGCCGGCGTTGCAGATAGAGATATTGCCAGGCGCCGGGCATGTGCCGTTTCTCACCCATCCGCAAGTTTTAGCCGATGCTGTGCTGAGCGATGACTGATACGGCGCTGTTGGACAAGGCTAAAGTCCGGCAGTCGTTTGCCGCCGCGGCCGATGGTTACGATGCGTTGGCCGGTTTGCAGCGCCGGGTCGGCGAGACCTTGTTGGCAAAATTTCCCTGCGCCGGCCTGGCTCAACCAGTGTTGGATATCGGTTGCGGTACCGGCTTTCTGACCCGGCATTTGGCTAGCCGGGCGCCGGCCGCCGTGGCGCTGGATATCGCTGTGCCGATGTTGCAAGCCGCGCAGCGAAACTGTGCCGGCTTGCCGCTTGCTTACGTCTGTGCCGATGCCGAGTGCTTGCCGTTCCGGAATGACAGTATCGGCCAAATCTATTCCAACTTGGCGGTGCAGTGGTGCGAGGATTTGAGCGCGCTGCTGGGCGATTGCCGGCGAGTATTGTGCCCCGACGGTCGTTTGGTGTTGTCGACTTTCGGTCCGCGGACCTTGGCGGAATTGAAAGCGGCGTGGAGCCAAGTCGACGACTTTGCTCACGTCAACGAGTTTTACAGTACCGACCAGATAGGTCAATTCCTGGCAGCGTCCGGTTGGCGCCGGTTCGAACTGGAAACCGAGTTAATCACCCAGTCATATCCGTCGGTGATGGCGCTGATGCGCGAGCTGAAAGGAATCGGCGCGCACAACGTCAGTACTTACCGTAATCCGCGGCCGACCAGTCGGGCGGCGTTGCAAAGCATGATTGCCCATTACGAATCGGCGATGGCCGGCGGCGAGATTGTTGCCAGTTATGAAATTATTTATCTACGAGCGATGCGATGAAGATCGGATATTTTGTCACCGGTACCGATACCGATATCGGTAAAACCTGGGCCACTGCCGCATTGTTGCGCCGTTTCCGACGCGAGGGTTATGCGGTTGCGGGGATGAAGCCGGTAGCGGCCGGTTGCGAACGCCATGGCGACAAATGGCAAAACCAAGATGCGTTGCTGTTGATGCAAAATGCATCGGTCGACGTGGAATACGAGTTGGTCAATCCGTATGCCTTTGAACAGCCGGTGTCGCCGCATTTGGCCTGCTGCGGCGAAACCGTTGAGCCGGCACAGATCCTGGCAACTTTCGGCGCTTTGCAGCAGCGGGCTCAAGTCGTTTTGGTCGAGGGTGCGGGGGGCTGGTATTCGCCGATGAGCTTAACTTTGGATAACGCCGGATTGGCTGGGATATTGGGGCTGCCAGTGCTGGTTGTGGTCGGTATCAGGCTCGGTTGCCTGAATCACGCGCGGTTGACGGTGCAGGCCGTCGTTGATTCCGGCTTGCGCTGTGCCGGCTGGATTGGTGTGCAAATCCTCGAAAATATGCCGTACTTTGCAGAAAATGTGGCGTATTTGCAGGAGGCGCTGCCGGCGCCGTTTCTGGGTGTCTTGCCCTATTCGGAGACTGGCGATTTTGAATTTTTGTCAAGCGGCCTGCAGTTGCCAACCTGGCAAAATATTGATCTGCATCAAGAAAATTAAGCGGCGGATGTTGAGAATGACGGCTCCATTACAACTATAACCAGGAGACGTTTTATGGCTTTAATCACTTGGACCGCAGCACAATACGGCACCAACGTTGGCTTTGCCGATCAAGAACACCAAACTCTGTTCGGGTTGTTGAACAAGTTGTACGACGAAGCAACCGGCGGCGCGGCGCGGGCAACCGTCGGCGCTTCGTTGGATGCGTTGATCGCCTATGTGGTCGACCATTTCGCCCACGAGGAAAAGGAAATGCAAGCCAAGGGTTTCGGCGGTTACGAGCGGCATAAGGCCGAACACGATGCGTTGGTGGGTATTTGCGCCGATTTGCAAAAGAAATTCCATGCCGGTGAAGCCGACGTCACCGACGAGGTGGGGCAAATGGTGAAAGGTTGGCTGGATAGCCACATTCCGACTTACGATAAGGCTTATGCAGAAGTTTTAAGCTAAGTCAATCGCTGTTTGCGGCAGAACAGCCATGAAGGCTTGCGGGCAGCAATGTCCGTGAGCCTTTTTTATGTGCATAGTGTACAAACGGGAAAAGCTCTTCTGGTCTGCCGGGGAGTCATGGGTTAAAATTGCCCAGTTTATTTATGACAATTATCTGTAAAGGGAGTTTGTTGTCTGTTTGGTGTCGGGCGGCAAGATTACAACGATATAACGCATACAAGTTTATAACTACCAATGGGGGCTGCTCCGTGAAGAAAACTAAGCAACTGCTCGCATGTTCGGTTCTGATGGCTTTAGGGCTCGGATCGGCGCATGCGGACTACACACTCAATCTGACGAAAGGCGTGACCCAGCTCAGTAACGAGTTGTACGACCTGCACATGTTGATCATGTGGATCTGCGTGTTTATCGGCATCGCGGTATTTGGCACGATGTTCTATTCGATTTTCCATCACCGTAAATCGAAAGGTCATAAAGCCGAGCAGTTCCATGAAAACACCACGGTCGAGATCATCTGGACTATCATCCCCACGCTGATTCTGGTCGGTATGGCGATTCCGGCAACCAAAGCGGTGGTTGATCTGGACCGGACTCAAGAATCGGAAATGTCGATCAAGGTGACCGGCAAGCAGTGGTATTGGGACTACGAATATCTGGACAACGGCATTCATTTCGAAAGCCACTTGGACGAAGCCAGCGAACGCGTCCACCGCGTCAGCTCTATGGACCCGCGTTCGGTACCTAACTATCTGCTGAATGTCGACAAACCGTTGGTGGTTCCGGTCAAAAAGAAAATCCGTTTCCTGTTTACCGCGGCCGACGTGATCCATTCCTGGTGGGTTCCTGAACTGGGCTGGAAAAAAGACGCCAACCCCGGTTTTGTCAACGAGGCCTGGACTTACGTCGACAAGCCCGGTACCTACCGTGGTCAATGTACCGAATTGTGCGGCCGGGACCACGGCTTCATGCCAGTGGTGGTGATTGCGATGGAGCAGGACCAATATGACGCCTGGGTGAAGGCGACTCTGGAAAAGCAAAACCAAGCCCCCGATCTGAGCGACCAAACCCGCAATTCGCTGATGGCCCATGGCGAATCGGTTTACCTGAGAAACTGCGTGGCCTGCCACCAGATCGACGGCAAAGGTATTCCGGGCTGGTTTCCGGCTTTGAGCGGCAGTGCCAAAGTGACCGGCAACATGGATCAGTTGATCGGCTTTATCCAAGCCGGTACCAGCAAAATGCCGGCCTTCCGCAAGCTGCCCGACAACGAGTTGGCCGAGCTGATTACCTATATCAGAAACGCTCCGGCGCTGGGTAACAACGTGGGTGATGAAATTCAGCCCAACAAAATCACACCCAAATGGGACGATGATGAGTAATTCGTTGATGTACGCATTGAACTCATTTTCTAATTTTTGCTGAGGTATAAAACATGACTGCTGTCGTAGCTGAACATGATGATCATCACGATCACCACGATCACGGCCCGGAGAAGGGCATTCTAAGGTGGATAATTACCACTAACCATAAGGACATCGGTACCCTGTACTTGGTATTTGCACTGGCGATGTTCTTCGTTGGCGGGACCATGGCGCTGATCATTCGCTCGGAATTGTTCGAGCCCGGATTGCAATTCGTCGATCCGAACTTCTTTAACTCGATGACCACCATGCACGCGCTGGTGATGGTGTTCGGCGCGGTCATGCCGGCATTCGTCGGTCTGGCGAACTGGATGATTCCGATGATGATCGGCGCGCCGGATATGGCGTTGCCGCGGATGAACAACATGAGCTTCTGGATGCTGGTCGCCGGCGTTTTATTGCTGGCGAGCACACTGTTCATGGAAGGCGGTGCGCCTGCCGCCGGTTGGACTTTGTATCCGCCGTTGGTATTGCAAACCGGAAAAGCGTTTCCGTTTGCGATTTTCTCGGTACACATGTTGGGTATTTCTTCGATCATGGGTGCGATCAATGTAATCGCCACCATCTTCAACATGCGCGCTCCCGGCATGACCCTGATGAAAATGCCGTTGTTCGTCTGGACCTGGCTGATCACCGCATTCCTGCTGATCGCGATCATGCCGGTATTCGCTGGCGCGGTAACCATGTTGTTGACCGATAAATTTTTCGCAACCAGCTTCTTCGACGCGGCTGGTGGCGGCGACCCGGTGTTGTACCAACACATTTTCTGGTTCTTCGGTCATCCTGAAGTGTACGTGATGATTCTGCCGACCTTCGGCGTGGCGTCTACCATCATTCCGGTATTCGCCCGTAAACCGCTGTTCGGTTACGCCTCCATGGTGTATGCGACCGGTGCGATTGCCTTCCTGTCGTTCATCGTTTGGTCTCACCACATGTTTACCGTCGGTCTGCCGATTGCCGGTGAGTTGTACTTCATGTATGCGACGATGCTGATCGCCATTCCGACCGGGGTAAAAGTCTTCAACTGGACTGCAACCATGTGGAAAGGCTCGATGACTTTCGAAACACCGATGTTGTTTTCGATTGCGTTCGTGGTGCTGTTCACGATGGGTGGTTTCACCGGCTTGATGATGTCGGTGGCGCCGGTGGATTTCCAATACCACGACACTTATTTCATCGTTGCTCACTTCCACTACACGCTGGTACCGGCGTCGGTCTTCATCCTGATGGCCGCCGGCTATTTCTGGCTACCTAAGTGGACCGGAAATATGTACAACGAGAAAATCGGCAAACTGCATTTCTGGTTGTCGGCGATTTCGGTCAACATCCTGTTCTTCCCGCAACACTTCCTGGGCCTAGCCGGCATGCCGCGTCGGATTCCGGATTACGCGGTCCAGTTTGCTGATTGGAACATGGTGTCCAGTATCGGCGCCTTCATTTACGGTTTCAGTCAGTTGTTGTTCGTCTATATCGTAATCGACACGATTCGCGGCGGTACCGGCGAGAAAGTCAGCGACGAAGTTTGGGAAGATGCCAGCAAACACAGTCTGGAATGGACCGTGCCTTCGCCTGCGCCTTACCACACCTTTACTACTCCACCGGAAAAAATTCCGACCGAGCATTTCTGATTCGGTTTTAGCGATGCCGGTTGACCGCTCCATCGGAATGTTCCCGATGGAGCGTCTCGAGGAGCAACATGGATATTAAAAAGAAAAACATTTTGACGGCGGTGGTGTTGGCAGCAATTGCGATAACCATCTACGTGTTGGCGGTCATCAAGGCCATGTCGCAATGAGCGACGATGGTTTAGATAAAAAAAATACTCGTTTGGCGGTGAAGCTGGTTTTGTTCGCCGCAATGATGTTCGGATTCGGTTATGCCCTGGTTCCGCTCTACAACGTGTTATGCGATTTGGTAGGGCAGAATGCCAAAGTCGAGACCTTGGCAAAACAGGAAACGGCGTTCCAACCTGAGCAAAACCGCGAGGTGACGATGGAGTTTCTGACGTCGTTGAACCGGTCGGTGCCGATGGCGTTCAAGGTCGAGACGCCGAGCTTGAAAGTGCATCCGGGGCAGTATTACTCGGTGGGCTTTTATGCCAAGAATCTGAGCGAGCGCCGGTTGAAGGTTAGGGCGGTAGCAACTTATTCGCCGGGCCAGGTCAAGGATTACGTGACCAAAGTGATTTGTTTCTGCGAATTGGAGCAAATCTTCGAGCCGAACGAAGAAAAGAATATGACCGTACGTCTGGTGGTGGATCCCAAGCTCCCGGAACGCTATAAAACCATTACGCTGTCTTACACTTTTTTTGAAATTACTGAAAATTCTGAAAATTAACGAAGGGGAAGGTTATGTCGACAAACACAGCTTATTACATCCCGCATAAAGCCACGTGGCCGGTGATGGCAACTGCCGGCTTGATGCTGACGCTGGCGGGCTTTGCCAACTATTTGAACGGTAACTCGGCCGGTTCCGGCATGATGATTACCGGCTTACTGGTTTTCATTGCAATGCTGGGAGCCTGGTTTGCGTTGCAAGCTACCGAGAGCGAGTCCGGCATGTACAACCACGGCGTCGGTATTTCCTACCGGATGGGCATGATGTGGTTCATTTTTTCGGAAGTCATGTTCTTTGCCGTATTCTTCGGCGCGTTGTGGTATACCCGCAACCTGTCGGTGCCCTGGTTGGGCGAAACCGGCCCCGTCAGCGGTCCGGGTCGCTCCACTCACGAGATATTGTGGCCTGCTTTCCAAGCGGTATGGCCCACCAACGGCCCGGGCAAAGTCGGCGGCGATTTCGAACCGATGGGCGCCTTCGGGTTGCCGTTCTTGAATACCCTGATTCTGTTGACCAGCGGCGTCACTTGCACTTGGGCTCACCACGGCTTGTTGGCGAAAAATCGTAGCCAATTGATCAAAGGCTTGGCGGCAACTGTTGGTTTGGGCTTTTTGTTCGTGGTTTTCCAAGCCAGCGAGTACCATGAAGCGTATGCCGAAATGGGGTTAACTTTGGGCTCCGGCATCTACGGTTCGACCTTCTTCATGCTGACCGGTTTCCACGGTTTTCACGTCTGCGTCGGCGCGATCATCTTGTCGGTAGTCTTGTTCAGAAGTTGGAAAGGCCACTTCACACCGGAAAACCATTTTGCCTTCGAAGCGGCCGCCTGGTACTGGCACTTCGTCGACGTGGTCTGGTTAGGCTTGTTCGTGTTCGTTTACCTGCTGTAAATCCAAGCACCACCCAATAAAAAGCGCGGTCTTTGCGGATCGCGCTTTTTTTTTGTTCGAAATCAGGGGTTGGACGGGTTGGTCGAGGCTGGAGGAGCGTTGTGTATGCGTATGCCGATGCCGTGAGGCTGGATCAGGCCGGTGGCCAAGGCGAGAAACAATAAAATGAAGACGCCCAACGATACGCCGATCCTGACGGTTAAGGCCTTTGCCGTTTTTTTCGAATCTTCGTCGTCCTTGTGTTTGACAATGTGGAACAAGGCGGAGCCGAGGCTGGCGACAATCGCAATGAATGCGGCAATGATGAGGATTTTGATGGGCATGTCGGCGAAACCGGATAAAAATAAACATTTTCGGCGAATAAACTGCGCTTGCCAATAGCGGATAACGGTTGGAAAACAATATGGTCAGATTCAAATTTTTCGGGGTCGAGTTTCAGTTCGCCTGGCCGATGTTGGCCGGCTATCTGCTGCTGGTCGGGTTGTTGTGCAATTTGGGCTTTTGGCAATTGCGGCGCGGTGCTGAAAAGCAAAATCTGTTGGATGCGCAGCAGGCGGCGTTGTCTGCTCCGGCCTTGGATTTAAACGGCAATGTGTTAATCGACGTAGCGGAGTACCGTTACCGTCCGGCGACCCTGAACGGACATTACGATCACGCGCATCAGATTTTGCTCGACAATCAGGTCTTGGACGGTAAAGCGGGTTATCTGGTGTTGACGCCGTTTTTGCCCGGCAACGGTCAGGCCGCCGTTTTGATCAACCGGGGTTGGATTGGAATGGGCGTTTCGCGCGACACGGCGCCCGATCTGAGCGTAGTCGGCCAAATCGGGGAAGTTACGGGAAGGATCAACCGCTTTCCGGAGCCCGGTATCCGCTTGCAGGGCGCCGAAGTACCCGGCGATAGTTGGCCGGTGAGGGTACAAGTGATCGATACCCGGCTATTGGCCGAGAAAATGGGGTACGCCCTGGCCGATTACCAAATCGAATTAAGTCCGGATCAACCCGCCGGTTATCGCCGCGAATGGAAGACAGCGGTGACGATCCCGCCTGAAAAACACCGGGCCTATGCAGTACAATGGTTCGGTTTAGCGTTGACCTTAACCGTGCTATTGGTTTGGCACAGCAGCCGTAATACACATCGTGGATAAACAACATCGTAAAAACCGCATCACTATTTTGGTGATTTTCGCCATGTCGGTAATTCCGTTCGGCATTGCCTGGTATCTGGCGAAGCATCCTGACGCCGTGCGTCTGGGTACCAACCACGGCGAGTTGATCAGTCCGCCGTTGGTCACGGACGCGGCGGAGTTTTCCGGGGCCGATCCTTTTTCCGCAGAGCATATCGGCGAGTTGAAAGGACATTGGATCTTGGTTAATCCGGTGGCCGGCGAATGTGGCGAAACCTGCCGCGTGGCACTCCATAAAACCAACCAAATCGGCTTGATGATGGGTAAGGACATTGCCAGAATCCGGCGCCTGGCATTGCTATTCGATAACAAACTGCCGCTACCGGCCGAGTGGCGCGAAGACGGGCGTCTGCTGAAGGCTGCGCCTGCGCCAAGCTTGCAACAAAAAATCACAACAATAAATCCAAGTCCGCTACCGGATGGTAGCCTGCTGATCATGGATCCGTTGGGCAACGTAATGATGAAATACGCGCCCGGTTACGATCCGTATCAGGTCAGAGACGACTTAGGCAAGTTACTCAGAATTTCACAAATCGGTTGATCACATGTTCAGAAAACTAACCCTGTGTTGCGCGCTGCTGGCGCTGCTTGTCATCGTCGTCGGCGCCTATGTCCGCCTGACCCATGCCGGCCTTGGCTGTCCGGATTGGCCGGGTTGCTACGGTAAAGCCTTCGTCAGCGACAGCCCGCAATTCAAAGCCGACGCCGCAGCCGGTTTTCCGCAGCAAACGCTCGATACCGCCAAGGCCTGGAAAGAAATGGCGCATCGTTATTTGGCGGGCGGCTTGGCCGTTTTGGCGCTGGTCTGGTTCGGATTCGCCTGGCGCCAGCGCGAGCGGGCTGCCGCTTTGGCTTGGAGCGGGTTGGTACTGTTACTGATTGCCGCGCAGGCGGCGCTGGGCATGTGGACCGTTGCCTCGGGCACCATGCCGCTGGTAGTCACCGGCCATCTACTGCTGGGTTTTGCCACGTTCTGGGCCATCGCCTGGAGCTATTTGCGTTTGCATCCGCAGTTGACGCCGAGATCGGTGAAGTCCGGGCCGACCTGGTTTGCCTGGATTGGGATTTTGGTATTACTGGCCCAAATCGGTTTGGGTGGATGGGTCAGCAGCAATTACGCCGGTCTGGCCTGCACCGATTTTCCGCGTTGTAATGGCCAATGGTTGCCGGAAACCGATTACCAACACGCATTCGATCTATTCGGCAATGCCGATGCCTTGTCGGCCGATGCGAAAATGGCGATTCAGGCGGTGCACCGGCTATTTGCCGGGTTTACCTTCTTGGTGTTGAGCGGATTGATGCTGGTCGCCACGTCCGAGCGTTACCCAAAACCGGTGCGCATGGCCAGTAATGCTCTGAGTCTATTGTTACTGATTCAAATCGCTCTCGGTGTCTTCGGCGTCAAATACACGCTGCCCTTGCCGCTGGCGGTTGCGCACAATGCGTTTGCGGCCTTGTTGATGTTGCCGTTGTTGGCGATTTTACTGTTCAGCCGTTACCGGCTGGGCGAAGAAGCCGACGAAACCGGAGTGGAAATCGAATTGGCTGTGCCTGCGGCACCGGCCGCCGAAGTCCCTGCGGAAGCGCCGGTCAGCCAGGAATCGTTATACCTGCGGCTGTCCAGCCAATTGCGAAAAACCCGTAGCGGCCTCAGCGGCGTATTGGCTAGTCTGGCGTTCGGTCAGAAAGCCGTCACCAAGGAGTTGCTCGACGAACTGGAGGCCAATTTATTGATGGCCGACATGGGTATCGAGACCACGACGCAAATCATCAAACAACTGACCGATACCCTGGAACGCGACCAGCTCAGCGATGGGGAGGTGTTGACCGCTACCTTGAAGCAGAACTTGCAAAACATGCTGCAGCCTTGCAGTCAGCCGTTGCGGATTCCGCAGCAGGACGGGCCGTTCGTGATTCTGGTGGTCGGCGTCAATGGTGTGGGTAAGACCACATCCATCGGCAAACTGGCCAAACGCCTGCAACAGCAAGGACACAGCGTAATGTTGGCGGCCGGCGATACCTTCCGCGCGGCGGCGGTCGAACAATTACAGACCTGGGGCGAGCGCAACAATGTTCAGGTTGTGGCTCAACATACCGGCGCCGACTCGGCCTCGGTGATTTTCGATGCCTTGCAATCGGCCAAAGCCAAGAACATCGATGTCCTGATCGCCGACACCGCCGGTCGCTTGCACACCAAATCCAATTTGATGGACGAGTTAAAGAAGATCAAACGCATCATGGGCAAATTGGACGAGTCTGCGCCGCACGAAGTATTGCTAATTCTGGATGCCGGCACCGGCCAGAATGCCCTGTCGCAAGCCAAGTTATTCAATGAAGCGGTCGCGCTGACCGGTATTGCTTTGACCAAATTGGATGGCACCGCCAAAGGCGGTATCATTTTCGCGTTGGCCGACCAACTGAGGGTGCCGATCCGTTTTATCGGCGTCGGCGAACAAATTGACGATTTGCAGGACTTCGACGCGAAAAACTTCGTCGATGCGCTGTTTGTGAAAGACTAAACCTATGCTGAAATTCGAACACGTCAGCAAACGCTATCCGGATGCCGGCGAGGCGTTGACCGACGTCAGTTTTCATTTGCAACGTGGCGAGATGGCGTTTTTGACCGGGCGTTCCGGCGCCGGCAAAAGTACCTTGTTGAAGCTGATTGCAATGATGGAGCAGTGCACGCGCGGCAATATTTTTCTGGACGGCCAGAATATCAGCCGCATCAGCGACCGGAAAATCCCCTATATGCGGCGTAACCTGGGTTTGATCTTTCAGGATTACAAGTTACTGAACGACCGGACCGTGTTCGATAACGTGGCATTGCCGCTGGTGGTTTCCGGTTATAACCATCAGGAGGTCGCGCGCCGGGTGCGGGCCTCGTTGGATAAGGTCGGCTTGCTGGGCAAGGAGCGTAAACATCCGCTGGCGTTATCCGGCGGCGAACAACAGCGGGTCGGCATCGCCAGAGCCATCGTCAACAAACCGAAACTCATATTGGCCGATGAACCCACCGGTAACTTGGACCCGGATTTGTCGGCCGAAGTCATGCATATGTTCGAGCAGTTCAAACAAGTCGGGGTAACGGTATTGGTCGCGACGCACGACATAGAATTGATCAATCATCTGGAACATCGGGTACTGACGCTCGACAAAGGCCACTTGGTAGCAAGCTGATGATGAAACAAATCCGCCGTAAACATGCCGGCAACCGCATCGTGGAATTATTTCAGGCCTATCTGCTAAACCACGCCCACGGCCTGTTTTCCAGCCTGGGCCGCTTGACCCGCACGCCGTTTACCTCGGCGATGACAGTGTTGGTACTGGCGATCGCGATCTCGCTGGCCAGCAGTTTTTATATCGTCGTCGCAAATGTCGAGCAACTGACTGGCAATCTGGAGTCGAGCAACCAAATGTCGCTGTTCCTGCATGAGGGCATTACCGATGCGGCCGGGCAGAAGCTGATGGAGCAGTTGCAGCAAAATGCTAGCGTTGCCGAAGTCAAGTACATCAGCAAAAAGCAGGCGTTGGAGGAGTTCAAAGCCAATAGCGGTTTCAGCGATGCGTTAAACGCGCTGGAGCGTAATCCCTTGCCCAGCGTGATTCAGGTGTTGCCGAAGAACGCGCTGGAACACAGCGAGGATATCGAGAAATTGATGGCCGATTTCAAACAATTGCCGCAAGTCGAATTCGTCCAGGTCGATATGCAATGGGTAGCGCGGCTGCAAACCATTATGCTGATCGCCAGCCGGGGCGTGCTATTGGTCAGTCTGCTGCTCGGGTTTGCCGTGACGTTCATCACCGGCAACACGATTCGCCTGGAATTGCAAAACCGTCAGGATGAAGTGTTCATCTCCAAGCTGGTCGGTGCCACCCATGCTTTTATCCAGCGTCCGTTTCTATACACCGGATTCTGGCTCGGTTTCATCTCCGGCTTCTTGGGCTGGCTGATCGTTACGGTCATGCTGCTGATCCTGGAATCGCCGGTGGAGAAATTGTCTACCCTCTACAACAGTTCGTTCGAATTGCTGTTTTTGAGTTTTTCCGAGTTCCTGCTGTTACTGATGATTTCGGCCGCGCTGGCGGTGCTGGGTTCTTGGGCGGTGTTGCACTATCAACTACGCCAACTAAAACCTCAGTAAACGATGAAATTTTGGGAAGCCAAAACCCTAGCGCAAATGACCCCTACCGAGTGGGAGTCCTTATGCGACCATTGCGGCCAGTGTTGTTTGCATAAACTCGAGGACGAAGACACCGGTGAAATTGCGTTTACCAATGTCGTCTGCGACTTGATCGATCTGGACACTTGTAGCTGTACCCGTTACAGCGAACGCTGCACGCTGGTGCCGGATTGCCTCGACTTGAAGCAGCATGATTTTGCCGAGTACCGTTGGATGCCGAAAACTTGTGCTTATCGGCTACTGGCTGACGGCAAACCCTTGCCGGATTGGCACCCCTTGGTTTCCGGTTCGGCCGACTCGGTCAGAGATGCCGGGGTATCGATTAGCAGTTACGCTATCAAAGAATCTCAGGTCACGGACCTGGAAGACCATATCATCGACTGGTTGCAGCCTTAGCCGGTTGAAAACGTGCCGCCGAAAACGGTGTTTTCGGCGGCATTCAGGCTGGAAAAAACCGGGACGTTGCAGAGTGTGTCCCGCAGGGGGGCGTTAGCCTTTACCCGGCAGCATACCTACCGTGCCCGGTTTGATGCGTTTGCAGGCTACAACCACATCCTCCTGGTGGCATCTGGCTTCCTGAGTGTTGCCGCAACTGTCGCAGACGGTATTGCCGACGCTTTTTACTTCGTCTACGTGCCAGCCGTAACCTTGCGATTGGCAAAACTTCTTACTGAAACGGTCGATATTGTAGTTTTTCGTCGCGTTTTCTTTGGCTTTGGATTCAGCTTGGCAGTGCTCGGGCGCCAGCGTATTCGCCATGATGTCGCGATAAATATACTCAGTGGCGTGGGCCGGAAAAGCCAATAGTAAGGTGGCGAATAAGCTGCCGATGAAAGTCGTTTTGATCATAACTTAATCCTCGCGATTGGCGATGACACGGATGTTCATCAGCCGGTGCTCTTCGGCGATTTGGTCTTTGATGGGGGCGAATTTTTCATTCTCGCTCATCTTAACCGCCAAAATCGCGCCGACGACCACGGCTGTGACCAACACGACGTAGAGGACGAAATTATCTTTTTCCGGTTTTTCTTCTGTAACTTGTGACATGGTGTTGCGCCTCGCTAGCTGTCGCTTCGGCCGGTAAACCGCCGAAAACTTATTGTTAAAACCGGCCCGCATCCGGGGCGGACCTCTGCAGTCTGACACTCGCCGCATTGGGTGTGTATGATCGCGGCCTGGATTTACCGACGGGTCGGTTGTAACGGACGGTTGCCTTGGAGTTATCCGGATCGGGAGTGGTCTGGCAACGAAACGGCTTGTGGCTGTTTCGATTCGTCAATTAGTGTCGAATCGAAACAATAAAGCAAGTGCAGGGGCTTGTCAAACAAATATCGTATCAATATTATGGCTTGAGCCGGTTTTCGGCAAGCCTTTTACAAATCGGAGTCGCCGGTCCGTTCGTGCTTGGGCGAACGGACCGGCGATTTTAGCAACGCTTGGATGCGACAGAATGAGTATTCTTAGTTAGCTTGTCCGCTGATTTTGCTCAACGGCGCGATCAGTCGAGATAATCGTCTTTTAGACGGACGTAATGTTTGGCGGAATATTCCAAAAATTCTTTTTCGGCATCGGTCAGGGCCCGGATTTGCTTGGCCGGGGCGCCGACATATAAAAAACCGCTTTCCAATTTCTTGCCCGGCGTCACCAGTGCGCCGGCGCCCAGCATCACGTAATCGCCCAATTCGGCGTCGTCCATGACGATGGCGCCGATACCGATCAGGCAGTAATTGCCTATCGTGCAGGCGTGGACCACGGCCCTATGCCCAATCGTGACGCCCAGGCCAATATTGAGCGGATGGCCTTTCGGCGAAAAGTCGCCAGCGTGGGAGACGTGCAATACCGCGCCGTCCTGGACGTTGGTGCCGTTACCGATCTTGATGCGTTCGACGTCGCCGCGCACGACGCTGGTAGGCCAGATCGAGACGTCATCGCCCAGTTCTACATCGCCGATCACGACTGCGGTATCGTCGACGAACGCCCGCGCGCCGATCAGGGGAGATTTGCCTTTATAAGTTCTGATTGCCACTGCAACTCCGTATTTTTGCCATAATTGAGCGGCGATATTACGCAATTATCGGAGTGTTCTCCAGTGTGGCGAGGATTGATGGCAGATCAGTTAGAAGTATGGCGCCGGTGCCCGTTAAATGCCGGCCTTTCGGGGTCTTGGCGGGCTGAACGGACGTGTGATTCCAATGCGGTTGGTCGCCGCAGGGGTAGATGCTGATGGCGAGCTGCGCAAATTGTGCCGCGCCGCTGCCGGCCAATAGTCAGGTATGCCGGTACTGCGGCGTGCGTAACGACATGGACTTACTCGGGCGACAAGCTGTTCGTGCCGCCGACGCCGGTGTTAAGCGCCAATGCCCTAACTGCGAAATCGGACTGCAAACCGTTGCGTTGAGCCGTGAAGGTACGCTGCATATCGAGCGTTGCTCTGAGTGTTTCGGCTTGTTTTTCGATCCGGGCGAACTGGAGGTGCTGCTGGAAGACTCGGTTGCGCCGGTGGCCGACTTCAATCTGCCTCTGCTGCAAAACATCAACCGCGAACGTTACCAAGCCGATCGTCCGGTCAAATATTTGAAATGTCCGGTCTGTCAGGTGTTAATGAACCGGATGCTTTACGGCTACCAGAGCGGTGTGGTCGTCAACCGTTGCAAGGGCCACGGCGTGTGGCTGGATAACGGCCAGATCAGTCATTTGTTGGAATGGAAAAAGGCCGGCGGCCAGTTGCTCGATCGGAAAAAGGCAGTGGAACGCCAAGCCAGAGGCCGGACCGAAACCGCGAAAACTGAATTTCGCAGCAACTATGCGGCACCTACCAACCAGGCCGGCGGTGAGTTCGAGGTGTTGGAGACGATTGCCGAGGTCGTGTTCAAATTGTTCGAATAATGGATTCGCCTAAACCTTTTGCAGCAGCGCGGGCAGAAAAAACTCGGCGACCAACAACGGGTGGCCGTGAATCGCATATTCCGTACGCCGGCCCCAAGTCGGCCCTGCCATCGAGAGCCTGGTTTGCACAGCAGTCGACCATTGGTTCGGCTCGGCGCGGCTGAACTGGCGCCGACGGCGCTCCAGGTCGGGATAAGCAAAAATGACTTCCCCCAGCGGCCGATTGCCGAGGTGAGACAGATTGCGGTGGGCAATTTTGATGGTCGGGTCCGGCAACACGGTCCGGGCCAATACCAGCGGCCGGCCATCGGCATGCAGCAAAACCTCGCGGATCAACTGGTAACGCGCCGGCGGCAATGCCAGCAGCCGGCACTCGTCGTTGAATGCCGGTTTCCAACGGTGGAACAGTAACTCGACGCCGAAGCGGTTGCCGTAAATCCCGCGCAAGCGCCTGGTCAACGAACCAGTCTCGTTTAGCCAGGATTGCAACTCCGGCGCTAATTGTCGTTGTGCTGCGGTCTCGTGGGCGGACCACAGCGGCGGGCGTTTAAATAGGAAACTCTTGTCGGGCAATGTCTAAACCTCGGCGTAATGGCGGCTGCGGCCGATCCAGCGGTCGATGAGGGGTTGGATGATTTCGGGATGATGTTGAACGATTGTCTGCGCCGCGGCCGGAATCGATTCCAGCAGTTCGCGGTCGCGTTCCAGGTCGGCGATTTTAAATTGAATCTGTCCGGTCTGGCGGGTGCCCATCACTTCGCCGGGGCCGCGCAATTCCAGGTCTTTTTCGGCGATGACGAAGCCGTCGCTGCTTTGTTTCAAAATTGCCAGGCGTTGTTTGCCGGTTTGCGACAACGGCGCTTGGTAGAGCAGCAGGCAATAACTGTCCTGATTGCCGCGCCCGACTCGGCCGCGCAACTGATGCAATTGCGATAGTCCCAGCCGTTCCGGATTTTCGATCACCATCAGCCCGGCGTTGGGTACGTCGACGCCGACTTCGATCACCGTAGTAGCCACCAATAGGTCGCACTCCCGGTTTTTGAACGCCTGCATCACCACGTCCTTCTCTGCAGCTTTCATCCTGCCGTGGACCAAACCGATGCGCACCTTGGGCAAGGCCTGGCGCAATGCGGCGGCGGTCTTTTCGGCCGCCTCGCATTGCAGCACTTCCGATTCTTCGATCAAGGTACAAACCCAATAGGCTTGGCGTTGTTGAGCGACCCAATGTTCGATCCTGTCGATCACGTCCGCCCGGCGTTCCGACGATATCGCGCTGGTTGCGACCGGTTTGCGGCCCGGCGGCAGTTCGTCGATCACCGAGATGTCCAAATCGGAATATTGCAGCATTGCCAAGGTTCGCGGAATCGGCGTTGCGGTCATGATCAGCTGGTGCGGCCGCAAACCGCCGGTTTGGCCTTTCTCGCGCAAGGCCAAACGCTGATGGACGCCGAAACGGTGCTGCTCGTCGATGACGATCAACCCCAGTTTATGGAAATGCACACTGTCCTGGAACAAGGCATGGGTGCCGATCACAATCCCGGCGCTGCCGTCCGCCAGCGCTTGTAACGTTTGTTGTCGGGTTTTGCCCTTGAGTTGGCCGCTCAGAAACAGCACTCGGGTCGGCAGGTCGGCGAACCAATTGCTGAAAGTGCGGAAATGCTGCTCGGCGAGTAATTCGGTCGGCGCCATGATCGCAGTCTGGTAGCCGGAAGCGAGTGCAGCCAGTGCGGCCAGCGCGGCGACCACGGTCTTGCCGGAGCCGACATCGCCTTGCACCAGGCGCAGCATTGGCCGGTTTTGCCGGCAATCGGCCTCGATTTCGGCGGCCACCCGCTGCTGGGCGGCGGTCAGCCGAAACGGCAAAGCGGCCAGAAAGGCCTGTTTGGTCTGCGCATCCAGGCTCAGAGTCGGCGCCGGCCATTGTTTGTAGGCCAGTTTGCCTTGCAACAGTGCCAGATGGTGGGCCAGAAATTCCTCGAACGCCAGACGCCGCAACGCCGGTAACGGCGTTCCGCTCAATATCTGCGCGGAAAGCTGCGGCGGCGGGGTATGCAGCGTGCGCAAAGCGTCTTGCAGGCTGGGGTAGTCTCGGCTTTGCAGCAGTTCGGCAGGTAACCAGTCCTTTATCGCATCGCGGCTGTGCAGGCATAGGCTCAGAGCCTGGCGGGCGGCTTTGCGCCATGCGGATTGGGAGACGCCTTCGGTTAACGGATACACCGGTGTCAGCGTCTGCTCGATCAGTTGCGCCGGATCGTCGACCAGTCGGTATTCCGGATGCACCATTTCCAGGCCGTTGAAGCCGTAACGGATTTCGCCGAAACAGCTGATCTGTACGCCGGGCTTCAATTGCTGGCTTTGCTGCACCGAGAAATGAAAAAAGCGGAGCGACAATTCGCCGCTGCCGTCGGCGATGCGACAAATCACGCTATTTCGGCCGCGTTGAATCTGGTCGGTGAATTCGACGCGGCCACAGACCAAGGCGGTCATACCGGGCAGCAATTGGTTGAGCGGCGTGATCCGGCTGCGGTCCTGGTAACGTAACGGCAGGTGGAACAGCAGGTCTTGCACATGGCGGATGCCGAGTTTTTCCAGGCGGGCGGCCGATTGGGCACCGATGCCGTTCAATGCGGTGACCGGCAACAGCCGCGGGTCCGGATGCTGTTGCGGTTCGCTGCGCATCGTCGCTACGGTTGGGACAGGGCTAAGGCGACTGTGTCCGCCGCCACGGCGCCGAGCTCAGTAATATTCGTTGGGTAAAACCAAAATGCCGTCCATTTCGACGCTGGCCGATTTGGGCAGTGCGGCAACGCCGATCGCGGCGCGGGCCGGGTAGGGTTGGTGGAAATATTCGGCCATGATTTCGTTGACGATCGGAAAATGGCTCAGGTCGGTCAGAAACACGTTCAGTTTGACGATGTCGTTCAAGCTGCCGCCGGCGGCTTCGGCCACGGCCTTCAGATTGTCGAATACCCGGCGGATTTGCAGGTCGATGTCGCCGTCGACCATTTGCATGGTTTGCGGATCCAACGGAATTTGTCCGGACAGGTAGACGGTATTGTCGACTTTGACCGCTTGCGAGTAAGTGCCGATGGCTTGCGGCGCCAGCGGCGTGGAGATGGTTTCCTTGCTCATGTTATGCCTTGATGCGGGTGATTTTTAAAACGATGGACAGCTTTTTCAATTTGCGGATGATGTTGGCCAGGTGTACCCGGTCGCGCACGGCTAGAACCAGCAAGTCCACCGAGACCCGGTCGTCCTGGCTGACCACGTTGATGTTCTCGATATTCGAGTCCATGCTGGAGATGGTCGAAGCAATCGTGGCCAGCGAGCCGCGCTGGTTCAGCAGCTCGATCCGGATTTCGGCTGGGAACTCGCCGCTGGCTTCCGGGCTCCACTCCACATCCAGCCAGGTGGTTTGTTTTTTGCGGACTTCGTTGCTGTTGCGGCATTCGTGGTGGTGAACCACGATGCCTTTGCCCGGGTTGAAAAAACCGATGATAGGATCCCCCGGAATTGGCCGGCAGCACTTGGCCAGACTGACGACGATGCCCTCGGTGCCCTTGATAATCAACGGTGTTTTATGGTGCGGTTCGTTATCGTCCAGTTTGACTGCGGCGTTGACGTCGGTTTGGCTGATGCGTTTGGCGACCAGGAACGGCATCCGGTTGCCGAGGCCGATGTCTTCCAGCAATTCGTTCAACGAGTGCTTTTTCAAGACTTGCAGCACCTGCAGAATCCGGGTGTTGTCGACGCTTTCTAGTTGGATGCCCAGGCTGTGCAGTTCTTTTTCCAACAGGCGGCGGCCGAGGTTGATGGCTTCCTGCTGGTTGAAATTCTTCAAATAGGCGCGGATGCAACTGCGCGCCTTGGCGGTGATCACGTAGTTTAGCCACAGTGGATTGGGTCGGGCCCAGGTGGCGGTGATGACTTCGACCGTCATGCCGTTTTCCAGCTTGGTTTGCAACGGCACCAGTTTTTTGTCGATCCGGGCCGAGATGCAGGCGTTGCCGACGTCGGTATGCACCATGTAAGCAAAGTCGACCACGGTAGCGCCGCGCGGCAGCTTGATGATCTTGCCTTTCGGCGTAAACACGAATACTTCCTGCGGAAACAGGTCGACTTTGAGATTATCGATGAACTCGAGCGAGTCGCCGGCCGATTTCTGAATTTCCAACAGGTCGCGCAGCCATTCGTTGGCACGGGCCTGTATCGTCTCGCTTTTATCGTTGTCGGACTTGTACAGCCAATGTGCGGCGATGCCGGATTCCGACAAGCGGTGCATTTCGTGGGTGCGGATCTGGATCTCGATCGGTACCCCGTAAGGGCCGATCAGAATCGTGTGCAGCGACTGGTAGCCGTTGGCTTTGGGCAGGGCGATATAGTCCTTGAACCGGCCGGGTACCGGTTTATACAGATTGTGCACGCAACCGAGCGCGCGGTAGCAATCGTCCACTTGGGAGCAATAAATCCGGAACGCGTATACGTCGAACACGTCAGTGAACGAAATCCGCTTGTTCAGCATTTTTTGGTAAATGCTGGCGATGTTTTTTTCCCGTCCAGCTACCGTGCCGTCCAGCCCGGATTCTTTCAGCCGGTTTTGAATCGCGTTCTGGATGGTGTCGATGATTTCCTTGCGGTTGCCGCGCGATTTTTTTACCGCATTGTTGATCGCCGCATAACGGTTCGGGTACAGGGCCTTGAAACCCAGCGATTCGAGCTGGTGGCGGACATCGTTCATGCCGAGGCGGTTGGCGATCGGCGCGTAGATTTCCAGCGTTTCCTTGGCGATCCGGCGCTTTTTGTCCAGGGGCATATTGCCCATGGTTTGCATGTTGTGTAGCCGGTCCGCCAGTTTGACGACGATGACGCGCAGGTCTTGCGCCATGGCTAAAAACATTTTGCGGACGTTTTCCGCTTGCGCTTCGGCGCGGGAGCGGCTGTCGATCTTGGACAGTTTGGTCACGCCGTCGACCAGATCGGCAACCTCGGCGCCGAATTGTTCGCCGAGTTGTTCCTTGGTGATGGGGGTGTCTTCGATCACATCGTGCAGAATCGCCGCCATGATGCCGTGGGCATCCATATGCATGCCGGCCAACGTGATCGCAACCGCAACCGGGTGGCAGATATAGGCTTCGCCGCTACGGCGGAATTGGCCGGAGTGGGCTGCCGCGCCGAAATGGTAGGCGCGTACAATATCGTTGATTTGGTCTTGGTCGAGATAGCTGCGCAGAACGTCGCACAGCTGGTGCAACAGTTTTTCTTCCGGGTGTTCTATGGCCGGAAGTGCTGGAGTCGGCTTGGCTGCTATCTCGGGCATACCGCTTAAAGTTCCAGGTGGGTTTCGGAGACGTAGCTGGAGCGGTGCAGGCGGTCGACATTTTCCTCGGTGACGAAACCTGCGGCGATTTCGCGCAGTGCCACTACAGTGTCTTTATCCTTGCCGCGCGGCACGAATTCGTCGGCACCTTTTTCCAACTGGCGCGCTCTTTTACTGGCCAGCAGTACCAGTTTGAAGCGGTTTTCTACATTTTCTAAGCAATCTTCGACAGTCACGCGGGCCATGATTAAACCTTGGTTGAGTTTATGGGATTGGAAGCTTGTAAAACCGCAAAGGTTTCAAGCGGAGAGGGCTGAATTATAAGACAAAAGCAAGTCTTAAGCCAGATACGGAACGGCGGTGGGGCAAGGCAGGGTGACGGACAATAAAAAGCCCGCTCAGCGCGGGCCCGTCCTGTTTGTTGTAATTATTATTGTTATTGTGTTGGACGCCTGCCTTAAGGCAGTTTAGTCAAGCAGTTACTATTTATTATTATTATTGTCAGCCTTTGTTACAGGCCGCTTCCCTCCCCCTCAAAGATACAACCCTGTCGGGTTGAATGCACTCCGTAAAAGGTGGCCGAAGTGTATTTTAAAAAAATCGGAGTGTCCAACAAAAAAATGCCTTTTTTGCGAAGAAATGGTTTCGCCTCGAAATTGATTTTTTTAAACAGAAGCTTAGAGAGTGTTAGGGTTTTCTAATGTTTGCTTCAGCGCTCCATTCGGCGGGATTCTTCTTCGCTCAGGAAAAAATTTAAGCGTTCGTTAAGGATCGCTTGCAATTGAAAACTGAGGTCGTTTTGTTGTTTGGCCAGCCGGATCTGGGTGATGGCCGATTCGGTATCGCCGCTGGCGTAATAGTATTCGGCGGTATAGCGGTGCGATTCGCCCGGTTGTTTCAGGTCGGCGAAGATTTGTGCGAGCAGTTCGTAGTAGTAAGGTTGGTCTTTTTGGTCTTCGGGCAGGCTTTGTAGGATTTGTTTGGCACGTTCGGCGCGTCCGCCTTTCAGCAGGCTGCGGGTATATTCGATCTTCACTGCAGCGTTGTTCGGAAAGCGGGCGAGGGCGGCTTCGTAGAGTTTGCCGGCTTTATCGTAATCGTGGCTTTCGCTGGCGGTGCGCGCCAAGGCAGCGATATATTGAGGTTGATTGGGGTATTGTTCCGCCAACTGCTGGAATATTTGGTTGGCGGCCGCAAATTGCAGATTCTGCAATTGCACCAGACCCATGCCGTAACGGGCGACCGCGCGTTGCTCGCTAGTGCCTTGCATTTCCAGTGTAGTGAAATGCTGCATTGCCGCTTTGGTATCCCGCGCGGTAACCACCGCTAACTTGGCTTTGACAAGCTGGTAGGCCAGCGAGTCGGGATACTGCCGGTAAGGATAAATTTCGGCGCGGCCGCGGGTGTCGGCAACCCGGTTTTCCGACACCGGGTGAGTTCTCAAAAATTCCGGAACGCCTTTCCCGTAGTAGCGGGTAGACTGCTGCAGTTTTTCAAAAAACGCCGGCATCGCACGCGGGTCAAAGTTAGATTCCGCCAGCGTCTGCATACCGACCCTGTCGGCTTCCTTCTCGTGGTCGCGGGTAAAGTCGATTTGAAACTGAATGTTGCCGGCCTGGATTGCCATCAGCGCCGCTTGTCCCATGTTCGGTGACTGGGTCCCGATCAGGATCGCCGCCAGCGTCGCGGCAACGGTCGGAATCGACAGTTTGCTGGCTTTTTCGATCGAGCGATACAGATGGCGTTGGGTGACGTGGGCGATCTCGTGCGCCATGACCGAAGCCAGTTCGCTTTCGGCTTCCGTCAGCAAAATCAGTCCCGAGTTGACGCCGATATAGCCGCCGGGGCCGGCGAAAGCGTTGATGTTCTGGTCCATCACGACAAAGAAATGAAACGGGTTGGACGGCGTATCACTGTGAGATGCCAGTTGTCGGCCTATGTTCTCGATGTATTGCTGGATTTCGACGTCTTGACTGATTTCGGCTTGCCGATGCAGATTGCGGAAGAAGGCTTCGCCGAATTCCTTTTCCTGAATCGGCGAAATGATCGCGCCGGCGGAGTCGCCCATGTCCGGCAACTGGATTTTGTCAATTTCTAGCGCATGCGGCGGGGGGCAAAACAGGCTCAAACCAAGGGCGAGCGTAACGGGTATTAGTCTCATGGCGGATCGGACCTGAGGTATCGAATTTGGTTCCATCGCGAATGCTCGGCGGCAAAACAGGCAAGATTGGTGGGCGCGTATTAAAATGCAACGATGTTTTTGCAAAGACAATATTCTACAGTGCGATGAAATATGCCGTTCAAGTTAATGCCGGGCCTTGCTCCGGCAACTCCGGACTATGTGCTTACCGATTTATTTCGGCCGCGCTCGATGCCGGTCACGATGTGGTTCGCGTATTTTTTTACAAGGACGGGGTTTACCATGCTTTTCGCTACGCCAGTCCGCCGGAGGACGAACTGCAACTGGGGCGAAAATGGTCGGAATTGGCGCTAGACCGAGGAGTCGATCTAGCCGTTTGTATTTCCGCTGCCCAGCGTCGCGGCTTATTGTGTGCCGACGAAGCGCGCCGGCAAGGCAAGCTCGGCGACGATGTCGCGCCCGGGTTTCGGATCGCCGGCTTGGGGCAGTGGCTGGAAGCCGAGTTGTTGGCCGACCGCAGCTTGATATTCGCTTGAGGCGGCCATGAAGTCGTTTTTGTTCGTAATGCGCCGGCCACCGTACACTGGGGTTCGCCTGGCGGAAACCTTGGACGCCTTATTAACGGCTGCGGCGTTCGATCAGCGGGTGGCGGTGTTGTGGCTGGACGATGGCGTGTTTCAGCTGTTGGCGCGGCAACAGCCGGAAAGTTTGGCGCTGAAAGATACCTCGGCTATTTTTAAGGCTTTGGAGCTTTACGAAGTGACGGAGCTGTATCTGGAGCGCGAATCCTTGCAGGCAAGAGGACTCACGGCGGACGAATTGATCTTGCCGGTACGCTTGGTCGGCCGGGGCGACGTCCATGATTTGATCGGCGGTTTCACAACGATCATTCCCGATTGATGTCCCCGGCTTTACCCGGCCGACGCTGCATCGGCTAGAATTGCCGTTTAAACATTCCAAATTATTTTACGAGGATAGAGCACGCCATGGCGGAAGAAATTGAAGAAAAACGGCGCTATTTCCGGGTCAACGATACTATCAACCTGTTGCACAAGGTGATCGATAAAAAGAATTTCGACGCCGCCAGCCATGTTTCCAACGACGTATTGAGCAATTGCACTTTGTCCTCAGCCCTGGACGTACTGGCTCAAGAAGCTCGGATGCTCGGGCCGCGCCTGGAACGGCGCGACCCGGAAATGTTCGAATATCTGAAGATTATCGACACCAAAATCAACCTGATCGCGCAGGCAATCAATGCCCAGACCGATAACTTTTCCGAGCACGATACTCGAGAAGTCAGTCTGAGTGCCACCGGCCTGGCGTTCAGTAACGAACAAGCGATTGCGGTCGGTGAAATCCTCGAGCTGCGGATGCTGTTGACCTCATGCATGGCGGTAATTGTCGCTTACGCCAGAGTCGTGCAATGCAAGGACATTTCTCAGGATAATCCGCAGCGGCCGTTCGCGATTTGTGTGGAATACATTAATCTGACCGAAGACAACCGCGAATTGTTGATCAAGCATGTCATCAAAAAGCAGTTGCAACAACTGCGCGACAAAAACGAATCCTGAACCGCGTTCCTTATGTCCAAATCCGGTAACGGGGCCGCGGATGGAGCCACACCGCTGGCGCCGAAACTCAAACAGTTGATCGGGCTGTTGGGCGACGGCCGTTTCCACTCCGGTACCGAGTTGGCGCAATCTCTGGGTATCAGCCGGTCAGCAGTCTGGAAATACCAACAGGCGCTAGCGGATGCCGGTGTCGATTTGCTTGCGGTTTCCGGAAAGGGCTATCGCTTGAACCAGCCGTTGCAATTGTTGCAGGAAGGACAAATTCTGGAGTATTTGACTCAGGATGCTTCAGCCTTGCTGCGACGCATCGAGATCCACGACCGTATCCAGTCCACCAACGGGCGTTTACTTGAGCTCGCGCGCGAGTCGGGCGAGAGCGGCGTGGTTTGCCTGGCAGAGCAGCAAACCGCCGGACGCGGACGCCGTGGCCGGAAATGGATTTCACCCTTCGGCCACAATGTGTATTTGTCTATTCTCTGGCGTTTTCAGGGCGGACCGGCTGTTTTGAGCGGTTTGAGTTTGGCGATGGGCGTGGCCGTAGTGCGGGCACTGCGGGCATTGGGCGTCGAAGAGGTTGGCTTGAAATGGCCTAACGACATTTATTGGCGGCAACGTAAGTTAGCCGGCATATTGATCGAAGTCGGCGGCGAAAGCGGCGGGCCTTGCCATGCCGTGATGGGTTTGGGGCTAAATGTGTTCATGCCCGGCCGAGATGCGGCAGAGATTGACCAAGCCTGGGTGGACCTGCATCGTATCCTGGCCGATGGTGCTCACGGTATGCGCAACCGGCTGACGGCGGAATTGCTAAACCATTTGCTTCCGGCCTTAGCCGCGTTTGAATCGCGCACTCTTGCTTACTGGTTGGCGGAATGGCGCAGCTACGATTGTATGTTGCAGCGTCCGGTCTGTGTGTTTTTGGGCGAGCAGCGGTTTAGCGGAGAAGCGGCCGGTATTGATGATCAAGGTTTGCTGCTACTACGTCAGGCCGACGGCGAAATACGTGCCTTTGCATCCGGTGAAGTGAGTCTACGTCAATCATGATTTTGCTGGTCGATATCGGCAATTCCTTTCTGAAATGGACGCTGGCTGACTCTGGAATGATTGCCGAACCGCGCTATTTGAATTACCGCGAATCGGATTTTGTGTCGGTTTTGACCCAAGCCTGGACCTCGTTATCGGAACCGGAACAAATCGGGCTAGCGGCTGTTGCTGCGCCGGAAGTTGTGGCAACGGTGCTTGGATTGGCTCAGATTAAGTGGCCTGCCGCCAAGGTTGTCAAGCCGAGCGCTGCCGGCCAAGCCTTCGGTGTCACCAGCGCTTACGTCAAGCCCGAAAAATTAGGCGTCGACCGCTGGTTGGCGATGATTGGCGCGCTGCACGCCTATCCGGGCGCCAATTGTATTGTCGATTGCGGTACGGCAATTACCGTCGATTTTGTCGCCGCCGATGGGCTGCACCAGGGAGGCTTGATTTGCCCCGGCTTGCGTTTAATGAAGCAAGCCTTGTCGGCGAATACTCACGCTTTACCGGTTGCCGCCGGTGCCGGAGGGGGGGGGCTGGCGGCCGATACCGATGCCGCGATCGACGCCGGAGTGCTGTGGGCGGCTGTCGGCTTGGTCGAAACCGCGCTAGGCCGGCAAAACCAACCGTATCGATTGCTGTTGACGGGGGGCGATGCAGCACAGTTGGCGGAGCAAATTGCAGGCGACAAAGTGTTGGATTCGCAGCTGGTATTCAAAGGCTTGTTGCACTACTGCGCTGAAGCGGAGGCATCGGGATGAAGCAGGTTTTTCTGCTGTTGTGTCTGGCTAATGTATTATTTTTTTTCTGGAAGCTCCATTTTGGTGCGTCGACGCCGGTCAACCAAGTCCAGGCCGTTCTGCCGTCGATTGTACTGGTTGCCGAACGGGATGCCGCGCTTCGTAGCGTGGCGATTTCGCGGGTCCTGGATCGCGATGCCGCCGAACTGCAACGCTTGGCCGCGCCCGCCGCTTTTGCGGCGCCTAAGCCAAAACAATTGGCGGGTACCGCGGTTAAATCCGAAAAAAAATCGCTGCCGGCGGCAACCGGGAAGCCGGAGCCGGTTCGAGTGATTTGTTACGAAGCGGGGCCCTTCAGCGACGACCGCGAATTGCAGCGCTGGCTGCGTGGCAAGCCCTTGCTTTTCACGAAGCCGTTTGTGCGGGAAACGACGGTTTCCGCCGATTACCAGCTCTACTTGCCCCCGGCCAAGGATGCCGAGCAGGCTCGGCTTAACAAGTTGACGTTGCACGCCAAAGGCATTGACGACGTCTGGATGGTTCCGGAGGGCGAGATTAAAGGCGCACTATCTTTGGGCGTATTTGTCGATAGAGCGAGAGCGCTGGCGTTTAAGGAGCAGCTAGCCGCACGAGGTGTCCGGGCCGAGCTTAGGCAGCGCAGCAAAACCCGCCAGGCTTTATTCCTGCATTTCGGCGCCGCTGCCGCTTTTCCGGGGAGCGGCGGATATCAGCGGATTCCGGCTGCGGATTGCAAATAGCGCCAAAATGGCGCAGCCGAAACGCGAATGACCTAAATTCCCGGAATTTGTGTCAGCTTATTTTACATTGGCTACTGTTCGGCCGAGCTAATTCCTTGAAATTCCAGGCCTGGATATTTTGGCACGTTTTTTGTATAATCTATTTTGGAGTGGAGGCTGCGGTCTTTGCTCTCGGCTTGGAGGCGGCAATTTCGGAAAAATCGCCAATTCCAGTTGTATGGCCAGAGGAATGGCCGTTTGTTAACGTTAACTAATGGGGAATATCCATGAAAACGCTTCTATCTTTAAGACTGTGGCTTGCTGTGTGCCTGTTTGCAGTTTCGACTGCAAGTTCGGCAGGTATTATTTGGGAATCGACCGATGGGAACAGCAACTTTTTGGGCGTGAGTTTTTCATCTCCGTTTCCCAGTGGTGATACCTTCGGTATCTTCGCGGCGAACGCGGATTTAAGCATTGCCTCTCCGTTGTACTCTTTTACCGGAGTCGGTAGCTATTCGCCAGCCGGCGCGTTCAAATTCGGTCTGTGGACCGGCGGTAAATGGGTCAGCGAAGATGCCAACTACAGCTTTAGCGGCAACACCTATTTGTTGTCTTTCACCAAAGCAGGTTTGACCAACACCCTTAGCTTGCTGTACGGCTTCGATATCAAGCCTGCGGCTGACCAAAGCGGTGGTTCTGTGGTTCCACTTCCTGCCTCTATTTGGTTCATGACAAGCGCTATGTTGGGTTTTCTCTACAACACACGTCGTAAAACCTTGGCTTAAGTGTAAGCTTAAGTTCTCAGAGAGCCGGACGAGGGTATCCTCACCGGCTTTTTTTATGTCCGCCGGAAATCTGCGGTATCGGAACGCTTGGGGTCGGTAACGCCCAAGCGTCCTGTCTGTCGTAGTCGGCAATACCGTTATCCTTGTCTTACTAGCCACCGCTAACCATCAGGTTGCGGGCCTGCTCTTTCAGCGCAATCGCTCGGCGCAGCAGACCGGTTTTGCCCGGAAAAAACCGGTTGCAGGCCATTGCCTCCAGATTCAATGCTTGCTGCAATTTTTCCAAAGCTTCCGGATAGGGATTGATTACCGCTTGCTGTAATACCTCCACCGCGTCCTGAGTGTCGGCGATTGCCAGCTTCAGGGACTTCATACTTTGTTCGCCATTCTGTTCCAACGCTTTTTTGTCCAACGAATTGGAGCTGCGGATATTTTCCAGCACATTGATCGTACGGAGGAACATTGCTACGGCTATTACTTGCGACGAATCCAATTTGCCTTGCCGATTCGCTTTACTAGAGGTAAATGCGCCGGGCGAGCTGTTGAAGGCATCGGAGCTGTAGTAGGCGACGCTTTCTTCCAGCGTCGTTACGCTGTTGTTGTGAAAGAACGGTGCGGTGTCGGCCGCTTCGACCAAGGACGGCGTATTGAAACGGTTCAAGCCATGGTGTCCTGCTGGCCGCGAGGTAGTACCGCTCGGCGCAACGCTGCCGTCGCTAAAACAGACTTCGTCATAATTCGGGCCGCAGTCGTTTTGTTGGATCTGACCGAAGCCGCCGTCATAGGCCAGCGTCGGGTCGGCCAAATGATGCAATTGGTCGCGCATTCGTTCCACACCGGTATCGCGGGTCGGATTGGCATTGGTGGTCGAACTGATGCCGCCGGCATTGGAATGGCAGCCGTTACAGTTTGCCGTGGCGCCGAAAATCACCGAGCCGTCGGCCGCTTTCGGATTGTTCTTGGTATTGAACAACATCAGGCCGTTTTGCACCAAAGGCGATTTGAAATACATATTGGCCAGATTCAATTCGCCGCTACGCCCCAATGACAGCATATAGGCTTCCAAGGCGTCGAGTTCGTCTTCGCTGGGTAATCTGAAATCGATGTTTTCGGCCCGGATCAATGTTTTCGGCATGTGCTGCTTGATCGCGCCTTTGGCGAAGTCACGCAAGGAGCCGCCGTCCGGGGCGCCGTCGCCGGACCAGCCTATGGCTTCGGTGTGCCTGCCGGATTGCTGCGCTTCGTCATCGTGGCGTTTGAAGTATTCTTCGTCCTGCGGAAACTCGCCGTTGCCGTAACCAGGATTTACGGCACGCTCGAAGGTGAGGGTATTGGCCATGCCCAACAGATGGGGAGAACTGCGCATCACCGGCGGCCGGTCGAAGCCGTCGGCGTGGGCGACGAACAAGGCAAACTGGCGCATTAGTGCCGGCTTTTCCAGATCGGCCAATTCCGGCCGGGTTTCGGCGACGAACAGCGGGTCGCTTTTCGGTAACTTGGCGATGTAACTCGGGTCGATCGTGTGATTGTTATCCGGCCGGTGGCAGGTGGCGCAGGTACGTCCGTTGCCGCCGAAAGTCTCTTCTGTAAATATTTTTTGGCCGCGGGCTATCAGCTGCGCTAACTGTGGTTCGCGTCCGAAATTGCCGGCTTGAGCGGTTTTCGGCAGTAAGAATTCGAACGGCAGGCGATTCGCGGCGATCTCGCCGCCGGCGGCAGCCAGGTTCGCGCCCGGCCAGTCGTGCTCGGTGAAATAAAGCCGCTGCAGCAGGTTGGGCGAGCCGAACAGCAGGCCGCCGTTTTCGGGAGAGGTTCCGGCTAGGACGATTGCCGCGCCGTCAAGCGTAAAGTTCCGCATTCGCTGCGGGTCGAGTTGCAGCGTCAAACCATGGCGGCCCGCCGCCGGCTCCAGTTGGCCGACGCGCAATCCTTGCCGAGACTGCTTATGATTGTCCAGCAACCAAAGTTCGTATTGGCCGGTTTCCGGTAAACCCGATACCGTTGCCTGCAAGCGCCCGGTGCGCAGATTCAGTTGAAGGTGGCCGGCGGCCGGGCTGAAGCGTGCGGACAATGCCTTGGAATAGCTCAAGCCGATTTGCAAGTTGTCCGGGCTGGAGGATTGTTCGTGAGTATATTTCCAGCGCTGGTACAACCGGCTTAAAACTTCCGGGTCGCCGTGGCCGGTAAATGGCGCTTCCGGGGGTGGCGTCACCATGGTTCCGATGCCGAGCGCAGCCGAGAATGCCAGCGCGCGTTTATAGCGTATTTTCATAATGTTATCCGTCGTTGTTCAGGCCATGCGATTGAGCCGATGGTGTACAAGGCAGCGGTGCGGCTACCTCGGACCGGGCGGTCAATTGATAGTTGCGGATAGCAATAGCCATGCCTCTTTTATATAAATCCGTTATAAATCAAAATTTTGGCGTTTTTTTGTCTGGCGATCGGCTTGCACGGGAAAATCGGCGGTTTGCTATCGACTATCGTTTCCGCGAGTTTTCGAGTGTTAGGCGGCGCGACTGAAAACCTAAGGATTGCGCGGTTTTCGCGGGTGTGGATCTCAGTATCCGATCGTCCGATAGTGGTGGTGCCGGACTTACGCTGTTGCCCGGATGCAGGTGCCGGGTAAATCCAAATTATGTGATATCGCGCACACGCTAAGTGAAATCACACAGTATGTGTGTTTTTTATGCATTTGCAGGCGACTTGGGGTTGGCCAACCGGACTTACACAAACGGTGTCTATGGGTAATTCATTAGTTAAAACAACGGACTAGAGTATGCGTTGCAGCTTAGGCCTGCCGGGCGGTTAGTCGTCGTTACCCAGCTGTTTTCCGGCTGCACCGCGCTACCGATGCCGGATCGGCTGGTAACCGTTTTTTTGCTGTGAATCTTTGATAAGTTAATGAATTTAATCAGGTATTAGTGTTGATTTGTCGTGCTGGCCAAGGCGTTGCCGCAGACGGCCAATACTGCGGCAAAATCCGCAAGTCTTGGCTGGATTGATTGTAACTTATTGAAAATTAATTAAAAAAAATAGGTACAAATTGTGCTATCTCATTCGAGTGATAACGGACGCGATATCACCTCCGGGAAAAAGCCGAACCTGCCGCGAGGAGGAGACGGAAATTCAGGGGTCTCACGGCGAGACGGCCTGACTGCCCTGGACTAGGCAATTATGCAATTTCTTCACTTCGAATCAGTTATTGAGGAATCAATATGATAGGCATTAATCAACAGAGCTTACGCCGCGCAATTCTGGCTGCGCTCGGCGCCAGCGTTATGGCCGCTTATTCCGGACAGGCCGCCGCTATTAGTCCGGCCAGTCTGGGTGTTATCGACGCTGGCGACAGCGCTAGCGTATCCGGCAAGGCGCCGAAAAGGGCTTGGGCTGACTACGGTACCGGTTTTAACTACGGTTGGACCCATACGCCACCCTTCAGGATTTTTCAGGTCGGCGATGATGCCGACGTCGCCGCGGGTACTCGATTCGATGTCACGGTCAATCTGAAACAAAACGGCGGCACGGCGCCGATGAACTATCCGGGATTTTCGATCTGGACCAGCGGGGCAGCGCCCATGGTTACCGGTGCCGCCGACGGCAGCGGTTACGGACATGCCTGGAGTCAGGTGCGCGGGCCTTACGATGGCGGTGTCGCCGGTTACGTCGCGCCTCCTGGCTTGGGCGGCACGGGATTGCTGGGTGTGCCCGGCGCCGATTTGACTCAGGGCAGCAACGGCTGGCTGGGTGAAGGCGGCGGCGGAAACATAGTCCGCGGCCATGACGGATGGATCGGTTATGCCAATGCCGGCTACTCCTTCACCAACGGCGATGGCGATAAGATTCAAGGTCTGCTCGCGGGTGCCACCAACCCCGGAAATGTCGGTCAATACGGCGGCGGTGCCAGCGATCCGCTGAATGGTACGGCACTGACCAACGTCAACCAAGATTCACCCTACGTCTACACCGGTTTCGCGACCCTGAGTGCCGGCGAGGCGATGTTGACCCTGCAGGGCTTGAAAGCCGGTTATTACTTGATCGGCTGGGCGGGTAGTTGCCCGGATGATAATGCCAATGGTCAAAATTGCGGAATCGGTGCAGGCCAAAACTATATGTTGACTATCAACAATACCGGAGTCAGTGCGGTGCCGTTGCCCGGAGCTGTCTGGATGTTCGGTTCGGCTCTATTGGGTTTTACCGCGCTAGGTCGAAAAAAACCGGCCTAGCTTACAGCGCCAGCCGATCCGCTTTGCCGAATGGGGCGTGCTCGGGTAACAAGGTCCAAATGCCTTATGTCCGATGTTGCCCCGATTAGCTGGCGCTCAAAATAATTTAGTGGTCGGTTCCCGGGGTTGTCTAGGTTGGGGCCGGCCCTGATTTCTTTGGTTTCGACTGAACGGATGCAATCGAAGGCATGCGCAGGTTCAGTCTTTATCCGACTCCCAGACCGGGGCCAAAGCAGATGCGGCGCCGGGTGAATAGCGGGTTTTACGAGGCAGGTATGAAGGTATTTCCGAGAATCTTTTTAATAGCGATCGCTTCACTGGCGGCGCTGCCGGTGGCGGCCCACGGACCGGTTCCGGTATCGTTACAGCGGGTACCGGTGCCGCCGGTGCCGGGGTTGTTGGACGGTTCCAGCCCGATCGTGGTGAATAAGGCGGCAGCGATTGCGTTGGGCAAGGCCTTATTTTGGGATATGAACGTCGGTAGCGACGGCATGGCCTGCGGGTCCTGCCATTTTCACGCCGGGGCCGACGCCCGGGTCAAAAATCAGCTGAATCCCGGCGCCAAGAGCAGCAAAGCTAGCGGGCAGACGTTCGATACGTTGGCGTCGGGCGGCGGTGGCCCCAATCATACCTTGCGTTCGCAAGACTTTCCGCTGCACCGCCTGTCCGATCCGGCCGATAAATTCAGCGCCGTGACCTTTACCACCGATGATGTGGTGGCGTCGTCCGGTACCTTTAGCGGCGAATTCAAAGGTGCTTCGCGTTTCAGTGGCAGTACCGACCAATGTTCGCGTAGCGTCGATGCGGTATTTCACGTTAACCAAACCGGTACCCGGCGGGTGGAGCCTCGGAATGCGCCGACTGTAATCAATGCGGTGTTCAACCATCGTAATTTCTGGGACGGGCGGGCCAACAATATCTTTAACGGTAGCAGTCCCTGGGGTGAGCGCGACTCGAATGCCGGGGTTTGGGTCAAACTCAATTCGCGCTCGGTGGTTAAAGAAAAGCTGCATCTGGAAAACTCGTCTTTAGCATCGTTGGCGACGGCGCCGGGTTTGAGCGATACCGAAATGAGCTGCCGGCAGCGGACATGGGCCGATATCGGCCGCAAGCTGTTGGGACGCCAAGCCTTGCAACATCAGAAGGTGCACCACGAAGACAGTGTGTTGGGCCCCTATAGCTTGAGCAGCATCGGAAATCTAAAGCCCGGTCTGAATACCACCTATAAAAATCTGATCATGCAGGCTTTCAATGCCAAATACTGGTCTTATAGCGGCATCGGCCCGTTCGGTGCTCCGCCGGGACAAACCGCCTACAACCAAATGGAGGCCAATTTCCCGATGTTCTTCGGCTTGGCGCTCCAGCTTTACCAGTCGACCTTGGTGGCGGATCAATCGCCTTTCGATTTGAGCCCGGTGGATGCCAGCCTGCGCCCGACCTGGACCAATATTGTCGGCGCCACGCCGGCCGAGACCGAGGCCAAGCGCCAAGCGCTGAAAGATGGCGGCAACTTGTTTTTCAACAATCATTGTAATTTGTGTCATGCCGGCCCGAGCTTGAGTCTGGCCGCGGTCGCTACCAATGCGGCGTTGTTGAAGCCCGAGCCCGGCAAAACCTTCGGTTTGGCAGCGACGCCAATTTCGTACGGACCGGATGCGTTCGGTCCTTCCGGCGGCGCGCGAGCAGCCGGCATGACCCAATATGTCAATCCGGTAACCCGGGATTTTAGTAGCGACGGCATGCCTTTGCTGATGGACTTGGGGTACATCAACACCGGTGTTGCCGATCCGAATGGTGACCCAGGAGTTGGCGGTCTCGACGATTTCGGCAATCCGCTATCCTTTGCCGCTCAGTACCTTCAGTATTTGCAGGACCGTCCCGCCGGGATCAAGGATCGTCTGGTTAAGGATATTCGCGCTTGCGATTTCATCACCGCAATCGCGATTAATACCGACGTTTCCGAGCCTTATTACTTTACCGCAGTGGAAGGTATCCAAGCGGACGGCAGTCGGGAGGGTGTGTCGCGCAATCAAAACTGTGCGGATCCGGCCACAGCTTTCATTCCGTCGCCCAGCGCGGCACGCAACGAAGCCAATGCCGCAAATCTGGGCGTGGCAGTCAAGGCGGCCTTTAAAGTTCCAACCCTGCGTAATATCGAGCTGACCGGGCCGTACATGCATAACGGCAGTATGGCAACGCTGGAGCAGGTGATCGAGTTTTATGGCCGGCAAGGCAATTTCCACAACGATATTTTGCACGAGCAGGTCGGTACCATCTCGTCGTCGATCAATTCGCCGGCTAACCGGGCCAAATTGATCGCGTATCTGAAATCGTTCACTGACGACCGGGTGCGCTATGAAAAAGCGCCGTTTGACCATCCGGAGGTGATTGTGCCGAACGGCCACGAAGGTAACCATGAAGCTGTTGTATCCGGCAATCCGTTGCAAGCCGATCTGGCGCAAGACGAAGTATTAGTCGTCCCGGCCGTCGGTGCCAATGGTTCAGTCGACCCGCTGTTGCCGTTCGACCAGTTGTTGGCGCACTGAGCGGCTGAATGCCGTATCGAAAACACCGGCCCGCGCGACGCCGAGTCGCGCGGGATTTCCGGACACAAAAGTCAAGTAGAGATTAACTTATGCAAACTTCAATAAAACACAGAGCCGTTCTGGTATGGCTGGCAGGGTTGGGGCTGTTTACCGCGGGTACGGCGACTGCCGCTACAAGTTTCAACAGTTCCGCAGCGTTAAGTTACAGTATTGAGAGCATCGTCAACCTGAGCAATCCGGGTGATCTGTCCGGCCTGGAGATCGTCGGCTATTTCCAGCAGATCGACGCTCCGGCCAATCCCGGCGACGAATATTCGCAAGTGCAAATCAACGGCGTCGGCTCGGTGATCGCCAACAATCCGGAGTTGTCGACCAGCGGCGATTTCAATTACACCTTTGCCGCCAGCGGCACCTTGGCGAACGGTACCCTGGATGCGCACCATTTGGGTTGGTACGGCTTGGAGTTTCGCAATAACGGCAGCGATCGCTACGCCATCAATTTGCGTCTGGATTATCTGCTTAGCGCGGCGGCCGGCTCGGCCACCGATTCCAGTTCCGTGGCGATCGATTTCTTTAACGGTGACGGCCTGTGGCAAGGTGCCGACCGGGTCGATACCGCGTTCAATGACCTGAACGTGTCACGAGCCGGCACTAGCGGCCTGTTCGGCTTCGAATTGGCGGCCGGCCAGGCCGAAGGTTTATACGCCGACGTGCGGATGGATAACCATCTGGAAGCCTCGCCGGTACCGCTGCCGGCCGCGGTGTGGTCGTTTCTGGCCGGCGTGATCGGTATCTTGGGTCTGAAAAAACGCCGAAGCGAATAATCGGTCTGATCTCAGCCACCGGCGGTCGGGGTCGGACGTGCCGCGCCGCCGGACTCACACCACCCGGTCCGGTGGCGTCCGGCCGGCGAAAAACGCTTGCAAATTGGCCAGCACTTTTTCGCCCATCGCCGTGCGGGTGGCGATCGTGGCGCTGCCCAAATGCGGCAACAAGGCCGCATTTTCCAATGCCAAAAAGCCGGGGTCGATGTCCGGCTCGCCTTCGTAAACATCGAGGCCGGCACCGGCAATCCGCTTTTCCCGCAACGCCCGAATCAAGGCTTTACTGTCGACCACATCGCCGCGAGCGGTATTGATCAAGTGCGCGCTGGGTTTCATCAGGTCCAAACGGCGTTCGTCGATCAGATGCCGGGTGTCGGCGCCGCCGGGGCAATGCAGCGACACGTAATCGCACTGCGGCAAGAGTTCTTCGAGTGTCTCGCACCGCACCGCTTGCAGATCGGCGACGATTTCCGGATCGGCCGGGCTGGGTTTGACGTACAAAATCTTCATGCCGAAGCCGTGGTGCGCTTTGCGGGCCATGGCCTGGGCGATGCGGCCGAAGCCGACCAATCCCAACGTGGCGCCGGTGACGTCGCTGCTCATCATGTGAGTCGGACACCAGCCGCGCCATTGGCCGGAGCGGACCAAGCGGTCGCCTTCGGCGCCGCGCCGTGCCGTCATCAGCAATAAAGTCATCGCAATATCGGCGGTGCTTTCCGTTAGTACGCCGGGGGTGTTGGTCACGACCAAACCTTGTTCCCTCGCTGCCGCGATGTCGATATGGTTGTAGCCGACGCCGAAATTTCCCAGGATCCGGCAGCGTTTGTTGGCGACGTTCAGCACCTCGGCCGGTAGTGCATCGCAAACGCTCGGGCAGACCGCATCGTAGTTTTGCAGAGCCGTTCGAAACTCGTCGGCGTTCATCGGGTGGTCGTCGCCATTCAAGGTTGTATCGAACAGTTCCTGCAATTTGGCTTCGACGGTCGCCGGCCAGCGCCGGCTGATCAACACTTTGGGTTTACTCATCAAAAATTCCTGTATGGCTGCGTTCGGGCCGCCAGTATAAGCCAGCCGGCGGCGATTTTCGGCGCGGCGGCTAAGGATCCAAGGCCGGATTTGAGCGGGAAATCTCGCCGGTGGTGTGTCCGCGGTCGTAGGCTCTGATCCGCGCGGCCCTCAGGCTGTTGATACTGGCAATGTTCTCGTCGTGCTGATGCAGTGCGCGTTCGCGTTGGGCCGCGGCGTACTGTTGTTTCTGCTGCTGCAATTCCAGCGCCAATTCGGGTTTTCGATATTGCATTTCCAGGCGGCTGTTGGCGATATCCTGCTGCTTAAGCTCAGATTGGGTATCCGCTTGGCTTTGCAATAGTTCCAGCGCTCGTTGTTGGTTGGCTAGCTGGCGTTCCGCCAAGCGATTGGCGTCTTCCAGTTGTTGTTGACGCAGGCTGCGTTCGGCCTCGATTTGGGCTTGTTGCCGATCGCCCCGGTTTTGCTGCGCTAGCCATTCTTGCTGGCGCAGCAGACTTTCTGCCGCTGCGGCCAGTCGTTCGGTTTTTTGGTAATCCCGGTACAGCCAGAGCCCAGCCGCCACCGCCAGTAACGCGGCGACCATAATCTGCCGGGGCGCAAGTTGGAAAGGCCGATGCCGCTCGGCCAGGGGAATAGCCGAGTCGGCCGCGACCTGCGCCATCGCCAGTTTACGGTCGTACGCCAAGCGGCGCTGCGCATCCGACAGGATCAGGAACGCCTCTCTGGCGCGGGCCAGACTCGCCAATGAAGCATCGTCATGGCGCCCGGTGTGGAGCCGTTCGACGGTTTTGAAAGCGCTATGGACTTGTTGTGCGGTAGCCGTTTCCGGAAGGTTCAGCAATTGGTACAGGGTTTTCGCCATGGCCGTCGCCTCTTGCTTGGTCGTGAGTCGAGACGGCGTATCGGTGAGTTTGCCGACTGTCGCCGCCGATTGGATTGTCAATGGCAGCGACTATAGGCAACTCAAAGCTCAAGCGCAAATATACCCTTTAAAAACCTTAAGCGATCGCGTAAGCGCGGCGAGTCTGGTGGTGGCGCAGCATGGCTAGCGACCCAAGCAGGCAGCCCAGCGAAAACCAGGCTATGGCCGCCAACGGCAGTCCCGATAGATTTTGCGCTTCGGTCTGATCGGCATCGATATTGTGTCCGGCCGCGGTCGATGCGAACCCGGCTTGAGCCAGGCCATAACCGGCGCTGGGCATTAGGGTCCAGGCCACTTGGCTCAGTGTCGGATAATCCATGGCCGACCATTCGACTAATTTGCACAATTCGCTCGGAACCGTGGCGTTTGGGCAGCCCTGGAGGGCTGCTGGAAACAACCAGCGGCTTGATGTTACGGTTTCGGGCGAGGGTAATAGATTGGGAATCTGCAGCGGCGCGGCAGCGAAACTGCCATATAAACCGGGATCGGGCTGGTTTAACGGTTTAACTTGGGCCGGAATGGCCAACATAGCGATTAGCAATAATGAATGTCTCATGACGTCCTCCCTTGGCTGTTGAAAACAGTTGGTCCTCGGTATGTATCAGCAAAAATGGCGCCGACATGAAAAAAATATATTAATTTCAGTTGGATATTCGTTTTTTGGTCGGTGCGCAACCCGTCCGGTTAAGTGTTTTTGCCGAATTTTGGTGCGACTTTCGATCGATTTTGGTGTGCTGCGCACAACCTTAGGCCGGAAAATGCCGGCAGCAGAGCGGGGCAACGGGACGAGTGGTCGGGCGGCGAATCTGGATTCGCCGCCCGACCATCAGCGAGGGCTATTTCGCGGTAGAACGATAGTATTCGATCGCCGCGGCGACGCCGCTGCCGGCTTTGATATCAAAACCGTGATCCAGCATCGCCATTTCCACGCCGGCAATCGCGCCCAACAAGGAAACGTCGTTCATGTCGCCGACGTGGCCGATGCGGAACACTTTGCCGGCCACTTCGCTCAAGCCGGCGCCCAAGGAAATGTTGTACTTGTTGTAAGCGGTGCTGATCACGTGGCGCGCGTCCTTATCGGCCGGTACCACGATGGCAGTGACGGTGTCGGAAGCCCAGCCGTCTTGCGCGCAGGTTTGCAAGCCCCAGGCCGCCACGGCGCGGCGCACGCCTTCGCCCAGACGGTGATGGCGGGCGTAGACGTTTTCCATGCCTTCTTCCAGCAGCAATTCCAGCGCTTTGCGCAGGCCGTACAGCATCGGCGTGGACGGTGTGTAAGGGGTGTAACCATCTTTATTGGAGGCCGCCATGTCTTTCAACGAGAAGAAAGAACGCGGGAAGTTGCTGTTGTCGATCGCGGCCAGGGCTTTTTGGCTGAAACCCAAAATCGCCAGACCGGCCGGCAACATGAAGCCTTTTTGCGAGCCGGCGATCGCTGCGTCCACGCCCCATTCGTCCTGGCGGAAATCGATACTGCCGATCGCGCTGACGCCGTCAGAAAACAGCAGGGCAGGGTGGCCGGCCGCATCCAAGGCTTTGCGGACGCCGGGAATATCGCTGGTGACGCCGGTCGAGGTTTCGTTATGGGTGGCCAGTACGGCTTTGATTTCGTGATTTTTATCGTCTTTCAGGCGCGCTTCCAAATGGTCCAGCGGAATGCCCTTGCCCCATTCGATTTGGTGAATTTCCACATCGAAACCCAGTTTGCGCGCGGCTTCCGCCCACAAATGGCCGAATTGGCCGAAACGGTAAATCAGGACTTTATCGCCCTGGTTCAAACAGTTGGTCATTGCCACTTCCCAGCCGGCGGTACCGGTGGCCGGAAACACGAAGCATTGGCCGGTTTCGGTGCGGAACACCTTTTTCAGGTCTTCCAGAATCGGCGACAACAATTTAGGGAAAATCGGCGAGCGGTGGTCTTCCATCGGCACGTGCATCGCGCTCAGAATTTCGTGTGGGGTATTGGTTGGACCTGGAACAAAAAGGTGATTGCGACCCGCCATCTGGTTTCTCCTTGGAATTTTGGAAGCTTAGAAAATCGCCGGATGGTGCCATAGAAGGCAGGCTTGAGCAAGTCCGACCAATGCAGGAATACTCGTTGAATGGTTCCGGAGATACGAATCAAATAGATGCTGCCGCAGAGTTTCGGCGTTCGGTCCAGAATAAATCGATCGTTTGTAACGATTCTGATATAAGAATAGCCGGTAAACTTTTTCGCTTCGCTCGGGCTATGCTGCAGCCCTATCTTTTTGAGTTATTTATGCGTTCCATAATCAAGGATTTGAAGCTGGTTTCTCTCGATATAGTCGGTATTTCAATATTGCTGGTTTTGTCGGCGGTAACCCTATCGAATACTCCAGTCGGAGTACCGCCAGGCTTTTTGAACTCGGACAGCCCGAAAACCACTGACGATGAAAACCACGCGGTTGACATCGATAGGCCTGTGTTTTCCGATCGAACTTTGGACGCCGATTTGTTTTTCAGTCATCAGCAAGGCGACGAACAACTGGCCGGTATCGACGAGTCTTTGGGTGCCGGCGCGTGCGCGGCCGATTTTAATGGCGATGGACTAGTCGATTTGTTTTTGGTCAATGGCAGCGGCCAGACGCGTTATTACGGTAAGGCGTATTGGTGGCAACAAAATCAAGGCAATGCTTTGTTTCTCAATACTGGCGACGGCAGGTTTCGCAATGCCACGGCCGATGCCGGTCTCGAGCAAACCCTTTGGGGAATGGGGTGTTTGGCTGCGGATTTTGATAATGACGGAAATAGCGATTTACTGGTTACAGCAAAACAAGGCAACTTTCTGTATCGGAATACCGGCGGCGGCAAATTCGCCGAAGTTACAGCGGTAAGCGGCCTGACGGATAACGGTTGGAGCACTTCAGCTGCTGCAGCCGATTTCAACCGAGACGGCTTGCTCGACATCTACGTGGGGCGTTTTATCGAGTTCGAGAAGGGAAAAAAAACGTACGAGGCCAACAGTCAGTTTGTGGCGGAAAAGAAGGGTACCTTCGACGCCAGTTTGTATCCGGCGTTACCTAATCGCTTGTATGTCAATCAAGGCGGGTTCAAATTCAAGGAAGTGGCGGCGGAGTTTGGCGTGCAGGGCGCCGATGGTCGTACCCTGGACGTGTCTTGGCATGATCTTGACGGAGACGGTTGGCCGGATCTGCTTGTCAGCAACGACAAGGGCACCGGCTCAAACACTGCATATCTCAACCGTAACGGTAAACGATTCGAATCGGCAGGCCAAACTCTGGGGCTACGTTCGGCTTTGGGCAGCAGGGGGATCGGCGCTGGCGATTTGAATGGCGATGGACGCGCCGAACTGCTGTTGGCCAGTCCTAGCGGAGAAAATACCTTAGCGTTGTTTTGGCAGGCAGATAGAGACGGTTCCCTTGGTTTTTTGGATAGGTCCCGGGAGCTTGGCATCGGCAGCGACGCGTTTTTGAACGTATCCGGTTGGTCGCCGTTGGTGCGGGACTTCAACAACGATGGATTCGAAGACGTCGTGCTCGCTGCTGGACATTTAGAACCCGACCCAGATACGGCAAGGCTTAGCCAAGGGCAACCGAAACAATTTTGGCTAAACGATACTCGAGGTCAATTTGTTTCAGCGAATTCCGGATCGGCGTTTTTCGATCAGACATCCGCGCGCGGGGCGGTAGCGGCAGATTTCGATAACGACGGCGACATTGATCTTTACTTTACCCAAAACAACGAATTGGGCCAGTACCTCCGGAACGATTCCCAGGCCAGACACTGGCTGGGCTTGAAATTGCAGGGGCAGCGTAGCAACCGCGACGGCTTGGGAGCCATTGTCCACGCCTACACGGCTACGGGACGCCAAACCAAAACCCTTGTTAGCGGCGAAGGATTTTTGTCGGATAGCGACAAGCGTTTGCTGTTTGGGTTAGGTCCCAACCCATCTGTCGAGAAGGTAGTGGTTGAGTGGCCTGACGGCGGGCGGCAGGTTGTTTACCCCAAGCAAGTCGATCGCTATTGGTTAGTCGACCAGGACCAAAGCGAGCTCCAGCCATTGGATGCCAAGCTAGCTCGCGACGCCAAAGCGCTTCTGCCGATGGCCTTAGGCGGCGGCCAACCGGCACTGAGAGCCCGTTGCTTACGGATGACGAAGGATATATTGAGTGACGAAGATTTTTTTCGCGAACTGCGTGAGGCTTTGGCCGATTCGGAACCTGAGGTACGGAAGGCGGCAATTCAACTGGCTACAGAGGCTGCAAACCCACGCGGATTGGCGGTATTGGTAAGGGGGTTAGACGATTCTGAGCCCGAGAATGCCGTTGCAGCCATTGCGGGTTTGCGAGCTATGGAAGACGAAGCGTCGGTGCGTTGGTTATTAGGTGCTTTCAATCGCGACAGTGTCGAGGTCAAAGTCGCTCTAGCTGACACGTTTGGGTATTTTTTCCGCGAGGAAGAGGCGGTGGTCTACCGTAAGTACCTTGCAGTACCTTATCTGATCCGATTATTGGACGATATCTCTCCGCAGGTCAGGGGCGCGGCTGCCAGGGCCTTGGCCGACGCGGAGCGTTTTCGCGGTGTTCATGCGTTGCTTGACCGGTTAGATGACAGCGATGTAAGCGCCCGCGGCGAATTGGTCAGGGCAGTGGGGCTGATTCGTCAGACCGAAGCGTTGCCAAAATTAAACGCTTTGTTGGCGGACGACAAACAACCTGCCTATGTTATTGCACGACTGTTTGTCGCGGCGAAGCGCCTGGGCGATGTTGACGCTCCAGCCAAATTGACGAATTTTCTAGATGGAAGCGGCGCATTTCGCGATCGGCCACTGCCACAACGATTGGCTGTGTTAAACGAATTGCTGGTTTTGGGAGACGACGCGGCGGTGTTCGATGGCGGGCCGCTACGGCAAAAAGCGCTCGACCTATTCAGTCGATTCAAGCCGGCCGATATTGGCCAGCGGTTGGCGTGGATCAGTATTTGGCAGCACTATGACGATCCCCACGTTCGTAGCTGGTTGTGGGAACAGTTGAAAGCCAAAGAACCGGAAGTTCGAGCGTCGGCTTACCGAGCATTGTCGGTCAAGGCCGAGGGTGCCACGAACGAATTGTCACGCCAAGCATGGCGCGATGTTGATCCGGCGATTCGAGAGTGGGCGCTGGGAGAGATGCTGGCGCGAAACGCCGATTTTCGCGAGGAAGAACTCCGGACGTTGATAGAAGATCCGGTATTGCGGGGTCAGGCGCTACGATCTTGGTCGGCACGCGGCATTTCCTCGCCGAATAGGTTGTTAGCAGTATTGTCGGCACAAAATACGGGTTCGCAATCAACGCCGAGTCTGACAGCGGTTTGCTTCACTGCGGACGCCGCGTTCAAGGAATTCTGCCCGGTGTTAATCTACGCGGGAGAAACAAGTCCGGACAAGCGCGAAGCCGCGCGGCGGATGTTGCTGGATACTACGCTCGACTTAACGTTACGCGAAGCGGTGTTGAAACGATACACCACTGAGTTCGATCCCGATGCATTGAATCAGCTTTACGCCGCGGCACAAAACAAGAAAGATCCGCTACGGCCGGCTCTGTTGGAAAAATTATTCAGCTTTAACGACGATTCGTTAGTCGAGTTCGCGCGCAAGATTGCCGGTAGCGCTAACGAGCAAGACGATCTTCGGCTGAGTGGGGTCGAGTTTTTGCTTAAACGCAACGACCCGTCGGCGAAAATGCTGATATTTGGTCAAGGTTCGGAGGGTAAGTCATGAGTCTACAAAACAGTCAAATGCTCGCCGAACGGCGTTATGCCAGGCCGCTTGCCGGGCTGATCCTGGTGCTGATTTGGAGTGGATACTTGAGTTGGGGTTGGCCGGCTTTTTCGGTATTTCAACAATGGCTTTGGTTGTTACATACGTTTTTGGGGCTGGCGTTGTCAGCAGCATTGCTGCCTTACCTATTCTTGCACTTTCGCCGAACGATTGGCCTGAAGCGCTCTTGGGTAGCTTTTTCCGGTATTTTGGCCGCTTTGTTAGTCGTCGCTTTGGTTGTCACTGGCTTGCATGTGGTTTTGTTCGGCCAATCGGAAGCAGAGCGTTGGGTGTTTCAATCGCATGTTTGGTTGTCTGCCGTTGCGGTCGCAATTCTCGTCGGGCATGTCGCCTTTCACGCGCTTTCGTTGCCGGAGCGCCGCAAAAACAAGGAGCCCAGCCGGTTTCCGTCACTGGCCGGTTCTTCGGCAAAGGGTTTGGTGACGATTACTGTAATTGGTTTTTTATTCGTTGCCGGGGCGACGTTTGCGTATCAATTTCGCACCAGTCCCTATAGCGACACGCCTGCGATAGAGCCCTACGGCTACAGCTACGGCGAACATCCGTTTCGTCCAAGTCAAACGGAAACCAGCACGGGAGGGTTTTTTGATGTGAAGCGCGTCGGCGGTTCCGAGCGTTGCGCCAGTTGCCATTTGGAGATCGCTGAGCAATGGCAAGCCTCGATTCATGCCCAAGCCGCATCCGATAAAACCTACCAAACCAATATTAAATTGTTATCGGAACGCAAGGGCATGGATGCAACCCGCTATTGCGAGGGCTGTCACGCGCCGGTCGCGTTACTGAGCGGTCAACTGACCAAGGGCGGAAAGCTGGACACGCCCGGCCACATGCAGCAGGGTGTCAGTTGCATGGCTTGCCATGGCATCGAGCGTATAGAACATTTGAAAGGCGTTGCCAGCTACCGGTTTGCGCCACCGCAAGCGTATTTGTTTGATGGTGCGGATAGATCGCTGCCGGTGTTTCTGAATAACTTTTTGATACGCTTGAAACCCGAGCAGCACAAAGCGGATCTCGCGAAAAGTGTGTTAGCGGCGCCGGAAATATGCGCTACTTGCCATGCGCAGTTTATGGACAAAGACTTTAATAACTGGGGTTGGGTGAAGATGCAAGACGATTACACCGCATGGTTGAACGGTCCTTACTCGGGACAAACCCGGCAAACGTTTGCTCATGCCCAGCAACGCCGTTGCCAGGATTGCCATTTTCCGCTTCAGCCTGGCAAAGATCCCTCTGCGAGTCCGGAGGGATTGATCAAAACGCATTTCAATGTTGGTGCAAACATGGCGGTTCCGTGGGTAACACGCAACGAAGGTCAGCTGGAAAGAACAAGGCGGTTTTTGACTGCCGATCAGGTGCGGATCAGCATAGACAAGCCGAATCGTAACGACGCGGTAGAAACCGCGCGCCATGTCGATCCGAGTTTGATTCCTTCGACCGAAGCTCCGGCCTATTGTTACTTAGGTGAAAAAGTGACGTTGAAAGTGGCTGTGACTAATGCGCAGGTCGGTCATGCCTTTCCCGGAGGTACTACCGACATCAACGAAGTCTGGATTCATTTTCTGGTTAAGGATGGCCAGGGGCGCACGGTTTACGAATCTGGCCAACTCGACGCCGGCAATAACGTCGAGCCGAACGCCTATTTCTACCGGTCGATTCCAATAGATCGGCAAGGCAATGCCGTTTGGCGGCATGATTTGTTCAATATGGTGGGGGATAGCTTTAAGCGCACGATTCCGCCGGGCGGTAGTGACGTGACTAGTTACTCTTTTGCTATTTCGGACGACACGAAAGGCCCATTGACGGTGACTGCGGGCATCAACTATCGCAAATTGAATAACCGCTATGCCCGCTGGGCATTCAAGGATGAGCGGCTCGAATTGCCGATTGTTGAAATGGCTGCGACATCCTTGACGTTGCCGGTCAAAATCAGACCCCAGGTTGCGAATGCGGCCTATGATCAGTAAATCACTGCAAGGTGTCGCTTGGCTTTTTGTCGGGAAATTTTACATTCGTACTCAAGTGCGGGGGCGGAAATTTACCTTAACGAATGTAATGGGTTGAATTTCTGTTAAAACCTACAAAAAGGCATAATTTTTGTGTGCGGACAGGGCATTGTTCAAATCACAGGAATTTAACATGCAAACAAAATTGTTTCCTTTCGGCGCGGCTGTTTTGGTTGCAATGCTCTACGCTGATTCGGTTTCCGCGGCGGCCATTGTTAACGGGACGTTCAATAGCGATCTTAACGGCTGGTCTACCGTAACCAGTAACGGCGCGGTGAGTTGGAATTCAGCCGGCGCCGCTGAACTAGTCACGGGAGCCGGTACGGCACCTTTTTCTGCAGTATTAGTGCAGGGCGACGATGGCACCTTTAATTTCGGTAGCCCGATTTTGTTGGGGGCCGGTGACGAGTTTCTCAAGTTCGATGCGCTGTTTGGCTCATTGGGGAATGACGGCTCGGAAAACCCCGTAGGCTTGTTTAGCGACAATTTATCGCTTTGGATGTACGACGCCAATGGTTTGGGAGATGTCTTGTTGGCAACCATTGATGCCTTGACCAGTGCAACGTCTTTTTCGCTGGACCTTAGCGCTTACGTAGGCCGTTCTGTGGCATTTTCGTTCGAATTGAACGATGAAGAAGATGGTCTGGATTCCAGGGTTCTGTTGGATAACGTTCGTCTGGAACAGCGCTCAGAACCACCGGTTAGCGTGCCTGAGCCCGGAACACTCGGACTGATGATGCTTGGCGGATTGGCTTATTGCGGCCGTGTATCCAGAAGTCGCCGTAAAGTTCAAAATCGAATCCAATAACTTAGAGTTGTTTCGCAAAATATAATTTGCTAGAGTGCGGCTCAGTGGCTAACGTGGAGACGCAGGTGTCAGAGTTTATTGCTCACATCTGCGTTTTTTGTGTCCATCAGGAAGGCTACGGAGCCTGACAGTTAAACAAGCGGCGATGCATGGGTGTCGCGATGACAAAAGAAAAATAAGGAGTTACGGATGTCGGTTATCCAGCGTTTGCAAGTTTTGTTAATGGGTAGGACAGTCGCACAGTCGAGAGCTTATTTCTCAACACCGATAAAGCCGCTATTTCCCATCGCGGCTTTTTTTATGTTGTTTTTCTTGTCCCTGCAGTTTCCGGAAACCGCCGAAGCCGCAACCGGAAGTTGGGAAACGGTCTCTGCCAGCCAGGTCAGCGTCAAACTAGCTACTCCGGTGCGCAACCGCCGCAGCAACGACGCAACGGTCGGCGTTAGCCTCCAAAATACCAGTGGTGGTGAAATCGCCGGACCGTTGCGGTTAGTTATCACCGGCTTGGCACCGGCCGGCAAAGTCTCGATTAGCAATGCGAGCGGTACCACCGACGCCGGCGAACCTTATTTCGATTTGACCGGCTACGTTGGCGGCAACTTTACCGCTGGCGGTAGCGGCTTGGTGACTGTCATCGTCGCTGGCGGCGGCCCCAATACCTTCAGTTTTTCCACTCGGGTCGAAAAAGCCGTCGCACAAGCCTTGAAGGTGCAAATCATCAGCCCGGCGACGCTGCTCACCGTTGGTCATACGCCGCAAACCGTCAAAGGCACCGTCTCAGATCCTGCTGCCCAGATTACGCTAAACGGTGCACCAGTCACCAACAACAACGGTAGCTTTCAAGCTGACGTCTCGTTGGACGAGGGCCATAACACCATCACGGCCCGCGCAGTTAATGCTAAAGGCGAAGATGTCAGCGACGCCATTTCGCTATCCTTGGACATGACGCCGCCGTATTTAACAGTCGAATCGCCCAAAAACGGCGATACCGTGCGCACCGATAAAATCGCGGTATCCGGCCTGATCAACGATATCGTGCGCGGTACCGTCGCCGAAGGCCAAGCCAACGTCAAAGTAAATGGCGTAGCAGCCTCGATTGCCAACCGCAGTTATTTGGCCGAAAACGTGGCATTGAACGTCGGCGAAAACACGATCAAGATCGATGCTGCCGATAATGTCGGCAATACCAGCAGCATCAGCATCAAAGTCACTTATCAACCCTTGGCTCCGCAGCACATTGAACTGTTTGGCGGCCAGGACCAAACAGCAAAAATCAACGCCGCTTTGGCGCAACCCTTGAAAGTCAAGTTGCTGGATAGCGCCAATAAACCGGTTGCCAACAAACCGGTGATCTACCGCGTCACCGAGGGCGACGGCGTATTAAGCGTCGGCAACAGCGACCAAGGTCAAGGCGTGCTGGTGCAAACCGATGCCCAAGGCGTCGCTTCCACCACCTTTAAGACCGGCAGCCGGGCTGGTACCGGAAACCAGCGCGTTAGAGCTACATCAGTTGGTTTTGACGGCGAAGTGCTGTTCTATGCCAGCGCGACAGTCGGGGCCGGCAACAAAGTTACCGTCAACAGCGGCAACAACCAACGTGGCGCGGTTAGTCAACCGTTACCGTTGCCGTTTGTCGTTGCAGTGGTCGACGACGGCGCGAACGTCGTACCGGGAGCCAAAATAGAGTTCAAGGTCACCCAAGGTGGTGGCAAATTCCAAAACGGCCAAACCGCCATCACCAGCACCACCGACAGCGACGGCCGCGCTACTGCCGAATTTACGCTGGGTAGCGAAGAAGGGCTGGATGTGCATAGGGTCAGTGCGACTTTAGTCGGAACCGAGTTGTACGCTGGTTTCACCGCTTCAGCCCTGAAGAGCGGCAATCCCGGCCAAACCAGCATTAGCGGCGTGGTCCTGGATAATCAGGAACATCCGCTACCCAAAGTCACCGTGCGCGTCGACGGCACTACCCGCGAAGCGCAAAGCGACGACAAAGGCCAGTTTAAAATCACCGAAGTGCCGATCGGTGCGGTCCGTTTAATCGCTGATGGCAGTACCACTACCGCCGAAGGCGAATGGCCGACGTTGGCTTTTAATCTTGTCACTATCGCCGGTGCCGATAACCCCCTGTCTGCACCGATCTATCTAGTCAAACTGGATACCGTCAACGCCAAAATCGTCGGCGATCAGGACGTTACACTCACTTTGCCTGAAGTGCCCGGTTTTGCACTGGAAGTCAAAAAAGGCTCGGTCACCTTTCCGGACGGCAAAAAGACCGGCAAGTTGTCGGTCACGCCGGTGAATGCCAGCAAAATCCCGATGGCACCGCCCAACGGCATGCAGCCGCAGTTCATTGTCACCATCCAGCCGGTCGGCGCCAAGTTCGATCCGCCGGCCCGGCTGACTTTGCCTAACGTCGACGGGCATAAGCCGGGGGCGCAAGTCGAGATGTATTCCTACGACCATGACCTGGAAGAGTTTGTGGCGATTGGTTTGGGTACGGTTGCCGCCGATGGCAGCGTGATCAAGTCTAATGAGGGCGTGGGGGTAATCAAAGCGGGATGGCATTGCGGTAGTCAGCCTGGAGGAAGTGGTTGCGCTTCGAGTCCTGGGGAATGTCAAAAATGCGTGGGTAACTGTCAGATTGTTCCAGACGACAGCAAAACGCCGACATCAATAAAGGATGTTCCAGAAGACTGTAAAAAGCCAGGATGTAAGGGCGGAAGTCCTACCCAAGTTCCTAATGACTCGGATGTCTCGAAAAACGATATAAAAGGCGATTGCAAAAAGCCAGGCTGCGAAAACGGTAGCGCAAAAGATCAGAAAGATGATGCTGATATTACAAAAGAAGATGCGAAGTGTGGTAGTTGCATGGACATGGCTATTAAGCCCGATCCCGCAAAAGATAAAGCCAAATGTGGGGATGGCTCGGAGAAACAAAATTGTTTTGAATGCAAAGACGGTCGATGCGGGATGCCCGAATGCCCTGTCGATGAGGGAAATGATCAGATTTTTCGATTTTCAGAGTCGAATTTGGGCAAGGTAAAAGATTTCGCAGACAAGGCGCAGAATGTCTTAAAGAAAATACCTTATTTGAATATCAATGGGGTAAAGGTTGAGGCGCGTGGTGAGGTTGCAACAGGAAAAAGGTGTTGTAAAGATTGCAGAATGACAAATCCCGTTTCCAGATACGAAAGGGTGAATATTCTTGGATATGTGGAGATAACTGCGACTTTATCCCAAGCGCCGAAGTTAAGTTTCGACGAAACCTTGGCATATAAAGGATATGGTATTCATGTGTTCGGAGACGGAAAATGGGGAATTTGGGCCGATGTGTCTCTCACGGGGAGCGCCGGAGGATATGGGGAGTATCTTTTTGATTGTATTGACGCTGAGGGTTGCGTAGCTCTCACAGGTGGAGCCAATATCTCGATTAAGCCAACCATAGGCTTAGATATTAAAAGTATCGGGGCCGATGTATTGCTAGCGGGCACTCCAAAGCAGATTATCGATGTGGGGGTAACGGCTACCGCAGCAGCAAGGTTGGGTCAAAGCGGTTTTCAAGGGAATTTGCCTATTTACGGTAATAACTGTCCGACGTTTTGTGGTTATACGCTCGCCGCATTTACGGGTGAAGCAAAAGTCGGGGTTAGAATATCCTTGTTTGGATATGAGTTGTTAAATCCACCGCAATTCACTTATGTGATTATTATCTATCCAGGGCAAGATGGTTCATGTTAATGCAACAACTAATTTATAGACTACTGTTTCTGATTTGGATTTTGCTGCATTCTATTGGCGCTTTTGCCGATGCGAGCAAAAAATATGTAACCTTGATAGGTGATAAGACTGCCTACGTCGAGGGAGAAATATGTTTTGATAGCGTTATAAGTCCAAGTGATGCGAATTATCGCAGCTCGGCAAGCGTTTTGAATAAATTGATTTCTGATTTGAAAAACGGTAGGACGGTCGGCTATCTGATTAAAGACAAAACTAAAGGTTTTGAAAAAGTCTCTCCAATGCCGAAAAAGTTTTATACCGAGCAACAAGATATTAGGTTTGTAGGCGGAGTTCGCTGGGGTAGATATATCGGTATGGGCGTAGATTATTTATACCCAAATAAAAATATTCCATGGAGAGAAGATTTTCATTGTACTGTTGATTTTAAAGATTGTTTGCTGGATTTTGAGTTTGCAAACAATCCTGAAAACAAGATTTATGAAAGTATTTATTACACATTAGTCAATAGCGGAGCTAGTGATAAATCGCTTTCTGATGGTTCCGCGGTCGCTACGAATAAAATCAAATTGAAGTGGCCTTTCGGAGATGAGGACCCAAAAAATAGTTGCCCTATTTTTTTAAACTATTTGCTAATTGAATTAAACGAGAAGTTCTGTTTGGATTGTAAGGAGCTGGACGATTTGATTGTCAAGGTCAAGGACCTCGAGAACAGAAAGATCGCTTCTGCTGTTGTCAAAACGATAAAACAAGTGAAAGAAAGTGGCTTAAATACAGCGTTTTTAGCTTCGGGGGCTAACAATCCAATACGCATGGTCGGTGTTACCGGTCATCAAAGTGTGATGAATGTTGAGAATTTTGTTGCCTATGTTTCGTCTTGGAAGAACGTAAATCTGCTCGGTTTTATTAAAAATGGTTCTCTAATTGATGTCTTTGTTGAGTTTAATTTTTCCCAAACTGGGCATGGAAAACTTGAGCTTCTGCGGTTTAAGCAAGAAGGCGATTCGATTGTTGCGGACTTTTTTGGAAAGGTTTCTGTCGGCGAAGGCGTTCTGTACTCCGATTATCTATTAGGCGCTATAGCTAAGAAATACAAATTGATCGACGATTAATGGAATATAACAAAAGTCTGCGGGCTGTTGGTCTTAAATATCTGTTTTTTTTCTGTGTTCTGTTTGTTGTTGTTTTTTGTGTTGAAAGGTACTCGGCTTATTATCCGCAGTTCGATTTTTTTTGGGGTTTTACCAAGTTTATCGCACGGTTGGTTTCTTTGTTATTTTTGTTGCGCGGAATTGTATTTATAGTTATCGGCGGTGGCTGGAAAATTCTGGTAACCGAGAGTTTTATTCGATGGGAAGTTCCCCCTAAATCCAATTTTTTGTTTCTTAAGTCTGACGATTCTTTTGCATTAAATTTTGGCGATATCGATTACGTGATATCGGAGCATGGCGGTGTTGATTTTCCGAGTTTGTCCTTGGTCTTTATTGCGCACTCGGGACAAAGGTTCAAGGTTTCGGATGAGAGCGGAGTTAAACTTTCTAAAGTCCAAAAGCTATTAGTCGATCGTGGCATCGAAATTAGAAACGTTAGTCTTTAGTATTCATTTTATGCCGATCGGATTGGAGTATTCGGTTTTCGTGTAATTTGATTAGCGCTGTTAATAGTGGTTTACAGTCAATATTCTATGATTGAGTTTTTAGGTATTTCTCAAGTGGAAAAAATCTGGTGGTTTGTTTCGAAGTTGCCGGCGGCTCTTTGAATTCAATCTGCCGCGAAATTCAGTGTTATCGTCTTCGGCTAATCAATAAGCAATGTTGAATAAATATATGGAAATACTAGCGGGATTGTCCGCCAAGAATATTAAGGCAATTACCATGTTATTTTTTTTGTCGTGGGTTTCCTCTGTATCGGCTGAAGAAGGTTGGGTCGCTGACGAAGTATTTACCCAGTTGTCGGAGATGAGAAAGGAAATTGGCCAATTGAAGGATAAGGTATTTGCTTTGGAGCAGAAACTAGTTCAATCGCAACCGAAAGCAGAGCCAATTTCCTTGGCGGGTGCCGCAAATATAAGTTCAGCTAAGGCGTCGCCCAATATTGCGGTGGTTGAATTTTCCGATTACGAATGCCCGTTTTGCGCTAAGCATAACAAGAACGTGTTGCCCAAACTGCGCGAGCGTTACATAGACAAGGGTGTTATCCAGTATGTCATGATGGATTTTCCCTTGGAATTTCACGCCCATGCAAAAATGGCGGCCTTGGCAACGCGTTGTGCCGGCGAGCAAAAACAATATTGGCCGATGCACGATGCGATTTTTGAAGCCAAGGGTCAAGTCAACGACGAATTGCTTGCCGAAGTGGTTTCGCGGCACAAGTTGGATTTGGCGGTGTTGCGTAAATGCATGGACGATCCGGTCCAACTCGACAAGCTGCAAAGCGACATTGCATTAGGTTCTAGTTTGGGTGTCAACGGCACGCCAGCATTTCTGATCGGCAAAATTAATAAAAATAAGCAATTGGTGGAATATCGGCGCTTCGACGGCGTGCAGTCGTTCGAAACCTTCGCCAACATGATTGATAGTCTAAAAAAATAACGTAATAGCGTCTTAGGGATCGGGAGATGAAGACGATGAACACACAGATTACGAAATCATTTTCGCTGTTGACGTTCTTGCTGGGATTGATCTGGCAAGGGCAAGCGGCAGGTAACGGTTTGGATCAAAACTGCGTCGTCAACATTCTGAATCGAACTGTGCAGGTCAACAAGGATGGCGGCTGGGCGATGCCAAACGTGCCGTCGCAAATGGGCCGGGTCAGGGCGCGGGCCACCTGTACCATTCTCGGAGATACCTTTTCCGGGGAAAGCGAATATTTCAATGTGGTGCAAAACGGCATAGTCAATGTGCCGGAAATAAAGTTCCAAGTGATTGAACCGATACCGGTTAGCCTAAAATTTACCGAACCTTCCACCGAAACCCTAATCAGCCAAGGCGCCACTGCGCAGCTTGTCGTAGACGCTACTTATCGGGATGGAACGGTAAAGGACATCTCAGCGTCCAGCAATGGTACGAACTACACCTCCAGTAATCCGGCCATTGTCAGCGTCGACTCCGAAGGTTTGGTAACGGCGGTGTCTAGCGGTAGTGTGTTGATTACTGCGCGGAAGGACGAAGTAGTCGCCTTTAAGCGCATCAATGTGGTGACTACGGGAGACGCCGACGATGACGGTTTGCCGGACGATTTTGAGATTGCTAACGGCTTGAATCCCAACGACCCGTTAGATGCTTTGGAAGATCCTGATAACGACGGTTTGACCACCAAGCAGGAGTATCAAGCGGGTACCAATTTCAGACTGGCCGACAGTGATGGCGACGGTTTGAGTGATGGTGTCGAGGTTTCCGGGTCGAAAGGTTATGTCACCGATCCGTTGAAAGCCGATACGGACGGCGACGGGGTCAACGACAACGACGAGATCATAGCCGGCTATAACCCGACGGATGGTACCGATGGCGGCGGGCGTAACTACGTAGAATTGGTGGTGTCGCCCGCCAATCCGACCATGACCTTCAATACCGTTTATAACGAGGCCAATTTACAGGTAAAAGTTTCCGGCAAACGCGGCGACGGCAGTTTGGTCGATCTCACCGCAAAATCGACTGGCACTACTTACAGCTCCAGCAATTTGAGTGTAGTGAGTTTCGGCGCCAAGGACGGTTTATTGTTCGCCGGCCAGTCCGGCACCGCGAATTTGACCGTTCGCAACGGCGGATTGGAAAAAACGGTCACGGTGACCATCGGCACCTTCAATCCAACCGCCCTTTCTTCGATCGCGATTCCTGGCTACGCCAATAACGTCGATGTCGCAGGAGACTATGCGTATGTGGCTGCGGGTAGCAAAGGCTTACAAATTCTTAACGTAGCGAACCGTTCCGCACCCAGTATTGTCGGCAGTCTGGATACTGCCGGTACCGCGATTGACGTGCGTGTTGTCGGCAATTTGGTTTATCTGGCCGACGGCGACCATGGCTTGCAGATCATCGACGTCACCGATCCGACCGCGCCCAGCTTGATGGCCTCCTACGAAACGGCCGGCATAGCCCAGGACGTTAAGATCGACAACCAATTCGCGTATATTGCGGATGGCAATAACGGGCTCGAGATCGTCGATGTCCGCAAGCCAAATCAACCGCTTTTCGCCGGTGCGTTAAGTGGTTTAGGTGAGACCAAAGGCGTTGACGTTCAAGGAACTACCTTGGTTGCGGTAGCCGGATCTTCGTTGCACGCGGTCGACATTACCGATAAAACCAATCCTTTGAAGAAAGGCAGTTTGAGTATCGGCCCGGTTAAGGATGTTGTACTAAAAGACGGTTACGCTTATGTCGCCGCGTATTCGTCGGGTTGGAAAGTGGTCGATGTCCGCGATGCTGGCAATCCCGTTGTGATCGGCGGCGATGCTAATTTCGTCCCCCGCGACATCGAATTGACCGACGGATTCGCATTTGCCGCGGAGCAACTGTTTCCCAACGTGACTGCTTACGTCAACATCGAAGATCCGGAAAACGCGGTATTTCAAGGTACCATCGATCTGTCCCGTTTAGGCGACTATGCCGGTACCGGTATTGCTTTGGATAGCAATTATGTTTACGTGACGGAAGAAGCCTATGTCGTTGGTCAGGATTACGGTAGCGACGGCAATACCCGATTGTTCATCGCCCAATACCGGCTCACCGAAGACAAAGGCGGTGTGGCACCGACCATCGAAATTTCCGAGCCGCCGCAAGACACTGTGGTCGTGGAAGGCAAAAAAATAACGATTACTGCCAACGCCGACGACGATATCGGCGTGAAATCGGTGTCTTTCCTGATGAATGGCGAAGTGATTTACACCGATACTTCGCGTCCTTATCAATACCCGGTTTCAGTGCCGTTCGGAACGGTCGGCTCTAGTATTTCTATTACCGCGAGGGCGTTGGATTTCGGCGGAAACCAAACAACTACGCCGACTTTAACATTAACGGTACAAGCCGACACCGACCGCGACGGTCTCAGCGACGAACAGGAAGCAATCTACGGAACCAATGCGGCCGATCCGGACACCGACGACGACGGCATTAAAGACGGCGACGAAGTTGATATGCATACCAGTCCGACCGACGCCGATTCGGATAATGACGGCATCGAGGACGGCGTCGAAGTGCAAAAAGGCACCGATCCGCTGAATCCGGATGTGACGCCGCCGACGGTGAATTCAACTTCGCCGGCCAATGAGGCAACCGATATACCGGAAAACAACCCGATTATCGTAACTTTTGCCGAGCCTTTACAGGCCAAGTCCATCAACACCGATTCGATTTCCGTTTACCAAGGCCTACTGGAAGGCGCAGCCAAAGTGGGTGGGCGGGTACGCTTGTCGAGCGACGGTCTGCAATTGATTTTCACACCGAGCGATATTCTTGCCGACTACACGGACTACAAAGTTGTCGTCGATGGTGTTAGGGATAGAGCCGGCAATCCGATAGCTTCACCCCATAGCTTTCACTATAAAACCGGAAACACGGTAGATACTACGCCACCGACTGTTGCCGCCGTCGATCCGAACTCGAACAGCAGCAATGTTCCGGTCAACGTTGTCGTCGGAGTGCGTTTTAGCGAGCCGGTGCACACCGACTCGGTGAATGACCAATCGGTATTGCTTTATGACAGCGTAACCGGGCAACAAGTGTTGGGTGTTGTCACGCTAAACGGAGACGGTCAAAGTGCGACGTTTGTGCCGAACCAAGCTTTGGCTGTCGGACGGCAGCACCGTATTGCGCTAACCAATGCGATTAAGGATCTGTTTGGCAACTCGTTAAATTACTCGAATTACTATTTCACTACTTCCTTCGAAAAGGATGCCAGTGGACCTAAAATCACCGCTTTCAGTGTAGGGCCCGACCAAGCCAGCGTTCCGACGAACGGAGTTCTGCAAGTGCGGTTTGACGAGCCGGTGAGCGGTTTGAGTCTGGGTGGAGTGGAACTGCGCAAAGGCGGCGACGTGATCGCGGTGACGCGGGAACTGAGCGGGGACCGGAAGACGCTGACGCTGAAATTGCAACAGCCGTTACAGCCGAACACCGGCTACAGCCTGCACGTCGAAGGCGTGGAAGACCTGAGCGGCAACGTATTGGCGAGTGCCGAGGACAGAAGCTTCACCACCGGTGCGGGAGCCGACCTGCAAGGCAACGGTCTGGCACAATACAGCCCGGCGAACG
>NZ_PPPU01000039.1 GCF_006483455.1 Methylomonas koyamae
GGTGGAGTTGGTCGAAACCGCCGTGATTGTCGCCGCCGCATTTTGATGACGCAGTCGCCTTACCGCTTTTCCGAGCCGGAACTGAACGGCGTCTACCGCGCTATCGCCGAACGCCGCGACATGCGCCATTTCCTGGATCTCCCGGTCGATCCGCAAGTCCTGACGCGCTTGCTGCAAGCCGCGCATCAGGCCGGCAGTGTCGGCCTGATGCAACCCTGGCGGTTTTTGCGGATCAGCGACCGCGAACTGCGCCGGCAGATCCATGAGCTGGTGGAAGCCGAGCGCCGCGCTACCGCAGAGGCGTTAGCCGAACGCCACGACGAATTCATGAAGCTGAAAGTGGAAGGCATCCTCGATTGCGGCGAGCTGTTGGTCGTCGCGTTGCCGGACCGGCGTGAACGTCACGTCTTCGGTCGCCGCACCCTGCCGGAAATGGATTTGGCCTCGGCCTCTTGTGCGATCCAGAATCTGTGGCTGGCGGCCCGCGCCGAAGGTCTGGGCTTGGGCTGGGTATCGTTGTTCGAGCCGCAGGCGCTGGCAAATTTGTTGAACATGCCGGCCGGCAGCCGGCCGATAGCGATTTTATGTTTGGGCCACGTCGCCGAGTTTTACCCGAAGCCGATGCTGGAATTGGAAAATTGGGCCGCGCCGCAGCCGTTGTCGGCATTCGTTTACGAAAATAGCTGGCCCGATGACACCTAAGTCGCCGTTTCCGGCCTTGATGGTGCAGGGCACCACCTCCGATGCCGGCAAAAGCACGCTGGTCACGGCCTTATGCCGTTACTACCGGCGCCAGGGCGTCAGCGTAGCGCCATTCAAACCGCAAAACATGGCCTTGAACAGTGCCGTGACCGTAGACGGCGGCGAAATCGGCCGGGCCCAGGCGGCCCAGGCGGCCGCCTGCGGCTTGCCGCCGCATAGCGATATGAATCCGGTATTGCTGAAGCCCAATTCCGATACCACGGCCCAAGTCATCATCCATGGCAAAGTCCTGCAAAACCAGTCTGCGGCGCAGTACCACGACTATAAAAAAGTAGCGAAGCAAGCCGTGCTGGAGTCGTGGCGGCGCCTGACCGAACAATACGCGATGGTCATCGTCGAAGGCGCCGGCAGTCCGGCCGAAATCAATTTGCGCGCGGGCGATATCGCCAACATGGGCTTTGCCGAAGCGGTGGATTGTCCGGTGATTTTGATTGCCGATATCGACCGCGGCGGCGTGTTCGCCCATCTGGTCGGTACGCTGGAATTGCTGTCCGACAGCGAACGGCGGCGGGTGGTGGGATTCGTTATCAACCGTTTCCGCGGCGACATCGGTTTGCTGCAGCCCGGCCTGGACTGGCTGGAAACCAAAACCGGCAAGCCGGTGCTGGCGGTGTTGCCTTATCTGCACGACTTGTACCTGGAAGCGGAGGATGCGCTGTCCACCCGCCATGCTGCAGCCGACGCCGGCGGTTTTCAGGTGGTCGTGCCGCACCTGCCCAGTTTCAGCAACCATACCGATTTCGACCCGCTGCAATTGCATCCCGGCGTCAAAGTCAGCTTCGCCAAGCGGCCGGACCAGGTCGACGGCGCCGATCTGGTCGTACTGCCGGGCAGCAAAGCGGTGCGTAGCGATCTGGCGCAATTGCGCGAGCGCGGTTGGGATGGTTTTATTCGTCGGCATTTGCGCTACGGCGGCAAATTGCTGGGCATTTGCGGCGGTTTCCAGATGCTGGGCCAGACGATCGCCGATCCGCTCGGTCTGGAAGGCGCCCCCGGCCAAGCCGAAGGGTTGGGCTTGCTGGATATGGCGACCGAGTTGCAAGCCGAGAAATGCCTGAAGCGCACGGCCGGCCGTTTTTACCGGCTGAATACACCGGTGGCCGGCTACGAAATCCATCTCGGTATCAGTCGCGGTCCGGCCTTGTCCAGTCCGTTATTCGAGCTGGCCGACGGGCCGGACGGCGCGATTGCCGCCGACGGCCAAGTCGCCGGCAGTTACCTGCACGGCCTGTTCGATTTGCCGGAAGCCTGCGACGCACTGTTGGCCTGGGCCGGGTACAGCGCTAACCAGGCCGTCGATTTCAATGCGCTGCGCGAGGCCGGGATCGAGCGTCTGGCCGATTGCCTGGCCGAACACTGCGATTTCGCCAAGCTGGAAGCCGGCGTCCGCCGGTTCGGTTCAGAACGATAGTTCGCAATGCTCCAGTAACTGGACGATCTCCAGATTCACTTCCAATAGCTGTTTAAACTGCTCGGCAGCTTCCGCGTTGCGGCCCTCTTGCCGGTTACGCCAAATCAATTGCGCCAGCCGGTGTTGCTGCTGTTGCGCGCGTTCCAGCTGCTCCAGTAATTGCCGATCGACGTTGCGTTCGTTTTTCTGCCGCTCCAGCCAGCGGCCGAGGTGCGATTTTTTGGCCGTGGCAACCGGCCAGCGCGGTTTGATGTCGATAGCTTCGCCGTGCAGGCATTGCTCCAGCCGGCGCAACCAGTATTGCTGTTGCAATTTCAGCAATTCCAACTGTCTGTGCCAGGCGCTGCGCTCGGTTCCGGCGCAACGGCTCCAGGCCGGTGGATGGCGGTAATTGGCGACCCAGCCCAACACGGCGTCGGCCGGCATCGGCCGGGCAATGCCGTAGCCTTGGGCGACGCTGCAGCCCAAGTCGATCAGAAACACGCCGTGTTCGAGGTCTTCGACGCCTTCCGCCACCGCCTCGCGTTTAAAGGCTTTGGCGAGTGCGATCACGCTCTCGACGATGGCCATGTCGTCCGGATCTTCGATCATGTCGCGGACGAAGCTCTGGTCAATTTTGACGGTGTTGATGGTCAGGTGGCGCAGATGGGCCAGTGATGAATAGCCGGTGCCGAAATCGTCCAGCGCGCAGGGTATGCCCAATTCGTGGTAGCACTGCTTCAAGACTTCGCCGACCGAAATCAAATCTTCCAACACGCTGCTTTCCAGCACTTCCAGTTCCAGTTGCCGGGACGATAGCTGCGGGAATTCGGCCAGCAGCGTCTCCAGATTCTTGATGAAATCCGGCCATTGCAGATGCCGCGGCGAGACATTGACGCTGATTTGCTGGTTCAAGCCTTGTTCGCGCCAGCTTTGCAATTGGATGAAGGCCTGACGCAGCACCCAGTTGCTGACGTCGATTTCCAGCGGCGTATTTTCGATGATCGGCAGGAATTCGGCCGGCGGCAACAGGCCGCGCTCGGGGTGGCGCCAGCGAATCAACGCTTCCATGCCGACGATCTCGCCCGATTTCAAATTGACCTTGGGCTGGTAATACAGGCGGAACTGATTTTGGGCCAAGGCTTGGCCGACTTCGGCCAAAGCCTGTTCCAGCCGGCTGGGGCGCTGGCTGTAGCCGCTGCTCGGCTGCGGCAGATGTTCGTACAATTTGAAGCGGTTGCGGCCTTCGAGCTTGGCCTGGTACATGGCCTGGTCGGCATGACGCAGCAGGATGTCCGGGTCTTCCATATCCAGCGGGTAGACCGTCACGCCGCTGCTGGCGGCGATACGCACGTGGCGTTCCACCAATTCGAACGGCTCGGCCAAGGCCTGGTGAATCCGGCTCAGCGTGTCTTCGCATTGTTGGATCGATTGCAGGTTCTCGAACAGCAAGGCGAATTCGTCGCCGCCCAGGCGGCAGACCGTGTCGCCTTCGCGCAGATTCATCTTGATGCGTTTGGCGACCTCGATCAACAACTGGTCGCCGGTTTCGTGGCCGAAATGGTCGTTGACCTGCTTGAAGCCGTCCAGATCCAGGTAACACAGCGCCAGCAGCGAGTCGGCGCGCTTGCTGTGGGCGATGGCCTGGGCAAATCGGTCGGCAAACAGCGCGCGGTTCGGTAACTGGGTTAACGGATCGAAATGCGCCAGTACTTCCAGTTCCTGCTGTTGCTTTTTGGTTTCGGTGATGTCGGAAAACAAGCCAATGTAATTGATGACCGCGCCGGATTCGTCGCGCAATGCCGAGACCGTCAGCAGCTCGGCGTACAAGTCGCCGTTCTTACGCCGGTTCCAGATTTCGCCGCGCCAATGGCCGTTTTGGCTCAGGGTTTGCCACATCTGCGCATAAAACTCGTTGGACTGGCGGCCGGATTTGAGAAACCGCGGATTCCGGCCGATCGCTTCGTCGCGGCTGTAGCCGGTGATTTCGCTGAACGCGGTGTTGACGTCGATGATCAACGCATCGACATCGGTAATCATGATGCCTTCGTGGGCATCGGAAAATACCCGCGCCGACAGCCGCAGTTTTTCCTCGGCTTTTTTACGTTCGCTGATATCCTGGACGATACCGCGCATCCGCACCGGTTTGCCGGAAGCGTCGCGTTCGGCCTGACCCACCGAGCGCATCCAGCGCCGCTCGCCGCCGTTACCTTGAATCCGGTACTCCACCTCGTATTTGGCACCGGTTTCGATATGGCGTCGCGTCGCTTCAATCAATAAAGGCCGGTCTTCCGGGTAAACCACGGCCAGAAAATCGGCCCAGGTATGAATGTCTCTGACCGGAAACCCCAATTCGGAGGTGACGATCTCGGACCAGAACTGGCGGTTGGTTTGCAAATCCGATTCCCAAATGCCGACGCCGCCGTAGAACTGGCTGATACGAAACCGCTCTTCGCTTTGCTTCAGTGCCAGTTCGGTTTGCTTGCGTTCGGTAATATCTTGCACCAGGACGACGAAGCGGTCGTGACCGGCTTTGTAGCTGTCGATGGCGTACCAGCGGTCGATCTGCGCCACATGGTTTTCGAAGTGTTTCGGTTCGCCGCTGATGTCCAGGCCGTCGAAACTGTTGATCCAGGCCGCTTCGGTTTGCGGCAACACCTGTTTGACGGTCTTGCCGATCCAATTTTCGCGGCCAAGGCCGGTCATTTTTTCGAAAGCGGGATTAATGTCCAGGTAACGGTAGTCGACGATTTTGCCGCCGGGATCGCGAATCACCTGGTGCAGTGCAAATCCGAGAGACATGTTGGTGTACAAGCGCGCCAGATCGGCTTCACTGGTTTTGCGGGCCCGGATCTCGCGGCGTAACCGGTAAACCCAGTAAAAGCAGAACAGCAAAGCCAATAGCAAGGCCAGCGCCGGTTTGGCCAAGGTTTTCAGGTCGGCGCCGGTGTCGGCCTGGATTCCCAGCCAGCGGTTGGTGATCTTGTCGCGTTCGGTTGGCTCGATCGCCGCCAAAGCTTTTTCCAGCAAACTTAACAATTCCGGGTGCGCTTTGGTCACAGCCAGCCGACTTTCGCCGACGTAGCCGGTCTGGCCGAGGATGCGCAGGTTGGACAGGCCTTGTTGTTTGATGATGAAGCTGGCGGAAGCGGCATCGCCGATGTATGCGTCAACTTTGCCCTCGTCCAATAGTCGCAGGCAGTCATTTACCGAACCGGCAACCGTCAGTTGCAAGTTCGGATCGTCGCGTTTAAGCAACTCCTGGACGAAATAGCCCTGTTCGACGGCGATCCGCCGTCCGGCCAACATATGCAGCGACGTAATGAAGCCGTGGAATTTGTTGCCGATAACGACGGCCGGCATCGACAGATAGGGCTCGGTGAAGGATAGATATTGTTCGCGTTCCGGCGTCTTAAGCGCTGCGGCGACGGCGTCGAGTTCGCCGCGCTCGACCATTTCCATTATCTCTTGCCAGGTCTTGTTCTGCACCGGGACGAACTGGATACCCAACCGCTTTTCGATCAATTGCAGAAAATCCGGGACAGCGCCGGTGTAGCGGCCTGCGGCGTCCAGGGTTTCATAGGGTGGTAAGTTCCGCTCGACGCCGAGCCGAATCGTCGGATGCTTGTTCAGCCAGATGCGTTCGGCCTCGGTCAAGGAGATGCCGTTCAAGCGGCCGCCGCTCAGAATGAAGCCGTCCAGCTGTTTCGGATTCAAGCTGGGCATTGATTTCAGATCGGAGAATATTTCCGCAACCCGCTGGAGCCGTGCCGCCTCGATTTGGCCGAGCGGAATCGTGTCGGCCTGAATCCGTTTGCGGGTTTCCTCGGCTTCGAACCGGAGTTGTCCGCGGCTGAGCCTACTGTGGTATTTGCTGCGGATTAGTTCGATAACGGCGTCCGGATGCTCCAGTGCATATTGCCAGCCTTTCAAACTGGCGCGGCGAAACCCCTCGCTGCGGCCGGGATGCTTTTCCAGTTCGGCCTGACTGGTAAACAGGATGTCGCCGTAAAAATCGATGCCGTAGTTTTGCGGTGAGATCAGATTGAATTTGATCCCTTTTTGGCGCAAGCCAAAGGGCAGGTCAGTGACGTAGCCGGCCATCACATCGACTTTATTGCGGATCAAGTCCGAGTCGGCAAAGTTGTGGGCTATTTTTTGAAGCCGGGTTTCGTCGAGATGGGCCTCGGCCAACAGCGCGCGGATTTGGGCGTTGTTTTCGCCGGCCAGATCGTACATGACTCTTTTGCCGGACATTTCATAGGGGCTGAGGATGCCGGAAGATTGCTTGCTGAACAACGCCAGGGCGTCGTGCTGGAAAATGGCCGCCAAGGCGACAATCGGTTTGCCGTTGGCGTACCGGACGACCAAGCCGGAGTCGCCGATACCGTAATCGGCTTGGCCGGAAACGACTTGTTCGACGAAATCCTGCGCAGGATCGCGTTCACGGATCTCGACCTGCAAGCCTTCCTCGGCATAGTAGCCTTGTTCGAGCGCGGCGTAATAGCCGGCGAATTGAAACTGATGAAACCACTTAAGCTGCAGTGTTACCGGCTCCGGCGCCTGCCCGGCAGCGAGGGCTGCGGCATTGAACGACACGGCAAAAACCGTTGCCAGCCGAATAAAGCTTTTTGTCATGGGGCGGCACGCCGGAATGAAAGTAGGGTTATTCTACATCCAAAAATCGAACGCCCCAGCCGGTTTTAATCGGCGCTGTAGGTCGCGGTCGTAAATATCGCTTGAAATTTATTTTTGCCGGTATTCGATTTTCGTTGTTGCGTATTGGTCAGGGCCAGTTTGGCCTCGTTCTGCAATTGGCTGTCGGCAAAATACTGGTTTTTGCGTAACGGTGCTTGCACCGCTTTACGCAAATATTCTTCCGCTTCGGCGCTGCGGTCTTGCTGCAGTAAATAATCGGCGTAGAAATAATTGGCGTCAATGCCGTTGGGATTGATTTTCAGGCTGGCCTTTAACATTTGTTCGGCCAATTGGTTGTCCCCGAAAGAAATGGGCCAGCCGGGCGCCATGTAATACAAGGTGCCCAGCGTGACATAAGCGGCGCCATCCAATGCCTCGGGTTGCAATGCAATCGCTTCTTCCAACAAGCCTTTGGCAGCCCTCAGGCTAGCCAATGCATCCAATGACGACTGAAATTCGGCGTTGGTGGCGATGATGGTTGCTTGCCAGATTTTCGGTTCGGCGGCGCGCGGAAAGCGTTTGCCCAACTCGGCCGCTTTGTCGATCAAAGCCGGATAGGCTTTGCGCTGTAAGCTCTCGTCGTTCTGGTAATACACCTTGGCCCACTCGCCCTCCAAATTGTCGATGGCATGGGTCAGCTCCGACGCCCAGATCGGGGTCGCGAAAAGTATCAAAAAAACAACAACAGTAGCTTTGCTCATACAGAAAATATAGAGCATTGCACCTCGCTTTTCAATACTTCTCGTAAATTATTGTTATTTATCCCAATCCTTGAACGGATTTTTTGCCAAATTATTGTTGTAATAGCGCAAATCGTCCGTCACTTCCTGGCCAAGCCAGGTCGGTTTTGCAAAAGATTCGCCAATTTGCGACAACTCGATCTCAGCCACGATCAAGCCTTGATTGTCGCCGAGGAATTCGTCGATTTCCCACAGATGCGGCTCGCGGCGCACGAAATGGCGGACTTTTTCAATCACCGGCTTATGGCAGAGCTCGGCCAGCAATTGCTCGGCATCGGCCAACGGAATCTCGTATTCGAATTCGAGGCGATGGGTTCCGATCGTCGCGCTTTTAATATTCAACCAGGCTTGGCTGTCGGAAATCCGTACTCGGATCGAGCTGAGCGGACTCCCGCTCAGATAGCCTTGTTTGTATAAAACCGAATCCTCGACTTCGTCACGCCAAGCGTCGTTAGCCAATAAAAATTTGTGTTCCACTTCGAGCGCCATGCTGTGTTTCCTCGCGGCAAAAGCGACATGATAATGGCTGGGAGCGGACTTTTCAGGACTTCGGGGGTGAGCCGGGCGCAGACGCCGACTCGGGGCAGGCTGAGGCAGATGGAGGGCGCGCCGCCGAATTGCCGGGCGGCGCATTGGAACTGTTGTGGATTATGCCGGCGAATCGGCGCTTTTGCGGCCGACGCCGAAGCTTTCCAGCAACATCAGGCCGACGCCGATGCAAATCGCCGAATCGGCGATATTGAACGCCGGCCAATGCCAGTTTTGGTAATAAACGTCGAGAAAATCGATCACGTAACCGTAAGCCACCCGATCGATCAGATTGCCGATCGCGCCGCCAAGTACCAGCGACAAGGCCCAGGCCATCAGGGTTTCATATGGTTTCAGTCGGTACAACCAGACGCCGATGATGCCGCTCATCACCACTGCCAGCCCGGCGAACAGCCAGCGCTGCCAGCCGCCGGCCTGAGCCAGAAAACTGAAGGCTGCGCCGGTATTGCGGGCGTAAGTCAGATTGAAATTCGGCAGCAACGGAATCGATTCATAGAGTTGCATCGTCGCGTCGACCGTCAGTTTGCTGGCTTGGTCCAATATCAGCACCAGCGCCGAAACCCAAAGCCACTTAAGCATAACGACGGGTCTCACCATTGCCGGCCACGTTTTCCACGCAACGGCCGCACAACTCCGGATGCTCCGGATGCTCGCCGATGTCGTAACGTTGGTGCCAGCAGCGCACGCATTTTTGCTGCTCGGATACTCTGACCTTTATTCTCAAACCGTCGATATCGGTCGCAACCGCATCGTCCGGGCAGAACTGCATATCGGAAACGCCGGCATTGGAAGTGATGAAAATAAAGTGCAACTCTTTGCCCAGTTTGTTCAATTCGGCGCCGTAAACTTCGTTGCAATACAAATCGACTTCGGCATTCAACGATGCGCCGATCGCGCCGTCTTTGCGCAAGGCTTCCAGCTCCTTCGACACCGCCGCGCGCACCGCCATGACCCTGTCCCAGGTGTCGCGGTTGATCGCGGCATCGGCTTCCAGCGGAAACAAGCCTTGGTACCAGGTTTCCAGGAATACCGACTCGCCGCGCTGGCCGGGGATGAAGTGCCAGATTTCGTCGGCGGTATAGCTGGTGATTGGCGCCAGCCAGCGCACCAGTGCCTCGACGACATGGTACATCGCGGTCTGGCCGGAACGGCGCGCCAGGCAATCTTCCTTGGCGGTGTACTGGCGGTCCTTGACGATGTCCAGGTAAAAACCGCCCAGGTCGATGCTGCAGAAATTCAACACTTTTTGATAGATGACCTGGAACTGGTAATCGTCGTAGGCCGCCTTGATTTCTTCCTGCAACTGCCAAGCTTTATCCACCACCCAGCGGTCCAGCGCCAGCAAGTCGTCCTTGCCGACCAGATGCCGGGCCGGATCGAAGCCGTCCAGATTCGCCAATAAAAAGCGCGCGGTGTTGCGCAAGCGGCGGTAGGCATCGGAGGTGCGCTTCAGAATCTCGTCGGACACCGACATTTCGTAGCGGTAGTCGGTGCTGGCCACCCACAAGCGCAACACGTCGGCACCCAGCGATTTCATCACCGTCTGCGGCAGTACCACGTTGCCCTTGGATTTGGACATTTTCTTGCCTTCGGCATCGACGGTGAAGCCGTGGGTCAGCACCTCTTTATACGGCGCGACGTCGTTCATCGCCACCGAGGCCATCAACGACGACTGGAACCAGCCGCGGTGCTGGTCGGAACCTTCCAGATACAAATCGGCCGGGAAGCGCAATTGCTCGCGGCGCTCCAACACGGCAGCATGAGTGACGCCGGAATCGAACCAGACATCCAGCGTATCGGCGACTTTTTCGTAGTGCTCGGCGTCGGCGCCCAGCAATTCGGCCGCATCCAGCTCGAACCAGGCATCGATGCCTTGTTGCTCGATGCGCTGCGCGACTTGCTCGATCAATTCGGCGCTACGCGGGTGCAGTTCGCCCGTCTCTTTGTGGACGAAAAAGGCGATCGGCACACCCCAGGTACGCTGGCGCGAGATGCACCAGTCCGGGCGGTTGGAAATCATCGCCTCGATCCGCGCCTGGCCCCAGTCCGGCACCCAATCGACGCGTTTGACTTCGTTCAAGGCGGTATCGCGCAAACCGTTCTTTTCCATCGAAATAAACCACTGCGGCGTGGCGCGGAAAATGATCGGGGTTTTGTGGCGCCAGCAATGCGGATAGCTGTGCAGCAAGGCGTGGTGGTGCAGCAAGCGGCCGCGCTCGCGTAACACTTCCAAGACCTTGTCGTTGGCGCTGAATACGTGCAGGCCGGCGAATAACTCGGTACCGGGCAGGAACACGCCGTTGCTGCCGACCGGGTTGTCGACCGGCAGGTCGTATTTCATGCCGACCACATAGTCTTCCTGGCCGTGGCCGGGCGCGGTATGCACGGCGCCGGTGCCGGCGTCGGTGGTAACGTGGTCGCCGAGGATGATCGGCACCTGCCGGTCGTAGAACGGGTGCTGCAACAACAGGCCTTCCAGCGCGTTGCCCTTGCAGTAGCCGACGATGTGGTGCTCGCCGATGCCGTAACGCAATACCGCATCTTTTAATAATGCTTCAGCCAGCAACAGCCGTTCGGTTTGGCCGTCGATTTCGCATTGCACCACCGCGTATTCCAGTTCCGGATTCAAGGCCACCGCTTGGTTGGCCGGCAGTGTCCAGGGCGTGGTGGTCCAGATCACCACCGACAGCGGGCCTTGGCCTTCGCGATCGCCGGCATGATGGCACTTTTCCATGAAGGCATGCTCGTCGACGACGGCAAAACGCACGTCGATCGCCGGCGAATGCTTGTCCTCGTATTCCACTTCCGCTTCGGCCAGCGCCGAGCCGCAATCGGTACACCAATGCACCGGTTTGAAGCCCTTGCTCAGATGGCCCTTGGCGGCGATTCGGCCCAGGGCGCGGACGATGTCGGCCTCGAACGCGAAATCCATCGTCAAATAAGGATTGTCCCAATCGCCCAATACGCCCAAGCGGATGAATTCTTCTTTTTGAATGCCGACCTGTTTCTTGGCGTAGGCGCGGCACTCCTTGCGAAACTCGGCCGGCGATACTTTGACGCCGGCTTTGCCGACCGACTTTTCCACCATCAATTCGATCGGCAAGCCGTGGCAGTCCCAACCCGGCACGTAGGGTGCGTCGAAACCGGCCAGGGTTTTGGATTTGACGATGATGTCCTTCAACACCTTATTCACCGCGTGGCCGATGTGAATCGCGCCGTTCGCATACGGCGGGCCGTCGTGCAGAATGAATTTGGGCCGGCCGGCGCAAGCCTCGCGAATCTTTTGATACAGTTGGTTTTCGTTCCACTGTTTCAGCATCTCCGGTTCGCGCTGAGCCAGATTGGCTTTCATCGCAAACTCGGTCTTGGGCAGGTTCAGGGTTTGTTTATAATCGATGGTCATGGTGTTTTCTGCGTAGCATTCCGGCGCGTAATCGCCGACACCGGCCGCTGAAGCCGAACGCTTGCGCCGATTTGCCGAACGGTTTAATAATGGTAAACGCGCGATTCTAGCACCAACCGGCAAGCGCTATAAAGCGCCGGCTGCGCGAAGCAGGGAACCGTAATGGCGAGGGTAGAGCTTTGCAGTGCCGCCGATCGGTATTTTCGGCGGCGGATGATGGCGGCGGTTTAGGCCCGGTTACGCAGCCAGTACAGCCCGTATACCGCGCCGATCAGCAGGCTGACGCCGATTGCCGCCAACGGGTGGTCGTATTCGGAAGCGCTTGCGGAGAACACTGTCTCGAATGGCAGCAGGTTTGCCGCCCAAGAACGCCCCGGTCCGGCCGCGGCGGCCAGTGCGCAAATGCTGAATAACCACCACAGGCTTTTTTTTGGCATGATACCGCTCCCGGTTGAATTTATTGTTATAGTTTTGATTCGCTATCATGTTAGCGGCAAAACCGGAACGCGCAAACCTTTTTTTCATTCCTGATTTCGGGTGATCCTTATGCATAGAAAACCAGCCCAAACCGCGGTCGAAATTAACGGCTTGATCGCCGAACGCTGGAGCCCGCGCGCGTTTGCCGCCGACCAACCGGTCAGCCGGCGCGATCTGAACGCTTTACTGGAGGCGGCGCGGTGGGCGCCGTCCTGTTTCAACGACCAACCCTGGCGATTTATCGTGTGCGACAAATTCAGCGACGGCGAGGCCTGGCAAGTCGCGCTGGCCGCCGTTGCCGAAAAGAACCGGTTATGGGCGCAAAACGCGCCGGTGTTGCTGCTGGCAGTAGCCATGAATAATTTTAATCACAACGGTAAGCCGAACCGTTGGGCAGCCTACGATACCGGCGCGGCCGCGTTGAGCATCTGCTTGCAGGCCACGGCGTTGGGTTTGGCGGCTCACCAAATGGGCGGTTTCGATGCCGATCTGGCCCGGCAAAGTTTCGGTCTGCCGGATGACTGCACGCCGATGGCGATGATTGCGGTGGGCTATCCGGCGGACGCCGCGATCCTGCCCGAGGATTTTCAGGCCGGAGAGCGCGGCGAACGCAGCCGGGCGGCTTTGGAGCAGCGCTTCTATTGCGGACACTGGGGCAAAACCTTCGACTAATCCGTACTCTTAACATCCAATCCGGCGGTTCGGCATGTTGGTGAAATCTGCAAAAACATCGTATGCGCGGAGCCTGATCGAGGCCAGTCTCGATCCGTTGGTCACCATCAGCGCCGACGGTAAAATCATGGACGTCAACAGCGCCACCGAAAAAGTTACCGGCGTGCCGCGCAAGGAATTGATCGGCAGCGATTTCTCCAACTATTTCACCGATCCGCAAAAAGCTCGCGACGGCTACCGTCTGGCGTTTTCGCAAGGCAAGGTTACCGATTATCCGCTGGCGATTTGCCACGTTTCCGGCAAGATTACCGAGGTGCTGTACAACGCCTCGGTCTACCGCGACGAAGACGACAATATCGCTGGTATTTTTGCCGCTGCCCGCGACATTACGGCCTTGAACAAGGCTCAGCGCGAATTGGAAGCGGCGATCTTGCACATGCAATTGGTCCGGGAAATGACCGATTTGCTGCAGAGCTGCCAGAAAATGGACGAAGCCTATCCGATCATGAAGGCAGCGTTCGTCCGCCTGTTCCCGGAATCCAGCGGCGGCCTGTACATGCTGGACGCCGCCGGCAATTCGTTGGTACTGGAAGACTCTTGGGGCGATACCCGGCTGGAAGCGGTATTCAACCCTGACGAATGCTGGGGCATGCGCCGCGGCCGTATCCACATCGCCCGTTGCGGTAATTCGATCAATCCCAGCTGCGGCCACGTTTGCTCCGAATCCGTTCCGTATCTATGCATCCCGTTGTTGGCCCACACCCGCGGCCTGGGATTGATCTATATCGAGCCCCGTTTCGCCGATCCCAACGGCGACGACATTGAACGCACCCTATCTATCGCCGAAGCGGCGGCAGATAGCGCACGCTTGGCTTTGGCCAATCTGACCTTGCGCGAAGAACTGCACGAATTATCGATCCGCGACCCGTTGACCGGCTTGTTCAATCGCCGCTTTCTGGAGGAGGTGCTGGATCGGGAAATCTTGCGGATGGGGCGTAGCAACAAAATGTTGGCCGTGGCGATGATCGACATTGACCATTTCAAGGTTTTCAACGACAACTACGGCCACGATGCCGGCGACGAAGTTTTGACCAAAACCGGCCAATTGATGAACGGCTTTCGCGAGGGTAGCGACATCGTTTGCCGCTACGGCGGCGAGGAATTCGTCGTGGTTACTTCGGAAGTGGATCCGGATAAAATTTTGCGCCGGCTGGAGCGTTTACGGATGGAAGTGGAGCATCTGCATGTCAAGTTCGGCAATCAGCAACTGCCGGAACTGAGCGTCTCGATCGGGGTGGCAATTTTTCCGGATCACGGCAGCAACCGGACCGAGCTGCTGAACCGGGCCGACCAGGCGCTGTATGTCGCCAAGGAAGCCGGTCGTAACCGGCTGATCGTAGCCGGCTAGCGGCGGTCAAGTCTTCGGCCGGTAGGCGAACGGTTTGGCCAGCGGTTCGCCGACAAATATGCCTTGTCCCGGCTGCTGCACGCTCTTCCAGTACGCTTCGATCAAACTGCTGCCGCGCAGGTAAAAATACAGTACCACGCCGGGATTCGGAAACTTGGCCGGAAAATTACACGGTTCCACCACCGCGCCGTAGCTGGCCGTGGCCCCGGCGCTCAGCCATTCGGTGATGCTCATTTGGCCGCCGCCGGATAGCACTCCGCCGGTCGAAGTTAAATGATCGGCGATTGCCCCCGGTAGAAACCGGTTATCGGCCAGATGCGGTACATGGGTCAGGCCGGTGAAGTAAAACATCACGTCCTGGCGACCGCTGATGTAGTCCTGCTCCAGGTAATGCACCGGCCAAAAATTCTGCAGCGCCTCGGCCACTTTCGGAAAATTCTGGGCGCGGGAGCTGCGCGCCTTGTCCGAAGTTTTCAGTAAATATGCCGCACCTTGCGGATGCGAATAATCGGCAGCGACGCCGGTATCGATCAATTTCTTGGCCTCTTCGAAGGTTTTGCCGGCCACCGCCATCGTCGGCCGCCAGGCGTGGGCCTTAAACGGTTTGTCGGTTTCGGAAGTGAAATAGGGGCTGTTGCGCGTGGTCTGGCAGCCTTTGGCGCAAAACGCCGGATCGTAACCGGCCGCGAATGCCGTCGTGATCGACATGCAGTCCACCCGAAACGGCAGCAGCCAAGTCAAGGCATACGCCTGCACGTGGGCGGGGGTTTTGGCGTCGACCTGCTGTTTCAAGGCTTCGAAGGTACGTTGCGACATCACCGCCTGCCGCGGCGGAAACTGCAGATGGATGATTTGCTCGGCCGGAATTTGCCGCTGCTGGCTGTAATATTCGCCGATCTGCCGGCTCAGCGGATCGGCATCGTTGACGATCACCGCCAGATCGTGGCCGCTTAGGGCCGGCGCCGGGCGGTACAACGGCGAAATCGCCTCGGCCTGCACGCGGCCGGGCAAGCAGGCCAAGGCCAATATCAGCCGCAACAATTGAAACGGTTTGGCGTTGAACACTCGATTCTCCTCTAGAAAAGGGCTGCCCGGTCCGATAAGCCGGCGGCCGGTCAAACCCCGAGCATAGCCGACGCGGCCTCGATTTCAAACCTGGACGCGGCCGATTATCGATCCAATCGCCAATATCGCCTGTGCCGCTCCATTCCGGCTAGCGGCAGGCCGCGATTTTGCCGACCGGCAGCGCTGCGGTTTCAAGTACAATCCGGGCTTCATTGCCGCGGCCGCTTGTGCCGCATCGTCCGCAATCGGGAACGATCGCCGCCTGACGCCGTAGGCGCAACGGCGATTGCCCGCCAAGCCGAGAGCCATTATGACTACGATCCGCCAAGCCGACTTCATTCAGAGCATCGCCGATGCCTTGCAGTTCATTTCCTATTACCACCCCAAGGATTTCATTGATGCGCTGTACGCCGCTTACCAGAAAGAACAGAGCCCGGCGGCCAAAGACGCAATGGCGCAGATTCTAATCAACTCCAGGATGTGCGCCGAAGGCCGGCGGCCGATTTGCCAGGATACCGGCATCGTCACCGTGTTTTTGAAGATCGGCATGGACCTGCGCTGGGACGCCGAATTGAGCGTGACCGAAATGGTCAACGCCGGCGTGCGCCAGGCTTATCTGCATCCGGATAATGTGCTGAGGGCATCCATCCTGTCCGACCCGGCCGGCAAACGTATCAATACCAGGGACAACACGCCGGCGGTGGTACATATGGAACTGGTGCCGGGCGACAAAGTGGACGTGGAAGTCGCCGCGAAGGGCGGCGGCTCGGAAGCCAAATCCAAGTTCGTCATGTTGAACCCGGCCGACAACATCGTCGATTGGGTGTTGAAAACCGTGCCGACCATGGGGGCCGGCTGGTGTCCGCCGGGTATCCTGGGTATCGGTATCGGCGGCACTGCCGAAAAAGCCATGATTTTGGCCAAGCAGGCCTGCATGGGCTCGATCGACATTCAGGAACTGATCGCCCGTGGGCCGTCCAATGCGATTGAAGAACTGCGCCTGGAGCTTTACGACAAAGTCAACGCACTGGGCATCGGCGCCCAAGGCTTGGGCGGCCTGACCACGGTGCTGGACGTGAAAATCCTGGATTACCCGACCCACGCCGCCAACAAGCCGGTGGCGATGATCCCCAACTGCGCCGCGACTCGCCACGCGCATTTCGTGTTGGACGGTTCCGGGCCGGCCATCTTGACGCCGCCCAAACTGTCGGATTGGCCGGCCATCACCCAATCGGCCAGCACCGCCCGTCGCGTCAACATCGACGGCCTGACCAAGCAGGATGTTGCCGATTGGCAGCCCGGCGAAACCCTGCTGCTTAGCGGCACTTTGTTGACCGGCCGCGACGCCGCCCACAAACGCATCGTCGATTTGCTGAACAAAGGCGAGCCGTTACCGGACGGGGTCGATTTAAAGGACAAATTCATTTACTACGTCGGCCCGGTCGATCCGGTGCGCGAGGAAGTGGTCGGTCCAGCCGGCCCGACCACCGCGACGCGGATGGACAGCTTCACCGACACGGTGCTGGAACAGACCGGCCTGCTGGGCATGATCGGCAAATCCGAACGCGGCCCCAAAGCCATCGAGGCCATTGCCAAACATAAAGCCGTGTATTTGATCGCGGTCGGCGGCGCGGCTTATCTGGTATCCAAGGCCATCAAACAGGCGCGGGTCGTGGCGTTTCCGGAATTGGGCATGGAAGCGATCCACGAATTCGTGGTCGAGGACATGCCGGTCACCGTGGCGGTAGACAGCCGCGGCGAGTCTATTCACAACAGCGCACCTAAGCTGTGGCAAGCGAAAATCGGCAAAATCAAGGTGGTCGCGGAGTAGGTAAGTCGCGCGCAAGCGCCTGACTTTACCGGGCGGACTCGGTGCCGGCGGCCGGTTGGAGTTCCCGGTATATACGGCATATGCCCTATTTTTTGGCAAGCCGGTGGGGATTTTGACTTTTGAAACGTCTTAACTGAAGAGGCCCTGTAAGCAAAGGGCCGCCGCACTGTCCAAAACCGTTCATTCATCGACGCATGCCCTTACCCCGCAAACCGGCCTCGACTTTAACGCTCTGCGCTGGGCTGGTTGCGGCGGCGTGCGCTTGCCAGCCGCTACCGCCCCGCGATCCCCAGGATCTCGCCTTTGCGACGCCGCCGCAATGGTCGGAACAGCCGACGGCGCCGGAGCAGTCGCTCATGGCGTGGTTGGATCGCTTTGCCGACGCGCAATTGACAGCGTTAGTGGCCGATGGTCTGGCCGGCAATTTCGATCTGCAGGTCGCTGCGGCCCGTATCGATGCGGCCCGCGAACAAGCGGTGGTGGCCGGCGCCGGGCGTTGGCCGCAAGCTTATTTCAATCCGGGTTACCAACGCAGCCGCGATCTCGGCGTCGAATCCGGCCGCTTTGCCGCGCTATTCAACTTGAGTTGGGAGCTGGATGTCTGGGGCCGGATCAAGGCCGGACAGCAAGCCGCCATCAGTAACGCCGCCGCAGTCGCCGACGATTATCGGGCGGCCCGGCTCTCGCTGGCGGCGAGGATTGCTCAAGCTTATTTCGCCCTGGCCGAAGCCCGCTTGCAGGCTCATGTTGCGGCGCAATCGGTCCACGACCGCGGCGTGATCGTCGATCTGGTGCGCGGCCGATTTAATAGAGGTTTGACCCGCGGTCTGGATTTGCGGCTGGCATTGACCGATCTGGCGAATGCCCAAGCCCAACTGGCCCAAGCCGAAAACGACGTGCAATTGTTGGCGCGGCTACTGCAAACCCTGCTCGGCCGTTATCCGGACGGCCGGATCGCTCAAACCGCGGCGAACGACCCAGCCGGCCAGACGCCGCACAGCTTGCCGGAGCCGCCGCCCGGTCTGGCTGCCGGATTGCCGGCCGAGCTGATGCTGCGCCGCCCCGACATCACTGCGGCTTTCCAACGCTTGCAAGCTGCCGACTCCGGCCTGGAAAGCGCCGAAAAAGCGTTATTGCCGCGGCTGACGTTAACGGCTGCCGGCGGCAGCGCCAGCCCGGCCCTGGCCGAAATTGTCGATCCGCGCGCAGCGGCCTGGAACTTGGCGGCCGGCCTGGCTCAACCCTTGTTCACCGGCGACCGTTTGCAAGCCGAGATTCGCTTGAATCAGGCCCGAGTTCGCGAGGCCTATCAACAATACCAGGGCGTGGCGTTGAACGCGTTCCGCGAAGTCGAACAAGCCCTGGCCGCCGAAACCCGCTTGCGGGAGCAGGAACAGGCGCTACGCGAGGCCGTCGAGCAAACCGAAGCCAGCCGCAAGCTGGCGGTGTATTCCTACCAGCAGGGCTTGATCGAAATCTTGACCCTGCTGGACAGCTACCGCAGCACCCTGAACGCGCAAAGCGCGCATCTGGCGGTGCGGCGGCAATTACTAGCCAATCGCATCAACTTATATTTGGCCTTGGGCGGCCCGGTGTGAACGAAAAATCCCGTTGGTTACAAATCATCTTGCCGGCTGCGGTGTTGAGCGCGGCCGTTGGTGCGGCCTGGGCCATGATCGCCTTGCGGCCGAGCAGTTTGCCGGCGCCGGCCGAGCCGCCAATCCCGCGCGTCGAGGTCGTCAGGGCCCAACCGCAAACCTTGCAAATGAACGTGCATTCGCAAGGCGTGGTTGCGCCGCGCGAAGCGATCGATCTGATCGCCCAAGTCTCCGGCAAAGTCGAGCAGATGCATCCGGCGCTGGTGTCCGGCGGTTTTTTCAAGGCCGACGAACTGTTGGCGACGATAGACCCGCGCGACTACGATTACGCCATCGTCGCGACCCAGGCCGAGATTGCCGAAGCCAAACGGGTACTGATCAACGAACGCGCCCAGGCCGAACAGGCGCTGAGCGAATGGCAGGCATTGGGCCAGGGCGAAGCCAGCGATCTGGCCTTGCGCAAACCGCAACTGGCCGAAGCCGAAGCCAAATTGCAGGCCGCCGCAGCCGATCTGGCCAAGGCCAAACTCGACCGCAGCCGCTGCGAGATCCGGGCGCCGTTTTCCGGCCGGGTGTTGAGCAAGCAAGTCGGCCGCGGCCAGTTTTTGCCGGCCGGCGCGACGATCGCCAGGATTTACGCCAACGACATCGCCGAAATTCGGCTACCGGTCGGCATCAATGAATTGGCCTTTCTGGATTTGCCGCTGGGCCAAGCCGGCCGCGCGGCGCATTGGCCGGCGGTGACCTTGAGCGCGGAGGTGGCCGGCCAGCCGCAAACTTGGCGCGGGCGCATCGTCCGCAGCGAAGCCGAGCTGGACAGCAGCAGCGGCCAGTTGTTTCTGGTCGCCCAAGTCGAGCAACCCGATCACAGCCGCGACGGCGCCGCGCCGTTGTTGAGCGGCTTGTTCGTCCAAGCCGAAATCGAGGGTGTAGCCCGCGCCGGGCTGTATGCCTTGCCGCGTAGCGCGTTGAATAATCTGCAGCAGGTCAAACTGGTCGATGCCGAGCAGCGCTTGGTGTTCCGCGACGTCGAGATCCTGCGCAGCGAGCCGGACCGGGTCGTGGTCAAGTCCGGTTTGCAGGCCGGCGACCGGGTGGTGGTTTCGGACCTGCCGCTGCCGGTGGCCGGCATGCGGGTCGAAGCGGCGCCAAGCCAACCATGAGCAGCGCGCCCGGCGCGGCCCGCCTGGGCGGGGTCTTAGCCTGGTTTGCCGGCAATCCGGTCGCGGCCAATTTATTGATGTTGCTGATCCTGGCCGGGGGCGTGATCGGCATGTTGGACGTCGACAAGGAAGTGTTTCCGCGCTTCAGTCCGCATCAGATCGAAATTACCGCCGTCTTCCCCGGCGCCGGGCCGTCCGAAGTCGAGGAGGCGGTGTGCATCCCAATCGAAGAAGCGATTCAGGACTTGCCAGGCATCAAGCATTTGCACGGCGAAATCCAGGGCGACACCTGCCTGGTCTCGGTCGAAATCCGCCCCGACCGGGACCGAGAACAAATGATGGCCTTGCTGCGAGCCAGGGTTCAAGCGATTCCGCGCCTGCCCAAGCAACTGGAACAAATCGACGTGCTGCCGGCCGACCGCAAGGACGATGACGGCGTGATCTGGGTGGCGCTGCACGGCGCTACCGACGCCTTTAAGCTGCAGCAATTCGGCGACCGGATTCAGCAGCAATTGTCGACGATACCGGGCGTCAGCCGGGTGCGCAATTACGGCGAACGCAATTACGAGATCGGTATCGAAGTCGCGCCGGAACAAATGCGCAAGTACCAGCTGACGCTGGACGAGGTAACCCAGGCCGTGCGGGCGGCGTCGGTCGATCTGCCCGGCGGTCTGGTGCGCAATCCCGACGGCGAATTATTGTTGCGGGTGGCCGGCCGGGCCAAGGATGCCGACGCGGTCGGCGCGCTGGTCGTTAAGACTTTGCCGGACGGCAATCGGCTGCGGCTGGACCAAATCGCCACGATCCGCGACGGCCTGGAGGAGCGCCTGTACGACTGGCGCCACAACGGCGAAACCGCGCAAGGCTGGGAGGTGCATACCGAACGCGACAGCGTGGCGGTGGCGCGCAAAGTCAAATCGGAAATTGCGGCCATGCGCGCCGGCCTGCCGGAAGGTTTGCGTTTGATTACCTGGTGGGACGATTCCCAGGCCTACGACGAACGCATCGGCACCTTGCTCGAAGACGGCTTGAGCGGCTTTTTGCTGGTGTGTCTGGTGTTGACGCTGTTCCTGAGGGTACGGGTGGCGCTGTGGGCCGGCGTCGGCATTTTTACTTCGGTGCTGGGCGCGTTCTGGCTGATGCCGGCGCTGGATATTTCGCTGAACATGCTGTCCTTGTTCGGCTTTTTGCTGGCGATGGGCGTGCTGGTGGACGATGCGATCATCATCGGCGAAAGCGTGCACAGCCGCCAGCTCGAAGGCGGCGAAACCCCGCTGCAAGCCGCGGTCAACGGCGTGCGCGCCGTGGCCTTGCCGGTCACGCTGTCAGTGTTGATCGTGTTGGTGGCGTTTCTGCCGGGCTTGTATTTGCCCTGCCCAGCCCGGCAAATACAAGCCCGGCA
>NZ_PPPU01000040.1 GCF_006483455.1 Methylomonas koyamae
TGACCGTGTGCGTCAAATACGAACGCACCTCATCGGCCAACTGCGGCAGTTGCTCTTTCTTCAGGGCGCGAATGTCGGTCGGGCCGGCGATGGTGTCGAGTAGCGGGAAGTTTCCGGAAGCTGTCATGTTGTTATTATTTCCTTGGGGCCGCAGGGCGGTGAGAAAAGCAGGGGTCTAGTGGGTGCGCTCGATGATGTACAGGGATAGTTCCCTTAACAGGTCGGCTTCCGGACCGAAATCGGCCAAACTGGCCACCGCTTGCTCGTGCAGTGCCTGGGCTTTTTCTTTTGCTCCGGCCAGACCCAATAAAGCCGGGTAGGTCGGCTTGTCGTTATCCACGTCCTTGCCCTGCGTTTTACCCAGCGTTGCCGTGTCGGCTTCAATGTCGAGAATGTCGTCTTTGACTTGAAACGATAAGCCGATGCATTTGGCGTAATGGTCCAGTTTTTTGGCGGCGTCGGCATCCAGGCCCGGTTTGGATAGTGCCGCTAAGTTGACGCTGGCCCGGATCAAGGCACCGGTTTTGTGGATGTGCATGTTTTCCAGTTCTGGCAAAGTCAGTTTTCGTCCGACCGAGCCCAAATCGATGGCTTGGCCGCCGACCATGCCTTGCGAACCGCTGGCGCGGGTCAATGCCGCGATCATCTTGACTCTGGCTTCCGCGCCGACCTTGATGGCGGCGTCGTTGGCCAACACGTCGAAAGCCAGTGCCTGCAGGGCGTCGCCGGCCAGGATCGCCGTGGCTTCGTCGAATGCCTTATGGCAGGTCGGCTTGCCGCGGCGCAGGTCGTCGTTGTCCATCGCCGGCAAGTCGTCGTGGATCAGGGAGTAAACGTGGATGAATTCCACCGCACAGGCCTGGGCGTCCAATTCTTCTTCGCTCAAACCCACGGCCACGCCGGTGGCGTAGGTCAGCAACGGCCGGGTGCGCTTGCCGCCGTCTAAAACGCTATACCGCATCGCGGCATGCAGCGTCTGCGGCAAAATGTTGTCGCCGGGTAAGCGGGCGTCCAACGCGCGTTCGACGCGGTTCTGGCAGGCGACTAAATATTCTTTCAACTTACTCATCGGTGAATGGCTCCAAAGTTTGCTGGCCGTTTTTCTCTAATAAAATCTGTACTTTCTGTTCGGCTTCCTGCAAAGCTTGCTGGCAGGTCCGGGTTAAACCGACGCCGCGTTCGAAGAATTTCAACGATTCTTCCAGCGTGATGTCGCCGCGCTCCATCTGTTCGACCAACTTTTCCAGTTCGGCCATGGCCTCTTCAAATTGGGCAGCGTTTTTGCGTCTCGACATGGTTTGCGCGGCTATGCTCGAAAAAATGACCGAGCATTATAGTATGTTTTGCCGAGCGGTTGAGTCCGGATTGAGATTGCCGCGTTCCGCCATCGGCAGCCGAGATTGAGGACCCGCTCTCGACCGAGTCCACCAGTTGCCAATTGGCGGCGGGCCTGCTTGTCCACTGCCTTAGGCGACCTATCTAGCGCAACAGTGCAATCACGAACGCATTGGTTTTGTTGCCCTGTCGCAATAGTCCGGGGCGATGCCGAAAAGATACCTGCGATTGGAGCCGGGGTAATTGAGCTTTCGAATTTCGTACGATATTTCGTTTAAAAGCGATATGTCGTGGTCAGCAGGCGTTATGGAGGGCTGATGTTTCCTGGGCGGTTTTTGTAAATAATTGCGTGTATTCAATGGGTTGGTTTTTGTTGGTCTCGGTTTGCCAAACATGGCATCGCCCTTGCCAATACAAATTGAAGTCCATCGATTGTGACGGCAGATTTTTTAACTGTCGTATCGGCGGCTCTCTTCCAAACCAAATTATCTAACCTTTTGAGGATATGTCATGAAAACAGCTAGCCGTTTTATAAGTGTTGTCTTAGGTGCCGTGATGGCCTCGTCAGCCAGTGCTGCTGCCACTGAGGATGTTGTCAACAATTCGGGCCTGTCGGTCCATTACGAATTTAGCGCCGGCGGTATTTCCGCCTATTTCACCGATTGCAAAGGCATGGGGTCGCAGAACGAAGTGGAGCAAACCAGGGTTAATCCGCGCGAAGAGAGCACTGCTAAGTTTCCAGGGCGTCTGCAGGTCAAAAATCTTACCTGTAGCAGAGGCTTGACCAAGTCGATGGATTTGTGGAACTGGCGGCAACAAGTTGCCAGTGGACGGTCGGCCCGGTCGCGGGTCGATGCGACTTTGATTGCCTATGACCAGACGATGATGCCCATCGCGGAATGGAGCTTTAGCCGGGTTTGGCCGGCATCGATCGATTTCAACGACACGACCCCCGGCAGAGAAACCATCGTATTCGCCGCCGACCAAGTGCAACGCCTGCGCTGATCTAAACCGTGGTGGCCGCCAAGATGGTTGGCTGGCATCCGAAAAAGCAAACGGGCCCTGCGAAATGTCGTTCGTCCGGCTTTTCGTCGGGCCTTTCCTTCCCCCTTCAAAGACCGGCAATTTGATCCGGAACTAGCGGGACTTGGCTCGGCATGAGTCCCGGCGGTCCCGAACCTGCGGTTACGGCCGCGGACATTTGCCCTTGGCCGAGTTTGCGCGGGTAGGTTGACATATAATGGTCCGCCGACACTGGCTGACTACCTTCTAAAACACACCATGACCCAAGAATATAACGCCGCCGCGATCGAGGTGCTGAGCGGCCTGGACCCGGTACGCAAGCGCCCCGGCATGTATACCGATACCACTCGGCCCAACCATCTGGTGCAGGAAGTGGTCGATAACAGCGTCGACGAAGCGCTGGCCGGATACGCAAAAAACATTGAAGTAACCTTGTTTAAAGACGGCTCGGTCAAGGTCGTCGACGACGGCCGCGGCATGCCGGTCGATATGCATCCGGAACAAGGCATTCCCGGCGTCGAAGTGATCCTGACTCAACTCCACGCCGGCGGTAAATTTTCCAACAAGAACTACCAGTTCTCCGGCGGTTTGCACGGCGTTGGCGTGTCGGTGGTCAATGCCCTGTCCGAAAAGCTATTGGTCGAGATCAAGCGCGGCGGCGGCGTTTACCAAATGGAATTTGCCGGCGGCGACAAGGTCGGTGAATTGCAGCAAACCGGCAATGTCGGCAAAAACAACACCGGTACCAGCGTGCATTTTTGGCCGGCCGCCAAATATTTCGATTCCAACCGGGTTTCCGTCAGCAAACTCAAGCACGTATTGCGCGCCAAGGCCGTTTTGTGTCCGGGCCTGAAAATCGTGCTGCTGTCCGAACTCAGCGACGAGCGGCTGGAATGGTGTTACCAGAACGGCTTACAAGAATATCTGCTGGACCGGGTCGGCGACGCCGAAATTTTTCCGCAGCCGCCGTTCATGGCCAATATGGCCGCCAGCAACGAGGCGGTGGAATGGGGCATCGTCTGGACTCCCGACAGTCTGTCGGAGGCGGTGGCGGAAAGTTACGTCAATCTGGTGCCGACCGCGCAGGGCGGTACCCACGTCAACGGCCTGCGCGCCGGTTTGACCGAAGCGATTCGCGAGTTTCTGGATTTTCGCAATCTGCTGCCGCGCGGTGTCAAGATCGCGCCGGAAGACGTCTGGGAAAACTGCCATTTCGTGCTGTCGGTGAAACTGGAAGATCCGCAATTCTCGGGGCAAACCAAGGAGCGTTTGAGTTCGCGCGAATGCGTGACTTTCGTCTCCGGCGTGGCCAAGGATACCTTCAGCCTGTGGCTGAACCAGCATCCGCAGGAAGGCGAGAAAATCGCCGAGATCATCCTCGCCAGCGCCCAAAAACGCTTGCGTTCGGCCAAGAAAATCGTCCGTAAAAAGATTACTACCGGGCCGGCTTTGCCCGGCAAACTGGCCGATTGCTCAGGACAGGATCTCAGCCGTACCGAACTGTTCCTGGTCGAGGGCGATTCGGCCGGCGGTTCCGCCAAACAAGCCCGAGACCGCGAGTTCCAGGCCATCATGCCACTTAGAGGCAAAATTTTGAACACCTGGGAGGTCGATTCCGGCGAGGTCATGGCCTCGCAAGAGGTGCACGACATCGCCGTGGCGCTGGGCATTGAGCCCGATAGCGACGATTTGCAAAACCTGCGTTACGGCAAGGTCTGCATCCTGGCCGATGCCGATTCCGACGGCAACCACATCGCCACCTTGATTTGCGCCTTGTTTTATAAACACTTCAAGGCCTTGGTCGAAGCCGGCCACGTGTTCGTGGCGATGCCGCCGCTGTACCGGATCGACGTCGGCAAAAAGGTGTTTTACGCCTTGGACGAATCGGAACGTTTGGGTGTGCTGGCGCGGATCGAAGCCGAAAAACTCAGCGGCAAGGTCAATATTCAACGCTTCAAAGGCTTGGGCGAAATGAATCCGTCGCAACTGCGCGAAACCACGATGAACCCGGATACGCGCCGGCTGGTGCAGTTGACGGTGCCGGACCACGCCGAGGCGTTTCAGCAGATGGATTTGTTGCTGGCGAAGAAAAGAGCCGGCGACCGCAAAAGTTGGCTGGAAGATAAGGGGAATTTGGCCGAAGTTTAAGCGGTTTCGGTTTGACAATCGGTGAGGGCTATTCGGAATGGGCCGAAGTTCTTCCGAATAGCTTGATCGTAGGATTTGGTTAACGGCCGGAAATCTGTCGCCCTCTGATTCTCACTAAACCCATAAAAGAGCAGCCGAATAACCAAAACGAAGCCGGTAATGGTACTGAACTAATCTGCGTCACCGAAATCGCATCGAATTTGCCGAAAGCGGCAAAGTCTTGAAATAACACACCAAATCGCGACAAATTCAAGAAGTCGGTATGTTGAAACGGCGAGATCGTTAAGTCGGTGGAGTCCAAAAAGGACGTAGGGCCGCCGACGCCGACGTCGAATGCGAACGACATGATAGATGAATTGCCGATAGGTCCACTGTCCGATACAAAATCAGAGCGGTTGATTGCTGGGTTTGATTGGAAGGCGCGGTTTGCGTGTTCGACTGCCAGCGAGTCGAAAGTGTGGCTGGGGTCGAAAAAATGGCTTCTATCGTTGGCTATCGTCACTGTGCCGCTGGTCCCGGCAAAAGTGTAGCTCCCGATGCTCCCCGAGAAACCGGTAATAGAGTAATAGAACGATTCCGCTGATAATCCGGTGCTTGCTAGCGTTTCCTTAAAAATCAACTGGTAAGATACCGGAGAATTTGCCGTAAAAAAACCGCCTGTGTTGGGTTGTTGAGGAGTTGAGCCGGGTTGTGAGGGATTGATGGGCGTGAAAATATCTGTCAAATGTCCACTGAAATTGACTTGGATCGTCGCCGCCCGAATGTTGCCGGACAATAAGAACAGAGTGGTTAATACAGCAATACTGCCGGCTCGAGAGGTCATTTGAAATTTCCTTGGGTAGGTTTGAATTTAGCAATCCTCTCACCTTACACCAAGAGTGGCCGCTAGTGTCAAGCTCATATATCCATCAACAGCATTGGAATGCCGTAAGTCAGGATGAAGTAACTGAATGCGTAAATCAGGCTGACACTCGTGGTGTATTTGAAAAAACCGCGGAAGATGTAACTGACGATACTGATATACCAAACCACCAGAAATACCGCGATGCCAATGCCGATTTCCTCGCGGTAGGGATGGTGTTTCAACACCAGCCAGTAGTCCAGGCCTTCGGCGGCGATGGCCAGGGTCATGATGAAGTTTTCGCAGACGAAAATCGACGTGTACAACTGGCTGAACAGACTCCATTTTCTTTCGGTCAGCAGCAATACCGCCACGGAACTGAAAGCCATAATAGTGCGGCCTAATACTTCCAGAGTGCCGTCGGCCGGATCGGCAATCAAACTTTCGACGATGATGCCGGACATTAAATAGAACGCCACGTTTTTCCACATAAAGGAATTGGGCGGGACTAAGTCCGCCGGATTATTCAGAAACCAGCAGGAGGACAGGTATTTGAGTAATAAAGTCATGGTGTGAGCTTGCACTCGGTTTCGAGCGCCGTAAAGTGCTGAAAAAACCGGCCATTATAGTCGGTCGTAGCGCTAAATCGATTGAGCTGCGTCAATTGTTGCCGATTTATCGCAGCGTAAGTCGCGGTCAGCCCCGGCGCGATTGCCTGTATAATGCGGCTTCACTAGTTTTCCAACGCCGGTGCCATGCGGCCGGTCTCGTCTCAATCTCCCGGAATCCCATGATCGAATTAGGTAAAGTTAATGCGTTAACCGTGCTTAGCCGGCGCGATAACCAATATTATTTGGACGGCGGCGAATTGGGAGAGATCGCGTTGGCCGATAAACCGCCCGTTACGGAATTGGCGGTCGGTGCAAAAGTCGATGCGTTTGTTTATGTCGACGGCAAAGGCGAAACTTTGGCGACCTTGCAAATGCCGCTGGTGCAAGCCGGCGAGGTGGCTTGGTTAAAGTGCGTCTCGCTGAGCCATGCCGGGGCATTTTTGGATTGGGGCTTGCCCAAAGATCTGCTGTTGCCGTTCAGCGAACAAAAAGGCAAGGTCATCGAAGGCCGTTCCTATCTGGTCCGCTTGTTTCTGGACGAGGACAACCGTATCGCCGCGTCGATGGTGTTGGACGATTTCATTCAGGATCAGGCGTTTTACTACAAGGAAGGCCAGGCCGTGCAATTGGTAATCGCCGAGCATACCGAGCTGGGTTTCAAAGCGGTGGTAGACCACCAATACTGGGGGGTGTTGTATAAAAACGAAGTGTTCCAGCCGCTGAAAAAAGGCCAGAAATTGACCGGCTACATCAAGAAGATCCGCCCGGACCACAAACTGGATTTAATCCTCAGTCAGGAAAAGTACGGGCAGAAAGTGGACGCGACCTCGGCGAAGATACTGGATATCCTGGCCCGACGCGGCGGCTATGTGGCGTTGACCGACAAAAGCGATCCGGAGCTGATCTACGACACCTTTGCCGTCAGCAAAAAGGTGTTCAAACAGGCCATCGGCGGTTTGTACAAGCAGCGGCGGATATTGATCGAGGCGGACGGTATTCGTTTGCTGGATCAAGCGCCGGCCAAATAAATCGAGCGATAGAGGCGCCGGCAATCGGCGCCTGCCCGACGGCCGGAAAATCCGGATCAGGGCCGGTATTGAGAAAACACGTAGTCGGTTTTTTGTTCGGAGGCGTGGCAGGCAAAGCAACTCGTTCCGCTATCCTTGACCAGGCGTTCGGTCTTGCTGTTGCCGGCAAAGCCCTCGAAGCCCCAGCCGCCGGTCGCGGCATATTTTTTCGAATCTTTCTGCATCACACCCAGTAGTTTGCGCTCGCCTTCCTGAATGGTTTTATCCTGTTCCTGGTATTGCAACAGATCGAATACCAACACCGAACCGTCTTGATATTTACCGGATTTCAATCCGCTTTCGGCTTTTTTATTGGCATAGACGTGGTGCAGGCCTTGAAACGGGTTTTCCAAGGCATGGCCGGGCTGGATCAGCATGGTTTTGGCATGCAGCCAGGTGCGGTAGCCTTCCGGATAAGCCACGCTGTGTTCGGCGGCTTGGGCGGAAGCGAAAAGAGTCAGGAACAGTCCGGCGGCGGACAGTGAAAGGCGCGTATTCATAGCAAAATCTCCCCTGTAGACAAGACAAACCGATTTCGAATCGAAATCAGTTTGTCTTTTTAGGCGGATTTTGCCGGTCTGTCAAATTAATATTGATCCGCTATTAGTGCGTGGCGGGGCGGCGAGCGCTTAAATCTTGCCGTCCAGACCCATTTGAAAGTACTTGTGGACGATTTTTTCCTGGTTTTCCAGCAGCCAATCGATGTCCGGGGTGTTGGTCATGGCTTTATGGATGGCTTTGGCCATGGCTTGACGGTGAATGTCGAACAGAATGCGGTGGTCGAGTTTGTCATCCTTGATCACGCTCGGGTTCAGCCATACCGAGCAAATGATGCCGAGGTCGTTGGCTTTTTCTTTCGGGATGTCGCCGGCGCGCACCGCGTCCAACACGCCATTGGCGATTGCCGCCTGCACCGTACCCATCAAAATATTGGTATAGCGGCTGTTCTTGACCGTGACCTTGCTCACCATCAACGTCACCGGCCGCACTTGGATATCGGTATTCAAAATCGCGAACACCCGGCTATGGCCCTGGACCTGGTCGCCGGTCAAGGTGGCAATTGCGGTGCCGACCGGCCCGTCCAACTCGCCGATGATGATTTCCGGCTCGGCAGCGGTACCGGCCGGGCCGCCGGCGACCAAGGCTTCGCCGGTACGCATAACGATTCTTTCGCTCATTTGGTTCTCCAATTTGAAGTGAGTCAGTTAAGGTTTTTTAGCAGTTACTCTATTCGAAAGCGTGGTCTGGCGCGCGATCAAAGCTTACCCTTCGCCGCGGTGCACCATCTCCCCGTACTGTTCCGGCGTAATAGTACCGCCTAGGTTCTCGGCGATTTGTTTATCGCAGGCCGGCAACACGTCCTGCACGGCGTCGATCCGTTTCCACTGCGGCTGCGGCGTATCTTTTCCGGCTTCCGGCACGTATTGGGAACTGGCGACGCGGCTCATTTTGTGAATGTAACGCGGACAGTTGATAAAAATCTCGCTGAGCGCCACCCGTACGATCGATTCCGCACCAGCATAGTCGGCCAGCAGCGGATCGTCGGCCTGAATACGGGCGTCGCCATGGAGCCGAAGCCGATGCGGCGTTTCGAAATCGATGAACAACAGGCCGATTTTCGGGTTGCCGTTGATATTGCCCAGCGATAAAAACATGCCGTTACCGTCGTAGTTCGGAAACGCCAATTCCTGCGGACCGATCACTCTGACCAAGCCGGGATGGCCGCCTTTATAGGAACAGGTCGGATAACCGCGGTGGTCGATCGTGGTCAGAAAGAAAAAGTCGCGGCTTTCGATGAAAGCCTGGTGTTGCTCGTTGATGTGCTGTTCTACGATGATTTGCTGTAAGCGGTCCGCCAAGCGGACGGTATCGTGTTGCGTTTGCAGTTCCCGTTGTTGCGGGCTATAGAATTCGTCCATCACCGCTGACTCCCGAATCGAAAAGCCGCCATTCTAACCGAGATTGCCGGGAACGCCCCTTCAGCTAGCGGCAATGGCGAGCCGCAGTGTTGTGTCAGACAAGTGGCAGGAAAGATCGAACGTGAGTTAAACGCGGTGCTTGCCGTATCTGCAGCCGCCCAGACTGTAAATGACCGCGCAGCCGAACCGGAATCGAGTTTTTAGGTATGGGCCTAAACGACGCGGCCGAGGCTAAAACTCCCAGGTAATTTTGCCGTAAACTCCGCGTTGAACTTCGGTAGCCTGGGTGAAAGTTTCCTGGATGTACTCCAGATGGCGGTTGTCCAGCAGGTTTTGTCCAACTAGTGCGAGTTCGACGCCGCGGCTCAACTTCCAGCCCAGCCGCAGATCCAGTGTGGTGTAGGAGCGGATATGGGCGGGGCCTGTCAGCGTGAAGGCGCTGGCGTTATCGACGTAACGCAGCCAGGCGTCCAGCGTAAGGTTGGATGTCGGATTCACACTCGCCCGCAACGAGATTTTATGTTGCGGCGAGACCGCTTCCTGGTAGTAGGCGTTGCTGCTGAGTTCGGTTTGCAGTGCGCTGTAACTGATGTCCCAGCGCCACCAGTCCAGCATTTTCATGACCGCCGAGGTTTCGATGCCGTAGGTGCGACCGGCGTTGCCATTGTTAATGTAAAACGGCTGGCTTAGAGCAGCCGGCAATTGCGAAGTATCGATTGCGCCGGGTTGGAATGAGCGCAGGGTGCTGTAGTTGTTGTAAAAGCCGGCGACGTCTATCGAGAAGGCCGGATTCGGGCTGAAGCGGTAACCGATTTCGTAAGCCAGCACTTGTTCGGCCTTGTAAGTCTCCGAGCCCATCACCGCAAGCTCCAGCGGAAACGGCGTGACGTTCTGGCCGCTAAACGGCGGCAGGATTTGACCGACCAGACTCATATCGGCGTCGACCCGCGACGGAATCCGCACCCCGCGGGAGATAGCTCCCCACAAGCGGTGGTGCGGGTGGGGAGCCCACATCAAGCGTGCGGTGGGCTGAAGTTCGAAGCCGGTAAAATCGTTATGTTCCAGTTTGGACCCCAGGGTCAACCATAGGGTGTCGTCGATTAGCGTCAGTTGGTCTTGCAAAAAACCACTGTAATAGCTGTTATCGCGGTCGGTAGGCCTGAAGGAGATCAGATCTGGACGGATATCCGTTACGTCGGAAGACGAGTAACGGAATCCTAAGCCCCAGATAATGTCATTCCACGCGTTCAGCGCGAAATGGTGTTGAAAATCCAGATCGGTGGTGTGGCGTTCCTCGTCGATGAAGCCTTCGCGCCGGTTGTAGGAATCGAGATACAACTGCAGTGTCGTGTTTGAGGTATCCGAGAAATCATGTTGCCAGCGGCTGACGATATTGCCGCCGCTGGCCATGGCCCGGTCGCCGACCACTTGTCGATAGGGCGCGGTTAGCGTAGCGAGCGAGAGTTGTTGGTTTAAGTCGGCGGAGTACATGTCGCCTTGTACGGTTAGCGAATCCGCGTCCGACACCTCGGAATCGAGGCGGAAGCCGCCCTGCATCTTGCTCCAATAATCTCCGGCACTGCTACCGTTGGCCCGCGCCAATGCGTCGCGCTCAAACCCCTTCAGATAGGCACGGGCGGTAGTCGTATCGTTTAGCCGGGTACCGTAGCGAAATGCACCGAATGCTCTTTCTTCGGTACCGCCGCCGGCGTTGACGAGTCCGCCCTGGGTGTCGGCACTGTGTCTGGTGATGATATTGATTACCCCATTGACGGCGTTGGCGCCCCACAACGCGGCGCCGGAACCGCGGACCACTTCGATGCGCTCGACGTCTTCCAACATCACATCTTGCAGTTCCCAATACACGCCGGCAAATGCTGGCGTATACAGGTTCCTGCCGTCGATCAGCACCAGCAGTTTATTGGCAAAGCGGCCGTTGAAGCCGCGCGAACTGACCGCCCATTTGTTGGAGTCGATCCGACCGACGTCGATGCCGGGCGCTAAGCGCAAGGCGTCCGGAATGCTGGTGGCGCCGGAGCGTTTGATGTCTTCGTTGCTGATCACGAATACCGCGGCGGCCGAATCCTGCAAGGACTGGACTTTTTTTGCCACCGAAGTAATTTTTACCGCCATCAGTTCTTCCAAGTTCAGATCGGTCAGGTCGGCATCCGCATGCGGGCTGCCCGGTAGCCAAACCAAAATCGCAGTCGCGATCCGAAATAAAGACGGAAGAGTTTTTTTCATGAAATGCCAGGAAAACGAATACTTCTAGCTGAGCAGTGGTGGTGAAGAAATAAGGATAACTGTAGTGAAAGATCGGAGATGCGCAAGATTCTATTTTTTGTGCGGAACTGCTTGAATTTTATTGGAGAATCGATAACGGCAGCTGCAAGCCGACCCGGTCGAGCGATGCGAAGCGGCCTGGCCGGAATGGGTGCCCGTGAAACAGGCGCCGGGTCAACAGTCAATTGTGTCGGATTTGTTGACCGCGAACGAAAGCCGTTCTGCCCCCATTTCGCCAAGGCCATGGCTGGGGCCGCACCAGCACAAGCTGCGGTTTAGAGGCAGATTAGGCGACGGGCTCCGAGATATTGGAGCCCGTGCTGAAAGGATCTAGTCGGCGGCAGGCTCGGCAACGGCTTCCCAACCGCCACCCAGCGCCTTGTAGACTGCGGCCAGCGCCGTCGCCGCGGCGGTTTCGCTTTGTGCCAACTGGCTTTGGTCTTGCAGCAGCCGCTGCTCGGCATCCAGTACCGTCAGAAAATCGCTGATGCCTTCCTGATAGCGCAATTGCGCCAGCTCGCGGGCCTTGGCGCTGGCGGCCGCGGCTTTGCTTAAATCCGCTCGCCGGCTCAATTCCTGGCGATAAGCCACCAGGCTGTTTTCGGTTTCTTCCAGCGCGTTCAGCACGGTTTGCTCGTACTGCGCCAGAGTGGCTTCGGCGCGGGCGTCGGCTGCTTTGATTCGGGCATAAACCCGGCCCAGATCGAACGCCGCCCAAGTAATACGGGGACCGATCGAATAGGCATCGCCGCCCGGCGCGACCAAATGGGTCAAGGTGTTGCCTTCCAGAGCAATGCTGCCGACGAAAGTTACGCGCGGAAACAGGTCGGCAGTGGCGACGCCGATTTGTGCGGTCGCTGCGGCCAGTTGGCGCTCGGCCATGCGAATGTCCGGCCGCCGCCGCAGCAGTTGCGCCGGATCGCCGATCCGGATCGTTTCCGGCGCTTTGGGTAATGCTTGTTCGGTGCTTAACCTAGTAACCAAGGCATCCGGCATCTGCCCGCTCAACACGCTCAAGCGGTGGATGGCCTGGGCGATGGCATTTTCCAGCGGCGGGATGCCGGCCCGGGTGCTTTGCAATTGCGCCTCGGCCCGCGACGTGTCCAGTTCGGTGCCGCGGCCGTTGTCGAATTTAACCTGAGTGATTTCGAGGGTTTGCGCTTGATTGTCGGCATTACGTTTCGCCACGGCCAACTGGTTTTGCAGGCCGCGCAACGCAAAGTAATTGCGGGCGACTTCGCCGATCAGGCTGACCTCGACATCGCGTAAACTGGCCTCCTCGGCGGCGACCTGGTCGTCGGCAGCTTCGACGCCGCGCCGGACCCGGCCGAAGAAATCCAATTCCCACGAGGCGTCAAAGCCCATGCTGTAGAGTTTCAACTCGCGCGGTACGAAAGCCCGGTTATTCAAAGACCCGGCGCTACGTTTCTGTTCGTTGTAGCTGGCGCGCGAGGTAACGGTCGGCAGCAGGCTCAGGCCGGATTCCAGATACAAGGCCCTGGCCTCGGCCAGATTGGCTTTGGCGGCTTGCAAATCGCGATTGTGGTTCAGGCTTTGCTCGACCAGCTGTTCCAGCAAGCCGTCATTGAACAACTTCCACCAGGCCACCTCGCTGCTGTCCGCCGCAAACAGCGGGGCAGGGGCGTTGACGAATTGGCCGGGCAAATCGGCGGTGGCCGGCGTTTGGTAATCCGGGCCGACCGCGCAGCCGGCCAGCAGACCGGTTGCAACCATGGCCTGAGCCAACGGGCGAAGCTTCAAATTAAGATTCATGGCATTGACTCCGCGCCGGCCTGTTGCACCTTGGCATTGCGACGCAGTTTGCTGGCCAGCCCTTGGACCGCGACGAAAAACACCGGCGTCAGCAGCAAACCGAAAATCGTCACGCCGATCATGCCGCTGAATACCGCCGTGCCCAGCAAGTGCCGGGATTCGGCGCCGGCACCCTTGGCGATCACTAACGGAAACACGCCCATCACAAAAGCAAACGAGGTCATCAAAATCGGCCGTAACCGAATCCGTGCCGCCTCGACTGCCGCATCGAAGCGGCTCAAGCCCGATTCCTGGCGATGTTTGGCGAACTCGACGATCAGAATCGCGTTCTTGCTGGCCAGGCCTACCAAGACGATGAAGCCGATCTGGGTGAAGATGTTGTTGTCCATGCCGCCGATCCAGACTCCGGTCATCGACGACAAAATGCACATCGGCACGATCAGAATTACCGCGAACGGCAGGGCCCAGCTTTCGTATTGCGCTGCCAGGGCCAGGAACACGAAGATCACGCTGAGCGGGAACACCAGCAACGCCACGTTGCCGGCCAACACCTGTTGCAGGCTGAGCTCGGTCCATTCGAAGTCGAAACCGGGCGGCAGGTTGTCGCGCAATACCCGGCCCATTTTCTCGATGGCGTCGCCGGAGCTGACGCCGGGCAGGGTGCTGCCGTTGATTTCGGCGGCGGTATACATGTTGTAGCGGGTGATTTTGTCCGGACCGCTGATTTCCTTGACGTCGGCGACCGCGCCCAACGGCACCATGCCACCGCTCAGGTTTTTGGTTTTGAGCTGGGTGATGTCGCCGGGCAGCATCCGAAAGTCGGCATCGGCCTGGGCCGTGACCTGATAGGTGCGGCCGAAGATGTTGAAATCGTTGACGTACAACGAGCCCAGATAAATCTGCAAGGTGTCGAACACGTCTTTCAATGGCAGGTTCATCGATTTGACCTGAGTGCGGTCGACGTCGACGAACAACTGCGGCACGCCGGCGCGGAAGGTGGTGAACAAGCCGACCAAACCCGGTTGCTGGTTGCCTTTTTCGATCATTTCGCCGGTGACTTTTTGCAACTCGTCGATGCCGGCGTTATTGCGATCCTGCACCTGCAATTTGAAACCGCCGACCGAACTCATGCCGCGGATCGGCGGTGGCGTGAACACGGCGATGCGGGCGTTGGGGATGGCGGCCAATCGCTGGTTCAGGGTTTTGACGACTTGCGAGGCATGCAGATCGGGGCGCTGAGCGCGGCTGTCGAACGAATCCAACCGGGCAAACATGGTTGCGACATTCGATTGGTTGGCACCGCTCAGAATCGACCAGCCGGCGTAGGCGTTGATATGGCTGACGCCTTCGGTGTCCAGCACGATTTTACTGGCTTGTTGCACCACGTCCTTGGTGCGGGCCAGCGATGCGGCGTCGGGCAATTGCGCGTACAAGATCAAATAGCCCTGATCCTGGTCCGGAATGAAGCCGGTCGGCACTTTTTCGAAGGCCAGAAAATTCAGGCCGTTCAAACCTACGTACAGAACCAGAACCACGGCGACCATCCGGATCAGTCGCGCCACCAGTCTGGAATAGCCGAGGCTGAAACGGTCGAAGAAGCGGTTGAAGCGGACGAAAAACCAGCCGAATAACTTGTCGAACAGTTTGGTGAAAGCGTCCTTGTTTTCGTGGGCGCGGTCCAGTAATAGCGCGCACAGCGCCGGGCTCAAAGTCAGCGAGTTGAAGGCCGATATGACCGTCGAGACGGCAATGGTCAAGGCAAACTGTTTGTAAAACGCGCCGGAGACGCCGGTGATGAAGGCGGTCGGTACGAATACCGCGACCAACACCAGGGCCGTGGCAACGACCGGCCCGACCACTTCGCTCATCGCCAGCCGGGTGGCTTCGCGGGCGTGCATACCTTCGGCAATATGGCGTTCGACGTTTTCGACGACGACGATGGCGTCGTCAACCACGATACCGATCGCCAGTACCAAGCCGAATAACGACAAAGTATTCAGCGACAAACCCAAGCCGGCCATCACGGCAAAGGCGCCGATCAGCGACACCGGGACCGCCAGTAACGGAATCACCGCCGCCCGCCAGTTTTGCAGGAAGACGATCACCACCAACACCACCAAACCCAGCGCTTCGAACAGGGTCTTGACCACGGCGTCGATCGATTGCTGAACGAACACCACGGTGTCGTAGACCAGCACGTAATCCAGACCTTCCGGGAAGCGGGTTTTCAGTTTCTCCATCGCTTCGACCACGGCCTTTTTGGTGTCGATGGCGTTGGAGCCGGGCAATTGGAAGATCGCCAGGCCGACGGTATCTTCACCGTCCAGGAACAGGCCGGAGTTGTAGTCCTTGGCGCCGAGTTCGATCCGCGCCACGTCCTTGAGTTTGGTGACCTGGCCGTTGGCGCCGGGTTTAATCACGATTTCGCCGAACTGTTCCGGATCGCTCAAGCGACCCAGCGTGCTAACCGTATATTGGTATTCGGCGGCGGTCGGCGACGGTTGCTGACCGACCACGCCGGCCGCGACTTGCACGTTTTGTTCGCGCACGGCATTGACCACCTCGGCGGCGGTCAGATTGCGGGCTGCGACTTTTTCCGGGTTCAGCCACAAACGCATGCTGTAGTCGCGGGCGCCGAACAACAGAATATCGCCGACGCCGGGCAGCCGGGCCAGCGTATCGCGGATCTGCAATAGTGCGTAGTTGCTCATGTAAACGCTGTCGTAGCGTTTATCCGGCGATACCAGATTCACAACCAGGCTTAGGTCCGGGCTGCGTTTTTTTACGCTCAAGCCTTGGCGGCGCACTTCCTCCGGCAGTTTCGGTTCTGCCAGCGCCACCCGGTTTTGTACCAACACCTGGGCTTTGTCTAGATTGGTGCCGGGTTTGAAGGTGATGGTCAAGGCCATGATGCCGCTATTGGTCGATTGCGACGACATGTACAGCATGTCCTCGACGCCGTTGACTTCCTGTTCGACCGGCGTTGCCACCGTTTCGGCCACGACTTTGGCGTTGGCGCCGGGGTAGGTGGCGGTGACAACGACGGTGGGCGGCGCGATTTCCGGATATTGGGCAATCGGCAGGCCGATCAGCGCCAGGCCGCCGACCAGCACGATCACAATCGATAGTACCGAGGCGAAGATCGGCCGGTCGATAAAAAAGTGGCTGAATTTATCCATGGTTTATTGGCCTCCCTGGCCGTCGATCGCGGTTTTTTCCGGAACGACCGTGGCGCCGGGCCGCAGTTTTTGCAGGCCTTCGACCACGACCCAGTCGTCGGCTTTCAAGCCGTCGCGTACCACCCTTAACTGGCCGATGCGGGCGGCGGGCTTGACCGGCCGGTATTCGGCCTGGTTATTGGCGTTGACCACCCAAACGAAGCGCTGGGCCTGGTCGGCACCGATGGCGCGGTCCGGCACTAACAGGGCAGGGTAAACCGCCGAACCTTTCAGCCGCAGGCGGGCGAAGAAGCCGGGGCTGAGCAGTTCGTCGGGATTGGCAAACACGCCGCGCAGGGTCAAGGTGCCGGTGGCGGCATCGGCGCGTGGGGCGATGTAGTCCAGTTTGCCCTGGTGGGGAAAGCCGTTCTCGTCGGCCACTGCCGCTTCGACCGCCGCGCCGTGCAGATCGGCGGTGGCGTTGCCTGCCTGCTTGGCCTGGCGCCGGTATTTCAACACCGATTGTTCGTCGGCATCGACGTAGACGTAAACCGGATCGGTCGATACCAGTTGTGTTAATAGGGTGTCGTCGGCTTTGACCAGATTGCCGACCGTCAACAATTCGCGGCCGACCCGGCCGCCGATCGGGGCGCGGATTTCGGTGTATTCCAGATTGAGTTTGGCGGTGTAGGCGCTGGCTTCGGCCGAAACCACGGCGGCGGCGGCTTCGCGCAGGCCTTTGCTGCGGGCGTCGTATTCTTCGGCGGAAATGGCTTTGGCTTTGAGCAGGTTCTCGGCGCGGGCCAGATCGTTTTTCGCCAGTTCGCGTTTGGTTTTGGCCCGTTCCAGTTCGGCGTTGGCGAAATTCAATTGCGCCTGCAACGGTTTGGGGTCGATCAGAAACAGCAGGTCGCCTTTTTTGACTTTATCGCCGGCATGGAAATTAACCTTTTCCAGGTAGCCGCCGACCCGGGCGCGGACATCGACGGCATTGACGGCTTCGATCCGGCCGGTGTACTCGTCCCAGTCGCTGGTTTCCCGGCTCAGGGGTTGGGCAATTTTGACGTTGGCCGGCGGCATGGCGGCTGCGGTGTTGCCGGGCGCGCCGGAATCGCCGCAACCGGATACGGCCAATTGCAGAGTGAATGCGAAGATGCTGAGACCAAGTCCTCGTCTGGCAAAGCGGGTCGGGCCTACTTGTGTTGCGGGGATGCGCGGATAAACTCCCGCTACCGATTCCAAAATAAATGCCATGCCCTCTCCCCTGAAATGCCTCAACTAGAAATGGTAATACCTATTACCGTTTAGTCTAGGGTATCATCGTTTGGCAAGTCAATTTATTTCATGAGTACGACAGCATGGTTAAATGTGGCCGCCCGTGTAAGGGCGACGAGCAACAAAGCCGGGATAGATTACTCGACGCGGCGCTGCAGCTTTTTTTGGAACACGGCTACGGCAATTTGAGTATGGAAACCATCGCCCGCGATGCGCGGGTCTCGCTACGGACCGTTTACAGCCAATTCGGCGGCAAAGCCGGCTTGTTCGGCGCGTTGATCCGCCGTTGCAGCGACCAGTTCATCGGGAGTCTGTGCGGCGAGTCGCCGCCGGAACAGGCTTTGCAAAGCTTTGCCTGCCAGTTTTTGTTTCGCATCACCCGTCCCGACGTATTGCGGATGCGGGCGATTCTGATCGGCGAGTCGCCGCGATTTCCGGAATTGGCGACCCAATTTTACGAACAGGGGCCGCGGCGGACGTTGGCGACGCTGGCTCAGTTTTTCCGCCGCCACCAGCAAGCCGGTGCGATTGCCGATATCGACCCCGATTTTCTCGCCGACCAGTTCGTCAGTGCCGTCCGCGGCGAGCGGTTGCAGCGGCTGCAATTGGGCCTGGAACCAACCCCGGATGCCGCAGAAATCGAACGCTGGGTGACGCCGGCTGTACGCCTGTTTCTGGCGGGTTGTCTGCTCAAGTAAGGTTTGGATCAGAGAGTCAAGCGTTCTCGTCGGGGGAGCCGGTCGGGTTGGCCCCGTGAATGTCCGACTCGCTGGAAACGCTGCCGGGATCGCCGACCAGGCCGGAGATCGCGATGCGGCCGCGGTCCAGGGCGCGTTGCAAAACTTGCGGCAAGTCTCCGATGGCGAGTTGCCGGTGAAATGCGAGTTCCAGACGTTCGGCGGCTTCCCAAATCGCTACCAGAGCCAGATTGGCGGCCGACCCTTTCAGTTTGTGAACCAGCGCGCGGGCTTGTTCGCCGTCACCGGCGGCGATTGCTTCGGCTATCGCATCGCCGTCGCGGCCGTGGTTGGCGATAAACTTTTCCAGATAGGTTTTATAGACGTCCAGTTCCCGCCAGGCCCGCAAACCTTTTTGCAGATCGATAACCGGCGCTGCATCGGCCGCCGGGACATCAGGCCCAGTCTCAGTCTCAGTCGGTGAAGATTGTGCCGGTCGTGAGGCATATTGCCGAAGGTAGGCGATCAACTTGTCGACGTCGAACGGTTTGGCGATAAAACCGTTCATCCCGGCAGCCAGCGAGGCCTCGATTTGAGATTGAAAGGCGCCGGCCGTTAGGGCGATCACCGGCAGCGCGGTTAATCCCAGCTGCTCGCGGATGCGGCGGGTGGCTTCGTGGCCGTCCATCTCCGGCATCTGCACGTCCATCAGTACCACATCGGCGCAACCGGGGTTGGCTTTCAGCCAAGCCAGTGCCGCGACACCGTCGTCGGCCAAAAACACTTCGGCCGCTTCCGATTCCAGAATCCGCTTCGCCATATCGCGGTTGATTTCGCTGTCGTCGACCACCAGTACCCGCAACTCCCGGAGTTGGCCCTGGCTGGCCGTATCGCTCGGCCGCTGGCCGCGGTTACCTTGCACATGACGCCTGGCTTCGCTGATTGCGTTGTACAGGGCCGATGCGGTGACCGGTTTGTTCAAAATCGCATCCGCCAATTCCGAGCCCGGTTCGTGGCTCAAGACTTCGCGGTCGTGCGCGGTGGCCATTACGATCAACGGCGCCTCCGGTGCGCCACCGAGTATCTGCTTGATTGCTTTGCCGGCCTGTAAGCCGTCCAGACCAGGCATCCGCCAGTCCAGCAACAGGATGTCCGGCAGTTTGCCGTGGCCGGCAGCCCGGCTGCGGATGCGCTCTACCGCTTCTGCGCCGGATGCGACCACCTCCGGGTTCCAGCCCAGGCTGCGTACCGTTGCTGCCAGCATTTCCCGGGCCAGCGGATGATCGTCGGCAATCAACACGTTTTGGAAGGTCAGCGCCGGATGGGCGTAATCCCGCGCATCTACCGGTGTCGTTGGAATTTCGAACCAGAACTCGCTGCCTTTACCTAACTCGCTGCTGACGCCGATCTCGCCGCCCATCATTTGCACCAGGCAACGGCAGATCGACAAGCCCAGGCCGGTACCGCCGAACCGGCGGGTGGTGGAGGTGTCTTCTTGCGAAAAAGCGTTAAATATTTCGGCTTGTTTATCGGCGGCGATGCCCTTGCCGGTGTCGGTGACACTGAAGCGTAAGCCCGGCTTGCCGCGGACGCTGCAGCGGGCGACGGCCAGCGCGACACTGCCGTGGGCGGTGAATTTCAGTGCGTTGCCGGTCAGGTTGACCAGTACTTGCTCCAGCCGCAAGGCATCGCCGAGCAGGTATTCGATGCCCTCCGGGGCCGGCCCCATGATGAATTCGACGTCGTCGTTGGCCGCGACCGAAGACATCAAGGTCGCGACATTATCCAGCACATCGTTGAGCCGGAACGGCGTGCGCTCGATTTCCAGGCGGCCGGATTCGATTTTGGAAAAATCGAGTATGTCGTTGATGATCCCCATCAGCGACCGTCCCGCCATGCGGATTTTTCTGACCAGTGCCAATTCCTCGGCTCCGAGCGGGGCTTTTTCCAACAAATAAGCGATGCCGAGAATCGCGTTCATCGGCGTGCGGATTTCGTGGCTCATATTGGCCAGGAAATTGCCTTTGACGTGGGCCAGACGTTCCGCTTCCCGCCGCGCGGTCTGCAATTCGGCGGTGCGTTCGGCGACACGTTGCTCCAGTGTTTCGTTCATTCGCAGGATTTCGTCCTGGGTCCGCTTGCGTTCAGAAATATCGACGATGGTCGCCAGCACGAAGAACTGTTTATTGTCCCAGAACGGACTTAGGCCGATTTCCAGGGCGAATTGGCTGCCGTCTTTGCGGGTGCCGTACAAATCGCGGCCGGCTCCCATCGTCCGGCTGGACGGCTCCCGCATATATTGCGCGCGTTTTAACGCGTGGCCGGCACGGTCGGCGTTGGCCAGCAGCACTTCCACCGGCTGTCCCAGCAGCTCGGCCAGGCGGTAGCCGAACATGGCCTCGAAGGCGGGATTGCCCATGGCGATCCGGCCCTCGGCATCGACTACCAATAAACCGTTGGTATTGGCTTCGAACAGCATTCGGAAACCGGCTTGAGCTTGATGCAGCCGCAAGGCCGAATCGGCCTCGCTTCGCGCCAGTGCGGCGTCTTTTTCGGCATTGGCTTGCGCGGATTTGGCCTGAACCAGCCGGTGGATGCCGAGCCCGAATAGCGCGAGTAACACCAGCGCCCCGCTGATTTTGGCCGGCCATACCCGAAGTGCCAATTCGGTCAGCGTCCGTTCCGGCAAATGCGTAACGATTGTCCAGCGGATGTTGTGAGCCAAGGGGGCGTCGCCGTTCGGTACCGGTGAGGCCGTGCTCCAGGTCCACAAACCATCGCCGAGTCTGATTTGGCCGCGGTTTTGTTGCGACACTGCGGCCCAGGCGGCCGGATTTTTGGCGGCCAGCGTCAGGTCGCGCTGGAACATGAAACCCCACTCGTCGGCCGGATTGGGGCTTTTCAGCCAGTAGCCGTCGGCGTTGAGCAGCATTAGCCGATCGGCGGCAGGGCCGGCGCTGGCGACGAAAGCCTGCAACATCGAGCGGGCGGCGACGTTGATCATCAAAATCCCCGCGGGGCTGCCGTCGGCTTGAAACACATGGGTGGCAACCCGCAATGTCGGCTTGTACGGGACTTCAATCTGGTCGCGGTCCACATTCAAGTCCAACGGCGAAATATAGATTGCTCCGCGGTTGAGCCGAATCGACTCCTGGAAGAAATAGCGCTGCTGCTTGTTCTGAAGTTCGTGTTGCGGAACCGGGTAGGGGTGGCCGTCGACGTTGTTGATCCGGACTTTTTCCCTGCCGGATTCGTCGATCCAGCGGATTTTGTCGTAGCTGGGATTCCGCGACATCAATGACAGGAAGGCTTCCACCATGGGTTGAAAATCGCTATTTTCGCCAGCCTCGTAGACTTGGCGTACCGGCCTTTCGCCGGCCAGACTCAGCAAATGCCGAATCGGCACTGCTAATTCCTGGTCCAGTCGGCCCTGGCTTAAGTCGACATAAGTACGCTCCTCGGCCATCAACATTGTCAACTCGCTGTGCACCCGCGCTTCGCCCAGGGTCCAGGCTCCGACCGCAATCAGAGCCGCGATCGGCAGAAACAACAGTAGAAAGTCTTTTAAGCTGCCGCGCTGCCTGTAACCTCCCGGTAAATCGGACGATTTGTTTGCAGTCGGTGACACGTGCTCCATATTCTGCTCACTTGGTGGTCGGTTCGGTAAGCGGTGGCTCTAGCATTGATGCTGTGTTAGCCGATGCCTGAAACTCTTGCTGAAACCCGGCCGCCCGGCATGCCGGAATCAATCCGGAACCGGTCTTGGGCTCTGCACTTTATACACTAGACTCGGTGCCAATGAAAACAGCGGAATCTTGAACAAATTAAGTCTTTGGGCTTAGTGCTGTGCGCGACGGCGGTCGGCGTTCAATTCGGCTTGCAATCTTTCCCGGTCCAGCTCGCGCTCGGAGTGGGAGATGACAATCGCCGCCACGGCGTTGCCGATCAAATTGGTCAGGGCCCGGGCTTCGGACATGAAACGGTCGATGCCGAGTATCAACGACAAAGCGGCCACCGGCACCGCCGGCACCACGCTCAGCGTCGCCGCCAGCGTGATAAAGCCGGCGCCGCTGACGCCGGACGCACCCTTGCTGGTCAGCATCGCCACCAGTAACAGGCTCAGTTGTTGGCCGAGCGGCAGCTCGATATTCAGGGCCTGGGCCATGAACAGCGCCGCCATCGTCAGATAAATGTTGGTACCGTCCAGATTGAACGAATAACCCGCCGGAACCACCAGACCGACCACAGAACGCGAGCAGCCCAGCCGCTCCAGTTTCTGCATTAGCGGCGGCAAAGCCGACTCCGACGACGAGGTGCCGAGGACGATTAGCAGTTCCGCCCGGAGATAGCTTAAAAGTTTGAACAGATTGAAACCGGTGAGTGCGGCAATACTGCCCAATCCCAAACCGATAAATAGTAAGCAGCTCAGGTAAAAACACCCCATCAACGCTGCCAGCGGTTTCAGCGCGGCAATCCCGTATTTGCCGACCGTAAACGCCATGGCGGCACCGGCACCGAGCGGTGCCAGTTTCATCACCAGATTCAGCATCGCGAAAAACAGCTGTGCGCTTTCCTCGACGAAGCGCTGCACCGAGCGGCCGGCTGCGCCCATCCGCTGCAAGGCGAAGCCGAACAGGGTCGATACCAACAATACTTGCAGCAAATCGCCGGAACCGGTGAAAGCGTCGGTGAAGGTTTTCGGAATGATGTGCAACAGAAAATCGGCAAGCCGTTGCTCGGAGGCCTGCTTGACGAAGCCGGCTACCGCTTGCGGATCTAAGGTGGCCGGGTCGGCGTTAAACCCGGCGCCCGGTTTCAGCAGGTTGGCGAGCAACAGGCCCACGCCGAGGGCGAAGGTGGAGACGATTTCAAAATACAACAAGGCTTTGATTCCGATGCGGCCGGCTTTTTTCATGTCCTCGGCCCCGGCGATGCCAAGCACGATGGTGCAGAAAATCACCGGCCCGATCAGCATTTTTACTAACCCAATAAAAGCGTCGCCGATGGGTTTGAGCAGCACGGCATGGTCGGCATCCAGTGCGCCGAACAAGGCTCCGCAGAAGATGGCGGCCAACACGGCAAGATACAGGCGCGGCGATGTCGGGGCTGGGTGCTGTAACTGAGTCATGGGGCGAATGAATGGCGGCGGATCCGGTTGATCAGGTTATTATGGTACGAGATTGCAGGCAAAGCGTCTGCGCGGAAATGGCCGCCAGCGGCCACGGGAGACTGAACACATGGGCGGATTGGGCCGGACCCGGCTTATCGGTATTTTCTTAATTGGTTTGGCCGGTTGCGCCGAGCTGGTCGTGATCGACGGCACCTTGGTCTTTACATCGGCCGATACCGGCTGTATCGGCAAGGTCGCAACCCCGGCAGCGGGGCTGGAGCCGGTCGCCGACGACAGGCTGGTCGAAATAGCATACGGCGCTCCCGGTCAGGGTAAATTGTGCACCGGCCAAGCCTTTATGGTGTCGGCGCCGTTGACCGTTTACCGGGTCTGGGACAGCGGCCGGCCCTACAGCGAATACGGCAATTGGTGGACGTTTGCGGCGCCGGTCGCCGGTCTGGAACAATACCGCGAATTGGAAGCCATCTGTCCGGAATGGAGTGCGCCGGACCGGCTCAGCGTCTGCCAGATCAAGGTCGGAACCCGGATTGCGGTCGGGCCGGGCCAAAGCGTGCAATGTGCCGACGGTTCGAATTACCCGCCCGCCGCCGCGAACCAGATTTATATTCCGAACGACGCCGCCAAGGGGAAAATGTATCTCGAGCATTGTGCGCCGGCTGTCCCCTGGCCGCAGTAGCGGGGCATCAGATGCCGGCAAAAAGACGCCACGTCACGAGAGCTATCGGTGGTTATGCCGGAGGGCTGGCCACACCTTCTTTCCTTAGAACGTGGTTTGCCAGTTGGCTGCCAGCCAATAGAGAGCCGGCCCCAAAA
>NZ_PPPU01000041.1 GCF_006483455.1 Methylomonas koyamae
TTTTTCACCAGCCTGCTAACGCGATACCGCGCTCAATTGCGGAAATAAAATCGGTTTTTATACTGATCCCTTCTTCGGGAAGCCCTTCAATTGGCGTGTCTCTTTTCGCTAGAACATGGATATGACCATCATCTATACCCTCATGATGAAGCTCCTTAACCACCTTGTGAGCAATATCAATATTCGGCACTAAAAAATATATTCTTCTCATGCGCCCTCCAAGTCTCTGCTCAATTCAAACTACGAAATGCGCTTGTTTTCAATATTTCTCGTCTAATTAAATTCTAAAACAGAATACCAGCAATAGAAATAAACTTCTAACCTGAATTGAAGTGAGTTATTTCATTTCTAAGGTTCGAGTAAATTAAATTCCTATTTAGACATATTCGCTTTGGCGGCATGATCATCATGAATAAGAGCCGTTGCAGTATGCTCCTTATCCAACTCAGAATGATGTTTGGCTATGTTTGCATGGCGGGTCGATAAATCTTGATGACCATGCTTCATATGTTCCATAGATAACGAGTCGTGATGCGCTGCCATGCCTTTATGATATTCAGCCGTTTTTCTATGCCGTTCTGCTGCCGCTTTATGTTCTTGTGGCGTCCTGGCCACTTCGTCATCATGTTGCTTCACAAACTCAGGGGAGGCGATAATATCTGCTTTGCTTGAATATACAGGCAAAACAAATATGCTAGCTAACGCCAGTAACAAATAGATATAATGTTTTTTCATGTCAATTCCCCTGGCTTAATTATTTCCACAGTAAATTAATTCGCGCTCTGCCTCTAACCAGTCGTTAAGCTCATATCCTGGCTCAAAACCTCTGCTTTCAGACTTGTAGTAAGCAAGTTCCGCAATTCTTAGATTGATATCCGGCAACGTGATAGGCTCATCGTTATGCACGGGATTTTCTTTTGCATTTTTCTTGGTAGAATTCATAAAGTCCTCTTTTTGTGCTTATCAAAAACCGACTCGAAAGCAAGTTAATATTTTAAAATACCTCGAAATATGATTCCTTGATCTTGTGAAAAACGATTTGCCTTGATTTCATCATGGAATCGGAGTCCGGTATTTTCTCCTATCGCCTGACAACCCATTATCATCATCGCAATTTGCGTGGATTGACTGACTTGCTCATCCGTTAAACGGGATACTCGGTGATGACGACCGTCATCCATACCGTTCAAAAACATCGTCATATTGATATCGATGTTATGTGCACCTAAATTCCTGCCAATTTGCAAGCCAAGGCTATAACTTAGCCCATTGATTCTGTCGGTGAAACTTGAAGTGCGGGGAAAGGAACCCAACAATATAAAAGCACCACTGAAGGCCAATAGAAAAGCGACGGCTACGAATAATAATGCATTTGCTTTCATTGCTGTCCCCATGCCAAATAGAGAGCGATTTATATTCTGTGGATTCATAATCACCCGAATATGCCATCAATCATGGGCGGCCAGCGGATGATGCTCAACCGTTTCTTGGGCGATTACTTCTTCAGGACATGGCAATCCTGCAACGGCACGTTGGATAGCCAGTTTGGTTGCGGCATAATTCCAGTCTTGAATTTTTGCCTTATCGTGAGCGTTCCAATGGATAAAAACGCCTATGCAGATAAAAATATCCTTGGCCTCCGCGATCGGGATGACACCGTCTTTCACCGAGTCAACCACCGCCGTTGCCACACCTCGCTGCGCGGGACCAAACATGAGTTCCGCCTGCTTGCCGTTTTTGATCTCCACTTTGTTGAACATCACCGTGGCGGGCTTCGCCATCAAATTGGGTGCTACTAGCGCCAATAAGGCATTATCACCGCGTTTTTGATTGGTAAGCGTGGAGCAAAAAGCATTTTCAACCGCGCTACCACGCGGCCCCAAGATCAAATCAATGTGAGCAACCTCATCACCTTGTCCCACCAAGGCTTCTCCAACCATGACGTGATCAATTTTTGGAATATGCATACTCATCATTGCGTTATCTCCTGTAACTGATTAGACAAAAAGACCTTATCGTCAACCTGACTTGGGTAACTTTGTTGAAGAGGTTACTTATGAAGAGCATGGCTCGTCACAGGCTGCCGCGTCATTGCATGACACTGGATAGCCAACTTTCAGCCAATCTTCCATTCCACCTTCAAATGCGTAAACATTGGTATGGCCCGCAGCGAGCAAAAGCTTGGCCGCGTCTTTTGAAGCGCTGCAATGACACCCGGCGCAATAGGTCACTATGGGATAATCCTTCGCTTTGCCACCCAATAAACTTTCCACCTGTCTAACAAAATCAGGTTCGGCCACCGAGACATGTTGTGAGTCTGGTATATGCGCTTTCCGGAATGACGAGGTCGATAAAACGTTTAGCAGCATAAAGTCCTGCTGCTCATCTATCATTTGTTTTAAAGCGGAGCGTGATAGTACTTGCATGACTTAGTCTCCTGTTTTGTATACGGACCTGATGACCGACACCGCCAATTTATATTGAACGACGGATGATCATGGCTCAAACGAATTGAGTAATTCTGTTTTTGTCCAGAAGCGATTGGACAGAATTAAATCCCACAATGATTCGTAAATAAATCCGTATGGACACCTATAAGGCGCATCCGATCAGATCTTGAGTCAGAGGAGGTATTACAAGACGAAGCAGTTGGATATTACTTGACGGAATTGCATGGAATCTGGCACTCGCTACAGATACGCGCCAAATCTATAAGGTTGTTTGCGCCGGTTTTTTCCATAACCCGCGCACGGTGTATTTCGACGGTACGATGACTGATGCCCAATTGTCTGGCAATTTGCTTATTGGAGTGGCCGGCAATCACCAGGCACATCACATCAAACTCTCGCGCAGTGAGCGTCGTGATACGCTGGCATTGGCCTTGCTCTGATACCAACGCTTGTTGCCGGAGCACAGTTTCTATGCGTTCAAGTAGCACTTTGCTGGCAACGGGTTTGGTCAGAAAATCGATCGCGCCGGCCTTGATGGCCCGCACAGTTGTGGGTATGTCGCCAAAAGCAGTTAAAAAAATGATGGGTAACTTAATGTTTAATCGATTTAACTCAACTTGTAACTCGTCGCCGGTCATATTTGGCATATTCAAATCAAGTACCAAACAGCCCGGTTGTCCCGGTTTATAGGCTTCAAGAAACTGTTTAGCACTTTCAAAAAGCTGACAGGGCAAGCCTGCAGCTTTCATGACCTGTCCGAGACTATCTCGTACCGCATCATCGTCATCGACAATAAAAACACAGGGTTGGAGATTCATAGGGCAAACGGCAAGGTAAAATGAATGGAGAGGCCTTGATCCGTGTTTTTTTCAGCCCACATCTTCCCGCCATGCGCCATAATCAAGGAACGGCTAATCACCAGCCCCATGCCCAAGCCTTTCGGCTTTGTGGTGTAGAAAGGCCGAAAGAGTTTACGCAACGTCGCATCATCCTCAACCCCTTTGCCGCTATCTCGCACGGTCACTTGAACCATGGATGAATCAAGCGCCGAACGACGGCTTATTACCGCAATTTTGCAGGCGCTTTCGCCGTACTCTTGCATCGACTCCAAACCATTGCGCAATAAATTGATCAGCACTTTCTGGACTTGCAATGCATTGGCCATGACCGGCGGCAAATCGATGGCAAGGTCGGTTTCGACGATAAACGCGTGGCTAAACTCATCGACATTCACCAAGTCTACCGCCTCCTGAATGGCTAAATTGATATCCAACGCTTCGCTAGGTATTTCTTCTTTTTGTAACAGGGCCAACAATTGCCGCATGACATCCCCCGCGCGTTGCGCTTGGGTCGAACAGTTTTCCAATAAGTGGGAAAGTTTTTGCTGATTCGAGCTATCAGTCTGTAATAGATGCAGAGCAACATCAGCGTAAGACGAAATAGCGGCCAGCGGCTGATTCAATTCGTGGGCAATCGCTGCGGCGGTTTGCACCGCAACATATAAACGAAACGACCGTTCAATCTTATCCCGCTGCCCGCTCAGCTGCTTTTGCCGCATGTAGTCGGTAATGTCCAAATTGATACCCAACATACGATACGGGCTATTGTTCAAATCGCTGAGCAATACGCCTCGCGAATGGAACCAGCGGTAGTTACCATCTTGATGCCGAAATCGAAATTGAACTTCGTAATGCGTTTGCAAACCAGCGATGTAGTCGTCCGCCAGTTTCAACACGAACGCGCGGTCGTCGGGATGCAACCGCTCTTCCCACTCTTCTCGTCGGCTGGGTATATCGCACCCGTCTAAGCCGATTTGCTGCTTCGCCTCGGGCGATAAAAATAAGCGGCGGTCGGTTAAATCCCAATCCCAATAACCGGCTTTTACTTGATCGACAATCAAGGCGAGCCGAGTTTGATACTCTCGCAACGCAATTTCGGCAAGTTTATGTTCAGTAATATCAACATGGGTGATAATTATCGCTTTATCGCCATGAACGAATCGTTTGGCGTGCATTAGAAACCAGAGTGTACGTTTCTGAGTATGACAAGCATATTCCATGACAAAACTGCTCTCTGTTCCTGAAAGTAAAGCCTCCAGTCCTTCTAAGACTTTTGTGGCCTCCGGATCGCCCATGGCGGATGAACGTCGGCACACATCCAGATAGTTCGCCCCCACCGACAATTTGGAAGCAGAGCTACCATTCTCGATTGCGAATCGCTCCCATGGCTCGTTTACTGCAGCTATCAGGCCGTGCTCATCCAGCACAGCGATGTGCTCAGGTAGCGAGTTGAGCACATCGCGCACAAATGCCTCGCTTTCGCGAACCGATCTCTCGGCATGCTTGAGTGCGGAAATATCCATGAATGCCCCCAGCGCGCCTCTAGGCATACCGTCTTCGTTCAGTAACGGCGAGGTATTACACAAAACTGAGACAACTTTATGACCGGGACGAATAACTTCAATGACTTGATTAGAGACCAATTCGCCCCGAATCGCGCGTTCCATCGGTAAATCGTCGATAGCCAGCTCGGCGCCATTCTGCTTGATACAAATACCGGCAGTGAAACCTTGCCGCAACGAAAGTTCGCTCTTGGGCGGCAAGCCCATCATACGCTCAAGCACCGAATTACCCCGGATATGCTTGCCATCCGCACTCTCAGCAATACTTAAACCGATAGGTACGGTGTTGAAAATAACCTGCATTTCCTGTACCCGGCGTTGCAAACGCTGGTTCAATAAAGTGATTTTTTGCTCCGATGCCACCCGTTCGCTAATGTCGAATACATGCACAACGATCCCCCTGACAACACCGTTGGCACCGATATTCGGCAAATACGTCACATGCACCCAACGGGGGCCACCGGTTCCATAAGGAATTTGTTGGTCGAAACTGACGGTTTCTCCGTCGCGGGCACGCTGCAGATAAGTGCTTACCGTTTGCCAGGCCGCTGTGCCTAGAACCTCTTCGGCCTGCCGTCCCAAGATTTGCTCGGCAGGCATGCCGAACCACTTTTCATAGGTGGCGTTGACGCGTAAATAACGAAAATCCAGATCCAGATACGATATCAGTGCTGGCGTTGCGTCCATGATCAATCTCAGCTGCGCCTCTCGATCGCGCAAGGTATTCTCGGCCAGCTTACGTTCGGTAACGTCATGTACGTAGCCATGCCAAAGAATACTTCCATCGGCTTCCCGTATCGGCAGCGAATGGCCTTCGTGCCAAACTTCACCCTTCGTCGGATGGTTATAGCGATAGGTGTCGCGCCAGGGTTGCTGACTATGCGCTGATTCGGCAATCGACGCGTGAATGCGGCCAATATCATCGGGATGGATGCGCGCAAATACCGGGTTAAAATCTTTGGAGACCACATCAATACCAATGCCATAGAAGGTATCGATGACCGGACTGGCGTAAGGCATACAGGCACTGCCATCCGAATTTAGCCGAAAGGAACAAATCAGACCGGGTACCGATGCGGCGACTTTGGTCAATTGATCCTGCAAATCGATGCGTCGGGTCACATCCTGGGTAATTCCGAAACCACCGAGTAAATTGCCTTTATTGTCGAATTCCAGAATGGCTTTTTCCCGCACCCATTTCACTTTACCGGCCACGACCAAGCGGTGCTCAATGTCGTAAGGTTCACCGCGCAAACCGGCTTGCCACATGCGATCGACAAATTCCCGATCGTCGGGATGCACAATGGCAAGAAACGCTTCATAGGTCATCGGTGTAGTTTTGGGTATACCGAAAATACGATGATTCTCGTCGGACCAGATCAGTTCGTTACGGGCGACATTCAACCGCCAACTGCCTATTTGACCAAGGGTTTGCGCATGCAGAAAATCTTGCCGGCTTTCCCAAAGCGCCTCGGCTAACTGCCTGTGAAAACTGGTCGTAACGACCATGACGGCTGAAACAAAACAAAACCCGGCATTCAGTAACACTACATCGCCAACTTCTATTGTTGTGGGCAGTAATACAAACAGGTTGACCGAAGCCAAGGATAGAATGGCAGCAACAATACCGGGATATAAACCTAGCCAAAACGAAACCTGAATAACCCCGAAGAAAAACAGTAAAAACGCAGCCCGTTCGCCAATCACCTGCACATAAATGGTTGCCAAACTGGTTGCAACCACAACAAGCGCTGCTAAGCCATAGCGACTTAATGCCGATTGAGAACCTAACAAAAAGAAAATGGATTGGATACTAAATTTCGTCACTCTAATATTGTTGGCTAATTAAAGACATGTAATCCGCGCCCTGTTCTTGGCAAATAAGCCAGAAAAATTCTGGTCGATTGTGATGAAAAGATTGTAATTTGCCAAAGCATTTAAAAGGTGACCATTGGAAACTGAAAACCACGGCCAAAAGAATATGTAGTGATACTTACTTGAATAGGCCAATGACAAGGCTTAAGCTGGTGGCTAAGACACTCGCGCCTTTTTCCCAATCATCCATCGCTCCAAGCGATCTTTCTGACATTTGTCTGGGAGAATCCTGTGAACAAGCACCTGCAATTAGTCCGCGACTACCATGAGCAATTTGCAATAAAACAACCTAATTATCCGGAAACCGTTCAGCTCTCCGACATGGACATCGTTATGTACCAAGCCTTATTGATGGATCAAGGAAGCGCGACTTTTAAGGCTATCACATCTGGCGAATTAGCCGACATTTTGGCTGGCCTAGTCGATCTGGCGTACACCGCGTTGGCCCCGATTGCTTGCAAAGGCGACGATGTCGTCGCCACCTCCGTTGCCTGGCGCCAAGACGGCTCGGTACTGTCCATCATGATGTTACTCAGTGATAAAATCGGTCTTTGCAGCACCGGCGAAACCCATCATTACTCGGCGCTTTACAATATTTGCGAGCAACTGGCTCGCGGCTTCATTAACGCCGATTTCGATAGAGCGTTTCAGATGGTGCATCGGCATGCGATGTTGAAACCCACGCTCTACGAACCCGACCAACATTACGCGGCTCGCATTCTACGAGCCAGCCTGCCATCCCCGCCTGACGTAAGCGAAGCTCTCTACGAATAAAGCACCCAATCACGTTTCCGTGTGCTTGCGGATGGCCTGATCGAATTCCCATTGGCAAAACAGCGGCATTTCGTGGCCGAATGAGGCATCGTGACTCAACGTCCAAATATTGGGAATGCACCAACGATCGAATACCCTGACCCGCTCTTCGCTGAATTGGCCATACAGAATTGTCATACTGCCCTCGTCTTCAAGACTATGGCTTTCAACCACCATTTTGAATAACAAGCCCATCGTCGCCAGTACATCGGCATATTGCATTTGCACTTTTAGCTTCGCAGCATAGTAATTATCCCCGGTATAAAAAGCCGGTTCGGTTTTAACGCAATCCAATACATTAAATTGGCATTGAAGCTTGTTCAAATACCGACCCAATAACTCATCGGTTACGGCGAAGGTAGCGTTGAAATCGACAAAGAAAAAATAACGAAATGCCATTTGCCTAGCCGGCGCCGAAATCTTGGTATCTATCCAGGGTATGAAAGAGCTGGTATTTCGTGAAGGATCAAGGTAATACTCGCCGAGCAACATTTCTTCCTCGGAGAACTCGTACGCTTTACATTCGCATGGCAATATTATTTTTATTTTCCGCCAAAAATCATCAAGATGGGCTCGATCGACGACAAACGAATAGTAGCGTTTGGTCAATTCCATAGATTCGCAAGGTAAGCCGTTGGCATTGATTTGCGCTTCGGATAATTCCAACTGCTGCTGCGTGTTGTGGTCGTGAACAAGCCACAAGTAAATTTTTTCCATGATCAACCTCCCGGTCGCTACAAACAAGAACCGAACCGTGTCACTGGTAACGATGCAGTTGCGGCTTGAACTGAGTCGCTTGAAAGCCGTTTTCCAGCGTTTCCGACGCTTCCGGTCTGCTGAACATAAAACCCTGCAACGAATCGCAACGATGCTTGCTGAGAAAAGACAATTGTTCTTCGGTTTCCACACCTTCCGCAACGACATTAAGTTTTAGCTCGTGCGTCAGCGCAATAATCGCTCTGACCAGCGTTCGGCTACCTTCGTCGCTTGAAATATCCACCACAAACGACTGGTCGATCTTGACGCTTTGTACCGGAAATTGCCTGAGGTACGTCAAGCTGGAATACCCCGTGCCAAAATCGTCTATGCTCAACCTGATACCCAGCTCGCGCAATTGCCGCAACACCAGTAGAGTGTTGTCGGGATCCTGCATGATGGCCGACTCGGTGATTTCCAGCTCCAGTGCCGCCGGATTAAGGCCGGTTTCCGCCAGCGTCTGTTTAACGGTTTGATAGAGATTGTTTTCCAAGAACTGACGCGACGATAAATTGACCGCCACAGAACTAAACGGCCCATCGTTGTCATGCCAAGTCTTGGCTTGTTTGCAAGCAGTGCGTAGCACCCAAGCGCCGATGGGCACAATCAACCCGGTCTCTTCGGCAACCCCGATAAATCGGTCTGGATATACCAATCCCCATTCCGGATGCTGCCAACGAACCAGCGCTTCGACGCGGGTTGCCAGGCCGCTGGCCAAATCGATCTGTGGTTGGTAATACACCCTTAATTCGTTATTAGCCAGCGCGTGCCGCAGTCCTCGCTCAATGGTCATGCGTTCCAGCGACCTTTCGGTCATCGCTTGCGTATAAAATTGGTAGTTATTTTTCCCACGTTCCTTGGCCAAATACATCGCTGCGTCGGCGTTCATAAGTAAGCTATGGCTATCCTTGCCATCGTCCGGGTAGACGCTGATGCCGATACTGGCCGTGACCACAATATCGTTACCTTCGAGCGCGAACGGTTGGGCCAACAATTGGATAGTCTTTTCGGCGACTCTTGCAGCGTCGTCGATTTGCACAACATCGCTGAGCAGAATGATGAACTCGTCGCCGCCCAGCCGGGCCAGAATATCTTGCGCACGAACCGCGCCTCGCAACCGGTCGCTGACGGCCTGCAGCAGCAAATCGCCCAGCCGGTGGCCCAAGGTATCGTTGATTAATTTAAACCGGTCCAAATCCAAAAACATCAAAGCCAATTTTTTATCGTGACGCTGAACGGTGGCTAAGGCCTGTGTCAAACTGCTCTGGAATTGCTCGCGATTCAAAAGGCCGGTCAGCGGATCGTGATTCGCTAAATACAGCAATTGCTGTTCGGCGAACTTGCGGTTGGTAATGTCTTGAATTTGCACAATAAAATATTGCGGATCACCATTCGCATCACGGACTAGAGATGCGCTCAGCAGGGTCCAGACTATCTTGCCGACGATTTTGTGAAAGCACTCCATCTCGATTTGAAAAGACGGCAACTCGTCAGCCAATAGCTGCCGCAAGCGGAACGCAAGCGCATTGTCCATGTGATCAGCGTGCGTCAGCATCTGTAGATTCGCCTGCAACAACTCGGGTTTGGAATAACCAAATATGTCCATGAGCGATTTGTTGACTTGCAAGAATCCGCCATCAACGGCAATTAATGCCATCCCGATCGAAGCCAAATCAAAGGCGCTGTGAAAGCGTTCCTCGCTCTCGCGCAGCAATTTCTCCATACGCCTCCGTTCGCTAATGTCCCGAAACACCATCACTGCGCCCAGCAGGCTACCGTCTTCGTCCAGAATGGGCGCCGCGCCATCCTCGACCGGAAATTCGCTACCTGATTGGCTGACCAGCAGCGTGGCGCCTCCCATGCTGGTGACTTGGCGACTCTTCAGCGTTTGCGGTACGGGGTTTTCGATGATCGACCGATTGTTCTCGTTCAGCAGCGTCATCAACCGCTCAACGCCGGTGCCTTTGGCCTGCTCCAGGCGTAATCCGGTTGCAGTCTCGGCCACCGGGTTCATGAAACGGATATTGCCATCACCGTCGGTGGCGATCACGGCGTCGCTAATACAATGCAGTGTCTTGGCAAACCACTGTTCGCTATCCTTCAGCTTTTGTTCCAATTGGTGCTTGTATAGCGCTACCTCGATCGAGGCATGCAATTCGTCGGGACGGAAGGGCTTGATCAAATAACCATAGGCGCCGGTGACCTGAGCGCGCCGAAGGGTGGCTGGATCGCTGTAAGCGGTCAGGAAAATGACCGGAATGTGCAAGGATTCGCTGATGGCATGCGCCGCGCTAATGCCATCCATATCGCCTTTCAGCACGATGTCCATCAGCACCAGATTGGGTTTGTGTTCTTCAGCCAGGGTAATCGCTTGCCCTCCGGAAAATGCGGTGGCGACCACGTCGTAACCGAAATCTTCCAACTGGCGGCGAATATCCATCGCGATAATACCTTCGTCCTCGACAATCAGAATCTTACTATTTGGCATGGCAAGGTCTTCCGGCTAAACAACTTCGGCGAAACGCAGGGTGAAGGCACTGCCATGACTACGCTCAACGGTCATTTGACCCATCAACTGGTTGATCAAGGTGTTGACCAGTTGCAGACCCAAGGACGCGCTTCGGGTAATATCGAGTTGGGCAGGAAGGCCAATACCGTTGTCGGCAATCACCAGTACTAATTCGCCTTGGCCACGCGTGAAATCGATGTCGATTTCCCCTCGCCTATCGCCGGGGAATGCGTGTTTCAACGCATTGGACAGCAATTCGTTGATGATCAAGCCGCAAGGAATCGCGGTATCGACATTCAGATAAACGTCCTCGATCCTGAGATTAACGGCGATTTTGCTGGCATGCGTTCCATAACCGAACAACAGATGATCGACCAGGCTGCGCATATAGTCTTTAAAATCGATTTTCGCCAAGTCCTTGGACTGGTAAAGCTTTTCGTGCAACAAGGCCATGGCCTTGATCCGGTCCGAGCTTTGCTTCAGCAGATCTCCTATCGCCTCGCTCTTAACGTTGCCGGCTTGCAGATTGATCAGGCTAGACACCACCTGCAGATTATTCTTGACCCGGTGGTAAACTTCTTTCAGTAACAACTCCTTCTCTTTTAAGGCTTGCCTGAGCCTGTCGCTGGCGCTCCTGCGTTCGGTAATATCGATGATGGAACTTAGAATAATGATCCCGTCCTCATCATCGATTAGCCCCAAACCAATTTCCACCGGGAATTCGCTGCCGTCCTTGCGCAGTGCGAACAACTCGCGGCCCTCGCCCATCGGCCTTGACACCGGAGCGGCCAGATAAGTCTGGCGAAAACCGACATGCGCGCCACGAAAACGCACCGGCACTAATATCTCAACGGCCTGCCCAATCAGTTCAGTGCGCGAATAGCCGAACGATTTTTCGGTTTGCACATTGACCATCAGTATCGTTCCCGACTCGTTGACCATCACGATGGCGCTGGGTGCCGATTCGATCGCCTGGCGAAACCGATGTTCCAGCTTTTTATGTTCGGTAATGTTTTCGTGAACGACAATGGCCCTACCCATATTTTGGTCGGAAAACGGCAGCACCTTACTTTCGAACCAGCGCCGCCCGCTTGGCGAAGGATAGGAATATTCCAGGGCAAAGGCCGATCGCGAACCGTTCAACACTGAGCGCACACCCTGGATAAAGTCTTCGGCGCCAAAGTGTTGCGCCAGACCGTTTTCCAACAATGACAAATAGTTTTCACCGATCGGTAAAGTCTGGGGGGCGATGCTCTGCACACCCTCAATCTCAGCCCAGGGCTTGTTGCCCGCCAGGATGGTACCGTCTGCATTTAGCACGCAAAACTGAATCGGCAATGCGCCGACAACGGCATGGATAAAGCGCTCGTTAGCTACCGGCGGACTTGGCGCCTTTTGGATTGCAGTTGCTGCAAGCAGATACCCCGCGCCGACGTCCGCATACGCCGCCAACGAGAACACGGTTAGCTTCACCGGGATTCGACTGTTGCGCTTGCCGATATAAGTCCATTCGCAATGCTCACCGCAGCGTTCGGTTAAGGTTTTTAGGCTGTTGACCGCCGTCGCGACATGTAACGCAATTTCTTTTTCGGCCAGCTCAGTGGCGTCGAAGAAAAACAATGGTGTGAGGATGCCGACGACTTCGTCCCGGCGATAACCCAGCATGCGTTCTGCTGCCGGGTTGAATGCTTGAATAATGCCTTGGGAATCGGTGTCCATAACACAGACATCTTGAGCATCCAATACCGCTAAGAGTGCTGCTGCGGATAGGGTGGTTTGCGGTGCGTCCGACATCTCAATCCTCCTTGGATTAATCCAAAGTCATTCATGATGGTCGTTTTTCCTTTATCAACCCACCGATTTATCCCTCTAAGGATTCATCGTAAATCGCCTTGGCACTCCTATCAAGTACGTATGTTTACGTATGAGATATTAACAACCGTCTAACACATCTTTTCCGCATTTTATTAAATCCACAAAGGATATAAGTAGCCGCCCGTATTTCTGCTCGAAATATCCCGTGCTAAAACACACCAACTGCCCTGTAATTAAAAATGTTAATCGTGTTTTACAAAACATAAAGTAAGGAGAATTTCGATGGTAAGTTCAGATGCTCCTAGACAAAATCACCTTCTCAGCGCTCTGCCTGTACAAAATTTCACATATCTTTCCGCGCTGCTGGAATTCGTCGAGCTGTCTACCGGTGATGTCATTTATGAACCCGGAGAAATACCGCATTACGCCTACTTTCCCACAACCTGCATAGTTTCAAAGTATTGCATCAACGAGAATGGCGCTTCAACTGAAGTTGCCATGATCGGCAAAGAAGGCATGATTGGAATTGCGTTGTTCATGGGCGGCGAAACCATGCTAAACCGGGCTGTCGTGATAACTCCAGGCTATGCCTATCGTCTACGGCGAAATCAATTTTTACTGGAAACCAGCCGTCGGGGCGAGCCGGATAACAGAGCGCTAAATAGAGTTTTGCTCCGCTACACTCTGGCCTTGATAACGTATACGGGACAGATAGCAGCCTGTAACCGCCATCATTCTTTGGAGCAGCAACTCTGCCGTTGGCTACTGTTAAGCCTCGACCGATTAAACGATAACCAGATAATCATAACGCACTCTTCGATCGCCGATATGTTGGGGGTACGCAGAGAGGGCGTCACCGAGGCCGCCGGGACACTACAACGAGCCGGACTGATTCGCTATAACCGGGGACACATTACGGTGCTAAATCGGGCAGGGTTGGAAACGCGAAGTTGCGAGTGCTACCAGGTAGTTAAATCAGAATTCGATCGACTACGATACTATCACTAGAGCCCGCCAAGTTTTCAGACATTTCAAGCGAAAAGGTAAACCTATGTACAGCTTACCCACAAAATCGAATGTCCGCTTAATCTTGTTGGAAGGCAACCAGGCCAATCGCCTGGCCTGCAAACATGCCTTAAGCGAGTATCAGGACTGTGCTTTCGTGATATTCGAAGCAGAAACCGGTTGCCAAGGTTTAAAAATGGCCCGCACCCACCAGCCGGACTGCATTTTGTTGGGCCAACACCTGCCCGATATGCAAGGCGCCGAATTTCTGTCCGAACTTGCGGAATATTCTTTAGAACGAACGCTGCCGGTTGTCATGCTGAGTGTGCCGGATACCCACGTCGCCCACAAACCTCACACGGGTAGCTATTTAATCAAGATCTCGGACAATAACGTCATGGAGGGATTATCAGCCGAGATTTTATCGGTCATCCGTGAACAGCAGGCGATTCAGGAAAAAACGCAGGCATTGGACAAACTACGGGAATCCGAGGCCAAATATCGCAATTTGGTGCAGCAGCTGCCTGTTATCACCTACATCGCCTCATTGGAAACACCGGGCAAGCTGCTGTACGTCAGCCCGCAGATAAGCCAACTGGGGCACCCATCCGAGGACTGGCTGGAAACCTCGGAAGGCTTACTCAAATGCGTACATCCAGACGACCTTTCCATCACGATAGAGGCCTACGCTCACACTTACGAGCATCACTCTCCACTACGTTGCGAATATCGGCTCGTAGACAACAATGGTAAAAGCCGCTGGTTTTTGGACGAAGCCAACGTGGTCCGCGACGAAACCGGCGAAAGCCTGTTTTTGCAAGGAGTGCTGGTCGACATCAGCAAAGATAAGGAAACTGAGCAGGAATTATTCTATTATCGCCGGCGCCTTGAGGAATTGGTTATGCAACGTACCCAGCAATTGGAAAAACAATGCGAGGTTCTTAGGTCTGCAAACGCCAATCTGGATCAAGCCCTCATTGCGCTGAAGAAAAGTCATGCCGAGCTGCGCAATAGCGAAACGCGCTTTCGCTTGTTATTGGAATCGACGGGCGAAGGCATCATCGGCCTGGATGGTTCGGGAAGCTGTACCTTCGTCAATCGTTCGGCACTAGCGATGTTAGGCTACGCTCAGGATGAACTCTTGGGCCAAGATGTTCAAGCCATGCTGGGCTGGGCTTCTTTAGAGCGAGCCCAACTCAAGGAAGAATCCTGGCTCGAGAATCTGCTTCGCGACTGCGCCAGTCCGAACAATGTCGAAACCTTCCGCCGAAAAGACGGCAGCCGCTTTCTGGCCGAATACGCCTCTTATCCTATCGAAATTAACGGCGTGATCGACAGTTCGGTATTGGTATTCCGAGACGTCACCGAATCCCAAGCACAATTCCGAAAGCTGGCCTACCGAGCCAGTCATGACCCGCTGACCGGACTCCTCAATCGGAGCGAATTTGAGCGGCGTCTAATCCGGGTATTGGCCAGCATGCATGCCGGCGAAAACGAACATGTACTGTGTTTCCTGGATCTCGACCATTTCAAACACATCAACGATACCTACGGACACGCGGCCGGAGACTACGTATTGCGTAGCTTCAGCACGTTACTGACGTCCAAACTACGCCAGCGGGATACCTTGGCCAGACTCGGCGGCGACGAATTCGCGTTGCTGCTGGAACACACGCCATTGGAGTACGCCTATGACATTACCAACGAACTTTGCGAATGTGTACGCAACATGCGAATAGCCTGGGAGAACCAGGAATTTTCAGTGAGTGCCAGTATCGGCATCGCCGCATTGGCCCGCACCGATAACAATATCGCCAATGCGCTGTGCCACGCCGACGCCGCTTGCTACGAAGCCAAGAAAAAAGGTCGTAACCAAATTTACGTCTTCAACAGTCTGGCTCGTCAAGGCGCCGAGTTGGCAATGCTCCATAGCTAACCACTGTTTCTCGCAAGAATACGGAGACGTACCATGACAAAAATCCTGATAGCCTTTACTGCACTATTTGTGTTTGCAGCGATCCCGCATGCCGAGGAAAAAAACGCGAAGTATCAAACCCAAATGCAGGGAAAACCGTTAGCCGCTGTACTACCTTACCCCGCAGACCAAACCGAGTACGCTTTTACGAAAACCGTACACGGCGGGGTACAGCATGTCGTGACCAAGTCCGCTAACGATGCCAAATTGGTAAATTTGATTCAGGCGCACTTGCGTAAAACCACCGAGCAATTCAGAAAAGGTGATTTTTCGATGACAGAACGCATGCATGGTGCCAATATGCCCGGGCTTAGCCAATTAAAGACCGCCAAACCGGACGATATTAAAATTGAATATCGAGCCTTGGAAAATGGCGGTCAAATCCATTATTCCACCGAATACCCTCAATACGTTTCTGCACTACACGAATGGTTTGATGCCCAGGCGCGCGAACACGACAATTCCGACCTCCCAGGCCATCAACAGCACCACTTATCACCAGCGGAATAATATTGACTAACGGCGGACGAGCGACATTGGCGACCGCGAACGTCTTTATAACAAACCTCTGCGCCGCAAGCGGCGATTGACCTGCCAATGGTAGATTTTGGCCAGCAATGGCCGGATGACCGGCAGACCGATCAACCAGGCCAACGGTTGCAGCGTCGTGACCTTGTTCATCAACAAGATATAAGCATCCAACTCGGAAACGATGCGGCCGTCCGCATCGCGCACGTGCAACTCCGCCAAGGCTTGTTGCGGATCAATGCCAAGCTCGCGCAATCGGTTTTCCTGACCGGTGATGTCGAACCAGCACACTTGCTCGTCGGTTGCGCCTGCGAGTTTTTGATAGCTATCGCGGTCGCGAATGCATTTCGGACAGGCGCCGTCGTAATACACGGTCAAAGGCGGGTTATGTTGGCCTGCGGTTTCGGTCGGCATGGCAGGTCTCACCTGACCGCTAACAGCCGCTCGAATGCCGGCAGCCAGTCGGCAAAATGGGCGGTGTAATTGTAACCGCAGACTGTTCGCAGGGATTTAGTGCCAACGATTTGGTAAATCCGTTGCGCGTGCTTGCGGGTTTCCGCGTCGGGCCCGTACGGATTGAACTGCATGCCGGATGCGGTTAGAAACACGTAGTCGCAGATGAACAACACATCCCGGTAGATATAAAAGGTAAACCCCGGGGTGTGGCCGCCGACGTGGTAAGCCTCTATGCCATGATGGATGAAATCATCGTTAAAGCGTTGATTGATGTCGAATAAACTGACCAAACGGTGTTTGGCATCCTGTTCGTGCAACCAGACCTCGGCGTTCCAAATTTGCCGGTATTGGTTGGATGCGCCCAGGAAATGGTGATGGGTAAACAAGATGCTTTGCACCGGCGCCAAGGTGCGATTGAACGCCGACGGCGAATCGATCCACACCGCACCGTCTGCGGTTTCGATGCGATACGCGGCATGTTCCAAGCCCAGCTTCGGCACCGACAATAATTGGCTGACCACGTCATTTACCGGGTGAGCGGTGACGCGATACGTGTTTTCGGCTACGTCCCAGTTCATGAATTGATCGTGGCGGGCGCCGCAAAACGGGCACACGTCCGGCATCTCGCCGATCATGTTGTAGCCGCATTGCAGGCAAACCCATTGTTGAGAGTTTTCAAGGAGGTCTTGAGTATTCATACGTCTATCCCCCACCGGGATAAAACCCGAACGTTGCGCGGTTCAAGTCCGCCAGGGATGAGACGGCAGATCGGACAGGCCGACCACGTCGACCCCAGCCTTGGCCACCTGGTGGTCGTTTTCCACCGAACTGCCACTGACGCCAATAGCGCCGATCAACACCCCATCCTGATCGACAATGGGCACGCCACCGGGAAAGGTGATCAAGCCTTGGTTGGAATGTTCGATGCCATACAAAGGCCCGCCCGGTTGTGACAATTGGCCGATTTGTCCGGTGTTCATGCCAAAGAACACGGCGGTCCTGGCTTTTTTGATGGCGATATCGATGCTGCCGACCCAAGCGCCATTCATGCGGGTAAAGGCTTTTAAATCGGCGCCGGAATCGACCACGGCAATACACATTTGCGTACCCAGTTTTTGCGCTTCGGCAATGGCAGCGGCGATTGCCGCCTCGGCTTGTTCGGAATTGACGTGCATGGCATTCTCCTGAGAGTGTTGAAATTATCGGGTTGAGATCATGCGCTCGGGGCGAACGATGGTGTCGAAGTCATCAGCGCTGATCAAGCCGCTGGCAATAGCGGCTTCGCGCAGCGTGCTCCGATTAGCCAGCGCCGCTTTGGCAATGCGTGCCGCATTGTCGTAGCCGAGATGCGGCACCAAGGCGGTCACCAGCATCAGCGATTGCTGCACCCATTGCTCGATGCGCTCGGTATTCGGCGCAATGCCAACCAGACAATGCTCGGTAAAACTGACGGCTGCGTCGGCCAGTAGGCGGATCGATTGCAGCACGTTGTAGATGATCACCGGCTTGAAGGCGTTGAGTTCCAGATGCCCTTGCGCGCCGGCGAACGTCACCGTGGCGTGGTTGCCGATGACCTGGGCGCAGACCATGCACAAGGCTTCACACTGAGTCGGGTTGACCTTGCCGGGCATGATCGACGAACCCGGCTCGTTTTCGGGAAGAATTAACTCGCCCAAGCCGCAACGCGGGCCGGATGCCAGCAGGCGAATATCGTTGGCGATTTTATTCAGGCTCACCGCGATGCAATTCAGTACCCCGGAGATTTCCACCAAGGCATCGTGACTGGCCATGGCCTCGAACTTGTTGGTGGCGGAGACGAACGGCAACCCGGTAAAACTGGCCACGTGTTCGGCGAAGGCCTTGGCAAAACCCGGTTTGGCATTCAATCCGGTGCCGACCGCGGTACCGCCTTGAGCCAACGGATACAAGCGCTTCAGGCTATCGTCGATGCGCTCGATACCGAGCCGTATTTGCGCGGCATAACCGGAAAATTCCTGGCCCAAACTCAGCGGCGTCGCATCCTGAAGATGCGTGCGTCCGATTTTGATAATGCCATCCCAGGCCTGGGACTTATCGAGCAAGACCTGATGCTGGTGGCGCAAGGCCGGTAGCAGCAGATGGTGCAATTGTTCGACCGTGGCGATGTGCATCGCGGTCGGGAGCACATCGTTGGTCGATTGGCTGCGGTTGCAATGGTCGTTGGGATGCACCGGTATTTTCGAACCCAACGCGCCGCCGAGCCGTTCGCAAGCCAGATTGGCGATCACTTCGTTGGCGTTCATATTGGACTGGGTGCCGGAACCCGTTTGCCAGATGACCAGCGGAAAGTGCTCGTCCAATTCGCCGTCGATGACTTTTTGCGCGGCGTCGGCAATGGCCTGCGCGATCGTCACGTCGAGATTAACGACATCGACGTTGGTCAGCGCCGCACAACGCTTGACGATGCCAAGCGCGCGAATCAGCGGCCTGGGTAGCCGTTCGCCACCGATTTTGAAATGCTGCAACGACCGCTGCGTTTGCGCGCCCCAATATTTTCCGGCCGGCACCGCGATTTCACCGCAAGAGTCCGTCTCGATCCGCCATGAGGAAGACTCCGTATTCATGGCTTGACCCGCCTATAACTCGCCGGGCCTCAACAACATCTTCCGCACCTCGCCGACGTGGGTTTCTTCCAGCGCACACATTCGGCGGGCATACTCCTCCAGCAACACGTTGCGGCCGTTCACCAGATCCAGCAGGCGGTGGTATTCGGCCAGGGCTTGGGTTTCGTGCTCCAGCGATTCGCGCAGGATGTCGCCGATGTCGTGGCGGTGGGTTTCGAGTAGCGGGCCGATCCCCAACGACGGGTGGCCGTCCAAATGGGTGATCATTTCCCCGGCTTGATTGGCATGCGCCAACGACTCGGCCGCTTGAGCGCGCATCCACGAGACAATAGGAATCCGGTTGTAACCGAACACCATCAAGGCATAATGGGTATAGCGCACGACACCCGCCAATTCAGCTTCCAGGATATTATTCAAAACGCTTAGAACCGCGTCTTGATCGATTGCGGTATTAGCCATAACGCCCCCTTTGTGAATGTGGGATAAAGCCATTCACACCGTAGAATCCATTAGACAACAGCGACAACTATAAGTTTGATTGCATAAAAACAAACTTTTGGCTTGCAAGCGATTGTAGCGGCCAAATCGCGGGTCTACACGAACTTAAAACGCCTTGATGAGTCTTTCGCAATACGGCGTTATCGCGTCGGCAGCTCTCGAAACGACAGGAGAAAAGATCATGACAAATTTCGATCCTTTCGGTGTGATACGGCCTTTAGGCCTGCCATCGGCCCCTCAGGCCAGCTATTATTCCTTACCCGATCTGAATATCGGCAACGGGATGGATATTACCCGGCTGCCGTTCAGTATCAAGATCCTGCTGGAATCGGCGTTACGTCACTGCGACGGCTACCAAATCCGCGAGCAAGACGTACTCAGGGTGGCCGGTTGGCAAGCGCACGGCATCCGTCACGAAATCCCCTTCAAACCCGCTCGGGTGGTGCTGCAGGATTTTACCGGCGTCCCGGCTTTGGTCGACTTGGCGGCAATGCGCGATGCGATGGCCGAACTGGGTGGCGATCCGAACAAGATCAACCCATTGATACCGTGCGACTTAGTGATCGATCACTCGGTGCAGGTCGACTACTTCGGCAAGGCCAATGCCCTGGCCATGAACGAAACCATAGAGTTTCAACGAAACGCCGAACGCTATACCTTTCTGAAATGGGGTCAGGCCGCATTTCGCAATTTGCGGGTCGTCCCGCCCGCCACCGGCATCGTGCATCAGGTCAATCTGGAATATCTGGCCTCGGTGGTGTTCCGCGATAACACCACTAACGTCTGTTATCCCGATAGCTGCGTGGGGACCGATTCACACACGACTATGGTCAACGGTCTGGGCGTGTTGGCCTGGGGCGTCGGCGGCATCGAAGCCGAGTCGGTGATGTTGGATCAACCGATCTATATGCTGCTCCCCGATGTGGTCGGCATAAAATTGACCGGCAGCCTGCCCGCCGGCGTTACCGCCACCGATCTGGTGTTACGGCTCACCGAACTGTGCAGACAGATTGGCGTGGTAGGGAAATTCGTTGAGTTTTACGGTTCCGGCTTGTCGGCGTTAAGCGTCGCGGACCGGGCCACCATCGGCAACATGGCGCCGGAGCAAGGCGCGACGGTGAGTTATTTCCCTGTCGACGACGAAACGCTGAGCTATCTGCGCTTGACTGGTCGTAGCGACGCGCAAATCGAACTGGTCGAACATTACGCCCGACTGCAAGGTTTGTTCCGCGACGAGTCGACCTTGGCCCCGGAGTTCAGCCAAGTAGTCGAGGTCGATCTTGCCGCCATCGAACCGTCGATCGCCGGCCCCCAACGCCCGCAAGACCGCATTCCTTTGAGTCGAGTGGGACCGACCTACCGGCAAATGCTCACCGCACCGGCAGGTAATCAGGGTATCGGCCTTGCAGAAAGCGAACTCGATTGCCACGGCGTGGTTACCCATCGAGGCGTTAGCGAAACTATCACCCACGGCGCCGTGGTGATTGCCGCCATCACCTCCTGCACCAACACCAGCAATCCCTCGGTCATGCTCGCCGCCGGGCTGTTGGCGAAAAAGGCGGTGGCAAAAGGCCTGATAGTCAAAAACTACGTCAAAACCTCATTGGCTCCCGGTTCGCTGGTGGTGACCGACTATTTGCAAAAATCCGGACTACTGCCTTATCTGGAGCAATTGGGATTTTATTTGGTGGGCTACGGCTGTACCACCTGCATCGGCAATTCCGGACCGCTGGACCCGGCAGTCGAAAAAGCCATACTCGACAACAATCTGGTGGTTTCGGCGGTGTTGTCCGGCAACCGCAATTTCGAAGGCCGGGTACATCCGTTGACTAAAACCAATTATCTAGCCTCGCCGCCGCTGGTGGTGGCTTATGCATTGGCGGGCTCAACGGCGATGGATATTAGTTGCGATCCGATCGGCACGGGCAGTGACGGCCAGCCGGTCTATTTGCAAGACATCTGGCCGAGCAACCAGGAAATCACCGACACCATCAGACAATTCGTCACCCCGGCGATGTTTAAACAACGTTACGCCGACGTGTTTACCGGCAGCCCGACCTGGCGGCAAGTGCCGGTGGTCGCATCCGCGCGTTACCTATGGCAGGCCGTTTCGACTTATATCCGCAAACCGCCTTTCTTCGAAGGTATGACCCAGCAAACGCAATCAATTACAGCGCTAACCGGCTTGCGGGTATTGGCGTTCTTCGGCGACTCGGTAACGACCGATCATATTTCCCCAGCCGGGCAAATTGCGGCCGACTCCCCGGCCGCGGCCTATCTGCTGGACCACGGCATAGCCCGGAACGACTGGAATAGCTACGGTTCGCGCCGCGGCAACGACGAAGTGATGAGCAGGGGCACCTTCGCCAATATTCGGGTGCGTAATCTGCTGGTTCCGGGTAGCGAAGGCAACCTGACCATTCATCATCCCAGCGGCGAGCGGCTTAGTTTTTTCGACGCAGCGATGCGCTACAAGCAAGCCGGTACGCCGTTATGCATTTTGGCGGGTAAGGAGTACGGTTCTGGTTCTTCAAGAGATTGGGCGGCCAAAGGTCCTTATTTGCTGGGCGTTAAAGTGGTAATCGCCGAAAGTTACGAACGAATCCACCGCAGCAATTTGATCGGCATGGGCATACTGCCGCTACAGTTTCTGACCGGTGACACGGTGGCCAGTTTGCGATTAACGGGTGACGAATTATTTTCTATCGACTTGAATGATGCAACCATTGGCCAGGAAATCAACGTTTCGGCCGCTACAAAAGAGGGTTCGGTAATCCGCTTCAGAACCCTCAGCCGCATCGACACAGCTGTCGAAGCTCAATACTATCGGGACGGCGGCATACTTCGCACCGTCTTGAAAAAATTACTGCAAACTTAAACGGCTCGGTCACCTTAGATGCTCCGGCCGGCAAGCTATTCCAGCGCCAACGTTCCTTCAATACAGTGGCAAATACCCACGCCCGGCACCTCGAGAGTCATTTTAACCGCCAGCATCTCCGAACCCTCTAGTTTGCCGGATTCAAGCGCTTTATAAACGGCTTGCTCAATCTCGCGCTGCGAGGTGATACCTACCGTTTTCAGATATTTCCTGATTTCCATGTTAAAGGTATCTTCGTTCATATTGATATCCCCCATGTTGTTGCGTAGCAATCTCAGTCTACTTGGTTCCGGTTTCCACCGACGTTTGCTAATGGTACTACTAATGCGAGCGTTGGCGTACACTGCTTCCGTCCAAATCATCGTCAGTTTTAACGCCCAGTATCCAAGTAACCACTTAATTCCGATTTAAGACAACTAGCAATCAATATGTCGAACGATTTCCTCCAAGACGGTAATAATAATTCTAGGTGCAATGAACCAGCCGCCTTTGGTCTCGACATCTACCGTGCCCTAGTCGAACACATGTTAAATGGCGTTGCCTATTGCAAGATGCTTTACCAGGATGGGCTACCGAATGATTTCATTTACCTTTATACCAATCCTGCCTTCGAACGTTTGACCGGACTCCAAAAAGTCGTTGGCAAATGCGTTTCCGAAGTCATACCCGGCATTCGACAAAATGATCCGCAACTTTTCCAAGTTTACAGCCGAGTCGCCAATGGTGGAGAACCCGAAAGGTTCGAAACCTTTGTCGAATCGCTCAAGATGTGGTTTTGGATTTCGGTTTACTCCCCCGAACCCGAACATTTCGTTGCTATTTTTGATGTCATTACTGAACGCAAGCAAACTGAATTGGCCCTCAGTCTGGCCAATGAGCGTTGGTCTTTAGCTCAGCGCGCTGCGGTTTGCGGTGCTTGGTATTGGGACATCGTCACCAGTGAAATTGCTTGGTCCGACGAATTATATGAACTGTTTGGACTCGATCCAGCAACGACACCGGCCAGCTTCGAGGCTTGGCGTAACGTAATACACGACGACGATAAAACACGGGCGGAGCAAAACATCCATCAGGCAATCGACAATCACCACCCACTGACCAATGAATACCGCATTGTCCTACCTTCCGGTGATATTCGTTGGATTTATGCGTTGGGCAATGCCAGCTACGATGATCAAGGTGTGCCCAGACGCATGACTGGAATTTGCCTAGATATCACCAAGGACAAAATCCGGGAACTCGCCCTCCGCGAGAGCGAAACCCGATACCGCCAAATGTTCCAAGCAAATCCACACCCGATGTGGCTTTACGACTTGGAAACCTTACGTTTTCTTGCTGTGAACGACGCCGCGATTGCGCATTATGGCTATAGCGAGGCGGAATTTCTGGCGTTGACGATTGCCGACATTCGGCCTCCGGAAGAAGTACCTCGACTACTTGAAACAATCGAACAACTCAATGGCAGAGCGCAGTACGGTAATAATATTTGGCGTCACCGTAAAAAGGATGGCACGCTAATTGACGTTGAAATCAGCTCTCACGAAATCGAATACGTGGGAAGACGGGCCAAGGTAGTGCTTGCCAACGATGTCACGGAGCGACATCGCGCCGAGGAACGCATTCACTTCCTGGCAAATTTCGATCCACTGACAAAATTACCCAACCGTAACCAATTAAACGACCATCTGAGATACGCCCTCAGCTTGGCAAAACGCAGTAATGGGCAATTGGCCTTGATGTTCCTTGATCTCGACCATTTCAAGGACATCAACGATACCCTCGGTCATAGCGTCGGTGATCATTTACTAATCGAGTCATCCAGGCGTCTACGCCTGACGCTACGGGAAGAGGATACCGTGACCCGACTGGGCGGCGACGAATTCATCCTCCTATTACCCGGTGTCAATGCCGTCGGTGCCCAATGTGTCGCTCAAAAATTATTGGCTGTGGTCGCCAAGCCTTACCGCTTCGATCACTATGACCTGAGTTTGACCGCATCGATAGGCGTTGCTATATACCCAACGGATGGTACAGATTTAGAAACTCTTTCCAAAAGCGCCGATTCAGCGATGTATCTTGCCAAACAGGAAGGGCGTCAAAGCTATCGTTTCTTCACCCCTGAAATGCAGGCACGTTCGGCACGCAATCTGCAATTAGTGAACGCCTTACGGAATGCACTTGAACTTGATCAATTAGAAGTCTATTACCAACCGCAAGTGTCCGTTTCGGATGGCCGACTGATAGGCGCGGAAGCATTGTTACGCTGGCTTCACCCTGAGCTGGGAATGGTTTCTCCGGCGGAGTTCATTCCCATCGCCGAATATAGCGGCCTGATCTTGCCAATAGGCGAATGGGTATTAAGATGCGCAGTGCGGCAAGCGAAAATCTGGCGCAAGCGTGGCTTTGACCCGCTAACGATGGCTGTCAATTTATCGGCAGCGCAGTTTCGACATCCCGACTTGACGGATCTGGTTGTGCGAATACTGGGCAACGAGGGCTTGCCGGCAAAATGCCTGGAACTGGAATTGACCGAGAGCGTGGCGATGCATAATCCGGAAGGCGCCATTGCGATAATCACCAAACTGCATGAACGAGGTATTCGCATGTCGATCGATGATTTCGGTACCGGATATTCGTCATTGAGCTACTTGAAGAGGTTCAACATCTACAAGCTAAAAATCGACCAATCGTTTGTTCGCGACATGATCACCGACCCTGAAGATAAAGCTATCGTCACAGCAGTGATAGGCTTGGCTAAGAGTCTCGGCCTTGAAACCATTGCCGAAGGCGTGGAAACCGATGACCAGCTGATGTTTTTACTTCAGCAAGGTTGTAACGAGATACAAGGTTATCTTTTTAGCAAGCCGCTACCAGCATCCCAATTCGAAGAATTATTGAAACTCGGCTGTAACTGTTTTTCAAGGTAATCTGGTAAACCTTTTTGGGCTTTGTGTCTAAACTGAATGGCAGCTATCTGTGTTGTAGACGCCATATACTGAAAATCTTGAACGTCTCAAATTGGCCGGTTGTGTGAGTTCCCCAGGGGCTGCTTTGAGCCCTTCCATTGCAAAATCTAGACTTGGCCGGCTCACCGGTTTAGAGAAATGCGACAGGTAAAATGGGTCGGTTGTGTTAATTCGTCACCGCCAAAAGCTGAGATCTACTATTGGTGTACTCATCTCGAAAATCGTGGAGGGTTTTCGATCGGATCCGGTGGCTGTTTTTGATCGGAATGCCTAGATTGTCAAATCTTCCTGGTTCAGCGAGTAGACTGGTGAACAACGAATGATCGACAAGTTCCCTCGACAGTATGTGAATTATGAAAATAGCGAACTCAGTCGATCATTTGTCGATATACAGGCGAATCGAGTCGTTGTAAGGGCTGTATTCTGTCGATTTATAGGCTTTTTTAATCTTTCGAGAGGAAGAACGGGCATTACGGATAATTTGAGTTCGGGCCGGTTGACGCTAGGCATTAGCAAAGCGCATCCCATGAAACGAGATATTCGTGCAAACGACTGCCGATATCAGAATGACGTAGTACCCATTGCTCAGATAGAGCTTGTTAGACGGCTCTGTTTAACGTCATTGCGTAGTGGGAAAAATACAATGTGGCATCGCCGCTAACCTATTGAATTGAAGGCGGAAAGAAAGGAACGACGTAAAAATTCGACGCGCGAAAAGCAATAATTAATCAACTGCGCTGCCACATTAATTGGTTCACAAGCGTGCACCATTAATAAATCCATCGATATATCAATCACTAAGCAAGAAATGATATTGTTTTCGCTCCAATAATCTGGTGTTTTCAAGGCACAACCATCGCAAAATCGATCATAAATATCGAGTTACACCATTATAGTTTTCCACCATGAAGACCCATATTTATAAAATGGGGCAAGCAGGTGGAAAAATATAATGTGGCAGAGGCGTGGGTCAATTGAAAATGTGAATAGCCCGTTGACTTATGGTGGCGGGGTAGACCGCAACAGTAATTGCGCGCGCGATCCAACAAGTGACGGGAAGACCCGCTGGCAAAGTGCATTACAGATGCATCTAGCCAGCGGGTTCAAAATTCGGAATGCGATATGCTGACCTGACCCTAACCAGAGGACAGGCCAATGCGGACATCCATATTCTTACTTCTACCTTTTATGGCTGGTTGCGCCCAGGCGCCGATCGATCCGGCCACTTCCCAGCAAGTCATCACATCGATAACCGACGTCGAGCCTCACCGCGACTGGCAGCTTGGAATGGATGCCTTTGCCTCCGAAACTGGCGGGGCGGCGGTACGGCAATCGTCCGTGGAGCATGTGGTCACCCGTAAACCGCATGCCGCAGCCGGTACCTTGGCAGATGCGAGTGGATTCGTAACTCTGCCATTGGCCGAAGCGGACGCAGCCTTAGCGCAACCCGGTTTTCAGCCGAGTGGCGACGAAATCGAAAGAGCCTGGCGGAAATACTGCCGGCATAAGCTGGACATGACCGATCGCGATCACGAGATTATTCGCACCACCACCATGCCGGCCAGACTGAAAGAGTCATGCAATCCAAAAAGCTTGAAGAAATAAACGGGTTTATCGGCGATGTTAGCGAAATTGCTCAATACGATATTGCGGATTGCCGAGCCGGATGAAGAGGTGCCTCGATATCCACCATTCGCCAAAGGGCTGCCGGTGATCCCCGCAATTAAAATCCTAGAGTCTCAAGAAGAATTAATTAAAAAAATCAAACACTATTTAGGTGTCACCGACCAGGAATATCAAGGGCGGGTATACCCCTTAATATTCAATTACGCGCGATTTGTGCATTTGTTACCTGCGTCGGAAAAGCATCATCACCGCGGCGCCGGCGGGTTATTCCGTCATGGCCTAGAGGTCGGTTTTGAAGCTGTTTATAAATCCCATGGCGTGCTGTACGGCATGGATGAAAACCCAGGTAGACGAAAACAACTGACGCCACGCTGGCGATTGGCGATATTCATTGCCGGTATGTTGCATGATTTAGGCAAGCCGGTCACCGACGTTGAAATTAAATCCGAGGATGGCGCTCATACCTGCAATATAGTGGGGGACGATATTGAAACCTGGGCGAGGAAGCGCAAAATCCAACGGTATTATCTGAGTTGGCGAGTCAACCGGAATGGCGACCATGAAATTGTTTCACCGACTTTAATCAATAAGGTCATCACACCCGAAGTTCAGGAGTATTTAAATGAATACGGGCCGGCTATCTACAAAGAAATGCTGCTCACAATTGCCGGCACCTCACACAACTCAAAGATGTACTCACTGGTAATGGATGCCGACTACCTCAGCGTAGAGAAAGACCTTAAAAATAACTGCATACCCATTGACCCCTCGATAGGCGCACCGATTGAATGGTTCATATTAGACGCCATGCGGCAACAGATTAAAAACGGAGCGTGGACCGATAATGCCAAAGGAGCGGTGGTTTGGCGTCTAAAAGAAGGCACCTTTATCCTGTGGGATGAAGCGGCAGAAGATATTAGCCGTTTGATCACGAAAAGCAATATTCCTGGAATACCAAAACACCCGGATACGCTAGCCGATATTCTGATCGATCGCCAGCTTGCAGTCCCATACCGTTTGAATCCGCAAACCGTCAGGCGCTACTGGACCATAAAGCCTAGCAGCATGGACCGGCCGCTTAGGGGGCTCAGGTTGACGGATCCGATGAACGTGTACACCGACTCACTGCCGTTGATCGTCGACGGACACGTGATTCACATCGAGAACGAGACTGACGGTCAATCCGATGCGGTAGCACAGCATGGTGAGGCGGCCGTAACCCCAACAAATCACGATAGCGCGAACTCAACAGACCCTGATCTGACGAACGCGGAATCTGAACCAGAAATACCGTCCGGAGGTGTCGAGGAAATAGAGACCCCGATAAAGGCTCAACCGGCAACACCGCCCTCGGCGGCAACAAATCATTCCCAACCGAGTCCGGCCAGTCCTGCGCCGAACGCAGAGGACAATAGCAAGGTCAATACCGCGGAAACCCAAGCCGCCAGACAGTGGTTGGCCTCACAGCACGCGGCCGGCGCCTTGTTGATGCAAAGTCTTGACGCGATATCCGCGGAATATTTTCAAATACAACCGAATGGCCGCGTCTTGATGTTGCATCTGAATATCGCAGCGGCATTGGACCAAAAGCCCATCCATATCATCACGACAATAGACGCCGCCGGCATGATCGAAGTCGATCCGCGCAAACCCATGGTCAAGGTTACCGAACTGGGCGGCGTCAAGGGCGTACTGCTGAACAAAGAAACCAGCCGATACCTAACGGTATTGATCCAAAACGCGGAAACGCCGCCGGTTCCCCCAACACCGCCTCAAATCGCCGCCACCCCTCCGAGTACCAACCGCCCAACACCAAGTCGCGGACAACCCCAGAGAGCGCATACAGCGCAACGCAATGCGACCCATGAGATTGATCAACTCATACAAGCGATTAAAGCCTTCGAACTGCCGCTTGCAGTCGATCAAACGGATGATAGCTTGATCGTGGATATGGTGTTACTGAGAGGTTATATCGAGGAACGGCAGTTATTCGAAATGAAACAGTTATTGCGATATGCCTTCGAACGACCGGATATTTCGATCGATAACACCAATAAAAAATTCATCGTTAAAAAGTAATGAAAGACGAATACGACTATCAATTACCCTGGCGGCCCAATTACGAGATTACGGCCATTGTGGTCTGGATCGCCTTTGGTCTTGTGGCGTATTTGATGTATCGGTTTTCGGAATTACCGAGCGAACCTTTTAACGGACTCATGGTGGCGTGCGTCTTTATGGCGGTCAAGCGCGTGCCGGCCTCGGCCGGGGTGTGGTATCGAAAGCACCGGCTCAATTACTTCAAATTTCAGCGGTTCAATGTCGCCAGTCTGGCCGGTATTGTTCGGCGCCACCCGGATCAATGGTGGTTAGGCTGGGGATTCGAGTGGAACCAAAAGCACGCCCAATTGGCTTACGACATCCAGAAGCGCGATTTAACCGGATTAATCCCGGTCAATCATGATCGGATGGGGGCGACATGGATCCATGGGTTAGGCTTAACCGAGGATTACATTCGGCAAGCGATCTCGCATAGCGCCGGCCACACCTTGATCGTTGGCACCACTGGTGCCGGAAAGACCCGCTTGTTCGACATCTTGGTGACACAGGCGGTGTTGCGTAACGAAGCCGTGATTATCATCGATCCCAAAGGCGACAAAGATCTGAAATGGTGCGCCGAACGCGCGTGCCGACTTTCGCGGAACCCGGACCGGTTTGTCTACTTCCATCCGGCTTTTCCGGACGAAAGCGTCCGTATCGATCCGTTAAAGAATTTCAACCGCTCGTCCGAGTTGGCCAGCCGAATTGCCGCGGTCAGTCCTGGTGAATCCGGTTCGGATCCGTTCAAGGCTTTTGGGCAAAAAGCCTTGGATAACATCGTCCAAGGCCTGTTTGCGGCCGAAGAGCAACCGTCCCTGGTGAAGTTACGGACTTACCTGGAAGGCGGCTCGGTGCCGTTGGTGATTAAAGCCTTGGTGCGTTATTTCGACAAGGTGCTCCAATTCGATTGGCGCAGTAGTATCGGAATGAAAAGAATGGATCTGAACGACAAAACTGCGCAGTTGCTGGTCAAATTTTACCGGGAGCGAGTCCAGCAGGAACGGCAGAACACCGACCTGGAGGGGCTGATTTCCATGTTCGAACACGACCGCACGCATTTCAGCAAAATGATCGCCTCCTTATTGCCGCTGATGAATATGCTGACCTCCGGCAGCTTAGGCGCATTGTTGTCGCCGGACCAAAGCGACTCGAACGATACACGGGCAATTACCGACGCGGCCGAAATCATTAAAGGCGCTAAAGTCGCATACATCGGTCTGGATTCCTTATCGGACAGCATGGTCGGCAGTGCTATCGGCTCCATTCTGTTGGCCGATCTGGCGGCTGTCGCCGGCGACCGGTACAACCACGGCGTCGATAATCGGCCGGTCAATATTTTTGTCGACGAAGCGGCCGAAGTGATTAACGACCCGTGCATCCAGCTCTTGAACAAAGGTCGCGGCGCACAATTCCGGTTGTTTATTGCCACCCAAACCTTTGCGGACTTTTCGGCCAGACTGGGTTCCGAAGCCAAGGCCAGACAAATACTGGCCAACCTCAACAACTTGATCGCGCTCCGGGTGATGGACGCCGAGACTCAGACCTATATCACCGACAACCTGCCCAAAACCCGATTGAAGTACATCATGAGAACCCAGGGAGTTTCTACCCATTCAGCGAATCCAGCGGTATTTTCCGGAAATATCGGCGAGCGATTAATGGAGGAAGAGGGCGACTTATTCGCCCCGCAGTTATTAGGCCAATTGCCTGATCTACATTACATCGCCAAATTATCTGGCGGCCGCATCGTCAAGGGCCGTCTGCCGATACTGATCTCTGACTTGGACAAGGAAAAAACCCATGCCTCGCAAAAAAATGCCTAAACCCAAACAAACCGCGGAAGAAATCATGCTGAATCGATGGCGCAAATTAAACCCAACCGAGAATCGAGATTTGCAAATACTGGAATTGGATTGGCCGGTTGCGATCGACATTCTCCAAGCGGCGATCAAGATCATGACCGATCATCACCATAAAGCAGATCAATTGGAGGACGTGATCACGCAGTTGATGTCTCACGTACTGAGCGGTTACGCGCAGGCATCCCAACAGCATCATACGGACGATGCTTACCGGCTGCACCGTACGGTCGAATCGATTCAGCGCTTCTTGCTCCACAGGTACGCAACGGACATACCGATTGAGACCTTGGTGGCTAACCCCAAGGTCGTCGCCTTGATCCAGCGAGCAGCGGCGTAATTATGACCAAGAGCCTCATCGTCACCTTGATCTTCTGGATCGCCGAAGTATTTTTGATTGCGGTATTGGTGTCTGACCAATGGTTAACCAATATGCAAGATGCCGAAGACCGGATGATCATCGAATATCTGGGCGCTGACAACGATCGGCGGATTCGGGATGAAGCCAATGCGGTATTCAACGTCCTACTGGTGGAAACCGACATTCAACGTAACGTGTACCATTTTTTCATCCCTACCGTTGCCGAGCGCGAGAAATCGGTTGGGTTTGAACATTTCGGGCAGACCGATTATTTCCCCCTCGTCCAAAGTAAACTGGACGTGCTATTCGGGACGTTTTACCAATCGTTGCGGCGCTTTTTCTTACTGTTGTCCTGGTGGCCGTTTTTAATCGCCGTCGCCATACCCAGTGCGGTGGACGGCTTGGTGCAACGCAAAATCAAGCAATCCAACTTCGATTATTCCAGCCCGTTGGCGCACCGGTATAGCTTCTACACCGTCATCGGCATTATCTACTTGCTGCTGCTCGGCTTGACCTTCCCATTTCCGATCCCGCCGCAGGCGATGCCGATGGCCTGTGTCGGCATCGCCTTTGCGATGAACGTCTATTTTGCTCACACCCAGAAACGAGTATAGCCAGGAGAACCTGTATGAATCCATCCGGACAGACCGGCCGCTTAGTAGTCCTGTTAAGTCTGTTTCTTCTAACAGGTACCGCTCAGGCACAGAGACTGGTTGGTGTCGTAATAGGCGTGCACGACGGCGACACGCTGACCTTGCTCACCGACGACCGGCAGACCTTAAAAGTGCGCTTGGCCAAGATCGATGCGCCTGAACTCAGTCAAGCCTATGGTCAGGCCGCCAAACACGGACTATCCGACACCACCTACCGCCGCCGAGTTACGGTCGAATATACCCAGCAAGACCGCTACGGCCGCCTTATTGGCCACGTCGACGTGGGCGGTCAGGACGTTAACTTGGCACAAGTAGCCAAGGGCTTGGCCTGGGTGTATCGGCAATACAGCAATGATCCGGTATTTCTTCAAGCCGAGCGCACCGCTCAAGCCAGTCACCTCGGGTTATGGCAAGATCCAAATCCTATTGCCCCTTGGGAATTTAGACACGCCGAGGATGCAAGATGAAGATGGCGAAAGCGAATCCGGCAGACCTCGACATGGCCCTTGAACTGGCGTACGCGTTGGAGGCCATCAGCAGCCGATACGGCGGCACCATGCCCGAGAAAATCGCCAAGCCGCAAGACGAGGAAGACGCCGCTGAGCCCTTTTCTGTTGAGGACGGTGAGAACTGCCGGCGTGTGTGCGCATACCTGATTCGTTTGGCACGTAGCGCGTCCTTATTCCGCGTCGTCATGGGAATGACCGTGTTGCTGGATCCGACAAACAAGGTCGTGGACCCCACCGCCAGCACATTGGAGCATCACCCCGACACGCTAGCCGCACTGGCGGCAATGGCCAAGTCTGCGTCGGACGGCAGAGAATAACCCAGAGCGACGTCGACGTGCTGTTTACCGCCCCCGAATTCATGTACCTGTTTCTGCCGGCGACCGTGCTGTTGTGGTGGTGGCTCATGTCGCGACACTACGGAGAGATCGCGCAATGGTTCATCGTCGGCTGCTCGGTGTTGTTCTATGCAGCATGGAGCGCCGAGTACGCCTTGCTCTTGGTCGTCAACGCCTTACTGAATTTCTATTGGGGCAAACGGATTGCCGTCACTCACTCCAAAATCAGGTTAGTCTTGGGCGTTGTGTACAACCTGGGGCTTCTGGCCTACTTCAAATACGCCGATTTTCTGATCGAGACCAGCAACGCGCTGACCGGTAGCCAATGGCCATTGCTGCAGGTGATCCTGCCGCTCGGAATCTCGTTTTTCACCTTTCAGGCGATTGCCTATTTAGTCGATTGTGCCAAAGGCCGGGTCGATGATTTCGATCTTGGCCGTTTTGCGTTTTCCATTTCGTTTTTTCCGCATCTGATTGCCGGCCCGATCCTGCATTATTCCGACATCATGCCGCAGCTCCGGCAAGGCATCCGCTTCGATCCGGAACGCATGACCAAAGGCTTGTTCCTGTTTGCGGCCGGACTGTGCAAAAAGACCGTGATCGCCGACCGCTTGGCGGCCGTGGTGGATCCCTTGTTTGGACTCAGCGATCAGCTCACCGTGTGCGAGGCCTGGGTAGCGGCCGTGGGGTATGGCTTGCAAATCTACTTCGACTTCTCGGGCTACTGCGACATGGCCATCGGCATCGGACTGATGTTCGGACTCGTGCTCCCGCAAAACTTCGCTTCGCCGTATCAAGCCGGCACGATCGCCGACTTCTGGAAGCGTTGGCATATCACGCTCTCGCGGTTTCTGCGCGACTATCTGTACATCCCGTTAGGCGGTAACAGGCTAGGCTTTTATCGTGGATTGTGGGCCGCGGCCATCACGATGCTACTAGGCGGCTTATGGCACGGTGCCGCCTGGACCTTCGTCGCCTGGGGAGCGATGCACGGCGCCATGATCGCGCTTTATCGGCTATGGACCAGGACCGGTTATACGATGCCGGGTTATCTGGCCAGAACCTTGACCTTGCTTGGAGTGTTTTTCGCCTGGGTGCTATTCCGGGCGGCGAGTATTGACCAGGCACTAGACATCTGGCAGGCGATGTTGGGACTCAACGGGATATCGGTGCCGGTCATGCTCGCCGGCTGGTTCGGGTCCGAGACGGTTCCGATATCGGGGCTGGTCAACGGCCTGGACATGCTCGCCATCGGCTTCCTACTGGCGATTTGTCTACGCTACCGCAATGCACAAGCGCAACTCGACACTTTCACCCCGGATCTGAAGGCACTCGCGAAGTTTGCCGGTTTATTCTTCGCCGGCACCTGGCTATCGGCAGCCCATGAAAGCTTCATCTACTGGTCGTTCTAATTTCGGCCATTTCTGGCGTGCCGCTTTGGCCGTGAGCGTGTTGATTGGCGGGGCGATGCCGGTGTGGAATTGGCTGGTGAATCCCTACCAAGTGTTCGATGTCGACCAAGGCATCGGCGAACCTTACACATCACCAGCGACCAACGAGCGTTACCGCAAGGTGAGCCATCTGTTGAATCAGATATCGGCGCCGGACCCGGAGCAGCCGATTGATTGCCTTCTGGTCGGGTCATCGGTGATGGGCTTGCTCGACCCACCGCTCTTGGCGCAGTATTTCCCTGAAGGCCGGTGCTACAACCTAGCATTCTTGGCGGGGCGGCCGGGTGAGATCCTAGCCACGTTAAAAGCGCTGATCGCGCAAGGACTGCCGCTTAAGCACATCGTCTACGGATTGGAGCCGTTCGTCTTTTCCGACCCGGTAAACGACGGCCCAGCCAATCGATTGCATCCGGTCGTGACCGGCGAATCGCGCTGGAAATTCTATTTTGATTACCTGTTCGAACCCAGCCTTGGCGATGGGATAGGGTATCTGTTCGACGCCTTAAACCACACCATTTCCGTTAGATACGATATAGACCATACCGGCCGGTATCAATTGGTCCGGTACGAGACGGAAATACAGAGAAACGAAACTGAATTCGTCAACAGACAATTCGAGCAGGGTAGGGGACCCAAGTCTGTTTCGCCTTGGATAATGACGCGATTCGACGAGTTTAAATCGCTGGTGGAGTTTCTAAATAGCCAACAGATCGAAGCTCAATATTATTTAAACCCGCTACATCCGAGTATTGCGAAAGTCTACGGGACATCGGAATTGGAGGAGTTCAAAACCCGGATTTCGAGTAGAACCGGTGGCCGGAATATTCCCGACTGCTCACTCTTGCTGAGTGAAAACGCGAATATCCGATTTTACGATTACAAGCATTTTCGGACGACGGAATCGACAACGGTGTTGGACTGTGCGTTAGGACATGGCTCAAGTCAAAGTCGACAGCAGAGTGGCAGGTGATCGACAGACGTATTTGCACAGTTGAAAAGATAACAGTAAATATCGACTGGACCACGACAGACCAACGGCGCGAAAAACGCGTCATTCGGAGCTGAGGACGTGCGGCTAGCTTTTACAGAAACCTCGCTTGCGGTTGAAGCGTCGGCCTAGGAACCCACCGAATCATCTTCCTTTGGGGGAGGCTGCGAAAGCTCTTTAGTTAGGAAGAGAAGGTAAAAACGGATTGTTAATGACTAACGGGCCAATAGCTTGACCATGTTGCATGTCTTCCGAATACAATATTGAGCACCCGGCGTCCAGCGCCGCGCTGACAATCATGCTGTCATACAACGAAAAACCAAATTGTTCGGCAATCGCCAAACCTTGTTCGTGGATGCTGACGCTCAAAGCTTGAGTTTCACAGATACTTCGGATAATCGACAAGGTTTCGCGGATTTCGACATACGTCATCTTCAGCTTGCGCGACGCTACCGACGCAAATTCATTCAACACCTGCACATTGATTACGCCGCCGAAGGCGATAATATCTTCGGCGCGGTCTGCTTTTTGATTGTCCTCAGACAGTAAATACAGCAAGACGTTGGTATCGAGAAACGGCTTAGCGGTTTTCATTCGCTTCCAGGCGGTCAAACTTAAAATCAGCGGGTAGGCGCCCACGAAATTGATGCAATTTGGCTAACAACGTCTTTACCGAAGGTTTTTTCTCTAGTTCAAACACCCGTTCGCCGGCGATATGTACTTCAATGTCATCGCCTTCCTTTAACTCTAACGCTTCTACCACCGTGGCGGGCAAACGAATAGCTAAACTATTACCCCATTTTGCGACTTGCATGTGCCTCTCTCGACTCATTAAAAGATATACATAGCATATTGTATATCCATGAGGCGATGAATGCTATTGCCTCTCATGGTCAACCCTAAGCCGATGATCGAAATCTGCGGAAACCCCGCCGTTCTGGCGCAAACCAGCCACCCATTCCGATTAAAACCGCCACTGGTGTTAACCGGCGTGTAAATTTTTCCAATTTTTGATCAAAATGAGCGTCCAACTCTTTCCAGGATGAAAAAGGCTTTGGTTTCATTGAACAAGCCGGCGGTAAAGATGTCTTTGTCATCTTTAGTGTGATCCAAGGCAGCGGTCGGAAAAGCCTGAAGGAAGGCCAGCGCGTGGCCATGGAAGTGACCTCGAGGCCCAAAGGTCCGCAAGCTGAAAACGTGACCCCTTTATACTTGTCGAAGCAGTGGCTCAGCAAGGCGCGAAACCAAATTCTAACTAAGCTATCGTTTTTATTATAGGAAATGCCTTGAAATTGCAATAATTTAACATAATCCATGTTATGCGAAGTCACACATGCAATTGTTAGTGCAATATCGTCATGTCCTGTTTTAGCCACGTTGACCTGTCCTAGCCTTGTCGCTCGCTAAAGTCGGCCTCAATAATGGACGAAAAACGGTGTCACTACGCCTGTTTTGTTGCCAACATTTGGCCTTTGAGAAGCGATTAGATTTCTGTCTCTTTGCTGTCGAAAATTTCATCAATTTACTGATCACTGATGCCGCTTTCCAAGCCTTCCTTGAGGGCTTCTTGAACCCTTTTTAACTGTTCTTCGTCACTTAACGCATCAAACAGGCATTTTTGTTCTTCTGTCGGTGTTGCCCAAGGATAACAAGGGATTTTCTGCTCTTTCACTGGATTAAGTGACATGATGCGCCGGTTCTGGTTCAAAGCTGATTTTAAGCCGTGATCCGGTCGCCTTGGCTATTTTTTCAAGGGTGCGCGTGGTGGGCATAACATGACCGCTTTCCAGCCTTGCGACCACAGATTGCTTGGTTTGCATCCGGTCGGCAAGCTCTTCTTGGGTTAGGCCAGCCCGTGAGCGAGCTTCAATGACCGCGCTTGCCAATGCGAATTCGTCGTCCAAAGCCTCATAAGCGGCGGAATAGTCGGCATTTTTCAGCCACTTGTTGTGCAATTCACTGATTTTAGTCATTTTCAACCTCTTTCGCCCGTGTTAAAGCAATTTCGATCTCTCGGCGTGGTGTTTTTTCAGTTTTCTTGATAAAAACCCGCACGATCACCACCCGTTTTTTTCTGGCCGTCACATACAATGCCCGTGAAATCCCGTCCTTGCCTTTCAGCCGCATCTCCCATAACAGGCCTTCAAGATGCTTGATGTGCGGTTCGCGGACATTTTCAAGGCCAACGGTTGCGATCAGTTCCGCAATGCGGACTAACCTTGCGCGCATATCAACCGGGAGAGCCTCAATTTCTTCGTCCACGGTTGCATTGAGGGTTTCAATGGTCCATTTCATGGATTCAAATTATAGCATTATTGCTATAATGTCAATTGCGCTATTCTCCCCTACTCTTCCATCGCTAAAAATTACTTCAGAAATCCCAAAAAAAATAGCCGCAGGAAGCCTTTGGCATCATTCGGCGAACATCCCTAGCCAAATGACTTTCGGAACTGCCGCGCCGCAAGCGCCAGCTATGCTCGCAAATGAGCGAACGCTTGCCGACGGCCTATTGTTTATCTGCGTGTGTTGGGGGACCGTAAGGATTCCTTCGTAAATGAGTAACATCTTCATCAGGTATGCTGCATTTAATGGAATTCAGACCGATGTTTACGCCTTCTAAATGTAGCGAACGGCTAAAACCTGCCGGTGGTGATGCCGGCGAAATTTTTAATCTCTATCTACAACGAATGGCGGCTTTATGGCAAGCAACCTTGGGCTGTATTCGGCTCGACCCGGCCACTTTGCGACATTCAAGTATTTCTGTGCAGGTCGGCTGTAAAACAGAAAGCTGTCTTTTAAGGTGGAGCTAACCGGCTATCAGTTTGGCTGCAACGGGGCTATTCGCCATTCACATCTGGATAGTTCGGGGAATAATGCGTTTATTAAAATGCGTGAGTCCACCAGGCCTTTTTTCATTAGTGCTATCAACGTTCTATTTGTGAATCCAACCGGTAGGGGTGCCCATTCAATTGGACATTTTTTTAGCAGATTTTTTTGGGCATCGGTAAGTTTTTCTGTTTCCATAATTACACCTATTTTCGATGGTTGGATTGATATAAGTGGTCTTGTATACGGGGTTTTATGGTCAGGCCTTCACTTGGGGATACGTTAAGCCAAAAGACTGGATTTGTTAAATTGGTAATATTCATCAACTGTATTAATAAAATTCATTCCTTCTTGCCTGAGCAATGGCTCCACAGCCGGGTGGAGCTTTTAGGTTTTTATAACGTGCATCATTACCTGCAAGCAGGTTAATCAGTTTTTTTAATGAGGCGCGATTAAATAATGTCATTTAACAGTATCTCCACGATTCGCTAAGGTTTGCCGTGACCCTATCCTACTCTGGAGACAAAAATGAATCGCATGACCCAATCTTGTGTAGCTCTATTGTTGGCTACGTTTGAGGCCTTGGCTGACGGCAACTCTCATTTTGAGGTATTTGCCAACCTCGATACCGGGCCTGGCAATGTCACGGCGACTGCGAGCGGCCGGATCATCATGAGTCAACATCAGTTTTACCAGCCGCAATACACGGTGGTGGAATACAAGGATCAAACCTTGCTGCCTTTTCCGAATAAAGAAATGTCTGCGGCCGATTCGACTGCGCCGATCAAGCTCGACTCGGTGTTGGGCATCCGCTCCGATAATAACGGTATTGTCTGGATGCTGGACAACGGCATGCGTAGCGGCGTGACACCCAAACTGGTCGGCTGGAATACGAAAACCAATAAGCTCCAGCGTTTGATTTACCTGCCTAGACCGATTACGCCCACGGATGCCTTTGTTAACGACTTTGCGTTGGATACCAACCACAACCATGCCTTTATCAGCGATCCGGCCGGCGGCGCGAATGCCGCCTTGATCGTGGTTAACTTGTCGACCGGCGCGGCGCGGCGGGTGTTGGAAGGACATCACAGTGTGGTGCCGGAAAAAGTCGATTTAGTCATCGACAATGTGCCGATTCAGGTGAAAACCCCGTCCGGCGAATTGGTGAAGCCGCATATCGGTGTTAACCCCATTACCGAGGATTTGGCGAACGAATGGGTCTATTTCGGGCCGATGCACGGCCTCAGCCTTTACCGGATTAAAGCCGCCGACTTGATCAATGAGTCCTTAACGCCTCAAGAACTCGCTCAGCATGTTGAGCGCTACAGCGACAAACCGATCTCGGACGGTATCAGCATTGATGAGAATAACAATATCTATCTGGGTGACTTAGCCAATAACGCGATTGGCGTGATCGATCCTAAGCGACAATACCGGCAATTGGCGCAATGTCCACGCCTGTCATGGGTAGACTCTTTTAGTTTTGGCGCGAATGGACAACTGTATGCCGTTGTTAATCGCTTGCATCGCTCGGCTACGCTGAACGGCGGCGATGATCAATCCAAACCACCGTATTTTCTGTTGAAGGTTAAGGCGTTGGCCGCCGGCCTGCCTGGACGTTAAAGTTTGATTTGCGATGCGCTTATTGTCCGGCCTATGGCGTTGATTTGTTCACGTAACCAACCGTGGGCCGGATCCTTTTCCCATAACGGATGCCAAATCATCGCCAAATCGTAGTCCGGCAAGCTGACCGGCACCGGAAATACTTCCAGAGGTACCAGTTTCTGAAACGCTATCGCCAAGCGGTAGGGTAGGGACAAAATCATATTGGATTGGGCGACGATTAAGGGTGCCGACAAAAAATGCGGCACGATGAAATTAATCCGCCGCTCCAAGCCCAGCTCCAGCAATTTCTCATCAATCACGCCCAACTTATCGCCGGTTCTGGAGATCAGCATGTGCGTCTCCGCCAAATACGCCTCCAAAGTCGGCGCTGCTTTGATCTTTGGATGATCCTTCCTGACAACGCAAGCCATGCGATCCATGAATAAATGTTCGCAGTGCAAATGCGCGGGCGGATTCAGTACCGAAGCAAAACCCAACACCACATCCAGGCTGCCGTTTTCTAACTGCGGCAACGGAAAAGCAGACTCGGTACGTTTGACATGAATATCCACACCCGGCGCCGACTGCTCAATCAATTTCGACAGCTCCGGCAAGATTAAAAACTCCATGTAATCGGTGGCAGCGATGGTGAAACGGCGCTGACTGGATGCGGGATCGAAGGCCTGGGGCGCCTCCAGCAAGCGTTCCATTTCCTGTAAAAGACTGCGTACCGGCTCCACTAATGCCAGCGCCAATGCAGTGGGCTGCATACCGGCGGGCGATTTGATCAGTACCGGGTCATTCAGTTGTTGGCGCAAACGATGCAGGGTGTGGCTCATCGCCGACTGCGTCACGAACATGGATTCCGCCGCGCGAGTGACATTGCGCTCCCGCATCAATGTATCGAAAGCCAGTAACAGATTTAGATCAAAAGTACGTAGATTAGCCATACTGAAATGTTCTCAATGAATTGAGTTTCATACTAAACAAAATCGATGCTGGTCGGTATGAATAGTCTTGATGATAGCGGATGAAATTTGACCATTTCACAGTTCAACCCATTCCCCCTAACGTATAACGCGAGCGTGTCGACCAGCCATTCGGTTTTTACTCCCCCCAAGGGTAGCTTTCGGTTAGCGACACGCCCAGTTTCGATGGCTATCGCCGTCATTCACTATAAGACTTTACGGGGGAACCGCACATGTCCGCACAAATTCCAATTTCCACGTTCAAACCGTACAGCGGCGAAAAAGCCCGGCTGGCAAGGGCCTACGACTATCTGATTTTGGTCTTGGCTTTATTTCTGTTCATCGGCTCGTTTCATCTGCATTTCGCCCTCACGGTCGGCGATTGGGATTTCTGGGTTGATTGGAAAGACCGGCAGTGGTGGCCACTGGTCACACCCTTAATCGGCATTACCTTCCCCGCCGCCGTGCAAGCGGTACTGTGGGATAAATTTCGTTTGCCACTGGGCGCCACGCTGTGCGTCGCGGCCTTGTTGATCGGAACCTGGGTCACTCGGGTGTTTGCCTACCACTACTGGAACTATTTCCCCATCAACATGGTGTTGCCGGCGACGATGATTCCGGGCGCTTTGGTATTGGACACCTTACTAATGCTGACGAATAGTCTGACCATCACGTCCATCTTCGGTGGCGCGGCGTTTGCGTTGCTGTTTTACCCGACCAACTGGCCGATATTTGGCATGTTCCACCAACCGGTCGAGGTGGCCAATAGTCAGCTGACGATTGCCGATTTGTTCGGCTTTCAATACATCCGTACCGGCATGCCGGAATATCTGCGCATCATTGAGCGCGGCACCTTGCGAACCTATGGCCAGTACGCCACACCTCTGGCGGCATTTTGTTCGGCACTGTTATGTTCATTGATGTATCCGCTGTGGTGGTACATCGGTAAATGGTTCGCCGATACCCGTTATCTGAAAAAAATCTAAGGAGCAACTGTCATGAAATCACTCTTTAAACCTTGGATGTTGGCATTGCTTTTCTTGAATGTATGGTCGGTGTTATCAGTACCCACCGCTCAGGCGCATGGCGAAAAAGCCCTGGAGCCGTTCATTCGGATGCGGACCATACAATGGTACGACGTGCAATGGTCCACGCAAAAATTCAACGTCAACGATGAAGTCAGCGTCAGCGGCAAGTTTCATGTCGCCGAGGATTGGCCGGTGAGCGTGCCCAAGCCGGAAGCCAGCTTCTTAAATATCTCCACACCCGGACCCGTGCTGATTCGCACCGAGCGTTACCTGAACGGTAAGCCTTGGACTAACTCGGTAGCCCTCGAGCCGGGTGGCGACTATGATTTCAAAGTGGTCTTGAAAGGCCGTCTGCCGGGGCGTTATCACATTCATCCGTTTTTTAATTTAAAAGACGCGGGGCAAGTGATGGGTCCCGGCGTGTGGTTGGACATTGGCGGCGATCCCAGCGATTTTACTAATACCATTAAAACCATTAACGGTGAATTGATCGACATGGAGAGCTTCGGCTTTGCTAATGGCGTCTTCTGGCACCTGTTCTGGGGGCTGTTGGCGGCTGCCTGGTTATTGTGGTGGGTGCGTCGTCCGTTGTTCATCAGCCGTTACCGCATGCTGGATGCCGGTTTGGAACACGAGTTGATCACCGATCAGGACAAACTCATCGCTAAAGCCGTGTTAGTAGGTGTGCCGGTTTTGGTATTGGCGCTGAATGCCGTCACCGCCAACAGTTACCCGGACGCTATTCCATTGCAGGCGGGATTAGATCGGATATTACCATTGCCGGCTAAAGTCAATGCCGGGACGGTCAATGTAGACACCCTAAAAGCGGAATACAACGTGGCTCAACGTGCCATGGTGCTGCAGGTTAGTGTCGACAATCGCAGCGAAGGCGCGGTCAGAATCGGCGAGTTTTCGACCTCTAACGTGCATTTCATGAACGCTGACTTATCAGCTGTGGGCAATGTCTCCGGCAAAGATGACGTCAGCAATAAGGGCCTGAGCCTAGATAACAATGTGCCTATCGAACCCGGCGAACAACGAACAGTCACGATTGAAGTGCGCGATGCCGCCTGGGAATCGGAGAAGCTGGATGGGCTGATCAAAGACGCGGATAGCCGTTTAGGCGGTTTGCTATTCCTTTACGACGACGTGATGGGCAAACGCTATATCTCGAGCATTTCCGCTGCTGTCATTCCCAAATTCAATTAATTCAGGAGCAACCATCATGGCTACCACGACAGAACACGTGAGCTTAAGCACCGAAAACCCCAAATCATTGCCTTGGTATTTGATTGACTTACCCAAATATTTAAAGGGATTTGGCTTTTTAACCATTATGTACATCGGTTTACGACTGTATCAGGGCGCTTTTGCCATAGCGCACGGTTTGGATTCCACGGAACCCGCGTTCGAACAATACTGGATGCGGCTGTTTTATATCGAACTGGTGATTATCGCTGCCGTCGCCAGCGGCTTTTGGGGTTACTTATGGACCACGCGCGACCGAAATTTGGATCAACTGGCACCCAAGGAAGAAATTCGTCGCTATTTCACCTTGACGATGTGGATCAGCATTTACACCTTTGCCGTGTATTGGGCGGGCAGTTATTTTGCCGAGCAAGACAACTCCTGGCATCAGGTGGCAATCCGCGACACGCCATTTACCGCCAATCACATCATCGAGTTTTACTTCAATTTCCCGTTGTACGTGATTCTGGGTGGCTGTGCCTGGCTGTATGCCAGAACCCGCTTGCCTTTGTATGCCAAAGGCATTTCGCTACCCTTGACCTTGGCGGTATTTGGACCATTCATGATTTTGGTCAGCGTCGGCTTCAACGAGTGGGGGCATACCTTCTGGTTTAGAGAAGAGTTCTTCGCCGCCCCGATTCATTGGGGCTTTGTGATCGGGGTGTGGTTTGCATTGGGCGTCGGCGGCATCCTGCTGCAAGGCGTCACCCGTTTGATCGAATTACTCGATCGGATTCCAGATGCCGATTAAATCTATCCTTATTTAAACCCAGACGAATATGTATCAATCCGAGTCTGAAGTAACCATGCCAAAGAGTTCTACCTATGCAGTTCACTATGCCTGGGTAATACTCGCTGTCACTTTTCTGTGTTTGTTTGTGGCATCGGCGCTGCGCTCCATTCCAGGGATCATTATGATGTCCCTGGAACAGGAGTTTGCTTGGCATCGGGAAACGATTAGCGGCGCAATTTCACTTAATCTGCTTTTATTTGGCCTTGCAGGTCCATTTCTAGGTAGGTTGATGGATGTATACGGCGCAAAACGCATCAGCGTTATCACCTTGATTTTGTCGGTAGCAGGCGCCGGCGGCAGCGTTTTTATGCAGGAATCCTGGCAAATGTATTTGTTTTGGGGATTGTTGATCGGCGCAGGTTCGGGCGGTACTTCAATGCTTATGGGCTCGGCGTTGATCAATCGCTGGTTCCATAAACACCGGGGCTTAGCATTAGGCATATTGGGAGCCGCCTTCTCCTCCGGCCAGTTAGTGTTCACCCCTTTCCTGATGCAAATCAATGTTCATGAAGGCTGGCGAGCGGCGACCCTATTTGTCGCCGTAGCCTTAGGTTTGGTGGTTTTACCTTTGGTGCTGAAATATTTAAGAGACGATCCCGAATCCAAGGGGTTACTGCCCTTTGGCGCCAATGGCGTTCATGGAACAGTGCTTAAACCTGATCGAAATCCCATGCGGTCGGCCATGAGCAGTCCGCAATTCTGGCTGTTGGCGTCGAGTTTTGGAATTTGCGGCTTAACCACTTCAGGATTGTTTCAGACCCATTTGATTCCGCACGGCATCGAACATGGCTTCACCGACATGACCATGGCGATGTCACTGGGGGTCATGGGCGCAGCCGATGTGTTCGGCACCATTTTATCCGGTTGGCTGTGCGACCGATACGGCAAGCGCTGGCCGCTGGCCTTTTATTACGTCGTCAGAGGCGCAACGCTGATCGTACTGCCCAGCATTGATACCACCGGGCAACTAATGATGTTCTCGGTTATTTACGGCATGAATTGGTTGTCCACTATTCCGGCAACCTCAGCATTGACTGCTGACTTATTCGGGAAGCAAAACGTCGGCGTGGTGTTCGGCTGGATATGCTTCGCACATCAAATCGGGGCAGCCATTGCCGCCTACAGTGCCGGCTACGTCCATAGTCTGATGGGTGACTACAACCTGGCGTTTGTGGCGTCAGGCCTGTTCGCTTTTGTCGCAACCGGCATCGTTTGTTTTATCCGCGAACCTAATGTCTGAAAGGGAAAATATTGCAGACACTGGCTGAAATGGGGTGGCCGGCAACAAAGGGTCGTTTGAACTCAGTGACGAACGGCCGGTTCCAGGTATCGTAATTCATGACAGCTTTCCGACGAAGCGGTCCACCTGGCGGTTCTCTTTCCCTTTGGGGCCGATAGGGATCATGATTTACCCGTTCAAAATCGGTAGCAGCCAAAAAATAAGCTGCTACCTTTTTGAGGGGCTATATTTCTGTCTGCTCTGAAATCTCCAGTGCGTCGTCAACTTCTATGCCTAGATAGCGAACAGTACTTTCGAGCTTTGTATGACCCAGCAATAGCTGAACAGCCCGTAAGTTTTTGGTTCGACGGTAAATCAAAGTCGCTTTTGTCCTGCGCATTGTATGGGTTCCGTAAGCAGCCGGATCAAGACCAATCGAGGTCACCCAATGCTCAACTATGCGAGCATATTGCCGCGTCGAAAGGTGTGGCGAATCATGAATCCGACTTGGAAAAAGGTACTCATCGGATTTCAGTTGCGCTTGGCTTATCCAATTTGCCAATGCGTCCCGGGTTTGTTCGGTTATCTCAAATTGAACCGGTCTATGCGTTTTCTGCTGCATGATGATTGCGCGTGATGACACTCGACCACCTTGCGCCACATCGCAGACTTTAAGCTTGACCAAATCGCATCCCCGAAGCTTGCTATCAATGGCAAGATTGAATAACGCTAGTTCACGGATGTTTTTTGCCATCTGCAAACGAATGCGGATGGCCCAGATTTCTTTCAGTTTGAGTGGCGATTTTTGACCAATCAGTTTACCTTTGTTCCACGGCATGCGTTGCTTGGTTTGGATTTCTTGGTCCATGACAGACTCCTAACGATTGTTTGAGGAGAGGCCATGAAACCTTGGATTACTTTTACTAGCCGCAGAATAAGGTAAGAACCCGATATAAATTCTTAACAGATAACATAATCTGCTATACACTCCATCTCATAGAAAGATAAATCCGTTCTCCTTTGTGCTGGCAGACATGGAGGGCGATGTGGCCTGTCGGGTCAATCTATGATGGAGAAATGCCAATGTCTCAAAACGCTCAACAAGGTGGAGCGTCCGTTCTCGCGCGCGGACAAATTCCATCAACCGATCTTGCTTCTTTAATCCAATTTCTGGTGAAAGCCTATCCGCCGGATTTGGCATCCACCAAGCCCGTTATTAAATGGCCCGTTTTAACATTCGATCCCGAGAAACGCAGACTGGGTATCAATACTTACGGCATACTGCGGCGATTGGTTGTCCAAAATGAATTGCAAGCGCAATTCCGTCAGACAACCAACACGGGATTTCTGCGTGATCTCATCAGTCCACCAAAAGGCTGTTCGTCTAAATTAGGCGGGCGGCTATTTGACGACAATATTGCCGGTCTCTCGCAAGGCCTGAGCAAGCTGAAACAACTCATCGAAAATGAAATGAACAGCCTAAATTGTTCAGTGGAGAGTTTGTGGGTCGATGCGCCCTCTTCCGCCCTAGAAGCGTTGTCGGATTTAGCCCACTGCAAAAGCTTTCTCAACGAATTTCCGGCCCAGGTGGTTGCTATGGAGTTTGCCCAAGCCACTCGCCAAAAAGCTGTACGTGAAAAAGATATTGCCCGCGTTTTATCCGCTCAAGAAGCGATTCAAGCGGAAGATTGGCTGGAAAGAATGACGGATAGTATTTCAAATGCGCAATCTCATAGGGATGATGAATTTAATGACGTTCAGCGCAGAAGGTTAGTCGAAACCTTACGTAACGACTTTGATAAAGAGGACAGCCAAGTCACTCGATTCTTGAATTTTCTTGAAGACGAAGCCCTATCACGCGTGCGTTTGCGTGTGAGTTTCGCCATTATGGATAGCTTGGCTGCGCAAAAATCAACATCCGAAAAGGAATCAGATCGACGCTTCATTAATTATATTCGCCGCGTTAATCTACTTTTTCAATATTACGGTGCCCCCGAGTCTGATCATTCATTACATTTTGATTTAACGCGCGAATTTGGTTTTGGTGCAGAGTTCTCGATCTCACAGGAACTTGCCAAAGCTATGTTCTACAACTGCCTTCCGGTATGGGCGGAATGGAATACTCAGTTATTCGAGTCGCGAGGCGTTGACCCCGAATCTAAAGGCGTTTCAGTGGTTCGCGAAGTCAGTTATCGCTTTCGGGTTAATGGCAAAGATCCTCTTAATGGAATGGAACCGGCTTTTAATGCCCGACTTAACCGGATTCAAGATATTTTGCTGAATGAGACGGACAACGAATTACCGCAATTTCTATTGCGAAGACACATTAGTGAAGTGGTGTTTTTATGGTTAGTGTTAAATCCTGCCATTCAAGATGCTGATTTACTCGCCGAGGCAGCACGGCTAGCGGCTCGTTTGAAGGATCAAGGCAAAAATGCAATATCCGTGTTGTTGGACGAGTTAAATTCTTGGAGTGATGCTGTTAAAGAACTCAGTCAAACCTTGGTCAGTATTTTAAGTACCCAGTCTCGCAATGTCGTTTCGCACGCTCAGCGATCAGTAGATGATTTGTATCTGGTGGTGCAACAAGGTGTCGTGGACTGGTCATCGATAGACCGCTCCAAAGGCCGAGTGCGCGACCCACTCATCAAGCCGGGTTCAGGCCAATTCGAAAACATAGAATGGCTCAACCATATTAAAATTGCACGTAATCCGAATGATGTTATTTCCCCCTTGTTTTCCATTCGCGTTCGAACGACCTTGCAGGAACGAACGCTTACGGTAAGCGATAGCGACAGTCTTAAAATTCAAATCCGTCGGGAATTGCCGGAGCAATTGCTGAATATCGTTTGGAGACCGATTCGGGTTGATGAAAAGCAGCCCCCTATCAAACCGGTACCCAGAGTATCCATTGATAAAGCATGGAGCATGTCCTCAGGCATCGATATCTGGTATGACCCCGAGCGTTTGAAATTTCGTAACAGATCAAATTTATCGGAAGAAGATCAACGCCAATACCGCGCAGCTGCCGCCACGGCCATGACCGTATTGATTTACACGGTGCTGCAAGTCATCAGCGAAAAGTTGGTTGCCCTGACAGAAAAGCCGTTTCCCGCTTTTATGGTACGTTTTCAAGAGCAAGGCAAAAATGCCGCCAAGGACGAAGGCGATCATTGGGTTTACGCAATCTCACAAGCCGTCGAATCGGCTTTGATGCGTGATATACCGGTACGCATGCAAGGTTTAGTCGTCGATAAAAGTAAAACCAACGACAGAAAAGACCCTGCTTATTATAAAGTCAGCGGCGCGGCCTATGCTTTGTCAGCCGCGTTCCCTGTTATCCTAGAGACAGATCAACCTTCCACCATCAATAAAGTTGCCACGATCGTTTATACGACCAGGCCATGCGATTACCATCCCGGTGTTCATGACACCGATGGATTCATATTTCAAGCAAAGACCTATCTAGCCGAATGGATTAATCAACCGAAAACCGGTTACCGAATGGCTTTTGACCGCATGCAAAACCATGTCGTGGAAAACCAAAAGGAATTCAAAAGTCCTAAGCCCATCGTCGAAGAAGTGTCACGGCTACAAGGTTTGGGTTACGAACACATTATTTTGATCTCGAATCACTTCGGTAATCGCAGGCTGAACCGGACCGCGCAACGCCATTCTCCGCATACCCAGACCGTTTTTTTAGATGAAGTGGCGACCAAATTTCCACATGTCAGTCTTTATATGTTGCGCAGAGACGTATTCCCCGCCATGCGTTTGCATACCCGAACCAAAGCCGAATCCGCATTTGAAGCAGTACAAATTTCCGATCATGACGAATTTGGTTTGATTCCAGAAAATGCCGTGCAAAAAAAGCTCACCCCTATTTATACCTTTGCGACCTTAGCCATCGTCGGTGGCGATGATGCCGCGCGGCCACAATCGGGATTCTGCACCTATTTTTGGGATGAAGATTACCAAGTTAAAAGCAGCGAATGGCGTGAACGTGTGCGTTCCAACCTGATGAATTCAACGTTAGGGATACGCCCAAGCTTATTAAACATGCTCCGGGGTTTGCATTTTCTGGAAGCGGAAAAACAACCGGACGGTGGCGTTTTTAAACCTGTATTGGACCCTTTCGGTTGGGTGAAACCCTCAACCAACGAAGCGGCCGGCGAAATCGAAGTTCTCTCTAGCCGGCGCAAAGGTAATGTGTTGTTATCACTACCGGCTTTGCTCTCCCATGTAACAGAATGCATTCATAGCCGGTAATTATCGTGCTTGAGCCTAATCAGCGCTATTCGCTTTGGGGACAAGCGTTCGAAATTGCGGTAAAACGCGGTGTTCTGACCGCCTTGTTGGCTAGCCCGATAGCCGATCTGGATAAGCTTGATTTGAAAGCTTGGAAGGAAAACGATGCTGCCGATGTGTACGAAGCTTTAGCGACTGCTCTTCAAGAAGTGGACCCTAATCTGCGAAACAGGACTCGGGAAACCGCTCGGCACCTCTTTGAGCTGGGCATGGGGCTGGGTCAAACTGCCATGCGCGAATATCTGAGCCGATTAAAGTACGATCCTGAAGATTACCGCGTCAAAGCTATTTGGTGTCCTTTACAGTTACCTCGATTGGCGCAAGAAGATCATTTTGACACAGAAACAGAAGCTACATTGCAGGACTTTGCTTCTGCTTTTGCACAAGAGCGGCGGATCGAGTCAAGCCTTGCAAATAAGGGGTTTCCGGCTAGAGCGGACTTTTTACTCTGGCTCGATGGAAGTGATGAATTAATCGATAGAGAGTTTTTATGTTTGGAATTCTCGTTGAACGGTTTACCGGAAACCGCTGATTATCGGGAGCCTACGGCTCACTTGGACGAACTTCGCCGCTTTGCCTGGTTCATGGATACGCGTAGCGTCTTTTCCCGCGTTTGCGCCGAAGTATCCAACGAAAAATTTGCGCTATCACCGGCTATCAAGCATTACTTACCGGCCTTTACCAGCCGTGATAAGCCTTTATATAAACTTTGCCAAGCCGCTTCCTACGTTCACACCTCAATGCGATGGCTGGCGAGCAAGGGCTTCGATGACAAGCCTTGCAACGCGAGGGCGTTTTCGATCACGCAAAATGGATTTGAAAGTCTGTGTGCCCGGTTTTTTACCAAACCAATCCTCGATCCGCGCACATGCTTGCTTGAGGAATTGGGGCGGGCCTACCGTAACACTGAAAAGTTGCCGGAATGTGATGAAGAGGCCTTGAACGATTATATTCGTTACGCGTTCAATACGATCCGCAAAGCCATGCCTCAGGCGATCAGTAAGCAGTTTATTGAATTGCGCGAAGTACAGCATTTAGGAAAAAACTTGGCTTTTGACTTCACCGAAGAGGTTGAAGGATTTTTGAATCCTATGGCAACCCTATCATGGCATGATGCCTTGTCGTTGGTCGATTCCGACACCGCCATCGCCGATTTTCTAAAAACCGATCCTAAATTAGCAATTTCAAACGCCTTAGCTGAAAGAGGGGCAGAAAACCAATCCGTGCCTTTGCGGAATTTACATGCCGCCGCCGTTGTCGCGGGCATGCGGGCATCGGTATTGGGACGCATAACGGTTTTAGGCCTAGAAGGTAATCCAGGTATCGGCAAGACCACAGCGGTCGTCAGTTACCTGAAAGAATCCGACGCTGGTTTTTTGTTTTTGTATGTCAGCCCGCGCGTGATTATCAATGATGATGTCACTGGAAATCTGGCTAGGGATAAAAACACCCAAAAACCTACCGGCATTCTGACGGTCACCACCAACTCGAAATTGATCGGTGCTGCCAAAGCTTGGCATGAAAACCAGGGCGAAGACGCGCAACGCCGGGTAGATAGCGCCGTTGTTGTTGATGGTGTTGAAGACCTAAACCGCCCTGACCGCAGTACGTTGTTTCTTTCTCCCGAACAGAAAGAGGCACTGGAATTGACGCATATCGGTGCTAGTCATCGTAAGCGATCATTGACTGAACGTGTCGATGAAATGGACGATGTCAAACGGCCTGGCGTATTGAAAGTGCTATCTCATGCGACTCGTGAGCTGTTAGACAAAAATCCTCATGTCAACCAAGTTGTACTGACGGCCGCGATTCAAGGATACCGAGAACTAGGCGGCGATAAAAGCACCTTGTCGGCGTTGGAAAATCTCTTTAAAGACCGGGTGAATACCCGCACTGGCAAACAACAACGAAGTCTGTTTGCGCAACGGATTCCAACTATTGTAGTAATGGTCGATGAATTGACCGGTGACGGCGCCGGAGCGCCGTTTATTCATGCTGTCTTCAAATGGCTGGATAGTCAATTCGTTCAGCCCTTCGCCGACTCTCCCCTATTCAAGGTTATTTTGATCGTATCCGATGCCTCATTAGGTAACGAAATCGTCCTCGACCGCTACCTGAATAGTGGTTCACGCACGCCGGATAAAGTGTTGGTATCCCAAAGCGCTGGAAAACGTCCCTTTCGCCTGGCGGCGACACCGGTTCTAATTGGAAGTAAACGGATACCCGTTCTCCATATCATGACCAATAGCTATCCAGCCGCCAAATTGACTGTTGACTATCGAGTGAGACTAGACTTGATTAAACCCGGCGAGTTTGCCGACGGCAAAACGCAAACCGTTCGCCAAGCCATCGCCGAGCAACAAGGGGAAGCGATTATTGCCAATGTCGTCCAGGAAATCAGGCGAGCACTCAATGCAGGAGGCGACCAAATCATCTTTTTTGCACAAGACAAAGCCTTTTTGCGAGCGGTCCAAACCGCATTAACCCATCCTGATGACGACGAAGCTTTGGTGGACGATTCGCAAGTGGCTATTTTGGATTCCAGCGTTACGCCCACCAAACGCAAGGATCTGATAGAGGATAACCGACGGGATACCGTGAAAGTCTTCTTGATGACATCGAGCGGAGCCCGTGGTGTTTCTTTTCCGAAAACCGACTGGATCATCGCTTTGATACCTCGGTTCGGTATTGAAGCGGCGCTAATGGAAGTTGCTCAATTGATTTATCGTGGTCGTGGCAAGAATTATACGACTGATGAAGGGGTGCTCAGAGATGACGGCGACTGGAAGAATCGTAGACTAGTGATGTTGCTCCAGGATTTTATGCCCCAGGAAGACAAACCGGAGCCACGCCAATGGCTGCGTCAAGTCAGTGATTTATTGACCTACTTGGTCATGTTGAGGTCAACGATATACACCCGTATTGTTGGCGATGCGGGACTGGACAAACAAAATCTGGCCTTGGTGCCGGTGGGTGGCATTGGCAGCGCAGAAATGTTGTCTTTGATGAGCACACATATTAGGGAGTTTCTGCAGGAAGCCGATGTGATTCTGCGAGATCAAGCCACCAATCAACAAAAGCGTGGACTCATCGTAAGCGCCCAGCAAAATATCCATCGTCTGTTTTCGAAATTTTCCCTGGAGGGAACCGCTCAATTCAAAGATTTTAAAAGTGTTGCACGGTTGGAAGATATTCAGACCTTTTCCCGGCGAGCCAGTGCCGATAACGCCCCTCTGTTAGTCTCGCCAAACGATGATCGAGACTGCCTATTGCCCGACCATATTTATTGCATTGGCCCATTCTGGTTGGAGCGATGGGACAAAGTAGACAAACAGGAACGGCTCAGCGTGGAAGGCTGGTCGACCGATGTCGACCATTACATATCCAATTTGTTTGGCGCATTGAAACACATCTTTGCCGATGAATCGTTGCCGTTCAAATTGCGGAAACCCGCCGAGGAACTTTACCGGATTTTGGCGCGAGAAAAACAAGGCGCGACACGGGAGTTTTCAACCGTTAAGGCTTTGAAATCACCTTTCTCTTGGTTAGTCGTGCCTTTGGATTATGCGAGGTTTTGGAAAAAAGATGCCAATGGTCGATTGCCATCTTTAGGAACAGATGAAGTGACTTGGCGAGATTCGTTAGCCGCATGCATCCCCTCTTCCTCCGCTGAAATTCTTCCGGTCATTCCACGCTACGCTGACATTCCCTATGCGGCGGTCATTGGTGAACAAGACCCAGCCCGATTGGATTTGATATTCGATGATCGATACTTGGCGGCATCGAATGAGCTCAATTTACTCAATACGATCTTGTTGGCGGATTTGCACGAATAACTTATTTAACGAACGGTGTTCATTATGAAACCAGGGCTTTTTGTTGTCATCACTGAGTTATCGGATAGCGGTATTGCAAAAAACAAAGATGTCGTATGGCAGCATGCGCTAACTCATGACGGTAAGAAAATCACTTTCTGGGGTTCAATTGAGTCAATGAGGAATATCAAAACCATAGAAAATCAAGACTTGCCTGTCATCGTGGAAATCTTCACGCCCAAGGAGAATTTTGACTTAAAACGTAACTATGGCACCGATATATCGGTCGATGAAGCATGCGGTATCGTCGTTCAGCCACTTGCCGCCAAGTATGTCAGATGGTTGCTAACCCCCGAAAACATCAACAATCTTCAGCAATCCCTTGATCAAATATCAGTCACTCTCAATTTAAACGCTATTCCAGATGTTCAATCTACTTTATGATTACACGTGAACCACCTTGCTGAAGTAACACACATGGCCACAGAAGCTTTTACCGTTAGAACCGAATCAGACATCGTGCATCAACTTGATAGCATGGCAGGGGCGTTAGATCGCTCGCGCAATTATTTGGTCAACCAAGCTTTGCGCGAATATCTAAAAACCCATGCACGGCAAATGGAAAAAATCAGCCAAGGCATAGCCGCCGCTGACCGTGGCGAAGTCATCGAGCATGACGAAGTGATAAAGGAAATGGAAGCCATTGCACAACCTGCAACCGGCGATGATTTCTTTAACTGTGCCGGCATTTGGGAAGATAGAGACATTGACCAAACGTCCATTCGTGCAAAAGCCTGGCCGGATCGGCGCGGATGATTTTGTGTGACACCAATATCCTGATTGAATTTTACAAAGGCAATCCGGAGATCATCCAAACTCTCAGAACCATAGGACCGGCTAATATCGCGGTCAGTGTCATCACCAAGGCCGAACTGTTTTACGGCGCTAGAGACAAACAAGAACTGGCCAAAATCGAACGCCATTTAGGGCTTTGCCATTGCTATGGCTTGAATCCGGCCACTTCCAGCTTGTTTATCGACTTGATGCGGCGCTATTCGCTCAGCCATAAAGCCTCGGTCCCCGATATTTTGATTGCAGCGACCGCGCTTAGCCATGATGTGACGCTGTACACCCTGAATACCAAGGATTTCAAATTCATTCCGGACTTGAATTTGTACCTCTAACGGACTCTACGAAAGGAACCTACCGTGCCCATTCTGCACTGGCTCAACAAAAACCAAGCCGTCAAAACCGTTAGCCAATGTGCTTACCGCTTGTTGGAAGAAGTGCCGGATTTGTCGTATGGCGATGCCGTTAACCGCAATATGCTGATTCAAGGCGACAACCTGGAAGCCTTGAAAGCACTGATTCCGTTCTACGCCGGCCAGGTCAAATGCATTTATATCGACCCGCCGTACAACACCCGTTCGGCCTTCAGCCATTACGACGACAATCTGGAACACTCGATTTGGTTGAGCATGATGTACCCGCGTCTGGAATTGCTGCGCGAATTGCTCTCAGAAGACGGTAGCATCTGGGTATCCATCGACGACAACGAAGCCCATTATTTGAAGGTGATAATGGATGAGGTGTTTGGGCGGGGGAATTTTGTAACATCGGTAATTTGGCGAAAAAATTACTCACCTAAATCAACCGCTAAACATTTTTCAGAGGATCACGATTACATCATTGTTTACGCTAAAAATGGTGAACGTTGGATACCGAATTTAATGCCAAGAACTGAAAAACAAGATAAGGCATATAAAAACCCAGATAACGACCCTCGCGGTCCTTGGAAACCAGGAGATCTTTCGGCTCGTAATTTTTACAGCCTTGGGACGTACCCAATTAAAACACCGAGTGGTCGCGAAATACCCGGTCCACCAAATGCCATGTACTGGCGAGTATCGCAGGACAAATTAAAGGAGCTCGATACTGATGGTCGAATTTGGTGGGGAAAGGATGGTTCGAATGTTCCAGCAATAAAACGATTTTTATCTGAGGTCAAACAAGGGCTTGTCCCTCAAACATGGTGGTCTTACGAGGAAGTCGGGCATACGCAAGATGCAAAAAAAGAAATAGTATCTTTGTTTGGTGAGGACGTATTTGGAACCCCAAAACCTGAGCAACTGTTACAACGTATTTTGCATGTTGCCACCAACCCCGCCGACCTCATCCTCGACAGCTTCCTCGGCTCCGGCACAACCGCCGCCGTGGCCCACAAAATGAACCGCCGCTACATCGGCATCGAAATGGGCGACCATGCCCAAACGCACTGCCAGACCCGTTTGCAAAAAGTCGTCGATGGCGAACAAGGCGGCATTTCCAAAGCGGTCGATTGGCAGGGCGGCGGCGGCTTTCGCTTCTTCAAGCTGGGCCAACCGGTGTTCGACGCCTACGGCAAGCTCAATCACGACATCAAATTCGCCGCGCTGGCCGCGCACATCTGGTACGCGGAAACCAAAACACCGCTGGCTAAAACCGCTAATTCGCCGTTGCTGGGCGTTGACGACGGCACCGCCTACTATCTGCTGTACAACGGCATCCTCGGCGACCGCCGCCCGCAAGGCGGCAATGTGCTAACCTCGCGCGTACTGGCCGAATTGCCCGGCCTTGAAGACCATGCCGGCCCGGTCACAATCTACGGCGAAAGCTGCCGCTTGGGACCCTCACGCCTAGCCGAGCACAACATCACCTTTAAACAAATTCCTTACGACGTGAAGGCGTTGTGAAGCTCGTTCCCTTACAAGGACGAGCCTGTGGTTTTGATTGGGTCTGGCGTGTAAGCGCCCAGTCTTCTATCGCCACAAAAAAATTATAAACGGGTATGGCTATTTTTATTCCTTCTACGCCAGATTGATTTAACTAATGCGGTAAGCAAATTCATATGCTGATTCTAAAAGGCTACCAACAACGCGCGATCGACACTCTGGACGACTTTCTGTCCAAGGCCCGCGACCGGCAAAATGTCACGGACGCTTACGCCGAAGCGTTGCAAGTGCAAGGGTTACCAACGTTGGCTTATCGGGATTATGGCTTTGCCGATGTGCCTTATGTGTGTTTCCGCATCCCCACCGGCGGCGGAAAAACCCTGCTGGCATCCCATGCCATCGTTACGGCGGCTAAAAGCTATCTGGATGCGGATTTTCCGATTACCTTGTGGCTGGTTCCCAGTAACACCATTCGCCAACAAACCGTTGACGCGCTGAAAACGCCGGGCCATCCCTATCGGGAAAAACTGGATTTTGCCTTTAACCATCAAGTGCTGGTGTTGGACATTGACGAGGTCACGCAAATCCGGCCGCAAGACATCGGGCAGAAAGCCATTGTGGTGGTTTCGACCTTGGCCAACTTGCGCGTTAACGATACTTCGGGGCGCAAGGTCTATGCCTATCACGAAAACTTCGAGCCGCATTTCGCCAAGTTACCACCCCATCATTCGTATCTGGAGCGGCTGGAAAAGGTCAGCGAAGCCGACATTCAGGAGGTGGGTTTAAGTGCTCATGAGCTCGGCAAGATTAAATACTCGTTTGCCAACCTGCTGGCCCTGCATCGACCACTGTTGATCGTGGACGAGGCACATAACGCCAGAACCTCATTGACCTTCGACACCTTGCAGCGGGTGCATCCGGCCGCGATTATTGAATTTACAGCGACGCCAAACACAAGCCCGACCAACGGCAGCAACATTCTTTACCACGTCTCGGCGGCGGAATTGAAAGCCGAAGAGATGATCAAGCTGCCGATCATTCTGACCGAACATCAAAACTGGCAAGATGCGGTGCGGGATACCGTCATCACACGGAACAAACTGGCTCAGGATGCCCAGCAAGACGAGTCGTATATCCGCCCGATTGCCTTGCTGCAAGCCGAAGCCAAAAACGGCGAAGTGACCGTTGAGGTGTTGAAAGCCTATCTGACCGATGATTTACACATCGAAGCCGACACCATCGCCATTGCCACCGGTAACCAACGCGAGCTGGATGGCCTGAATTTGTTCGATTCCGCTTGCCCGATTGAATACATCATCACTATCGAAGCTTTGAAAGAGGGCTGGGATTGCTCGTTTGCCTATGTGTTTTGTTCGGTCAAGCAAGTCAGTTCCAGCAAGGATGCCGAACAATTGCTGGGACGAGTATTGCGGATGCCGTTTGCCCGGCGACGGGTGATTGAAGATTTAAACCGGGCCTATGCGCATTTGGCTACCAAGGGCTTTGCCAACGCTGCTAAGGAATTGACTGACAAGTTGATTGCGATGGGCTTTGAGGAAATGGAGGTCGCCGCGTTTTTGCGGCAGCAAACGCCGGTTGGCGACGGGCAAACCGATATTTTCGGCGGTGGTGGCGAAGTTTCCAAACCAGCATTGGCTTCTTTGGTGATTGAATTACCCACCATGCCAGAACTGGATCATCTGGATGATGACGATAAACGTAAATTGGCGATTACCGAGGATAAAGATAACCAAAAAGTTATCGTTCGGGTTAATGGTGAAGCATCGGAAGCACTACAGCAAACTCTGATTAAAGCCGCCGGTAAGAAGCCTGCTCAAGAAGCCATCGCCCGCGATTTACGCATTCACAATCAAAGCATCCAGGCGCAAAAATCGCCCTCGGAGCGTGGCGAAAGCTTTGGACAGTTGCCGCTGCTGTGTGCTTACATCCAAGACGAATTGGAACTGATTGAGCCGGAAACTATTCTGGAAAACGGTCAGTTGAACTTGCTGGATTACCCGGCCAAATTGAATAACTTCCGGATACAGGAAACCAGCAACAGTTTTTCCATCGATCTGGATGGTAAGGAAATTAGCTATCACATTGCCCAACAAAGCGAGGTGATTAACCTCAATGAAGATTTGTTGGATGTGACCGAACAAGACTTGATCGGCTGGCTGGATCGAGAATGTAAGCAAGCCGATGTGATGCAGCGCGATCTGATCAAATTCAGCGCCTTACTGATCAACGATCTATTGCAGCAACCGAACATCAATCTGACGGCGCTGGTTCGCAATAAATACCCCTTGTTACGGGCGGTCAGGGATTTGATCGGACTCTACCGCAAACGTGCGCAAAAAGCCGGTTACCAGCAAACCCTGTTTGGCAATGAGGCACAAGTGGTGTTGACTGAGGAATTCGTTTACCGTTTCTCGCCGGAACACTACCCGGCACGACCGCCGTATTACGCCGGCCGCTACAAATTCCAGAAGCACTTTTTCCCGATTATAGAGGATTTGAAAGCCCAAGGTGAAGAGTACGAATGCGCCAAGGCGATTGATAGCCTGCCGGAAGTGAAATATTGGATTCGTAACTTGGTTCGCCGGGACCATGCCTCGTTTTGGCTGCCGTTGGCTCACAATCGTTTTTACCCGGACTTTATCTGCGAATTGAAAGACGGCCGGATGCTTGTCGTCGAGTACAAGGGCGAAGCCTATGCCAGCAACGACGATTCAGCCGAAAAACGTGCGGTAGGAGAACTGTGGGCGAAATCCAGCCAAGGGCGTTGCTTGTTTATCATGGCGGTTGAGCAGGACGGCCATGGAAGAGATGTTAGGCAGCAAGTTCAGGATTTAATTACACAGAACTAACCGATTTGCCATAGGAAAACGATCATAGATATAGGCAGAATGAATCGGCTAAATTGTTGGAAATTTATTCATGGCAGTATTCAGATTTAACTGCATTGGTTGAACAACCAATGCAGTTAAATC
>NZ_PPPU01000042.1 GCF_006483455.1 Methylomonas koyamae
CCGGCGGTGACGGCAAAACCGCCGATATAATCGGCGATGCCGCTTTCAACCGGTGCAACGAAGTCGGACAAGCAATAGTTTGGTCGGCCCGGCGCCTTAACGTTCTGCTGTCGCAAATGGTGCAGCACTTCGAGCCGCTCGCTACGGCTGTCGTCGGTGTAAACGATGACGTCATCGCCCTCACTGTTGGCCGGGAAGAAGCCGATCACAGCTTTGGCGGTCAGCCAGTTTTCGCTGACGATGCGATTTAGCATGTCCTGCGCGTCCTGGAATAATTTGCTGGCTTCCTTGCCGACGACCGCATCATGCAAGATCGCCGGGTAGCTGCCGGACAGTTCCCAAGTCAGGAAGAAAGGTGTCCAGTCGATGTATTGTGCCAGCGTCGCCAGCGGGAAATGGTCGAAGACCTGGGTGCCGAGGAACTTCGGTTTAACCGGCTGATGCCCGGCATGGTCGAAACGGTTACGCCGCGCGGCTTCAAGCGGATGCTGCGGATTCTTGGCCTGGCGGCCTTTATGGCGTTCACGGACCTGGGCATACTCGTCGCGGGTTTTCGCGACAAAGTCGGCCTTTAAATCCTGGCTTAGCAGCGAACTGACCACGCCGACCGCACGCGAGGCGTCGGTGACATAAACAGTTGGATGCTCGTAGTTGGGTTCGATCTTGACCGCAGTGTGGGCGCGCGATGTGGTGGCACCGCCGATCAACAACGGAATTTGGAAGCCCTGGCGCTGCATTTCCTTGGCGACATGGACCATTTCGTCCAACGACGGCGTGATCAAACCGCTCAGGCCGATCACGTCGACCTTTTCCTCGCGGGCGGTTTTCAAGATGTTTTCCGCCGGCACCATCACGCCCATATCGATTACTTCGTAGTTGTTGCATTGCAATACCACGGTGACGATGTTTTTGCCGATGTCATGCACGTCGCCTTTGACGGTAGCCATCAGCACCTTGCCGTTGGTTTCGCGGGCGGCGCCGTCCTTGTCGGCGTCCATGAACGGCATCAGGTAGGCCACGGCTTTTTTCATGACCCGCGCCGACTTCACGACTTGCGGCAGGAACATCTTGCCTTCGCCAAACAGGTCGCCGACCACGTTCATACCGTCCATCAACGGGCCTTCGATGACGTGCAACGGCTTTTCCGCTTCCAGGCGGGCGGCTTCGGTATCTTCCTCGATAAAGTCGGCGATGCCTTTGACCAAAGCGTGTTCCAGGCGTTTAGTCACTGGCCATTCGCGCCATTCCAGGGTTTCCTGCTTGGCCGCCTGGCCGCTACCGCGATATTTTTCGGCGATGTCCAGCAGTCTTTCGGTGCCGTCCGGGGTGCGGTTCAGAATCACGTCCTCGACTGCGTTGCGCAACTCTTCCGGAATGTCGGCGTAAATCGCCAGCTGGCCGGCGTTGACGATGCCCATGTCCATGCCGGCATGCACCGCGTGGTACAGAAACACCGCGTGGATCGCTTCCCGCACCGGATTGTTGCCGCGGAACGAGAACGAGACGTTGGATACGCCGCCGGAAATCAAGGCATGCGGCAGGTTTTGCTTGATGGCGCGGGTGGCTTCGATGAAATCGACGCCGTAATTGTTGTGCTCCTCGATACCGGTGGCGACCGCGAAAATATTCGGGTCGAAGATGATGTCTTCCGGCGGAAAGCCGACCTGCTCGGTCAAAATCTTGTAGGCGCGGCTGCAAATCTCGATCTTGCGCGCCATCGTGTCGGCCTGGCCGACTTCGTCGAAGGCCATCACGATCACCGCCGCGCCGTAGCGGCGTACCAGTTTGGCTTGCTCGATGAATTTGGCTTCGCCTTCCTTGATTGAAATCGAGTTGACGATACCCTTGCCTTGGATGCATTTCAGGCCGGCTTCCAGAATTTCCCATTTCGACGAATCCAGCATCACCGGCACTTTGGCGATGTCCGGCTCGGCCGCCAGCAGATTCAGAAAGCGCACCATCGCCGCCTTCGAATCGAGCATGCCTTCGTCCATGTTGATGTCGATGATCTGCGCGCCGTTTTCCACCTGTTGGCGCGCCACTTCCAGGGCATCCTCGTAACGCTCTTCGACGATCATCTTCTTGAACACCGCCGAACCGGTAACGTTAGTGCGCTCGCCGACGTTGACGAACAAGGTTTCCGGGCCGATGCTCATCGCTTCCAGGCCGGCCAGATGGCAGCGTTTTTCCAACTCGGGAATTTTACGCGGCGGATATTTGCTCAGTTCGGCGACGATGGCGCGGATCGTGTCGGGCGAGGTGCCGCAGCAACCGCCGATGATGTTCAGATAACCGTTGGCAGCCCAGTCGGCTAGTTCGGCGGCCATCATTTCCGGGGTTTCGTCGTATTCGCCGAACTCGTTGGGCAGGCCGGCGTTGGGGTGGGCCGAGACGTAGGTGTCGGCGATGTTGGACAATTCTTCGATGTACTGGCGCAGTTCCTGGGCGCCGAGCGCACAGTTGAAGCCGATCGAAATCGGTTTGACGTGTTTCAGCGAAGTCCAGAATGCGGCAGCGGTCTGGCCGGACAGAGTGCGACCGGAGGCATCGGTTATCGTGCCGGAAATCATCACCGGCAATTGGTAACCGATTTGGTCGAATACCGATTCGACGGCGAATATCGCCGCCTTGGCATTCAGGGTGTCGAATACGGTTTCGATCAGAATAATATCCGCGCCGCCGTCGATCAAGCCACGGGTGGCTTCGCTGTAAGCGTCAACCAAGTCGTCGAAGGTGATGTTTCTAAAGCCCGGGTCGTTGACGTCAGGGGACATCGACGAGGTGCGGTTGGTCGGGCCCAGCACGCCGGCGACGAAACGCGGTTTGTCCGGTGTCAGCGCGGTTGCCGCATCGGCCGCTTGTCTAGCGACGCGGGCCGAGGCGACGTTGATTTCGTAGGCCAGATCTTCCATCCGGTAATCGGCCATCGCTACCTTGGTGGAGTTAAAGGTGTTGGTTTCCAGAATGTCGGTGCCGGCATCCAGATAGGCTTTATGTATGGCGCGGATGACGTCGGGTTGGGTGATCGACAACAAGTCGTTGTTGCCTTTCAGATCGACCGGCCAGTCGGCAAAGCGCTCGCCGCGATAGTCCTTCTCCTCCAGCTTGTAGCTCTGTATCATGGTGCCCATGGCGCCATCCAGAAATAAAATTCGCTGTGACAGAAGCTGGTGTAAACGTTCGGAGCTATTCATGCGGGCAGTTGATCGAAGAGTAATATTGGAACGGCAGCTGATCGGAAATTTTGGCAAATCAAGATTTGAGGGGAACCATGTCTAAACCCAGTCTGTTGCACGTCGTAAAAAGCGTGATAGCCGCCGCGATTGGCGTACAAAGCAACAAGAACAGAGAGATCGATTTTCAGCATGGCTCGCTGCCGGCCTACGTAATCGTCGGCTTGATTGCGACGGTACTGTTTATTTTGGCGATAGTCAGTATCGTGTCGGCCGTCGTTGGCGGTTGAATGATTGCCGTGGTAAGCCCAAGTCGCCTTGGGCTTACCGAATCGGAACGGCTTAGCTGCCGGACGAGGTTTTAAAGCTGTCTTTGATGCTGATGAACATCTCTTTGACGCCGCTGAACAGGTTTGCCGGAGTCAACGCTTCTTTCAAAATCACCAAGGTGCGGACGACTGCGACGACGAGGAAGCCGGCTACCGATGGAAATAATTCGCACAAGCTGTTGACAAAGAAACCGCCGGCGTTTTCCTGGGTTCTTCTGTCGCTGACGCTGGCCAAATCGCGGTCGTAAGTGTCGCCGATGTCTTTGCCGCCCAGGGCATCGATGATCTCGATGCAGAAAATTTGGGCGATGAATTCCACTGCGAAAAATGCTGCAGCGCACGCGGCCACCCACATCAAAACATTGGATTTTTTAGCCTTCATCATGCTCTGGTAAACCCAGATAGCGGTCAAAACCATTACAATGCCACCGATCATATTTATTCCCCTTGTACTTTTTTATTGTTCTAAAAATTCAGGTTGAAATGGCATACTACCATATTCGGTCCGGATAGCAATTGTGCCGCTATCTTTATCGAACAGCCACGAATTGCTTGACTTTGAGGGTGGCTAAAGTAACATATGAACTTCGACCGCCAACGAAATGGCACATTTTATAACAACTAACTTTAAGGTAGGAGGCACCCATGGGAGCGATCTTAGATTTAACAGAAATGCTGAAAGAACCATCTGGCATGATCGGCGCGGTAGTAATCATCGCTGCTGGCTATTTCTTCGTAAAATGGGTTTTCGCTGAACCTAAAGACGAAGAATAAGCAACGTTTCCTGCTCGCGCTTACAAAGCTTTTCTGGAAAAAGCGGCTACGGACAGATCCCGTAGCCGCTTTTTTTTCGCCCTCTGAGCCGGCTTTTCGGCAAAATCCCTTATAATCGGTAGTCTTTTGGCCTGCCGATCCATCATGTACAAATCGTTAGTTCTAAAAATCAATAGGCTTTATTCGGAAAGGGTTCCGGCAACCGGCATCGGCTTGTTTCGGCTGCTGTTTGGTTTGGTAACGTTGCAGGAAGTGTTGTTTCTGCTGTATTTCAACCATCTGATTTTCGATCCGATTCCGTTCCTGGATGTCGAATTTCCGATGATTCCGTTCTTTCTCTGGCTGTGGGCAGTAGTGGCCATATGTCTGGCCGCGGGTTACCGTTGCCAAGTTAGCAGTATTGCTAACTATCTGTTCTGGCTGGTTTTCGTCAATTTCACCCCGATGCAACGCGATTTTGACGGCGGCTTCGATTTGTTCATGACCGGTGCCAATTTCTGTTTGATCTTCATGCCGCTGGACCGGGCATTCGCCATCGACGGATTACGCCGCAAATTGCGTAATCCGTTCGTTCAGTATACCGCCTACGGACCGGAAACCGTCTCGGCCTTGACATACCATTTACCGGTCATCGTCTGCCTCGGCTTTCTGTATTTCGATTCGGCGATTCACAAAATGTTCGCCGAGCATTGGCGCAACGGCCTTGGTGCTTGGCTACCGTCTTCCATGCCGTACTACATATCCGCGCTCGATATGTCCTGGCTGCTGAACATCGAGATCCTGCAACAGACCATCGGTTACACCATCATCGTTTTCCAGTTCAGTTTCTTGTTTTTGTACTTCCGCCGGAATTTCAGGTGGTTGTACTTTCTGCTGGGATTGTCGCTGCATTTGGGCATCGCCCTCTCGTTGAATATCTATCCGTTCGGTATGGGCATGTTGATTTTCTATGCACTCATGATGCCGTTTGGATGGTACCGTTTTATCGGAGCGCGGCTTTGCGCCAAACACGCGGTTTTGACCGTGTTTTACGACCAGCAATGTCCGCTGTGCAATCGCACGGTGTTGACCTTGAACCATTTCGACATATTGCGCCGTATCGATTTCAAGCCCGCACAAATCCATGCTGCCGAATATCCGGCCTTGTCGCATTTGGGGCAGGAACAACTGATGAAGGATCTTTACGGGGTCGACGGTCTAGGCCGGGTCTATGCAGGTGTCGACACTTATTCGCAAATTCTGGTGGCGATGGGCTACCCGGCGCTGGCAGGCTGGACAATGCGCTTGCCGTTACTCTACGGATGGATTTGTAAGCGCTATCGGGCGATAGCCGACAATCGGCAACGTTTAGTCTGCGACAGCAGTTGCGCGCCGCCGGTTGCCGACGCAGCCGAAAATAGTCTTTACCATCGAATTTTCGAGGCTGAGCATGCGATCTCGGCCAGAAGTTGCGTCCACAAGATCAGTAAAGTGTTGTTGGTATTGATCTTGTTTCAACTCAACAGCAGCATACATTACGGTTTGCTTTACCGCTTGCACGTCGACACCCGGCAAACGCCGGTGACCAGCATGCTGAACAATATGAGCAATGCACTGTTGATGATGTCGCATACCTTTCTCGGCATCACGCCGCATGCTTTGTATCTGCACGACCATTTTGAAGGCTACGACCATATTTTGGCGATTACCTATCTCGACGCGGATGGTACCGAGCACTGGTTACCGTTCGTCGACCAGCAGGGCCGGCTGTTGGCGCCCAACTGGGGGCGGGTGCATTCGATGTGGGCCAATATCGCCGTTACGCCGAATATCGACGAATTGCGGCTGAAAAAATTCATCATGAAAATCACTGCTTTCTGGGGTATCAAAGGCGGTTTGGACCTGGATAACACCCAGTTCATCATCAAAATGAAGAAAATCAGGGCGCCGTTTACCTGGGAGAAAGATTTAAGAAACAATAATTTATCCGGTAGCTGGCAAACGATAGGCTCGGCGCACTGGGTCGGTAGGGAAATCAAAATCAGCCTGCCTATGGACATCGACGCAATATGAAAAAGGGTGTTGCATGCGCAGATTGGTCATGCTATAAATTTTGCGTGCTTCGTTTAAGTACACTCAAAATTATAAAAACCCATTAAATCTGGAGGATGTTATGAAAAAAGTATTTTCTGTTTTGGCTATGGTTATGGTTATGGTGAGCTTGGCCGGTTGCATGGACGATCCAGACCAAGGCAACCCAAAACCAAAAGGTTACGGCTCTACCAACCAACAAGGCAGCGGTATAAAATAATCGTAGCCGTTACAGGATTTCAGACTCCTGATGTAAGGCCCGCATTTGCGGGCCTTATTCGTTTAAGGGCTTGACAATTTGATAATAACCCTGAATTTGCGTATCTGTTTTTAGCCGTGTTATAAAACCTTCCGTGTTCGATTGACGAGCACGTAAAAATTAAAATTTTTTGGAGGAATTATGAAAAAAGTACTGTCTTTATTGGCTATGACACTGATGATTGCCGGCTTGAGCGGATGCATGGACGATCCAGATGCGTCAAAACAAAAAGTTTCCAGCGCTACTTCATCAGTACAGCTGTAAACAAACCTGCTTAACAAAAAGGCCCGTTGAATCCGGGCCTTTTTTGTGTCAAACGGTTACTAAACCTTGGTTTTTTCCGCTTCGATTTCTGCCATGGCCTGAGAAATCCAGGCTTCGGCTTCAGCATTGATATCTTTCGATTTCTTATCGACCGTAGTTATTGGCGGGCCGATTTTTACCTTAATTACGCCGGGATACTTTAAAAAGCTGTTGCGCGGCCAAAATTCGCCAGCGTTGTGCGCCAAAGGGATCACCGGGAAGCCGGATTTCTGGGCCAGCATAGCGCCGCCGGCATTAAATTTTTTGTGCGCGCCTGGCGCGACCCTGGTGCCTTCCGGAAACACCACGACGAACAAGCCCTCCTGTAAACGTTCGATACCTTGATCGATCAACATTTTCAGTGCTTCTTTCTGATTTTGCCGGTCGATGGCGATTGGCTTCAATGTCGCCAAAGCCCAGCCGCCGAACGGAATCTGTAGCAGGGATTTCTTTAAAACCGCGGTTTGCGGCCGAATAAACTGTCTCAACGCCACCGTCTCCCAGGCCGATTGGTGTTTGCTCAGCACGATCGCCGCCCGGTCTTGCGGGATGTGCTCCAGGCCCTCCACCTCGTAGCTCAGGCCGCAGCACAGCTTTAACATATGAAGCAGGCAGTCTATCCAGATGTCGGCGAATTTGTAGCGCAAATGAAACGGCAGGAAAAACCCGCCCAGGATCGCCACCCCGACGATCAGTGTCGAGATCACGATGTAAATGAATAGCAGGGTAGAGCCCAGATAAACTCTAAAGTCGGCTTTCGGAGACGATGTATGTCGCTGCGTCATAAAGATTGTCGAAAACGGGAACGTCTAGTTGTGGGTTGTCGTTAAGGGTTTGCATGCCTTTACCGGTCTTGACCAACACCGGTCTGGCGCCGGCTGCTTGGGCGGCCTGTATGTCGCGCAACGCATCGCCGACGGCAAAAGTAGCGCATAAATCGATTTGTTTGTCTTGCGCCAATCGGCGAAACAAGCCGGCTTTGGGTTTGCGGCAATCGCATATGTCGCCGGGGCCGTGCGGGCAGTAATAGATTGCCTCGATTTCGCCGCCGGCAGCATGGGTCAGTTGCAACATTTTGGCGTGGATTGCGTCCAGCGTTGCTAAATCGAACAAGCCTCGGGCAATGCCGGACTGGTTGCTGATCACCGCTACGCGAAAGCCATGGCGGTTCAGCATGGCTATGGCTTCCAGGCTACCCGGTAAGGGCAGCCATTCAGCGGCGGATTTGATGAACTCGTCGGAATCGACGTTGATGGTGCCGTCCCGATCCAGTATCACGTAACGCCCGCTCACGCTTGCAGCTTGGAAATGTCGGCGATTCGCAAGAATTGGTTGGACAATTTGGCCAGCAGCGCCAAGCGGCTGTTACGCAGTGCCGGATCGTCGGTATTGACCATCACGTTGTCGAAAAAAGCGTCGACGCTGTCGCGCAGCTGCGCCAGGCGGCTTAGCGCCAGCGCATAATTTTGTTCCGCCAATAACGGCCCGATATCGGCCTCCGACTGTTCGGCGGCGATAAGCAGGTTTTTCTCCGCCGCTTCGACTAATGTCCCGATCTGCTCGGCCGGCGCTTGCTCGGACTTTTTCAGGATATTGCTGATCCGTTTGTTGGCTGCCGCCAAACTTTCCGCTTCAGGCAGAGCGCGGAAATTCTGTACGGCGCGGATGCGTTGCCAAAAATCGAACGGCCGGGTCGGATTAACCGTCAGGACCGCTTCGAATTCGTCGCTGGAAAAGCCCTGGTCCAGGCAGTAGCCTTTCAGGCGGTCGAAAATAAAGCCGACCAGTTTCTGCCGGATTTCGGCTTTGTCGAAAGCGTGGCTGAATTGCGCCAGCGCCGCATCCAGCAATTCCGCAACGTCCAAGGCCAAACCGTTTTCGACCAGTATCCGCAAGATACCTATCGCGGCACGGCGTAAGGCATACGGATCCTTGTCGCCGGTCGGAATCAGGCCAACGCTGAAAATACCGGCCAGCGTGTCGATTTTTTCAGCCAACGCCAGCGCAATGCTGATCGGCGCCTGCGGAATTTCGCCACCGGATTGTTTCGGGAAATACTGTTCTTCCAGCGCGTGGGCCACCGCCAAATCTTCGCCGTCGGCCGCGGCATAATAGCGCCCCATCGTGCCTTGCAGATTGGCGAACTCGCCGACCATATTGGTTATCAGATCGGTTTTCGCCAGTAGGGCTGCGCGCTTGGCCAAGCCCGCGTCGGCGCCGAGTTGTTCAGCAATCAGGCCGGCCAGATTGGCGACACGTTCGGTTTTGTCGAACAAGGTGCCCAGGTCTTTCTGGAACACGATGGTTTTCAGGCTTTCCACCCGTTCCGCCAGCGACTGTTTTCTATCCTGCTTCCAGAAAAATTCGGCATCGACCAGACGCGGCAATACCACCCGCTCGTTGCCGGCCCGAATCGAATCCGGACGCGAGCTTTCGATATTGGCGAAGGTAATGAAATGCGGCAGCAAACCGCCTTGCGCATTCTTCACCGGGAAGTATTTCTGGTTGGCCTGCATCGTCGTGATCAATACTTCCTGCGGCAATTCCAGAAAACGGGAATCGAAATTACCCACCACCGGCACCGGCCATTCGTTCAGCGCAGCAACCTCTTCCAGCAGGTCCGCCTCGATATGGGCGACGCCGCCGACTTTTTCCGCCGCTTGGTTCGCCGCATCGCGAATCACCGTCATCCGTTCCTCGAAATCGGCCAGCACCTTGCCCTGCAGCCTTAAAACCTCCAGATACTCGTGCGGGTCGTGAATGCTCAAATCCTGCGGCGCGTGAAAGCGGTGGCCGCGCGTGATCCGGCCGGTAGTACGGCCGAGGATGTCGGTAACGATGATTTCGCTGCCGAACAATAGCACCGCCCAATGTACCGGTCGGGCGAATTCGGCGTCGAAACTGCCCCAGCGCATGCGCTTGGCGATCGGCAGATTGACCAAAGCCTTGCGGATGATGTCCGGTAATAATTCGGCAGTGGCCTGACCTTTTACGGCCTGCTTGAAGATCAGCCAGGAGCCTTTGTCGGTCTCCAGTTTTTCCAATTGCTCGAAACTGGCGCCGCAACTGGCCGCGAAGCCCAAGGCCGCCTTGCTGGGCGTGCCGTCCGGCCCGTAAGCCGCTTGCAGGGCCGGGCCGCGTTTCTCGACCACCTTGTCGGCCTGAAAGGTTTGCAGATCGTCGATCAAGACTGACAATCGGCGCGGAGTGGCATAGGCGCGGGCCAAGTCGTAACTCAATCCGGCATCCTGCAGACCGGCCAGGATGTTGTCCAGCAAGGCTTGGCTCAGGCGTTTCAGAGACTTCGGCGGTAATTCCTCGCAGCCCAATTCGAATAGAAAATGATTGGTCGCAGTCATGATTACGCTCCTTGTCTGGCCAGAATCGGAAAGCCCAGCGCTTCCCGGCGGTTGTAATAAGCTTCGGCGACCGATTTGGCCATATTGCGGACCCTGAGGATATAGCGTTGGCGCTCGGTCACGGAAATGGCGTGGCGGGCGTCGAGCAGGTTAAACGAGTGCGAGGCTTTCAACACCATTTCATAGGCCGGCAGCGGCAGATTTTTTTCCAACAACATCAGGCATTCGCGTTCGTAGGTGTCGAAGCAGTTGAACAGGAAATCGACGTTGGCCAGGTCGAAGTTGAACTCCGACATTTCCACCTCGTTCTGGTGAAATACGTCGCCGTAAGTGACCACGCCTTGCGGGCCCTGAGTCCAGACCAGATCGAATACGGACTCGACGCCTTGCAGATACATCGCGATCCGTTCCAGACCATAAGTAATCTCGCCGGTCACCGGCCGGCATTCCAAACCGCCGACTTGTTGGAAATAGGTAAATTGCGTCACTTCCATACCGTTCAACCACACTTCCCAGCCCAAGCCCCAGGCGCCCAGGGTCGGCGACTCCCAGTTGTCCTCGACGAAGCGGATGTCGTGTTCCAACAGATCCAGCCCCAAATGGCGCAACGATCCCAGGTAAAGCTCCTGGATGTTGTCCGGCGACGGCTTCATGATCACCTGGAATTGGTAGTAGTGCTGCAAGCGGTTCGGATTTTCGCCGTAGCGGCCGTCGGTCGGCCGGCGCGAAGGCTGCACGTATGCCGAGTTCCAGGGCTCCGGGCCTATCGCGCGCAAAAACGTGGCCGGATGGAAGGTGCCGGCGCCGACTTCCTGGTCCAAAGGCTGCAACAACACACACCCCTGATTCGACCAGTATTCCTGCAAAGTCAGAATCAGGCCCTGAAAAGTTGAGACATCGTTTTTGCTAGTCGACACGTTGAGAGCCACTCGTTTGGTAAAAATGCCCCGATTATATCCGAAATCGCTACGCAGGGCGGAAGGGCGCCGGGCCGCCGATACCCGACAAAGCTTGCTGGCGACGGGCTGGCCGCCGCAAAATCCGGCGTGGATTCGGCTGCGGTTAGACTAGTCGACAACTCGGCTAAAACCGCCGGTTTTGGATTAGAATGCCCGGCCATGGCCCGCAATCGCCCTTGTAACTTCCCAACCCTTGCCCAGCGATGAATAAAATTACCGAGCGCCTTCGCCAATACTGGCTTCTCGCCCGCTTCGACAAACCCATAGGCATTTTCATTTTGCTGTGGCCTACCTTATGGGCGTTATGGATTGCCGGCAACGGCAGGCCGGATTCCTTGGTGTTGACGGTATTCGTTGCCGGCGTGGTTTTGATGCGCGCAGCCGGCTGCGTCATCAACGATTATGCCGACCGCGATTTCGACCCGCATGTCGACCGCTGCAAGCAACGGCCGATCGCCGCCGGCCGCGTCACGCCCAAAGAAGCCTTGCTGGTATTTGCAGCACTGTGCCTGACCGCGTTCGGCCTGGTGTTATTGATGAACTGGTACACGATAGCGCTGTCCTTCGTCGGCGCTTTTCTGGCGGCCAGCTATCCGTTCATGAAACGCTATACCCATTTGCCGCAAGCCTATCTGGGCGCGGCATTCGGTTTTGCGGTACCGATGGCGTTTGCCGCCCAAACCAACAGCATCCCGTTGGTGGGCTGGGTTTTATATCTGGCGGTTTTGCTGTGGGCGCTGGTGTACGACACGATGTATGCGATGGTTGATATCGACGACGACTTGAAAATCGGCGTTAAATCCACGGCAATTTTATTCGGCAGCCGGGTGCGGGAAATCACCGGCGGTCTGCAAGTCGTCATACTGGGCTTGTTAGTCTGGATCGGCACGCGACAGCAATTGGCCTGGCCCTATTACGCCGGTTTATTGGCCGCGACCGGTTTTGCGGTTTACCAGCAAACGCTGATCTTCCATTTCGACAAATCCAATTGTTTCAAAGCGTTTTTGAACAACAACTGGTTTGGTCTGGCCGTATTTGCCGGACTGGTGCTGGCATACCTGTAACCGGACAGACTGGGTTGACGCCGGATTTTTTGCGTCACCGGCGGTCCTCCCAAGCGGATGCGTTTGCCAGGCAGAGGTGATGCTTTTATTAACGCAACTGAATTTCGGCAAGCCGCGGCTGTTGGCCGCGGACTTGGCGAGGTAGAACCCGTAGCGCGGCTATTTGGACGCGGGATGTTCGCTGGTTTCAAGGCATATGGTGGGCTCGCGTTGACAATCAATCGATTGATTGATATTTTCTAAATCAATCGATTGATTTCTTGCTTGGATATTCGGCGGCATGACTAAAACCACCCCCTGCGACACCGATACTCATGATTCCCGCAGCAGACTGGTTAGCGCTGCACTGCGCTTGTTTGCCGAAAAAGGTTACGAAGGCGCCTCCACCCGCGAGATCTGCGAGGCGGCAGGCGTCAACATTTCCGCGATCCGCTATTACTTCGGCGACAAAGCCGGCTTGTACCGCGCCGCGTTCACCGAGCCGATGGGCGAATCCCCGTGCGGTGCGAACATAGCCGAATATGCCGATTTGCCGTTGCCCGAAGTGTTTTACCGCTTCTTCAGCGAATTTCTGGAGCCCCTGAAAAAAGGCGAAGAGCTCGGGCTGGTGATGAAGCTGCATTTCCGGGAGATGATCGAGCCGACCGGGGCTTGGCAGCAAGAGATCGATGCGGAGATCAAGCCGCAACACGATGGCTTGGTGGCGTTGTTGCAAGCCCATTTTGGCCTGGCTGAAATCGACGACGATTTGCATCGGCTGGCGTTCTCGATCACCGGCATGGCTGTGCATTTTTATGTCGGGCAAGACGTCATCGCCGCGGTTTCGCCGCCGTTGTTGAATACGCCCGACGCAGTCGACATCCTGGCGGAACGTTTGGCCGGCTACGCGACGGCTATGGTTGCCGGTGAGGCGGCACGGCGTCGGCTCCCCGTTGTAGCCCAGGCCCGGCATTCGCATTAAATCAGATCTATTTCACTGGAGGAAAACCATGACCCACGGAAAAATCATTGCATTGGTCGTTGCCTTGCTGTCGATGATCGGGCTCGGTCTGGCGGTTGGCAGCGCTAAGGAACCTGCGCCCGCCGCATTGCCGGCCGCCAACCCGGCGCTTAGCGTCACCACGGTGCAGCCGCAAATGGTGGACATGCCGATTGCCCTGACCGCCAACGGTTCGATCGCGGCGTGGCAGGAAGCGGTGATCGGTGCCGAAATCGGTGACTTGCGGCTCAACGCCGTTAACGTGCAAGTCGGGCAAACCGTGAAGAAAGGCCAGGTGTTGGCAACCTTTGCCGACGAAAGCGTGTTGGCCGACATCGCGCAAAGCCGCGGCATCGTCGCCGAAGCCGAAGCCAATCTGGCGGAAGCGCGGGCCAATGCGGAACGCGCGCGCAAAGTTCTGGAGAAAGGTGCGTTGAGCGCCCAGCAGGTCGACCAATACTTGACCGGCGCCAAAACCGCCGAAGCCAAACTGCAATCGGCCAAGGCGCAACTGGAGGTGCAATTGCTGCGCTTGAAGTACACCAAGGTTCTGGCCAGCGACGATGGCGTAATCTCGTCACGCAGCGCGACATTGGGCGCCGTCGCGGCCAAAGGCCAGGAGTTATTCAAACTGATCCGGCAGAACCGGTTGGAATGGCGGGGTGAAGTCACTGCTGCCGAAATGACGCAACTGCGGCCCGGCGTCGCGGTGACGGTCGAAGTGCCTAATGTCGGTAGCATCCGGGGAAGTGTGCGTTTCCTGGCGCCAACCTTGGACGAACAAAGCCGTAACGGCCTGGTTTACGTCGATCTGCCTAACGCGGCGCAAAGCGGTTTGCGGGCCGGCATGTTCGGTCGCGGCGAATTTCATCTCGGTTCCCGCGCCGGCTTGACCGTACCGCAAGACGCGCTATCGCTGCGCGAAGGTTTCAGTTACGTGTTCCGCCTGACCGAGCAGAGCGGCGAGCGGGCCAAGGTCGAGCAGGTCAAAGTCCAATTGGGCCGCCGCGCCGGAGATAAGCTGGAAGTACTGGCAGGCCTGAACCCCGGCGATCGCCTGGTGGCCAGAGGCGCATCCTTCCTGGCCGACGGCGACAGCGTCAGAGTGGTGGCGCCATGAACGTATCGGCTTGGTGCATCCGCAACCCGATCCCGGCGCTGATGCTGTTCGTGCTGCTGTCGTTCGGCGGCGTGCACAGCTTCAAAACCATGAAAATCCAGAATTTTCCGGACCTGGATTTACCTACGGTTACGGTCACGGCAAAGCTGCCCGGAGCCTCGCCGGCGCAACTGGAAACCGAGGTGGCGCGCAAAATCGAAAACGCCATTGCCACCTTGCAGGGTTTGAAGCACATCATGACCAAAGTCCAGGACGGCAGTGCGACCATCACCGCCCAATTTCGCCTGGAAAAGCCGGTGCAGGAGGCGGTGGAGGATGTGCGTTCCGCCGTGACCAAGGTACGCACCGATTTGCCCAGCGATCTGCGCGATCCTATCGTCAATAAACTCGATCTGGCCGGCTCGCCGATTCTGGCGTTTACCGTGCGCTCCGACCAGCGCGACGACGAAGCCTTGTCCTGGTTCGTCGAAGACACCGTCGCCAAGCGCTTACTGGCTGTAAACGGCGTTGGCGCCGTGACCCGGGTCGGCGGCGTCAGCCGGGAAGTGACGATTGCGCTCGATCCGGTCAAATTGCAGGCTTTGGGTGCGACTGCGGCCGACATTTCCCGCCAGTTGCGCGAAATGCAGCGCGAAAGCGCCGGCGGCCGTACCGATCTGGGCAGCGGCGAGCAGCCGGTGCGCACCTTGGCCAACGTGCTCTCGGTGGATGAGATGCGGCCGCTGCAGTTATCGCTGCCGGACGGTCGTCATATCCGTCTGGATCAGGTCGCCACGGTCGAAGATTCGGTGGCCGAACGCCGGGCTGCTGCGTTTCTGGACGGCAAGCCGGTGGTCGGTTTCGAGGTCACCCGCAGCCGCGGTGCCGGCGAAGTCGAGGTCGGCGCCGGTGTGAAGAAGGCTTTGGACGAATTGTTGGCCGCGAATCCGGACATCGAATTCAGCGAGGCTTTCAATTTCGTCGATCCGGTTGCGGAAGAATTTGAAGGCTCAATGGCCATGCTCTACGAAGGCAGTTTGCTGGCGGTGCTGGTGGTCTGGCTGTTTCTGCGCGACTGGCGCGCTACCTTCATCTCGGCGGTAGCCTTGCCCTTGTCGGTGGTGCCTGCCTTCATCGGTATGGACCTGTTCGGGTTTTCGTTGAACGTGATCACCTTGCTGGCCTTGTCCCTGGTGATAGGCATCCTGGTCGACGACGCCATCGTCGAAGTGGAAAACATCGTCCGCCATCTGCGGATGGGCAAGACGCCGTACCAGGCAGCAATGGAAGCCGCCGACGAAATCGGTCTGGCCGTGGTCGCCACCACCTTTGCCCTGGTCGCGGTGTTTTTGCCGACCGCGTTCATGAGCGGCGTTGCCGGCCGTTTTTTCAAACAATTCGGTTGGACCGCGGCGTTGGCGGTGATGGCCTCGCTGGTGGTGGCGCGGATGTTGACGCCGATGATGTCCGCCTATCTGTTGAAAGGCACCGGCCACCAGGAAATAGCCGAAGGACCGTTGATGCGCTGGTACATGCGTGCGGCCGCCTGGTGCCTGAGGCAACGCCTGCTGACGATCAGCGGTGCGGCGGCGTTTTTCGTCGGCTCGCTGATGCTGATTCCCTTATTGCCGACCGGTTTCATTCCAGCCGACGATAATCCGCAAACCCAGGTGTTCGTCGAATTGCCGCCGGGTGCCAGCTTGAACCAGACCCAAGCCTTGGCGGAAGCCGCCCGGCTTCTGGTGGCCGACATTCAATACGTGAAGACGGTCTATACCACGATAGGCGCCGGCTCGGCCGGTAGCGATCCGATGGCCGGCGACCAGGGCGCCGGCGAAGTGCGCAAAGCCACGTTGACCATTACCTTGGCCAGCCGCCGCGACCGACCGGTCCGAAAACAGGTTATCGAACAACAGATTCGGCAAGCCTTGGAAAAATTACCCGGGGTGCGTACCAAAGTCGGTTTGGGGGCGTCCGGCGAGAAATACGTGCTGGTGTTAAGCGGCGACGATCCGCAAGCCTTGTATAGCGCAGCCCGCGCCGTCGAGCGCGATCTGCGGACGATTCCGGGCCTGGGTAGCATTGCCTCCAGCGCTGCTCTGGTCCGGCCGGAAATTGCCGTAAGGCCGGATTTCGCCCGCGCCGCCGACTTGGGCGTCACTACTGCCGCATTGGCCGAAACGTTGCGCATCGCCACGGTCGGCGATTACGACTGGTCGCTGTCCAAGCTGAATCTGGCCCAGCGCCAGGTGCCGATGGTGGTGAAGCTGGCCGCCGAAGGCCGCCGCGATCTGGCGGTGCTGGAACGGCTGGCGGTGCCGTCGGCAAAAAGCGGTAGCGGTACGGTCTTGGTCGGCCAGGTGGCGAAACTGGAACTGTCCAGCGGCCCGGCCGTGATCGACCGTTACGACCGTTCGCGTAACGTCAATTTCGAGATCGAACTGTCCGGCCAGCCGCTCGGCGAAGTCACCGCCGCGGTCGCCAATCTGCCCAGCATCCGCAATCTGCCGGCCGGCGTCAAACGCATCAGCATCGGCGACGCCGAGATGATGGAAGAGCTGTTTTCCAGTTTCGGTTTGGCGATGCTGACCGGCTTGCTCTGCATCCTGGTGGTGCTGATCCTGCTGTTCAAGGATTTCATCCAGCCGATCACGATCCTGGCCGCGCTGCCATTATCGTTCGGCGGCGGTTTCGTCGCCTTGCTGTTGACCGGCAAGGCCTTCTCGATGCCGTCCTTGATCGGTTTGGTGATGTTGATGGGCATCGCCACCAAAAACTCGATTCTGCTGGTCGAATATGCCATCGTCGCCCGCCGCGATCATGGCATGAGTCGCGCCGATGCGTTGCTGGATGCCTGCCGCAAACGGGCGCGGCCGATTGTGATGACCACCATCGCGATGGGCGCCGGGATGCTGCCGATCGCACTTGGTACCGGCGATGCCGATGCCTCGTTCCGCAGCCCGATGGCAATTGCGGTAATCGGCGGCCTGATCACCTCGACCTTGCTTAGTTTGTTGGTGATTCCGGTGGCGTTTACATATCTGGACGACGGTAAGCAATGCGCGCTGCTACTGTGGCGGCGTTGTTTCGGCGGCAATACCGCCGGTGCCCAGGCGCCGGTTCCGGATTGACCGTCCAGCGGGGCCGGCCGTTTCGGTCCCGCGACTCCAAATGGTGCATGGCGGGTTAGCACGGCGGGCAAACGGTCCAAACCGGTGCGGTGCCGGACGCTGACCAGCGGTATTTTCGAGTCGACAAGGCTGGCGAGAAATTTGCTGCACACAAAGCCAGTCTCCACTTTCGACGAGTACCCCATGCCCGCTTCGTTGCTTTCCGCCGTTCTCGGCAACTATCGGCTTCACCATCAATTCCTGATCCTGTCCGGCCTGATCGCACTGCCGGCAATGCTTAGTGCGGCCGTGGTCGCCAACGGCCACCCCGGCCTGTCGCCGGAGCTTTGGCTGGCGGCGACTGCCGGCCAATTGCCCTGGATGATCGCGCTGTATGCCCTCTACGCCGGATTGCGTAACGGGCTGCAAAGTCTGCTTGCTGCACAGCGCCAACTTGCGAACGGCGATTTCGACGTGCGCTTGCAGGTCTCCGGCCGCGACGAGTTGGCTGAACTGGGCGTTGGCTTTAACGATACGGTACGCGAACTGGGCCGGCGGATGAACAAGGTGCAGGCGTCGATCCAGGAAGTGACCTATGCCGCCGACCAGTTGCACCAAGGCTCCGGCCAGGTTGCCGACCAACTCGACCTGCAGCGGAAAAGCACGACGATGATGGCGGCGGCCATCGAGCAAATGTCGGCCAGCATCCTGGGCGTGGCCGGCCAATGCCGGGAAACCGAAAAGATTTCCTCGACCACGCAACAACTGTCGCTGCAAGGCCAGCATTCGATCGATAGTTTTATTGCCGATATCAAGCAACTGTTCCTGGAAATAGAGGAACTGGCCGGTTTGATGCGCAACCTGGAACAGCATTCCCAGCAGGTCTCGCAAATCTCGGAGATGATCAAGGCCATTTCCGAACAGACCAATCTACTGGCGTTGAACGCGGCGATCGAAGCGGCGCGGGCCGGCGAATACGGCCGCGGTTTTGCCGTTGTGGCCGACGAAGTGCGGACGCTGGCGCAACGGGTCAGGCTGTCGGCCGAGGAGATCACCGGCACCACCCAAGCGGTGCGCGAGCAAATCGATCGCGCCGTGCGTTCGATCGACGCCACGCAGCAACGCACCGAGCAGGGTATAGACAAGGCTTACAGCGTGGAGCGCGTGCTGGCCGGGATCAAGGAATATGCCGACAGCGCCTTGGACAACGTGTCGATGATCGCCACCAGCACCGAACAGCAAAGCCAAGTCAGTCTGGAGATCGGTCGCAACGTGGAAAGCATCGCCCAGCATGTCGAAGAAAACAGCAAAGCCGCCCAGGAATCGGCGGCGATCGCCCGCCATCTGTCGAAACTGGCGCAAGTCGCAGCTCATTAACCCGCACCGCACATATTCCGATGGCCAATACCTTAATCTTACTATGCGCGGCCGCCGGCTCGGCCGGCTCGGTGTTTGCCGCGATCTGGCATTGCCGCAACCGAAGCCGACTCGCTCACTTGGCCGGCCAACAAACCAGCATCGCCATCAACCGCCAACTAAAGCAATTACTCGGCAAAATACAACAGCACCGCGGTATGGTCAGCGGTTATCTGAACGGCGATGCCAGTTTCAAATATAAAATTTCGGCATTGCAGGCCGAAATCGACCGCGAAACCGAACAAATCGCCGCCAGCTTGCAAGCCTTGCCGGCCCATCGTGCCGGATTCGAGTCGATTCAATCCCGCTGGCGGTCATTGAGCCCGACCGTACTGCACGGCACCCGCGAGCAAAGCTTCGACAATCACTGCCAATTGATCTCGGCCGTACTGGATTTGATACGCGACATCGCCGAACGCAGCCAATTGCACTGCGATAGCGCCTGCCCGTTCGGATTCGTCGAGATTGTTTGGCATTTGTTGCCGGACACTGCCGAAGCGATCGGCCAAACCCGGGCGATCGGTACCGGCATTGCCGCCGCCGGCCGCAGCCTCAGCACCGAACGCATCAAACTGGGCTACTTGCTGACCCGCATCCGCAATACCGCAGAGCGCCTCGAGTCCGGCATCGCCCGAACGCCGTCGGCGATGGCGGGCGCCGAATTTCGGCGCAGCTTCGGCGAGGTGCAGCAGCGCATCGGCAGTTTGGTCGGCGATATCGAGCAGCAATTGCTGGCGACCGAACGCCCCGAAATCGACCCGGCCGGCTTTTTCGCCAACGCCACGCAGACACTGAACGGCGTATTCGACCTGTACGACCGGGCCGAAGCGGTCGCCAACCGGGAGTTGCAAACGCTGCTGGCCGGCGCCACCCGGCTGGGCCGCCAATCGCTGGCAGCGCTGCTACTGGGCTTGGCTATCGCCACCGCCGGCATCGTGCCATTGGCGCAGTAAGCCGGCGTCCGGCCGGAACGGCTTGTGTAACGGCGGGGTAAGCCGTTACAGTGGCGCGGTTTGCCGCCCGACCTGCCCCACGGCAACGGCGGCTACCGGACCCGTTCGCGAATTTCGATGCCCAACGCCAAATCCATACCGCAAGCCAAAGCCGATTTTCTGATCGGCAATTTGCGACCGCTCGCCGCCGATCCGTTTCGGACTTTATCCGCCTGGTGGCGCGACTACGGCGATGCGGTCGGTTTTCGAGTACTAACCCGGCAATTCTATATGTTCAGCCATCCGAGCATGGCGGAACAGGCCTTGGTCCGTCAGGCCGGCAAGTTCGTCAAAATGTACGACCCGCAAAAGCCCAAAGGCCTGGAGTTGGTGCTCGGCCAGGGTTTGGTCACCAGTCGCGGCGAATTGTGGCGCAATCAGCGGCGGTTGATGCAGCCGGTGTTTCAGCGCGGCAACCTGAGCGCATTGCAGCCGCAAATCGTTGCCGCCGGCCGCGAAATGCTGCTGCGCTGGCAAGGCTTGGGCGATGGGGTCCAGGTCAATCTGTGCGACGAAATGATGCGACTGACGCTGGAAGTCATCACCCAAACCATGTTCGGCACCAGCGTGCTGGATCGGATCGAGGCTATCGCTCCGGCGCTGGACACGGCATTGCGCCACGCCGCAGCGTCGCTGCTGAATCCGTTATCCTTGCCGCCATCGGTGCCGACGCCGCGTAACCGCGCCTTCAACCGGGCCATGGCGACGTTGGACGGCGTGGTTTACGGCATCATCGAACAGCGCCGCGCCCAACCGGCGCCCGTCGGCCAGGATTTGCTGGGCATGTTGTTGCAGGCGCGCGACGAGGATAGCGGGGCCGGCATGAGCGACCGCCAACTGCGCGACGAAGTGTTGACCATTTTCAGCGCCGGCCACGAGACCACCTCGAATTTACTGAGTTGGACCTTGTACTTGTTGGCCAGGCATCCGGAAGCGCTCGGCCGTTTGCGGCGGGAGTTGCAGGCTTTGCCGGCCGAGGAAGATTGGCAGTTTGCCGACCTGCAAAACCTGGAATACTGCAAGGCGGTCCTGCACGAATCGCTGCGGCTGCGGCCGCCGGTCGGCATCATCATGCGTAAGGTCGCACAAGATGTCGAATTCGAAGGTTACCGGCTCGCCGCCGGGAGCTTGGCGTTGTTCAATATTTTCAACCTGCACCACCATCCGCAATTCTGGGACGACCCGGAGCGCTTCGATCCGGAGCGCTTTCTCGGCAACCGTAGCCACCGCTTTGCTTTTATGCCGTTCGGCGCCGGCGAACGGATTTGTATCGGCAATCATTTCGCCTTGCTGGAGAGCCAGTTGCTCTTGAGTCTGATCGTGCGCCATTACGATATCGAATTACTCGATCCGGGCGAGGCGGAGATCGAATTAATGGTGAGCCTGCGGCCGAAAGGCGGGCTGCCGGCGAGCTTGCACCGGCTCGCATAAGCCCAGGCAAAAGGCCGGAATCAGGTTGCGGAGAGTCTTGCGCTCGGTCGGATTCCAACCCTGCCGCGGCGATACCGATCAGCTTGAGCTGCCATCATCTCCACTTTGCTCGCGCTCTTTGCTGATCAGCCAATCCAGCACCAGGGCGTAACTGGTCGCCAGCAGGGTTGGGCCGATGAATACGCCAATGAAGCCGAAGGCCAGCAGGCCGCCGAAGATGCCGAATACGATCAAGACGAACGGCAATTCGACTTCGCGGCTGATCAGGACCGGCCGCAACCAATTGTCTATCGTGCCGACGAACAACAGGAACCACAGGGCGATAAAAATCGCCCGGCCGGTTTCGCCTCCCACCAGCAGCCATAACGCAACCGGCAGCCAGACTACGGTGCCGGCGGCCGGAAGCAGCATCAAAAAGAAAGCGACGACGCCTAGCACGAAGGCGTAGGGCACGTCGGCAAGCACGAAGCCGAGCATCGAAGCCAAGGCTTGAACCAGCGCGGTGCCGATAATGCCGTATACCACGGCGCGCAAGCTGGAGCGGACGATGTGCAGAATGCGTTGGCTGCGTTCGCCGGCCAGGCGCCGAACCGCAATCACCACGTGTTCGGCGACCCGTTCGCCGTCGCGATAGAAAAAAAACAACACCAGAATACTCAGGCCCATATGCATCAACTGGCCGCCGAGCTTGATGCCTTGCTGCAAAATCCAGGTGCCGGCACCGAGGGCGTAGGGACGGGCCAGATTCACCAGCCGGCTGGTGTCTTCGCCTATATTTTGCCAAGCCGATTTGGCCCTGTCGCCGAGCCACGGCAGGCGTTCCAGCCATTCCGGGGCTGCCGGCCAGGTGTGCACGCTTTGGTTGAGCCATTGCAACAAGCGGTTGATGTCTTCGGTAAAGCTGAATCCGGCGGTAACGAACGGCGTCAACAGCAGGATACCGATCGGCAGCACCATGGTGGCCGCGGCGCGATTGGCGCTGAAATGCCATTCCCGCAAGCGGGAATAGAGCGGCCAGGTGACGAAACATAAGATGGCGGCCCACAGCAAATCGAACACAAACGGCTGCAGCACCTGGTAACAGGCAAACAACAGCAGGCCCAGTGCGGCCAGACTGGCGGCTTTTTCGTAACGCGTGTTTTGCATGCTCATTGGCGGCCTGCACCGGTTTAACAATACTGGTCCCGAGTTTACGGCATTATCGCGCCGGCCGGTATTGCCGGTTGCGGCTTAATCAGCGCTTGCTTGGCCGGCGAAGCATTCACTAGAATGCGGCAGCGACATTTTGGAGACCCTTGCCGTGAGCGAACCCCGTGAATTCATTCCGATCAATATCGCTGTATTGACCGTATCCGACACCCGCAGCGAAGCGGACGATACTTCCGGCCGCGTGTTGGTCGAAGGCCTGCTCGCGGCCGGGCATATGTTGGCGGATAAAAAAATCGTGCGCGACGATATTTATCAAATTCGCGCCGCCGTCAGCCAATGGATCGCCGATCCCAATGTCAATGCAATCATCACCACCGGCGGCACCGGCGTAACCGGGCGCGACGGCACTCCGGAAGCGGTGTTGCCGTTGCTGGACAAGGTGCTGGACGGCTTCGGCGAGGTGTTTCGGATGTTGTCCTACCAGGACATCAAGAGTTCGACGATGCAGTCGCGGGCGCTGGCCGGCGTCGCCAATGCGACCTATATCTTCTGCGTGCCGGGATCGTCCGGTGCCTGCCGCACCGCCTGGGAGGCGTTGATCAAAGACCAACTGGATTACCGCACCCGACCTTGTAATCTGGTGCAACTGATGCCGCGTTTGCTGGAGAAATGATGCGCCGGACTTTTTTATTTTTGGCTGCTGTGGGCGGCTTTAGCGGAGTGGCGCTGGGTGCGTTCGGCGCCCACGGTTTGAAACATCTGCTGAGCGATTACCAATTGGATATCTACAAAACCGCGGTAAATTACCAGATGTGGCATAGCCTGGCGTTGGCTCTGGCAGCGTTATTACCCGAGCGGGCGGCGCTGCGTTGGGCGGGAAGGCTGTTCGCGCTCGGCATTCTGCTGTTTTCGGGCAGTCTATACTTGCTGGCGATATTCGATATCAAATGGCTGGGTATGGTTACGCCGCTGGGCGGCCTGGCGTTTTTGGCGGGATGGGGCCTGCTGGCCTACGTCGCGCTTCGAGAATAAGCAGGAGTCACCGATGGAATCCAAACCGCCCGTTCGCCCGTCTTCGCCGTCGCGGCCCGGAACCAGCCGCACCACGCGCGACGAACCCGAAGTCAAGTTGGCGCCGGTCGTCGAAGACGGTCTGCTAAAAGTACTGCATGCCGTGATCCATTTTGCGGTTCGGGTGCTGGCGGTGCTGATGGTGCTGGTGATTTTGTGGGGCGTGGCCGACGTGGTGTATGTAATCTACCAACGCCTGATCGCGGAACCGTTTATGATGTTGACGGTCTCGGACATATTGTTGATTTTCGGTTCGTTCATGGCCGTGCTGATCGCGATCGAGATTTTTATCAACATCACGTTGTACATCAAGCACGACACGCTACCGATTAAAATGGTGATTGCCACAGCCTTGATGGCCGTGGCCCGAAAAGTGATTATGTTGGATTTCAAGGACCTGGACCCGGCTTATACCGTCGGGATTGCCGCTGTAACGGTGTCTCTGGGCCTGACCTATTGGCTGATTTCCTATAAACCGCAACCCGTCAAAACTGAAGAGCGATAAGCCATGCGCGATGCCAGCCCGCAAACTGTCTACCTGAAAGACTACACGCCGCCGGAATATCTGATCGACCAAGTCGAATTGGATTTCGATTTGGACGACCAGCGCACTAAGGTGCGCGCCAAAATGAGCGTCAGGCGCAATCCGCAGAGCTTGGCCGACAGTGTCGCGCTAAAGCTGTGGGGCGAGGAGTTGCAATTGCTCAGCATCGCCGTCGACGGCCGGCCGCTGAGCGCCAGCGAATATCTGGTCGGCGACGAAGCGTTGATTGTCCACGAGGCGCCGCAGGACAGGCCGTTCGAAATCCTGATCGAAAATCTGATCAATCCGCAAGCCAACACCGCTCTGGAAGGGTTGTTTCTGTCCAGCAGCATGCTCTGCACCCAGTGCGAGGCGCAGGGCTTTCGGAAAATCACTTGGTTTTTGGATCGGCCGGACGTGATGAGCCGTTTCAAAACCACGCTGGTCGCCGACAAGGCCAAATACCCGGTATTACTGTCCAACGGCAACAAAACCGGCGGCGGCGAGTTGGAAAACAATCGGCATTGGGTCAGTTGGGAAGACCCGTTCGCCAAGCCGTGCTACCTGTTCGCGTTGGTCGCCGGCCAGTTGGAATGTGTCGCCGACGAGTTCGTGACGATGAGCGGCCGGCGGATTGCGCTGGAGATTTTCGTCGAGCAACACAACGTCGACAAATGCGCCCATGCGATGCAATCGCTGAAGAACGCGATGCGCTGGGACGAGGAAACCTACGGCCTGGAATACGATCTGGATTTGTATATGATCGTTGCCGTCGACCATTTCAACATGGGAGCGATGGAAAACAAGGGGCTGAACGTGTTTAACACCAAGTTCGTGCTGGCCCGGCCGGATACTGCTACCGACAGCGATTACGAACACATCGAAGGCGTGATCGGCCATGAATACTTCCACAACTGGTCCGGAAACCGGGTCACCTGCCGCGATTGGTTCCAGTTGAGTCTAAAAGAAGGCTTTACCGTATTCCGCGACCAGCAATTCAGCGGCGACATGACTTCGCCGGCCGTGAAGCGGATCGAAGACGTCAACGCCTTGCGTACCCGCCAGTTTGCCGAGGACGCCGGCCCTTTGGCGCATCCGGTGCGGCCCGAGGCCTATATCGAAATCAACAACTTTTATACGCTGACCGTCTACGAAAAAGGCGCGGAAGTGGTGCGGATGCTGCACACCTTGCTCGGTGCGGAAGGTTTTCGCAAAGGCTGCGATTTATATTTCCAACGTCACGACGGCCAGGCTGTGACCTGCGAGGATTTCGTCAAGGCGCTGGAAGACGCCAACGGCGTCGAATTCGGCCAATTCCGCCGCTGGTATTCGCAGGCCGGTACGCCGCTGCTGGCAGTCGAGCAGGACTACGATACAGCCGGCGGCCGCTTGCAACTGACGTTGCGCCAAAGCTGTCCGCCGACGCCGAATCAGCCGGTCAAGCAACCGTTACATATTCCGGTAAAACTGGGGCTATTGAATCCAGACGGGACGCCGGCCGCATTCGAGTTCGGTGGCGAGCGGCACACCGAGGTCACATTGAATCTGACCGAAGCCGAACAAAGCTTCAGCTTCGGCAATCTGGCCGGCAAGCCGGTGGTTTCGTTGCTGCGCGGTTTTTCCGCGCCGGTGACGTTGAAAATGCCGCGCGGTTTGGACGAACTGGCCTTTTTGCTGAGCCACGATAGCGACACCTTCAACCGTTGGGAGGCCGGCCAGCAATTGGCGACGCAAGCCATTTTCGATTTGATCGACAGCATCGAGTTGGGTCGGCCGCTGCAGCTGGATTCGATCGTAATCGAAGCGTACCGCAAGGTGCTGGCCGATGTCGGCGGCGATTTGTCCTATCAGGCTTTGCTGTTGGCTTTACCGGAAGAGAGTTATCTGTCCGGCCAAATGGCAATTATTGACGTCGACGCCGTGCACCAGGCCCGCGAGTTCGTCAAGAAAACCCTGGCAACCAGTCTGGCGGATCAATTTCTGGCGCTTTACCGCCAACACCACCGCGACGAATCCGGTTGCTTCGATGCCGGCGCCGTGGGCCGACGCCGCCTGAAAAACACCTGCCTGAGCTACCTGAGTAAATTGGAAACGCCGGACAGTCACCGTCTGGCCGAGCAGCAATTCCGGGGCGCCCGCAATATGACCGACCAAATCTCGGCATTGTCGGCGATCGTAAACAGCTACAACCCGGACAAAGCCGATTGCCTCGACAGTTTTTACCGGCAATGGCAGCAGGAGGCGCTGGTCATCGACAAGTGGTTTGCGCTGCAGGCGACCAGCAGCATGCCGAATACCTTTGCCACTGTGCAGAATCTGATGCGGCACCCGGCTTTCGATATGAAAACGCCGAACCGAGTTCGGGCCTTGGTCGGCGCCTTTAGTCAGTCGAATCCGTTGCATTTCCATGCTGCGAATGGCGAAGGCTACCGGTTTTTGGCCGACCGCGTGATCGAATTGAATGCGTTGAATCCGCAAATCGCCTCGCGCATGGTCAGCGGTCTGGCGCAATGGCGGCGCTACGACGCCAACCGGCAAAGCTTGATGAAACAGGAATTACAGCGTATTGTCGCTACCGAACATTTGTCGAAAGATGTCTACGAGATTGCCAGCAAGAGTTTGGCGTAGCCGTCACAATCACGTAAACTAGCTTCGGACCCAGTTACCCGCATTAGCATGAACCCACGCACCGCCCAGGTTGAACGCAACACCCTCGAAACCCAGATCAAGATTTCGGTTAATCTCGACGGCAGCGGCTCAGCCGCGTTCACTACCGGCCTGCCGTTTTTGGACCACATGCTGGACCAAGTGGCCCGGCACGGCTTGATCGACATGGAAATCGTGTCTCACGGCGATCTACACATCGATGCCCACCACAGTGTCGAAGACATCGGCATCACCTTGGGCCAGGCGGTTGCCAAAGCGCTTGGCGATAAAAAAGGCATTTACCGCTACGGCCACGCCTATTGTCCGCTCGACGAATCCTTGTCGCGGGTGGTGGTGGATTTTTCCGGCCGGCCGGGATTGTTTTACGATGTCGAATTCAAGCGCGCGCTGATCGGCAATTTCGACGTGGATTTGTTCAAAGAATTTTTTCAGGGTTTCGTCAACCACGCCGGCGTGACTTTGCATATCGACAATCTGAAAGGCGGCAACGCCCACCACATTGCCGAAACCGTTTTCAAGGCATTCGGCCGGGCAGTGCGGATGGCGATCAGCCCCGATCCGCGCATGGCCGGGATCATGCCGTCCACCAAAGGCACTCTGTAAACTCTTCACAGCCGCTTCGAACTTTTGACCTTAAATATCTAACTGTTATGCCGTCAGTTGCCGTCATCGATTACGGAATGGGTAATCTGCATTCCATCGCCAAAGCGCTTCAACATGTCGATAGCCGAAGCCAAGTACTGGTCAGCTCCGATCCGGAAATTATTCGCGGAGCGGACCGGGTGGTGTTTCCCGGCGTCGGCGCAATTCGCGATTGCATCAATGCGCTGCACGACAGCGGTTTGGCCGAGGTCATTAAAGAGGTGGCTGCCGCGAAACCGATGTTGGGAATTTGCCTGGGCATGCAAGCCCTGCTGACCGACAGCGAGGAAAACGGCGGTGTCGCCTGTCTCGGCCTATTACCCGGTCATGTCCGGCGCTTCGCCGACGATCTGCGCGACGGTGACGGCGAGATCCTGAAAATTCCGCACATGGGCTGGAATCAAGTCGAACAGAAGCCGCATCCGTTATGGAAAAATATCCCGGACCGCAGTCGTTTCTATTTCGTGCACAGCTATTATGCGGTGCCGGACGACGCACGCCATACTGCAGCAACCGCAGATTATCCGCAAACCTTCACCTGTGCCTTGGCCAATGGCAATCTGTTTGCCGTCCAATTTCATCCTGAAAAAAGCCAGACGGTCGGATTGCAATTGTTGCAAAACTTCCTGGCCTGGGACGGGACGGCGTAACCGCCAACGTTCTGCGTTGGCTTTACTAACCCTTTGAAATAGTGATTTAACTGTCGAGATTTAGATATGTTGCTGATACCCGCAATTGACTTGAAGGAAGGAAAATGTGTCCGCTTGCGTCAGGGCCGTATGGAAGACGACACCGTGTTCTCCGACGATCCGGTGGCGGTTGCGGGGCGCTGGGTTGAAGCGGGCGCGAAGCGTTTGCACTTGGTCGATTTGGACGGCGCCTTTGCCGGCAAGCCGAAAAACGCCGACATTATTCACGCCATCGTCGAGGCCTACCCGGAAGTGCCGATTCAAATCGGCGGCGGCATCCGCGACGAGGACACCATCCAAGCCTACCTGGAAGCCGGCGTACAATACGTGATCATCGGCACCAAAGCCGTCAGCGAGCCGCATTTTGTCCGCGACGCAGCGATCGAATTTCCCGGCCACATCATCATCGGTCTGGACGCCCGCGACGGCAAGGTGGCGATCGACGGCTGGTCCAAACTGTCTCGCCACGACGTGATCGATATGGCGCAAAAATTCGAATCCAATGGTGTTGCGGCGATTATCTACACCGATATCTCCCGCGACGGCATGATGCAGGGCGTTAATGTCGAAGCCACCGCCAAGCTGGCCAGTTCGGTACACATCCCGGTCATCGCCTCCGGCGGCATCACCAATCTGGACGATATCCGCGCTTTGGGTGCCGTGGCCCAAGAAGGCATCATGGGCGCGATTACCGGCCGCGCAATCTACGAAGGCACCTTGGATTTCGCCGAAGGCGCCAAACTGGCCGCTTCCTTCGGCGGCGAGGATTGAACGGCAACCCGCCATGAGCCTAGCCAAACGCATCATTCCCTGCCTGGACGTCGATAACGGCCGCGTTGTCAAAGGCGTCAAATTCGTCGATATCCGCGATGCCGGCGATCCGGTCGAAATCGCCCGCCGCTACGACCGCGAGGGCGCCGACGAACTTACCTTTCTCGATATCACCGCCACCCACGACAACCGGGATACGATGGTCCATGTGGTCGAACAGGTTGCCAGCGAAGTGTTCATCCCGCTGACCGTGGGCGGCGGTATCCGTAGCTCGGACGATATTCGCCGCATGCTGAATGCCGGCGCCGATAAAGTCGGTATCAACAGTGCCGCGGTGTTCCGGCCTGAGTTCGTCAAGGAGGCCGCCGACAAGTTCGGTTCGCAGTGCATCGTTGTCGCGATCGACGCCAAGAAAGTCAGCCAGGACGGCGAGGCGGAGCGCTGGGAAATTTTTACCCACGGCGGCCGTAAACCCACCGGCATCGATGCCGTGGCATGGGCGGTGCGGATGAAGGATTACGGTGCCGGCGAAATTCTGTTGACCAGTATGGACCGCGACGGCACCAAGTCCGGCTTCGATCTGGCCTTAACCCGCGCCATCAGCGAAGCGGTCAGTATTCCGGTGATCGCCTCCGGCGGCGTCGGCAACCTGGACCATTTGGCCGACGGCATCATCGAAGGCAAGGCCGATGCGGTGTTGGCCGCCAGTATTTTCCATTTTGCCGAATATACGATAGAACAGGCCAAACGCCACATGCAGTCGCGCGGTATCGAGGTGCGGTTATGACGACTACTTGGCTGGAACAAATCGAATGGACCGAGGACGGATTGGTTCCGGCCATTGCCCAGGACCACAGCAGCGGCCGAGTGTTGATGTTTGCCTGGATGAATCGGGAATCGCTGGCCCTCACCGTCGCCGAAGGCTACGCCGTGTATTGGTCGCGCTCCCGCCAGCGTTTGTGGCGCAAAGGCGAGGAATCGGGCCATCGCCAAAAAGTCATCGATCTGCAGTTGGATTGCGACGGCGACGTGATTTTATTGAAGGTGGAACAGGAAGGCGGCATCGCCTGCCATACCGGCCGGGAAAGCTGTTTCTTCCGCAGTTTCAAAGACGGCGATTGGCAAGTCAGCGAAGCCGTGTTGAAAGATCCGCAAGCAATATACAAATAAACGGCTATTGTCTTAGCCGCGGCTGCGGGTCCGATTGGCGGCCTGCAGCGTAACCCCCCTACTTCTGGCGTCGCGTTATCGATGCCGCCCTTCCCGGCTTTGCGTTGCGGCTGTCGGCCTTCGGCTGGCAGGGAATTATTTGCTGTGGCCGCAAGTCCGAGCTAAGGTTAAAGTAATCCAGCGGATTGACGCTATAAAACGGACTATCCCTACAGTCGTTGCGCTCCAGGCCGGCATGCACCGGTCGGGCGCTCAGAATCGCGGTATTGGCTTATGATACTGATCGTAAAAAATATTCCTTCTGCTTCCCAGGAAGACGAATTGGCCGATTTCGTTGCACCGGCTTTGCGGTTTTGTTTTTGGTTGCCGTTCAAAGTTGGCCGAATTTTGAAGACCGATATTTTTTGTCTGAAAAACCTGAGAACCAATGTGCTGTCGTTTCACGGCCGAGTCTTTATCGACGACGATAAAGCCGGGCGCCAGGCGATCAAGAAATTGCACGGCAAGCGTTTCAAAAACAAAATCGTCGAAGTGCGTGAGTATTTCATTCGGTCCGGAAAAAACGACCGCCGCGCCGGGCAACAGATCGTCACGGTCGAAATGCTGGAAAAACGCAAGGGCGACCGCCGCTGCAACGTCAAGCATGGCAACGACACGCCAATCCACACCAACGTATTCGATACCCGCAACGTCTACCAAGTCAGCCGGCGAGCTAGAAACGAGTTTTACGACGAATGATTGCAGGCGCCGCCGGTGCAAGCGAGCCGTGTTGACGATGCTGCTGCCGTCTCGGACGCAGGCTCAAATCCGGCAATCGGCCTTACAAGCCTTGCCCGCCAGCCACGCCCCCAGCGGCAAACGGTAGCGGGCGAAATACGCATACAGTTTGGCAAACAGCGGCCGGGTCAAAGGCCAACGCAACGGCGCAGCCAACCAACCCAGACCCAGCAAGCTATAGGTCGCGTGGAAGGCATCGATGCCTTTCACCAGCGAGCCATCGGCCCGCACGCCGTGAATTTCCGCCATCAACTCGGCCTCGGTACAACCTAAATGTTCCGGTACGAAGTCGTTTGCGTGGATATCCTGAAACGCGACGCGGCCGGCGGCGTTTCTGGACTGTAGCCAAGCCACTTCTCGTCGGCAAATCGGACAGTGGCCGTCGTAGAGTAGGGTGAATTCGGCGTTGGTGTTCATGGCGTTACCTGTGTGCGTCAAAGGACCGGGGGCTGTTATCGACCACGATTTATCCCCGATAGGCTACCGGACGAAACGCATTCGGCAAGTTCAATTCCCGGATCGATCGCTGGCGCCGAAACCGCCGCCGCCCGGCGTTTCAATGACGATGCTGTCGCCAGCTTCGACTCGAATGTCCGCGCAACCGGCTAATTCGACCGTTTCGCCGCCGGCTTTGAGTAAACGGTTGACACCCGGCGCGCCGGGCCAGCCGCCGCGCATACCGAACGGCGGCTGGCACCGGTGGCTGGAGAGAATGGCTACCGTCATCGGCCGCCAAAATTCGAGCCGGCGTCGCACGCCGTCGCCGCCGCGATAACGCCCGTCACCGCCGCTGCCCTCGCGTAGCGAAAACTCGCGCAATAGCACCGGAAACCGTTGCTCCAGAATTTCCGGATCGGTGATGCGCGAGTTGGTCATGTGGGTATGCACGCCGCTGGTGCCGGCGAAACCCTCCCCGGCTCCGGCGCCGCCGCAGATGGTTTCGTAGTACTGGTAATCCCGGTCGCCGAAGGTCAGATTGTTCATCGTGCCTTGGGATGCGGCCAGCACGCCCAACGCGCCGAACAAGGCGTCGACGATGTACTGTGATGTCTCGACGTTGCCGGCCACCACGGCCGCCGGATATTGCGGATTCAACAAACAACCTTCCGGAATCACGATATCCAGCGGTTTCAGGCAGCCGGCGTTTAACGGAATGTCGTCCTGCACCAGTGTCCGCATTACGTACAGCACGGCGGCCTTGCATACGGCCGCCGGCGCGTTGAAATTGTCCGCCAACTGCGGCGAGGTGGCGGAAAAATCGATCCGTGCACTGCTCGTGTCCCGATCTATCGAGACGCTGACGGCAATGGTTCCGCCTTGATCCAATGGGTAGGCGAAGCTGCCGCCGTCCAGCGTTTTCAATAAGCGGCGGACGCAGGCTTCGGCGTGGTCCTGCACGTGTTGCATATAGGCAAGTACCACCGCTAACGAATAATCGCCGACCATGGCCAATAACTCCTGAGTGCCTTTTAGATTGGCGGCGATTTGTGCCTGCAGATCGGCCAGATTTTGCTGTGGATTGCGCGCCGGGTGGCGGTTGCCGGCTAGCCATTCCAGAATCGCCGCTTCCTGAAACCGGCCGGCGTCCAGAATTTTCAGTCCGGCGCTGATCACGCCTTCATCGTCGATATGCCGGCTGGCGGCCGGCATCGAACCCGGCGAAATGCCGCCGACATCGGCATGGTGGCCGCGCGAGGCGACGAAAAACAGCAGTTGCCGCTCGGCGTCGAATACCGGCGTCACCACGGTGATATCGGGTAGATGGGTGCCGCCGGCGTAAGGCGAATTCAGCAGATAGGCGTCGCCGGGTGCCAGGTCTTTACCATGGCTCAGCACCAAGGCTTTGACGCTTTCGCCCATCGATCCCAGATGGACCGGGATGTGCGGGGCATTGGCGATCAAATTGCCGCCGGCATCGAACACTGCGCAGGAAAAATCCAGCCGCTCCTTGATATTGACCGAATGTGCGGTGTTTTGCAGTACGAAACCCATCTGCTCGGCCACCGACATGAAGCGCTGGTTGAAGATCTCCAGCATGACCGGGTCGGGACCCGCGGCGAGGGACGGGGCGGCGATCGAGTATTTGTTTCCGCTCAGCAGCAGATCGCCGTTGTGCTGCATCAGGGCTTGCCAGCCGGGCTCGACCACGATGGTCGAAGTCGGCTCCAATATCACTGCCGGCCCCGCCACTGTTTGCCCGCAGCCCAGTCGTTCCCGGCGGTAGACCGGCGCATCGTGCCAACGGCCGCAGCTGAACAGGCGCGTGCGGTCTTGCGCCTCGCCATCGTGGCGATCTGCAACGGTTGGCGCTATCTCGCTAAAGCGCGAGTCGCAAGCGATGCTTTCGACCTGCAAGCTGGCAATCACCACCGGCCGCTCGTAGCAAAAGCCGAATTGGCGCCGGTATGCCGCGGCAAAATCCTGCAGTATTGCCTCGGGTTCGGCGTAGTCGACCGTCAAGGCGGTATCGCTGCCTTGATAACGCAGTGCCAGGCGCCAGCGGCTAATGGATTGGTCCGGGTCCAGGCCTTGAGCGGCCAGCTCACGCCGCGCCGCCTGTTCCAAGTCTGAGAAACGCCGCCGCAACTCGGCCGCATCCACCTCCTGCCATAAACCTTCCAACGCCGCTTGTTTCAGCACCCGAAACTCGGCCAGGCCGATGCCGTACGCCGACAGCACGCCAGCCAACGGATGTAGCAATACCTTGCGCATGCCCAGGCGTTCGGCCAGCAGGCAGGCGTGTTGCGCGCCGGCCGCGCCGTAACAGCACAAGGCGTAGTCGGCGAGCGGGTAGCCTTTTTGCACCGAGATTTTTTTGATGGCCTCGGCCATATGCTCGACGGCGATCTCCAAAAAGCCCTCGGCGACTTGTTCCGGGCTGCGGCGTTCGCCGCTGGCGGCGGAAACTTCGGCCGCCAGTGCCGAAAATAGCGCCGTTACCCGCTCGCGGTCCGGCGGCAAGTTACCTTTCGGGCCAAACACCGCCGGAAAATCCGGTAACTTGCCCAGTAGCAGATTGGCGTCGGTCACTGTCAACGGCCCGCCGCGCCGGTAACAAGCCGGACCGGGATTGGCGCCGGCCGAGTCCGGCCCCACCCGGCAGCGCAAGCCGTCGAAATGCAAAATTGAGCCGCCGCCGGCAGCGACGGTATGAATCGCCATCATTGGCGTCCGCATGCGGACGCCGGCGACTTCGTTGTCGAAACTGCGCTCCAGCTCGCCGGCGTAATGGGCAACATCGGTGGAGGTGCCGCCCATATCGAAGGCGATAATCTTGGCCAACCCGGCGCCTTTGGCTGCCGCAATCGCGCCCACCACGCCGCCGGCCGGGCCGGATAGGATGCTGTCCTTGCCGTGGAAGGCGTCCGCCCGCACCAGACCGCCGTTTGATTGCATGAACAACAGGCTTGGGGTCGAGTCGCCAGTTGGCAGGCCGCGTTCGACCTGCGCGACGTAACGGCGTAACACCGGCGACAGATAGGCATCGACCACCGCAGTATCGCCGCGGGCGACGAATTTCGGCAGCGGACTGGCGAGATGCGACAAGGAAATATGCTCGAAACCAATGTCGGCGGCCAACTCGGCTAGCATCAATTCGTGTTGCGGGTAGCGCCAGGCATGCAGCAACACGACGGCGAGATTGCGAATGCCCAGGTCGTAAAGCCGCCGCAATTCGGCGTTGGCTTGGTCCTCAGTCAGTTCCTGCAATACGCGGCCGTCGGCGCCGACGCGGACGTCGATTTCGGCCACCGCCTGATAGAGGGGCTCCGGCCGGCGAATCCGCAGCGCGAAAATGTCCGGTCGGTTTTGGTAGCCTATGCGCAGACAATCACGGAAGCCGAGGTTGGTGACCAACGCAATGGCGGCACCCTTGCGTTCCAGCAAGGCGTTGGTGCCGACCGTGGTGCCCATTTTGACGGCGGCTATCCGGTCCTTCCTGCCGGTGCCGGACTCCCGCAGAATCTGGCTTATGCCGTGCAGTGCGGCGTCCGGATAGAGTTCCGGATTTTCCGAAAGCCACTTGCGAACCGCCACCTTTCCGTCCGGGGCCAGCGCCACGATATCGGTAAAAGTGCCGCCCCTGTCGATCCAAAACTGCCAGCCCGCCGCCATCGAAAAAAACCTACTAGAAATTACTAATCAAATTTTTGCTAACTTTATGTAATGATAGCCATTCTTCGACAATGGCATTTTAATTGATGCCGGCCCGGATAACGCGGTTGCCGGGCCATTGCGCGGCAATAATAATCACATAGGGGGGAAAGGCGTGGAAACTTTGTTCGATTTGGTTCTGGTCGCGGCGGCCTTGTACGGCGCGAAAGCGTATTTGACCGCGCCGGAAGTCGTCACCGACCGGGAAATTTTTTCCAGCCGGGGGTCGATGTTCGTGAAAAGGCTGGTCAGCGAGCAAGCCGGCCAAGGCCGGCCAAGCCAACCGGGTTCGCCTGTTCCGCGCTTCGAACCGCCGCTAGCCGAGCCCGAACCAAGCCAAGGCATTATCGCCGAAGCCGAACCAACGCTGCCGGCCGAATCGGATATGCCGGCGGCCGTCACTGCGTCCGCGGCTGAACAGGATGCCGACCTATTGCCGGTAGCGGTTGAATTGCAGGTGCCGCAGGATTCGGTATTGAATCGGCATTATTGGGCGCAACGCGCCGCCGAGCGCGCCGCGATCGAGCAACCCTACCCGACCGATTCGGTGTTACTGCGCCATTACCGGCAGATACAAGCGGCGGCCCTGCCGTTCGAGGTGCTAAACGCCGATACCGGTCGTGCGGTCGGGCCGGTTGCGGCCGAGCAAACCGCGCATGCTGTCGGCGCTGGCGTGGCGATCCCGGAAGATTCGGTGTTGAAGCGTCATTTCCTGGCCGATGCCCGGTACCGGATCGAACAACAGTACGGCCCTTGTCCCGATGAAACCGTGTTGCGCCGCCATCACCAGCAGTTGGTGGCTGCCGCCTGGGACGCTTTTTTGGCCGGTTTGGCTTAATCCACGCTTTGACCAGTCCGCAGCCGCAGTCATTTTCGAAGAAATGCCAGAATGCACCTGGCGTCTGCCGACAACTGGTTTAAAATTCAAGCGTTACCGGAGTGATTAGTCCTGGCCGGTCAGGGTATTTTCTGCAGGGAACGGTCCGCTCCGGTCTTAGGCAGCCTTATATGGGAATAGAACTCGCGTTATCATGATTAACACACCGTATGCCTTGAAAGATTCGCGCCCTAACCGGGCCTGGCTGGCGTTGGCGGCCTGCATGTCTTACGCCGGAATCGAACCGGTATCGGCGACGGATATGCCGCCTGCGGCTGCGGAAGCGATAGCTCCAGCGGCGATTGAGGCGGCGCCGGTGCCGGCGGCAAATTTTATTCCGGCCGACAACCCGATCGGCAGTTTGCTATTGAGCCGGCAACACCCGCTGTTGGCGCGGGCCGACTTCAGCCGGGTTAGCGACTTTGTCGTGCAAATCTACCAAGCCAATAATTTTCAGCCGATTTGGCTTAACGCCAACCGCTCGGAAAAAAACCTGAACGATTTGTTCGGTATGTTGGATAACGCGGCTGGCAATGCGCTGTCTCCCGCCAGCTACGATGTCGAGCGCCTGAAACAATTCGTGGGTTCTCCGGTCGCCGATAATGCGACTGCTGCCGGCTACGACGTGGCCTTGACCGTATCGCTGGTGCGGTTTCTGCACGACTTGCGCCAAGGCCGGGTCGACCCGCGCGACGTTCAATACCCGGTGCATATTGCCCCCAAGCCGGCGTTGGATATTGCCGGTTTGTTGAAACAACATCTGGAAACTCAGACGCTGAGCGAACTGGCGGCCGTGTTCGAACCCAAAGCCAAACAGTATCAACAATTGAAGCGGGTTTGGAACCGGATGCAACTGTTGGCCGGGCAATCTGCGCTGCACGAATTCAAGCCCGGCAAGCAATTGCGCCCGGGCGATAAGCATCCCCATATTGTTTACCTGCGGCAAAACCTGCTGGCAATGGGCCTGATCGCTGATAACGTCAATCCGGAAAGCAAGGTTTACGATGCCGATCTGGCCGAAGCCGTGAAAAAAGTCCAACGGCAACAAGGTTTGAAAGCCGACGGCGTGATCGGCGCCGCGACTGCCGCCTTATTCAACCGGCCGCCGCAGGAAAAATTGGCGCAGTTGGAGTTGGCGATGGAGCGCTCGCGCTGGATTCCGGATCCGAGCGACGGCCCGATGATCCTGGTGAATATCCCGGCCTTCGAATTGTGGGCGTTCAATTCGCCCGACGATGCCAACCCGTTGAATATGAAGGTCATCGTCGGCAAATCCCCGGACAAACAAACCCCGGTACTGTGGGAGGAAATGAAGTACCTGGAGTTCATGCCGTACTGGAATATTCCGAAGAATATTTTCGAGAAGGAAATTTTACCGAAAGCGGCAAACAACCAAGGCTATCTGGCCAGCCAGGACATCGAACTGGTGCGGCACCAAAACAGCGAGGAAAAAGGCGGCGGCAGCTATCTGCGCGCCCGCCAGCGTCCCGGCAAGAAAAATCCGTTGGGCCGGGTCAAGTTCGTGTTTCCGAACACCGCCGATGTTTATTTGCACGACACGCCGAGCCGGGCCGCGTTTAACCGGCCGCGGCGCGATCTGAGCCACGGCTGCGTCCGGGTTGCCGAACCCAAGCGTCTGGCCGAGTTCGTGCTGGGCGACCAGCAGGGCTGGGATAAGGACACGATAGAACAAGCCATGTCGGCCCCGAAAACCCGCCACGTCACCTTAAAACGTTCGGTGCCGGTACTGTTTTACTACGCGACCACCTTTATCGATCACGCCGACCAGTTGCACGTCTATCCGGATATCTACGGCCAGGACGAACTGCTACAGAAGGCTTTGAACAAATTGCAGGCACCCACTGCCGGCACCAACCAATTGGCCGCCAGCGGCAAAGCCGCGGCTGCAACCAGCAGTCAGTAGTGGGCAAACTGGACCGGGCATAAAAAAGCGCCGGGATCGGCGCTTTTTTATGCGGCTGAGCGCGAAGGTACTAAAAAGTCCAGGTCCGGAAAGTACCGGTATCGAGATGGATAAAATTCGATTCCGGGTAATAACCGACGCCGCCGCGATGCATGGCCAGCGCCGCGTTGTGGATTCGGCGCAGATCGAAACGTTCGATGCGGATGTCCACCGCTCGGCCGTGCATGTGGAAGCTGTTGTTAGCGACACCGGTATGTTCGGCGTGCAGTTTGGCGTTGGTCAACGGCGAACGGTAGCCGCAGATGACGCCGAAAGGTTGCTGCAAGCCCAGCATTTGTTTCAGATCGTGCAATTGGTCGAGCAACTCGGGGTCGATCGGATGCACGTCGTCGGTACGGTAGTCGCGCAGTAAGAAACTGATTTCATCCAGCGCGTCCGTCAGATAGCGGCCTTTCTCGAAATAAGTCAGATTCAGCTTGTCGCCGGTATGCGGATTTTGAAACGCCAGCGAACGGTGAGACGTCATTCTGCTGCGGTCGGCGAGGAACATCGGTTCCTGATCCAACGCAATCATCGGCTCGCGTTGGCCGGGGCGAATCACCGAATGCACTCTGCCGCCGCTTTCATGGCTATGGCTGATCTGTGCGGTACGTAGCCCGTGCTTTTTGCCGTGGTAAACGTCGCGGATTCTGGCTTGGTATTGTGCGTGATGGTCGGCGTGGGCCAGTTGTATCCGGCCGTGCTGGATTTTCGCCGATTTATGGCTGTTATGGGCGGTTAGCGTTTTTTTCTCCGCATGCCGCGCTGCTTTGCCGGCTTGAATCGCCTCGTGTTTGGGCAGACGCGCCGCGCTTTTCGCCGCCTTGCCGGTTCTATGGTTCTTGTCGGCTTTAACTGCCGCACTTTTGGCAGCATGAGCTACGCCGGGCATTGCGATAGATAAAACGGCACCCAGCGCCAGGCGGCCGAAAAAGCTGCGTCGCGACAGCTCCACTTCGCCTTGCGTATCGCCATCATTCTCTAAGTTATGTCTCAGCATCCATAATCTCCTGTTTAACATCTTACGGATAGTGCTTGATTCCGAAGGTTAAAATCCAAAATTAGTTGTTCCGATTATAGCAGTCTATCACACAGAAGCGACTGTAAAGCCAAAACGGCTGTCAATTGTCGGTAATATTACAATTGCCTGAAGGTGCATATTCCGTTCTCGGTATGTTATCGGCATCGCGGATTTAACGGTTTTTCAGCTTCCGGTAAAGTTCGACCATGGCTTCCGTTAAAGCTGGATCCGCGCAGTACAGCACGCCGCAATGGTTCATAAACAAGGAGCCGTCCGGATTCAATAGCAAGGCCCGGCCGAACATGTCGCAAGCGATGGCGCCGGTCTCGCGGAACAGGCAAGCCGTGGCTGCATAATCCCAGACGCTACCGCCGCCGGGTTGCGGTTTCGGGAATTTGAAGTAACAGGCCGGCGCATCGGTCAAGACTTGGCAAGCGTTCAGCGCGGCACCGCCCTGCAAGGTCAGAGTGGCACCGGTATAACCCAATGCGACGGCCAGACGTTCCAGTTCAATCCGGGCTGCGGGGTAGAGCGGGTCGGCGGCAAAGCTCTTGTCGGTGATGAAATTCAGGACGCTCCCGCCTGCTTTAGGCAACTCCAACAGATGCGAATCGCGCCAGGCGCCACCGTTTTGCACGGCCCGATACAAGGTTCGCGCCAGCGGGTCGTAAACCACGCCGATCAGCGCGGTTCCGCCGCGTTCGACCAGCGCGATCGATACCGAGTAACCCGGCACGCCTTCGACGAACGGCAAGGTGCCGTCCAACGGATCGATACTCCAGAAGTAGTCTTTTCGCAGCCGACTGCCGTCGTCGGCCTGCTCTTCCGAGAGCACGGCCAGATCGAACATATCGCAGGCGGGGCGCAAGGCCTGCAAGATCGTTTGCTGGCTCAGATGGTCGACTTCGGTGACCACTTGCGCCGCCAGACTGCCGCCGCCAGTCTTATTGCCGACCGCAATCCGGCGGCCGGCATGGCTTGCGATGATGTGTCCGGCCTGATACGCCGCGGCAATGGCGCACTGGCAGAGTAAGTCGAGTTCGGTTGTCGACAGTCGCATATTCAGGGTTCCGGGCTATCGGTCAATTCCGCGATCACTTGCCGCGCCAACCGTTCGCTGTAACTGTCTGCCGGCCAATGCTGCGGGCTCCAGCCTTTCAGGAAACGATGGAAATCGGTCCAGGCAAGCGGATACAACAGCCGCCATTCGCGTTCCAGCGCATCCGCATCGACGTTGTTAGCTTTGGTTTGCAGAGCGGTCCTCAACGCTTGAAAATAGAAGTCCAGCAACTCGGCTTCGCGGCGTTCCGCCGCACGGCCGTCCAGGCAGCTATCGATAAAATAGGCTACATCCTTCATCCCGCAGCCGCCGCCGACGTACTGAAAATCCACCGCGGCGACGCGTTCGCCGTCCAGCGAGAAACAGAAATTGGCTAGTTTGGCGTCGCCGTGGATCAGGGTTTGATGCACGCTGGCATTGAGTTTGCGATCAATCGCCGCCGCGGCGCGCTTTAACCCGGGGTCGGCCAAGGCCTGCAATTCGTCCGGCCGGGTTGCCAAATGCCAGTAGGTTCCGGTTTGCCACAGGCCATCCGGTTTTACGCCGAGGAAAGTGGCGTGAAAATGGGCCAGCCAGTTCAGGCAGGCGCGGAGTTCCGTATCGGTCAAACGGTTGCGCCGCGCTGAAAACCCAGCCGCGTCCAAGTCTTCCAGCACGATCAAGATCTCGTCGCCGAACGACTCTGCTGCCAGACAGGCCGGCACCCGACACTGCCCATCGCAGCGGCGGCTCCATTGGCCGTACCAGGCGGTTTCGATCCGGTAGGAACGCAGTTTGCGCTGATGGGATATGTCCGTTTCGTTGCGCAGCACCGGCAACTTTACGTGCTTGACGACCACGCTGGCGCGATTGCCGCCGACCAAGCGGTAGCGCACGATCTGGCCGTAACCGCTCCATAGCCTTTGCACCGGTTCTGCGCCGCTGATATCGGTCGCCTCGGCGGCGCGCAGAATCAGGTCGCGAATACGGTGGTCCATCGAAGTCTGGGTGACGATGCCGGCCCGGTTCGGACCGGCGGACAACCTTAAAAGAACAGTTCCCGCATTTTCTGCCCGGGCGACGGTGCGCGCATGAAGGCTTCGCCGACCAAGAAGGTGTAGATGCCGTTATCCTGCATCAGTTTGACGTCGGCCGGAGTGTGGATGCCGCTTTCGGTAACCACCAGCTTGTCGGCCGGTATCGTGTTTTTCAAATCCAGCGTGGTTTGCAACGAGACCTCGAAGGTACGCAGGTTGCGGTTATTGATGCCAATCATGTTGGTGTTCAGCCGCAACGCCCGCTCCAGTTCCGCGGCATCGTGCACTTCCACCAGTACGTCCATGCCCAGTCCGGTCGCGGTATCGGCTAATTCCTGCAGCATCGCGTCGTCCAATGCAGCGACGATCAGCAACACGCAATCGGCGCCCAATGCCCGCGACTCGTGGATTTGGTACGGGTCGATCATGAAGTCTTTGCGGATCGCGGGCAGCGGGCATCTTTCGCGCACCATCTGCAGATTCGCTTCCGAGCCCTGAAAAAACTCTTTGTCGGTCAGCACCGACAAGCAGGTAGCGCCGTTGAAAGCGTAATCGACCGCGATTTCGACCGGCTTGAAATCCTCCCGGATCACACCCTGGCTGGGCGAAGCCTTCTTGATCTCGGCGATGATCGCCGGCTTTTGCTGGTCGGCCTTGCTGCGCAGAGCCTGATAAAAACCGCGCGGACCTTGCACGCCGGTCGCAATTTCCTGCAACACTGAAATCGGCGTGTTGTTCTTGCGGCGGGCGACTTCTTCGGTTTTTTTGGCGAGGATGGTTTTTAGGATGTCGGGAGTATCGGTCATGGTGTGTTGTTCGATTTGGTTATGTGTCGCTATCGCGACGGATTATATTTGAAGTCGGGTCTCGGCCCGACAGCCGAGATACTTTTCTTTGCTTGTCCAAAGAAAAGTATCCAAAAGAAAAGACACCCCGATGCCGCTTTAATCCTGCGCTCCGAAGGGTTTGAACGGGGTTTTCGGAAGGGCTATCCATAGCCCTCCGAAAACGAGCGGCATGCCCGAAACAGCGGGGCAGGCTCTCCCTGCCGCTCCCCTTTCGGGCTAATCCGTCCAAACCCTCCGGTGCTCGGCGCGGCATAGGGGAATCCATCCCGGAATTAAAAGTCGTCTGGTCTGCAAATCATGTAGTCTCGATGGAGTGAAACGAAATCGAGGTATTGATAACATCAATGGATTCCACTATGACTAATTGTTGCTCCAATCGGAACGACGCGGGCTTCGGAAAACTTTATGGGTAGTTTGTTAGTCACAATTATTTCCTTACCTTATTTTTTGTTTCTATATGTAAACCAAACGTACATTAATGGGCCAAAGCCAATGAGCATTTCTATCGGTATTGATATTTTTGAATTATTCCTACTGCTTACGCGGCGCTGGTATATCTCTGCGTAATCGTTAAACAGAGGTTTTCCATCAAGAAATATTTCATATACATGGCTATTCCAAAAAAAATATCAAACTTCCTTTGTGACAAGATGGTTATATTTTTTTCTGCCAACCAAAATAAATCATCTTTGTTTGATTTTTTTACGCGAGAATCGCCAAAGTTAACTCTAAATCTTTCTTGACGGCCATCAACGTCCAACAAGATAGAATATGCAGGCTGTTTTCTGATACTGTCAACACCTATCACTCTGCCTGTATCTTTATTCATTTGCTCAAGAGTTAACGGCGGATTAAATAAATAGTCATTCAAATCGACGCATAAAACTATCAGAGCAAACATGCAGCCTAAACCGACAACGATTACACCATTACCAAAGATCGCACTATAGTTTCGCCACGCTGCCAAATAATCTTTTCTGGCATTATTTAACAACGCCAATGGATTCCATCTTAAAAAGTTGCTCAGCAATTTTCTGTTATTATTCATTTGTTTAACATAAAAGTCCGGTAGATACCGTCTTAAACC
>NZ_PPPU01000043.1 GCF_006483455.1 Methylomonas koyamae
GAATGGAGCCACTTCTGTAGAATTCACCGGCTCAGAAGGCGCGTTGTAAAGCTGTTTTAACCGATCACGCCGACGACTCCCTAACGAGTCGGTCTCCTGCTGCATCGATCTTTTGTCCGTCCAGATCGATGCAGTTTCTCCACTTCACTGTCTTATCAATGCGCCTGGGCCGGCGTTGGCGCTTGGCCTAGTTGGGCCATCGCCTGATAGACATACGCCAGCAAGGGCGGATCGATAAACGTACCAAAGAATAGGTAGGGCTCGGCCTGATGCGCGGCACGAATTTTGGCATGAGTGTCCGGATTGTCGCCGGCGTAGGCCCGGAACAAACCCAGCCAGGTTCGCGCGAGTGCCTGCATCTCGGGGGCACTGGGCGGCGTGCTGTCATCCAAATGCTGGCGAATCGCGGCGATCAGTGGCGGCCAATCGTCGGCTTGCTTGCCGTAATTCGCTCGCATCACGCTGAACTCCTCGGCGCTGAGGTATTTTTCGTAGATCCGCAATTTACTCTCAACGAAGGCGCTTTGGATGTAAGCCACAATGTCCGGAGTGACGCCGGTTTTGGTTTGCATGGTCGGCTCGCCCACCATCATCGCGTTCAGCTTGACCAGCAAGCGGGGGTCGCCTTGGGTGTCGCGTACCAGCATGCCTATCCATTGCTTCGCCAAGGCCTGAGCCTGTGTGCTGTCCTCATCCAAACCTGTCTGCATCGCGGCTTGTACCTGCTCGACCAATGCCGCCCATTCGCCGGCGGTAGAAGTCTCGTCGATATCCAGCAGCGGCAGGCGCTTGAGATCGTTGGCGGAAAAATATTTATCATACATAGTCATCATCTCTAAAGTGGTTAGCCAATCGGCCAGCTCCGGTTCCTCGCCGCGAGTCAATTGCCGTTGTAGCCCGGACAAACGATGGCGCAAAGCTTGGCTTTGAGCAATCTTTCGGTCCAGGGCTTCAAGCTGGCGTTCGACGATAGTCGCAAGATTCAGGTCGGGCGTTGCCAAAATGCCCCCTATCTCGGCCAGTGACAATCCAAACTGCCTTAAGGCTTGAATTTGATGCAATCTGGCAATGTCGCCCCGTTGATATAGCCGGTAGCCGGTATCGGAACGCGCGGAAGGTTTAAGCAAGCCAATGCTGTCGTAGTGATGCAGGGTGCGGACGGTCAGTCCGCAGCGTTTGGCGAGTTCGCCCACTTTAAGCAACATGATTTGCCTCCTTCCTGATGCGTGCCGTTAGCATAGAGCGTGACGCAACGTCAGGGTCAAGGGTCGTCAGAAAGATAATCCCGTCCCCGACTGCAACTGAATTCGTGAGGTTTTGATGACTCAGCCAAGGCCGACTCAAGCCATCACGTCCAGTTTCGTCGGCAAGGCCATCCCATCCAGACGTGTTACGTTACTCAGCACCCGTTCCAGAAAGGCGGTGTCCTCGTGACGGCTTTTCCGGAATTCGATCAGCCCCTCGATCTGGCCTAAATAGTCTACCTTCACGTCGCCGGCATCCGCTGCGGCGCTTGGGTTGATGGTGGCGGTCGGCATGTAGGGCACGACATCCAGCAAACCATCCACGCCGGACTTGATCAAGGCATTGATTTCGTTTAGCGAGACATTGCGCATATCAACCGCAGGCGGCGACGGCTGTCTATCGCCGGTAGCATCCATTTTGACTTGCGGTGGAGATGGCAAAGTTTTTCCGCTGACTGTTCGGCTAGCGGCAAGGTTAGGGCTTATGGTGGAAACATTCATGGCAAACTCCGGCTTTTAAGTTGACGATCCAGCGTATCCAGCAAAATAGGCGCCATTTGCTGCGGTTCATGCCAAAGGCTTTACGCGTGGTCGTTGTCGGCCACCGGTAATATTCGACACAACAAGGCGTACAGCGCCTCCGGCTCCAACGGCTTATGCAGCACCAGATAGCCCTCCTGTTCGGCCTGCGCCAGGGCTGGCGAATCGAATTCGCCGCTGATCATGGCTCCGGCGGCTTCCGGGCAACGTTCCAACAGCGCTTGCAGTAATTCGAAGCCGCTCTCGCCGGAGCGCAGGCGCTGGTCGCAAAAGATGGCGTCCGGTGCAAAGCCCGCGTCCAGCTCGGCAAAGGCTTCGCCGGCCGAAGCCACGCACACGGCGCTGATGCCCCAGGCGCAGAGCAAGGCTTCCCAGGCGCTGCGGACTTGCGGCTCGTCGTCGACCACCAGACAGCGGCCGTGCAGCCGGGTATCGCCGCCCAGCGCTAAGGGCAGCGTCTCGCGCACCGCCAAGCGGCGCTCGCCGGTCTCCGCCGCCGGCAGCCGCAACCAGAAGCGGGAGCCGCGGCCTTCGTGCGAATTCAAGCCCTGGCTGGCACCCATCAGATCGGCGCAGCGGGCCACCACCGCCAGCCCCAGGCCATGGCCGGCATTGTCGATGCGCCAGGCGTGTTCCGGGCGGAAGAACGGCGAATACACCCGCTGCTGATCGGCCTGAGCGATGCCGACCCCGGTATCCCAGACTTCGAATTGCCATTGCCCGGCCCGGCGGCGCACCGCCATCAGCACCCCGCCGCGCTGGGTATAACGCAGCGCGTTCTGCATCAGATTAATCATCGATTGCCGCAGTAACAACGGATCGGCGTTGACCAACGCCTTGCCGCTGCTGGTGCGTACCCGCAAGTCGATGGCGCGGGCCTGGGCTTCCTCCCGAAACAAGGTCGCGATATCGGTCATCAGCGGATCGATAGCCACCGGTTGCAGTTTCACCGGTTGCGCGCCGAGTTCGATCTTGGACAAATCGAGTAACGAATTGAACATCTGGGTCACGGACTGCACGCTTTGCCGCAAATCCTGCAGGGCCGGCCGCAACTCGGCGGCGCGGTTACGGCGGGAAATGGATTCGATCAAAAAGCCCATGGCATGCACCGGTTGGCGCAAGTCGTGAGCGGCGGTGGTCAGAAACCGGTTTTTGGCATAGAGCGCCGCTTCGGCTTCTTCTTTGGCTTGCCGGTAATCTTCGGCCAGACGCTTGCTGTCTTCTTCCAATTTCACCTGTTGCAGGAAGAAGCGGTGGGCAATCGCCGAATGGCGATGGATGGACATGATGTAACTGACGCACAACGGCATGATCAAATGCCAATGCTCCGGAAACGCCCACGGCGTTAGCAGGGTGCAGCCACCCCAGCCGGCATTGAAGAAGCGCTTGAAAGCACTGTATACCGGCGATTGGTGGGTGGCGTTAGCGGCCATGACCGCCGCCAGGCTCATGTAAAGCAGCAACGCAAATTCGAACGGTACCCGGCCTGCGATCACCGCAACCAAAGCCGTCAGACCCAGGCCGTGGGCCAAGGCCATGCGCAAGATCACCGGCATCCATTTACCGATCGTTGCGTCCGGATCGAGACGGTTTCTATCTCGTCGGTAGTTCCGGTATTGCAATCGTGCCGCCGTCAACGCCACGAAATAGGACAGCGTCCACATCAGCAGGCCCCAGGCGTTTTGATCCAATTGGTACTTCCAGTAGACGAAGGGCATACCGACGAAGGGGATGATGGTAATGCCGTAGACCAATCGGTTGTGGGTAATGTCCAACAATCGGGCCTGGCTTCCGGCATTCAGGTCTTCGAAGCGCAAACGGCTGTTTGTTGAGTCGGTGGGATCGGAATCGACGATCATTCGCTTTCCAGGCTGCGTCCGCGAAGCTTGGTAATCACTTCGATCCTATTTTTCGCACCGAGCCGTTCCAGGATGCCGGTGACGTGTTCTTTCACCGTGTGTTCCGACAAGGATAGATTCAGCGCGATTCGTTTGTTCGGTAAGCCTTTCAGCATCATCGCCAACACTTGCCCCTGCCGCGGCGTCAGGCCCAGCTCGGCGGCGGTGACCGGCAATTCTCGCGCCAGCGTCAGCGCAGCCGGGGACTGACCGCGGAACCAAATCTCGCCGGCCATCACCGCGGTTACGGCTTTGGCGAAGAGCTTAGGCGCGGCCTGTTTGTGAATGAAACCGTCGGTGCCCGTTGTGGCGATTTTTTCGGCGACGGTTCGGTCGTCGTCCGCGCTGATCGCCAGCACCCGAATCATCGGATGCCGTTGTTTCAATTCGGCCAGCAGCGGTAAGGAAGCGCCGTCCGGCAACCAAAAGTCGACCACGGCCAGTGCCGGCGGCTGGTCGGTTTCCAGCAACGGCCAAAATTCGGCGATAGCCGATACCGGCTGCGCCCGGCTAAAACCGCAATGCGTCACTAAAAAATCGGCGATGCCGTGCGCCACCAGCGGATGGTCGTCCACTACCACTGCCCAAGCCGAGTTGTCCACGATCATGTTCTCCTTGCAATTGAGTTCAGGCGGCCGAAGGTTTTATCTCGGCTCTTCCTGGAGAGTCAAGATTGCTTCTATACATGCAAATGATTTGCATCTTAACAGATTCCAACGGCTAAACTACCCCCACTGCGGTGGGGTTCCACCGCCGAAATCCCTTCTCGATAATGCCCGCCAACTGAAACAATTTTTGGTTATTTTTCCGATTCGGAGCTTATCTTATGAAACTAAATTGATGGCCAGCGCCGTTACCACTTGCGGCATCTTAGCGGCTCCGGCCGCGCAAGCCCAATTATTCGACCGCGGTGGCGGCCTGATTTACGACAGCGTCCAAAACATCACCTGGCTGGCGGACGCCAACTACGCCAAAACCAGCGGATACGATGAGGATGGGCGTATGAACTGGAACGAGGCGAACGCCTGGGTTGGCGGCTTGGCGATCCACGACGCGGTTCGCAACGTCACTTACAGCGACTGGCGCTTGCCGACGCTCACCGATTTGGGCGCCCCCGGCTGCAACTACAGTTATAGCGGCAGCGATTGCGGCTTCAACGTCGACACCACCAGCTCAGAATTGGCTGGCCTGTTTTACGGAGCGCTGGGCAATAAGGCCTTGGTCAATGGCAGCGGCCAGCAGCAACAGGAATACGGCTTGATCGACGATCCGGCCAACCCCAACGACGAGTCCTTGTTTAGCAATCTCGAGTCCGACTACTACTGGTTCGGTACATCTTACTTCAGCTCATCCAGTTTGGCGTGGGGCTTTCGATTGTCCACCGGAGAGCAATATTACTTCTCATCCGCCGGCAGCGCGATGAGGGCTTGGGCGGTGCGCGACGGCGATGTGGCGGCTGTGCCGTTACCGGGCGCGGTCTGGCTGTTCGGCAGCATGCTGATGGGGTTGCTCTACACGCAACGATCGGGGAGTGGCAAGGTTTAGCCGCTAGAAGCAGCCTGTTCACTTAAAGTTTTGGAGAACTACGTATGAAAAAAATATTGATGGCTGCGCTGATGACGGCGTCGCTAGGTAGCGGTCTGGCCAATGCGGCGACAACCGTGGTCGATTTCGAAGGCATCCGCGACTGGGATCTGGTCGATGGCTACGGCGGTTTGTCGGGCTGGGAATCGTTTCACGTACAGGTGTCGAGTTACTCAGAATTCGAAGCGCACGGCCCGGAATTGGGCGAGAGCCGTTTGCATGCTACAGCCGGCGAGCTGACGTTCGATCAAGGTCCGGTGATTTTTCAAGGTCTTTATTACAACTATTGGGGCTCCGATACCGACGTCAGTTTTTCGCTGTTTTACCGGGGGGAAAAAGTCTACAGCTCGCCGCTGGATGGCGACAATCAACCGCGCGATATCTATTGGCTGGCATCCGGCTACGCCGGACTGGTCGACAAAATCCAGTTCCACGGCCAGAGCGGCGACGGATTCATCGTCGACAATCTGACCTATACCACTGCACCGGTGCCCTTGCCGGCCGCAGTCTGGTTGTTCGGCGCCGGCTTGCTCGGGTTGGTCGATATGCGGCGCTGGCGGGCTTAAGGAAACGGTTGCCGCTTGGTGGACCTGTGTTTGTGACAGGCCGATTTCTCAAGTCGGGACGAAAACCATGCAACGGCGCCGGATACCAACGAATCTTGGCGGCGCATTTTTTACCTAGCAAACGAGGAGACAGGTGATGTGGAATACTAGATGCCCCGAGACTGGGATTGGAAAATTGACGGTGCTCGCGCTATTCGCTGCGCTGCCTTATTCCGCTGAGGCGGCGCCGATATTTCTCGGGCCGAGCGCTTATGCAAGCGTTACCGATAGCCCGTTCCACGGACAAAATTTCGGCTATTTTCATCTCGAAGACTTTGAGGATGGTGTGTTGAGCACGCCGGGGGCCAGCCTCCGCGAAGTTTTCACCACTGGTATCACCACCGCGTTCAGCGATTCGGTAGACGGCGACGACGGCATCATCGACGGTGTCGCCAGCGGTCAAACCCGAAGTCTGTTCAGCAATTACAGAACCAGCAGTTTTACTTTCGATTTTTCCGCTGCAGCGCTGGGCGGCGCTCTGCCAACGCACGCCGGCATCGTTTGGACCGATGTCGGGCGAAACAACGGCGGCGCCCCGCGAGCCGCCGACCTGTCGGACAATACTATCTTTGAAGCATTCGACCATTTGGGTCGTTCCTTGGGCGTGTTCGGGCCTTACTCCCTGGGAGATTCCAGTATTTCCCGCACCACTGGCGAGGATCGCTTTTTCGGCGTGATAAACGCCAGCGGCATTTCCGCTATTCGAATTTCCATGCCCGGTAAAAACAATTGGGAGGTGGATCATTTGCAATACGGTTACGCGCCGGTGCCGGTGCCGGCAACGGTATTGCTGTTTCTATCCGGCTTGGGCTGCTTAGGCTTGGCGCGGCGCGGCCAATCGACGGTGAGTCCAAACGGCGACACGCTGGATGGCGTTTCGACTATCGGCTGACCGCCGCCTAGTCGTCGTGTGCTGGCTCACTAGCATAGGGGCTTCCGGTTTTGGTCTGGGGGATTACCAACTTCCAGCGCACACCGCTGAGCCGCAGATATGCTGAGCCGGCAAGTCCTGCTGTCGCGGACGTATTATCCCCAGAAATCGACCTTATACCTTTCCGGTCTCAGAAAGGAACTGACGCAACAGCGTGTACAGCGCCTCCGGCTCCAACGGCTTATGCAGCACCAGATAGCCCTCCTGTTCGGCCTGCGCCAGGGCCGGCGAATCGAATTCGCCGCTGATCATGGCTCCGGCGGCTTCCGGGCAACGTTCCAACAGCGCTTGCAGTAATTCAAAGCCGCTCTCGCCGGAGCGCAGGCGCTGGTCGCAGAAGATGGCGTCCGGTGCAAAGCCCGCGTCCAGCTCGGCAAAGGCTTCGCCGGCCGAAGCCACGCACACGGCGCTGATGCCCCAGGCGCAGAGCAAGGCTTCCCAGGCGCTGCGGACTTGCGGCTCGTCGTCGACCACCAGACAGCGGCCGTGCAGCCGGGTATCGCCGCCCAGCG
>NZ_PPPU01000044.1 GCF_006483455.1 Methylomonas koyamae
CCGGCACAAAACCGGGCTCGGAATAAAGTCGTTACTGTTCCAACGTGACGAAAGCCAGCTTCGAGATGCCGGCGTGTTGCACGGTGGCCATCACTTCCGCCACTTTGCCGTAGTTGACGCCTTGGTCGGCATAGATATGGATGATCAGTTCGGGGTTGGCGGCCAGTTCGCTTCTCAGCGTAGTGTCCAGCGCGGCCAGATCCGCGACCGAATTCTTGTTCAGAGTCACCGCGCCCTGGGCGTCGATACCCAGTTGCATCGGCTGTTTTTCGGTATCCGGGGTGGTGGAAGCCGTTTTCGGCAGCGCTACGTTTACCGATTGGGTTAGCAAAGGTGCGGTTACCAATAAGATGATCACCAGCACCAGCATGACATCGACTAACGGCGTGACGTTTATTTCACTGACCGCCTCGTCGTCTTCCGAATTCGTTTTAAATCCCATTTATTTACTCCTTGTTTTTACCGTTGTCGCCAAAGGCGATATGCAGAAAGCCGTCCACGAAATTCTCCAGCGACGCCCGATGGTGCTTGGCGCGCCTCAGGAAAAAATTGTAGGCCAAGACTGCCGGAACCGCCACTGCGATACCGATGGCCGTGGCGATCAAGGCGTCGCCGATCGGGCCGGCCACGACATCCAGGCTGGCCGAGCCGCTGGCGCTGATGTCATGCATTGCGTGCATGATGCCCAATACCGTACCGAATAAGCCGACAAACGGCGCCGTGCTGCCGATGCTGGCGAGCATGGTCAGACCGCTTTCCATCCGGCGTTGCTCGTCCTGGGTTTGTTTGCGCAAGGTCTGCTCCAGCAAATCCTGCGGCGAACCGCGGAATTTCAGGCTGGCGCAGGTCTCCGGGTGGCTCATTTCCGCCAGCCAGGCGAAACCGCATTGGGCAATGCGCGCTTTCGGGCCGCGCGCGGTCTCGGTAGGCAATTGTTCAGCGGCTTTCAAATCGACCGAGTCCCAAAAAGCGGCGTTGTATTTTTTGTTGTAGTAGTTGTTTTTGGCGAATTGCCAAATTTTAAACAGAATCAGAGTCCAGGTTATCAGCGAAAACACCACCAGTGTGTACAGGGTGGCGTCGATAACAGCTTCTGGGGCTATATGGTAAGGCATTACTCTCTCCGAGTTTTATTATTCACGTAGTGTAAAAATGATTGGCACGATCACCGAACTGGCCACCGGCGTTTCACCGCGCTTGGCCGGAATGAATTTCCATTTTTTAACGGCCTCCACCGCCGATTCGTCCAGTATTTCGTGGCCGCTGCTCTGATCCACCGCGACCGCTTCGCTCAGGCCATCCGCGGAAACTTGGACTTTTAGCAGCACCTTACCCTGCCAGCCGCGGCTCTTCGCGATCATCGGATATTCCGGTTTCGGATTGTGGGCGTAATTGGCGCGATAATTTGCTTCAGTAAATTGTTCGGCGCGCGTCGGCACGCTGCTCGTACTGGTGGCCGGAGCGCTGGGGGCGCTCGGCGCGCTCACCGGTGTCGGCTGCGGCTCGGCCGGAGCTTCCACAGGTGCGAATTCCGGTGCTTTTTGCACAATGGGCGGCGCCTTTTTCGGCACCGGTTTCGGTTGCGGTTTTTTGGGCGGCGGCTTTTTTTCCGGTGGCGGCGGTGCAGGCGGCGGCGGAGCCGCAGCAGGTTTGGGGGCGGACATGGCGATCATCGAGACTTCCATGATCAGCGGTTGGGCCTCGGTCAGTTTCTCTTCGGGCTTTAGCAATTGCTGCAGGCCCCAGATGTGCAACAGTAATACCAAGACCGCCAATAATCTGAGCATACTGGCGGGCCGTTCTTCGCCGAATAAGCCTCGCCAAAACCAATGTTGACCGCGCCCCCCTGTCTGACCCACGCCGCCGAACGATACCAAGTGATTTTCCGGCAAAGCATCCTCGTGGTTTTTAAATAAAAACATATAAGCAGTTCAGTACAAAAATATGCGCGATTGGTTTTTAATCATACATTGTATGTTATTACCTCCCCCTCGTCAGCCACCACCTCGCGGACGGCAGTGGGGGCCGAATAAAGACTAAGACGTTTCAGAACCTCAAATCCCCCCTCCCGACCTTTGCGGTTGGCGGCAAAATCGCGATCTGTGGCATAATTTTCCGGCCCGTCCCTAATCTTCCGCTATTTTCTATGTCCGCAAAACATTCCCAGACCAAGGAGCAAATCGCTGCGTTGGCGTTTAGCGCCATCGGCGTCGTCTTCGGCGACATCGGCACCAGTCCGTTGTATGCCGTAAAAGAGGTTTTTCACGGTGGCTTGCCTACCGATACGGTCCACGTACTGGGCGTGTTGTCGTTGATTTTTTGGGCCATCACTCTGGTGGTTACCACCAAATACGCCATCTTCATTATGCGCGCGGATAACAAGGGAGAAGGCGGCATTATGGCGCTGATGGCGCTGGCGATGCATGGTTCGAAGGATAATCCGGAACGTAAACTGTTCATTGTCACGATAGGTTTGCTGGGCGCCGCGCTGTTCTACGGCGATAGCATGATTACCCCAGCCATCTCGGTGCTTAGCGCCGTCGAAGGCTTGCAGATCGTTGCGCCGCGTCTAGAAAACTACGTGTTGCCCATAACCATAGTTGTGCTCAGCGTGTTGTTTATCATTCAGGTCAAAGGTACGGGTAAAGTTGGTCGGATGTTCGCGCCGATTATGTGCTTTTGGTTTGCTACGCTCGGTGTTTTGGGGGCGATAAATATCGTCCAGCATCCGGATGTACTGATGGCGATTAATCCTTACTATGCGGTTCACCTGTTGATTGAACTGGGCTGGAAAGGCTTTTTAATTATGGGGGCGGTGGTACTGTCCATCACCGGAGCGGAGGCACTCTACGCCGACATGGGGCATTTCGGATTGAAACCGATCCAATTCGCTTGGTTTAGCTTTGTTTTTCCCGCTTTGCTGCTGAATTATTTCGGTCAAGGAGCTTTGCTGATAGGCGACCCGAGCGCCATCGAAAACCCGTTTTATTTATTGGCGCCGAACTGGGCTTTGTATCCAATGCTGATTTTGTCGACCTTGGCTACGGTTATCGCATCTCAAGCCGTAATTTCCGGGGCCTTTTCGGTGACACGCCAAGCCATCCAGTTGGGCTATTGCCCGCGCATGAATATTCGCCATACTTCCGGCGATGAAATGGGCCAAGTATACATTCCGGCTATCAACTGGTTGTTGATGGTATCGGTGTTCATATTGGTACTGAGCTTTAAATCCTCATCCGCACTCGCCTCGGCTTACGGCATCGCAGTGACCGGCACCATGATCGTGGACACTATACTGGCCTTCATCGTGATCCAGGGTTTGTGGCAATGGAACAAGCCCACCAGCATTCTGTTTTTATCCACCTTCTTGATCATCGACTTACTGTTTCTGTCCTCCAACAGCCTGAAAATTCCGCACGGCGGCTGGCTGCCGCTAGTGGTCGGCACCGTGTTGTTTTTGGTGATGACTACCTGGATCAAGGGCAAGCAGTTGTTGGCCCGCTACCTGGACGAACGCCGGGTGCTGTTCGAAGACTTGGAGGAACGCTTGCGCGACCAGCCACTGGCTACCGTACCCGGCACCGCGATTTATATGGCGCGCAGCGTGCACGGTGTGCCGCAGGTTTTGCTG
>NZ_PPPU01000045.1 GCF_006483455.1 Methylomonas koyamae
TTTTAAAACAATCCTGTCTTAAAATCATGTCTCTTGATAACCAAAGGGGCGGGCGATGGACTACACCAGCAAATCTTACGGTCGAAACGATGACGTCGCGGCCATCTATAAACTGATCGATGCTGGCATCGATATTTCAATGCCGGGGCCGCGCCGTTTGGGCAAAACCTTCGTGCTGGAGCGCTTGGTCGAAGCGGGACACGCGCATGGCTGGGAAGCCATCAAGGTAGAAGTAGCGGGTTGCAAGGACACCCGAGGATTCTTTCGCCAGCTATGCGACCAGATTGGCAAGCATAGATCGCGTGGAAACAATATCGTTGCCTGGCTGAGCCAACGGCTAGGACAAGCAATCGACCCGCGCACCGACACCAACGGTGCTTGGTATCAGTCCTTCACCACGCTCGATCACGAGACCTATTTCGAGCGCTTGATCAAAGCCTTGCATGAAGACCCGAATCGACGCTGGTTGCTGCTGATCGATGAACTTCCAATCTTCCTTAAAGCTCTGCACGACCAAGGCCCGCAAGGCATCGAGGCGGCAAGAACGTTCATGAACCACACCAGCCGCCTTCGAGTCGACTTTCCAAAAGTGCGTTGGTTGATCACCGGCTCGATCGGCCTGGAACCTCTGGCGCAAGCGGGCAACTACATGGGTGTTTTGGCCAAGTTCGAGACCTATGGCCTGACGACGCTGAATGAAATTCAAGCTCGCGATTTTGTCATCGACCTGGCGCAAACGGGCCGGCTGGTGGATCGGCAACTGATTACCGTCGCGGAGGCGGACGCGATAGTTCAGGCCGTAGGTTGGCGCTCAGCCTACTATCTGGAGGCCCTGGCCAAGAAGCTTGCCGGCACGCCCACTGAAAACGCCCAGGATGCCACTGCTTTGATAGAAGCAGCCATGGCGCGACTATTGCAGCCCAACGAACTGGCGACTTTCGGTGTATGGGAAGAGCATCTAAGAAAGCATTACCCGGATACTGATCGGGGAGTCGCCATCGCCGTACTTAACTCACTGGCACCTCATCCACAGGGGCTTGATATTGATAGGGTGCTTGCGGCGGTCAGCCAGTCCAACCTTACGCGGGAGTCGCTGCGCAAACTACTGATGCGCTTGGATGCAGAAGGCTTCATCACGATTGAAGACTGGGGCGCGGACACGCCCGTTGCGGCGTTTAGAAATGTACTGCTGCGCCGCTGGTGGACCCGCTTTCCGCCGCAAGCAAATGCCTAGACTAAACCCTTCATTTTCATAGGCGCCACACCATGGACTTCACTCACTTCAACCCTAAGTCCCAGAAAGAAGAAGACTTTCTGGCGAACTTTGTCGCCCGGCGCGGCGTGCTGGATTTCTTTCTGCGCCAGCTTCGCCTGCTTGAGCCAAGCCGCCCCGCCACCCATCATCTCATCGTCGCGCCGCGAGGCTACGGAAAAACCAGTTTGCTGCGCCGAATTGCCATCGCCGTCAGAACGGAACCCGACCTCAATAGCCGGTTGATCGCCTTATCGTTTCGCGAAGAGCAACACAATGTCATCAGCCTGGACGTGTTCTGGCGCAATTGCCTGCAATCGCTGCTTGAAGTACGCGAGGACGAAAAGGCAGCGGACGAAGAAATTGAAGCGCTGGACGCGGCATGGGAACGGCATTTACCGCGCCAGGCCTTGAAGCGTGATGATCAGGACGGAGAACCGGCAAAGCAGGCATTCAACAAGCACTGTGAACGCCTGGGCAGACGACCGCTACTATTGATCGACAATCTGGACTCACTATTGGCAGGCCTGCCGGACAACCATCAGTGGTCGTTGCGAAACGATTTGCAGAGTGCTGGTGGCCCGATTCTGATTGCTGCGGCTTCGCGTTATCCCGAATCGACACACGATCAGCAGGCGGCGTTCTACGATTTTTTCAGAATCCAGACCCTCGATAAACTGGATGACAAAGAAGTTATGCACTGCCTGCGCATACGCGCCGAGAACCGGGGCGAGGCGGGCAAGAAGGTGCTGGACCTGATTGAAGAAAATCCGGGGCGAGTGGCCGCACTCAATACCTTGGCCGGGGGTAACCCGCGCACTCTGGGCGTACTTTACAGCGTGCTCGAATCGCATGCGAGTGCCGATGTCTTGTCGCAACTGAGCGCCATGCTCGATACCTTCACCGGCTGGTATCAGGCCCGCACGGAAGAGCTGCCGATTCAGAGCCGGGCCGTATTCGATGCGCTGGCCTTGAATTGGGACCCGATGACCTCGGCCAAGCTGGGCGAGGCGACCGGTCTTGACACCACAGTTGTGAGCAGCCAGCTTTCGCGACTGGAAAAATCAGGATACGTCGAAACTGTTTCCCTCAGCAGACGCAAGAAGGGGCGCAACGGCTATCAAGTAAGCGAACGCTTCTTCAACATCTGGTACCTGATGCGTAACGGCCCGCGCCGCGCACGCCAAAGCATCAAGTTTCTGGCGGTGTTTCTGCAAACCTGCTTCAGCCCAAGGGAGCGCCATTCCATTGCACGCGCGCTCTTGCAAGACGGGCAGGCCGACCCCGGCTATACCTTGGCTTTGGCGAGCGGCATGCGCCAACGCCAGTTGAGGAATCAATTGATCGAACATGCCGATATGCAGTGCCGGCGTCTTGGCAGCGCCGAGGAATATGGTGCCGCGATTCAGGATTTACGCAGCATTGATGTCGCCGGGAAAATCGCCACCGAAGCAGAACAAGCCACTTCGCCTGCTGAGTCTATTGAGGTTCTGGACCGCACCATAGCGCGATTGAGCGGTTCCAGTAAACTTGCGTCGCGCGTCGAATTGCCCCGGGCGCTGCTCAAAAAGGGCTTAATATTGGGCGAGCTTGGGCAATCGGAGGACGCAATCAAGGTCTACGACGATGTTGTCGAACGCTTTGGCACGGCCATGGAAGCGGCTTTGCGTGAGCAGGTCGCCAAGGCACTGGTCAATAAGGGCGCCACTTTGGGCCAGCTTGGACACTCGGAGGATGCAATCAAGATCTACGACGATGTCGTCGAACGCTTTGGCGCGGCCACGGAAGCGGTGTTGCGTGAGGGAGTCGCCCGGGCGCTGTTCAACAAGGGTTTCGTTTTGCGCCAGCTTGGGAAATGGGAGGACGCAATCAAGGTCTACGACGATGTCGTCGCACGCTTTGGCGCGGTCATGGAAATGGCGTTGCGTGAGCGAGTCGCCCGGTCGCTGGTCGACAAGGGCTTTAGCTTGAGCCAGCTTGGGCAATTGGA
>NZ_PPPU01000046.1 GCF_006483455.1 Methylomonas koyamae
CCTAGTGCGCTCGTGACGGCGCACACATAGCATGGTGAAAGTCCATGTCAGGGTATGCCAAGGCCCTGTAGCTGAAGATAACTGCGTCGTTGCGAAACGGGGTGGAGAGCAATCGGAGGCGAACTGGCGGTCCGCAGGAGACGAACTCGATTCGGCGGGACACGGCGGCGAGCCTGCTAGGAGATGGCGAAGCCTGAAACGCATCGAACACGTTGGTTTGGCGAAAGAAACGATGTTCGGGCCGTACCTGTGGTTGGAGGTGGAACGTTGGGACGTGTGTGCGAGATAAGCGAGGAGGCCTGTTCGGTGAAGCGAAACCGGGCAGGAGTCAGAGCCCGCATAGTACCGAAGCGGGGAAAGCCGCGAGAGGCTGGGTTAGCAAAGCGCAGTCGAGGGAAGGCAGGGCAGGAAGGTGGATGCGAGAAATCGAGAGTGAGGCAAATGACAGCACCGACAGTGTCGAAACAGACTAAACAAGGTACAGAAACGGCGGTAATACCCGGCGTGGAAGCCGCAATCTGGACGGAACGCATGGTGTTGGCACTGGTAAACGGTGTCGAAGGACGCAAATGGTACAGCTTGATGGACAAGGTTTACGCGCCGGGTACGCTAGCGTTGGCTTGGACGAAAGTTAAAGCCAACCGAGGCGCGGCGGGGGTGGACAGACAAAGTGTAGAGCAATTCGAAGCCCAAGCCGAGCGCTACTTGGCCGAACTGAGCCAAAGTCTGCGGGAAGGGAAATACCGACCGATGGCGGTTAAACGGGTGGAAATCCCCAAAGGCGACGGTCAACGTCGACTGCTGGGAATACCGACCGTCAAAGATCGCATCGTACAGGCGGCAGTCAAGATGGTGATCGAACCGATCTTCGACGTGACGTTTCTGAACAGCAGTTACGGATTTCGGCCCGAGCGAGGCTGCAAGGATGCCCTGCGTGATGTCGATGGCGGGCTTAAGGCTGGTTACACCTACGTGGTGGACGCCGACCTGAAAGGCTACTTCGACAGTATCCCGCATGCTCAACTTCTGGAACGGGTCGAAGCGCGAATCAGCGATGGTCGCCTATTGGCACTGATTGAAGGTTGGCTCAAGCAGGACATCCTGAAAGGGTTGGAACGTTGGACGCCGACGAGTGGCAGTCCACAAGGGGCGGTCATCAGTCCGTTACTGGCGAACCTATACCTGCATCCGCTGGACGAAAGGCTGATGGCGCGAGGTTATCGGATGGTGCGTTACGCCGACGACTTTGTCGTGCTATGCGCCAGCCGAGCCGAAGCCGAAGCGGCACTCGAGGTCATTCGGGAATGGGTTGAAGCCAATGGGCTGACGCTGCACCCCGATAAGACCCATCTGGGCGACTGTCGTCAAGCGGGCGAAGGCTTCGAGTTTCTGGGCTATCGCTTTGAAGCGGGCCAGCGTAGGGTACGTAAGAAAAGCCTGAGCCGGTTCAAAGACCGTATTCGAGAGAAGACCAAGCGCACACGGGGTGACAGCCTGGATAGGATCGTGGGCGATCTAAACCCGATGCTGCGCGGCTGGTATGGGTACTTCAAACATGCTCATGGCGGCATTTTTCGCTACCTGGACGGCTTCATTCGACGGCGGCTTCGATCGCTGCTGCGAAAGCAAGACAAGCGACCGGGCATTGGCCGATGCCTGAATGACCATCGACGCTGGCCGAATGCGTATTTTGCGGCTGCCGGGTTGTTCGCACTACATCCCGCCTGGCAAGCCGAGAGACACTCCCGATGAGGAAACTACCGACTGGAGAGCCGTGTGCGGGAGAACCGCCCGCACGGTTCGGAGGGCGGGAAGGGCTTAGGCCCTTTCCGACCCCTATC
>NZ_PPPU01000047.1 GCF_006483455.1 Methylomonas koyamae
ATGGCTAAAGAAAAATTTGAAAGAAAGAAACCGCACGTAAACGTAGGAACGATTGGCCACGTTGACCACGGCAAAACAACCTTGACTGCTGCGCTGACCAAGGTTATGGCCGAACTGCAAGGAGGCGAAGCAAAAGCGTTTGATCAAATCGACAATGCTCCCGAAGAGCGCGCGCGCGGTATCACCATTTCGACCTCACACGTAGAGTACGAGTCAGCCAATCGTCACTATGCGCACGTTGACTGCCCGGGTCATGCTGACTACGTCAAAAATATGATTACCGGTGCGGCGCAAATGGACGGTGCAATTCTGGTTTGCTCCGCGGCTGACGGTCCGATGCCGCAAACGCGCGAGCACATCCTGCTGTCTCGTCAGGTCGGCGTGCCATACATCGTTGTGTTCCTAAACAAAGCGGACATGGTCGATGATGCCGAGCTGATTGAGCTGGTTGAAATGGAAATTCGCGAACTGTTAAACCAGTACGAATTCCCGGGCGACGATACCCCAATCATCGTTGGTTCTGCGCTGAAAGCGTTGGAAGGCGAGCAAAGCGAAATCGGTGTTCAGTCGGTTGTTAAACTGGTTGAAGCGCTGGATAGCTATATTCCTGAGCCGCAACGCGCAATCGATGGCAAATTCCTGATGCCAATCGAAGACGTATTTTCGATTTCCGGTCGTGGTACGGTAGTAACCGGCCGTGTCGAGCGCGGTATTATCAAAGTCGGCGAAGAGGTTGAAATCGTTGGTATCAAAGATACCGTGAAAACCACCTGTACCGGTGTTGAAATGTTCCGCAAATTGCTGGATCAAGGTCAGGCTGGCGACAACGTGGGTATCCTGCTGCGTGGCACCAAGCGCGATGACGTAGAGCGTGGTCAAGTATTGGCTCACGTAAACAGCATCAAGCCACACTCGCACTTCAAAGCCGAAATCTACGTATTGTCGAAAGAAGAGGGTGGTCGTCACACGCCATTCTTTAACGGTTACCGTCCACAGTTCTACTTCAGAACCACCGACGTGACTGGTGCGGTTGAGCTGCCTGAAGGTGTTGAAATGGTAATGCCAGGTGACAACATCTCGGTCACAGTAAAACTGATCTCGCCGATCGCGATGGAAGATGGCTTGCGCTTCGCAATTCGTGAAGGTGGCCGTACCGTCGGTGCGGGTGTTGTGGCTTCTATTGTCGAGTAATT
>NZ_PPPU01000048.1 GCF_006483455.1 Methylomonas koyamae
GCCGCTTGCGCCAGCAGGTTGGCGTCCGCCACCAGGGCGTTCACCGCATCAATACAGGTGTTGAGGTTGTTTTTGATGACGTTGAAGTCGCCGTTGTAGCTGTCCGTGATTTTGGCCGGGATGGCGCCGCGCGAGATTTTGTCGACGTAGTCCGCCGCCACGTTGAGCGGGCCGATCACGGCGTCCAGGGTGTTGTTTACGCCTTGGACGATTTTGCGGAAATCGCCCTGGTGTTTGCCGGCATCGGCTCGGGTCGACAGTTTGCCTTCCACCGCCGCTTGCGACAGCATGCTGGCGTCGGCAATCAAGGACTGCACCGAGAACACAGCGGCTTTAATACCCTCGTTAAGCTGATTGAATTCCAAGCCGTAATTGTTATCGTCCCGGGGCGGCATTTCACCGCGACCCAGCATAGACACGGCATCGATCATTGACCTTACCGGCCGCAACACACCCATTACGATAGACCAGCTCACGGCAAGAAAAACTAATAGCAACAGGGACGCTATAATTAGTGAATTATTGACGCTTCGGTCCACCCTTTCTATGCGGTCGTCCAAGCCAGTACGCAACAGTTCTGCGAATTTGGCGGACAAGTCGAAATTGTGTTGTACGACGCCAGTCATAGTGTTGAAGTAATCGGCAGCAGACATATCGACTTTGTTAGTCTGCAGAATCCCCTTTTTGACCAATGAAATGGCATTTTCGGCCTCGTCCTTGGCTTTTTTGAGTGTTGAACGGAAAGCGTCATCCATATTGCCGATTTTGGCTGAACTCTCTTTGACTATCTCGAAGGTCTCTTCAGTAGAGTCCATGATTTCGCGCAAAGAAGCAGCTTCCTCAGGCGTAAATGTTCTCCGTTGCAGCATGGAAGCACCTAGGCCTCTGATCAGACCAAATTGCTCACATAGATCCGGAATTAGATCAACCGACAACAATTGCGCATAATAGGTATTGTGTTCCGGGTCCAGCGCCAATCCGGACGCATCAGCCACGCTACGGGTAAAAGCGTGCACCTGTTTAATAAATTCGGCGTGTTTACCAAAATTGGCCTGCGTATCGAATGTGTTGGACGCGGCCTCTAAATCGCGCCATTTTTCCTGCAAGGCTTGCCACGACTGGGTCAATCCTAAATCGGACAGTCGGCTATCCAGCGCAGTGATATTTGCGAGATGCTCATTAATTTCCTGACGTTTGGCGTTTCTGCGAGAGATCTCCTGACCGTTGCCTGCAATCACCATCCCATTTATACCGCGATGATCCATCGCAAGTTGCATCAACTTAATGGTTGCAGTTGTGTAATCGATGCCCTTTTTTTCCTTTAATGCGACATCTTTTTCATTGAGACTGCGCTCCACCAACAGGTAGGTTGGTACAGCAGACATAATGGTAGCCAGTACAATCAGCACAAGAAATTTTTGCCAAAGTTTGATCTTGCTCAGCATGGTGTTCAGTGTTTTTGGTTGAAATGGATTTTTTATGTGACCGGATTTAATTCCGGCATATAGCTTTGCGGCCTCGTCGATATCCTGACGGCGGGGTTTATAGCGTAGAGAGCGATAACCAACGATTTTGCCGCCGTTATAGACCGGCGAGACGTTGGCCTCAACCCAGTAGAAATCCCCGTGCTTGGAGCGGTTCTTTACTAGCCCTCGCCAGGTTTTCCCGGCCTGGATGTCGCGCCACATCCATTCATAGGCTTCTTCGGGCATGTCAGGATGGCGGACGATGTTATGGGGCTGGCCCATCAGCTCTTGTTCGCTAAATCCACTCAATTTAACGAATGCCGGGCTGACGCTGGTGATATGCCCTTCTAAATCGGTTGTGGAACTCAGTATTTCGTCTTCGGAAAAATTCAGTTCGATATTGGTAACGGGTTGATTATTTCTCATGGCTTAATTCCCAATTCGCAAAGAGAATGATCGGTACAGCATCATGCCGACAGGGACAGGGCGTGACGCTGCATTTTTTGTTCGAAGGAACCAACTAACACAGGCACATCAAGGATTAACGCAACTTCGCCGCTACCGAGGATGGTCGAACCGCCCAAGCCCTGAACATGAGCAAACAGCTTTCCAAGCGGCTTAATCACGGTTTGAAACTCGCCAAGCAAGCGGTCTACGACCAAGCCGGTCTTGGCCCCGGCAACATCGACCACCACAACATTCGCCCGCCGCGGGGGTTGCTCGTTGATACCGAACAGGCTGCGCAAACGGATGAACGGCAATACCTCGCCGCGTAAATCCATGTAGTCGTTGTGGCCGGTGTCGTTAGTCAATTCCACGCATTCTACGACCCGATCCAGCGGCACTACGAACGAGGACTTGCCCACACCGACCAAAAAGCCGTCGATAATCGCTAACGTTAAAGGCAAGCGGATACGCATGGTAGTACCGACGCCGATAGCGCTGTCGACCTCGATACTGCCGCGCAAATCGGTCACGTTGCGTTTCACCACGTCCATACCGACGCCGCGGCCGGACAGGTTGGAAATTTGCGCGGCTGTGGAGAAACCAGGTTCGAAGATCAAGGCGTAGACTTCTTGATCGGATAACTTGGCATCGGCCGAGACCATGCCTTTTTCGACGGCTTTGGCCAGAATACGCTCGCGATTCAAGCCGCCACCATCGTCGCTGACTTCGATCGCAATAGTTCCGGATTCGTGATAGGCATTCAGCCGTAGCGTGCCCTGGCTGGGTTTACCTTTTTGATGACGAACTTCGGCCGATTCGATGCCGTGATCCATTGCATTGCGCACCAAGTGCATCAGCGGATCGCCGATTTTTTCGACCACGGATTTGTCGACTTCGGTTTCGCCGCCGGTAATCACCAAATTGATGTCTTTACCCAATTCTTTACTAACGTCGCGAACCACCCGTTGGAAACGGCTGAATGTGGTCCCAATCGGCACCATGCGCAATTGCAACGCGCTGTCGCGAACTTCTTCTACCAGCCGCATCATTTCGCCGGTAGCTTCCAACAACGCCGATTGCGCGGTTTGCAAGGCGCGCAGATTAACGCCGGCGCTGGAAATCACTAATTCGCCGATCAAGTCGATCAATTTATCCAGACGTTCGGCATCGACGCGAATGCTTTGGCTTTCGCGGGCTTTGTTGTCTTTGATCTGTTTTTGCTTTTCCAGCGCCGCCGTGACCAAGGGCTGCTGCACGACTTGCTGCTCGACCAGGATTTCTCCGATCGGTTGCGCCTGATGACTGGTTTCGGAATCGTTTTTCTGTTTACTCAGGCCGTCTTCCAATTCGCGTTTGGTCAGCACGCCGCTTTTCACCAGTAATTCGCCGAGGAAAACATCGTCTTCCGGCAAGGAACGGATCAGTTCGATGTAATCGGCTATCGCGCTTTCCAAGGGCAAAATGTGAATGATACTGTCGGCCCTGACGAATTCGAATACGTTTTCCAGAGCTTCTTTACCGGCATCGCTTTTCACGTCGATTTCGAAGCCCAGATAATTGGTTTCCGGATCCATTTCTTCTACAGCGGGTATCCGGCTGGTAATCGTGGTCAAGTTAACGATGCTTCCCAACGTCGTCATATAACGAATAAAAGACAACGGATCCATGCCGTTGCGCAGAGAATCTTCGCCGAACCGGAGCGAGATATGCCAATTGCCGGTCTCGACTTCACCGCCGCCGCTGGTTTCCACCCGCTCCTGAGCCGGGGCCACTGTTGCCACCTGGCCAGCTTTGTTGCCATCCAGAAACGGCCGCAGTTCGGCCAACAGCACATCTCCGGCCGCGGTCATATCGGGGTTCTCGTCGACATCCCCGTCAACCACAGCCCGAATCAATAGTGCGATGTGGTCGCAACAAGGTAACAATACCGCCACCAGATCGGAGCTGACGTCGAGTTTACCTTCGCGTACGGCATCCAGAATGCTTTCGACCACGTGGGTGAATTTGACGATGTGGTCCAGGCCGAATAAACCGGACGAACCCTTGATGGTATGGGCGGCGCGGAAAATCGAATTGATCCGTTCCGTCGGGTCTTCCCCGTCTTCCAGACTCAGGAGCCCGTCTTCCATGTCTTGCAACAGTTCCAGACTCTCTATTGTGAACGTGACCAGAGCGGCCTTCATTTCGGCGTCGATACTCATTTGGTTAGTCCTCGTTATGCGAAATTACCACTTGGTCGCCAAACGCCGTGGTCAGATTGGCGAGTTCCAAAATTTCCAGAACCACCTTGCTATGCATGACAAAACGCAGGGCCTTCCCGGTGCGAGCCGCCTCCCGTTTGGCCAGAATTAACAACTGCAAACCGGCAGTATCCATTTCGGAGACCTGGGATAAATTGATTTCCAAATCGTCGCCCGACCCCAGAAAATTCAGCAGACCGGATTTCTGTTCCGCGGCGGTAAAGATGGTCAATTCATCTTCTATCGTTAGCGTTTGCATCGTCAAAACCTCGCCATATAAGTTGGATAAGCCTGAAACCGTCGACCTGGAATAACCGGCAAAGCTATTAGGGCAAAATCAATTTCGACACGGCAGCCAGCATTTGCGCCGGCTGAAACGGTTTAACCACCCAGGCTTTGGCACCGGCGGCTTGCCCTTCCTGCTTCTTGCTTTCTTGCGACTCGGTGGTCAGCATGATGACCGGAGTAAACTTATAAGCGGGCAATTGCTTGAGTTCTTTAACGAAGGTGATGCCGTCCATATTCGGCATGTTTACGTCAGAAATCACCAAATGCACTTTTTGCCCATTCAATTTGCTCAGCGCATCTTTGCCGTCTACGCCTTCGATAACGTCGTAGCCGGCACCTTTCAGAGCAATACTGACAACTTGACGGACCGATGCTGAGTCATCAACCACTAAAATTGTTTTGGCCATTTTTTGTTCCTAGAAAAAAGTAATTTCGGTAGAAGGTTGTTCGTGGTGCGCACTACCGCCGTGGGCGCTGTGCTCGGAAACCATAGTGTATGTGCTGCGCAACTCGTGCAGAATGTCGTCGGTAGCCAACGGCTTGAGTCCGAAAACGCCGTCGCCTTGGCTGCGCATGATATGGCGCGGCAGATCGCTGATGCTGTCGCGCACATGCGACAACACCTGACCAATCCGATCCTGAAATTGAAATTGCACCAGCGACTCGTCGATCTCGCGTTTGATCACACGGGCCTGTTTATTCATCTCTTCGGAATGCCGCTGCAGCGTTTCGAACACCCCGTGCAACGCACTCATCACGTTTTGGATATTGCCTTGCGACGCGGCAACCGCCGCGGTTTCGTTTTCGGTGCTTTTCTCCACGGCTGCCAAGGTGGTTTGAATCGCTCCGCTGACTTGATCGACCTTAGAACCGATCAGTTTGCCGGTCTCACCGGACAGATTGGAAAGCTTACGCACCTCATCGGCAACCACGGCAAATCCCCGGCCGGCTTCGCCGGCTCTGGCCGCCTCGATCGCTGCATTCAATGCGATCAAATTGGTCTGCTCGGCGATCCGCGCCACTTCTTTGGCCATGGTTTTCAATTCTTCTATGAAACCGGCTAAGGAACGGATTTTGGTCAGTACCTGTAAATTTTCCTGTAGGGCAGCGTCCAGTGAACCGACAACTTTCTGCAGATTGGCGTTACTCGTCGAAAAAATATCCTCGTTGCGGCCGAATGCCGGATTGCTAGAAGAGCCAACCAAGGCGTCGAGGCCGTTGGTGATGCCGGCAAAGCGCCCGGTTAATTCGCCAATGGCCTGTTCCATTTCTTGGCGCGACGATTCAATGTGTTTGGACCAAACCGGTGCGACTTCGTTACCAAACTTGTCGATCCCGGTAAGGTATTTTTCCACATCAGGAACCGGCAACGATGGCGGCGGTTTGGGCATGCTGGCCTGTTCCAAAAGCAAACGGCGCTTGGTATACGAAGAAGCAAGCCAAGCGCTCAACAACGAGCAGGCGAGCAACAATAGTATTACTTGAAACATAGGCACGGGATCCGCCTCCCTTTTCCGTTTAATCGAATTGCTAGGATTTATTCAAAGATTCGGTAGCAATCATGTGTCAAGCAGTATAGACAGAGAATTCCGTATTGCTAATGCGGACATGTAGGAAATGTCCGACTCGCCGCAATCGGCCAATAAATTTTGTGGATCAGTTACGGCTGAGGCTTGTCATGCTTGAATAAGGCTCTTAAAGTGTGGCGCTTTTTTTACGCACTTTGAAGATGACTATGCACGACTATCCGGAAAAAACTTGCGATATCGATCGGTTGGTCCGCCACCCCAAACTGGTGGCGGCTGCGCTAGCCGGGGAAAAGACCCAGCAACGCCGCGACGGCCTCTATGCCTATCCGGGCGAGAGGTTTATTCTGGAAGGAGTGGAATTCGAGGTAACGGAAGTCGAGCGGCAACGAATCGGCGATATGACCGACGCCGACGCCCGCGCCGAGGGCTATCCGAATTTAGCGATGTACAAGGATTTGATCTTACGCATGCACAGCGGCATGGAATGGAACGAAGACGGCTTGGTCTGGCTGCACTGCTTCAAGCGTCGCCAGCCGGAATAACGATTCCTTTTTCGGCCAGTTCCCGCAGCATAGATAGACCGTTGCTCTGAATCAGTTGCGGCTCGATCTGCGGGAACTCGGCTGCCACCTTTTGCAAACATTGCGCGGCCGGCATTGCCCCCCGGTCTTGCAGGATTTGCAACACGCTTAGCGTCAGACCGCTAACCTGCAAAAAGTGGACTTGGTCCATCTCGTCGCGATAAACGACCAGACAGGTGGCCTGCTCGGGCGGCTGCAACGGCAGGAAATCGGGACCGATCCGATGCACCGGATATTGGTACAACAACGGCAAAGCCAGTTCTGACAGCGCAATCCGTTGGGTCGTTAGGCTGTCCAAAAACGCTTGATCACCTAGTTTCGGCGCGTCCTTGGCAATCGACAGCGCCATTTCCACCCACTCGTAATGCGCTAGCTCCAGCAGGAAGGGATAATCCTCCGGATTGCTGCGCTCGTTTTGCAAATAGTCTAAAAATTCTTCGGCAATCTCGGAAAAATACGGCGTCCGGCAATGGTGGCGGGAAAAAAAATCCCGGGTCAATTCCAGCCATTGGGCATCATCCAGAATCGCCCTGACCACCGGGAAATTGCTGGCGATGAAGCTGTCGATATTGTTGAAAAACAATTCACGGTACATCGCCATCCGTCTAGGCTCCACATCGGCTGGCGGCGGATTGCTATGCGGATCGCGGATATAGGCGGCAAAGCGCTGTTGCGTGCTTTGAAAAGATGCCGCCATCACGCCACCCGTTTTTCCGCGGCAACGGCATGCTGTTGAACGGCGCGGATCGTGTCCACTTCCTGTAACAATTCGGCCAAAGGTGGAATGTTGAAATCCCGTTCCAATAAGGTTGGGAAAACGCCGAACAGGCGGTAAGCCGTCTCCAGTAACTTCCAAACCGGATCGATCACCGTCGCGCCGTGGGTATCGACCAAAAAGTCTTCGGCTTCAACGTAATGGCCGGCGATGTGGGCGTAAGCGATGCGATCGCCGGGCATGGCCCGTAGAAAGGCTTCCGCGTCGTACCCGTGGTTGACGCTATTGACGTAGATGTTATTGATGTCGAGCAGCACATCGCAATCGGCCTCGGCGACGACGGCATTGAAGAAATCAATCTCGGTCATCTCCCGGCCTGGCGCGGCATAGTAAGAAATATTTTCGATGGCAATGCGCTGTTCGAGAATGTCTTGCACCCGGCGAATTCGCGCCGCGACATGTTTGACCGCATCCTCGGTAAACGGCATCGGCATCAAATCGTACAGATGTCCGCCGTGGCTGCAATAACTGAGGTGTTCGCTGTAAAACTTGATGCCGTGTTCGGCCATGAACCGTTTCAAATCGCGCACGAATTGCTCGTCGAGCGGATCGCTGCTGCCGATGGACAAAGACAAGCCGTGGCAAACAAAGTCGAAACGCTCGGTCATGGCCCGAAATTGTTTGCCGAACTTGCCGCCTATCGGCATCCAATTCTCCGGCGCTACCTCGTAAAACCCGACTTGCGCCGGTGGCTGCTCGACAATCTCGCTCAAAAACGAACGACGCAAACCCAGGCCGACACCGTGGACCAGATTGCGGACGCTTTGCATCGCTTATTCTTCCGGTTTATGCGTCGAACGCCAAAACAAGGCCAAGCCTATCGCCACCAGCACGCCCAGGATATACATTTCGTATTTTTTGACCTGGCCCATGATGGACTCGGCAAACTGGCCAAAGGTATAACCCAAGTAACCGACGGCTATCGCCCAGATCGCCGCACCCAAAAAATTCAAGGCAAAAAACTTAAGCGGATGAATCTTGCTGGCGCCGATTACGAACGGCGTGACGTTACGCACACCGTAAAGAAAGCGGAAACCGAGAATCACAGGTATCTGGTGCTTGTGCAGTAGATCGAACACTTTGTCGGTTTTACTGTGCCAGAGCGGCCTTTTTTCCAAAAAGGAGATACCTTTCCACCGCCCCAGATAAAAAAAGGTCTGGTCGCCGGCAAAAGTACCGAGGAACGCTGTCAACATGACCCATTCCAACGCCAAATAGCCGCTATGCGCCAAAAAGCCGGCAATCACCAAAATGGTTTCGCCTTCCAGATAGGTACCGATAAATAAGGCCAGATAACCGTAATCGATAACCAGCTGTTGTATATCCTGAAAATCCATAACGTCGATTCAATACCGTCAGGTCGGAGAATTAATGGCCGGCCGCTTTGTCGGCATCCATTTTGCTGCCGCAACTGCCTTCACCGCCTTTCATCATGGCGCCGCAGCTATGTTCGCCGGCTTTTTTATCCGGATTCATCATCGCACCGCAGCTGCCTTCTTCGGCTTGTTTCGGTTTGTCGGCGTTACCATGATCCATACCGCCCATCATGCCCATGCCGCAGGCGCCTTCCTTGCCTTTCATCATCGCACCGCACATGTTTTCCATGCCCGGCTTCATTTTGCCGCCGCTCATCATGCCGCCGCACATGCCTTCGCCACAGGAACCTTCGGTTTTCTTCGCGTCGGATTTTTTAGCGCCGGCAGCCACTTTCTTACCGTTGCTGTCCATCGCATTGGAACCGCAGGCACCTTGGCTGATTTTGCCGTTGGAATGCTCGGCGTGTGAGGTTGCAACCTGCATGTAACCGCCGGCCAGTTCCGACAACGCAAACGGATTGGGCTCGGCTTGCGCGTTCGCAGCGATACCGGACAAAAGGGCACCGCCCATTGCAGCGGCCAACGGAGATTTATTGAATTTTTTCATTTAGCTATCCTCTCGTGCGTTTTTGTAATTATGTTATCCGGCCTTCGTCCGGCCGCATTACGACGGGCAAACGTCCTGCTGCTTCGATTCTGATTATTGCATACTCACGCTAGATTCTTGTCCTTAAATTCGCAAAGGTCGGCAATACAACAAGCCTCGCAGCGGGGTTTGCGGGCGATACAGATGTAGCGGCCGTGCAGAATCAACAAATGATGTGCATCTTTCTTGTGGGATTTCGGCACCGTCTTGTCCAATTTTTTCTCCACCTCAAGCACGTTTTTTCCCGGCGCCAGACCGGTGCGGTTCGCGACCCGGAAAATATGGGTATCGACCGCGATGGTCGGTTGCCCAAACGCGGTATTCAAAATCACGTTAGCCGTCTTGCGGCCGACGCCGGCCAGCGCCTCTAACGCTTCTCGCTCGCGGGGCACCTCGCCTTGGTGCTTTTCCAACAGAGTCTGACAAAGTTTTATGACATTTGCCGCCTTGCTGTTAAATAAACCGATGGTTTTGATATGTTCTTTTAAGCCGTCTTCGCCCAAAGCCAAAATCGCCTGCGGTGTATTCGCCACCGGAAACAGCTTGGCGGTAGCTTTATTAACCCCCTTATCGGTCGCCTGCGCCGACAGCACCACCGCCACCAATAATTCGAACGGCGAACTGTAATTTAACTCTGTCGTGGGGTTAGGCGTGGCCTCGGCCAGACGTTCGAAAATGGCCAGACGTTTGTCGTTATTCATACCGGATCGATACCCTCGGGTTTAAGTTTTCCAGGCAATTAAACATTCGGCAAGCAAGTCCAGGCAATCCCTCTGCCACCAGCCACCTGAAATTCGATAACGCGGATTTGGCCGGAACCATTCCGCGCCCCGCCAGTCTCTAGCTGGCACCCAAGCGGGTGCGCAGAACCACTACACACATCAATTCGGGGGAATTATGAAAACGTTATCAAGCATTATCCTAAGCGCACTGTTGCTAGCCGCTACCGGCGCCCTTGCCGAAGAACACGCCGCAACCGCACTGGAACACGCCAATCAGGCCGTCACCCACGGCAAAGCCGGCCATGCCTCGGTACTGGTAGAACACGCCGAAGCCGCTCTGCCTCATGCCAAAAAAGGCGCCGAAGTTGCCAAAGGCGAAGCCAAAACTCATCTCGATGCCGGCGTCAAATCGTTGGAAAGCGCGATAGAACATGGCAAGATGGGCCATGCCGATGTTGCGACCAAAGCCGCCGAGGAAGCCGTCGAACATATCAAGGCCGGCAATAAATAACCCGTCAAACTCCCGCAATCAGAATTCAACCGCGGCCTGAGGCCGCCGGGTAGAGACGCCATCGACTGCGTCTCTACCCGCAATCCATCATACCGACACGGCTCCGGCGATGTGCGGGTGGGCTTGGTAATCCAATAACTGAAAATCGGCGAATCGATAATCGAAAATCGACTCCGGCCGACGGCCGAACTGCAAACGCGGCGGCGGCAAAGGTTGGCGACTCAACTGCAACTCGACTTGGGCAAAATGGTTGCGGTAGACGTGTACATCGCCGAACGACATGATCAATTCGCCGACTTCGAAGCCGCATTGCTGGGCCAACATGTGCGTCAATAACGCCACACTGGCTTGGTTGTACGGCACGCCCAAAAAACAGTCGGCACTGCGTTGGGTCATCATGCAGGACAATTTACCGTTCGCCACGTAAAACTGGTACAGCACGTGGCACGGCGGCAATGCCATCCTGCCGGCCGCCGCATTTTCGCGCGGCCCGATCGATTCGTCCGGCAGAAAACCCACGTTCCAGGCGCTGACCAGGTGCCGGCGCGAGTCGGGTTTGCGCTTCAAGCCATCGACCAGAATCTCGATCTGATCGAAACGCCTTCCATCCGGTCCCAACCAGTTGCGCCACTGCGCGCCGTAAACCGGGCCCAGCTCGCCATCCGGCGTTGCCCATTCGTCCCAGATCGTGACGCCGTGGTCGTTCAGGTATTTGATATTGGTGTCACCCCGCAAAAACCAGAGCAACTCGTAAGCTATCGACTTGAAGTGCAGTTTTTTGGTGGTCAACAACGGAAACCCATCGGCCAGGTTGTAACGAATTTGCCGGCCGAAAACCGAACGGGTACCGGTGCCGGTACGGTCGCTTTTATCGACGCCGTTGGCCATGATATCGGCCAGAAGCTCTAAATATGGTTGCATAGCAAGTTAAGCGGGCAAATTGCCTCAGTATAACGGGGACGGGGGATAACGCGTAAACGGTTATGCACGTACCGGCAGCACTTGGCTATAAATATTGCAACCAACGCCACTGCGGCCGCGCCGCTTTGAACGCCTCGAACCAACGGCAAACCGGATACAGCATCATCAACACCAGCAGCCAGACACCGTAAACGCCGGGCAGTCCGAAACCGTAATCGGCCGGCCAATCTTTTTGCCAGATACCGCCGCCGGCCACGACCGCCACCGGTCCGCCGCTAACCAAGGCCACCAGCACCGCCAAACCGTGGATTGCATAGAGATGTATCAGATAATAAAACAACGGCGTTCTGCCGAACACCTGCAGCACCGCTATCGGCCGGGACGCAAGCGCCAGAAACATCAATGCCGGCCCCAGCGTCATCAATAGATACAACAAGGAAGGCGGATATTTGTGGCAGTTTAAAAACGACAACAACGTGAATACCGGATCGGGGTAAGCTTGCCACGGCTGCGGATCGCCGTATAAATTGCTGTAGCGCAACAATATGAAGGCAGCAAACAAGCCGCCGCCCAACCACGCCAGCCGCCGCGGTTTGCGCCATTGCTCTGCATCCAACAAATGGCCGAAACCATAGCCCAAGGCCATCACGCCGATCCACGGAATCAGGGGATAGTAAGGATTCAACACAAACCCGCCGCCGAAATCGATGTCATCGCCGGTATGTAACACCGACCACCACGGCCCGAACCACCCCATCTCGGCTGGTTTCAAGCCGTCAAACACGTTATGGCCGACAACCATCAAGCCGCCGATGGAGACCACCCAACCCAGCGGCAATTTGACCAGCACCGCCAAAACCATCATCGACCAACCCAGCGCCCACAACACGCCGGCGTCGACGTGGCGCAAATCGGCACGAAAATTCCACGCCCAAGCTTCAACCGTAACAACCAGTAGCAGCAATAACAAACCGCGCTTGGTCAGAAAGCCGCTGACCGGTGCGGCCGGCCCACGTCTAGCTGCCCACAAACAGGCGCTGGTACCAGCCAGAAACACGAACACCGCCGCGCAGAAATGGGTAATCCAGCGGGTCATGAACAGTGCCGCGGAGGTTTTCTGCAAATCGGTAGGATCGAAATGAGAGACGCTGAAAAAATCGCGAGTATGGTCTAGCGTCATCAATATCATGACCAAACCGCGCAGATTATCCAAACAAGCGATACGTCGGACCATATTGCGTGCCACCCAAGCCAAATCGGCTTAGCTTATCGGCGGAGTAGCGGAAGTCAATCGATGCCGGCCGATGAAGCCTCCGGATTTGGTGAAAGCCGACCGGCAGATCCGTAATAATCTTGGACCTGACCGATCGGCTACTGCCCAGACAATTACAGCCCTAACTATTGGTTTAGCGGCATCGCCTGTGCTTCGGGTACTTAAATCACACCCAAGCTGGTGCAGAGCAATAACAGGCTGGAACAGCAAATCGAGATCAGGACAGTCAAGGCCAGCGCGACATCGGCAAAACAAGCCAAGTAAGCGAATATCTTATGCCCGTCGATGGCTTTGGCTTGAACTACGGCAACCTGGGCAAAATCTGCGATTTTCGGGTGATGGTGTAAGGTGTTCATAATCGCCCCCGGTATATGGTTTTTTGGCGTCAAAACACCTGCATAAAGCGAACCTGGGCATAAAACCTTTTGAAAATCAAAGCCGACAACAGCCGAACACCGCTGCGACCCAGCGGCAATTGTCAAAAAACGCGACACGCGCAACGTCGCGCGATCGCCTCGATCGGCTGTCAGAACTCAGCAAATTCGAGGACCGATACGCCAACGCCGGCCGTCAGATCCCGCACGCACGGCTGAGGCCGTCAAATATTCCGACACCCGGCCAGGATCGGCTAAGCGACGGCAATCAGTGATGCCAATGGTGGCGGTGATGGCGATGATGCCAACCGCCGTGGTGCGGGCCGGCGTCGTAGCCATAGCCGCCGTAAGGCGCGTAGTAACCGGCCGAACGCTGGCCGTAGGGCACATAGGCCACGCATCCCGACAGCAACAACAGTCCGGCCAGCAAAAACAATGAACGCAGGTAGCGACGCATGACTACCAGCCTCGCCGGTAGTCAAAATCCCGATCCGGCCCGTATCGGTCATAGCGGTAGTATCTGGGCGGCGTCAGCTCGCGATACCCCGGCGGTATGGGGCGAACACCCCAATACGGCTGAGAGTACGCGGGATAGTAAGGCCGGTCGTAGCCCCAGAAACGGGGGTGATGATGTCTGTGGTGATGATGGTGGCGACCATAGCCCCAATCCCCGCCGTGCGCGGCCGCCACACCGGAAAACGATAAACAAAATACCGTGATTGCTAATAGTCTGAACATATATCCTCCTTCGCGGACTGTTTCAGTTGCGGCAGATTGTTCTCGGTTCAGCTTAATGGCCGCTTAGCCGGACGCTAACGGGTATCTTGTACTTGGGGCTGCTGGGGCGCCATGACGGACTCCGAAAGCCGCTCCTATTTTTGTCCGGCACCAACGCCGATTTCGACTACAGTTTTGCTTGCTGCTGCCAAACAAGCTGCATCACCGGAAAGTCGATACGGAATCGGCAATCACCTGAAACGGCCGGAAATTGCATCAGGTTTGCAGCACTTTGCTTGGCTGCTGGCGTTGCTGAGAGTCGGCGGTTAACCCAAAACCGCTTGAATTAGTTTTGCGCGAAAACCGGTTGAACCTCCCGCAAAAATTTAACTGAATTTATGCGCTACCCTGGCTAAAGCCAAACCAAACCGCGGAAAACAACAAAAGCTTAATCTTAAAGAAGGTAGGTAAACGATGGGATATTGCGACTATTTATATCGGCCGGACAACATAATTGGCTACAGTGGAGACTTGGACAACAATCCTACAGTGTATTTTGTTACCGAATCGAGAGATGAAAACGGCGCCATAAAAACCAAACAAGTCGGTGACGTCGCCCAGATTCTGTTTCTGAACGGCCACATCACCCAGGCGCATGGCCAGGCAAACAACATAGGCAGAGAGCTGGTAACCGAATCGTATTCTTACAGCATAATGAACGTCGAACCTGACATGATAGACGGTTTTAGTCCGAACCAAATTCAGGGAAAAAGGCTGCAGGAAACCTATCATCAAAGCGAAGTGCCTCTACCCACTCCCGGTTTTTACCCAACTCCCGATGGTTTTTCGGATTTTCATGTCAGCCGCAGTGTCTTCAAACCCGTGGATATGAAGGATTACGCCACGCTAATGAAATTAGCCAACGCGATTGCAAAATTTCCGCGGCTGAAGCAAATGTTTGGCGCTCGAGACGATGGATATATCAGGCGCCTATAATCGGTGACCCGATCGTGAACGCTTTACCGGCATAGCCATTCTCGGTCCCTTGGCCTCGGCCTGGGTCGAATGTCTCTCAGAACGCTCTGATTACGCCGCACGGAGCCTGGATTGCGCAACGCCGTCCAGGCTGGGACGGATGGGCCAAGCGGACTGACAACGCAAAGCTCGGCAGATTCGGCCGCAGCCCTTTAGAAATCGACAAACCAACCGCCTTGTTCCAAACCTGACAGTTTGTCAGTTTTCCACTACCCATTCGTACCCCAAACCCTAAATTTCCATTCGCCCGGATAGGGCTTAACGCGCTAACAAACCACGGGCGGCGACACTTCTCCAACCGCTGTCGTGCTTGGTATTCATCTTGCTGGCTTAACAGAAAACTCTTGCTCATCAGCCAATCAGGTAAAGACCATGCACCACAATCCGTGGCCGGAAGAAGAACAGCGATGGGTCATTTGGAACGGCTCGCTCGGCATCGTCGATACCGTAACCATCGGCCTGATTAAAGCCAGTCCGCAGGCGAGGTATGCCTGGCTGGAAGAGCCCTACGACATGGTCGGCCCGTTCAACCTCGACGAGCTGGAAACGAACGGTTGGATAGGCTTCGAAGCTTGCACGGTGATGTCCCGGCAAAAATGGCAGGACGACCAAGTGGAATTGCGCCGGGAGTCGCTGAAACTACGCCGCGCGGCGCAGGAAAGACTTTACGAATACCAGGCCCGGCACAACCAAAGCCGTTTTCAGGCCCCCAGCCAAGATCGCCGCTTCAGCGAACGGCGACACCGGGAAGCATTGCACCTGCCGCTCGACGGCGTACTGAAAGCCTCCCAGATTAAAACCGCATTTCGGCGCCTCGCCCAAAAAACCCACCCCGACGTCGGCGGCAGCCACGAGCAATTCATTCGAATTACCGAAGCCCGCAATGCCTTACTGGAACGAGCATCGTAAATGAACTCGGCAAACAGGCAATGGCAGCGGCGACCTTGGCTTAACGTGCTGTTTGGCCTGCCGTAATTGGCGTTGCCGACAGTGCAATCCGCGGTTACGCCGATTTGGCGAATGACCCAGGAAGAAAAGAATTCGGCCGCAAATGCCGGACTAACCAGACCGTATAGACAACGTTGCCCAACGGTCAGCTGATGATAATAATCCAAACGAATGAGAGATTTATGGCTAAAGATTTAAACGAATTACGCGCGGTCTTGGACAAAATGGAAGAAATCGTCAAAAGCATGAGCGAAATGGACTCGGAAATCCTGGATTTCGTCGACGCGAATTATCCGGCTGCACTGAACGATCAAAAAGTCTTGCAGGCCTTCAAAAATATCGGCGACGCCGAAGACGAATTGCAAAGACAGCTGGGTTTGTTACGGTCCCGGTTGGCGGCCAATATTCCGGAATTGAACGGCTGACAAATGGCTGAAACTAACTAGGCGAGTAAACTCGCCTAGCTTAAATTTTGAATGACGATGCTTTGAGCAATCATTCTGTTCTACAGCGGATTCAACCGAAAACTGTACCAGTTGGCCTGCAACCGCGACGGGTTTTGTCCCCTGATGCCGCGCCGAGCACCGGAGGGTTTGAGCGGGAATTGCCCGATAGGGGCGCGGCAGGGATGCCGCGCGTTTTCGGAGGGCTAGGACAGCTCTTCCGAAAACCCCGTTCAAACCCTTCGGAGCGCAGGATACAAGCGGCATCTGGGGTGTCTTTTCTTTTGGATACTTTTCTTTGGACAAGCAAAGAAAAGTATCTCGGCTGTCGGGCCGAGACCCGACATTAAAACCAGACGCGGCAATTCAATTCCGCGTGGGCACAAAAAAACGCTGGAGCGTGGGAACGATGGTCAACCGCGACGGGTTTTTTCCCCTTTTGCCGCGCCGAGCACCGAAGGGTTTGGACGGATCAGCCCGCAGGGGAGCGGCAGGGATGCCGCTCGTTTTCGGAGGGCTAGGACAGCCCTTCCGAAAACGCCGCTCAAACCCGCAGGCGCGCAGGATGCAAGCGGCATGGGGTGTCGTTTCTTTTGGATACTTTTCTTTGGACAAGCAAAGAAAAGTATCGCGGTTGCCGGTCCGCGAACCGGCGATAAATTGGGCTTCGCGATAGCGAAACAATATTCATCCCAGTTTAAATTCCGCGCGGGTACAAAAACCGTGCCTACCCTACGCGGCTCGTCCAAATAAAAATAATAGTTACCAAACAAATCAGAAGGCTGTTTATGCATCGAATGGGTCTACCCCAATATCGGAAACATCAAATAAAACTTCTTCACTTTCGAGGCCAAAACCAATTTTTGCTTTCCCGATGCGATAAACCATTGTTTCGAATAAGTTGTGTTTAAATTTTATATCTTTTATTTTGTCAAGCTCTAAAGCGTCTAGTTTTCTATTACGAAAAAGTATCGACTTATGCGAAATAGACAACTCACTTTTTTTCAATTTTTTTGTTAGAAGCTTCAGAACAGACTCATCAATATAAAATCCATTTCGTTCTATTCCATTTCTCGAGCCACTTGATTCGATTAAATAACATCTAGCTAAAGCAGTGTTCATCTGTAATTGCTTAGGAATGGAACAAAAGGTTGTAGCCATAAAATCATTGCCCACGTCAGAAATTCCGTCTCCATGAAAAACAAATTCAGAACCTAACTTTTGTTCATTTGTATATTGCATTCTTTGACCGGATGATATGACGGTTCTTAAGCCAAGCTTGCCGTTATATCTTTCATGTAAACAATTTAATGCCTGCCAGTGGCTGATAATTATGTTTGCTAAATATCGACTAATAGAATGCGAATAGATATTTCCGTCCAATACATCAATTACTTTTGCCACACCATCATTTATGATAATTGCTCTATCATGGGTATCCTTAGACATTAGGCCGAGATCTTCATAAACAAAATGTCCAGGGCTTGTGAATTTATCATGCAATAATTCAAGGGCTTCATGCATTCCATTGTTGATAAAATCTTGCAAGTTCATTCCAGCGTTAGCCAACTCATTGCCAAAGCCACAAATATCTGTCCAGATACATATTGTGTCAACTATTGGAAGCTCCCCTTTTTTAACCTGTTTTCGCCAATATAGTCTTTCCAAATAGGCGGGTTTTCCATATGGCGTGTTCTTTAAATCCATAAGTCCTCAAATCTTCTGATACGAAACAAGAACATAGCCTAACGCCAAGCTCACCCGACCAAAATCGCATCGCGGTTTTTGGTCGGGTGAAGCGATTGGTTAGCCATTAGCCCATTGCATGTAGGTTTCCCAATTTTTTTCAATGGTAGCAATGCACTGCACGTCATGGGAAGGAGCTCCGATTTTTAATTCTTGATGGAAAGATGCAACGTCAATCTCAGGCTTGGTGTAATAAACAAACTCTTTGAACGTGCCAGTTGTGATTGCCAAAGCTTGAACAGCAGAACCTTTTGATTTCAGCATATCTAAAGCTTTGTCCTCAATAATACTGACAGTTTTATTCTCTTCCGGATCGGGCATTTCACCGAGGCGAGGATCAATTAACGGAATTGCAATTCCAATTTTCAATACGAGGTCGGATTTACCGGCAAACGGACGAAGATTTGCATTTATTCTGACGACGATGGGGTTGCCATCATATTCACCCTGAGCCACTTGCCAATTGTCATCCGCAAACATCAGCGATGGATCAGGCTTTTTCTTGAATAGTCCAAACATTGTGTATTTTCCTTTTGGCTCTTGATGGCTAACTAATTATTAAATGGTTCCGTATATCTACCGAAAATGCCCCCCGAAGCGATAATTTATCAATCAACATAGGCATTTCCCTTCTGCATATCATCGGAGCCAAGTAAACAAACATCAAATTGCGGTCATTGAATCAGATTGGCCGATAGACCGCAACGCGTCGAACTGCCTATTCGCAGTTGCCCCCCCAACTCACCTCTCCCCCAACACCCCATAACAAACCGGCGTCAAAATCAAACTGGCGGCCATGCCGATCAGCAGGCCGGCGGAGAGGGACAGCGTCATCGGGATCAGGAATTGGGCTTGCGGGCTGGTTTCCAGCAGAGTGGGCAGGAAGCCGGCGAAGTTGGTCAGGAAGGCCAGCAGGATGGGCCGAAAGCGGGAGCAGCAGGCTTCGGCGATCAGCACGTCCACCGGCCGCTGGTCGCCGTCGTGCTGGCGCAAATAGTCCAGCAATACCAGACTGTCGTTAACCACCACGCCGCTGGCGGCGATCATGCCGACCAGGGATTCCATCGACAGCGGCAGGCCGGCGGCCCAGTGGGCCAGCACCGCGCCGCACCAGGCCACCGGCGCGGCCAGCAGAAAGATCAGCGGTTTGGCGTAGGAACGAAACGGCACCGCGATCAGGGCGTAGATCACCAACAGCGCGATCAGCGTGTTTTTGCCGAATGCGGCCAGCAGCTCTTTCTGTTCCTGGCGTTGCTGGCCGATTTTGACGTTCAAGCCGGGAAAGCGGTTTTCCAGCGCCGGGAAAACGTCGCGTTCCAGCACCGCGTAAACTTCGTTGGCGTCGGCCAGGGTCGGATCGACCCTGGCCTGGACTTTCAAGACCCGTTGCCGGTCTTCGCGTATGATGCGGGCGTAGCCTTGCAGCACTTCAACGTCGGCCAAGCTGGCCAGCGGTGCGCTGGCGCCGTTGGGCAGGCGCACCGGCTGAGCCTTGAGTTGATCCAGCGAACGCCGCTCGCTCAGCGGAAAACGCACCATCACCTTGACTTCCTTGCGGCCGCGCATGAAGCGATGCACTTCCTCGCCGTAATAGCCGTTGCGGACCTGCTCGGCCAGTTGTTCCAGGCGCATGCCCAGCCGCTCGGCTTCGGGCTTCAGCGTTAAGTGAATTTCCGGCTTGCCGGGTTCGCCGGAATCGATCACGTCGTAGGCACCGCGAAAGCCCTTGATCTGTTGCTTGAGCTGTTCGACCGCCGGGCCGAGTTGGGCCGGATTGTCGGCTCCGACCGTCAGTTCCAGGTCGTAGGGTTGATCGCCTTCCTTGAAGATGAAATCGACCTGACCGATTTGAATGTCGCCGATACGCTGGCGCCAGTCGCGGATGAAGTCCTCGACCTTGATGCGCTGGCGGCCGGCCGCCGACAATTCCAGCCACAGGCCGGCGCCGTGTTCCCAGACGATGGTTTCGACGCCGACGATGACGCTGTGTTCGGGGTGTTGGCCGCGCTTGCCGGCGCCGGGCGGCACGCCGTCCAGTTCGTCGCGCAATTCAAACAAGGCATTTTCGACCCGGTTGGCCAAGGCTTGGGTTTCGCTGTAGGGCGCGCTTTGCGGCAGCCGGATCGACACCCAAAAGCTGTCCTTGGACACGTCCGGGTTGATCGACTGGCGCACCCGGTCGCTGGCCACCAGCCCCCAGCAAATAATCAGCAGGGCGGCGAACAGCGCGACGGTCAGATAACGCCAGCGCAGTGCGGCCGCCAGCAGCGGCCGGTACACCCGCGCGACGAAGCGGTCCAGGCCGCCGTTCAGCCGGGCTCGCAACCGCTGCAAGCCGTTGGCGGCGGACGACGCCGGTACCGGCGCGACCAGATGCGAGGGCAGGATCAGCAGGGCTTCGACCAGCGAGAACACCAGCGTCAGGATCATAATGACGCAGATCGGCCGCATCATTTGCCCTGCCCAGCCCGGCAAATACAAGCCCGGCAGAAACGCCACCAACACGATCAACACTGACAGCGTGACCGGCAAGGCCACGGCGCGCACGCCGTTGACCGCGGCTTGCAGCGGGGTTTCGCCGCCTTCGAGCTGGCGGCTGTGCACGCTTTCGCCGATGATGATCGCATCGTCCACCAGCA
>NZ_PPPU01000004.1 GCF_006483455.1 Methylomonas koyamae
AGGCATGGCCTGCTCCTACTGCAAATGACTCAGGACGATAACCGGGGATTTAGGGCCGGCACAGGCCCGATGCGCGCCACGCGCATCTTAAAATTTCACTCGCCGGCAAAAGTGGGCATAATGCTCCGGTTTTTTAGTGCGCAGAACCAGCCATGCAATGAAACCAGCGGCCAACATATATTTGATCGGTTTGATGGGCGTCGGTAAGACCACCATCGGCAAACAGCTCGCCAAAACGTTGCAGTGGCCGTTTTACGACAGCGACAAGGTGATCGAGGAATGCACCGGCGTGGATATTCCGACCATTTTTTCCTACGAAGGCGAAGAGGGATTCCGTTTGCGCGAGCAGGCGGTGATTCATCATTTGTCGATGAAGCAGGGTATCGTCATGGCCACCGGCGGCGGTGCCGTGATCAAACCGGAAAACCGCCAAGCCTTGATTGAAAACGGATTCGTGGTCTATCTGCAATGCTCGATCGACAAAATTCTGCATCGCACCAAACACGATACGCAACGGCCGTTATTGCGTACCGAGAATCCGCGCCAGCGTTTGCAAACCCTGCTGGCCGAGCGCGACCCTTTATATAGCGCGTGCGCCGATTTCAAAATCGATTCCGGCGTGCTGCCCACCAAAACCGTCGTCAAAACCATTTTGCAGCAGTATCAGGCTGCTCTGGAAGACCATGAAAGAATTGCGAGTTGATTTAGGCAACCAGCGCAGCTATCCGATCTATATCGGTTCCAAGCTGCTGGAGCAACCCGAGCTCTTGCGCCGGCACATCCGGTCCAAGCAAGTGTTGGTCCTCACCAACGAAACGATTGCGCCGTTGTACCTGGCCAAAGTGCTGGCGGGCTTGGCCGATTATCAAACCGATAGCGTGGTGCTGCCGGACGGCGAGCAATACAAAACCCTGCACTATCTGGAAAAAGTCTTCGACGGCTTGCTGACCAACAAATTTAGTCGCAACGCCACCTTGATCGCACTGGGCGGCGGCGTGATCGGCGACATGGGCGGCTTTGCCGCGGCCTGCTACCAGCGCGGCATCGCTTTCATCCAGATTCCGACCACATTACTGGCGCAAGTCGACTCCTCGGTCGGCGGCAAGACCGGCGTCAACCACCCGCTGGGCAAAAACATGATCGGCGCCTTCTATCAGCCGCAATGCGTGATCGCCGACGCCGACGTGCTCGATACATTGGACGACCGCCAATTGTCGGCCGGCTTGGCGGAAGTCATCAAATACGGCCTGATCCGCGACCCGGCATTTTTGCAGTGGCTGGAAGCCAACTTGCCGCAATTGCTGGCCCGCGACAAAGCCGCGCTGGCTTATGCCATCGAGCGCTCCTGCATCAACAAAGCCGAGGTGGTCGGCGAAGACGAATTCGAATCCGGCGTGCGCGCCACATTGAACCTGGGCCACACCTTCGGCCATGCCATCGAAACCGGCTGCGGTTACGGCCAATATTTGCACGGCGAGGCGGTCGCGATCGGCACCTGCTTCGCCGCCGATTTATCGCGGCGCCTGGGCTGGTTGAACGACGCCGACGTGGCGCGGATCGTCGCCCTCTTCAAAGCTGCCAAACTGCCGGTGACGCCGCCGGCCGAGATGACCAGCGAGCAATACGTCGATTTGATGTCGGTCGACAAGAAAAACGTCGACGGCAAGATTCGGGTGATTTTATTGGAAGCGGTCGGCAAGGCGTCGTTGCCGGTCAACGTCGATCTGGCCCAGTTGCAAGCCACCTTAAACGGCTATGCTGGATAACGACGACCTCACCTACAGCTACCAACGCCGGTCGGTGAATAACAGCCCCGAGCGCGCGCTGATCACGCTGGAGCGTTCGCAAAAACTCGACTTGCTGGTGCATTTGCTGGCAAACCTGCAGCAGTCGTTAATCGTCTGCGGCCCGGCCGGCATCGGCAAATCCACGCTACTGGAAACCGTCCGCCAAAACCGCAAGGACTTGTGGGACGTTGCCCTGTTGCAAGCCACGCCGAACGCCAGTTTCGAAAGCCTGATCGTCGAGTCGCTGCGCGACCTGAAGCTGAAAACCGCTTCCGCTTTCGACATCAACGCCTTGCGCGACGCCTGCGCCCGGCGCAAAGTGGTGGTGCTGATCGACGACGCCGGCGAACTCGGCCCCGGTTTGCTGACCATGCTGATCGAATTGGCCGACTCGATTCCGGGCCTGCGTCTGGTGTTCGCGATGAACCACGACCAATTTCACATCAAAAGCGGCACCGACAAGGTGGTCGAAGAATGCCACTTCATCGAGTTACCGCCGTTGAGCCGCAAACAATGCGGCGAATATTTACAGAATTTGTCGGCACAACCCGGCGCGGTGCTGTCGTTCAATGCCATCACCGATAGCCTGGTCGAGCAGGTATATCGCGACACCCACGGCATTCCGGGCAAGATTCTGGCCGAGCTGCCCAAGCTGGCCCACTACCAAAGCCGTAAAACCGCCCGGACCGGGCTGTGGCTGGGCATTGCCGCGATTGCGGCCGGAGCGGGTTATGTCGGGTTCAGCTTGTTGCCTGCCCAACAGGCGCCGCAGCCGTTACCGCCACCGGTTGCCTTGCCCGAGCCGGCCAAACCGGTTGAGCCGGCGCAGCCAGCGACGGCAGCCGAACCGACTCCGCTAGCGCCGCCGCAACCGGCGGAGACAGAACCGGACACTGCTGCGCCGGCAATTCCGGCTGCCGAACCTCCGGCTCCAGCGCCACCAGCCGCGTCAAACCAAGCGCCGAGCCAGCCCCAAATTCCGGCAACGGTGCCGGCCGCAGCCGTTGCGCCTACCGAACCAGCCCCGGCGCCAGCCAAGACCGAAACGCCGGTGGCGGCCGCGCCAAACCAGGCCGCCGAGACGGCGACTACTGCACCGGCTCCCGCCGAGACCCCGGCAAAACCGGCCCCAACCGAACCCGCCGTTGCTAAAGCCACTGTCGAGCCCGCGCCTGCGTCGGCAACGCCGCCAACACCCGCGGCTCCGCTAAAACCGGCCGAACGCAAACCCGGCAAACCGATCTCCGACGGCGGCGGCGACGATTGGATCATGACCCAGCCGCCGAATAACTTTACCTTGCAGGTCATGGTGCTGTCCGACAAGGCCGCCGTCACCCGCTTTCTGAAAAAATACGCCGACTACCGCGATGCGTTAACCTACTATCCGATTAACAAAGGCGAGCAAGAAAAATACGTGCTGATTTACGGCTCGTTTGCCACGGCCGCCGAGGCGCAACAATTCAAGGCGGTCATGCCCAACGAATTCAAACAGGCGCTGGAAAAACGCTTTCGTGCCGTGCAAAAAGAAAGCCGCCGCTGATTCATACCATCCCACCGAAACATGAGCCAACTACAAAACGATTTATTCCTGCGCGCCCTGTTGAGACAACCGGTCGAACGCACCCCAAGCTGGATGATGCGCCAAGCCGGACGCTATTTACCGGAGTACCGCGCCGTACGCGCCAAAGCCGGCAGTTTCATGCAACTGTGCACCAATCCGGAATTGGCCTGCGAGGTGACCTTGCAGCCACTGGAGCGCTACGGCTTCGACGCCGCAATTCTGTTCTCCGACATTCTGACCATCCCCGACGCGATGGGTCTGGGCCTGTCGTTCTCGGAAGGCGAAGGCCCGCAATTCGCCCGGCCGGTTCGAACCGCCGCCGACATCGCCAACTTGGCAGTCCCCGATCCGGAAGCCGAATTGCGCTACGTGATCGACGCGGTGCGCCTGATCAAAACCAATTTGCAAGGCCGGGTGCCGCTGATCGGTTTTTCCGGCAGCCCGTGGACGCTAGCGACCTATATGGTGGAAGGCAAAAGCAGCAAGAGCTTTCAAAAGGTCAAAAGCCTGATGTTCGAGCAGCCGCAGTTGATGCACCAAATGCTGGACACCCTGGCGCAGGCGGTTGCCGCCTATCTGAACGCGCAGATCGCCGCCGGCGCCGACGCGGTGATGGTGTTCGACACCTGGGGCGGCATGCTCAGCCATGCCGATTATCTGGAGTTTTCCTTGCGCTATGCCCGGCAAGTCAGGGACTTGTTGCAAACCCAGCGCGACGGCAAACAAATTCCGACCATCCTGTTCACCAAAGGCGGCGGTTTGTGGCTGGAGGCGATGGCCGACAGCGGCTACGATGCGCTGGGCCTGGATTGGCAGACCGATATCGGTCAGGCCCGGGCCAGAGTCGGCGACCGGGTGGCGTTGCAGGGCAACATGGACCCGATCACGCTCTACGCCAAACCCGACGTGATCCGCGCCAAAGTCGGCGACGTGCTGGCCGGCTTCGGTAACGGTTCCGGCCATGTATTCAATCTGGGCCACGGCATATTGCCGGATATCGATCCGGAGCACGTCAAGGCCATGGTCGATGCGGTCCGCGAATTGAGTCCGCAATACCACGCCTCCGGCGCCTGACGCGGCGCGTTCGATCGAGACCGCGGCATGTGGTTGCAAAAACGTCTTCAACTGACCGCCAAACCGCGCGGGTTCCATCTGGTGACGCGGGAAATCGTCAGCCAACTGCCGGAACTGGACCGGATCGAAATCGGTCTGGCCCACATTTTTCTGCAACACACCTCGGCGTCGCTGGCGATCAACGAAAACGCAGACGCCGACGTCCGCCGCGATCTGGAAAGTTATTTTTCCCGGGCCGTGGCCGAAAATGAACCCTATTACCGGCACACGCTCGAAGGTCCCGATGATATGCCGGCGCACATTAAAACCGTCATTCTGGGGAGTTCTCTGTCCATCCCCATCAGCGACGGCCAATTGGCACTGGGTATCTGGCAAGGCATCTATTTATGCGAGCACCGTAACCACGCCGGCAGCCGCAACATCATCGTCACGCTGCACGGCGAATAAAGAGGTATTTATGAAATCGATTAGATCGACGGCAATCCTGGTTTTGGCATCATTCGGCTTTTCGGCCTGCGCCGAACAACCCGCGGCCGGCGGCCCGGAAATGACCGTTTATCGCAGCCCGACCTGCGGCTGCTGCGGCAAATGGCTGGAACACGCCAGACAAAGCGGCTTCAAGATCAAGGACGTGATCAGCGACGACATGGACGCGATCAAAGCCCGCTACGGCGTCCCGGAAAAACTGGCGTCCTGCCATACCGCGATAGTCGACGGCTATGTGGTCGAAGGCCATGTCCCGGCCGGCGACATCCAAAAAATGCTGCAAGCCAAACCCCAAGTCACCGGTCTGGCCGCGCCCGGCATGCCGATGGGCAGCCCCGGCATGGAAATGGGCGGGCGCCAGGATGCCTACCAAGTGGTTTCGTTCGACAAATCAGGCAAAGCCGACGTATTTGCCGAGCACGGCGACAAACGCTGATCCCGCTAATGGCCGGACATAAAGCGCTGGTAACCGGTGCCACCGGTTTCATCGGCGGCGTACTTTGCGGCAAATTAAAACAACTTGGCTATACCGTGGCCAGCGCCGGCCGCTCCGACGCCGCCGATTTTTATTGGGATCTGGCGACCGCTGCGGACGCGCCCGACCTGCTCGGTGCCGGTGTCGATACAGTGTTCCATCTGGCCGGAAAAGCCCATGCGCTGGCCGAGAATCGGCAGGACGCGGCGGAGTACCGACAAATCAACAGCGAAGCCACGCGCAAACTTCTGATCGCCGCGCAGCGGGCCGGCGTGCAGCGCTTCGTCTATTTCAGCAGCGTCAAGGCGGCGGGCGAAGACAACCGGCAACCGCAGGACGAAACCGCCGAAGCGCCGGCCACCGATCCTTACGGCCAGTCCAAATACGCCGCCGAACAATTGGTTTTGCATGGCGGCTATGTGCTGCATCCGGTGGTGATCCGGCCCAGCATGGTCTACGGCAACAGCGGCAAAGGCAACCTGCCGCGGATGATAGAGGCGATCCGGAAAGGCCTGTTCCCGCCGTTACCGCCCGGCAACCGCCGCTCGATGGTGCACGTCGACGATGTCGCCGCCGCGGCGATAGTGGCCGCTGAACGGCCGCAAGCCGCCGGCCAAATCTATATCGTGACCGACGGCCAATGCTATTCCACCCGCGACATCTACGACCTGATCCGCGCCGCGCTCGGAAAGCCGCCAGTTAGCGGGTCGCTGCCGTTACCGTTGTTGCAGGCAGCCGCCAAATTCGGCGACCTTTACGGCCGTCTCGCCGGGCGGCGTTTCCCGCTGGATAGCGACAGTTTGGATAAATTAACCGGCTCGGCCTGGTATTCGTCTGCTAAAATCCGCCGCGATTTGGGCTACGAGCCCGAGCATACGCTCCGCGACACCTTGCCGGAGATCATTCGTTATTTAAGCCATCGGGCGTGATGCTACTTTTCTGCGTTATTTTCGCGCTGTCGGCGCTGCTGACCGGCCTGATCCGCCGCTATGCGCTCGCTAATCAAGTTCTGGATATTCCCAATCAGCGCAGTTCGCATAGCGTACCGACCCCGCGCGGCGGCGGTTTGGCCATCGTACTGGGTTTTAGCGCGGCCTGCCTGTGGCTGTTCTGGACCGCTCAACTCGGCCCAGAGCGTTTTGCAATGCTGGCCGCGGCGCTGCCGGTAGCAGGCGTCGGTTTCTGGGACGACCACGGCGGCGTGGCCGCGCGCTGGCGCTTTGCCATCCACCTGTTGGCTGCTGCATGCGGCGTCAGCCTGTTGCAAGGCTTGCCGCCGCTGTTGGTGCCGGCACCGTTCGACGCCATGCTCGGCCTGCGCTTCTTCAATCCAGGCTGGCTCGGTTATCCGCTCGCCATTCTGTTTCTGGTCTGGGCGCTGAATTTGTTCAACTTCATGGACGGCACCGACGGCATCGCCGCCTCGGAAGCCGTCTTCGTCTGCCTGGCGCTGGCCGGCTATCTGCTAAACCTCGACCGCGCGCTATGCGCGTTAGCCGCCGGTCTGGCCGCGGCGAGTGCCGGTTTTTTGTGCTGGAACTGGCCGAAAGCCAAAATCTTCATGGGCGACGTCGGCAGCGGTTTCGTCGGCCTGGTGTTGGGCTTGCTGATCTTGCTGGCCGCGCAACAGGCGGCGGTATTGTTGTACTGCGGGCTGATCCTGTTCGGTCTGTTCGTGGTCGACGCCAGTTATACCTTGGCCTACCGCCTGATTAGCGGCCAGCAATGGTACGCGGCGCATTGTTCGCACACTTACCAGCACGCTGCCAAACGCTACGGCCATTCGCCGGTACTGATGGCTTGTTGGGCCATCAATCTGGGCTGGCTGCTGCCGTGCTCGGCCTGGGCCTTTTTGCATCCGTCCCACGCCCTGGCCGCACTGGCCTCCGCTTATCTGCCCTTACTCTATCTGGCCTACCGTTTCCAGGCCGGCCGCACCGGGTTCGTCGCATCGTGACCTTCCACTTCCGCTCGCGCACTACCATTTTTCTGCACGACCTGTGCATGATCCCGCTGGCCTGGTTCGGCGCCTATTGGTTGCGCTTCAATCTGCAGCAGATCCCGGACGAATTTTTTTACCCGGCCTTGTTGTTTTTGCCGCTGGTGATGGCGATTCAAGTCACGCTGTTTTGGGTGTTCGGGCTGTACCGCGGGGTCTGGCGCTTTTCCTCGCTGCCGGATCTAATCCGGATCGGCAAGGCGGTATTGGCCGGCATCTTTCTGATCGCCTCGTCGCTGTTCTTGTACGACCGGCTGGCGGGCGTGCCGCGCTCGGTAGTGCCGCTTTACGTACTGACCTTGTTCTCGCTACTCAGCGTGCCGCGTCTGGTATACCGGTTCTGGAAGGAACGCGCCTTCGTCGATCGGATCGGCCGCCGCGCTCTGATCGTCGGCGCCGGCGCCGCCGGCGAAATGCTGATCCGCGATCTACTGACCACGCCGGACAGCGGCTACGTGCCGGTCGTGTTTGCCGACGACAATCCGGCCAAATTCAGGCGCGAAATTCGCGGCATCCGGGTTGCCGGCAATGTCAGCCAGATTCCGGCTCTGGTCAAGCAATGGGATATCGAGGTGGTACTGATCGCGGTGCCATCGGCCAGCGACGCCCAAATGCAGCGCATCGTCGAAATCTGCGAGACCAGTAAAGTACCCTTCAAAACCCTGCCGTCGGTCAAGGAATTGCTCAGCGGTGCCGTGGCCAAGACCGCACTGCGTAACGTATCGATCAAGGACATTCTAGGCCGCACGCCGATCAAGCTGGATTGGCGGGGAATCAAGAGCCACTTGCACGGCAAGACCGTGCTCGTTACCGGCGGCGGCGGCTCGATCGGCTCCGAACTTTGCAAACAACTGGCCGGAACCCAGCCGCGCAAGCTGATCGTGTTCGATCAATGCGAATTCAACCTGTACAAAATCGACGCCGAATTACAGCGGCGCTTTCCGGAGTTGTTGCGGGTTGCCGTGCTCGGCGACGTTGCCGATCCGGTCGCGGTACAGCGGGTGATTCGCGAGCAGAAGCCGGAAATCGTGTTTCATGCCGCTGCCTACAAACACGTGCCGCTACTGCAAAACCAGGTGCGGGAAGCGCTGCATAACAACCTGATCGGCACCAAAATCCTGGCCGAAGCCGCCATGGCCGCCGGAGTGGCCCGCTTTGTATTGATTTCCACCGACAAGGCGGTCAACCCGACCAATGTGATGGGCGCCACCAAACGCGCCGCCGAAATCCTGTGCCAGAATCTGGATCGCCGCGGCAGCACCCGTTTCACGACGGTGCGGTTCGGCAATGTCCTGGACTCGGCCGGCAGCGTGGTGCCCTTGTTCCGCGAACAAATCCAGGCCGGCGGTCCGGTCACCGTGACTCATCCGGACATTACCCGCTACTTCATGACCATTCCGGAAGCCTGCCAACTCATCATGCAGGCCGAGACCATCGGCCAGGGCGGCGAAGTTTTCGTGTTGGACATGGGCGAGCCGGTCAAAATCAGCTATCTGGCGGAACAGATGATCCGCCTCAGCGGCAAACAGCCGGGCACCGACATCAAAATCGAATACGTCGGCCTGCGCCCCGGCGAGAAACTGTACGAGGAGCTGTTTCACGAACAAGAACAACTGCTGCCGACCGGCCACGAGAAGCTGCGCCTGGCCAAAGCCCGGATTTACGACAGCGAAGAATGGAGCCAGCGAATCGAGTCCTTACAACAGGCTTGCGCCTGCCGCGATAACGCCGCGCTTTTGGCCGACTTGCAGAGTTTGGTGCCGGAATTCGAGTGCCGGCCTTAGCCGTGCCGCTCCCCGATCCGATAGCAGTACAAGCGAGTAGCGCGCCGGTCCGCCAGATGGATTTCAGCGCTAACCGGCCAATCGGGTAGCGGAAACGACGACGACACGAACAGGCTGCCGGGCCGCATTTCCCGCTCCAGTTTCCGGCCCAGGCGCCGCATCACCGCCGGCGACAGGAAGGCAAACACCAGATCGAACCGACCCAAATCGCAATCCCAGAAACTGCCGCCGGCGACCGTGGCATTGACCAGCTTCCGGCACCGCCAACGCGCCGCCAGATAGGGCAGCGGCGCCCGTTCCTGCGCCGTCACCCGCAACTCGGGCATGGTTGCAGCCAAAGGCGCCGCCACGCTGGCGACGCCGGCACCCAGGTCGATAAACGCGTGGGCCCGCTCCCGCACCGCAATATCCCGCAAGGCTGCTGCGACGGCCGGCGAGGACAAAAACAGCGGCACGTCGCCGCCAGCCGTTCCCCAGAATACCAAAGCCATCAGCAAACCCGCGGCCAGATAAGCCCAGGCCGGCAACTGCAGGCTGACAGCGAACAACACGGCGGGGAAAAATAGCAGATGGATCGGCAGCCACCACAAAGGCTGCCGTAACAGGCGGGATAACAGCGCCGCAATCGCAGCTTGCCACGCCGGCGCCCAGCGCGCTTCCAATATGTCCGGCCAGAGACGAAGCGCCAACCAGACGCCGGCCAGCGCCAGCAACTGGCTGATCGCCGCTTTCAGCAATTGCACGGCTATAGATGCAGCGGGAAGCGGCTAGTGCGTAGCCGGCGGGCCGGTGACTTTGATGTTCTGCTGCACCGTCGGCGAGACGCTGGGCAAACTCGGCGTCGCCTCCGATGCGGTCGGATCGGCGCCGTCGTGCAGCACCTGGTTTTCGGTTTTCTTGTTCATCACCACAATCGATATCCGCCGGTTCATCGGATCGTTCGGATTCTCCAGCTTATAGGGAATACTCGAGGCCAAGCCGACCACGCGCAACACCTTATCGTCGTTCAGGCCGCCCTGGTTCAATTCGCGGCGGGCGACGTTGGCGCGGTCACTGGACAATTCCCAGTTGGAATAGCCGGTGCGGTTACTTGGAAACGGCAGGGCATCGGTATGGCCGTTGATCGAAACCTTGTTCGGCAGCTCGTTGATGACCGGCGCCAGCTCGCGCAGAATGGCCTGGGCGTAACTTTCGATCCCGGAGCTGGCCAGCTTGAACATCGGCCGGTTCTGGGCATCGACGATCTGGATTTTCAAGCCTTCCGGCGTCGACTCCAGCTTGATCTGGTCTTTGTATTCGCTGAGCTTGGTATTGGCTTCCAGCATGTCCTCGATTTTTTCCTGCAACTCCTCCAGCTTCTTTTTTTCCTGCTCCTCGGCCAGTTTTTGGATATCTTCCGGTGTCGGTTCGGCCGGCGGCGCTTCGCCCTGGTGCACCTGGCCTTCGTCCTGCGATTTCAAATCCTGGCCGCCGGCCTGGATGATGTTGGTGCGGTCGCCGGAGCCCTCACCGGGGTTATTGGCTATCGCTATACCGAACGGATTCTGGAAATATTCGGAAATACCTTTTTTGGTGACTTCATCGGTGGTACCGAGCAACCACATCAACAAAAAGAAGGCCATCATTGCCGTCACGAAGTCGGCGTAAGCGATTTTCCAGGCGCCGCCGTGATGGCCGCCGTGACCGCCTTTCTTGACTTTTTTGATGATTATCGGTTGTTCGGCCATGCTCGCTTACCCCTTATTTACCGCCCTTCAAGGCTTCTTCGAGTTCGGCAAAGGAGGGCCGGGCAGAATGCGGAATCGCTGTGCGCATGAATTCCACCGTCATCGCCGGCGAAGTACCTTTGGCGCAATTCAACAGGCCTTTCTGGGTGCATTTGTAGGCATTGCTTTCTTCTTCCAGGCGGGCTTCCATCACCGACGCCACCGGACCGATAAAGCCGTAAGACACCAAAATACCGAGGAAGGTACCGACCAGCGCCGCGGCAATCAGTTTGCCCAGTTCGGCCGGCGGAATGCCCACCGATTCCATGGTGTGCACCACCCCCATGACCGCCGCGACGATACCGAAAGCCGGCATGCCGTCGCCGACTTTTTGCACGGCCTTGATCGGCTCGTTACCCTCGGCGTGGTGGACCTCGATCTCGGCGTCCATGATGTCTTCGAGCTGGTTGACGTCGACCCCGGTCAGGATCAAACGCAGTTTGTCGCAGATGAATTCCATCAAATGGTGATCGTGAACCACCTTCTCGCCGAATATCGAGCTGCCTTCCGGATCGTCCACAACCTTTTCCAGCGACAGCAAGCCTTCCTTGCGCGCCTTTTGGCTCAATGCGTTAAAACTCATCAACAGCTCCATGTAGTAATCCTTGGTATAGGTGCTGCCTTTCAAGGTGGCGGTACCGCCGGCCATGGCCGCTTTACTGACCGTCAGCGAGTTGCTCGCCAAAAAGGCCCCGAACGCCGAACCGACGATAATCAATACTTCCACCGGCTGCCAAAGCACACCGAGGTGTCCTCCCGCCATCAGGAAGCCGCCCAACACGCAGCCCAAAATGACCACATAACCGATGATTACAAACATGGTTGCCTCTACAACAAAAAGTTAAATCCAATTGGCGCCGGACCGGCCCGGCGGACGCGACCGCCTAAGTCTAGTCCAGCTTGGCCGGACTTGCGCTCAGGCAGCGTGGTCGGCTTTTTTCAGCACCAACTTGCTGATCGCCGGCAACACGATAAAGGTACACGTCATAATCCAGAAAATACCGATGGTGATGACCAGACCCATGCTGGAAATCCCCTGGTGCGGCGAAAACGCCAGGCCGACGAAGCTGGAAATTGTAGTCAATGCCCCGTAAAACATGCCGCGGGCGGTGCTGGATTGGTAAATATTTTGTTCTTCCGACAAGGAGTGGTGCAGTTTTTCCACCATATGGATACCGTTATCGACACCCAAGCCCATCAATAGAGGCAGGGCGATGATATTGGCGAAATTGATCGGCGTGCCGGTAAACACCGTGGTCGCCATCGTAAACAAGCCGGCCAGCACCAGCGGCGCCATTACCAGCAGGGTATCGACCACGCTGCGGCGGATGAACATCAGCAGCACCGCAATCGCCACCAGAGCGATGATAATCGCTTCCTGGAAGGCGCCGATCACGGCTTTCATCGACTCCCAATACATCACCGGCAAATCGGTCGCGTTCGGCGCCACGGCCTGCACGTCGACGATGAACCGCTGCAGATTGGCCAGATCGTTCAAATCTTCTTTCGGGAAAATCTGGATCCGGTACAAGCCGTCCTTACTCAGCCAGCGCTCCCTGATCTCGTCCGGAATGCTTTCCGGTACGATTTCCGCGGCACGGAAACCGGTCAGCAATTCGTTCATCACGGTCGGCAGCGTGCCGAGCAACGAAGTCTGAATTTTCTCGATGAACACGCCGCGATCCGGCTGCATCCGCGCTTCCAGTTCCAGCTGCACGTCGAGCAATTCCTGCTTGAAGCGGCTCAAGGACTCGATGTCGGCCGGCTTGGTCTTTTTCGGCAGATTGGCGTCGATCGCCGCAATCATGCGTTTGATGGCCGGCAACGGATCGGCGCCGCTTTTCAATTGCGGAAACGACTGGCTTTGCGGCCCCAGCGCCAGTGCCATATCGTCGATCACGCCAAGCTTTTCCTCCTGGTCTTCCGGGACGAAATCGAACAGGCTGACGGTCTTATCGACGGTTTTCAGGGCCGCCAATTTGGTTTGCATGGCTTTGGCTTCGGTTTCGCTTTTGACCAATACCGTCAATGTCATCGGCGAGGTTTCCCGCTCCTTCATCAATTCCTTGAAGGCAACCACCGACTCGGTATGCGGGTCGCGCAGATTCAGCGGATTGAAATCGGTCTTGACCTGGAACACGAAATACACCGCGGCGATTGCGCCGGCCAGGGTCAGAAACGAAATCGGCTTGGCGTAGTGCAGGGTAAAGTGGGCCAGGGCCAGCGACAACTTGGAGGCGCCGGGCTGCTCGCCGTGCAGATTGTGGTAGGGCGGATTCGGCAGCACTTTCAGCAACACCGGCAATACCGTCAGCGTGACGAACAGACAGATAAACAAACTGGTACCGGCCAATAAACCCAGCTCGGAGATGCCCTGGTAATCGGTCGGAATAAACGCATACAGACCGATCGAGGTGGTGCCGGCGCATAAAATCAGCGACGGGCTGGTCGCCAGCAAGGCGGAACGGATCGCCTTACCTTTGTCGCTGCCGTGCAGATCCAGATTGTCCCGGTAACGCAGGCAAAAATGGATGGCGTATTCGACGCCCAAACCGATGTTGGACACGGCGAAGGCCACCGAAATCAGGTTCAACTGTTTCACCGCGACCGAGGCGAACAGGCCGCAAAACACCATGCCCAGCGCCAGCGTCAACAGCGTGGCCAGCATCAGCAGCCAGGAGCGGTACGCCACCAGCAGAATGCCGCAGACCAACACCACCGAGAAAATACTGGCGGTGAAAGTACCCTCGCTCATGCCGGCCATTTCGTCGTGCTCCAGGCCGACTTCGCCGGTGATCCAGACTTTGACGGCCGGCATGTTCGGGTCCTGAATTTTATTGGCCGCCTTGCGGATCACGTCAATCGCCGGCTCGACCGGCAGAATCTGGCTGAAATCGAATTTGGGCGTGACGAAGATAAAGGCCTTGTCGGACTGCTCTTCGCTGATTTTGTTTTCGGCGATCAATTTTTGCCAGGACAGCAGGTCGGTCTCGCCGTTCAGGGTCTTGTGCAACGAATTGCTGACTTTGTCGATCAAGGACATTAAGTCGATAGGCACTTCCTCGGTCTTGGTTTCGGCGTTCAGCGCGTCCTCGAAAATCGAGAAAAAACCGTTCAGACTCGGATCCTGCGAAATCCGGCCGATGAAGGGCTGGGCTTGCGCCAGTGTGACCGAGAAATCCTGCAATTTGTCGGCATCCAGGTACAACAGGCCGTTGCGTTGAAAGAATTCGTTTTCGTCGGGCCGATAGACTTTGGTGAAATGTTCGGTATCGGCGCGCAATTCGCGGCCCAAGCGCCGGGCCGCGGCTTTGGTCAGTTCCGGACTGGACGATTCGATCACCAGCAGCAGGGTATGCACTTCCTGGCCGAACTGCTGCTCGAATTTGCGCCGGTTTTGTTGAAACGGCGCATCCGGCGCAATCAATTCGGCGGTATCGGTATTCACGGTCAAGTGGTTGCCGGTGTACTGCAAAGCCCAATAAGCCGCCAGCACTGAAACCAACAGCACCAGGACAGGGGAATACAGCAGCCAATTGCCCCAGCGGTAGGCGAAATGCCCCAAACGGTTTTCCAAAGACATAGTTACGCACTCACCACGGTGTCGATCAAATAAAGCGTGTAAGCCGCGTAAACCGCCAACAGCACGCCGCCTTCGACACGGTTGATCCGGCCCTGCTCGCGCTTGCCGGCATAACCCAGCGCAAACAGCGACGCGGTCAGCAAGGCCATCAGCGGCCAATCGCGGTTGACGATTTCGACCGGAATCGACATCGGATGGATCACGCCGGCCAAGCCGACCACGGCCAAGGTATTGAACAGATTGGAACCGATGATATTACCCAGGGCCAGATCGTGTTCGCCTTTACGGGCCGCGGCTATCGATGAGGCCAATTCCGGCAGCGAGGTGCCGATCGCGACGACGGTCAAGCCGATGATCAAATCGCTGACGCCCAGATTCTGGGCAATCGTCACCGCCCCCCACACCAACAGCCGGGAACTGATCATCAGCAGCAATAAGCCGCTAACCACCCAGATCGTGGCCTGGGCAAACGACATAGTGTGCTCTGCCAACTCTTCCGCCACTTCGTCGGCCAACACGTCAACCTTCTGCTTCAGGCCCTGACGCACCATCCAGGTCATTACCCCAACGAAAACCGTCAATTCCAGAATGGCATCGGTCCGCGACAAACTACCGTCGTAGAGCTGGCCGAAGGCGAATACCGTCACGCCCATCAATACCGGCAATTCTTTCTTGATGATTTGCGAGTGAACCACGATAGGGCTGATCAAGGCCACCGTACCCAGGATCAAAGCGATATTGGTAATGTTGGAACCGTAGGCGTTACCCAAAGCGATACCCGGATTGCCTTGCCAGGCCGATAAGGCCGACACCGTCAATTCCGGCGCCGAGGTGCCGAAACCGATGACCACCATACCGATCAATAGCGGCGACATGCCCAGAAAACGCGCGATCGCCGCGGCGCCTTCCACAAAAATATCGGCACTCCAGACCAATACCACCAGACCGATGACTATCATCAACAACGGCAACGCCATAACCTACCCTTCAATGTTAAAGATCAAAAAACCAAACCCGCCGCAAGCGTGGCGGAAAACCTCAATCAACGGTCCACTGCACCAGACCGCTGTAGGCCGTTGCCAACACGACGATACCGAACACAATCCGGTACCAGGCGAAAATAATGAAATCGTGGTGGCTGATGTAACGCAGCAAGCCCTTCACCGCCACCAACGCGCTGACGAAAGCGGCGGCCAGACCGATCGCAAACGACAACACGTCGTTATCGGCTTGCAGCAAACCGCGGTGTTTATATAAGTCGTAGGCGCTGGCCACCACCAGCGTCGGAATCGCCAGGAAGAACGAAAACTCGGTGGCAGCCTTGCGCGACAAGCCGAACAGCAAGCCGCCGATAATGGTCGAGCCGGAGCGCGACATGCCCGGAATCAGCGCGAAAGCCTGGGCAATCCCCAACTTCAACGCATCCAGCGCCGACAAATCGTCGACGGATTCGACCCGGACTTTGTGCTCGCGCTTTTCGGCCCAGATGATGATGAAGGCGCCGACGATGAAGGCCAACGCCACCGGCACCGGTTTGAACAGCGTCGCCTTCAGGAATTTGCCGAACAACAGACCCAGCGCGGCCAACGGCACGAAGGCGATGGCCAGATTCAACACGAACTTTTGCGCCTGCCGCTCAGTAGCCAGGCCGCTAAGTACCGAACCGATCTTGGCCCGATACTCCCAACAAATGGCCAGGATCGCGCCAACCTGAATCACGATGGTGAACAGCTTGGCTTTGTCGTCGTTAAAATTCAGCAAATCGCCGGCTAGAATCAAGTGGCCGGTGCTGGAAATGGGCAGGAATTCGGTTAACCCTTCGACAATGCCGAGGATCAGGGATTTGACGAGTATTGAGATATCCATATTAAGTCAGCGCTGAGTGCCAGCCGGCACGGTGGTTGGGGTCGACCGACGATGCGCCCGAACAAAGCCGTTACGGCCGCATCAAAAGCCACGTAAACGGGGCGGAATTATATTCGAAAACTCAATTATCCCGTAACTTTAGCCGCAGTAGTTCAAGCAATTCGCGCACAAAATCGGCCCCGGCGGCGCCCTGATCGCACCGCCAAATCGGTTTTGCCGGGATTCCGCCGATCTGTCAGAATCGGCCGCAAACCGCTGTAACGCCGGGAGAGTGCCAGCCATGACCACGCAATATCCGCAGCTGATCCGGGCCCTGTGCGATCCGGCACGCTACCCGCATCCGGTCCGCAAGGTCGAGGTCCTCGAAACCCACATTTCCTGGGTGCTGCTGGCCGGCCGTTATGCTTATAAAATCAAAAAGCCGGTCGATCTGGGATTCCTGGATTTCAGCGACCTGCCCAAACGGCGATTTTTCTGCGACGAAGAACTGCGACTGAACCGGCGTCTGGCGCCTTCTCTTTATCTGGCAACGGTTGCCATCGGCGGCAGCGCCCAACAACCGGAAATCGGCCGCGAACCGGCCATCGAATATGCGGTAAAAATGCGTCGTTTTGCGGTGGGTAAAACCCTGGACCACCTGTTCTGCCGCCAAGCGCTGGCGCCGGAACATCTCGACCGCCTGGCTCAAAGCCTCTCCGCGTTTCACGCCGCACTTCCCCCGGCAACAGCCGATTCGGTTTACGGTACGCCGGCCACGGTGATGGCCCCGGTCAGACAAAATTTTCAGCAATTGCGGTCGCTGCTCGAAACGACGGATTGGCAGATGCTCGACCGCTTGGAAACCGCCTGCGAAACCGAATACGCTGCCGGTGCGGCCCTGATCGGCGAGCGGCGCCAACAAGGCCGCATTCGCGAATGCCACGGCGATCTGCATCTGGGCAATATCGTGCTGTTACGCCAGCGGCCGGTACCCTTCGACGGCATCGAATTTGCGCCGGAACTACGCTGGATCGACCCGATCAACGACGCCGCCTTCCTGGTGATGGACCTATTGCAGCGCGGCCGCGGCGATCTGGCCTACCGCTTTCTGAACGCTTATCTGGAACACAACGGCGATTATGCCGGCCTGGGCCTACTGCGGTTTTACCTGAGTTACCGGGCGACGGTGCGGGCCAAAGTCGCCGGCTTTCGTTTGGCGCAGAGCGGCGACCCGGCCGCCAAACGCGAGTGTCTGGCCTACCTGGAACTGGCGAGCAGCTGCCTGACGCAACGCAAACCGGCGCTGATTGTGATGCACGGCCTGCCCGGCAGCGGCAAAAGCCGCGTCGCCCAATGGTTATCGCAGCGATACCGCTTGATCCGGCTCCGCTCCGACGTCGAGCGCAAACGCCTGTTCGGCCTGCAGCCGCTGGCGTCCAGCCGGTCCGCGACCGGCGGCGGTATTTACCGGGCCGATGCCAGCCGGCAAACCTATGATCGGCTGCTTGAACTGAGCCGGAATTTGCTGGCCGCCGGTTTCGGCGTGATCGTCGATGCCGCGTTTCTGCAATACGATCAACGCCGGCCGTTTCGGGAGCTGGCGGCACAGTTCGGCGCCGGATTTGTTTTGGTCTCGGTTGAGGCCGAGCCTGCTACCTTGCACCTGCGGATAATCGAGCGGCAGACCGCCGGCAACGATGCGTCGGAAGCCGGCCTGGAAGTACTGGAGCACGCCCGCCGGAACCTGGAAGCCTTACAGGCCGACGAAACCGCCGGTAGCGTAGTGTTCGATAACAATGCCGACCGGCCAGCAGCGGAGGTTAATAGTGAATTCCGGCGGCAATTGGCCGAACTGGCCGGATTGAGGGCTGAACCGTGAAAGCGATGATTCTGGAGCGTGCCGACACCCCGCTGCGCCTGACCGATATTGATTTGCCGGTTCCGGCGGCCACTCAAGTGTTATTGAAAGTCCGCGCCTGTGGCGTCTGCCGCACCGATCTGCACATAGCCGACGGCGAACTGGACCGACCCAAATTACCATTGATTCCCGGCCACGAAATCGTCGGCGAAGTGATTGCCAAAGGCTCCGGGGCAGACCGTTTCGGCGTCGGTCAGCGCGTCGGCGTGCCGTGGCTGGGCCATACCTGCGGCACATGCCGGTATTGCCTGAGCCGGCGGGAAAATCTGTGCGAAGCCCCCGGCTTCACCGGCTACACCTTGGATGGCGGCTATGCCGAATACGCGGTCGCCGAACAGGATTACTGTTTCGCGCTGCCGCAGAAATACGGCGACAGCGAAGCCGCCCCGCTGCTCTGCGCCGGCCTGATCGGCTACCGCTCGCTGGTCGCCGCCGGCGATGCCGCATCCCTTGGCATATACGGCTTCGGCGCCGCCGCCCACCTCATTGCCCAGGTCGCCGTCTGGCAGGGACGGCGCGTATTCGCCTTCACCAAACCCGGCGACTGCGCCGGCCAGGATTTTGCCCGGCAACTCGGCGCCGAGTGGGCCGGCGATTCGACCCAGCCGCCGCCGCACGCGATGGATGCGGCAATCCTGTTCGCACCGGTCGGATCGTTGGTACCGGAAGCGCTACGGCAGGTCGTGAAAGGCGGAACCGTGGTTTGTGCCGGCATCCATATGAGCGAGATTCCGGCCTTTCCCTACTCGATCTTGTGGGGCGAACGCACGCTACGTTCGGTCGCCAACCTGACCCGCCAGGACGGCGAAGCCTTTCTGGCGATAGCCGCGCAAGCACCGCTCAAAACCCACGTCCAAACTTTTGCGTTGGCCGAGGCCAACCTGGCCCTGGCGCAATTGAAAAACGGCCGAATCCAGGGCGCGGCGGTTTTGATCCCCTAAAATCAGGCCGCATTTATCCGCTTGACGACAAAAGGATTTTCTTGCCGCTACCGCTTGGACATCGGCCAAATCGAGGTAAATTAGCTTTCGAGGGCCGGCATTTCCTAGCCCAGGCGATCTTTGTTAGAATCGCTGCCGATTCAAAGAAAAAACACCCTAAAAAACACCACCCTAAGCCATGAATAAAAAGAAAATTATAATATTCGCCGTTTGCTTGGCCGGTCTGCTTGCCATCCAAATCAAGTTTTTCCTGCCCTTCATGTACGACATCGCCGCATCCGACCTGTTTTTGGTCGAGAGCAAAGACGTTGCCAATCCCATGGCGATCAGCACCGACATGACCGCTATGGCCTTCGGCCACTGCAACACCCACATCAAGCAAAACGCGGAAGAAGGCCAAAACCTGACTTTCGCCGCGCAGCCGACCAACGCCTGGAGCTTGGGTAATTACGAATACATCGTCAATGCCGACGTAGAAATCAGCGGCAAGGACAGTCCGGCTACATTGCGCCACTACGCCTGCCGTATCCAATACGAAAAAGGCGACGACACCTCAGGCGCCGCCGACTTCGAAAACTGGTCGGTGGAAGGCATCGGCGGCCTGACCGACTGAGCCGCATAAGCAAAACCGGACAGCACCAACAAAAAGCCCGCCAGGCTCGGGAGCCTGGCGGGCTTTTTTATGCGATCAAGCACTGGCTCTGCTGGCGCCAACGCTCAGAAGCTATAAGAAATCTCGCCATAAACCGTCCGCCCCGCTTGCAGGAAAAATGCCGAATATTCCCGATCCAAAAGGTTGTTGACCGAAAAAACTACGACGGCGTTCCGGCAAATTCACTGTGAAGCATAACACCCGCCTTGTATAAAAACCCTTCGATAATTCGGCACCGCCTTACGCCAACCGTTATACGCCGCACCGCGGGAAGTCACATGATAAAGCGCGCCTGAGAATTCGATTTTGATCCGTCGGGCCATGAACAGAATATGGTCGTAGTGCAACCAATGCTACTAAGCTAGACCTGACCCCGTTTTACTGTTTCATAGGTTTTAGCAAGAGAATCGAGCAAGACACGTACGGATGTGATGACCTCTGAGAGGTTTACTGCAATTTGGGCTCCGCCCTCTGAGAAATAGTCCAACTTCAATTCCTTAACGTCAATATCAGACTGCACGTCAAGGCCAATAACTTCAATTGCAGAAAACAGCCCTAGTTCTCTATTTGAAAATGCAGTGGAGTGGATAATTTCATTGCGTAGCGATTTGTTGGGTTTTGCCGCATCCGAGACGGCTGTGAGTGCGGTATAGATTTCAGGGTGATCGGACTTTACATGCGCCTGTACGTATTTAATGCCACCAGAGCTTTCGTACTTTGCAGCATTCAACTTCAGAGATGCGCCCACGAGCCTATGTGCCCGGTCGGCAATGCCGACACTCCTGAATATGTAGTTCTCATAGTGGTACCGATATACGTTTGACGTTACGTCTGCAGTCACATCCAAATCAAGAATAAAGTTCATCGCAAGACGAATAGATGCAACGGCGTTATCAATCTCGCCAACCTTTTCTAGAACACTTGCTGCGTAGATTTCAAGCACACTAGCCTCAAAATTGATTGTTCCCTCTTTCTGCGCAGCCAAACCTTTTAGCATGTAGCTTTGCATGAGTGGCAATAATGGCGTAAGTGCCGGGTGTTCAACAAAACCTGAGGTCTTCATGTTGTCAAACTAACGTTGAAGATGATCCACTAGCAGCGGCTTGCCGACCTGAGTCGGCTTGAGCGACTGGTTAGGCCTCTTCAACTGAAATCGAAGAAGTCGGCGAGAGTGAGTCCATTCACTCCCCGGCGGCGGCCGTCCAAACATAAGACCTCAACACCGCCAAGTAAATGGAGCTCATCACGGAGATCCCTACCGGGAACGAAGTCAGGCACCTCGACTCCGTGCCGGGTGGGGGACAGAAAGGCAACCCGAGTCCGCTCCGGTCTAAACGCGGCAACAAAGCCGCGAACTGATGCCACTACATCCGGCATTTGCTTGTAGGCGTCTGGCTGCAATGGTGCGGCCATGCACCACCGGCCAGAAGGCATCTTCTGACGAGACTTCTCAAGGAACTCATCCATTGATTCGTTTGACTCGTGAGGTGAAGTAAGGCGCAAGTACAGTCGCCGCTCGTTGCTCAGCCAATAGTCCTCATTCAAGCGACGTTGATCTGAACTCGGAACTTCTCCACTTGTACCAAGGCGTCGATCCTGGAACAGAGAACGTAAGGCTGTGCTCTTGCCCGAATCGCGAGGTGCTACGACGAAGAGTACTCGTTCGAAATGAAGCGTCATTCTTAGCTCCCAATAGGTCTACTAATTAGTAATCAGATGGTTTCCGTATAACTACCGAAAAATGATCTTCGAAACGATAATTTATTGTTCCGCATATGAATTTCCCTTCTGTATATCACCGCAGATCAATTGATTTGACCGGCAACTATCGGATAGCCGACATTGAATCAGATTAAGCGGTAGACAGCAACGAGTCGATTAGGCCAGTTCGCTGCGCCCAAAAGCCCTAATTCACTACCGGCATGCTCGGTGGCCGGTCAGGGGAAATACGCGATTTATAGAAATTAATCGCGAGGTATACGGGAGGGGATGGTTTTTCTACGCTAGCACTGCGCCGATTCCGATCAAAGCCGCCAATCATTCCGACTCCAAAATCACCAGCCATGAGCAACCCACCCACCCAAGTAGTGCAGTCGTCTTCTGACATTGACAGCAATAACCCGCCTCGACTCGGAAAAACTATTTTGGCTTGGAATTGCTACCGGCGGATTTAACCGGAGTATCGAGGCAGGTCCGTAAATCCGCCGTTCGGTTGTATTTACAACAGGGTCCGCTCCACCAGCCAGAAGGCGCCCATCACACTGACCGCAACCGAGCCGCCCTTCAAAAACCGGCTGGCCGTTGCGACCTGATTGTTCAGCCACCAGATCAACGGCAGCACCAGCGCCGCGACGGCAATCTGTCCGCTTTCTATGCCTAAGTTGAACGCCAGCAGCGGCAACAAAATCCCGGTGTCGGCCGCCGAGATGTTCATTTCCTGCAACACCCCGGCAAAGCCGAAGCCGTGGATCAGCCCGAAACCGAAGGTCAGCCAGTGCCGGCCCTTGGGCTGGTCGCCACGGACAATGTTCTCGATGCCGACGTAGATAATCGTCGCGGCGATGAAGGGTTCGACGAAACTGGCCGGCAGTTCGACCAGCCGCAATCCGGCGCAGGCCAGGGTGATGGAATGGGCGATGGTAAAGAAAGTGATGATCTTCAACGCCGGCCACAAACTATGCGTCACCGCCAATAATGCGAACAGGAACAGCAGGTGGTCGTAGCCGGTCAGGATGTGCTCGATACCCAACTTAAAAAAGTCGCCGAACGCCGCGAACGCAGCTTGGGGGGCTGCCGAGTCCGCGACGGCGGCGAGTGTCAGGAGGCATTGGTCGTCGTTGCGACCCAGCATCTTTTCGGCCAGCGACTTCCCGGCGGCATCGCGTACCGTCAAGTACTGCTGGTGGCCGTCCGGCAGCAATGCCAGAAATCCGGATTGCACTCGCAACTGGCGTTGCACCGCCAGCGGATACTGCAACTCGACCTGGGCATTGTTCTTGCCGTCGTAACTGACCGGGCCGGGCTGACTCTGCACTTCGACGCCGTCAACCGCGATACGCAACTGTTCCGCCAACAGTTTGGCGATGGCGGGCTTGGCCACTTCGCGTTCGGCATCGCTGACTTCGGCGTCCAGATCGCTATCCATCGCTACGAAGGCTTCGATATCCTGCAACGCAAAGGTTGCGGTGGCCTCGACATGGTCCGGTTTCAGGACCAGATCCAGCGAGCTGAGTCCGGGCGGATGGGCGTCCGCCCGACCGGCTATCAACCCCAGCAGTAACAACGCCAGCCCGAAAGCCGGAAGTCGAATTGTCATGCCGCTCACCTCAGAAATTGATGGTAATGGTGCCGCGGAACATGCGCGGTTCGACCGGATGCTTCAGGATGCCGAATTGGTTGGGCGAACCGTTCGGATATGAAGATTCATAGGCATAGGCGATGTCGTTGCTTTGTGAGCCGAGGATGTTGAACACATCGATCTCGAATTTGTAGCGTTTCTGCTTGTAACCGGCGCTGAGGTTGACGATGTTGGTATCGCCGGACCAGTAATCGACGTTAGTGTCCGGATCGCGGTCCAGATAGACCCGGCCGAAATGCCGCAAGCGAATCGAGCCGAACAAGCCGTTCGGCGCTTCGATCGTGGCGCCGGTGGAAACCACCCGGCCGACCGAGTTCGGGATATACAGATTGTTGTCGGCATATTTGGCGGTGGTCAACGCAAAGTCGGCATCCAGCGTCAGCCAATCGAACGGTTTGTAGTAGTTGGTCAATTCGACGCCGTAACGGTGCGATTTGCCGGTGGCTTCCGTGGTGCCGGCGTCGCCGACGAACACCAGTTCCTGGCTGGATTCCAGCCACCACAAGGCGAAGGTGCTGTTCAGGCCCGGCACATAGTTGCTGCGAATACCGGCCTCACCGCCGCGCGACCAGGCGGCGGGACGAATGCGGGCGGCGGCCGAGTCGACCGGACTGCCATCGGTTGGATTAACTTGCAGGGTCGTGCCGCGGGCATCGTTGGAGTGGTAACCGTAACCGGCGTTAAAGAAAAACTCGGTGTCGTACCAGGGCCCCAAGACCAAGCTGATTTTCGGGCTGACCATAACCTTGCCGCGACTGCCCGAGTTGGCCGCAATCGTCGATGCCAGGCCGCTACCGGTGGCGGCGACCTCGACGTCATTGTTGATAAAGTCGCCGCGCAAACCGGCAATGGTGCGGACTTTATCGTGCCAGTGCGTGGTGTTTTTGAAGTACGTGCCGACCGTGGTGACGCCGACATTGTGGCGACTGACGGTATTGACGATTTGACGGGCTTCGGTTTCGTACAAGCCCAAATCCATGATCTGGTCGTTGCGGAATTGCAGACCGACGCTGTTATCCATTTCGAAGCCGAACAATTTGTTGTAGCGGGTGTGTTCGAAATGGCCGCCGGTCTGCACCCGACGCTCGGATTGCAATATCTGGTCGCCGCCGGCACCGCGGGTAAAACCGCTGAAATTGGAAAACAGGTTCAGGTCGGTATACAAGGCATAGATATTGGCGTCGTTTTTCCAGTTACCGCCCTGATTCCAGAAACTGGCGGAGGCACTGTATCGGTTGGTTTCGCCGCCGTCGGTCGGGTCCATACTGCCGTAAAGCCCGAGACTGCCGTTGTCGATCGCCGCTTGCGGAATCTGGTTGGTCGCCGTCCAACTGTTGGTATAGGCCTTACCGTTGATCGACATGCCCCAATCGTCGCCGCCCAGGGTGTAACGCAACTGGCCGTTGAATTTCTTCGAGTCTTCCGGCACTTGCCAGACGCCGTCGTACAGATTGAATTCGCCGGCATAGAGCAAATCGCCGTCGCCGACTTTCATCGAGTTGGCGACCAAAGTCCGGTAATAATCGAACGAACCGGCGGTGAATTTCAAAATGCCCTGATCCAGTTTGTCCATCGTGAACATTTTGGCGTAACCGGCGGCGGCAAAGTCGCCGACCTCGGCGTAATAGGGGCCTTTGCCGTATTCGACTTTCTTGACCAGCTCCGGAATGATGCTGTTGATGTCCATGTAACCCTGGCCGTGGGCGTGGGTGGTCATGTTCATCGGAATGCCGTCGACGAAGGTGGTGAAGTCGGTACCGTGATCCAGATTGAAACCGCGCAGGAAGTATTGGTTGGCCTTGCCGGAGCCGCTGTGCTGGGTGGCGATGGCGCCAGGCACGACTTCGATCAGCTCGCCGTTACGCGAGAACGGCCGATGTTCGAATTGCTTCTGGCTGACTTCGCCTTGCGAGGCCGACGGCGCGATGCCGATCAGATTTTTGCCGCGGCCGTCTTCCTCGACTTGCACCGCTTCCAACTCTTCCGACTTTTCCGCTTTTTTGGCTTTTTTGACGGTTTTGGCTGCCGGCTTCGCCTCTTCGGCAGCGGCGACGGCGATCGTATCCGCCGTATCCGGCGCCGGCTCGGCCAACACGTCGGCCCCGGCCAGACCAAGGGCGATTTCCAGGCCGACGGCCATTAGTGTTTTGGGAAACAGCGCGGCGCGCCGGGACAGGCGTAGTGGGTACATATTCTTCCTCATAGTGCGAATATCGTTGCGGTCGTGGTTGTTATGAACACCGGTCTCGAGCCGGATTGGATGTGGAAAGCGGTTTTGCTCGCGGCAAACGAGCGGGAACGGCCGGCGCCAAGACAGTACCGGGCCAAGCCGTTGCCGGCGGCGCAAAAGGCGGTCGCGTGCAGGCGGTAAAAAATTCGGGTGTCGGGAGCGGCGCCAAAAGATTCGGCGCGGATTTGCTGAATGGATTCAGCGGATACGGAAGGGGTGGAGCGAAACGCTAAAGAAATCGGGGCGGGGCTTGCGGACACGGATAGCGGCGGCGAGGTGCGGCCGACACCGCTGCTGAGCAGCTGGGTGCCCGGTGTCTGGTTGATATCCGGAAAGCGCTGTTTAAAACCGCTCAGGCAATTGCGGGCCATATCGGCCAGCGCCACAGCAAAGCAATCAAGCACCGGCAATACGCACGCCGCAACCGATTCGGCTCCAGCGCCCGCAAACCCGGCGGGCGGTTTGGCTAGAGCGGCTTTGGCGCTACTGTTCGCCGCCGCGCTATGAGAATTCTCGCCAGCCAAGTCCCAGTCACCCCCGTAGCCGGCCAAATTGGCGGAGTAAAACCCCGCATCCGCCTGCAAATGTGTCGAAGCGGCAGGCTCGGCCGTTTCGGTCGGGCCGGCTTTGGCCCATACCGACTGCGAAAACATCGCGGTCAATAGAAAAGTCGCGGCCAGCACCACCAACTTGGCGACCAAAATTCCGGCACCGTGCAGCAGCAAGGTCGCCAGCATAAAGCCCAGCGTGTAAGAAATCAGACTGGCGGAGGTGGAAATTTCCTGGCCGTGGGCAAAGCCGTGGAAAAAGGCGAAGAAGGCGACGATCAGCACGTTGATTTTGCCGCTGAAGCGAATCTTGCGCGTGATCAGCAAAGCGAATACCGCGCAAGACAACAGAATGATGCCTTCGACGCTGGGTATCGTGATCCCGGCGGCGCCGGCCAAACCGCCCAGACTCATCACGCCGACGAAGGCCAGCGGCAGCATCCAGACGGCATGACCGCGCAATTGCGCGGCCCAAATTCCGACCGCCAGCATCGCCAGCAAATGGTCCCACCCGGCCAGCGGGTGGTTGAAGCCGTTGTTCCAGCCCAGCGCGTCCAACCCGAAAAATTGCGCACCGAACCAGACCGCCACCGCCAGTAACGGCAAACCGAAGCCGAGCAGCCGCAGCCAAGCGGGCAACACTTCGGATGGGGAGCGGGAACGGCGCAATTTCATGGTTTACCGACGCGAACAGCCTGCAAAATTCAAATCAAATGCCAGTTAAGACGAATAGGCCAGGAATCATACGATACATATCACATTTTTAAAAATTATGAATAATAAATAAAATGTCTTATTATGCCCCGCAGCAGCGGTTTCGAACCGGCTCAGCTATGCGGATGAATATGCGAATGGCTATGGCCGTGGTGGTCGTGCTGGTGGCTGACAGTAGCCAACTTGACCGGTACCAGATTAAGCGCGGCATGGCGGACGCCGGTTTCGGCGGACAGCTTGTCGGCAAACCCGCGGATGCGCGCGGTCAGCCCGCGCAGAAACAAGGTTTCCAGGCAGTCGTCGTGATCCAGATGCACGTGCATCGACGATACCACCAGGTCGTGGGCGTCGTGCTGGTGGCCGGTCAGGCGCTCCGCCAGGTTGCGTTCGTGGTGGTTGTAAACATAGGACAGCGTGGCGATGCTGTAGATGGCTTGATCCTGTTTCAGCCGTTTGGTCTCGATTTCCTTGCGCAACAGGTCGCGGACGGCTTCGGAGCGGTTGGAATAGCCGCGGGCGGCGATCCATTGGTCGAATTCCGCCGCCAGCTCGTCGCTGAGAGAGATAGTAAAACGTTCCACAGCAAGCTCCTGTTCTTATAGTCGTTATAGGAGCCGGCGATTATAGCGCAAGCGGAACCCGCACCGCGCCAGCGGCAAAGCGGGTTATTCATGAAAAGAGCCGGGGTTACCGGCCGCGATTCTTAGGGAGAGGCTGAATGTCCACAGGACATTACACACATGACAATTTCGGCAAAATCGTGATTCGCACGCAAGTGGGGATTGCGCTGGCCCTTTTACTCTGCTTACCGCTCGCCAATTTCTGGTTTCCCAGCGCCTACAGCGTCAAGGCCGGCATCCACGGCCTCAGCGCTATTCTGGCGGTGGTCGTCGGTACTTATTTGACGCATAGGGCCTTACCGTTGATCAAAGGCATGCACGTCAATCTGGAGTCGTTGCGCCGCTGGCTACTGGTAGCCACCCTGCTGAACTTGGCCGGCGCGATCAGCGGTAACTGGATCTACATGCGTTACCGCGGCCAGGACGGCCCTCGCGACTGGATCTTGGAGCGGGTGCCGGCAATCCACAACGTGCTGATGGAATTCAAGGAATTCGTCTCGTTGTTTCCGTTCCCGTTAATGCTGTCCGCCACCGTGCTGCTGTATTACTACGGCTTGCCGATGCAGACCCGGCGCGACCTGTGCCGCTTCGTCGGCATCACGATTCTGGTGTCGTGGAGTTTTCTGATGCTCGGTTTCGTCGTCGGCCTGGTACTGGCCAAACTGCGCTTCGTTTGAACCGGGAACGGCTGATGCAACAACAATCCGAATCGAATATTCAAGCGCTAAGGTCCGGCCCGGTCGTGGCGGCCAGCCTGGCGTTACTGCTAGCGTTTTTGACCTTGATGGTCAGCCACCATATTTCCCGGCTGTCGCCCGGCCTGGACAAGCTGGTGCATAGCTACGGTTACTGGATTCCCGGCTCGCAAGGCAAGGGGCCGGACGGCAGCATCGGCTCTTACACCGGCAAGGAAACCCTGGCCATCGGCGTCTGGCTGTTGAGTTGGTTGGCATTCCACCTGATGTGGCGCAAACAGGATCTGGATTTGACGATCTGGACCCGGATTTTCGTCATCAGTCTGGCCGTCATTACGCTGGGTTTCTTTCACCCCTTGTCCGATCCGCTGGTGTTGTTCATCGCCGGCTTTTTTGGCCTGCCCTGAGGATAAGCCATGCCCAAGTTGTTAGATCTACTCGTCCCGATATGGCTGGTTTTGGCGGGCCCCAACGCTCTGGCGGAAGGCGTTTTGCTGAAATCGGAGCCGAAAAACGACGCCGAAGTGAGCAATTTCGATGGCACCGTCAAATTCTGGTTCAGCGGCAATGTCGGCGAACGCTCGCCGTCGGTCGTCGTGGTCGATGCCCACGGCAAACGGGTCGACAACGGCGACACCCGTCTGGTGTTGGGCGAACGCCACCGACTAACCGCAACCACCCAAGCCCTGCCGCCCGGCCCTTACGCCGTCCGCTATCGGGTGATTACCGAGGACGGGCTGGTGGTCAGCGGCATCTCCAAGTTTACCGTCGTCGCCGCAGCGGCGAGTCCGGAGGCCAAGCCATGAAAATGTTATCTGTTTTGATCCTGGCCGCTACCGCCCTCGGCCAAGCGCAGGCGTCGGTACCGCTGGGCGGCAACCGCAAAGGCGCCGACGGCAATTACGACCTGTACGGTTGCATGCTGACCAACGACTATTACGTGGTCAATTTTTCCGCCTATCAACTCGACCCGAACCAGGCCAAGGACGATAAATCCATACCGCAGGCCGAATGCGTCGATCTGCCGCGGGTCGGCAAAACCCAAATCGCGGTAGACCTGCTGGACCTGGATGTGCGGAAAAAACCGGTCGGCCTGAAGATTTTGCGCGAGGACGGTCAAGTCATCGCCGAAGTGCCGATGGCCGTGGTCAAGCAAGGCGTATTGACGGCCAGCGTGGATTTCAAAACCGCCGGCAAATACCAAGCCGTGCTGTCGGTGCAGGACTCCGATTTGCACACGCCGCCGGAAACCAGCGCCTTGCATATGCCGTTGACGGTAGCGATGGCGCCGCCGCCGTCGGCAGCCAATGCCGGCAGCGCCAAAGGGCTGGGCGTGGTGTTCGGCGTGCTGGGCCTTTGCCTGGCGTTGGCCGCCTACTACATCCCGCGGCTGCTAAAGCCGCGCACCGACGGCAGCCCGTCGTAAGCTGTCGCCGATGCTGCGCGAATAGCGTGGCTCGATCCCGTCACCATTACTACCAGGAAACATTTATGAAAGCGACATTCCCAAAACCGTTTACGGCTTTAATCCTGGCAGGCTTGCTTGGCGCCTGCGCCCATCCGGAACGGCATGAGCAGGAGACCGCCGGTTTCGTACCCGGCCTGGGCGAAATCATGGCCCAAACCGCCACCCGCCATGCCAAGTTATGGTTTGCCGGACAGGCGCAAAATTGGGATCTGGCTGCTTACGAAGTCGACGAACTGCACGAAGGCATCGAAGATGCCGGCAAATACCACCCGACCCACAAACAGATTCGCCAACCGATTCCCGATCTGTTGGCGCTGTATCTGGACCAACCCTTGGCCGAGCTGGATCAAGCCGTGAAAGCCAAAAATCAACAGGCATTTATCGCGAATTACGATAAGCTTACCGCTGCCTGCAACGCCTGCCACCAAGCCACCGAATTCGGTTTCAACGTCGTGGTGCGACCCAGCTTCAACCCGTTCGCCAACCAGGCGTTCTGAGCGACGGCCTCGTTCGTTTAGGGTGAGCGGTTGCTGCAGCAAGACGTAGCGGCATTTATCCATTTCAGCAAGCGAACACTATGCGCAATTTTTTACCACGCCGGACGGCAGCCTGCCTGCTGTTGCCGGCAACATTCGCCGCGGCGGCCGGCCCGGTCCGCGACGATTTCGGCGTCTGGATCAGCAATACTTACCAAACCGACTTCGGCGGCAGCCCCTATCTGGCTTTTTTGGAACTGGCGCCCAGAACCAAGACCGACAACGACCAGTTCGCCCAAATCATCGTCCGGCCGCTGGTCGGTTACAAGCTGACCAAAAAGCTGCAACTCTGGGCCGGCTACACCTGGCAAGGCGAATACAACGAGCAGACCGATTTCGAATTGGCCACCAACGACGCCATGCAACAGTTGCAATGGGTCGACAACTGGTCGCCGGAGTGGAATTTTCAGTATCGCTTCCGCCTGGAGCAACGCTTTTTCTCCGAAGAAGACAACGTCGCCCACCGCATGCGCCACCGCGTTCGTTTGGTGTACTCGATACCCGACACCAAAGCCTACCTGATAGCCATAGACGAGCTCTTCGTCTATTTCAATTCGTTGGACGACGGCCGCCTGGCGCGTTCGGTGCAAACCGGCATCAACCAGAACCGCAGCTACCTCGGCATCGGTTATAAATTGACGCCGGAGCTGAACGTCGACACCGGCTACCAACTGCAATACGTGCACAACTACGGCGCGCCGGATTTGGTCAATCATGTCTGGTTTACCAACATCAACGTCAACTTCTGAGGCGGTTCTGCCGCGCAAAAAAAAGGGCGGCTCAGGCCGCCCCTAGTCGATACATGAAATAGCAACAGCTGTAACTGACTTCCTGTTACTGGAATTTGGTCAGACCGGCAAAGCCTGCACGGGCTTCTTTCAATTCTTGTTCCGCGCCGGCGAAATCGGATTTCTTAGCCAACTCTCTGGCTTTTTTCATTTTCAAAACCACTTTGTCGCGTTCGAATTCGAATTTGTAGTTGGCGTTCAGTTCGCTGGCGCTCTCTGCGACTTCCTTGATCAAACTGGCGACTTTAGTCGGATCGGCCGAAGGAATCGCGTCCAAGGCAACCTGTATCTTGGCGTCCACTTCTTTCAATACCTCAGGCACGCTCTTTTTGGCTTCTTTGGCCAAGGTCGCGCCGGAAAAGCCCAGCATTGAAAAAAACAGGGTGAACGCGATTAAAACTTTTTTGAATGACATGTTTACTCTCGATAATTAAATTGAACGATGGGGGTAAAGCGAAATTTCCTGGTTTGCGATTGAACTTGGCTGAACGGAACTCCTTTAGTTGAAATTATTGCTTAATTTATTCGGGCTGCGTCCCTGCGGGCAGGCCCCACCAGCAATGCCGGGATGGCCCGATTTGCGGCAACGCCGAGCGCTAGTTGACTCAAAGTCGCTAAGGTAAAACCTGCGGTATAACCGAGCGCGTCGCTATCCAGCCAAATATCGTAAGCATGGGCGTATCCATGACATACCGCGACGCCGGCAATCACCGATAACGACAAAGCCCAATGCAATTGGCGTCCCGACGCCAGCAGTAAGCCCAGCACCAAAATGCCGGCGTACATCAGCGTTTCGGGATGGGCAATCTCCAGCGGAACCAAAGCCATTGCGCCGCCCAACAACAGCAACGCCAGGAACGTCAGCGCCAGCGAGACGACGGCTCGACCATGGCCGCTACGGCAGATCCACAACCCGACAAAAAGCATCATCAAGATATGGTCCGAACTGGAAAAAGGATGCAGCAATCCGCTGCCGAAACCGATCGCTTCGCCGGCCTCATGGAAAGGATGGGCATAGGCTGGCATCGAACCGGCCGAAAACATTAATATCGTTAACAAAAAACGCTTGAAAGACTTGCTCATAGTGACCTCTGCCTGCAAAGGGTTATGGTGGACACTGAACCTGGTTCGAACGGCGCGCCACTCCGAAATGATGGTTTGGCGGCACCAGCCCGACTTTGGAGGGCGTCAGCACCGGCACCACGCAAACGAGGGCTATCTTAGCAAAAATATGAAGTTTTAATAATATTTCATATTTCGCGCTTGCCGGCCCTGCTCAGCAGAATTTTGCCTAAGCAAGATGACAGCGTTTTGACCGCGCCGCCGGGCACACCAAAGCGAAAACGCCGGGAGGGATTGCGCCATTAAAACGCCCCCTTCTCCGCGGAATAGGTGAAAGCCGATAAAACCGAGTTAGAACTCGTACTGAAAGCCGACGCAAACCAGGCGCGGCATGCCTGACTGGATGCCGCGGCCCCGGTCGGTCTTGTAGTTGTTGTCTAGCAGGTTTTTCATCGCCACGAACAGCTATCGGGCTCGGCCGATCGCTGTAGACGTGTTCGCCCAGTTGCGCCTTGCTCAACACCTTGCCGGGGTTGAGCATGAAGTAACGCAATAGCCTGAATTCGATCGCGGTCAGCAGTTGGGCCTCGCCGCCGGCTGGTGTCGCGGTTTGCTCGTCTTCGTCGAGTTCGACGCCAAACACCGTTAATCTGGACTGGTTGAATGGTGTACCCGCTTCAAAACCGCCTGTAAGCGGGCCAGCAATTCTTGGGGATGGCAGGGTTTGCAAACGTAATCGTCAGCGCCGGCCTTGAAACCGTCGACGATTTCGTACCAGGCATCGCGGGCGGTCAACACAATGACCGGCATGGCGTTACCGGCGTCGCGCCAGCATTTCAGCACGTCCAGGCTGGCGAGTTTGGGCAAACCAAGATCGAGGATCGCCGCATCGTATTGTTCGGTGGCGCCGAGGAATTCACCTTGCTCACCGTCGCCAGCGGTATCGACGATGTAGCCGGCGCCGCGCAAATCGGCGGCCAGCAGTACAGCAAAGGCCGGATCGTCCTCGACCAGTAACAGACGCATAAATGCCGTAGTTACATCGCGTGCATTTTGTAGTCGACTCGCGGATAGCCCTTCTTGTCGCGCGGATCGGCCTGTTCGGCATCACCAAGCTCGGCGCGCTGTTTGCCGGATTCGGTAAGCAATTGCTCCCAATTTTGATAACTCGCATATTTCGGGTCGCCGGCAGATTTGCGCGCGCCGAACGCGGCCTGCCCCAGTTCGATCAACTGCGACGGGGTCTTGCCGTCTATCGTTTTCAGAAAGTCGGCTTCGTGCTTGAGCTGCTCCCGCACCAACCAGTAGGCCACTTCGAACGGTAACTGGCGGTCCGGCGGCAGGTGCTGTTTGATGCGATTCATCGATTTGTGGGCGGCTTGCAAATTCCTGGCGTTGATTTGGTCCGGCGCTCCGCAACCGGCCATCAGCAATGCCAATAACACCAGCCCGAATCCCAATTTCACTATCTTCACAACGCCCCCAACCGACCAGCGCCGGCCAATCCGAAATCAAATAATGGGCGCGAATCGGCGATCCGCGCGCTATCTCCCGCCCATCCGGGAGAGCGGCGATCTTAACATAAATATGAATTATATTTTTTTTGTCACACACGCTTGCAGGCAGCCGGCGAAACCGGCCCAACTGGCAATAAGGGGGATTTGGCTTGGAATGAAACGGTGCCTAGGAAATCGGCGGCTCGTCTTGCAACGAAAATATGATCGGCACTAACACCGAGCTGGCGACAGCAACATCGTTGCGCTTGGCCGGCACGAAGCGCCATTGTTTGAGGGCCTCCAGCGCCGACTCGTCGAGCAACTCGTGGCCGCAGCTTTGCTCGAGCTCTACGGTTTCGGCACGGCCTTCGGCGTCGACTTGCACCCGCAGCAACACCTTACCCTGCCAGCCCCGGCTGCGGGCAATGCTCGGATAGTCCGGCTTCGGGTTGTGCTGGTACTCCGCACTCAGGTAGGCCTCGGTAAACACCGGTTTTTCGCCGTCAGCCACCACATCCTGGGCAATCTCGGGCCGGTTGGTCTGAATTTCTGGTTTCGGGGCTTGATCGAGGACCTGGTCCAACACCGAGAAATCGGATGCCGGCGCCTGGGGGATAACGCGCTTCAGTTTGGGCTTGGGTTGAGGTTTTTTCTGCGCCGGCTTGGCCGTTTCCGGCGGTGCGGCTCGGGCCGGCGCGGTCTGCGCCGCCCGGATCTTGATGGTGGAAACTTGTAGCGGTAAGGGTTGCGCGACTGCCTGCGCAATACTGGGGCAAAACAAACAACGGACCCCGAAAAAATGCAGCGCGGCGACGGCCGCCACTATGCTGGCCAAGACCGCAAGATTAGACGAACGCTCCTTTCGATAGGCGCCGGCGGCCGGCTGCGGCACTCCGCGCAGACCCGCAGCAGCGAAAGGCGGCAGTGGGTTTCGAGCAATCACAAATCCGTTTTGGCCAGCTCTGGGAAATAGCACGCAACTGCGGAGCGAAAATTAAGCGAATTGTAAAAATTGTCCGACAAATACAAGGAATCAGCCAGACCGGCAAACTGCGGCCAATTGCCGCATCGCTGCCGCACCGTGACCGATTAAAGCAGGGTCCGTTCGATAAACCAGTATGCTCCGACCAGGCAAACCAGCGCCGAACAGCCTTTCAGAAACTTGTCGGCATAGGGTTTGTGGTTCAGCCACCAAATCAGCGGCAAGACGACGGATGCGACTGCGATTTGGCCGGTCTCGATACCGAGATTGAACGACAACAACGGCATCAGGATGCCGCTATCGCCGGAACTGATATCCAACTCGCGCAACACGCTGGCAAAGCCGAAGCCGTGGATCAAGCCGAAACTGAAGGTCAGCCATTCCCGACCTTTGGGGTGATCGCCGCGAATCAGGTTTTCGACGCTGACATACACAATCGTCGCAGCGATGAACGGTTCGACGAAACTGCTCGGCAAATCGACCAGATTCAAGCCGGCGCAGGCCAGCGTGATGGAATGGGCGATCGTGAAAAAGGTGACGATTTTGATCGCCGGCCAGAAGCTGTGGGTGACCGCCAGCAGCGCGAACAGAAACAGCAAATGGTCGTAACCGGTCAGGATATGCTCGACGCCCAGCTTCAGAAAATCCAGAAAGGTCGAACCGGTTTGGCCGACCTCGGCGCCAGTGGCTGCCGCGAGATCGAGCTGCAATTGGTCGTCATCGCGGCGCAGCATTTTCTCGGCGATTTGTTTGCCGCCGGCATCGCGCACGGTCAAGTGCTGCTGGTGGCCGTCCTGCAACCAGGCCAGAAACTTGGACTGCATCAGCAATTGCCGTTTCGGCGCCGGCTGGAAACTGAATTCGACATGGGCATTGTTCTGGTCGTCGTAATTCACGCTACCCGGCACAACCGGCAGAACGTCGGCACCGTCGATGTTGACCCGGGTCTGCTCGGCCAGGAGTTGGGCCACGGCGGGTTTGGCCGCTTCGCGTTCGGCGGCGCTGACCTCGGCATCCAGGTCGGTATCCATCGGCGAAAAGGCTTCGATGTCCTGCAAAGCAAAGGTCATTTTGGCGACGACGCGGTCGGCTTGCATCGTCAACTCTATCGAACTCAAACCCGGCGCGTGCGCCGCGGCCCAGTTCGAAACCGAAAGCAAAACCATCGCCAAAACATACCTGCAGCCGGCCGACGCCGACATGTCCCACAATCTAGCCATCGGCTTTATTCCTGCTCTGCGGCGGCTTTGCGTTTCCGGCGCAGCAAATAAACCAGAAAGCCCGCCACTGCGGCGATCGCTGCAGCGACGCCGCCGATGGCCAGCCAGGGCGGTTGCTGGCCGTCCGGCGCCACACCGACTTGCAAGGCGACGCGGAACTTATCGTCGTCCTCGATCGCATCGCCGATCAGCAGATACAGTACATAGTCGCCGGTTTTATCGACATCGGCTTGGGCCTCGACGGCGCCTTTCGGATAGAGCTTGGCCGGAATTTCGGTAACGGTGCGAATTTCGCGGATGTCATCCGGCGCTTTTTGCCCGGTTTTTTCGACTTCCACCAAGCGGATGCCGATCGGCGTACTGCGGATGTCGCGATCGATCAAATCGGCGGTGAAAAACATTTTGCCGGCGCGCGGGATTTGTTGGCAAAACGGCACGAAGGCGGTTTTGGCGTCGACGGTTTTGTCGTTCTTGTCCGGCTGCAGATAGGCGCTGAAATGCACCGCGTAAAAGTCGTTGGCGATAATGCAATCCAGGTCGGGCCGATTGCCCAGGGCGTTGGATTGTTTGGTGCCGAAATCGAGTTTGTCGCAACCGCTCAGCAACAGGGCGCCCAGCAGGACTAGCGCCCAAAACGCGGAAAATCTTTGAATTGTCATGACTGAAGCCGATTAAGGTTTGATGGTGAATTCGAACTTGCCGGTAACGATGTGGGTATCTTCGGACACCACCCGGTAACGCACGGTATAGACGCCCGGCGCCAGCGTCGGCACGGTGGCGTGGATATTGGCGCCGTTGGTCAGGCTTTGCTCGACGTCGTGGTTGTCGACCCGTTTGCCGGTGCTATCGATCACGGCCAGCGCCTTGTACTCGCTGCGCACCGCGTCGTTAAACCACAAATCGATTTGCTTCGGCGATTCGGTCAGCGTCTCGTCCTTGGCCGGTTGCGACTTCACCAGAATCGCATGGGCAAAAACCGGTAACGGACTCAATAGCGCGAGCGCCAGCAAGCCGGGTTTTATTATTGTTGTTATGTCTAACTTGGGCATGACCACCTCTTAAATTCGTGAACTCATTGTAAAACGGCTGCCGACCAGACTTTGCCGGTCGGCGATTGCTCCAGCCACATCGCCAAAAACCCGTTCGGCGTCGCCACGATGCGCGGAAAGGATGCCGCGGCGGGCGACAATTGCCGGGCCGGTAACCAGCTGCGGCCGCTATCGGCCGATTCGCTGAAATAGACCCGCGAACCCTCCGGCCCCAATGCATCCCACACTGCCACCAATCGGCCGGAGCCGGCGGCAATATCGGCATGGAACGCCGGGCCTTCGCCCAGACGTTGCGGCGGCGTCCAACTGGCGCCGTTATCGTTGGATTGCATATGATACAACCCAACCCGGTTTTCCGCGCCGGTCCAGACCACGCTGTGTAAAGTTCGGTCATCGGCCAGCGCCAAACCGCCGCCGTTGTGCGGGCAACCGTCGAACCGCCAATCGAAGGCGCCGACGCTGCCGGCCCGGCGCCAGGTTGCTCCCGCGTCGGCCGACTGTGCCAGTGCCATGTCGCGCGGCACCATATCTCGATACAACGCATTTATCCCGCCGTCCGCACCGGTCGCCAGGCGGTTCCAGCAACAGGAACAACTGGTGTCGTCTATGGTTTGCGCCAGTTCCCAATGTTGGCCGGCGTCGCTGGAGCGGGCATAACGCAGGCCTTGATAACCATTCTCGTCCCTGTCGTCCAGCCAGACGGCATGGAAGCGGCCGTCGGTGTCCGCCAGCAAATCGGGGTGGGACTGGTCGGCATCGCTGCCGGTCGGCTTGGCGCCGGCCGCCCAGGTTTGCCCGCCATCGCTGGAATAGGCGCTGGCCAGCGGCCCCATGCCAGGCAATTCGCCGGTGGCTTGCCAAACCGCCAGCAGATTCTCGCCGCTGGCGGCGATCTGGATATCGTTGCCGGCTTTGGATTCGATCGGCCGGCCGGCGCTTGGCGCGATGGCTTGCGGCGCCGACCAGTGTAAGCCGCCATCGTCGGAATGCAGGTAGGCAACAGAAGGCGTTTTAGTATCGGTGGCCGTCGCCAGGAAAACGGCATGCAGCCGGTTCCGGTCCAGGTACACATCGAAACTGGCGACATTTTGCAAGTGCAAGGCCGGCAGATCGACCGGCGCCGTTAGCGTCGCAGCCAGCGGCTTGGCGGCCGGTTGGCCAAGGCCGGGGATATCGCCGCAACCGGGCAATCCAACAACGCTAAATAGCGCAATCCAAAAATGAGCGGTCCTGGAATTCGGCATGGCCTAATAACGGGTTGATCGAAAAGCGCCGATTACACCATATCGCGACCGAAAGCAGAATCGGCAAAGTGCTGCGTTTCCAACCATGGCCAGGCGGTCCAGATCACGCTAACCGGGGCTAGACTTAGCAAGCAAGCGCAGCCGGGCTTGCAAACCGCCCATCGCCGATTTGGCAAAGCCGATCTCGGCACCGTGCAACGCGACGATGCGCTGCGCGATCGACAAGCCCAAGCCGCTGCCCTCGGCGGTATGCGCCGTTTCCACGCAACGGTAAAATCGCTGGCTCAGGCGTTCGTATTCGCCGTCGGCCACACCCGGCCCATCGTCGTCTACCGTAATCAAAACCCATCCCTCCTCACGGCCGCACGTGGTCCGCACCGCACCGCCTGCGGGAGTGTATTTGATGGCGTTATCCAGCAGATTGCGCAGCAGAATTTGCAGCAATTGCGGATTGGCTTCCACCGCCAGGCCGGCTTGGCCGTGCAGTTCAAGCTCGATATGCTTGGCGTGCGCCAGATGGTCCAGATCGGCCAGGGTATCGGCCAAAGTCTGATAGACGTCGACAGGCTGCATGGCGATGCCGGCTTGGTGTTGCACGCGGGATAAGGTCAACAGTTGCTGTACCAGATGCGTCATTCTGACCACGGCCTGCTGCGCCTTGGCGATGGCCTGGCTGCGCATGGCGGGATCGGTGGTTTTTTGCGCCACCTGCAATTGGGTTTGCAAGCCGGCCAGCGGGGTACGCAGTTCGTGCGAGGCGTCGGACGTAAAATTGCGTTCGTTGGCGAAGGCTTGTTCCAGCATCGCGAACAGGCTGTTGATTTGCTGCACCACCGGCCGCATCTCGTCCGGCAAGCCCTGTTCCGACAAAGGCTGCAGGTAGCCGGCCTCGCGGCTGGCCAGCTCTTGCTGCAAGCGGTTGACCGGCGACAGCGTGCGGCTGACGATCCACCAGATCACCAAGCCCAAGATCGGCAGAGCAATCAAGACCCCGACGATTTGCTGGCCGGCGATACTCTCCACCAATTGCCGGCGGATATCCTCGCGCTGGCCGACGTGGATTACGTACTCGCCGTTTTCGCTACTCAGACTGAAGACGTGCCAGAGCTGTTCGTTGATTTGCGTTTCGCTGTAGCCGTTACGGGTCAGCGACAAGGCGAACTCCGGCGCGCTCTCCGAGCGCAGGATCACGCCGTCTTTCACCGAACGCAATTGGAAGGCGATCTTGCGTTCGTATTTATGGCCGAGAATCGGCGTGTCGAATAGCTCGGGAGTTTTCTCGCGCTCCCACAATTTGGTCAGAGCCCGCTGGCGCAGCATGTTTTCGACGAAGGCGTGCACCACCCGCGCCGATTGCGCCAATTCGGCATTGAACAGTTCGGCGATTTCGTCGCGGGTTTGCCGGTAATTGATATACGCGGTGGCGCCCCAGACCAGCAGCAAAGAGGACAGCAGCGACAGCAATAGCTGCTTTTTCAACGAACGCGGCGCCAACCGCAGGCGTTTGGCCATCAGTTGTCGTCGATGATGTAGCCGACGCCGCGGATGGTACGGATCAAATTGGTATCGAGTTTTTTCCGCAAATGGTGGATATGCACCTCGACTGCGTTGCTCTCCACCTCCGAACCCCAGGCGTAAAGCGCTTCTTCCAGGCGGGCCCGGGAAATCACCTGGCCGACGTGGCTGATCAGATAACTGAGCACTTCGAACTCTTTTTGCGCCAGATCGACCGGCTGGCCTTGGTAGAACACCTGGTGCGCGGCCGGATCGACCGTAACACCCTTGTGCTCCAGCAACGGCAGGCTATGGCCTTCGTGGCGGCGGGCCAGCGCGCGCAAGCGGGCGCAAATCTCGGCCAAGTCGAAGGGCTTGGCGACGAAATCGTCGGCACCGCTATCCAGCAGCGCTACCCGTTCGGCAATGCCGTCGCGGGCGGTCAACACCAACACCGGCGTGCTGTCCTTGCGCCGGCGCAGGTTTTTCAGAACCGTCATGCCGTCCATCCGCGGCAGATTCAGATCCAGCACGATCAGGTCGTAATGGTTCAGCTTCAATGCCTCGTCGGCCTGGGCGCCGTCGGTCAGCCAGTCGACCGCGTAGCCTTCCAAGGTCAGGCCGGCCTTCAGGCCGTCGCCTAAAATGGCATCGTCTTCTACCAATAACAATCGCATGATTCGTCCACCTGTGCCGGATTCAATTGCGCGGCATTGTAGCAAGGAATTTACCGGTGATCGTGCCGGGCCCCGCCAGAGCGGCGTGGGGGAGAAAGAATGGTGGTTTAGCGTTGCAATTGAGCCAAGCGGGCTTGGGCAGCGGCGGCAAATTCGCTGCCGGCTTGTTTATCGAGGATCTGGCGCAGCACGGCGGCACTGTTATGGCCCAGCAACTCGATGGCCCTGAGCCTGACCGAGGCATGGTGCGCGTTCAACGCGGCCAATTCGGTCAGATAGGGACTGGCGCCGTTCAATAATTTCAGGATCACCCGTTCCGGATCTTCGGTGAACAGGTCGCGCACCAACTCACCGTATTGCTCCTGCAAACGAATCAGTTCCCGGCGATCGAGTTTCTTCGGTTCGGTGGGATCGTCGCAGCAGGCCATCCGAATCAGCCCTCTTGGCTATACGCGGCGATCAATTGCTGAAACTCGAACTCGCAGCCGCCGCACCCCGACGCGGCGCCGGTGATGCGGGAGATACGCTCCGGATCGGTAACGCCGTCGTCGAGCAGTTGCTTGATTTGTTGAGCGGTGGTGCCGCTGCAGTAGCAGATTACGTCGTCTATTACGTCGGCTTGATTATCGGACATGGGGCGGGACTTGATCAGGCTGCAACTTCGAGATACTCGACAATACTGGTCGGCAACGGAATCGGTAAACCGTCTTCCCTGAGGCCCTGGATATGGAATGCGATCGCCAAGCGAATTTCACGTTCAACTTCTTCCACACTCTGCCCGGTAGCGACACAGCCCGGTAAATCGGGCACATAGGCCGAGTAGTTCTGCTCGACTTTTTCAACGACAACGGCATAACGCATCGTTTTACTCCTTTAATCCTGCTTGCTTCAGAATGCTGTTTAACGTTCCAGGCGCCAAATCATCGCTTGGTTTTCCCGCGACGGTAACGCGGCCGATTTTACTGGGATGCTTAAACTGGCGATGGCTGCCACGGGTAGCTATCAGAACCCAACCGTCGACTTGCAATCGGTTCAAAATTTCGCTGACTTTCATCGGACATCTTAGCAACGATTGTCGGCTTACATCCTACCGTGCTTCCTCGGCTCAAAGGTAGGTCGGATTGACACAGCCCAAACCGACAAGTTCGGCCCGAATTTTTGAGGCATATCCTATCTCTTTCAAGGGATCACGCCCGAACCAAGGGGCCTTGGCCGTCACGAATTTCTTAATCAGTAAAGCGGCCAAGCTCAACAGGAAAACTGCCAGCAGAAACCACCCCAAAGCATTCACCAGCTTCGACGCACTCTGTTCGGAACAGCCCGCTTTCCTTAAAATGAATTTCAGGCATAACCCGACGAACTCGACCAGCAAGATCAATAGATCCAGAATGACCGATACAGCTTCGAACACCAGTCGGCGCTACAAAAACAACCCATCAATCGGTGACGACGCCGAAGCGAAGCGCTTACGCGGCATGCGTCCGGCCAGGAAGGCTTCACGGCCGGCTTCGATACCTTTTTTCATCGCCGAGGCCATCAGCACCGGATTCTTCGCAGCGGCAATCGCGGTATTCATCAACACGCCGTCGCAGCCCAGTTCCATCGCAATCGCCGCATCGGACGCGGTGCCGACGCCGGCGTCGACCAAAATCGGCACCTTGGCGTTTTCGACGATGGTCAAAATGTTGTATGGGTTGCGGATGCCCAAGCCGGAGCCGATCGGCGCGGCCAGCGGCATCACTGCGACGCAGCCGATTTCTTCCAAGCGTTTGGCGGCGATCGGGTCGTCGTTGGTATACACCATCACATCGAAACCGTCCCTGACCAGCAATTCGGCGGCGACGTAGGTTTCGGCGACGTCGGGAAACAACGTCAATTGGTCGGCCAACACTTCCAGCTTGACCAGCTTATGCCCGCCCAGCAGTTCCCGCGCCAAACGGCAGGTGCGGACCGCGTCGTCGGCAGTGTAGCAGCCGGCGGTATTGGGCAGGATGGTGTATTTGTCCGGTGAAATCACGTCCAGCAAGTTGGGCTCGCCGGGATTCTGGCCGATATTGGTGCGGCGAATCGCTACGGTGACGATCTCGGCGCCGCTGGCTTCCGTGGCCAGCCGGGTCTCTTCCAGATCTTTGTATTTGCCGGTGCCGACCAGCAAGCGCGAGCGATATTGTTTGCCGGCCAGCGTGAAAAAATCCTCCTGGCCGCCGCCGATGGCTTGGACGATCTCCAGCCTGTCGTCGTTTTGCAGGCGCTGCGTCGCATGCTGGGTGTAAGGCAGGATTTCCTTGTTCAATTCGACCGCGATGCGTTTGCCGGCCAAGCCCAGCTCGGCAATCAGATCGGCAACGGTGGCGTTTTCGCCGATTTCCCGGCTGTCGCCGTTTACCAGTATTTTCATGAATTTAAGCCTTGTGAGTATGGGCAGTGCGGCGGCGTTGCACGGCACCGGCCAGATGGTGTAACAATTCTGTGCTGTCCTCCCAGCACAGGCAGGCGTCGGTGATGCTTTGGCCGTAGACCAGCGGCTTGCCCTCTTCGACATCCTGGCGGCCGCCGACCAGGTGGCTTTCCACCATCGCGCCGATGATGCGTTTGTCGCCGCCGCGGATTTGATCGGCCACATCCTGGCCGACCAAGATTTGCCGCTCGTATTTTTTCGAGCTGTTGGCGTGGCTGAAGTCGATCATGATATTCGGCCGCAAACCGGCTGCGACCAAACCTTCGGCGACTTGCTCTACGCTGACTTCGTCGTAATTCGGCCGATTGTTGCCGCCGCGCAGGATGATGTGGGCGTCTTCGTTGCCGCGGGTGGAAAAAATCGCCGAGCGGCCTTCCTTGGTCAAGGACAGAAAATGGTGCGGGCTCATCGCCGCATTAATCGCATCGATCGCAATCTTGATCCCGCCGTCGGTCGCGTTTTTGAAGCCGACCGGGCAGGACAAGCCGGAGGCCAGCTCCCGGTGTACCTGGCTCTCGGTGGTGCGGGCACCGATCGCGCCCCAGGAAATCAGGTCCGACACGTATTGGGGCGTGATCAAATCCAGATACTCGGTCGCCGCCGGCACCCCCAGATTATTGACGTCCAGCAAGACCTGGCGCGCCAGTCGCAATCCTTTATTAATGTTGAAACTGGAGTTCAAATCGGGATCGTTGATCAAGCCTTTCCAACCGACCGTGGTGCGCGGCTTTTCGAAATAGACCCGCATCACGATTACCAAATCGTTTTGCAGCGCATCCATTTCCTGTTTCAAACGCTGCGCATACTCCACCGCGGCCTTGGGATCGTGTATCGAGCAGGGGCCGATGATGACCAGCAGCCTGTCGTCTTCACCGGTCAAAATGTTATGAATTGCCGCCCGCGTTTTCAGGATATTGGCTGCCGCGAATTCTGTCATCGGAATTTCTTCATGAACCTGAATCGGCGCTACCACGTCCTTGGTTTCGCAAATTCTCAAATCATCGGTGTTATAGTTGGTAGACATGACGCTTAGCAATGAGCTTTCGGTAGGTGAATTTAAACGGTTATTTTAACCATTTTGCCGGCAAGATGTTGCAAACTAAGCTCAATCCGACCCGAGACCATCACCATGACAGAAGAAAGAGCCATTAAACGTTGCTTGACGGTTTGTTTGGCGCAATCGTTCCGTTTTTCGGCGCTACGGGAAAAACTGCTGGAAACCACCCGCGCCCAATTGTTCCGCAATGCATTGATCATCGATTACAAAACCGGCTACGCGATCGTGTTCGCTTACGGTGTGATGGTGTGCTGGAATCTGAATCTGGACGACCGCCGCAGTTTGCAGGAATTGTTACTGGATTACGCCATCAAGCCGGACGACGAACCGCAGGAAGACAACTTCAGCTACGAAGTGGGTTGCGAGCAGGACCGGTTCCAGCACGACCATATCGAATTGCAATCGGCGGACGTCAAAGTGCTGCTGGCGTTGTCGCATGCGATGGCGCAGTCGATCAAACTGGCGGCCTTCGAAGGTAACGCCATCGACACGATCCGGACCACCAGCCACTTGCCGCAGTCGTTGGCCCGGGAAGGCACTATCAAACTGAACCGCAAGGCCATGGCCAAAATCCGCGGCAAGTTGTTCTTGACCAAGAGCGACATCATTCTCAACTACGACCTGCTCGATACGCCGGAATTTTTCTGGGAACACCCGGAATACCAAGGCATTTATTCGATGGCGGCGAATTATCTGGAAATCCAGCCGCGCACCGACGTATTGTCAAAAAAGTTGGAGACAATCCACGAGCTGCTGGAGATGCTGGCCGACGAGCAGAAACACCAGCATTCGTCGACCTTGGAATGGATCATCATTTGGCTGATTGCCGTGGAAATTGTGATGTCGATATTGGATAAGCTGTTTTGATTTAGCCACTACAGTTACCGCGTACGAACCGGCAGCCTTGGTAGCGCGACCATTCCGCAACGAGCGCTTTGCCGCAAATCAACGGTTGACGCATACCATCGGGCAAGAGGATAATCGCATTACCAATTATCTAACATAGAGTCAAGTAGCAAGCTTCTAACTTTGTTAAGGAATGTTGATTCAGTAGCAACAAAACCGAAATATTTCGAAATTTAAGGAAAAATCATGAAGACACTATTCAGCCTTTTGACATTACTGTTTTTTTCTACCGGCGCCAACGCCGTACTGCAATTCGATTACCACGGCAATTTTGCAGATTTGGCCGGAACCAGCTTTTCGGGTCAGCATACGTTCGATCCGCAAACGCCGGATCAAGTCGACTTTTTTGCCGGCCCCACGATCGATACCGGCGAATTACGCTTGCTTTACTCGCAAAACGTCACGTCTTCGTTGCTGGTAAACGGCTTGCCGTTGTTTTCCGGGAGGGACGAAATCGTTTTATTGGCGGATAACGGCCGGGAAATCACCGCCGACCAAATCGCTGCTTTGGGCATGACCGGTTTGGTCACACCTGGAACGTACGATACCCTGATGTTACGCATCGAGCCATCGAGCAATATCTATGATTCCAACGGATTGGTGTCGGGACTTGAGTTAGCGATTACCGCCTTCTTCGATGCCAGCCTGTTCGACAACAACGACCTGACCAACCCAAATTTCCAAGATCTTTACAACTTGCCGAACCCGCAATACTTGGTGTTCGAATTCAACCGCAAATTAGGCGACAGCCAAGATATCAGCGGCGTGGGCACTATTTCGAACTCCGATATTACCCAGGTATCGCAAGTACCGCTACCGGGAACAATCTGGCTATTCGGCTCGGCGCTGGCATGGGCTCTTTCCAGAACCCGCAAACCGCTAACCAGCCCGCTTCTTGCAGCCTAATTCCTGCATCACTACCGACAACCGCAACCAGCCGGCTTCGTCTTTCGGCAAGCCAAAGCGCAAGCTGGCCGGTGAATCGAACAAACGGGTCAGAATTCCTTGCCTGGCCAGTGCATCGTGCAGCAAAGCTGCCTTTTCATTGGCCAACCACTGAAATAAATCGCAGCCGCCGGTCGGCGCGAAACCGGCCGCTTGCAGCAGCTGCTGCAAGCGGTGGCCCTGCTGCTTCAGCTCGACCGCATTCTTCTGTTGCCATTCACGATCCGCCAATGCCGCCGCCGCGACGTAACGGCCGGGATAGCTGATCGACCAAGGCCCCAGCGCTTCGGCCAGCCGCGCCAGCAGCGCGGCTTCGGCGATTACGAATCCGCAGCGGATCCCTGCCAAACCGAAAAACTTACCGATAGAACGCAGTACGATCAGGCCCGGACGTACCGGCAACCCCGCTAAACTGTATTCCGGGATGCTATCCGCAAACGCTTCGTCGACAAGCAACCAGCCGCCGCGCCGACTCAAGCGCCGATGCCAACTCAACAAGCGGTCCGGCTCCCACAAGGTGCCGGTCGGGTTGTTCGGATTGATGACAATCAACACATCCAAATCATCCAGTGCCCGCTCGATCGCTTCGGCATGAAACGCCAACTCAATCAATTGATGCCCGGCGTGCTGCCAATTCGCAGCGTGTTCGGCGTAAGCCGGAGCCAATACGCCGACCCGCGACCTGCCGCGTAACAACGGTAGCGTTTGAATCGCCGCCTGCGAACCGGCCACGGCCAATATCGACGAATTTCCATAATAAGCTTGCGCCGCCGGCAATAATGCGTCATCGTCTTCCGGCAAACGTTGCCAACACTCGGCCGGCACTGCCGGCACCGGCCAGCCATTTGGATTGATGCCGGTCGACAAGTCCAGCCATTCCGCCAACGGAATGCCGTAACGGCTCGCTGCCCGCCGCAAACGGCCGCCATGCTCAAGCAAACCCGCCTCCCAGTACAATCAATAACAGCCATAAACAAAGCGTTCGGTAAACCAGACCGCTGGCTTGAGCAATGTCACCATTTTCCGGCACCCGCTCGCCGCCGAACCAAGGCTTGGGCTTTAACTGGCCGTGGTAGACGGCCGGGCCGCCCAATTGCAGATTCAGCGCCGCGCCGCCCGCTACCATGACCGGGCCGGCATTGGGGCTTTCCAGTAACGTGGCCTGTTCGCGCCAGGCCCTTAACGCCGGACCGGTGCGCCCCAGCAACGCATAGCTGAGCGCCGTTAACCGGGCCGGCGCCCAATTCAGAACATCGTCCAACCGAGCGGCGGCCCAGCCGAAATATTGGTAACGGCTGTTACGGTAACCCCACATCGCATCCAGCGTGTTGCTGAAGCGGTAGAGCAAGGCGCCAAAAGGGCCGGCGATCACGAACCAGAAAATCGGCGCGAATACCGCGTCGGCGCCATTTTCCAATACCGACTCGATTGCCGCTCGCCTGACCGCGGCTTGGTCCAACCCTGCGGTGTCGCGACTGACCATGTAGCCCACCCGGCAGCGAGCCAGTTCCAGATCGCCCGCCGCCAAGGCCACTCGCACGGCTTCAGCATGCTGTTGCAGGCTGCGCGGAGCGATACAAAAATACAGCATCGCTATGCCGAACAAAGTTTGCCATTGGTCCGGAAGCAGCAATATCGGCAATGCCGCCGCGCACGGCAATAACGCCAGCGCCAAGGCGCAAACGCCTGCAAGTTTTTGCCGGGTCGGACTCTGCTCGGGTTTGAGCAGACGCCGTTCGACCGAAGCCGCCCAACGGCCGAATGCGGCTAGCGGATGGTAATTATTGCCCGGCTCGCCCAGAACGTAATCCAGGGCGACAGCCAGCAGCACAATCGAGAACAACGCCATTCAATAATGCAAAGACGGGAGCCGCAGCACCTATCCGGCTTGCGGACTATCGGAGACGGGAGACAGGGCGGACAGCGCCGCCCCGAACGAATTAAACCGCTTGCTGCGCGGCTTTGCCGGCGAGCAAAGCTTTGCCGGCTTTAACCAAACCGAAGACTACGACACCGTAAATCAAAGTCGACGACAAGTGCGGCAGATAGTACATCGCCGCCCGCTCCAGATATTGGCCGAACGACGGCTCGGGATAACGCCCGGACAGCCAGTAAAAGCTACCGTTGGAAATCAAAAACGCCAGCGTGGCAGCCGCCCATAACGCGGCGAATTGTAGCGTCGCCGACACCGCGGTCAGCGCCGTGAATTTGCGGCACCACCGGCCGCCCAACCACATCGCCCCGTAGGAACCGACCAAAAAACCGTAAGCATTGGAAACGCAAAAATCGCTGACGCCCAATTTGGTAATCGACAAATAATCGATCAAACCGGCTTCCAACAACAGCAGCGCGAACAAATAACGGCCGCCCAGCCACAGGCCGGCAAAGAAGAACACTGCCAGCGAGGCGTCGGGCAGCGCAAACGGCGTACCGAAGTGGTGAAAACGAGTGGCGGCCATCAACGCCATCAGCGCGACGGCACCGGGTTTGACGGCAAAACTAGGCATGGTCATCGAAGAGTCTCCGAAAAATATGGATCAGTTGTTGTAATGTATGGAAAAGAAAAAATTCCGTCCGGCAGTATTATAAGTATCAACGGTTTGATATTGCTTATCCAGCAGATTGTTCAATTTCGCACTCAGCGTCCAGTGCTTGTCGATATGGTAAGCAGTACGCAAGTCGACGGTAACGAAACCATCCACTTTCCGGGTATTGGCCCGGTCGTCGTAACGGGGGCCTTGCGCCAACACGTGGCCGCCGACGTCGACCGCACCGATACTACGCGACAAATCGTAAGACAGGCTTTGTTCAGCCCGCCGGGCCAAATTCAGATTGGTTTCCCGGTTGCGCGGACTGAGTAGGCCTAAATTCAACTTGTTCTGCCAACCCAACCATTGGCCGCCCAACTCCGCTTCGATACCGTCGATTTGGGCTTTATCGACATTTTGCGGCTGGTAACGATAGATGGTCGGACTCACGATTTCGCCTGCCCAATCGATCAGGTTATCGATATTCGTGTGATAGGCGCGCAGCTGCCAATTCAACCAAGCATGCTGGCCGCCGAGTCCGGCCTCGAAGGTCGTCGACTCCTCGGGTTTCAGGCTCGGATTGCCTTCGGTGATGTAAGTGGTACCAAAAAAACTGGACTCGTTGTGCGGCCAGTACAAATCGTTAAAGGTTGGTGCCTTGAACGCATTGCCAAAACTGGCAAACGCGCTTAAACCGTAATCCCAGTTAAAGCGCCAACCGAAATTGCCGGTCACCCGTTCGCCGAAAGCCTGGTTATGATCCCAACGCAAGGCAGCGTTGACGAAATGTTGTTTAAACAATCGGCTGTGCAAGTCGCCGAATACGCCGACGTCGTAACGCGACCCCTCGCTGTAGCTCACGGTGCTTTGCACTTCGTCGACCCGGTAATCGCTACCCAGCGTCAGGCGGTGATCGTCGCCCAAGCGCAGTTCGTTGAGCCAACTGGCATTCCAGCGCGTAGTGTTGTAACGGCTATTGAAACGGCCATCGCGGTTAAAATTGCCGGACTGGTCTTCAGTTTGGCCGAAACGTAGAACCGAGCGCCAATCTTCCAAAATATCGAAACTGGCAGTGGTACCCACCATTTGATTGACGAAATCGGTCCGATTCGGCGTACCGTCGTATTCGGTTTTACCTTCCGCACGCATGAAAAAAGCCTCGACTTCGGCATTATTCGCGAAACGATGGCCGAAACGCGCGTTCAAGCCGGTGTTGTAATAGGCATCGCGGTCGGTTTCGGCACCTATGCTGCGGGTGTTGAAGCCCTGGCTGCCAAGATGCGACGCGCCTAAGGTATACCAGTTGTCGCCCCACTTGCCGGAAACCGTACCGGCTCCGTTGAACGTATCGAACGACCCGGCTCCGGCATCGAGGCTGATGCTGGGCGTGTCGGTTCGTGCGCCCTTGCGGGTAAAAATTTGAATAACGCCGCCGATCGCCTCCGAACCGTACAAGGCCGACTGCGGGCCGCGGGTGATTTCGACGCGTTCGATCTGATCGAGCGGCAATAACTGAAACGCGGTGGTACCCAAGGTCACCGAACCGGCCTTGATGCCGTCGATCAGCACCAAAATATGATCGGAGTTGGTACCGCGCATATAGACGTTGGCCTGCTGGCCGTAACCGCCGTTCTGGGTAACATCCACACCCGGCGCGGCTTTCAGCAGGTCAGGTAAAGTTTTAACTTGCAGTTGCTCGATATCGTTGCGGGTAAACACCGTAGTTGCGCTGGCAAGCTCGTCGGCGACGGTGGCGGAGCGGGTCGCCGTAACCACGGTTTCCGGTAAATCGACAGCCGGTTCGGCCGGCGTTTGGCCGGATAAAACAGCGCCGGCTCCAGCCAACATTAGCCGGGATAAATAAGATTTGTGCATTTTTGTCCTCTGCGCCCACCGCGCACACGGGTAACTTTATGACAGAGGCAAGCGAGCAGGAAAAGGCGTAGACAGGCTGCGACCATTCCGTAACAGCCCTCCGCTGTCTCGAATGATCTTCCGGGCCAGTCTCCGGGCTTATAAGCGGCTTGAAGGCCTGAACCGCGCACCTTCCCATGCAAAACGCACAGTGGCAAAAAACGCGGCTCTTTACTTATCTACCGTTGCGGGGGCAGCGTCGGCATGGGCAAAACGAAATTTGCCGCACCGACTTCCTGTTTAAGTTTGGCCGAGATTCGGCGCCAACACCTGAAAGAAGGTGGGGGATTGTAGTTGATCGGGATTGGGCAGGCAAGGCAAACCGCCGAAACGGCATCAACCGCACCGCAATCAGCCAACATTACCGTCGCCCGACGCTACTGTATTAGACTCGACAAGACTATGGGCTTAAGCAGGAGATCAGAGCATGCAAATCGTTACCGCCAGCGAGGCCGACATTCCGGCAATGTGCCGCCTGTTGGCGCAATTATTCGAACAGGAAGCCGAATTTGTCGCGGATGAAACTGCGCAACGCCGCGGCTTGAGTCAAATCATTGCCGAACCGGCACTGGGGCGGATTTTGGTGGCGCGGCGCGACGGCGAAATTCTGGGGATGGTCAATTTGCTGTTCAGCGTATCGACGGCGCTGGGTTCGCCCGTGGCGTGGCTGGAAGATATGGTGGTGGATAGAAACCAGCGCGGCGGCGCAATCGGCTCTGCGCTACTGCAACATGCGGTGGGGTTCGCCAAACAGCAGGGTTGCCGGCGGATTACGTTGCTGACCGACGCCGACAACAGCGCCGGACAACGTTTTTACCGCCGCCACGGCTTCGAGTTATCGCCGATGCGGCCAATGCGGCTGCTATTGCCATAGAACATCGCAGGCCGCGCCGACCACATAAAGATCACGCCGTCAGTTTCAAATACTTACGGTACAACGAGTCTTTGTCTTCGGCGTGGTCCGGATCCTTGTCGATGCAGTCCACCGGACAAACTTCCATGCATTGCGGCTTGTCGTGGTGACCGATGCACTCGGTGCATAAAGACGGGTTGATCACGTAAATCTCTTCACCCTGGGAAATCGCGCCGTTCGGGCATTCCGGCTCGCAGACATCGCAATTGATACAGTCGTCGCTGATGATGAGTGCCATAGTTACTCCTCGGAAAATTTTTCGGTTAAACGTTGCTTGACCAAGTCGGGCACGAAACTGGAAACGTCGCCATGCAATTGGGCAATTTCGCGAATCATGCTCGACGAAATGAATTCGTATTGTTCGGCCGGGGTCAGAAACACGGTCTCAATGTCCGGGCACAAACGGCGATTCATGCCGGCCAATTGGAATTCGTATTCAAAATCCGATACCGCCCGCAAACCGCGGATAATCACGCTGGCCTGGTGCTGGCGGGCGCAATCAACCAGCAGTGTGTCGAAGCCGATCACACTGACGTTGCTGAATTCGGTGACCACCTCCCGAATCAGATCGACCCGCTCGTCCAACGAAAACAACGGCTGTTTGCCCCGGCTGACCGCGACCGCGACGATCACCCGCGGGTAAAGCCTCGAGGCGCGGTGGATCAAATCCAGATGCCCGTTGGTAATCGGATCGAAGGTACCGGGATAGATCGCAGTAATATTCATTGGCTTGGCCAGCGGCAAAAAGGCGCTCATTCTAAACCATTAGCCGAGCCAAAGGCAGCGGCTTGCCGCTGCAGCAGCCGGTAGCACACTTCGCCGGCCACTTTTTCCTTCAATAAGCGCCAGTTTGCCGGCAAATCGGCGGCTTGCCAGTTTTTTTCGCTTTCCAGATAAATTTTGGCGTAATCGCCGAGCCAGCCGCCGCTTTCCAGCAAACGGCAAGCCGATTGCAACAAACCTTGGCCGAACGGCGGGTCCAGAAACACCAGATCGAATTGCTGGGCCGGTCCGGCCAGATAGCGGGCCGCATCCTGCTGCACCACCTGAACCCGGTCCGTGGCCAGACGGGCGATATTTTCCCGCAAGCGTTTGCAATTGCCGGCATTATCCTCGACCTGCACCACCGCCTTGGCGCCGCGCGAGGCGGCCTCGAACCCTAAAGCGCCGCTGCCGGCAAACAAATCCAGGCAGCGGCTGCCGTAGACATCGGCCTGCAGCCAATTGAACAGGGTCTCCCGCACCCGCGTCGGCGTCGGCCGCAAACCGGGGGCATCGTCGAATACGATTTGCCGGCTCCGCCATTCGCCGCCGATGATGCGGATTTGATTCGCCATCAGGACTTCTGGCCGACCGTGACGGTTTGCAGCAATTCCGGTTTGACCCGGCGCTTGAAGGCATCCTTGATGTGCTCGATCGTGACCGCTTCCACGCTAGTTTGGAAGGTATCCAGATAGTCCAAAGGCTGCTGGTAAAAGCCGATCATCGCCACGTAGTCGCTCAACTTGCTGTTGGTATCGAAACGCATCGCAAAACCGCCGGTGATATTTCGTTTTGCCGCAGTCAACTCCTGCTCGGTCGGGCCTTGTGCCAGGAAATCGGCAAAGGTTTGGCGCAACACGCCGAGCGCTTGCTCGGTCTGGTCGTTTCGGGTCTGCAAGCTCATCATGAACGGCCCTTGCCGGTACAACGGCGCAAACACGCTATACGCGCCGTAGGCCAAGCCGCGCTTTTCCCGAACTTCCTCGAACAAGCGCGAAACCATGCTGCCGCCGCCGAGAATATGGTTGCCGACATACAAGGCAAAATAATCCGGGTCCTTGCGGTAGGTGCCGGGCAAGCCGACCAGCACGTGGGTTTGAGTGGACGGGAACTCGATATGCTGAGTGCTGGCCTGGCTCGGCATCGTCACCGGCGGAATGTCCGCCGGTTTGCTGCCGACCGGTAATTTAGCCAGCACTTGGTTGGCAGTTTGTTCGGCCTGTTCCCGGCTGACATCGCCGACGATGACGACGATGGCGTTGGCGGCGACGTAATAGGTTTGATAGAACGTTTTCAGATCGTCGGCGCTAAAGCCGGCGACGGTCTGGACGATGCCGGTCTCGGGGTGGGCGTAGGGATGTTCGCCGTACAATGCTTTGCCGAAGGCGATACTTGCCAGTTCACCGGGCGATTCTTCCCGGTGCTTCAAGCCGGCCAGAGTGCGAGCCTTCTCGCGCTGGAAATCGTCCTCGCGAAAAGCCGGCCGGCTCAACACGGTTTCGAAGGTGGCCAAGGCCTTTTCAAGCAACGGTTTCTCGGTCAGGGAGCGGATCGATAGCCAGGCCATATCCTCGCTGACGCCAGCCGAATATTGGGCACCGACCGACTCGAAACGTTGGGCGATATCGTCGGCGCTCCAATCGCCGGCGCCGCTGTCCAGCAAGGCGGATGTCAAAGCCGAGACGCCGAACTGGCTGCCGTCGCGGGCGCTGCCGGCATCGAACACGACCCGCACGTCGACCATCGGTAAGCCGGCGGTACGCACATAGTAAACCCGGCTGCCTTGCGCGGTCTGCCAATGTTCGATCTTGGCCGCCGGCCAGGCCAATTGGCTGAATGCCAGCAACAATAAGCCGATTAAATTAAAACGCATGATGAACTCCTGTCAGTTTTTTCGGTTTCGCGGCTTCGGTGATCGGTTGCGGGTCGAGATAGGCGACGGTCAGGGTGTCTTCGATCAGATACTTCCGCGCCACTTCGCGCACTTGCTCCGCCGTCACCTGATTGAGTTTGGCGACGTATTCGTCGGCGCGTTGCCAGCCCAAACCAACCGTTTCCAGCGTACCCAGTTGCATGGCCTGGTAGAAGTTGGAGTCCTTCTGGTAAACCGAGCTGGCCAGCACCTGCGCTTTGATCCGCTGCAATTCGTCCTTGTCGATCAGCTCGTTTTTCAACTGGTACACCTCGTCGAGCAAGGCGTATTCGAGGTCGAACACGGTTTTGCCCTCGGCAGGCGTGCCTTCCAACAAAAACAACTCGGGCAAACGCGACGTCAGATCGTAACCGGCACCAGCGGACACCGCGATTTGCTTGCCGCGAATCAGCCGCGCCGGCAGGCGGGCACTGTCGCCGCCGTCCAGCACACCGGCCAATACTTCCAGGGCATAAGCCTCCCATTCCGGCTTGGCGCTATTCAACACCGGCACTTTGTAACCCATCATCAGGTACGGCAATTTGGCCGGCGCTTTGACCGTAATGCGGCGCACGCCACGCTGCTCGGATTCGGCTTGCGGCTTGACCGGCTTGATCGTACTGGGTTGCAATGGCGCAAAATACTGTTCGGCCAGTTTTTCGACCTGCTTGGCGTCGACGTCGCCGACCACGACCAGCGTGGCGTTATTGGGTGCGTACCACTTCTGGTACCAGGCTTGCAGGTCTTCGATCTGGTAGTTGGCGATATCGGACGGCCAGCCGATTACCGGATTCTGGTACGGGCTATTGGTAAAGGCCGCGGCCATGAATTGCTCGTGGACTTTGGCGCGCGGTTGGTCGTCGGTGCGCATCCGCCGCTCCTCGGTCACCACTTCCAATTCTTTCTTCAATTCCTCGGCTTTCAGATTCAGATTGCGCATCCGGTCGCTTTCCAGCTTGAAGCTGATCTCCAGCCGCGATTTTTCCAGAGTTTGGAAATAAGCCGTGTAATCCTGGCCGGTGAAGGCGTTTTCGCTGCCGCCGTTCTCGGCGATGATGCGGGAGAACTCGCCGGCCGGATATTTTTCGGTGCCTTTGAACATCATGTGTTCCAGCATGTGCGAGATGCCGGTGATACCGCCCGGCTCGTAGCTGGAACCGACTTTGTACCAGACCTGGGACACCACCACCGGTGAGCGGTGGTCTTCCTTCACCAGCAGTTTCAAGCCGTTAGCGAAAACATGTTCGTACACCTTACTGTCCTCGGCGTGCGCCAGCACAACCGGACAAAGCAGCGCCAGCGCTGCAAGCCTGTGTTTCATAAATCCCTCGTTGACTAAAAGATGGTGAGCGCCTGTGATTGTTTTAATAATCATTGGTTCACTGTTATTCTATATGTTTGAACGCGTTCCAATCCATTTGCTACTCGATGCCAGACACCACTGCCTCGCTTTCCTGGAAAGACTACTACGAGCTCTGCAAGCCCAGAGTGGTTGCGTTGATCGTGTTTACCGCCATCGTCGGTATGCTGTTGGCTGTCCCCGGCATGCCGCCGTTAGCCAATTTTCTGTACGGCACGGTCGGCATCGGCCTGGCCGCGTCGTCGGCTGCGGCGATCAACCATTTTCTGGACCAAAAAGCCGACGCCGAAATGGCCCGCACCAAAAACCGGCCGCTGCCGACCGGGCATTTGCAACCCCGGCAAGTGCTGGTGTTTGCCAGCGTGATCGGTTTTATCGCGATGGCGATTCTAACCATCAAGATCAACTTGCTGACCGCGTTCCTGACCTTTCTGTCTTTGATCGGCTACGCCTTGATCTACACGGTTTACCTGAAGCGGGCGACTCCACAAAACATCGTCATCGGCGGCGCGGCCGGCGCAGCACCGCCGGTATTGGGCTGGGCCGCGATCACCGGCGAAGTGCATCCGCACGCCTTGCTGCTGTTCCTGATCATCTTCGTCTGGACCCCGCCGCATTTCTGGGCGCTGGCCATTGCCAAACGCGACGAATACGCCAAGGTATCGATTCCGATGCTGCCGGTCACCCACGGCGTCGAATTCACCCGTCTGCAAATTTTGCTTTATACCATTCTGCTGCTGATTTCGACGCTTTTGCCCTACCTGACCGGCATGAGCGGCCTGATTTATTTGGCCACCGCCTTGTTGCTGGGCCTGGGCTTCATCTACTACGCGATTCAGATGATGCGCAAAAAAGACAATAAAACCGCGATGCGCACCTTCGGTTACTCCATCATCTATTTGATGTTGATCTTCGCCGCCTTGCTAATCGACCATTACTTCCCGCTGTCCATCTCATGACGCTGATCACCGAAGAACATCCGTTCGCCGAATTCATCAAAATCCTCGGCAAGGGTAAAAAAGGCGCCCGGCCGCTGACGCAGGACGAGGCCTACCGGGCGATGAAAATGATCCTGGCCGACGGCCAGGTCGAGCCGATCCAGCTTGGCGCGTTCCTGATGCTGATGCGGGTCAAGGAAGAAACCTGCGAGGAATTGGCCGGTTTCGTTGCGGCGGCGCGGGAAAGTTTCGCCTTCGACAACAAAGTGGCGGTGGACCTGGACTGGTCGTCTTATGCCGGCAAACGCCGACACCTGCCGTGGTTTTTGCTGTCCACCTTGCTGCTGGCCGAAAACGGCGTCAAAGTGTTCATGCACGGTGCCGGCGGCCATACTCAAGGCCGGCTGTACACCGAAAACGTGCTGCGGGCGCTGGGCATCGACGCCGCCCAGTCGATCGCCGAAGCCGGCCAACAAATCGAACGCACCAACTTCAGCTACCTGTCGCTGGAGTACATCTGCCAGAAACTGTACGACATGATCAATCTGCGGCCGGTGATGGGCTTGCGCTCGCCGGTGCATACTTTGGTCAGATTATTGAATCCGTTCGACGCCACCGCCAGCATTCAAGGCATTTTCCATCCCAGCTACCGCCAGGTGCACCAAAAGGCCGCGCTGCTGCTCGATCAACAACACATGGCGGTGTTGAAAGGCGAGGGCGGCGAAACCGAACGCAACCCCGACGTCGAGTGTCTGGTGCAAAGCGTGCACGGCGGCGAACTCAGCGACGAAACCTGGCCGGCGTTGTTCGAACGCCGCCACATGAAAGCCGAATCGCTGGAGCCGCAGCTATTGGCCCAAGTCTGGCGCGGCGAACTGGATGACGAATTCGGCCAGGCTACCGTGATCGGCACCGCCGCCATCGCCTTGAAATTATTGGGCAAGGCCGACGATCAAGCGCAGGCCGAAGCCCTGGCCGCCCAATTCTGGGCCGCGCGCGACCGCAACCGGTTTTAAGCCCCCACCCCTGCGCCCCACGCGCAATCCGCAACTGAACATGTTAGACGGCCCTAGCGCAAGCGTCGCCATCGTCGGTGCCGGCCCTGCCGGCCTGATGGCTGCCGAGGTACTAAGCCGGGCCGGGGTCAAGGTCAGCGTCTACGACGCGATGCCGTCGGCCGGACGCAAATTCCTGATGGCCGGCAAAGGCGGCATGAACATCACCCACGCCGAAGCCTTCGACACCTTTGTGACCCGCTACCCCGCGCGCCGCGCCGAACTGGAACCGATACTCAAAGCCTTTACCCCGGACGATTTACGGGCCTGGATCAACCAGCTTGGTATCGATACCTTCGTCGGCAGTTCCGGCCGCGTGTTTCCGACCGAAATGAAAGCCGCGCCGTTGCTGCGCGCCTGGCTGCATCGACTGAGAAGCGGCGGCGTGCAATTCAAAATGCGCCACCGTTGGCTGGGCTGGGCGGACGGCGGGTTGCGCTTCGCCACGCCGGACGGCGAACGCTTGATTCATGCCGACGCGACGGTATTGGCACTAGGCGGCGGTAGCTGGCCGCAACTGGGCTCGACCGGGGCCTGGACCGAAATTCTGGCCGAACGCGGCATCGGCTTGTCGCCGCTCCGCCCGGCCAACTGCGGCTTCGAAACCCGCTGGAGCGACGTGTTCCGCCAACGCGGCGCCGGCCAACCGCTCAAATCGGTGGTCGCGAGTTTTCGCAACGAAAGCGGCGAAACTTTCAGTCAGCAAGGCGAACTGACCGTCGCCGACTACGGCCTGGAAGGCGGCTTGATCTACGCCCTGTCGGCGCCGCTGCGCGACGCAATCGCCTCTGCCGGTTCGGCGACGCTGTGGCTGGATTTATTGCCGGACCGCAGTCCGGAAAACATCGTCGAACGCCTGGCAAAACCGCGCGGTAAGGACAGCCTGAGCAACCACCTGCGCAAACGGCTCGGCATCGACGGCGTCAAAACCCTACTGCTTCGGGAAGTATTAACCGCCGACAAAATGAATGACCCGGCGCAACTGGCCGCCGCGCTCAAAGCCCTGCCGATTCAATTACACCGACCGCGCCCGATCGCAGAAGCCATCAGCACTGCCGGCGGCGTCGAATTCGCCGAACTGGATCAAAGCCTGATGCTGCGCAAACTGCCCGGCGTATTCTGCGCCGGCGAAATGCTGGATTGGGAAGCGCCGACCGGTGGGTATTTGTTGACGGCTTGTATGGCTAGCGGGCGGATGGCGGGAATGGGTGTGGACGAGTGGTTGAAATCGTAAACGGAAGTTTGGCGAAAATCTAAATTGGAGGGGGCTAGTCGCTATGCCTCCAGGTTCGTCTTTCACAAGGAGTAACCACTCCAAATGTTCATTTTTGCCAAAACACAATCAGGTTTGCCGAAGTCGTGCTGATTCCCGCAATTCTGCTATCAACCGCTGCGGCTCTTCTTGGTAGCGGCGCATGAGATCCGGTGGGGCAGCCGTATGTTTGTCATAAATGACGCTCCAACGGCTAATTTCGAGTAGCACAGGTATCAGATCGAGCGCTTTGTCCGTTAGCTCATAAAACACTTGGCGCCTGTCCTCTGGCTTATGTTTGCGGACAACAAGTCCGTCCGATTCCATTTTCTTTAGTCGCGAAGCCAGAATATTAGTTGCTATACCTTCTTTCGAAGTCATCAACTCGCGATAGTGCCGCTTCCCGCTTAACATCAAATCACGTAGTACGATCAACGTCCATCGGTCTCCGAACGCTTCAAGGGCATAATCAATTGGGCATCTATTTTCTAACTTAGATTCGGACACTTGGCTTTTTACTTGCATTTCACAACTGATTTAGGATAATTGATTGCGTTATGCAAGTATATCAACCAAAACCCACTTCACAAACCATGCTCGCAAGGAACTCGTAAATGTCACCAATAAAACCCACCTCCCCCGATATCTCTTTGTTTCGGACATACTCTGCCCCTGGCGTCATTGTCGGCTCTACCGTAGCATGGCTATTCTGGGTATTAGCCGGCGAATATCATTCCGTCCGACCAGAACTACTCATTCCCCCAATGGCGGCGCTCTTTACCCTTACGGCCGTGGTGTGGCTAATTATGGTCGTTGCGCGCAATGTTGCGGTTATTCGAGGGCTTGCATCGATCAGGTACTTCGCGGATTACAAGTCGGATATTCCAGTGGATGATCAATTTGAGCGTCCCGCGCGAACTTTTAATAACCTGACGCAAGTGCCACCGCTTTTTTATATTATTTGTCTATTGATGCTTATAGTGAAAGAAGCAGACAATACTCAAATCGCTCTCGCCTGGGCATTTGTGATACTCAGGTATGCTCATGCGTCTATTTATTTGGCGGTAAATTGGGTGCCATATCGCTTCGCTGCCTGGGCTGCGAGTTGCATCATTCTCGCCACACTTTGGTTTCGCTTTGTAATGATGGTCGAGTTTGGCTGAGCTTCGATGAAATCCGGGTCACCTGCGCTGGTAGGATCAACAAAGTATCATCGTACGCATGTTATTCGCTCCTACGATTACGCTGGCCAATCCAGAGCCTCGGACTCTCGCTTTCTACGATGAAAATCCCGTTCACGATCGTCTTTGTAGCTGTAGCATCAACGGTTTCGGCGGCGTCCTTCGACTGCACGAAGGCGATAAGCCGGATCGAAAAGCGGATTTGCGATGATCCAGTCCTCAGCAAGCTTGATTCAGTGTTGGCAGACAATTACTCGTCGATGATCGAAGCTGATTTCGGCGGCTCGAAGGCAGATCTCAAGGCAGAGCAGCGCTCCTGGATGGCCAAGCGGAATACCTGTAAAGACCGCGGATGCCTGATTGAGGCGTATCGACTGAGAATCGACCAAACGTGTGAATACGGGGTGATATCCGGAGCTCACCCGGTATGTGTTTATGCCGACGACGTTAATTTTCAGGAAGGGATGCGGCTACCGGACCCAAACGAGCCCAATTAGCAAAATCGTACGCATCTTAATTTCGTTCGGGCGATCCGCTGGCGGCTTGTTTTGCCGGAATAAGATCGGCTGGTATTGGCTTAGCCGAATGGTTGCAGGCGTGACCGGAAGATATTGCTTACGGACCTGGTCTTAAGCAACCTAATGCAGCCGATAGCCAATGCCAAAATTCTTGTCACTCCCCGGTTCCTGCGGCCGGGCATTGACATAGTAAAAAAACCTTCCTTACAGGTTAACCACGGACAAGGCCCGCCGCCTAGCCTTGTCCGTGGTGCGAACGGCTTATGCTTTACACCTTGGCCGAACCAAACAAGCGACGTCTCACGGGATAGAGCAAACCGGATAACATCAGCAGCGATGCGGGAGGTAGTGGAACTTGGGAGACCGGTTCGACCCAGTCGACTCTTGGCTTCCGGTCGCCTAGCGCGGTCCAACTGCTACCGCCATAGGCAACTATCTGTAAATACCGTCCGGAGGCGGCAGCGAACTCAATCTCGTGGGTTTCAAAATGCGGTCCGAACCCTGACGTACCTATCCAGTCCGAGAACGTCGCTACCGGGGTTAAACTGTTGTAACTATTGCCTATGGCTGAATTTGACAGGTAAACCCAGTATTGCGCATTAGTGGCAGGCGCAACCGCGGCAGTGATCACCACTTTCGACAGGGTTTGACTGGCCCCCATATCCGCCTGGATCCAGTGCTTGCCGTAGGTACCCGCATTCCACACTCCTCCATTGAACGCTGCCTGTGCAGAAGTACCGGGATAGGTTAAATCGGCACTGTACTGGCCGCTAGCCAAATCGGCAGCAAACGGCGAAATGATTGGCGCTGCGTTGACATCGACAGCAAGCGTTAGCAGGTTGGTGAAAAACCATATTTGAGACGCTAATTTTGCTCAATCGAACCAACATTTAGTAGGAAATCGGCTTCATCGTCACTAAATATAGAGTCATTCAAAGCCAAAAAGAGTTTTTCACCAACCTGTTAGTCCTAATGCTGCCAGCGTCAATGAAAGGTTTTTATTGGGCATCAAATACTCCTCAAGATATTTCGGATTGAAAGGGAACGGTTTATGGCCGGTATTTTTCTAAAAGCACAAAGGCTGGAGTATTGTCCCGAAGTCCAGCCCGCGTGGTTTGTTTTAGTAGAGCGAAGTCGTACCGGCGCTAATTTCGTTCCGCCGATTACGCTGCACCGATCGGGGCCATCAACCAGCCAATCCTACCCCTACACTTTCAATCCCTACCTGCCGAATCCCGGCCCGGTTTGTTATCATGGGCGGCAAACGTGTTCCGGCACCGGGCGCGGCAAAACAACAATTAAAACTTGAGGAGCACCATGATCATCAAACCTCGCGTACGCGGCTTTATGTGCGTCACCACCCATCCGGCCGGCTGCGCCGCCAACGTCAAACAGCAAATCGATTACGTCAAAGCCAAAGGTGCGGTCGCGGGCGGCCCGAAAAACGTGCTGGTGCTGGGCGCATCGACCGGCTACGGTCTGGCCTCGCGCATCGTTTCTGCGTTCGGTTCCGGCGCCAACACGCTGGGCGTATTCTTCGAAAAAGAAGGCACGGCCGACAAGCCCGGCAGTGCCGGCTGGTACAACTCGGCGGCGTTCCACCAATTCGCCGCAGCCGAGGGCTTGTATGCGAAAAGCATCAACGGCGATGCCTTTTCCGACGAGATCAAACAACGCGTGATCGATGCCATCAAACAAGATATGGGCAAGGTCGATCTGGTGGTTTACAGCCTGGCCGCGCCGCGCCGTACTCATCCCAAAACCGGCGAGGTGCATAACTCGACCTTGAAACCGATCGGCAAGGATTTGGTACAAATCGGCGTCGATACCGACAAGGAAATCATCAAGGAATTTACGCTGACTGCGGCAACTCAGGAAGAAATCGACAACACCGTCGCAGTGATGGGCGGCGAAGACTGGCAGATGTGGATCGATGCGCTGGCCGCAGCCGGCGTACTGGCGGACGGCGCCAAAACCACCGCCTTTACCTATCTGGGCGAAAAAGTCACCTGGGACATTTACTGGGACGGCACCATCGGCGCGGCGAAAAAAGACCTGGACAAACGCGTGATCGACATCCGCGCCAAATTGGCCGCCATCGGCGGCGATGCCCGCGTCTCGGTATTGAAAGCGGTGGTGACTCAGGCCAGCGCGGCGATTCCGGTGATGCCGTTGTATCTGGCGCTACTGTTCAAAGTGATGAAGGCGCAAGGCACGCACGAAGGCTGCATCGAACAGGTCGACGGCCTGTTCCGCGACAGCCTGTACAACGACGCGCCGATTCTGGACAGCGAAGGCCGCCTGCGCGCCGATTTGAAGGAACTCGATCCGAAAGTGCAGGACGAGGTCAGCCAACTGTGGCCGCAAGTCACCAGCGAAAACCTGAACCAACTTAGCGACTTCGCCGGCTACAAGCACGAGTTCCTGAAGTTGTTCGGTTTCGAAGTCGAAGGCGTGGATTACGACGCCGACGTGAACCCGGAAATGCCAATCGAGAACATGGGCTAATCACGCAGGCCGGAATCAGTTCGCCTGGCGCCAGCCAGGGCGGACCTTTCCGGCAAGCACACCGAAAGTATCCGGTCTCGCCCACGCCGTAACGGATGTAACCCGATCCACACCATTTCGAAGCCAATCATGTCCATCCAAACCACGCTGCAAAAACTGCTCGACCGTCAGGATCTCAGCGCCGAAGAAATGAGCGCCGCGATGCGGGCGATGATGAACGGCGAGCTGACCGACGCCCAAATCGCCGGCTTTTTGATCGCCTTACGCTGCAAGGGCGAAACGGTCGACGAAATCGCCGCAGCGGTCGGCGTGTTACGCGAATTGGTGCGCAATGTACCTATCAACGGCGAGCACGTCATCGACACTTGCGGCACCGGCGGCGACGGCGCCAACACCTTCAATATTTCGACCACAGCGGCTTTCGTGGTGGCGGCGGCCGGCGGCAAGGTCGCCAAGCACGGCAACCGCTCGGTCTCCAGTTGCTGCGGCAGCGCCGATTTGTTGGAACTGGCCGGGGTCAATCTGGAGCTGCCGGCCGAGCGGGTGGCGCAATGCGTCAACGACATCGGTGTCGGTTTTCTGTTCGCCGCTAAGCACCACAGCGCGGTACGCCACACCGTCAAGGCCCGCAAGGAAATGGGCGTGCGCACCTTGTTCAATCTGATCGGTCCGCTGTCCAATCCAGCCAACGCCCCGCACCAGCTGATCGGCGTATTCGACAAACAATGGCTGGTGCCGGTCGCCGAAGTCTTGAAGCGCCTGGGTAGCCGCCACGTGCTGGTGGTGCATGCTCGCGACGGCCTCGACGAAATCAGCATCGCCGCACCGACCGATGTGGCCGAACTGGTCGACGGCATCATTCATACCTACACCATCACGCCGGAGCAATTCGGTTTGCAGCGCGCCAAGCTGGAGACCTTATCGATTGGCTGCGCGGCAGACAGCCTGGCAATCGTCAAAGCGGTGCTGAACAACCAACCCGGCCCGGCCCGCGACATCGTCGCCCTGAACGCCGGCGCCGCAATCTACGCCGCCGACCTGACCGATTCGCTGGATGCCGGTATTCGGCGGGCGCATCAGGTGTTGGCGGATGGGAGTGCGTTGGCTAAGTTTGAGGCTTTGATTGGGTATTCCGAAACCGGTTAAAGTATTGACGCGATGTAATCGTTCGATTACATTTTCTGCATGTACACGATCAAACAACTCCCCGCATTCAGCGAATGGCTGTTTGGCTTGAAAGATGGATTGACGCACCGCCGGTTGGCGCGCCGACTGGAAAAAGCCCAACAAGGCAATCTCGGCGACGTGAAAGCGGTAGGCGAGGGTGTTTTTGAAATGCGTGAACATTTCGGTCCCGGCTGGCGAATGTACTACGTGCAGCGGGGCGAGGTGTTGATTGTGATGCTGGGCGGCGGCGATAAATCCAGTCAGGCTGCCGATATTACCAAAGCTCAGCGCCTAGCCGCGTTGTTGGAGGACTGAATCATGAATGAAAAAATCAAAATCGCCGACTTACCCGTGTTTGACATTACCGAACATCTGGATAGCGATCAAGCCATTGCCGAGTACCTGACCGTGGTTCTGGAAGAAGGTGATCCGGCGGCCTTGGCTCATGCACTCGGCAGCATTGCCAGAGCGCGAGGCATGACCGAAATTGCCAATGCCGCCGGCATCAGCCGCGAGGCTTTGTATAAAGCCTTGCGTGCCGACGCCCAACCCCGCTTCGAGACTATCGCCAAAGTTTGTAAGGCGCTTGGGGTTAAGTTGACGGTGCAGACGAGAGCGGCTTGATATTCGCCTGAGCGAGCGCAGTGGCTAATTTTGAGGCGTTAGTGGTGTATTCTTAAGTTTTGTGTCGCTATCGCGACGGATAGATTGAAGTCGGGTCTCGGCCCGACAGCCGAGGTACTTTCTTTTGCTTGGCCAAAAGAAAGTACCCAAAGAAAAAGCCACCCCGATGCCGCTTGTATCCTGCGCGCCGAAGGGTTTGAACGGGGTTTTCGGAAGGGCTATCCATAGCCCTCCGAAAACGAGCGGCATGCCCGAAACAGCGGGGCAGGCTCTCCCTGCCGCTCCCCTTCGGGCTAATCCGTCCAAACCCTCCGGTGCTCGGCGCGGCATAGGGGATTAACCCTCTGTGAATTTATGGTGTCTATATTTAGGTTTTTTAAGGCTTCGTAGGGTGCACAATTTGCCCGCCATTGGCCGTTAATTCGTGGGGGGTATCAATCTTACCCCCTAGAACTCAGAACGTTTGATATATAAGCAAGTCAAAATATGCGCTTAGAAGGAATAATCAAAAAATGGAATGATGAAAAAGGCTTCGGTTTTATTCAACCCAAGAGCGGCCCAGAGATTTTCATTCATATCAAGGGATTTCAAAGTCAATCCAGAAGACCTGTTATAGGCGATGTCGTGACGTTTGAAATCAAAATTGATGTAGAAGGCAGGCCCCAAGCGCAGAGAGTAAAATTCAAATTCGCGAAACTAGCGTTGCCTATTCCATCTTTCCTTAGTTTGTTTTATTTCCTGGCTGCAATTGGATTTTTAGCTCTTATAGGATATTGGGCTTATTTAGGAAAAACACCGATACTGATATTTGTCTTTTATGTACTTGCCAGTGTACTGACATTTTTCCTCTACGCAGTCGACAAGCATGCGGCGCAGCGAGGTTATTGGCGGACAAAGGAAAATACTTTGCATTTGTCTTCTCTGGTTGGAGGTTGGCCTGGTGCCTTAGTGGCACAAACGACACTTAGGCATAAGTCCAAAAAGCAAAGTTTCCGGGTCGTGTTTTGGCTTACTGTTCTGATGAATTGCGGCTCATTCAATTGGTTATTATCGTCCGATGGTGGAGTCTTACTTCATCAAATAAACTCCAGTGAGATAAATGCCAAGATTGATAAATACATCGGCCTTTTAACGGTTAACAAAGACCATAGGAAGCGCGTGGCCGAAATTCGATGGTCAAATTAGCGAAATGCAATTGGACCTACCAATTCTGGAGACCAATAAAATGGCAACTATTGTCACTCACCAAAACCTTGTTCGCGCATGTAAAATTATTTCAGGAATTACATTTGTTTTTTATGTCGGCGGCGTTGATTGGTCAAAAACGCATGAGCTAGAACAATTGCACGTTCATTTATTCCTTGTAATGTTCGCTTTGACACCTTACGGGGTACTCGTTTCTTCGCTAAATCGTGCCAATCGGTCTTTAATTTTTCAAGTAGTTTCCTTTTGTCTGGTTAGCGGCTTATCTTTGGTTTCGTTTGGCTATTTCCGGTTAAAAAGAATTCCAACTGGGGGGTGGGACTATTTGCTAATACCCGTTTGGCAACTTCTTATGTTGATGGTCTTGTTCGGTTTTTGTGAGGCGTAGGGTGGGCAATTTGCCCACCATTGGCCGTTAATGCCGCGTGGGCACTAAATCGTGCCCACCCTTATATCT
>NZ_PPPU01000049.1 GCF_006483455.1 Methylomonas koyamae
AGTTCGCATAATGTATATTATGTAAAATAATATGGAGTTACCAGCAAGCATAGCGGTGAGAACTGCCGAAAGCCCATGACGTGCTCAATTTGAGCAGTGCACTTTCCAATCTGACTTGACCCTTGAGGTTACCGTTTGATTGTTTTGGGTTAAGAAACAAGTTATCAACGGTCATTTAATCTCGCCCCTCCGCATTCCTGTATATAGTGGAATCTACGTAGCAAAACACAGGATGTAGTTAATGCTCGTCTTTGCAAAAGCTTGTACGGTATTGTCATTCGAACAGGAGACCAATCGCTCGTTATTTACAATTGTATATAACGGTATACACTACAAAACATGTTCGGATTAAGGAGATTTGACATGTTTTTTTCTGTAAATAGCAGACTTACGACGTTAGCTGGTCTATTGGTTATCAACACAACCGCACAGGCCGAAACGGCTTTAGTAGCGGTTGCGGCAAACTTCACCAAACCAATGAACGAAATTGCCCAAGTATTCGAAAAAACCAGCGGGCACACGGCGAAATTGTCATTCGGGTCATCGGGGAAATTTGTCGCACAATTCGAGAATGGCGCACCATTTGAAGTTTTCTTGTCCGCCGATGACAAGAGCCCGCTGAAACTCGAGGAATCCGGGCTAGCCGTGTCCGGCAGCCGGTTCACTTATGCTGTAGGCAAGTTGGTGTTGTGGTCGGCAACGGTGGATTTTGTGGATTCCCAAGGTCAAGTTTTGAACTCGGGCAAATTTAAACATATAGCACTGGCCGACCCTAAGTTGGCACCTTACGGTGCCGCGGCGATAGACACTTTAACAAACCTCGGACTGTTGGATAAGCTGCAACCCACGTTCGTGCATGGCGAGAATATTGCCCAGACATACCAATTCGTCAGTAGCGGCAATGCTGAATTGGGATTCGTTGCCCTTTCCCAAGTTATGGAAAACGGCAAGATCGGCTCCGGTTCGGGCTGGACCGTTCCGACCAATCTTTACAAACCAATATTGCAAGATGCCGTTTTACTGAACAACGGCCGCGACAATCCGGCTGCAAAAGCCTTGTTGGAGTTCCTTAAAACCGCTCCCGCGCGAGCAATTATCGAAAAATATGGTTACTCGTTACCGCAGTAGCCATGACGCCCTCCCCCTCTTATCCCCCTCTTAGCTAACAACTTAAACCAGGACTCATTATGAAAACCAGTGCACGTAACCAATTTAGCGGCAAAGTCGAACAAGTGTTGATCGGCGCAGTCAATGCCGAGATTTACCTGAGCTCGAAAGGCGGCGCCACCATCGTCGCGTCGATTACCAAAGAGTCGGTGGCAACGCTCGGAATCGAAGTCGGGGTAGAAGCCATCGCGTTGGTGAAAGCCCCGCAGATCATCGTCGTCACCGATTTCGGCGGCTATAAAGTTTCCGCTCGTAACCAGCTTGCCGGAACCGTAATGGCCGTCAAACCCGGCGCAGTCAATTCCGAGGTCGACATCGAACTCGGCGGCGAAGAGATCGTCGCGGCGACAGTGACCAACGACAGCGTCGAAAAGCTAGGACTAACTGTAGGCCAGCCGGCTACTGCGATATTCAAAGCCGGCGCCGTTATTCTTGCCGTGCAAAGTTGATCGAGTTTTAACACGGTTGAGGCTAAGGCGATTATGTCGTTGGACGTAAATGTAAGGTTACGGCGCGGCCATTTCGAGTTGGCTACGCAGATGTCGATAGACGATGCCAGCGTCGGTTTGCTGGGCAAGTCCGGCGCCGGCAAAAGCACACTTCTCAACCTGATCGCCGGCACCTTGCAACCGCAAAGCGGCTATATCAGCTTGAACGGCAAAATTTTGTACGACAGCAAGAAAGGCATTTTAATGCCGCGCGAGCAACGCCCGATCGGAGCGGTACTGCAAACGGATTGCGCCGACAGCACCGAAACGGTGCGCGATACCCTGCAGGCAACCTATTTTCGTACCTTAAAACAACGCCGTTTGTTCAAACTCGATTACCTGATCGACCTGTTGGAGTTGGGCGGAATTCTGGATAATCCGCTGCAACTCCTATCCGGCGGCGAGCGGCAGCGGGTGGCATTGGCCCGCTCCCTGTTTAAATCACCGAAATTGCTGCTGTTGGACGAAACTTTTGCGACGATTGGCAAGGCTTATCGGATGCAGTTGCTGCCGATACTGAAGCGATTGTTGGACGAATTCGGCCTAACGGTGTTGTACGCCAGCCAGTCGGTCGCCGAAATCATCGAACTAACCGACCAACTGGTGGTGCTCGAACACGGCCAAGTCATGCGCAGCGGTTCGCTGCGCGACATCGCCAAACAACACGGTGCGTTGCGTTATCTAGGCATCCGCCAGATCGACAATATTCTACCGATCACCGTCCGCCACCACGACTTTCAGGGCGGTAGCAGTCTGGCCGACAGTGCCGGCGCCACGTTGGTATTGCCGCTCCGCCCGAACTTGGAGGTCGGCAGCCAAACCCAGATATCTATCCGCGCTAACGATATTGCGCTTTCCCGCGCTTATATCGACGGGATTTCGATCCAGAACCAACTCAAAGGCCGCATCTGTGCCTTGATTCCGAACGGCGAAAGCTTGATCGTACAAATCGATTGTGGCGGGACCCTGTTGGCGGAGATCACGCCGGGCGCCTGCGCGACCATGGCTTTGCGCGAAGGCGACGTTGTCTATTGCTTGATCAAAACCCACGCCATCGTCTATCTGGCCGAGCTGGACCATCTGCCCTACCAGCGCGTCATCAGCCATGGCGACGGCTACTTTTACATGAGCCCGGCCGCCATCGAGCCATTAACGTTTCCCGCGAGTTAACGTAAAAGCGGCGAACGGGTCCAACCCGCCAGCGCCTCTCTTCCCGCAAACCGAGCGGACTGCCAACCGCTATCGGTTACAATCGACGCTTTTTAGCGGCAAACGGCATAGATAGATATGAGGCAGGCTTTTCGATCGCCATGGTGGCTGCCGGTGTTATCCGGCATTTTCATCGGTACCAGTTACATCCCCTTCCCGCCTTGGGCCTCGTTGTTCTGTTTCGTCCCGCTGTGGCAATTCTGGCAAAGCCAGGACAAGCTACGACCGGTGCTGCTAAGCGGGATATTGACCAGCTTTATCTATACGATGATCGGCTTCAACTGGGTGACTTACACCCTGCACGAATTCGCCAACGTCAATTGGCTGGTTGCCGCGATCGGTATGCTGATTTTCGCGGCGTTCGGCCATTTGTTCGTCCCGATCGCCGGCTTGGCCTGGTTTTACGCTCGCCGCAGCCTGGGCGCCAGTCGCGAGTTATCGTTGGCTTTGATGGCGATTCTGACCGCCTTGGCCGAATTTTACGTGCCGATGCTATTCAAATGGAATTTCGGGTATAGCTGGTACGGCGCCGGCTTGCCGCTCTACCAATGGGCGGAAATCGTCGGTTTCGCCGGTTTAAGCATGCTGACCGTACTCGCCAATTTGGCCGTGCTGTATGCCTGGCAGCAGCGCGGGCAACGCGCGGGCAAAACCGCAGCCGTCGCGATCGTGCTCGGCTTTGCCGGGCTGAACGCCGGCGGACTATGGCTGACAAACCGGTTGCCGGCCGCCGACGATGCATTGGACGTGCTGCTGGTGCAAGCCAACATCGGCAACCTGCAAAAACAGTCCATGGAACACGGCAAAGGCTATCGCGCGGAAATTTTGACCCAATATTTTCAGGCCACCGATGCCGGTTTGGCCGACAACCCGGACGTCGACTTCGTGATGTGGTCGGAAACCGCCTTCCCTGCCCTGTTGGGCGGCGAATACAACCAAGCGCAGTACGCCGATCTGTTACAACAGTTTGTGCGCAACCGGCAATTGGCTTTACTGACCGGGGCTTACGCGAAGGACGAGCATAATGCCATCACCAATTCCTTGTTTGTGATCGACGAAACCGGCACGGTCACCGAGCCGCACTACAGCAAAACGATCTTATTGGCTTTGGGCGAATACATTCCGTTCGCAGACGTGTTTCCCTGGCTGAAAACTGCATTGCCTATGGTCAGCCAATTCGGGCGCGGACCGGGACCGACCTTGTTGCTGCGCTTGAACGGTTTCGATATTGGGCCGCAAGTCTGCTACGAAAGTCTATTCCCGGAATTTTCCAAGGGGCTGGCCGATCTGGGAGCGCAGTTCATCGTCAACGTCACCAACGACTCCTGGTACGGTAGCTGGCAAGAGCCTTACCAACATTTATATATGACGCTGGCGCGGGGCGTGGAATTCAGGCGGCCGGTGCTGCGAGCCACCAACACCGGCATATCCACAGTGTCGCTAGCCGATGGTACGGTATTGCCGCTTTCGCCACTCGATACGAGCTGGGCCGGCAGCTATCATGTGCCGTTCTCGAAACAACCGGCCAGCACGTTTTACCAACGCCATTTCCATCTGATGCCGGGCTTGTTATGGAGCGGACTGGTTCTGTTACTAATAGCCGGCTTGCGCGCCGGAGTTACAAAGCCCGGCGCAACTGTCACCTAAAACAATAACCGGCAGGCAAAAAAAATCCGGCTGTAAGCCGGATTTGAGAGGAGGAAGTTATTGCACTGAACATCTCTGCAATAACGCACATATTATCAGCAACCCCTTATATTAGGAATGCGGCATATTGTCACGCGACAAGTTGCCACATTGTCCGAAAGTACAAATAAAGCCTATTGCCCAAAATAAGCCAACAGAAAATTGATGAAAGTAGTCAACTTGGCCGGGTAGAACCGCCGCTGTAGATAGGTGGCGTAAATAGCCAATTCCGGCCGCCGGTATTCACGCAGAATTTCAACCAACTCCCCGTTTTGCAAATGCGGTGCGACCGATAAGCGCGGCGCCTGGACGATACCCATCCCCATGGCCGCCGCCTGGCACAAGGCCCGGCCGTTGTTGGAAGCCAGCATCCAATCGGATTTGATCCGTTTCAGCTCGCCGTTGACGTTGAACAACCAATAATCGCCGTGCGGGGTATCGACATAATGCAAGCATTGATGGCCGCTCAGCTCATCTATGGTTTGCGGACAGCCTTTTTCAGCCAGATAGCCGGGCGAGGCATAAGTCCCCAGTTCGGTTTCGGCGATCTTCCTCGCCACCACTCCCGGGTCCAGGGTGTCGGTGACGAGTAACGAGATATCGACGCTACCGACCCGCAAATTGGGCGGTTTGTTATCCAAGGACATCAGAATTTTGACTTCCGGATATTTTTTTAAGTAAGCCTCAATGGCCGGCACCATGTACATGCCGCCGAAATCGATAGGCGCACTGATTTTGATGGTGCCTTTTACCCGCTCCCCCAACTGGGCCGTCGACGACTCCAGATCGGCCAAATCCTCCAGCAACTGTTTGCTGCGGTGGTAATAGGCCTCTCCGGCGCTGGTCAAACTCATGCTGCGGGTAGTGCGATGCAAGAGCACCACCCCCAACGAGGCCTCTAACTGGGCGATATATTTGCTGACCATCATCGTCGACAGTTTCAGTTCTTTGGCAACCGCGGAAAACGTGCCCAATTCGACGATACGGCAGAACACCCGCATATTATTGAATTTATCCATCGCCCTGCTTTTTATAAACCTGAGGTTTATATTTTATAAACTTTTCTGCGTCTTTAAACCATATTCCGGCTTCGTTAAAATTTACCCCGGAGATAGTTGTTACACCGTCTGGTTCGGCAGTTTCGGCCAGACGTTTTTTCACCCACCGAGGTTTTTATGAGCAAAATTCACAACGAAGTACTCCTAGCCAATCGCGAATACGCGTCCAGTTTCGATAAAGGCGGCCTGGCGATGCCGCCCGCCCGCCAATTCGCCATCCTGACCTGTATGGATGCCCGCCTGGACCCGGCCAAATACGCGGGTTTAGCCGAAGGCGACGCCCACGTGATCCGCAACGCCGGCGGTCGCGCCAGCGACGACGCCATCCGCTCCCTGGTCATTTCCTATAAATTGCTCGGCACCAAGGAATGGTTCGTGATTCACCATACCGATTGCGGCATGGAAACCTTTACCAACGACATCATGAGCGATTTGCTGGCCAGCAGCCTGAAAACCGCCAGCGTCGACGCCAGCGGCTGGCACGATAGCGGCGACGGTCCCGGCTCGACCGACGGTAAATACATTAATTGGCTGACCATCAAGAACCAGGCCGACAGCGTGCTGGAAGACGTGAAACGTATCAAGGCCCACTCCCTGGTGCCGAGCGATATTCCGGTTTACGGCTACGTCTACGACGTCAAAACCGGACGATTGCTTGAGGTACCGGAAGCCACTGCCGCCGGCCAAGCCAGCTAAGATTTCCAGTACGCTAAGCAATTGAAGATAGCAGTTATGCAACTGCTATCTTTCACTGCATTTCTTGGTAAAGCCCGAGCCAAATCAGGCAGGCCGCGCCAGCTCTCATCAAATAAAATGGCTGATCGCGTTCTTCAGCCGCCATTTGTCTGGAGTATTCTGCCAAGTGGGCACTCTTCCGCAGTCTTGGCCAGATCTCGGCTCATCGCTTCCGTTTACGACTTCAGATATCTATGCGTTTGCCGTATTTCCAAGGCTTATCCAGATATTGTTCTAGCATCACCCTTTATTCTTGTGCGACCGCGCCAGAGAGAGTCAACCAAGACTCTACAAATTCGTTAAAAGGTAACCGGGCGCACCCGCTTCAACTGACCGAGGCCGCTATTTTTTCAATAAGCCCTGCCGATCTCAGTCACCGCGGTATTGGCTTTCGTGAAAACTGGTAGCCGAGCCAATCCGCCAACCGCAGCCTACCGAGCTGCGCGGAACAATCAGACAATTCGGCACTCTTAACCGGGCTCGATTGTAAGATTTGGGCAATCTGGTAAGCTTCCTGAACAATCACACACTGGAAAGCGTGTTTCATTACACTAGGAGCGTTGCAATGGCGGAATATCTGCACAAAATTAAAGGTCTGACCGAAAACATCATTGATTTCACGCCGGAAGAAATCAGCCAGATCACCCCGGATGAAATTCAACGGATTTTTTACGATCTGCAGATTCATCAGATCGAGTTGAAGATGCAGAATCAGGAATTGATTAGCGCTCAGGAAGAACTCACCCGCTCACGAAACAACTACCACTATCTGTTCCACCAACTGCCGGTGGGTATCGTCATTGTGGGTGCGAACGGTTTTGTCGAGCAGGTTAACGACACGCTATTGGAATGGCTCGGTGTCTCGAAAGGTCAGCTGGTCAAAAAGCACTTGTCTTCGGTGATAGTCGATGAGGATAAGGTGTTGTTCAATTCGCGCTTCGACAGTTTTTTCAAGAACCCCGAAGGGAAATCAATTGCACTGAGCCTGAAAGCCAAAAAAAACATGCCGCTAAAAACCAAAATGTCGGGCAAGAAAATTGGCGAAAACGAAACATCTGCACCTACGCATACTCCCGGGCAAGCCTTGATCATTACCGTAACGGATCTCGATGATCTGTAACGTCCGGTCCGACTTCCCTGTTGAACCGGTCGGCAAACTTCGAATGTCTGCGAAAACGGATTTGGTAACTAAGCCCACTGATAACGCCAAGTTGGGTTCCCACGGTGTCGAAGGCGGCTCCGGCATTCAATCAGATGCGGTTTTCGATGCTTGGGAGATAGGCGAATTAACGGTATTTTGACGTGTAACAGTAATTTGGTTCATGGTTGAGACTGTCGAACGTGGCGAGTTTGACATGAACAATCTATCTACAATGTATTCAATGCAGCCGCATAGACCCTCCGCGAACCGATGAAAAAACTCGACAAAGAAAATGACCAGCGATACGTAGTGGGTATCGGTGCCTCTGCCGGAGGTTTGGAAGCGATAGAAAGTTTCTTCAAAAAAATGCCGGCGGATACGGGGATGGCGTTTATTGTGGTTCAGCATCTATCGCCTGACTACAAAAGCTTGATGGTAGAACTACTATCCAAGCACACTCTGATGCCGGTGTTGCGAATCGAAGAAGGCATGAAAGTAGAGCCTAATCATGTCTACCTGATACCGCCACGTAAAAACCTGACGATTTTTCACGGCCATCTGCTGTTGAACAATCAGAACCATAGCAACGAACTTAATTTGCCTATCGATATTTTCATGCGCTCATTGGCGGAAGATGTCGGTGAATTCGCGGTTGGCATCGTCCTTTCCGGTACCGGCAGCGATGGCACGCGCGGAATTCGCGCCATCAAGGAGCATGGTGGCATGGTCATGGTCCAGGATGAAGAAAGCGCCAAGTTCGACGGCATGCCTCGAAATGCGATTGCGACCGGCCTGGTCGACTTCATACTGCCGCCGGAAGACATGCCCAAACAGTTGATGGCATTCGTCAAGCATCCATACGCCTTTCAGGATGCCAGCATCAATTCCGAGGACAGCGATCTCACCCGCATATTTGCCCTGTTGCGCGACAAGCACAAAGTCGATTTCACGTTTTACAAGCCCAACACCATCGTCCGCCGTATCGAACGTCGTATTACGATCAACCAATGTCGGGACCTCAAAGAATACCGCAACCTACTGGAAGAAAATCCCCAGGAAGTATCAACCTTATTTCAGGAATTGTTGATCGGTGTTACCAGTTTCTTCCGCGACGACACGGTGTTCGAAGAGATTCGGAGTAAATGGCTACCCCAGTTGGTGAAGTCAATCAGCAACAACGAAATCAGGGTATGGATTGCCGGCTGCTCCACCGGAGAGGAAGCCTATTCGCTGGCAATCATGCTGGCGGAATATCGGGAATATTCCGGCAATTTTTTCCGGATGAAATTATTTGCCACCGATGTCGATGCCAAAGCCGTGGAGAAAGCCAGTAGCGGCCTGTATCCGGAGAGTATCGCCGCCGATATACCCTCGCATTTGCTGGTGAAATATTTTTCACGCCGGGAAGACAGTTTTCAAATATCGCAATCCATCCGCGAGATGGTGGTGTTCGCCCAGCACAACCTGATTAAGGACCCGCCTTTTACCAACATTCATTTATTGAGCTGTCGAAATTTATTGATTTATTTACAGCCCATCCTGCAAAGAAAGATACTTGAACTATTCAATTTTTCGTTGGTGAAAGACGGCCTGTTGATGCTGGGCACCAGCGAATCGATTGGCGAGATGGTCGACTATTTCGACATGGTCAGCCCCAAAGGCAAGATTTACCGGGCTCGGGGCAAATACCGCAGCCTGGGTATTAGCAGTATCGATCCCACCCCGACACTGATAACGTCCTTCAGCAATACGTCGCCGCAATCCAGTCGTCACTTTGCCGGCCGTTATCAGGACGACAAAATTCTGGAACGCTTTTTTAACGCGTTGACCAAAGATCTGCTGCCGTTCACCATGATCGTGAATGAGAACTTGGAGATATCGCATATCTTCGGCGACGCGCAGCGTTATCTGACCTACCCCAGCGGCAAATTGGTCACCGACATTACCAAACTGGTCAGCAAGGACTTGGCCATTCCGATCGCTACCGGCGTGCGAAAAGCCCTGAAAAGCGGGGAAAACATCAGTATGTCCAACATTAAACTGCGCGAAAAGGACAAGGCGCGGACGCTGAACATTCACATCAGGTTGTTGCCCGGTCGCAAGAGCCAGGAAACCCTGATTGCGATTCTGATTTTCGAGGCCGATCATCACGCCACCCAGGACATCGGCTTCGTCGCCGATAATTTCGATATCAATCAGGACGCCGCGCAACGCATCAACGATCTGGAACAGGAACTGCAACTCACCCGGGAAAACCTGCAAGCCACGGTGGAAGAACTGGAAACCTCCAACGAGGAATTGCAAGCCACCAACGAAGAATTATTAGCCAGTAACGAAGAATTGCAGAGCACCAACGAGGAATTGCAATCGGTAAACGAAGAGTTGTATACCGTTAACGCCGAACACCAGAGCAAAATCACCGAGTTGACCATTCTCAACAACGACCTCGACAACCTGTTCAATAGCACCAATATCGGCATCCTGTTTCTGGATGAGAATCTGGATATCCGCCGCTTTACCCATAAACTGCAAAGCCTGTTTCATATTGTCGAAAACGACATAGGCCGGCCGTTCTTTCATTTGACTCATTCAATTCGCGACATCGATCTCGAGAATCTGATCAGTCAAGTGGTGGCAAAAAAGGTCATTTTGGAATCGGAAGTGCAAAACCAGTCTGGCAATTGGTTCTTCATGCGGATCATTCCCTACGCCGTTTCGGACCGGATCTATTCCGGGGTGATCCTGACGTTCGTCAATATCGATCTGCTGAAACAAACCCAGCAAAGTCTGCAACAACGGGCCGAATTGGAAACCCAGCGTCTGGCTAGCTTTGTCAATTATTCGCAGGATGCGATTACCCTTATGGACGAATCCGGCAAATTTATCACCTGGAATCGTGGCGCGGAAATACTGTACGGTTGGAGCGAGCAAGAGGCACTGCAAATGCACTTCGAAAACCTGGTAACGCTGGACGAGCGGCCAAGAATGCGTCGGGTATTCGAAAAACTCAAACAGGGCGAACAAGTTGCCCAATTCGACAGCAAGCGTGTAAATCGGAGAGGGGAAGTCATTGATGTTTCCGTATCTGCGACCTTGCTCTCTGCCCAAAACGATAGCGGACAAATCTTTGCGTTGACCGAACGGGATCTGAGAAGCCACTTGTTGATCGACAAACGCCATTGCATCAATTGCATTCAAAAGCTGGCTTCCATGCTTATGGATGTCAGTGAAGCCATTATTATCATCGATTTCGAGGGGCGTATCGTCGCCTGGAACAAGGGCGCGGAATCCCTGTACGGATGGTCCCAATCCGAAGCGATGGGCATGAAGTTCGAGAGCTTGATTCCGACCAGTCTGCGCGACGAAGCGTTTAACATGTTTCAAAGCATCATTTCCGGCAAATCGAGCTATCAGGTTACCCAGATCCAACGCCTGACCAAACACAAACAAGTGCTGGACATCACTATGATCGCATCGGTGCTCGGCTACCAAAACGGCGATACCATGCTGGTGGTCACCACAGAAAAACCGGTTTAACACCGCTCGGAAATCGGAATGGCGCAACTGGATCCCGAAACCTTACGTCGCCGAGCGGAAGCACTTCTGAAGGATTTACCCAACGGCCTGTACCCTGGGCAATTGGATGACGTCAAAGCTTTGATCCACGAATTGAACGTGCATCAAATGCAGTTGGAGATGCAAAACCAGACGTTGCGGGAAACTTATCAGGCGTTACTCCAAGCCAAAAATAATTTCAGTCTGTTGTTTGATCAAGCTCCTGCAGGGTATTTGAAGATGGACCAGCAGGGGCGCATTCTCAAGGCCAATCAGACACTACTCGACATGTTGGAGGTCAGACAGCAGGATGTTGAAGGCCATCACCTCAGCCGCTTCATTCACCCGGATGACGCCATCATCTTCAGTGCGCGCTACCCGGCGTTTTTCAGTAAGCCCGAGCATAAAACCATCGAATTGCGGCTACTGAAAAACCCGCGGCAAAGCATACCCGTGCAGGTTCAGTTCAATGCGCGCCAGATAAGCGAACTCGACGAGAGCGGCCAAGGGCGGCAATCGTTGTTGGTGATCGCGGTGGATGTCACTGACCGGCATCGTCTGGCAGAGGAGAAAGCACTGGCCGCCAAGGTATTTGAAACCAGCGAAGAGGCGATCCTGATCACCAACGACCACAAACAGATTCTCAGCGTCAACCAATCGTTCATCGATATTACCGACTATCAGCGTTCCGAAGTTATCGGCAAGTCGGTGGTTTCGGTGTTGTTTGCCGGCCAGAACCTCAAACTATTCGAGGTGATCTGGTCCAAGTTGATCAGCCACGACCGCTGGAAGGGAGAAGTGGAGCTTTATCGCCGTAACGGCAGTGCATTCACGGCCTCGCTGACCGTCAGTTGTAGCCATGATGCATTCAGAAAAATCAAAAACTGCATTGTGATGTTTTCCGATGTCACGCAAAAAAAATTGAACGACAGCAAGATCGAATTTTTGGCGCATTACGACATTCTGACCAAAATACCCAATCGCAGTTACTTCAACGAACTGCTGAACAATGCCATCTTGCACGCCAGCCGCTCGCGCGAGTCGCTGAGTGTTCTGTTTCTCGACCTGGACCGATTCAAACTGTTGAACGACACCTGCGGCCACCTGGCAGGCGACGTGCTGCTACAAAACGTCGCCAGTCGTCTGCTTGCCTGTATCAGAGAAACCGATAGCGTGTCGCGGTTTGCCGGCGACGAATTCGTGGTGTTGTTGACCCACTTCAAGGATCTGGATCATTGCCACTCCACCACCGAACATATCCTGCAAAAGCTGCTTCACGAATTGTCCCTGCCCCACGAAATCGGCAGCGTCCAATTTAACGCTTCCGTCAGCATTGGTGTTGCCCTGTTCCCTGCACACGGCACCACGGCGCCGGAGCTGATCAAAAACGCCGATACCGCGATGTATGCCGCCAAGGCCGCGGGGCGTAACCGCTACCGTTTCTACAACGATCAGATGCGTCAGCAAGCCATAGCCCGCAGCAGTATGGAGTTTGAGTTGCAGATGGCCGATTGGGAACATCAATTCCATTTGGTTTACCAGCCACTGGTCAATTTGGCCGATCACCGGGTCTATGGCTATGAAGCCTTGCTGCGTTGGCAGCATCCGCAACGGGGCGAGTTGAAACCCGACAGCTTTCTGGCTATCGCCGAAGACAATGGCATGATCAACTCGATCGGCGACTGGGTAATCCGAAACGCCTGTCAACAAGCATCGGTTTGGCGCGGGCGATGGCCGGATATACCGCTCAAAATTAGTATCAATCTGTCGCCTCGCCAATTTCTGCAGCCCGGTTTGTGCCGGGACATTCAAACATTGTTGACCAACTGCCACTTGGCTGGCGCCCAACTGATCCTGGAAATCACCGAATCCACCGCCATGCAAAACATCGGCGAGAGCATTCGGGTGATGCACGAATTGCGCGAACTCGGCATTTTGTTGAGCCTGGACGATTTTGGCACCGGTTATTCTTCACTGGCGTACCTGAAGAAATTCCCGCTCAATATCCTAAAAATCGATCAGTCCTTTGTGCATGAATTGGGTGCAGAGCAAGAGAATGCGCTGATCAAGTCCATCATTGATATTGGCAAGAACATGGACCTGCTGATCCTGGCGGAAGGCATTGAGAATGCCGATCAAGCCCAATTACTGACGCAATTGGGTTGCCAACTCGGCCAGGGTTATTTCTATTCGCCGCCGTTATCAGCGACTGACATCAAACTGCCGTTGGTTGGCTCCAGCACGCACAATACAGCCCCAATATAATCCAGGCCCGAGCCGAATTACCCGATTCCACGGCAGGCCCGCACGCCGGGCGCTCTTGGCAGGCCATGTTCAAGCAGTCTCCGTTTCGTTAAACCATGCCCCAGCATGGCCGGCAAGCAAGTCAGATTTGCACCAGTTTGACCACATTTGTTCGCACCATAGATGTGCGATTCGCCCAAACTGTTATCAATCCCACCCGCCTTTTAGCCTCGACACAATTCGGGTTTTCCGACTAAAGCCGGACAGGTAATTTTCAACGCATTGTTTTAACGGTTATTTTTTATTATTTTTCCTAAAAAATCAAAAATGGCACCCCGTTTGCTTAAGTCTTAATAACACCCAAAGCAGGGTTACTGTTTTAACCGCTCAATGTTGAGCAAACCGGACAAAGGCGTCCTGCACCCGATTCGATTAGGAATCGGGCTGCAGGCGCTTTTTTTTTGGCCCAGACTTTTATCGCTAACAGGAAACGACATGAAACCAGCCAAGAAACCCGCCCCCCAAAAACTGTTTGTCGCCGTCGCTGCCGCCATAGCAGTCGCCGGATTGAGTTTTTCGACTACCTTGCAGGCCGGCGCCAAACCCGAGAAAGAAGATTTGAAATTCGGTTTTATCAAACTGACCGACATGGCCCCGCTGGCTGTCGCCGCAGAAAAAGGTTTTTTTGAAGAAGAAGGCCTGTTCGTGCAATTGGAAGCCCAGGCAAACTGGAAAGTGGTAATGGACCGGGTTGTGAACGGCGAGTTAGACGGATCGCACATGCTGGCAGCCGCCCCCTTGGGCTACAGCGCCGGCTACGGCACCAAAGCCGATATCGTCGTGCCATTTAGTATGGGTTTCAACGGTAACGCGATTACTGTATCCAACGACATCTGGAAGCAGATGAAACCAAACGTGCCGATGGAAGGCGGTAAACCCGTGCATCCGATTAAAGCCGACGCTTTGAAGCCAGTGGTGGACAAATTTAAAGCCGAAGGCAAACCCTTCAATATGGCGATGACCTTCCCGCCAGGAAGCCACAACGTCAAACTGCGTTACTGGCTGGCGGCCGGCGGCATCAACCCCGGTTTTTACGCGCCACCGCAAGACACCTCCGGCCAAATCAATGCCGAGGCTTTATTGGCGGT
>NZ_PPPU01000050.1 GCF_006483455.1 Methylomonas koyamae
TTTTTGGGGCCGGCTCTCTGAGACCTTGAGATCACTTTAACGGGTTATTCCGGAATCAGTCGGTGCGCTAGCGTACATAAAGTACCAAGCCGGTAATGCCGCGACGTCTGTGTTGAGGAAGTAATGGGTGTTTGCTTAGAAACTGGAGGTCAGTGTGCTTATGTGCGTTACCGTACCGACAGTCTATCTCTGTTGCGAATAAGCTACTTGACAGCTTTTTTACAACAGATCGTCGAGAAAGTTAAGCGAGTCGGGATGGCTGGTCTGATCGGCGACGCCATTTACGTGTTCCCATTTTTTACTTAAAGGAAAGATTATGCTGAATAAACACTTACTGCCTTTCGCCTCTTTAGTCGGCATGGCAATGGTGCCGCAGGTGCGCGCCGCGGATCAATATCAAGATAACCGCTGGTATGTTGCGCCGTTTGCAACCTTTATCAACAGCGGTGGCGACAGGCGTGCGAGCGACGGTTGGGGGGGCGGTGTCGGCGTCGGTAAAATCATCGATCAGCATTTTAACGTCGAGATAAAAGGTTTTTATCAAGGCTTTGGCGGCGATAACGGTCCGTGGGATCTGGCCGGCGGGAGTGCCGATGTACAGTACTATTTGTTCCGCGATAAATTCTCGCCTTATGCGGTGGTGGGTTTGGGCGGCATGAACACCTGCGCCTCCGCCAACTGCGGTATCGGTTTTATCGGCGAGGCCGGTATCGGTGCCAGTTATGAGGTTAACGACAATTTGTTGATACGCAGCGATGTGCGTTACCGCTACAACAATAATTTGAACGCCCATGTTCAAGCCGGCACCGACGAATTTCACGACATGACCGTCAATTTAGGCGTGGTGATTCCGTTTGGCGATAAACCCAAATATGCGGCGAAGACTGACACCCGCGCCGCGCCAGTGCCGTTCGCGGTGGCGCCCAAACCCGATTGCAGCACGTTGGATTCCGATGGCGACGGCGTCAACGATTGTCTGGACAAATGCCCAGGGACTATCAAAGGCGCCACGGTCGACATCAAAGGTTGCGCGGTTCGGTTGATACTGAAAGGCCAGCATTTTAAATACGATTCCGCCGAACTCGGCGAAAACGCCAAACAACTGCTGGACGGCGTAGCCAGGGATTTGATCGCGTTTCCGCAGAAAAATGAAATTGAAGTGCAAGGCCATGCCAGTAGCGAAGGTAGTGATTCCTACAATATGAAACTGTCGCAAAGGCGGGCGCATTCGGTTGTTGAATACCTGAAGGCAAAAGGTGTTACCAACCGATTATCCGCAAAGGGCTATGGCGAAACCCGGCCAGTCGGCGACAATGCAACCGAAGCCGGTAAATCCGAAAACCGGCGGGTCGAGTTGATCTGGATCGAAGAGTGATTACCACTTACCTGCTGAAAATCTTGGAAACGGAGCGCGAGCGAAGTGAAGATTTTTAGTTCGAGATAGCCGTAGCGCCGGCCGGATATTCGCAGCGAAGCGCAGAAAACCTGCAAGGCGTCGTGAAACGGCGTCAAATCATGCGAGAGCCAATGTTTCGATCCGCTTGTTGGGTCGAACGAGGTGATGTGCACGAACCGGAGCCGCAGAAGGCGTGAGCGGTCGGGGCGATGTTGCTGATTTTTCCGGGATTCTGCTGGGAAAAATCGGCAAAAAGAAAGCGCGCTATCCCTGCCTGTGGCGCCCCCACCGTTCATCGACGCACGTTACCTTGGCTCAACAGAGCTTAGGTTCTCCCTGATCGGCGCTAAGACCTTTAGCGCGCCAGTGTAGTAAAAATCTAGTACTGCAAGATGGATACGACATTGATATTGGTCTCGCTGTAGTAGAACTTTAAAATTGCGAGATTTACAAGTTGTTGATTTTATTTTCTAATAAAAGGCGCTAATTGACTGGGAGTAAGTGTCGTGGGTTCTGATGCCTCGGCCCCAACCAATATTTTCAATGACTTACTTGATTTTTTACTGCGCTCTATATTTGAAGTGTCGTATTTCTCTAAACAAGATTTTGCGTTGCCAACATGGGGTTTAAGGTGTTCGCTTGATAGATGCGCATACCTTGCCATATTCAGTTAGCCCATCCTCCCCGTTTTTGCACGACATTTAGCGGTACGGCTTCCGGTTTGAACGGGCTTGCTTAAGTATGACGTATATCGTGCATCTCAATTTCCGTTGATAGATTGAGTTTCTGAATTGATCAAATCCCGTCTTAATTCCAGATGAAATCAGTGTTCGAATTTGCCGAGCGGTGTCTGTTCGACGCTGATATCGAGCGAAAACTTGCCTTTACCTTCCAGGCCCGCCAACTATTGGCGGAAAATCGGCTGTCTTTTGCGCCGGTCGGCGAGGCATTGCCGATCGCTGCTACGGTCTTCCCCGCAAAACCGGAATTATTGATGCCGCGCGACATGCCAAAACGGCGCTTGGATACCGTCGAAGGCAAGGCGGCTTTTTTCCATGCCTTGGCTCATATCGAATTCGTCGCAATCTATCTGGCCTGGGACATTATCTACCGCTTTCGCGGCTTGCCCGACGATTTTTACCGCGATTGGTTACTGATTGCCGATGAGGAGGCGCAACATTTCCAACTCATCCGCAACCGGCTAAGGCAATTGGGCTGCGATTACGGCGATCTGCCGGCGCACGGAGGCTTGTGGTCTCATGCGGAAGATACGGTGGAAGATATTTTAGCCCGATTGGCGATCGTGCCGCGGTGCATGGAGGCGCGCGGATTGGACGTCACGCCGGGCATGCGCGACAAGCTGGCGGCGATGGGCGATGCGGACGGCGTGGCCATATTGGAGCGGATATATACCGACGAAATTGGCCATGTCGAGCGCGGTTCGTATTGGTTCAAGAGCCTGGCCTGGCAGCAGGGACTGCCCCACGAGCAGCATTATAAGGATTTGATTTTGGGTTATTACAAGGGGAAACCCAAAGGGCCATTTAACCGAGAAGTGCGTATAATCGCCGGTTTCTCGGATAACGAACTCGACTGGCTGGAGGAAAGGGCGCATGAATAACAAACCGGTTTTTGATTACCCGCTGTTTGCAATGGGCTTTCGCGCTTTTTTTGCGCTAGCGGGTTTATCGGCGCTGGCTTTGATTGCACTATGGAATTCGATGTCCATAGGCGCCTTGCATATCGACAATTACTTCGTCGGTAGCCTGTGGCATGCGCATGAGATGTTGTTGGGTTACACCGCGGCGGTGATCGCCGGTTTTTTGCTGACCGCCGTCAGAAACTGGACCGGTTTGCAAACCGTCAACCCGGACCAATTGGCCTCATTGAGTTTTTTATGGATATACGGCCGGGTATTGCCGTTTTATTCGGGTTTGCTGCCGGACGGATTGATCGCGGTTGTCGATATGCTGTTCCTGCCGGCGGTGGCTTATTTCGTGGCCCGACCCTTGTTGAAGACTGGCAATTTCAAAAATCTGGTTTTTATCGCTTTATTACTGTTGCTGACGCTCGGTAACGGCTTGATGCACGCTCAGATTTTGGGTGTGTCGGCAACCAGCGCCGGCTTGGGGTTGACGCTGGTAGTTGCGGTAGTGGTGGCGATGATTTTGGTAATCGCCGGCCGGGTATTTCCGTTTTTTACCGAACGCGGATTGTCAGGTGTGATTTGCATCCGCAATCCTGCTTTGGACTTGGCTGCGGTCGCTGCCGGCGTGGCGGTTTTTGGGTTGCTGATGTTTGACGTCTCCGGTGTGGTGTTGGCGGTTGCGGCAATTGCGGCTCTGGTTATCAATGTGTTGCGGGTGTCCGCTTGGTACAACGCGCGGATCTGGTACGTGCCGTTGTTATGGGTGTTATACATCGGTTACGGTTGGTTAATACTCGGATTCGGCTTGGTGGCCTTGTCGGCATTTGCCTGGGTTCAACCGGTATTGGCACTGCATGCCTTTACGGTCGGCGGTATCGGCGTATTGACGCTGGGGATGATGGCAAGGGTGGCGTTGGGGCATACCGGGCGGGCGCTGAAGGCCTCGAATGTAGTGGCGATTGCGTTTTTACTGTTGAATATCGCGACGCTGTTCAGGGTAATGTTTCCGGCGTTGCTGCCGGCGTGGTACGGCGGCTTTGTCATGATTTCCAGCTACAGCTGGTTGGCGGCGTTTTCGTTATTCGCTTTTTATTATGCGCCGATACTGACATCGCCGCGGATCGACGGTCAACCCGGCTGACAGGCAATAAAAAAGGCGGCTGAAAAGCCGCCTTTTTTGTGGTCGGGGAGTTACTGGGCGCTGTAGTGCGTCTCGATGTAGCGTTCGACTAGTGCTTGGAATTCCTCGGCAATATGGTCGCCCTTTAAGGTTACGGTCTTGACGCCGTCTTCGAATACCGGCGCGACAGGGGACTCCCCGCTACCCGGCAAGCTGATGCCAATGTTGGCGTTCTTACTTTCGCCGGGGCCGTTGACGACGCAGCCCATTACTGCGACTTCCATATTTTCCACGCCTTTGTATTTGTCTTTCCAGATTGGCATTTGATCGCGCAGGAAAGCTTGGATATCCTGGGCCAGGCGTTGGAAATAATCACTGGTGGTACGGCCGCAACCCGGGCAGGCGATGACCATTGGCGTGAACGAACGAAAGCCCATGGTTTGCAAAATTTCCTGAGCGACGATAACCTCTTTCGTACGTGAGGCGCCGGGCTCTGGTGTTAGGGAGACGCGGATGGTGTCGCCGATGCCTTGCTGCATCAATACGCCCAAAGCGGCGGCGGAGGCGACGATGCCTTTCGAGCCCATACCGGCTTCAGTCAAGCCTAAATGCAGGGGGTAGTCGCAACGACTGGAGATGTCTTGGTAGATACTGATCAACTCCTGCACGTTGCTGATTTTGCAAGACAGCACGATTTTGTCCTTGCCCAGTCCAAGTTCGACGGCTTTGGCGGCGCTTTCCAGTGCCGACAGAATGATCGCTTCCCGAGTAATGGCAGGCAGCTCTTTGGGTTGTGCTAGCTGGCGATTTTCGTCCAGCAAGCGGGTCAATACCGCTTGGTCCAAGCTGCCGCCGTTAACGCCGATCCGGACCGGTTTGTTATAGCGAATCGCAAATTCGATCATTTGCTGGAATTGCGGATCGCGAGCTTTGCCTTTGCCGACGTTGCCAGGATTGATGCGGTACTTGGCAAGGGCTTGAGCGCAGTCCGGGTACTTTTCCAACAGTTTGTGGCCGTTAAAGTGAAAGTCGCCAACAATCGGTACTGAAAAGCCTTTTTGTTCCAGTTGGTTGACGATTTCCGGAACGGCTTTGGCGGCTTCTTCGGTATTGACTGTGACTCTGACGATTTCCGAGCCGGCGGTCGCTAGTTCCATGATTTGTTGAACGCTTCCTGCAACATCAGCTGTATCGGTGTTGGTCATGGATTGAACTACGATCGGCGCGCCGCCGCCGACTTTAACGTTACCTACCAAAACCTGTTGGGTGTGTTTTCTGGGGCTAATCGACATAGAATTGTGTTTTCAGGAACTCGAGTTGTTTAAAAATACCAAGTAATTCACTTAGGATTAAAATTATACCTCCATAGCCACGGGACGGAAAAATTTTGCGGATAAATTACTTCTCTGATGTGCACTTAGAGTTTGGCGACCAAGCTTTGCCGGATACGGATGCCGATATCGTAGTCGCTGCCGGCGACATCGGTGTTTTCAGTCAAGGCGTGGAATGGTTGAAGGCAATAGGCAAGCCGGTAATTTACGTTGCCGGTAATCATGAGTTTTACGGCTACGAGTATCGGCAAACGCTGGAGATGCTGCGGGAGCAGTGTGCCAACACCCAAATTCGGTTTCTGGAAAAGGGGCAGTTCGTGTTTCAGGGGGTGCGTTTTTTAGGGTGCACCCTGTGGAGCGATTTGTTCGTCGACGGTTTGGACAAGGCCGAGGCGCTTGGTCGATCGTTGAACGATTTTCGTAAGATTCTGTTCGGCCACCAAGCGTTTCGGCCGGAGCAATTCGTCGAATTGCACCAGGAATCGCGGCTTTGGCTGGAACAGCGGCTGGCTGATCCTTATCCCGGAAGAACAGTGGTAGTGACTCACCATGCGCCGACCGAATGGAGTTGGATCGATTCGCCGAACGTGATCAAAAAAATCGCCTATTGCAACGACCTGAAGCCGCTGTTCCACGAGTACGAAATTGCCGCCTGGTTTCACGGGCATGTGCACAATTTGGGCGACTACCGGATCGCCGACGCCCGGATTTTGAGCAATACCCGCGGGTATTTGGGGCGGAAAACCGTCGCCGGTTTCGACATCAATAAGGTCGTGGAAATTTGATTCCGGTAATCATTTTTCAGACGGTTTGGCAAGCGGCTTTTCCTGGCTTGCGGCTCGGGATTTATCGTTGAGAAAGCCGATAACTTGTGATGTAATGGCAAGGTTTTAAGTTTTCAACTGCTCTCGAGGAATGCTGTGTCCAAGGGGGCTTTTTGCTGAAATTTGTCTGGAGAGCAGGCGTATTAACTATGCAATTTACACTAAAGAAAGGTTTGGATTTGCCCATTACGGGTAAGCCCGAACAGCAAATAAGCGAGGGTAACGCCGTCAAATCGGTCGCGCTGTTGGGCGCCGATTACGTCGGGCTGAAGCCGAAAATGCTGGTCGCGGAAGGGGACAAGGTGAAAGTGGGCCAAGCTCTGTTCGTGGATAAGCAAAATCCCAGCGTAAATTTCACTTCGCCCGGGGCGGGCGTCGTCAAAGCCATCAACCGTGGTGATCGGCGGGTGCTGCAATCTGTGGTGATCGAGTTGAAAGGCGACCAGCACGAAAAGTTCAGCAAGTATGCCGAGTCCGAGTTGGCCGGATTGTCTGCCGAACAAATCAAGCAGAATTTGCAAGCATCAGGCTTGTGGACGTCGTTCGTGACTCGTCCTTACGGTAAAGTTCCGGCGGCCGATTCGACGCCGAGTTCTATCTTCGTCACCGCAATCGATACCCGTCCTTTAGCAGCCGATCCGGCGGTAGTGATAGCCGACAGAGCCGGCGATTTCGCCAACGGTTTGACCGTGATTTCGAAACTGGCCGGCAAGACCTATTTGTGTAAAGCGGCCGGCGCCAACATTTCTGCAGTTGCCGGCGTGCAGACCGCTGAGTTTGCCGGCCCGCATCCCGCCGGTTTGCCCAGCACGCACATCCATTTCATCGACCCGGTCAATGTCCACAAATTCGTGTGGCACATCGATTATCAGGCTGTGATCGCTATCGGTGCTCTGTTCACTACCGGTCAGCTGAACGTCGAGCGCGTTGTGTCTCTGGCCGGTCCGACGGTTAAAAAGCCCCGCTTGGTCAAGACTCGAGTTGGCGCTAACTTGTTGGAGCTGGCGGCTGGCGAGTTGGAAGACGGCGAGAATCGCGTCATTTCCGGTTCCGTGCTTTACGGGCACGAAGCTGCCGGACCGTTTGCCTATCTGAGTACTTATGCACTGCAGGTTTCCGCACTGAAAGAAGGTCGCGACCGCGAATTTTTTGGTTGGATCGTGCCGGGCAAAGACAAATATTCGGCTTTGAACGTCTATGTCTCATCCAAAGATCGTGAATCGGGACGCCTGTTTCCACTGACTACCGATAAAAACGGTAGTAACCGGGCCATTGTCCCGGTCGGAATTTACGAATCCGTCATGCCTCTGGATATTCTGCCGACACCGTTGTTGAAAGCGATTGTCGTCGGCGATACCGATACTGCGCAAGCCCTGGGCTGTTTGGAATTGAACGAGGAAGACGTCTCCCTGTTCACTTTCGTCGATCCCGGTAAACACGATTTTGCGCCGGTGCTCAGAGCAAATTTAACCAAAATCGAGAAGGAAGGATAAATGTCGGCTAGAGACTTATTAGATAGCATAGAGCCGCATTTTACAAAAGGCGGCAAATTCGAAAAGTATTACGGCCTGTACGAGATGGTCGATACTTTCATGTATACCCCGTCCGATGTAACGCGCGGTACTACTCATGTCCGGGACGGTAACGACCTGAAGCGGACGATGACTTTCGTCGTCATCGCCACGGCATTCTGCATTTTGATGGCTTGGTATAACACCGGCTTTCAAGCCAATCTGGCGATGCAGAAAATCGGCGCAACCGATATCGACGGCTGGCGTAGCATTCCGATGGCCTTGTTCGGCTATAACCCTTACAATCCGTTTTCCTGTCTGGTGCACGGTATGTTGTATTTCTTCCCGGTCTATATCGTCACGTTGGCGGTTGGGGGCTTCTGGGAAGTGTTGTTCGCCACCGTACGTAAACACGAAGTCAACGAAGGCTTCCTGGTCTCGTCAATGCTGTATACCTTGATCCTGCCGGCCAGTATTCCGCTGTGGCAAGTGGCCTTGGGCATTTCGTTCGGTATCGTGTTGGGTAAAGAGGTATTCGGCGGTACCGGTAAAAACTTCCTGAATCCGGCACTTACCGGCCGTGCTTTCCTGTTTTTCGCCTATCCTGCTTCAATCTCCGGCGATTCGGTCTGGGTTGCGGTTGACGGCTATAGTGGTGCGACAGCATTGTCTCTGGCTTCGGCCGGCGGATTGGACGCCATCACCGGTAGCTTCGGTTGGTTTCAGTCTTTCCTGGGCTTCATCCCCGGATCGATGGGCGAAACGTCGACTCTGGCTTGTCTGCTGGGTGCTGCGTTCCTGTTGTATACCCGCGTCGCTTCTTACCGCATCATGGGTGGCGTCATGATCGGCATGATCGGCATGTCGACCTTGTTGAACGTGATCGGCAGCGACACCAACCCGATGTTCGCGATTCCCTGGTACTGGCACATGGTATTGGGCGGTTTTGCCTTCGGTACCGTTTATATGGCTACTGATCCGGTTTCTGCAGCCAATACCGATATCGGTCGCTGGATCTACGGCGTGCTGATCGGCGTCATGATCATCATTATCCGCGTAATCAACCCGGCCTTTCCGGAAGGCGTCATGCTGGCGATTCTGTTCTCCAATATGTTCGCACCATTGATTGATTATTTTGTGATTCAAGCGAATATCAGAAGAAGGATCAAACGTCATGCCTAATGCCGAAAACAAGACCAATAACTTTAACGAGCAGTTGTGTAAGTACTACGCGCAGTTCCGGGTTTATGCCGACCGCATCCTGGCATTAAGCAACGATAGTCTGGAAAAAACGGTTAACGTCGCGCTGGCGCTGTGTTTGGTCTGCGCGGTTTTGGTATCGATAGCCACCGTGGCGTTGCGGCCTTTGCAGTCCCATAACAAGGCCCTGGACATGAAGAAGAATATTCTGGATGTTGCAGGCTTGCTGGAAGACGGTACCGATATCGACCAAGCTTTCAGAGAACGGATCGAAGCCAAATTGGTCGACATTGCGACCGGCGAATACGTGGACGGTAACGTCGACGAATACGACCAACGCAAAGCTGCCAAGGATCCTGCGCAAAACGAAGTGATTCCGCCGGAAAAAGACATCGCCAGCATCCGTACCAAAGCCAAGCTGGCTAAGGTATTCCTGGTCAAGAACGGCGATAAGTTGCAATCCATTATTTTGCCGATCAACGGTTACGGTTTGTGGTCGACCATGTACGGTTTCCTCGCTTTGGATGCCGACGGCCAAACCGTGCAAAGCATCAACCTGTACGACCAAGGCGAAACTCCGGGTCTGGGCGGCGAAGTGGTCAACCCGAACTGGCGTGCGCTGTGGAAAGGCAAGAAAGTTTACGGTGACAGTGGCGAAGTGGCTTTGACCTTGGTTAAAGGCACGGTCGACAATAGTCGTCCGGATGCTGCGACCAAGGTCGACGGTTTGGCCGGTGCGACTTTGACCAGCCGCGGCGTCAGCAATCTGATCCTGTACTGGATGGGGCCGGAAGGTTTTGCGCCTTACCTGAACAAAATCAAAGCAAACGGTTAGGAGTCGTCATGGACAAAGAAACCAAAAAAGTATTATTTGAACCGTTGGTCGATAACAACCCCATCACCTTGCAGGTGTTGGGGGTTTGCTCGGCGTTGGCGGTGACCTCGCAAATGTCGACCTCGTTGATCATGGCGTTGGCTCTGACTTCGGTTACAGCCTGCTCCAGTGCGGCGATTAGCGCCGTGCGCCAGCACACGCCGAGCAGCATCCGGATTATCGTGCAGATGATCATCATCGCTTCGCTGGTAATCGTGGTCGACCAGTTGCTGAAAGCCTTCGCGTTCGATGTCAGCAAAAAACTGTCGGTATTCGTCGGTTTGATCATCACCAACTGTATCGTGATGGGGCGCGCCGAAGCGTACGCGATGAAAAATCCGCCGCTGCAAAGCTTTATCGATGGTATCGGTAACGGCGCCGGCTACAGCTTGATTCTGATTCTGGTGGCGCTGGTGCGCGAAACTCTGGGATCGGGCAAGTTGTTGGGCATCGAAATTCTGCCGCTGGTCAAAGACGGCGGCTGGTACGTGCCGAACGGCTTGATGCTGTTGCCGCCCAGCGCTTTCTTCGTTATCGGCTTGATTATTTGGGCCTTCCGTACCTGGAAACCCAAACAAGTCGAACACAATGAGTTCAAAATAATGGCTATTGCTCACGGTGAAGGAGGGCATCACTAATGGACGCCTATATCGCATTATTTGTTAAAGCGGTTTTCATTGAAAACCTAGCTCTGTCGTTCTTCCTGGGTATGTGTACCTTCTTGGCCGTGTCCAAGAAGATAGCCACCGCCATGGGTTTGGGCATCGCGGTAATGGTGGTGCAAACCTTGACCGTACCGGCCAACCAGTTCATCTATCAAACTTTGTTGAAAGAAGATGCCTTGGCTTGGCTGGGTATCACCGGCGTGGATTTGAGCTTTTTGAGCTTGCTGAGCTGTATCGGTATGATCGCCGCGATCGTGCAAATTCTGGAAATGTTCCTGGATAAGTTCGTACCGGCTTTGTACAACGCGCTGGGTATCTTCCTGCCTTTGATTACCGTTAACTGCGCTATTCTGGCCGGTAGTTTGTTCATGATCGAACGCGACTACAATTTCGGCGAGAGTGTGGTTTACGGTATCGGTTCCGGTTTTGGTTGGGCGTTGGCTATCACCTTGATGGCCGGTGTTCGCGAGAAACTGAAATACAGCGATGTGCCTGCCGCGCTGCAAGGCCTGGGCATCACCTTCATCACAGCAGGCTTGATGTCCTTGGGCTTCATGGCTTTCTCTGGAATTCAATTGTAAAAGGGTATCGTAATGCTAGAAATTGCATTAGGTGTTATTTTCTTCACGGCTATCGTGATTGCGCTGGTGTTCCTGATCATCGGCGCGAAAAACAAACTGGTGGCCGCCGGGGATGTGGAAATTCTGATCAATAACGAGAAGAAGATTCACGTGCCGGCCGGTTCCAAATTATTGAATGCGTTGTCCGACAACCAGTTATTCGTATCGTCGGCTTGTGGCGGTGGCGGTTCTTGTGGTCAGTGCAAGGTAAAAGTGCATAGCGGCGGTGGCGATATTCTGCCAACTGAGTTGTCGCACATCACCAAGCGTGAAGCGGCCCACGGCGAGCGCCTGGCTTGTCAGGTCGCGGTGAAAACCAATATGGCGGTCGAGGTCGAAGACAGCGTATTCGGCGTCAAAAAGTGGCTTTGCACCGTCAAATCTAACGACAACGTCGCGACCTTCATTAAGGAACTGGTATTGCAATTGCCGGAAGGCGAAGCGATCAACTATCGCGCCGGCGGTTACATTCAAATCGAGTGTCCGCCACACGTTTCCAAATATGCGGATATGGATGTTGCTGACGAGTACCGGCCGGATTGGGATAAATTCAATCTGTGGCGTTATGTGTCGGATGTAAAAGAACCGACTTTGCGCGCCTACTCGATGGCTTCCTATCCGGAAGAGAAAGAAATTATGCTGAACGTGCGTATCGCCACGCCGCCGCCAAGTGCCCCGGAAGGCGTGCCGCCCGGCATCATGTCTTCGTTCATCTTCAACCTGAAACCGGGCGACCAAGTTTGGGTATCGGGTCCGTACGGCGAATTTTTCGCTAAAGATACCGACGCCGAAATGGTTTTCATCGGCGGCGGTGCCGGTATGGCGCCAATGCGTTCGCATATTTTCGATCAATTGCGCAGATTGAAGTCGAAACGCAAAATTACTTTCTGGTACGGTGCGCGTAGCAAACGTGAAATGTTCTACGTTGAAGATTTCGACATGCTGCAAGCCGAGAACGAAAACTTCAAATGGCACGTGGCATTGTCCGATCCGCTGCCGGAAGACAATTGGAAAGGCTATACCGGCTTCATCCACAACGTTCTGTACGAAGAGTTCTTGAAAAACCATCCGGCCCCGGAAGACTGTGAGTATTACATGTGCGGTCCACCGATCATGAACTCCTCGGTGATCAATATGCTGGTGGCTAACGGCGTCGACAGAGAAAACATTTTCTTGGACGACTTCGGCGGCTAACCGCAGCTTGATCGGGTAGACAAAAACGGGGGGCGATTAGGTCGTCCCTCGTTTTTTCGTTTCTAAGGCTTATATAACTGGACAATCGATATGGGTTATTTTCTTGCGACGTTTTTATTCATGCTGGTCGTGATCGCTATCATGGCGGTTGGGGTCATTTTCGGCCGAAACGCGATCAAAGGTTCCTGCGGCGGGACAGGTAACTGTATTTGTACCGAGAAGTGCGATAAAAGAAAGAAGTTTGAGGCTCAACAAGCGCAAGCGGCCCCCGCCGAACATTCTTGAACGGCGATGCGGTTAGCAAGAGCTGGAAGCCCCGGTTAAGGCGAGATAACCTTGCGGAAAGTCAAATTGATTCGGCCGCTGTCAAGTCCGGAATCCCGCGGTAAGCTATGCTGCCAATCGCGTTGAAATTCGGGGTGCATAATCAGCAATGCACCGTCGGCCAATTTAACCTCGCCTTGCTGCTCGAGTTTTTTATGGCGAAACGCAAAGTTGCGCGCCGTACCGAACGTTAAAGAGGCGATAAAGGGTCGCTCTCCCAGTTCCGGCTCGTCGTCGGCGTGCCAGCCCACGTAATCGTTGCCGTCGCGGTAGAGGTTGGCCAATACCGAATTAAACGAAATATTCAGATAAGCTTCGATTCGTTGCCTGATCTCGACTAGAAGCGGCGTCCATGCTCGGGTTTCCAACAGATTGTAACGGTAACTGTAACGAATGCCCGAGTCGGCATGCCAGGTTTGTAAGCGCGGCAGCGCAAAACGGCGTCCGCCGACGGTGTAGACGTTGACCGGCCAATCGTGGTCGAGCATGAAACGCCGGTAAATCTCCTCGCATTCGGCCTTTGCGTAAAACCGCTCGATAATTTGCAGACTGCCGTTCGCATCCATAACAGGCTATGCCTGATATTGCCGAATATAACTCGCCAATACGCTATCCATCGTCGCTACGTGTACGGCGAACCATCCCGGCAAGCGCTCCCGGACAAAGGCGCGGCCGAACCCGACTAGTCCCTTATGGACTCTGGATTGAAATTGTTTGAATTCGGACAATACTCGTTGATGTTCGCTTTTGTGTTCGCTTTCCGCCGGAAATCCGCATTGTGCCATCAATTGGTTTTCGCGTTCGAAGTGTGCCACTACGTGTTCGTGTAACAGCCGAAACAGTTGTGCAAACTCGGGGTTGTCTGCCTTTTCCAATTGATTGACAAGCTGAATAAATTCGACGTGATCGTCGTCGATCACGTCGTTTCCGGTTGCGGAAATCTTAGCTTCATCGATTAATGTCATTGTTGATTGTCCGAAGCGAAATATCAGCCTTTGTCTGAAAAAGGCTTGAGTTAGATTAGCAGTAATGATGCCAATGCTGAACATGCCGTAGCGCTGTCCTTGTCGTAATCGGAGGCATGTCAAGACCGCTATAGAGCGATATTTATTCGCCTCAAACAGTAGGGTAGGCCAATCGGTTGGAAAAGTAAAAATAGGATGGTTGTAATGGTCAACTAAAACCGGACACCTGTTTAGGCAGCGTTTCTATGAAATTCCCGTTCGAATTCGAGCGGGGACAAATAGGCCAATGTTGAGTGTGACCGGCGGCCATTATAAAAAGCCAAATAATCGATCACGCTCAGTTTCGCCGCCTCTTGGGTTTTGAATTTTTCGTAGTTGAGTTGCTCATGCTTCAAGCTGCGAAAAAAGCGTTCGGTTGGGGAGTTGTCCCAGCAATTCCCTTTGCGGCTCATACTCTGTTCCATCTTCATCACTGCTAAATGCTGACGATATTCCCGACTCGCATACTGGCTGCCACGATCCGAATGATGTAGCAGACCCGGCGCGGGTTTGCGACGCCAGAAAGCCATTTGCAATGCCTTGACGCACAGTGACGTGCGCACTTGTGCCCTGTGGGTATGTGGTCGTCAATGGCCCAGCCCACCACTTGGCGGGAAAACAAATCGATCACCACCGCGACATACAGCCAGCCTTGCAGGGTCCAGACGTAAGTAATATCGGTCGTCCAGACTTGATTGGGCTTGGCCACTTGGAATTGCCGATCTAATCGGTTGGGCGAAATGGCTTCGTTATGGTTGCTATCGGTCGTGACTTTAAAGCGTTTGGGGTAGCGAACCAGCAATTTTAAATCCCGCATGATGCGCCGCATTTTAAAGCGCCCAACGGCAAAGCCTTGTTTTTGCAAACGATCCGCTAAACGACGTGAACCAAAGCACTGCTTATTGTCGATGAAAATCTGCTTGGCTTTTTCGGCAACTTTTTGATCTTGTTGATATTTGTCGCTATCCTGCGGGATTTTTAACCACTGATAATAAGCACTGGTACTCACCTGCATCACTCGACAAAGCGCGGTCACTGGATACGTCTTCTGTTGCGCCTGAATAAACCCGTACTTTATTCGGCTTCTTTCGCAAAGAAGACAGCGGCCTTTTTTAAAATTTCGCGCTCCATTCGCAACTGTTCAATTTCCTTGCGTAACCGGGTCAACTCGTCTTGATCCGCCAGATTTAAACCGGTTTTTTTCACCGTTGAATCCTGGCTTGTCGGTTTACGTTCCACCCGAACCCACCGCCCAAGAGCACTTAACGATATGCCCAGATGTTCGGCTGCCTGTTGCTGACTGTAACCTTTTTCAAGAACCAACTTGGCGGCATCCTGCTTAAATTCCAGGCTATATTTAGGGCGGTTGTGTTTTTTCTCGTTCGTCATGATCACCTCTGCTGACAGTATAAAATCTGCCTTTAGAAGTGTCCGGGTTCATTAAACCATTTCAGGTTGGCGTACAATCCACCTAGGTAAGTAGAGTTTGCCTAGGCGGATTGTCGGAGGAAAATGTGGAAACGAACCGAGTTGGATTGGTTGGTTCGATCAGTAAACGTCTCTGACGTAACGTTTGTCTTTTTTCAGGCCGTTAACGTATTCAACAGCTTCAACCAAACTCATTTTGCCGTGCTCGCGAATGACGTCGTGCAAGGCTTGATCGACATCCTTTGCCATCCGGTAAGCGTCGCCACAAACGAAAAAATAGCCGCCCTGTTCCAACCAAGCGAACAACTCGGCGCCGTGTTGTTTCATCCGGTCCTGAACATAGATTTTCTCGGCTTGATCGCGGGAGAAAGCCAGGTCGAGCTTGGTCAACAGGCCGCTGGCTTGCATCGCTTCGATTTCGTCGCGGTAAATATAATCGGTCGAGGCGTTGCGGTCGCCGAAGAACAGCCAGTTTTTGCCGCTGGCATTGCGCGCTTGGCGTTCTTGCAGGAAGGCTCTGAATGGTGCGATACCGGTACCGGGGCCGACCATGACCATAGGCAGGCTATCGTCGCTCGGAACCCGGAAGTTATTGTTCGGCGTAAAGAAAATTTTAACGTCGCTGTTGCTGTCGGCCAAGTCGGCCAGATAGGTCGAACAGACGCCTTTGTGATGGCGGCCGTGGGCGTCGTAACGCACGCTGGCCACGGTCAGATGCACGGTGTCCGGAGTCAGTTTGCTGCTGGAAGAGATCGAATAGGCCCGATGTTGAAGCGGTTTTAATAGGCCTAGAAATTCGGCGGCGGAAAATTCGACGGCCGGAAATTGCAATAATAGGTCGAGCGTATCGCGGCCCCACAAATAATCGGATATTTTCTCTTTGTCGCCGGCCTGCAGGATGCCGTTAAGTTCCTGGTCGCCGGAACGCTTCGCGATTTCCTCGACGAATTCTTTGCTTGGAGTTTTGATTTCGAAATGGGTCCGCAGCGCCTCCGATAGTGTCATCAATTCGCCGTTGACCGGCTCGTCTTCGCCGCCGGTACAGCCCAGGGCTTTGACGATATCGGCAACCAATTGCGGGCAATTGCTAGGTATGACGCACATCGCGTCACCGGCTTCGTAACTGAGTCCGGAACCGGCGATGGAGATTTCGTAATGGCGGGTTTCCTTGGACGAGTTTTCGGCTGTCAGCAAGCGGTTGACCATCAATTTGGCCGGGAACGGATTCTTGCGGTTATAAGCCGGTTTGGCTGCGGCGCGATTATCGGTATCCAGCACGGCGACGGTGGCGGCGCCTTCTGCCATCAAGGGGATTACTTCGCTGAGCCACTGCTCGGCGGGGGCCTCGAAATCGACGTCGCAATCGACCCGGTCGAACAAGCGTTGCGCGCCTAATGCCGCCAAGCGCTCGTCCCAATCCTTGCCGGCTTGGCAGAACAAGTCGTAGCTGGTGTCGCCCAACGCCAAGATAGAGTATTTGATGTTTTCCAAACGGGGGGCTGACTCTGCTTTGGCGGCTTCCCAGAGCATTTCGGCGTTATCGGGCATCGCACCTTCGCCATACGTACTGGTTATGATGAGCAGATATTCCATTTTGGCTAACTGGCTGATATCGATTTCGTCCATGCCTTTGACTACCGGTACCAAGCCGTGGCTTTTGGCGCGGTTGGCGGCGTCATGAGCTACACCCTCGGAATTGCCGGTCTGGCTGCCGAACAAAATATGTAAGGTTCTGCTATTGCTCTGGTTGCTGCTATTCGAGTTTTGCACCATATGGCTATGCATGCCGGCAAAAAATCCGCTGAGCCAGGCACGTTGAATATCGGAATAAGGCGCGTTTTCGGGGATAAAAGGTGATTTCATTTCTTTACCAACTTTGGGCCGCACTACGGCGGCCCGTTAAACTATTAATCCAGTTTGGCCGGGTGTTTAATTCATAGCGCGGATGCGCTGTAACCCGACCGGCCAAGGTTATGCAGCTTCGCTTTCCAGCATTTCCTTGACGATGCTCAGGCTTTCCAGGCTGGCCAAATTCTTGTCGATGGTTGGCACGCCCGCCAGCGCTTGGCGGTTGAAGCGGTCCTGCTCGATAATCCAGGCGGTGGAGCCTATTGAATAAATGCTTTGGACGTCGCGCAGTTTCAACGTGGTCTTATAGTCGTTCAAGCGCTTTTCCGCCATCAGCGTCGCCAATTGTTGATCGTCGTATTGGCTGTAGGCCTCGCGAATGTTTTTCACCAATGCGTCTTGCAATTTGCGTGGACGCTCCATCAATAGTTTCTCCGCGTATTTATCGATCAAGCTTTGGGTCAAAGGCATATTGGCTTTGATCAGCTGGTCGCGAGCGATTTGCTGGGCCTTGTCAACCACCGCATAGCTGTTGATCAGTTTCAGCGTCAACTCGCTGTCGGTTTCGCCGTAGCCGGGTATGGCGCCGTTGAACAAAGCATTACCGGTTTTGTGCGCTTGCTTGATCTGTTCGATCTGGTTTTGCGCGAATGCCACCGACAGCTCTTCGATCATCGCTTTTCGGTCCAGAGATTTGCTCAAATACTCCGCGGTTTGGGTACGATTCAGCCACAGCGGCAGCGCGAATTTGAAATGTCCGCGTTGTTGTTCCCAATCGGCGAGAATCGCTTTGGCTTTGGTTGAGCCGGTATGCTCGACGTGTTGCTCCAGCATATAACGGATGAACTGTTCGTGGCTGGCTGCGACTTCGCCGCCGTCGGTCAATCGATGGATACTGACCGAGCTGTCGTCGTACAGTTCTTCCAGTCGGTCTTCGGGGTCGTATTGGTAGGCGTTGCCGCCGGACATGCCAGTGCAGAAACCTTTACCGAAACCGCCCAGGTTAAGGACCGCGCCGTTGATCATGTATTCGCAGGCAAAATCGCCGACGCCCTCGACCACCGCCATCGCGCCGGAATTGCGCACCGCGAAGCGGTCGCCGGCCTCGCCTTCGATGAAGGCTTTGCCGCCGGAGGCGCCGAACAAGGCAAAGTTGCCGATCAATACGTTTTCGCCAGGTTTATTCGAGCCGCCGCCGGGCGACTTGATCACGATTACGCCGCCGCAAGCGGTTTTACCGACGCCGTCGTTGCAAGTGCCGGTATGCTCCATGCGCATGCCGTCATTATTGAATGCCGCATAACTTTGTCCCGCCGAACCGTGGGTGCGAACAATGACGGTATCGTCCGCCAGATAACGGCGGCCGTGTTGATTGGTGTACACGATTTGGCTGGCGGCGATTTGCTCGGCGCTCATTTCATAGTGCAATAAGCGCTCGATATCGATCGCGGTTTGGCCGCCGACGGTTTTGTTGCGGTTGTTGAGTTTGAACTCGCTGCCCTCGACCACGACTTGCTTGTGGCCTTGTTCGAACAAAGCTGTTTTCACTTGCGCGAAGATCAGATCGTCGATGGTAAAGTCTTTTTCCAGGTATATCGGCTTTTCGACTTTGATTTCCTGTACTTCCGCCAACAGTTTTTGCAGATGCAACTGCCCGATCATGCTCGGATGGTTGATTAAATGCAGCAGCTCGGTTTTACCGCGAATCTCTTTTAGGCTGGTGTAACCCAGGTCGGCCAGAATTTCCCGCACTTCGTGGGCCAGATTCATGAAGAACTGCGCCAACACGCGCGGATCACCTTTGAATTCCTCGTGGGCGGTGGTCAGGCCGGCCGGGCAGCGGATGTTGCAGTTTTTTGCCATCACGCAGCGCAGCATCATCAATGCGGTGGTGCCGAATTCGAACGAGTCGCCGCCGAGGATTGCCGATTTGACCACGTCGGTGCCGTTCTGGTGCGCGGCACTGCAGCGTAACGTGACCTTATCGCGTAATCCGTTCACGGCCAAGGCTTGGTGGACTTCGGCGATACCGATTTCCGGCGAGCGGCCGGTGTTTTTCAAACTGGTGACCGCCGCGGCGCCGGTGCCGCCGGTGTTCCCGGCGACGTTAATGACGTCCGCGCCGGCTTTAGCGACGCCGACGGCGATCGTGCCGATACCTTCGGAGGAAACCAGTTTGACGACGACCCTAACCCGGGCGGCTTTGGCGTCGTGAATCAATTGGCCCAAGTCTTCGATCGAGTACGTGTCGTGGTGGGGTGGCGGGCTGACCAGTTCGACTTTCGGCGTACCGCCGCGCAAGGCTGCGATTTCCACCGAGACTTTCGGCGCCGGCAATTGGCCGCCTTCGCCCGGTTTAGCGCCTTGGCCGATTTTGATTTCGATTTCTTCCAGATTCGGGTCGGCCAAATAACCGGCCCAAACCCCGAAACGGCCGGACGCGAATTGTTTGATTTTGCTGGAGCGAATCGTGCCGAAGCGGCTGGAGTGTTCGCCGCCTTCGCCGGAGTTGCTCATACCGCCGGCAATGTTGGTACCTTGCGCGACCGCTTCGTGGGCCTCGGCCAACAATGCGCCGTGACTCATGGCCCCGGAAGCAAAAGTTGGGGTGATTTCGTGCGCCGGTTGAACCTTCGCTAAGTCCAGCCGCTCGCGGCTGATGCGGAGGTTGCTCAGGTAAAAATACAGTATGCTGTCGGTATCGTTGATCCGTGCATTTAGGCTGTCGGCTTCGATGGCGACCGAGAAATCCTGGTCGGCGAAACGTGATTTGAGATGTTCCGCCAGTTGCTCCAGCCGAGATTTGTTCGAGTTTTCGGTCAATTCGATTTTGAACACGGCGCCGTTAGTGCGCGAAACTTTCAAGCCGCGGACCAGAAAGTTGTTATTGCCATGCAGGTTTTGGCTGCCGAGCAGGCGATCGAAATCGGCTTGGGTCTCAGCGTCCGCGATATCGACCGGGAATTCCATCACGTCACGCAACGCGGCCGGCCGGTGGGCACGCTCTTGAGCCAGATTGCGAGTAAAGCTGCGATAGGCCGGCGTAATGCCGAAAGCGTCGATTTGCGCCGGCGTACGTTTTTCGTAGCCGAAATCGCGGTAAGCATTATCGCTGGCTTCGTTAGCCTGTTGCTGCGGGATATACAGAATCGGCTCGTCGGTCATCGCGATATATTCGCGCACCGCAGTATTGCCGAAGGTGTGTCCGGCACCGTCCTGACGTTCTTTGAACAGGCCCAGGAACGGGATGTCGTTTTCGCTTTGCACCGACAGCGCTTTATGGTGCCATTCGCGGGAACTGGCGGCGATGTCGGCGTAGCGCGCACCGCCGACCGAGGAGTTGATGTTCGGGAAATAGGGTTTTAATTTCGGCTCGTCGGTGTCCAGATAGTTGGATTCGAAAAACTCGCCGCCGATGTAACTTTCCACAGTGCAGAGGCCGAATTTGCCCATGGTTTTCATCAGCGATTTTTCGACGCCTTTCTGGAAGTTGTAAAGGGCTTTTTTGCGGCCGGTTTCGTCGGCATATTCGGTCATGACCCGGTTATGCACGCTGAGTGGGCAAATTGCCGACGCGCCGAAACCCAAAATCGTCGCTACATCGTGCGGACTGGCGGCCTGGCCGGTTTCCATGATGATGGATGAATTGAAGCGCAGGCCCTGTTTGACCAGATGCTGGTTAGCGGCGGCGATCATCAATAAGGCCGGGATCGCTGCGCGGGTTTGGCCGATGTTGGCGTCGCTTAGAACAATGATGCCGGTATGGTTGCGCGCGGCTTGCTCGACTTGCTCGCACACGGCCAGGAATGCGTGTTCCAGTGCTTGTTCGTTGCGCGCGGCATCGTCGAAGTCGGGTGTATACAGCATATCCAGGGTCACGGTTTTGACCAAGGTTTGGCGGCGGATTTGTTCCAGTTGCGTACGCTGTAGAATCGGCGATTCGATCATCAACTGTTTGCTGGTCGGCGGCGCGAAGGTCGGTTTGGCACCCAGCGCGACGCGCAGCGTCATGCCGTCGCTTTCCCGCAGCGAATCCAGCGGCGGATTGGTGACCTGAGCGAAGCGCTGGCTGAAATAACGCGACATGCCGCCCTCGGCCGAGCTCAGTGCGTTCGGGGTCAGGCCGTAGCCCATCGCCGAGACTTTTTCCAGGCCGGTTTGCAGGATCGGATCCAGCAGGAATTTGAAACTTTCCTGGTTCAGAGAATACGCAGTGTGGCACTGTTCTGTGTTCAGCGCGTGGTCGCTACCGATCTCGGAAAGTTCCACTTTCGGCAGTTGATCCATGTGCACGCAGCGCTGCGCCAACATCGCCTTGTAATCTTTTTCGCTAGCCAGACGCGCCATGACCTGGTGGCTGTCGTAAGACTCGCCGGTGTTGTGGTCGAAATACAGCATGCCGCCGGCCTCAATCCGGCCTCGGCGCAATACTTGTTCGGGAGGGAAGTCGATTTGGCCGGCTTCCGACATTACGGCCAGATAGTCTGCGGTTTCGACCGAACGCAGCGGCCGCAGGCCCAAACGATCCAGGCGGGCGCCGACGCGGGTACCGTCATTGAATATCAGCGCTGCCGGGCCGTCGTTTTTTTCTTCGTACAAGCTGAAATATTCCAGCATGGCGCGAACTTCGTCGGACAGGGTCGGGTCGTTTTCCCAGGCTGGAGGCATCATCGCCAGGATTGCGGTGACGATGTCGAGCTCGTCTTCGTTGATGCGACGGGTCAGGGTTTGATCGAGACGGCCGGAGTCAGACTGGCCGCACGGAAACACGATGTGCTTGTTATTTTGCCGGGCGATGGCGTTTTCGCTCAAGCGGTTTTTCTTGTCGGTGTTCAACTCGCCGTTATGCGCCATATAACGGAACGGCTGCGCCATCATCGTCGCCGGCGCGGTGTTGGTCGAGAAACGGGTGTGGAAGAACAGCGTGCTGATTTCGTGGTCGGCGTCGTACAGGTCGACGAAGTAAGGGATGACCTCGAACGAATTCAAGCGGCCTTTATACACCTGAGTGCGCGAACTCATGGATAGCGGGTAGAAGCCCTGCAATTCCGGACGATTGAAGCCGTCGGCTTCGATGGCCAGCAGGGCCTGCTGGATGTGTTTTTCGAATGCCTCGTGGCTGGCGTCTTGCAACGACGCCGGCCGGCCGAAAATCAGCTGCTTGATCGGTAGTTGGGCTTTGACCGCGGCAGCGTTCAATACCGAGGTATCGACCGGCACTTCACGCCATTTCAAAACCGGTAGCTCGAATTCTTTCAGGTGTTCCTCGACCAGTTTTTGCGCTTCGGAGTCGTAATGGGTGTGGTCTTCCGGAAAAAAGAAGTTGGCTACGCCGAATTGGCCCAATATCAAGCTTGGGTTGCCGGTGACTTTACGGAAAAACTTCAAAGACAGGTCGATATTGACCCCGGCGCCGTCGCCGATGCCCTCGGCGCTCATGCCGCCGCGGTGCGGAATGGTACAGAGTGCTTCGTGCGATTTCAGCAGCAGTTCGTGGGTCTGTTTGCTGTCCTTGCGGGTAATGAAGCCGACCCCGCAACTGTCCTGAGACAAGTCGGCGTCGTAAAGCATGTGTACTGAATTGATTTTCTGGGCGTTTTTAATCATAGCTATCCAGATCCTGTCTACTGATTGATGCGTTACCGGTGTTTTCCTTGCCGAAAACGCTGTTTATGGTTTTTCTGCCTGCTGCGTGTTAGAGTCGTCTCAACGAGCGGGGAAAAACGCGCAATAACTTCCGAATTTCAGTCGGCGAAACTTTCCAATCATACCATGTAGGCCTGTCCCTGTCATTTCGCGCATTTAACTTTGCTGAGTGTGGCTCCAGGCTTCTGTTTTAAAACTTTGTGATCAATTATGAAAGAACAAATCGATGTGGTTATTGTGGGCGGCGGTATGGTCGGTGCCGCGTTAGCATGCAGTTTGGGCGGTAGCCGCTTGAAGGTCGCCGTGTTAGAAGCGCAAACCCCGCAGCCGTTCTCTGCCGATCAGCCGCATGATCTAAGGGTTTCCGCCCTTAGTATCGCCTCGAAAAATATCCTGGAAACCGTCGGCGCTTGGGACGGAGTGACGTCGCGGCGCTTTTGTCCGTTTCGCCGGATGCGCGTCTGGGAAAATTCCGGCGATACTCTGTTCGATAGTACCGATATCAGCTATCCCGAATTAGGTTATATCGTCGAAAATCGGGTTACGCAATTAGCATTACTCGATAGATTGCGTGACTTTGATAATGTGGAGCTATTAATGCCGCAAGCGATCAAAGCCATTCATTATGACGGCGCTCAATCTCGTGTGGTTTTGGAGAATGGTCGGGAGCTGCAAGCTAAGTTGTTGGTCGCGGCCGATGGTGGTCACTCCAGAGTAAGGCAGGCAGTTGGCTTGGGCGTTACCAGTTGGGATTATAACCAGCACGCGCTGGTGATTTACATCGAAACGGCCTATCCGCAACAGGATATTACCTGGCAGCGCTTCGTGTCGTCCGGGCCGCAAGCGTTTCTGCCGTTGACCGGGAATTACGGCTCCATCGTTTGGTACCAATCGCCGGATGAGGTCAGACGCTTACAAGCCCTGCCATTTGAGCGGTTGCAGGCGGAGTTGGTCGCAGCGTTTCCGGATTGTCTTGGCGAAGTGAAACAGGTGCTGGGTGTGGCAAGTTTTCCGTTGCGGCGTCAGCATGCGCAAGCCTACGTCAAACAAGGCGTCGCCTTGGTTGGAGACGCGGCGCATATGATCAATCCGCTGGCGGGGCAGGGTGTCAATATCGGGTTGCTGGATGCTGCGGCTTTAGCTGAGGTGGTGGTGGATGCGCACGGCCGAGGCAAAAACTTTGCCGATGTCTCGGTGCTGCGGCGTTACGAGGCGATGCGGCGTAACGAAAACTTGAAAATGATGACCGTGATGGATGTGTTTTACCGCTCGTTCAGCAACGACATTCTGCCGGTCAAGTTTTTGCGCAATCTCGGCCTGGGTTTGGCTCAGCGCATCACGCCGGCGCGCAATAAAGTCATGAAGGCGGCTATGGGCTTGGAAGGACGTTTGCCAAAATTGGCGCGCGGCCAGCGGCTGTCCGCCGGTTAGTCGTGCTCAGTTTTTCAGTTCCAGATACCTGAGCATCGTAGTGCGCAATTGTTGTTTTTTGTTCTCGTCGTCGATCGGACGCGATTGCGGGTCGGTAATGTAGAACATATCCTCAGCGCGACTGCCTATGGTCGTGATCTTAGCGTCGTGCAGCTGGATGTTGAGTTCGGTAAAGGCGCGGCCGATTGTCGATAGTAGGCCGGCGCGGTCGGTTGTCACCAGTTCCACGATTGTGTGTTTGTGCGAAGGATCGTCCAAAAAGGTAATGCTGGTTTCAATTGGGAAATGACGGGCCTGTCGGGATTGTTTGTGGATGTTTTTAGAGGTTTTCACTTTTTTGGCAATCAGTCCTTGGCGTAGTGCATTGCAGATATGGACCTCCCGGTACAGATCGTTGATTGCTTCGCCGGATTGTTCCAGCACCTGAAAGCTGTTCAAAACATACTGGTCGGCCGTGGTGATGATCCGGGCGTCCAGGATGGTCAGGCCTAGTTGGTCAAGGGTTGCCGTGCAGATCGAAAACAATAAGTCTTCGTTGCGGGTATAGACGAATATTTCGGCGCTGCCGCGTTGTGTTTGCGGTCTCAGCAGCACCAGGGGTAGTTCGCTTTCCTGGCAGGCGGCAATCGCGATGGTATGCCAGGCGACCTCGTCGGCAGAGTAGCGTAAAAAATAATCGTCGCTGAGGTGTTGCCAGGAATGTTTAATCGTGGTTTTCGATATACCTAGTTTCAGCAGTTCTTCGCGTGCTTCCTTCTTGTTTTCCTGCACCCGTTCGGAACGGGCTACCGGGTTGTGCAAGCCCCGGTGCAGTGCTTGGTGGGTCGAGATGTAAAGTTCCTTCAGCAGTGCATCTTTCCAGGTGTTCCACAAACTCGGGTTGGTGGCGCGGATGTCGGCCACGGTCAACAGGTATAAGTAATTCAAATATTCGATGCTGCCGACTTGCAGGGCAAAGGTATGGATCACCTCCGGATCGCTGATGTCTTTGCGTTGGGCGGTCATCGACATCAGCAGGTGGTGGCGCACCAGCCAGGTAATGACTTTGGTGTCGTGGTTGGATAGTTCGTGTTGCAGGCAAAAATTACGCGCCAGAGTTTCGCCCAGCGTGGAATGGTCGCCGCCGCGACCTTTGGCGATGTCATGGAACAATGCTGCCAAATATAGGATGTCGGGTTTGGCGATCAGCAAAAAAATATTGTTGCAAAAGGGTAGTTCATTGTTGTGCTTGGCCAGTGAGAAGCGGCGCAGATTGCGGATCACGAACAGCGTGTGCTCGTCGACAGTGTAAATATGGAATAAATCGTATTGCATCCGGGCCACGATATTCGCGAAGTCCGGCAGATAAGCTGCCAGCACGCCGTAGCGGTTCATGCGTTTTAGTTGGCTGGTGATGCCGCGCGGCTGGCGTAGGATGTCCATGAACAGGCGGTTAGCCTGTTTGTTGCTGCGAAAATCTTCGTCGATCAATGGCAAATTTTTGCGGATCAGCCGAATCGTGCTGGCGCGAATGCCTTTAAGTGACGGCGATTGCTGCAGGATCAGGAATATTTCCAGTAAAGCCAGTGGCTGTTTTTGAAAAACGTCTTTATTGCTGACTTCCAGGTAGCCGTCTATCGACGAGAAGTTGGCCGTTATTGGAATCGGGGCCAGGCTTTCCTTGTTGCTGATCAGGCGCTCGTTAAGCAATTGCAGCAGCATTTCGTTCAGCCGTTCAATGTCGACCACGGTTTTGAAGTAGAACTGCATGAATTGTTCTACGTCCGGCTGCTCGTTGCGGTCGACGTAGCCGAATTGGCTGGCAAGTTCCCGCTGATAGTCAAATACCAGGCGGTCTTCGCAGCGGTTGGTCAAATTGTGCAAGGCAAACCGCAGTCGCCACAAAATGTCGCGCGCCGTGATCAGGTTGTCGTATTCGGACTTGGGCAGGAAGCCGTATTTGATCAATTCCCTTAGCGACGAGGCATTGTAGTGGCGTTTGAATACCCAGCTGATAACCTGTAAATCGCGCAACCCGCCTGGACCTTCTTTGATATTCGGTTCCAGGTTGTAAGCCGTATCGTGGTATTTGGCGTACCGTTTTTGTTGCTCCAGCATCTTGGCTGGGAAAAATCGGTCGGAAGGCCATAAGGCATCCGAGCTGACTTTGCCTTTTAGTTTTTCGAAAAGCTCGGTGTTGCCGTCGATCAGGCGCATTTCCAGTAGGCTGGTAAACACGGTTTGATCATCCTGGGCTGCTATGACGCAGTCGTCGACATCGCGTGTGCTTAAACCCGGTTTTAAGCCGATATCCCACAGAAAATTGCAAAAGCCCGATAGCGAATGCTGGTAATCGGCGGCGTCGGCGTCGGCCAGTAAAACGAGAATGTCGATGTCCGAATGAGGGAACAGTTCGCTACGGCCATAGCCGCCGGTTGCAATCAGTGCGTGTATATCCGCTGTCGGGCCGAGAAAATGCAACCAGCAGGCGGTAAGGATATTGTCGATGAACCGAGCTTTCTCCGTAAGCAGGCCGGCTGTCGCCTGGTCCGGGTTGAATCGCAGTTTTAAATGGGAGTTTTCCGCGCTAATAGCGTTTTTAAACGCCGTAATCGGGTTTTCATGCTTGAAACAACCTAAAAAGTCGTTTTCCGTGAACGGAAATGGGCTCACAGTTCTTCCTGTCTTAAGGTAAGTATCTCGTAACCTTGGTCGGTCACTAGAATCGTGTGTTCCCATTGGGCCGATAAACTGCGGTCCTTGGTAACGGCAGTCCAGCCGTCGGGCAGGATTTTCATGTGGCGCTTGCCGAGATTGAGCATGGGTTCTATCGTGAATATCATGCCCGGCTCCATCATCGCGCCTTCGCCGCGCTTGCCGAAATGCATGACGTGCGGGTCTTCGTGAAATTTTTTGCCGATGCCGTGGCCGCAGAATTCGCGCACGACCGAATAGCGGTTGGCTTCGGCGTGTTTTTGAATGGCATGGCCGATATCGCCGAAATACGCGCCGGGTTTGACTTGTTCGATACCTAAAAACAAGCTTTCCCGGGTGATGTCCACCAAACGTTTGGCATGCGGACTCACCTCGCCGATGCAGAACATTTTGCTGGTATCGCCATGGTAGCCGTCTTTGATCACGGTGATATCGATATTGACGATATCACCGTTTTTTAGTTTTTTATCGCTGGGAATGCCGTGGCAGATCTGGTGATTAATCGAAGTGCATATCGATTTCGGAAAGCCCCTGTAATTCAGCGGTGCCGGAATCGCTTTTTGGACGTCGACGATATATTCGTGGCAGATCCGGTCGAGCTCTTCCGTGGCGACGCCGGCGACGACATGCGGAGCGATCATGTCCAGCACATCTGCCGCCAGTTTGCAGGCAACGCGCATTTTCTCGATTTCGTCGGCGGTTTTGATAATTATGGTCATCGGGTCGGAGAATGGTTTGGATAGCGGGTTCAATCGAGCCGGGTTTGCGCCAAAATCGGACTGACGCCCTGCGAACGATTTGGGGAGTCTATCAGACTTGAAGTTGTTGTGAAATTGTAATCATGGTATAAAGGTAAGTTCACTATGTAATCAATACTCACACTTGTCGACACGGTCGGTGGGGTGCTGGAAACCGTTGGTTTTCGGTCACTGGTCGGGGCGAGTGGAGGCGTAACCCAAAGCCGAATTATTCGGCAATTTTAGGAGAAGTAAATGGCAGCAGTGTCAATGCGTCAAATGCTGGAAGCGGGTGTTCACTTTGGACACCAAACCCGCTACTGGAACCCGAAAATGGCTTCATATCTGTTTGGAGCCCGCAACAAAATTCATATCATCGACTTGGAGCAAACGTTGCCCTTGTTCAATGATGCGATGAACTATCTGGGTCAAATGACCGCGAATAAAGGAACCATCCTGTTCGTCGGTACTAAAAAAGCCGCGCGTAAAGCGGTGGCCGAAGAAGCGAAACGTTGTGGCATGCCTTACGTCAACCATCGTTGGTTGGGCGGTATGCTGACTAACTTCAAAACCATCAAGAAGTCTATCAATCGTCTGAAAGAACTGGAAGCGATGAAAGCCGACGGTACCTTGTATCAGCGTTTCAGCAAAAAAGAAGCACTGGGTATGGAGCGCGAGCTGGAAAAGCTTGAGCGTAGCTTGGGCGGTATCAAAGACATGCGCGGTACCCCAGATGTGATTTTCGTGCTGGATGTCGGTTACGAAAAGAATGCGATCATGGAAGCCAAAAAATTGGGCATTCCGGTGGTCGGCGTGGTTGACTCCAACAACTCTCCGGAAAAAATCGATTACGTGATTCCGGGTAATGACGACTCTATCCGTGCGGTTACTCTTTACTGCCAAAGCGCTTCGGCAGCTATTTTGGAAGCCAAAGCCTTGCGGATGGATGCGTCGTCTAAAGCCGACGAGTTTGTCGAAGAAGTGGCCTCGGAGGCTTAAGTATTTTTAAAGTGCCCGGCGCTGCTGCCGGGCGCCTGGACTTAGCGTTCAGAACAGAATGTCTTTTAAACGCCTCCTTTGTGAGGCGTTTTTTTAGTTGATAAATTTGAGGAAAAAGAGATGAGTATTAGTGCGGCGATGGTCAAGGAACTGCGCGAACGTACCGGTTCGGGCATGATGGAGTGCAAAAAAGCCTTGGTCGAAGCCAATGGCGACATGGAGCTGGCGATCGAGAACATGCGTAAATCGGGTCTGGCCAAGGCAGACAAAAAATCCGGTCGTATCGCAGCTGAAGGTGTAATCGGAGTTAAAGTATCCGACGACGGCAAAACCGTGGTAATGGTTGACGTGAACTGCGAAACCGATTTCGTAGCCAAAGGCGACGACTTTATCGGTTTCGCCAACGACGTCGTCAACAGCCTGTTGAATAGCAACGTCAATAGCGACGAAGAGTTGCAAACGATGGTATTGAGCACCGGCGTCAGCGTAGACGAAACCCGCCGGGCTTTGATCGCTAAAATCGGTGAAAACATCACCGTACGCCGTTTCGTCAAATACACCACCACCGATGGCGGTCAAGCGGCATACCTGCACGGTAGCAAAATCGGCGTAATCGTCGAGTTGGCTAAAGCCGATGCGGAGCTGGGTAAAGACGTCGCAATGCACATTGCCGCCAGCAAACCTGCTTGCATTTCGGCAGATGAAGTTGCTGCGGAAACCATCGAAAAAGAGAAAGAAATTTTCTTGGCGCAACAAGAAGAGAAAATCAAAGGTAAACCGGCCGACATCGTGGAAAAAATGGTTTCCGGCCGCGTTAACAAATTTTTGGCGGAAATCACGCTGCAAGGCCAGGCTTTCATCAAGGACGACAGCAAAACCGTCGGCCAGCTATTGAAAGAGAAAGGCAATGCGGCGGTACGTTTCGCCCGTTTCGAAGTCGGCGAGGGCATTGAAAAGAAAGAAGAGGACTTCGCGGCCGAAGTGATGGCGCAAGTCAGAGGTTAACCAACCTAATCAATAAACCCGGTCATCCGGGTTTATTTTTCTGGATAATCCGTTGCTTTTACCCTTTACGTTGGATATTTGAATATGAGTCAATTGATTTGTCGGAGAATTTTACTGAAGTTGAGCGGCGAAGCACTGATGAGCGAGCGGGGCGGCAGTATCGACCCGGATATCGTTCAACGCTTGGCTCAAGAGGTGAAAGAGCTGTGCGACGCCGGTATCCAAGTAGGGTTGGTGATTGGCGGCGGCAATATTTTGCGCGGCGGCGAAAAAGCGTCGGAATGTTTGAACCGGGTCACCGGCGATCAGATGGGTATGCTCGCTACCGTGATTAACGCCTTGGCCATGCAGGATGCGTTGGAATATCTGGGCCAGCCGGTGCGGGTTATGACCGCGCTGAAAATCAATCAGGTTTGCGAAGATTATATTCGCCGCCGGGCGGTCCGCCATCTGGAAAAAGGTCGGGTTGCCATTTTCGCCGCCGGCACCGGCAATCCGTTTTTCACCACGGATACCGCCGCCAGTCTGCGCGCCATCGAAATCGACGCTGAACTGATGATCAAGGCCACCAAGGTCAAGGGCGTCTATTCAGCCGATCCTGTGAAAGTGCCTGATGCGGTATTTTATCCGCGTTTGACCTACGACGAAGCCATCGATCAGCGTCTTAACGTCATGGATACTACTGCGCTAGTGCTGTGCCGGGATAACAACTTGCCGATGCGGGTTATGAATGTATTTGAACCGGGTGCCGTGATGCGTCTGATGCGCGGTGAAGAAATCGGTTCTCTGATCGTGAGGAAATAACAAAATGATTAGCGATATTCAACAGGATGCTGCGGCGCGGATGGTAAAAAGCATCGAAGCGTTGCAAAAAGCATTCACCAAAATTAGAACCGGGCGTGCCCATCCCAGTTTGCTGGATCAAATCTCGGTGTCCTACTACGGTAGCGAATCTCCATTGTCCCAAGTGGCCAACGTTACGGTTGAAGACGCCAGGACATTGAAGGTCGTGCCATGGGAAAAAAGCATGATACAAGCGATTGAAAAAGCGATCATGTCTTCCGGTTTGGGTTTGAACCCGGCCACGCAGGGTACCGTGATTCGTCTGCCTTTGCCGGCTTTGACCGAGGAGCGCCGACGCGATCTGGTGAAAATCGTCAAAAACGAAGCCGAGCAAGGCCGGGTGGCGATCCGCAACATTCGCCGTGATGCCAATGCCGCGATCAAAGACGCCCTGAAAGAGAAATTGATTTCCGAGGACGACGCGCGCCAGGCCGAAGACAAGATCCAAAAATTGACCGATCAATACATCAAGGAAGTGGAGAAGCATCTGGAAGAAAAAGAAGCTGATTTGCTGTCCATGTAATCGAGATAAACATGACTGTTATTGACGACAAACCGGTGATTGATAACGGTAACCCGCGCCATATTGCCATCATTATGGATGGCAACGGCCGTTGGGCGCAAAAACGCCTGATGCCGAGGATTATGGGGCACCATGCCGGGGTCAAGACAGTGCGTAAAATCGTCGAACACTGCGCCAAGGAAAATATCGAAGTGTTGTCGTTGTTTGCGTTCAGCAGCGAGAATTGGCGCCGGCCCAAGGACGAGGTCAGCTTGTTGATGGAACTGTTTATGTCGACTTTGCAAGCCGAGGTCGACAAATTGGACCGGAACAATATCCGCTTGAAAATCATTGGCGACAAATCCGCGTTCAACGACAAATTGCAAGATAAAATCCGTTCGGCCGAGGCGCAAACTGGCCAGAATACCGGTTTGACCTTACTGATTGCCGCCAATTACGGCGGACGCTGGGACGTAACCAATGCCATGCGGCAAATCGTAGCCGGTATTAAAGCAGGTACAATCGACGAACAGGCGGTCAGTGAGGATTTGGTAGAACGGTATTTGCAAACGGCTGGTTTGCCGGAACCGGATCTGTTCATTCGCACCGGCGGCGAGGAACGAGTCAGTAATTTCCTGCTCTGGCAGTTGGCCTACACTGAATTCTATTTTACCGACGCCCTCTGGCCCGATTTCGACCAAAACGCCTTGCAGAAGGCCATCGACAGCTTCAAGCGCAGGCAGCGCCGTTTCGGCCACACCGGCGAGCAAGTCATTGCCGGCAGAGTTGTCTAGGGAAGATTTCCATAACCATAATAACTAGAAAATCGACATGTTAGTAAAACGTATTTTAACCGCACTGGTTCTGGCAGCGGTCGCCACGGCGGCGGTGTTCTTGTTGCCCGCCACTTATTTTTCGTTGTTCATCGCTTTGATCACATTGGTAGCGGCTTACGAATGGATGCTGTTGACTGACGTCACCAAACTCAGCAGCAAGATTTTGTTTCTGATCGCTCTAATCGTACCTATGTTGGGTGTGACCTATTGGACCGTACTGCTGGAAGTGGCCAGCGAAGCGATGGAGTGGCCGGAAATCAAGGATTATTCCGATGCCCTGGAGTGGTTTGTGATATTGCCGGTATCGTTCTGGATCCTGACGATGGTCTTAATCAGAAAGACCAGTCCGCAGCTGTTGGCTCTGGAGTTCAAACCCGGATTCAAAGCGTTTGTCGGCTGGATGGTGCTGCTTGGCGCTTGGATGTTTTTGAGCAAACTGCGCGCCTATTACGGAACCGGCATGGTGCTTTACTTTTTGATCTTGATTTGGGCCGCCGATATTTCCGCTTACTTTGCCGGCAAAACCTGGGGCAAAGACAAACTGGCCCCCGAAGTCAGCCCCGGCAAAACGGTGCAGGGTATGTACGGCGCTCTGGCCTCGGCGGCATTATGCGGTCTGGGCTTCGCCGTCTACGGTTGGCTGACCGCCGCCGAACCGGCCGAAGCCCAAGACAGCGGTCTGAGGTTTTTAGGTGGCCTGGTTTGGACCGATATGCTGATCTTGTCAGTGATGACAGTGTTGATCTCGATTTACGGCGATTTGTTTTTCAGTCTGGTCAAGCGCAAAAAGGGCGTGAAAGACAGCGGGAACTTGTTGCCGGGACACGGCGGCATTTTGGATAGAGTCGATAGCGTGATCGCCGCAGCCCCATTCTTTTACGCCGGCATACTGTTGATCGGCAGGATTTTTTACTCATGAAAGGCATTTGCATACTCGGGGCGACCGGCTCCATCGGCGTCAGCACCCTGGATGTGGTCGCGCGTCATCCGGATCAGTACAAAGTGGTTGCGTTAACCGCTAACGGCAATATCGATGCCTTATTCGAACAATGCCTTACGCATCGGCCGGAATATGCCGTGGTTGCCAACCCGGATAATTTCCAGGCTTTCAAGGACAAACTGGTTGGCACGCCGATAGCGGGCCTCAAGGTCCTGGCCGGCGCCGATGCCTTGGCTCAGGTCGCGACACTGGATAGTGTCGATGCGGTGATGGCAGCGATCGTTGGCGCCGCCGGCTTGTTGCCGACCCTCGCCGCCGCGAAAGCCGGGAAGACGGTGCTACTTGCCAACAAAGAAGCGCTGGTGATGTCCGGCCAAATCTTCATGCAGGCGGTGGCCGATTCCGGTGCGACCCTGTTGCCGATCGATAGCGAGCATAACGCCATCTTCCAGTGCATGCCGGCCGGATACACCGCCGGACATCGCGCCAAACAAGCCCGTAGAATTTTACTGACGGCTTCGGGTGGGCCGTTCCGCCAGACGCCGCTGGCCGATTTGGAGCACGTCACCCCCGAGCAGGCGGTAGCTCACCCTAAGTGGGACATGGGCCGGAAAATTTCGGTCGATTCGGCGACGATGATGAACAAAGGCTTGGAACTGATAGAAGCCTGCCTGCTGTTCGATATGGACCCCGATGCCATTCAGGTGGTGATTCATCCGCAAAGCATCATTCATTCCATGGTGGATTACGTCGACGGTTCAGTGTTGGCGCAAATGGGCAATCCGGACATGCGTACGCCGATCGCCCATGCGATGGCCTGGCCGGAGCGTTTCGATTCGGGAGTGGAGCCCTTGAACATCTTTCAGGTCAAGCACATGGATTTCGAACAGCCTGATTTGCAACGTTTTCCTTGTTTGAAGTTGGCGTACTTGGCAATCAAGGCCGGCGGCATCATGCCCACGGTATTGAATGCCGCCAATGAAATCGCGGTAGACGCCTTCTTGAACGAACGCGTTCGTTTTACCGATATCGCCAAAATTATCGAGCGCAGCATGGCGCATTTCGAACCCGAAGCCGCCGATACCTTGGATCATGTTCTGGACGCCGACCGGCGCGCCAGAGAGGTGGCCGAAACCGTCATTGCTCAATTGCAGCACTAGGCGTTAGATGGATACCCTACATACCTTGTTTTACTTCATCGTCGCCATTGCGGTACTGGTGGCGTTTCATGAATTCGGCCACTTTTGGGTCGCGCGCAAGGTTGGGGTGAAAGTCATCCGTTTTTCCATCGGCTTCGGCAAGCCTTTGCTGGCTTGGCGGAAAAGCGCCGAAGATACGGAGTTCGTCATCGCGGCGGTGCCGTTGGGCGGTTATGTAAAAATGGTTGACGAGCGCGAGGAAGCCGTCAAGGAAGCGGATCTGCCGTTCGCGTTCAATCGCCAGCCCTTATGGGCCAGAACCGCGGTAGTGGCGGCTGGTCCCTTGTTTAACCTCTTGCTGGCGGTATTGCTGTTCTGGGCGGTACTCGTCATCGGCGAAGTGGGCGTCAAGCCGTTGATTGGTGGAGTCGAGCCCGGATCACTGGCCGAACAAGTCGGTTTGATCAAAGGCGACGAAATTGTAGCGATCAACGAAAAGACTACGCCAACCTGGATCGAAACTTTCGACGTGCTGCTTTCGGCGGCAATCGTTGGCCAACGTGAAATAAGCATCACTACCAAATCTGCGGACGATAGTCGGCAAACCCACATTCTGCAGCTGACCGACCAGGATGCGGCGACGCCGGAAGGCTTGCACAAGCGTTTGGGTTTGAAGCCCTGGTCGCCGAAGATCAAACCGGTGGTCGGCAAATTGATGGAAGACGGCGTAGCCAAACAGGCCGGTTTGCAACCCGGCGACCTCTTGGTCAATGCGGATGGCGTTGATATCAGCGATTGGCAACAATGGGTCGATTATGTGCAGGCGCGTCCGGAAATTGCGATCAATTTGACGATAGAGCGGAGCGGCGTGCGTTCGCTACTCACTTTGACTCCGCGCAGAGAACAACAGAAAGACGGCACCAGCATCGGTAAGATCGGTGCCGGAGTTGAGACCCCGCAAGATGTGTTGGATTCATTGTTGGTCAAGCACTCCTTGTCGCCGCTCGACGCTGTGCCGGCTGCTTTTGAAAGAACCTGGTTCTATGCCGTCAATACCTTGAAAATGATGGGTAAAATGCTGGTCGGTTCGGCATCGGTGGAAAATCTGAGCGGGCCGATCAGTATTGCCCAGTATGCCGGACAATCGGCCGATATGGGGCTGACCGCCTTCTTGAAGTTTCTCGGTTTGGTCAGCGTCAGTCTCGGCGTGTTGAATCTGTTGCCGGTGCCGGTTTTGGATGGCGGGCACCTATTGTTTTTCGCCGTGGAGGCGGTCAAAGGCAGCCCGGTTCCCGAGAAATTGCAGATATATTTTCAACAGGTCGGCATGGTGCTGTTAATGCTGTTGATGGCGTTGGCTATGTTTCTCGATATCGACCGGTTGTTTCAATAACGCTGAACGAAACGGCGCAATCCCGGTCAACCGCTTTCCTTGACTATCTTCCATTGGTATTAGCATGAAAAAAATCTCACACCTATTGGCTTTGTCGGCCACGATTTTATGCGGTCAAGCGCTTGCTGACGAAGCTGCGATAAAAAAGGCGCTCGGCAATTTTATGCCGGAAGGCAAAATCGATGCGGTGAAACCGTCCGAAATTCCCGGACTCTATGAAGTGACTTCGGGCGGCAATATTTTTTACGCCTCAGAAGACGGCAAATACTTGGTGCAAGGGCAATTGTTCGACGTTCAAGCCAAGAAAAATATCACGGAGACCAAGTTGGCCGGCGCTCGTAAAGCCGAATTGGACAAGCTTGGCGAACAAAAGATGATCATCTTCAATCCCGAGTCTTCCAAACACACGGTTTCGGTGTTTACCGATATCGATTGCGGCTACTGCCGTAAATTGCACTCGGAAATCGACCAATATATGGCGCAAGGCATCACCGTTCGCTACATGTTCTTCCCTAGGGCCGGTAAAGGCTCCGATTCATATAAAAAAGCGGTTTCGGTGTGGTGTGCGGCCGATAGAAACAAGGCACTGACTGCGGCCAAAAAAGGCGAAAGTTTGGACATCAAGAGTTGCGAAAATCCGGTCGACGAACATATGGCGCTGGGCGAGGCATTTGGCATGAACGGAACGCCAATGATCGTTACCCAAAAAGGCAACATTTTGCCGGGCTATGTGCCGGCCGCGCAGTTGGCCAAAATTTTGGCAAGCGAATAAAACTGAGGCGGTCCGGTTTGTCGTCGGACCGCCGTTCGCTTTACCGGATCGTCACTTCTACCCTACGGTTTTTCGGTTCCGCGGTTTCGTCCGGGGTTTTAACCAACAAATTCTTCTCGCCGTGCGAGGTCACGGTCACTTCTTTAACGTCCAGTTTGCTCGGATCGAACAAACGGCTGACTTCGACTGCGCGTTCGCGGGCCAGTTTTTCGTTCTTATCGGCGTTGCCGACCGTGTCGGTATGACCGATTACCGAAATATCGGCGGCTGGATGTTTGCCGGCTGCCTCAATGATTTTCGGTATCAGCGCGGCAGACTCCTGAGTTAACTTGGCGCCTCCGGTCTCGAAATAAAGCAGATATACCTCGGGGCGCACCGGCTCGGAAGCTAACGCCCGCCCGAAATCTTTTTCCATGCGTTGCTGCTCGACTTTAAACACGGTCTTATCGTTCGTCAGCGCTGCGCCGTAGCCGGCCGTTTCGATCAACGTTTCGCCGGCCGGGCTGCTGAAAGTGACTTTACCGGTGCTGCCGTCGTGGTCTTCCAGCAGGACCAAGTAAGATTCGGTGCAGCCGCCCAAAGCCATTGCAGCGGCAAGTGTCAGGGGTTTTCTTAAAGTAAGCATTTTGGTCATGGCGGGTACCCGGTTTATTCGGCGATTTTGACTAGAAAACGTGTCCCTCTGACGGCAATCACGCCGGTCGGAGTGTTGAGCCTAACGGCCTCCGGCTTAAGCTTGGCGATGACTCCGGAGATGTAGTGTAGAGTTCCCCTCAATAGACTGGCGTTCAATTCCAGTTTGTCCTGCTCCGGCAAAAACTGGTAAGCCTCGATTTTCAATTCGGTGTTAGGTCCGATGGAAAGCACCGTATTGTCTTTTAGCGTCAAACCGGCAGAGCCATTCGCATCGGTTTTAATCGTATCGCCGATACGCACTGCCGATCCCAGTCCGGCTTTCAATGTAGCGCCCGCTTCGATGATTGAGGTTTCGTCGGTAGAGGTTTTGATGTATCCGATGATGCTATCGTCGGCGAAGGCGGCGGTAGAGAGCGTGAGGACAAGCCCTAGGCATAGCAGCGTGACAAAACGATTCATAAGAGCCTCGAGATTCAAAAAAGGGTGGTAAAAACTCACCGCGGTAGCGGCTTTGAGGTATCGGCCAAGTATAGTCGGTATTGGCGGCTTGCCGAGAAACGGGGCGTCTTTAGCGGTCAGGTGTCGTGACGTCTTCAATCGCGATCGGAAATTCCACCCAAAAGGTGCTGCCCATGCCCGGTGTGCTGCTAACGCCTACGCTTCCGTCCATCAGCTCGGCCAGTTGTTTGGTAATCGCCAAGCCAATACCGGTGCCTTCGATTTCGCTATTCTCGGCGCCCAAACGTTGAAACGATTGAAACAGCAATTTCTGCTCTTGCGCCGCCAATCCTTCTCCGGCATCCACGACCGAAATGCGGATGCGGTTGCTGCCGATACGCTGGGTGTGCAAATCGATACGGCCGGCCGGCCTATTGTATTTGACGGCATTTGACAGGAAATTCAGCAGTATCTGTTTTGCCCGTTTCGGGTCGACCTTCAGTAAAAGGTCCTGCGGTAACGAATTCCGGGCGGTCAAGTCCAGTCCTTTGCTACGCACCAATGGCGTGATCAGCGCAGCGCAGTCCCCGATCAAGTCCTGTAGCGCCACGCTTTGAATATTCATCGCGATTTTGCCGGATTCGATTTTGGCGAGATCGAGCAGTTCGTTGATCAAGCCTAGTAAATGCTGACCGGCTTTCAGGATTTCGTTCACCGAATCCAGATGATAAGGATCCAAAGGATGTTCGGGATCGTCCATCTGCAGCAGTTGCGCGAAACCGATTACCGCGTTTAACGGCGTACGCAACTCGTGGCTCATTTGCGATAAAAACTGGCTTTTAGCCAGACTGACCTGCTCGGCGCGGTTGATCAGCTCGCGCATCACGGCCTGCTCTTCGGTCTTTTGCAACAACATTTTCGCCATCAACATTCTTTCGCCGATATCGTTGATGCTGATTACGGCCCCGCTAGGCCCATTTTTACCCGCCATCAACGGCGCAATTGCCAGATTGGCGGTAATCTGGTGCTGGCCCGATACGGTCAAACTGCAATGGCTGAATTTCAGCGGCGCGTTTTCGGCGATGCTTTTTCGGATCAGGTCGGCGATGGCAACAGGTTTGTCGCGGATTTCCAGCGCGAAAATCCGGTCTATCTGCTGACTGCTGGAATTGGGCGGTCTATTGCCGACGATGTCGATGGCGGCGGAGTTCATGTAATCGATAAAGCCGTCAGGCGTCGTAGTGATCACACCGTCGGCGATCGCGTTCAGCGTGATAAACGCGCGTTTTCGCTCGGCAAACAAGGACTGAATCAGCTTTTCGAAATGGCGCCAACTACGTAGCGGATAGCTGAACCACAGGACGCACAGCGCGACCGATGGCGCGAACCAATAGTGGCTCAATCGTAACAGCAGCCAACTGCAAAGTAGAATTAGCGCCGATAGCGCCAATACCGCCGGCGGCAACCAGCGTGGCGAGAAACGGGTGCTGAGCGAAACCGAAACGCCGGCGACGGCGAGGCTGGCGATAAATTGCCAAATTCCGGGTAAGGGCTGCCACAGGGTTTGTTTCAACAAGCCGTCCAGGCCCGCGGCGATAAATTCGACTCCGGTCATCGGCCGGCCGCCAACCGCCAGCGGCGCCGGCAATTCGCGTTCCAGGCCGCTGGCGGTCAGCCCGACCAATACGTATTTGCCGTCGAATGTTCGCGCCGGGATTTTGCCGGATAACACCGCCGAGTAGGAAAGGCGGACGAAATCGGTGCTGGGATCGAAGAACGGCAGCCAAACCCTAAAATCGCCCTCCAACGAGTCGTGGCTGTTTTCAGTACGCAAGCCGGGCAGATTTTCGAGAAACTCCGGGTGCTGTTGCGCGTACAGCGCCAACGGCATCGCCGGCCAACGCCTTTCGCCCAAACCGGCTTCCAGCAGAATACTGCGGCTGACGCCGTCTTTATCCAGATCGACGTTGGCGTGGCCGAGTGCGGCATGTTTGGCGTAGTCGGCCAGCGGCAAGGTTTCCACTAAGCTCTTGCCGTTATATTCGACCACGACCGGCAGCACTACCGGCCGGACTTGTGCCAGCGCCCGCGCCAGATGGGCGTCCGCTTCGGGGTGCGATTTGTCAGTTTCGGAAAAAATGAAATCCAGCGCCACGGCGCGCGGTTTCGACTGCGCCAAAAACTCTAGCAAGCGGGCATGGATGTCTCGCGGCCATGGCCAACGGCCGAATTCGGCCAAGCTTTCTTGATCGACTTCGATGATAACGATCTCCGGCGAAGCCGGCGAGGCCAACAAAGGCAGTTGCAGGTCGTATACCCAGCGGTCTACACGCCACAAGGCGTCGCTTGCGGTCAATATGACCGTCAACAACGTCAAAATGGAAATTAACACTGGTTTGTCGCAGCGGCGTTTCGCCATGGGGATCGTCTAAAGAGCGGCTGAGAATCAATTATAGTCCGATAGCGTTGAGGCGAGTAATGCCGTAGCGACTGTTAGCTCTCGTTTGACCTAGCCCTTCAGGCATACCGTATTGGTTTCCTATCAGTTGCCGTAGCTTTTCATCAGACCGGCCAGACGGTATAGAGTATCCAAAGCTTGTCTGGGGCTGAGTTGGTCAGGGTCGAGTTCGGCGAGTAACACCAGTGCCGGATGGCATTCCTGACTGGTAAACAAATCGAATTGGTTGATTTCGCTACGGTCCTGTTGCTCGATGTAAGCGGTATTTTCCAGTTGCGCCAGTTTTTGTTTGGCATTGGCGATCACCGACTGCGGCACGCCGGCCAGTGCTGCGACTTGCAGGCCGTAGCTCTGGCTGGCCGGGCCGTCTTTCACTGCATGTAAAAACACGATCTTGTCGCCGTGCTCCATCGCATCCAGATGAATGTTGTGGATACCGGTTTGTTCTTCGGCCAGGGTGGTCAGTTCGAAATAGTGGGTGGCGAACAGGGTAAAGGCTTTGACGTTGCGGGCCAGATAATCGGCGCAGGCCCAGGCCAGCGACAAACCGTCGAAAGTGCTAGTGCCGCGGCCGATTTCGTCCATCAAAATCAGACTGTTGGCGCTGGCGTTGTGCAGGATGTTGGCAGTTTCCGACATTTCCACCATGAAGGTGGAACGGCCGCTGGCCAAGTCGTCGGAAGCGCCGATGCGGGTGAAGATTTTGTCGATCGGCCCGCAAGTCAACGTTTGCGCCGGCACGTAGCAACCGATATGGGCCAGCAATACGATCAATGCGGCCTGACGCATATAGGTCGATTTACCGCCCATGTTCGGACCGGTGATGACCAGCATGCGTCGGTCGCCGGAAAAATCCAGGTCGTTGGCGACAAAGGGAATGCTGGACAGTTGCTCGACCACCGGATGGCGGCCGGCGACGATGTGAATGCCGGGTTCCTGGGTCAATATCGGTTGAGACCAATTCAGGGTTTCGGCGCGCTCGGCAAAGTTGACCAGCACGTCCAGTTCCGCCAGTGCCGTCGCGCATTGCTGCAAATCCAGCAAGGCTTCGCCCAGCGTGCCCAGCAAGTCGTCGTACAAGGCTTTTTCGAAGGCCAGCGACTTTTCCCGGGCACTCAGCACTTTGTCCTCGAACGATTTTAGCTCCGGGGTGATATAGCGTTCGGCACCTTTTAAGGTTTGCTTGCGGGTGTAATGCACCGGCACTTTGTCGGCTTGGGCGTTGGAAATTTCGATGTAATAGCCGTGCACCCGGTTGTAATTGACCTTGAGGTTGGCGATGCCGGTGGCGGCGCGCTCACGTTGCTCCATGTCGATCAAAAACTGGTCGGCGTTCTGGCTGAGGTTGCGCAGTTCGTCGAGTTCGGCGTTGAAGCCCGGCGCGATGACGCCGCCGTCCCGAATCAACACCGGCGGATTATCGATGATCGCGCGTTGCAGCAGATCGACCAATTCCGGATGTTCTTTGAGTTGCTGGCGTAAGGCTTCCAAATGAGGATTGTCGCTACCGGCCAGTTTTTGTTGCAGTTCCGGCAGCACCGCCAAGGTCAGGCGCAGGGTCAACAGGTCGCGCGGTCTGGCCGATTTCAACGCAATCCGTGAGCTGATGCGCTCGATGTCGCCGACTTGGCGCAGGCTGGCTTGAAGGTCGCGATACAACTCGTGGTCGATCAGACTGGCGATGCAGGCGTAACGGCCGTTGACTACGGCCTGGTCGCGCAACGGCCGATGCAGCCAGCGCCGCAAACAGCGGCTGCCCATCGCGGTGGCGGTCTTGTCCAACACGCCGAGCAAAGTGTATTGCAATTGGCCGCTGGGGTGGCTGTCCAACTCCAGATTGCGGCGGCTGGCAGCGTCCAGGCTGATGCTGTCGTCGGCGTGCTCGACGGCGATGCCCTGGATGTGGGGCAGGGCGTTGAACTGGGTGTCGCGCACGTATTGCAGCAAACAGCCGGCCGCGCAAATCGCCGCCGGCAGTTGCTCGCAACCGAAGCCCTTCAAGTCGTGGCAGTTGAATTGCTTCAAAATCAATTGCCGGCAACTGTCCAATTCAAAATGCCAGGGCGGCCGCCTGCACAGGCCCTTGCGCTCCTTGATCGCGGCGGGCAGGGCTTGGTCTTCGCTGAACAACAATTCGGCCGGATTCAAGCGCTCGATTTCCGCCAGCAACTGGCTGTCGTTTTCCAGTTGTTGCAACACGAACTTGCCGCTGGTCAAATCCAGGCAAGCCAGACCGATCAGTTTGTCGAAGCGCGCCAGCGCCACCAGCAGATTATCCTTGCGGTCTTCCAGCAGAGCCTCGTCGGTGACGGTGCCGGGGGTGACGATGCGCACTACTTGGCGCTCGACCGGTCCTTTGGATTTGGCGGGGTCGCCGATTTGCTCGCAAATCGCGATAGACTCGCCCTGTTTGAGCAAGCGGGCGATGTAGTTCTCGGCGGCGTGGTACGGAATCCCAGCCATCGGAATCGGCGCGCCGGCCGAGGCGCCGCGCGCGGTCAAAGTAATGTCCAGCAACCTTGCGGCGCGCTTGGCATCGTCGTAAAACAGCTCGTAAAAATCGCCCATCCGGTAAAACAACAAAATCTCCGGATGCTGTGCCTTAATGCGCAGGTATTGCTGCATCATCGGCGTATGGGGAGATTCGTTGGCTGGCTTAGACGATTGTTTTTCTGGGCTGTTCATTGATTAAGTTAATGAAATATCTTGAAAACGTTCTTCGTTCCGGTGCCGACTACGCTCGGCGATGCTTGTCGAAACTTGCGAGGTTTTTGGCGCTGAGTACCGGATTGGGTGTAGGTTTTGGGTATCGATTTGCGCAAACGCTGGACTCCAAAAACACATGCCGGAATCCAATTCAAGGCCAATGCCGTAAGCGGGTTAACCGACTCGGCAAGTCTTTTTTGCCGGCTATCCCGGCGCGCTATTGTCGCTTGGCAGGCGCTGAAAAACCAGCGGCAGGCTGTGATTGAGACTGAGTGTGGAGCAGGACTTGTCCGTTTAAAGGAAATAGGTAGGGCGAAAAGGCCGGCTTTGGCCCGACTCCGCCAAGGCCCGTGCCGGGTTATCGCTGCAGGGCATGGTAAGTCAAGCGTTACCGGACCCCAATACGGCACGCATCGGCTGAAACGCTACGCCGTTGGCCTGTACCGCCGCGCCGAGTTCGACAAAACCGAAACGCCGATACACTGCGACCGCGTTCAAGCTGGCGTTGACGGTAAATTCGCCCGGATTACCGGCGTCGAGTGCCCCGGTTTTGACCCATTGCCACAAATGGCGTGCCAACCCCCGGTTTTGAAAAACTTCGGCCACAAACAGGTGATACAAATGCCGATGATCTCGCATCGCCACCACGCCGGCCAGTTCGCCGTTCGCTTCCGCCAGCCAATAGCGGAAATCGGCGTCTTCAATATAACCGGCAATCGCCGCTTCGCCGACGGCCGCCAGAAACACTTCCGCGCCTACGCCGTCCGCGGATAGCAGAAAAGGCCGGCTCAGCGCCGCGATCAAGCGGCTGATAGGTGCCGCGTCGGCGACCGTTGCGCGGCGCATCGTCACCGATTTAATCCAATCAAAATCCGTCACCACAACCGCCGCCTCATCGTTCCGCCGCTTAGGCTTGCCACAGGCCCGGCATCGGGACGTAGCCGGGCAGGGCGCGGATGCGCTGAAACCAGGCGACGATGTTGGGGTAATCGCCGATGGCGATGCCACCTTCCGGCGCCAACGCCAGGTAGGGGTAGACGGCCAAATCGGCCAGCGACAGCCGGTCGTTGGCCAGCCAATCGTGGTTTTGCAGATGGCCTTCGACGATGCCCAGCACTTTGTCGGCGACTTGTTGCGCCCGCGCCGTATCGATGGCGCGGCCGACCTTGTGATGCACCCGCAGCATGGCCGGGCCATTGAAGATTTCGTTGGCGGCGGTCGATAGCCACGCCGCGATTTGCGCCAGTTGGTAAGCGTCGCCCGGCCACCAGGTCTCGCCGCCGTAGCGTTTGGCCAGATACACCAAAATGGCCTGACTGTCGCGAATCGTCAGGCCGTCGTCCTCCAGCACCGGCACCTGACCGAACGGATTGACTTGCAAAAAGTCGCTGCCGCGTTGCTCGCCGCCCAGCAAATCCACCGGCCGGGTTTGGTAAGGCAGCCCCAGCAGGCTCAACAGCAGCCGGACCTTGTGGCAATTGCCGGATAAGGCCATGTCGTAGAGGGTGATCATTTGGGTTTCTTTGGGTTTCAAGTATTGGTTGGGGGGAATGAGTTGGGAACGGCCAATTCCCGACCTTCGAAGGTAATTTCCCAATGGCCGGTTTATGTCAGAAATTACTCGTTTAACGCCACCGCTCACAGGTAAAATTGCGAGCGCCAGCGAGTAATTTTATCCTTGTGTAGCGGATTGTTAGGCTTTATCTGCGACATATTCTGCCTGACCATCTTCGATATTTTTTCTGGCTCTTTTGAATGCCCATTCTGGAATTTGTGGTGTTGTTGAACTGAGGTCGTCCTTCTGTTGGCCGAAGGTTAATACTTTTTCTTTTCCTTCCTGCGCATCCATGCCCGGCAACTCAATATTTTTAAACCTTCGTACCCGGTTTCGTAATTCTAGATAGCTGCTAGCAGCAGCATGGTGTTCATTGGCTTTACTGCTAGGGTTGAGGAATGTTGCAATTGCCCCCAGTGCAGCAACCAGAATGGCAAGTGCGCCTGCTACAAGCGTGTTTTCTTCAAACGCAGAGATACTAGCGATTCCCGCCATAATTGCCGACGGCACTCCTATCCACAAGTGAATTCTTTTCCAGAGCGCCGACGCTTCGAAGTGCCCCTTGGAGGAATAGATGCAATCTTCCTCGATGCGGCAGCATTCTTTAACTATTTCATTTTCTAAACTCATAAACTCTACCCGTAAGCTGGGAATTTGTCCCCAAACAATTGCCGCCACTTACCGATGGCTCCGGCATGATCGTTTTTATCATCGTATGTTAAATACCAAGCGTCTCTTGCCAAATTAGCTGCAGACCTTAACCTTTTGACGACTTCTTGCCTGGATGTGTAGGTAAGGTAATTATCTACCATGCCTTTGTCGTGCCACATTGGCGATGCTGCTAGTTCTGAAGCCTTGTCAAAGTACTGGAAAACGCTCCACGAGTAATCAGATATCTGCGTTTCAAGTATTTGTAAAGCCATGACCTCCATATGATATGATTGCAAATAATCTGAATGCTTTTTGTTCCACCACTTGACCATTGTGATTATTCGCCTAAAGCCAATGCCTGCCACGGAGCTTCTATTGTTAATATCGGCTGTATGTATTTTAGGATTGGTTGATATCCATGACCCTGTATTCATATCAGGAATCTGATATTTGACGATATTTCCGTTGTTATCCACAACGCGACTTGCAGGAACAATATCGACGTTCGGCCATGTTTTATAGTGCAAAGTGACCGCTTGACCATTTTTTCTTACGTTATTTCTATATTCACCGAGGGCATCCCTAACCAATTGCAAGACCTCCTGCGGGCTTTTCCCTTCTATATGCTTTCCAAAGTGTAATGCGGTAATAACGTCCAAATCAGCGTAACCAGTAAGCGCGGTATACCTGTGAATTGATCCAGAGTTGAACGATTCTACGACGTGAAGCTTATTGGAAAGAGTTTTTACAACGTCATCTCGCCTGTTGTTAGAGCCGGCCCCAAAAA
>NZ_PPPU01000051.1 GCF_006483455.1 Methylomonas koyamae
CATGGTGCCGCCGGCCCGGCTGAGCAGCGCGGCTTGGCCGGTGGCGGACAGGGTGAGCAATAAGGTTGCGGTTAGCGGTTTTAACAGTTGCATGTGCATTTTTCCTGGTTCGTTAAAATTTTAAATGGCGGGTTACCGGTCAAGCGGCACGGCGGCGCTTGCCACCCAGCCAGCCCAAGCCGCCGGCAAACAGCCAAACGGCGGAAGGCAGCGGCACCGGCGACCCCGCGCCCACGTCGCCGTCGCGCACCGCCCAGGCGTTAAGATATTCGTCGCCCTTGACGCCGTAGCTTTGGTAGCCTTCCGGAATCGCGGCACCCGATGGAAAGGCCGATGTAAAGTAACCGGCGAATTCCGGAAACGGCCCAAACTCGGCATCCAGCCAGTATTTTGGGGTGTGGTAACCGCCGCCCTGCACCGACGGAAAGTTGCTGAACAGGTTGTAATCCGGACTGGTGGCAAAATCGGGGTCGAAGCCGCCCAACTCTTCAAATAAATGGTTCAGCTCGCTGCCGCTGACACGGTATCCAGGCCCCGGCGTACCGTAATTCGGTAGCCGCCAGTCGCTGAAGCCGCCGTATGTCAGGTTCTCGGCCCAGGCCTTGGCACCGTACCAGGTCATGCGGCCGTCTTCGGCGTCGAAGTCGCGGGCGGTCAGCGCGTGGTAACCGCTGCCGGCCGGTGAGTCGTAGTCATTGGGGGTATCGTGGATGCCGCCGACATTGGCGATGATCTGACTGACCAGATTGGGATTGGCGGCCATTTGGGTTTTGATCAGATTGGCGTCCGCCAGCCAGGTCACGTTCAATTCGGTGTCGTAGACCATGGTGCCGCCGGCCCGGCTCAATAAGGCGGCTTGGCCGTTGGCGGACAGGATCAGCAGCGCCGCGGCGCCGAGGGTTTTAACGGTGTGCATATTCGTGCTCCTTGGATTGTCGCGAGGTGGGGGTCAGATGGAAGCGGCGCGGCGCTTGATGCCGATCAAACCCAGCAGCGCGCTGCCGAACAGCCAGGCCGTGGCAGGTAGCGGTACGCTGGAAACCGGCGCTCCGGAGCGGTTGGGATTGATGGAGATGTGGCCCATGACTTTTTTGCCATCTTCGTTTAGTGTGCCGTCTACATTCATTAAGCCCAAGGCCATACTCCAACCGCCGGGACTCCATCTGTAGTCGGCTTCCAAGGTCATTTGGCCTTGGGCATTGACGCCGAACAGCGGATCGATCAGTTCAAAGGCCGGTCCTTGAGCTTGAGCGGGGGTGGTAACGGTAATAGTCCATCTGTATGACGGATTGTCGGCATCAGCCGGAGCTTGCTCTCTTAACTCCAAGCCGCCAAACCACAACGAGCCGCTTGGACCAGAAAAGTCACTCGCCACCCTGAACCCGCCACCCAGGCCGATCACCGAACGAACGAGAAGGCCGCTCAAGGAGACGGGATTGGGATCGTAGCGGGTTTCAGCGTAACCCGTACCCCAATCGACCGGCAATCCGGGCTCGATTGGATCGACCGGCATCGCGAAGCCGCCTTCGGGCTGGGCCAGCGGCACGCGTTGCGCCGGATCGAAAATCCGCCATTGCTTGACCGCTTCCGGATCAGCAGTACCGTGAACGATGTTATAGTCGGAAGCTACGCCTGAACTCGTTATCGACGCGGATTGGCGATAGTCGCGGAAGAGCTGCGGATAAACTAAGCGATTACCGTAGGTATCTGAGGTCAAGTCCGGCGTACTCCTCAAATTGATGCCATGCACATCAGTACGCATTGCCGTACTGTGTACTGTCGCCCAGGTGGCTTGGTCGTAAGTGAAATAGGCCATGCCGCCGATGGTGCCGCTCGGTAAGTCGGCCCTTGCCGGCGAGGCTGCCGCCAGTACCAGCGCGGCGGCCAGATGTTTAAGGTTTGCGGGATAAATTTTCATGAGTTTTTCTTAAAATTATTGTTTTGGGGTAAACCAGCCGAAATTTTTTGGAGTTATGTCCGGAAAAACCACCAGGGTAGGCGGAGCTTTCCCTGGTGGTAGACTTCAAACGAAGGCGATGGACGCACATCTATCGCCAGTGAAGCTATCGGCAATTAGTACGTATAGGTCACTTCGATGGTGCCGACCAGGGCTTGAGACTCGCTGCCGGTTGGACGAGGGCTGCCGTAAAGCGCCGGGGTACCGGTTTTGGTCGCAGTCGCTGTCGTATAGGTACCGCTTCCGGTCAGCATGGTTTGGTTGTTGTAGGTGGCAGTGCTTGTTTGCCACCAATTGGCGCCGGTACCGATGGTGTCGCCTGCGTCGCCGTTATTACAATTTGCAGCTGCATCGCCGATTTTTGTACCTTTGATACAGCTGCCCCAGTCGGTCGCTCCGGTGTTATCGGCAAAACGCAAGTTGCCTTTCAGTGTCACAGTGGTACCCGATAGAGTTTCGGTCACCTCGGTCAGCTTGAACAGAGATTGAGGGAGACCACTCGGTACCATAGATGTTACCAAGTTGTCCATTACTAACCACTTACCGCCGGTTTTTTTCAACGAAAGCTTGCCCCATCTGAGCGAGAGACTAGGGTTTTGGAAAGCACTGCGTACTTTGAAAACACCGGCCAAACCGATTTCTCCGGTACCGGTTCCTGCGTTATAGGTCGAGACGATATTGCCGGTTTGGAAAGTAGTTGTGTAATTAGGTGTAGCGGATGTGGCGCAGACCACAGGCAGGGTTTGAGTTGGATAGGTGTCTGTACCGGCAAGCACGCCGGTTCCGCCGGTGGATGTCGCCGGCACGGTGTTGCTTAAGGTACTGTAGCTGAATGCGCTATCAGCCAGAAACGCGTTCAGGTAGATAAAGCGCTTGCCATAGTCCACCCCGCCCCAAAGGGCTTGCCCGGTACTCGCATCCGCGACCGGCAACGTCACGCCGCCGGGCCTACCGCCGCCGGCGATGGTCGCCAATACCGTTTTATTCAGCGTAATGGTCGCGTTTTTACCGGTTACGCACGCCGCATTGGCATCCGCCGTCATTAACGCTGTAGATAATGCGCCGAGCGCGAAAAGGCTTGCTTTGATTTTCTTCGTGTTCATTTTTTCTCCTTTGTTTTGACTGAAAAATTTAATTTCCAAATCAAACATAAATTGGCGATTATTAATTTAGCCGCCAAGCGATTAAAGAACCCTAACACTCCTGCTGACTCCACCGGAGTCGGCGCGAAGTTTCAACCGAGTTTCACACAATTTCAATGAGACAAATTGTCGCACCAAAATTCTCGCCGAATAACTCAAAAAATCGCGGCAAATAACTATTTCATATCACTCAAAAAAGCATATTTTTTAGGGCATATGCCGCAATCTATTAAAACTTGAGTCATATGCCCTAAAACCGGACACCAGGCCAAGAAAAAATCGATTTGATACTAGCCGTCAAATTAAGCCGCTGAGCTCGTCTGCAAAGCTCCAGAACCAGTCGCCTGGTGCCGCGACAGGATCGCATCATCTAACAAATCTTTAGTAAAACCAAGCATAATTGGCCCTTAAAATGCTACATTTACCAATGAAAGCCGACCATCTCGGCTGCAGGAAACACCAACTTTCAGTACTGAGCGTCCTATCGGCGGCTAAGTTTACGCTCTATTTTATTTTTTAATAATTACGAAATATAAATCGCTTTACACCCGGAAAAACAGCATGCCGATACGTTGAAATTAATAGTATAGTTTTTGCCATAAACTCATAAACTTTGTTTCAAAATTAACCAGGCGAAATAATCGAATATTTCTGAAAACACTCCATCGATAAAACCGATATCTGACATTAAAACCGAATTTTTATTATAGTTTTATGGATACTAAAAAACCCTTAATACATCATTGCTTGTTCACTTGTTTTTTTTCCGCAATATTCATCAGCGGACCGTGTCAATCGGAGGTTTTAACGACTATGGATACCCGGGAGAAACTCTCTGCTGCTGCCGACGAGATCAGCTATTCGGCGACTATTCGGCGCACCCGCTACGGAGTTCCGCACATTACGGCTCAAGATTTAGCTGGAGCCTGGTTCGGCCAAGGCTACGCGATGGCGGAAGACCGACTTTGCGTGTTGCTGGATCAGGTGATCAAGGTGCGCGGCGAACGCGCGCGCTACTTCGGCCCCGGCGAGTACGAAGCCAACGTCGAAAGCGATTTTGCCTACCGGCATTTGCGACTGCTGGCGGACGCGGAAAAACGCTTGCCCGGCCTGCCCAACGAAATTCAAAGCATGTTGACCGCGCACGCTGCCGGCATCAATCGGTATCTGGCCGTTACCGATACCGCCAAACTACCCGCAGCCTGCCGCGATCCGCGCCAGCACGTGACAGTCAGTGCGGCCGACCTGTTGGCGATCGCCACCGATTTCAGCATCTTTCTGAGCAGCCGGTTTCTGACGCCATTTATCAGTAACGCCCAACCGCCGCAAGCCGCCGGCACGCCGGTAACGGCACCGGCCGCGCCAGCCGCCGACGCGGAAAGACCGGGTAGCAACGGTTGGGCGATCGGCGCCGACATGACCGAATCGGGCCACGGCATGTTGCTGGCTCAGCCACATTTTCCCTGGGAAGGTGCCTTGCAGGCTTGGGAGTCGCATGTCACGGTGCCGGGTCAACTTGATGTGTACGGCATCACCGTCCCCGGCGTACCGAACACGCTGGTGGGCTTCAATGCCGCGGTGGCCTGGACCTTGACCGTAACCACCTCGCCCAAGGCCACGCTATATCAATTGAATCTGCTGCCGGGCGATGCCACCCGTTATTACTACGACGGTCAGGTGCGGGCATTGGAGCCGACCGAGTATACGATTGAGGTATTGAGTAAAGCGGGGACGTTGGAATCAAAAACCCGCAAGCTATGGCGCAGCCATTACGGACCCATCCTGTCGATTCCGGCGGCCCTGACCGGCGGCATGGCCGATTACGCCTGGAACGCACAACATGTATTGACCTACCGCGACGCCAATATCGACAACGACTCGATGCTCGCCCAATTTTTCGACATGGCCAAGGCGGTGAACATGGACGGCCTGATCGACGCCCACCGGCGCTGGGCCGGCAGTGTGCCCTTCTCCAACACCGTCGCCGCGTCGGCCGAAGGTAAGGCTTGGTACGCCGACAGCTCGCCGGTACCGCATTTGTCGCCGGCGACTTTACAGGCCTGGCGGCAAGCCAGGCTAAGCGATCCGGGCGTTGCCGCGCTCTTCGCGTTTCACGGCATCTATCTGTTGGACGGTAGCACGTCGCGCGATGAATGGGTCAACGATCCTGCCGCCCGCAAACCGGGATTGGTGCCGTTCGAGCGCGCCCCGCAACTGGCCCGGCGCGACTTCGTATTCAACGCCAATGACAGCCATTGGCTGACCAACCCCAAGCAGCCGCTGGAAGGCTTTTACGCGCTGTACGGCGACGAGCGTCAACCGCCTTCGTTGCGCACCCGGATGAACGCACGCACGCTCAGCGGCCAAACCGGCAAATTTACGTTGCAAGCGGTCAAGGATGCGGCTTTGTCCAATCAGGCCTTGGCCGGCCAATTGTTCCGATCGGCCTTGGTTGAGCGCTGCCGGAAAACCAAAGCCGTTAAAGTGGACGGCAAAACCGTCGATTTGGCCGAGGCTTGTCGGGTATTGGCTAACTGGGACGAACGCTTCGACCCGGACAGCCGCGGCGCGGTGCTGTTTCGCGAGTTTTTGAGCGGCTTCCGTCCGGAAGCCGGCGGCCACGAAGATACGCTGATGGCGGCGAACCGCCAAATCTTTGCCCAGGCCTTCGACCCGGCCGAACCGCTCGCCACGCCCAGCGGATTGGCCCCAGCGCCGAAAAGCGCTCCAGACCCTGCTTTGCTGGCCCTGGCCAAGGCCGCGCAAAGGTTGAAACAAGCCGGCATCGAGTTGGATGCCAGATTGGGCGATGTGCAATTCAGCCCGAAAAACGCCGTCAAAATACCGATCCACGGCGGCCAAGGCCAGGAAGGCATTTTGAATATGGCGGCCTACAGCGGCTCGAACGACAGCTTGCTGCCGACCACACCCAGAGGAAAAGTGCTGAATCCGGCCACCGGTTTGACCGATCAAGGCTACGTGGTCAATTACGGCACCTCGTTTTTGCTGGCGGTGGAATTGACGGCGCAAGGTCCGTCCGCCCAAGCCGTGATGGCGTTTTCCCAGTCTGCGGACCCGGAGTCGCCGCATTACGCCGATCAGACCGCCTTGTTTTCCAGCAAAGGCTGGCGCCCCTGTTTGTTCCGCAATGCCGAGATCGAGGCCGATCCGGCACTGCGTCGCTACCAAGTTGGCAATCGTTAGGATCGGCTGCATTCAATTCGGCGGAGCATATCGCTCCGCCGTCCGGCCGCCTCAGTCCCGCAGATAGGCCATTACACACAACGCCACTGTTAAATAACCTAGTTTAGTAACTCACGGGCTGGGTACTGAACCCGCGACCGCCAATATCCTTGCCGCCGGCCCTTTGGCTCGGTATTTGCTTTTCTGGTGTGCGCTGCGGAGTCGTTTCGTGTGCGGCTTCCAGCCTCGCTGGTCTAACGCGCTATTGCCGGCGGCCAACGCGCCTTATCCGGCGCCTCGCTAACTGCTAATTCAAAGAACCGGCTGCGCGGTCGAAACGCCGCCGCGATGGAGTCATGATGGAGAAATGGTTCGACAGCCTGAACGAATATTTTGCCGGTGTCCCGCTAAGGGCAATCCGGTTTAAGTGGGCGATTTTACTGACCACTCTCGCGCTAACCCTGTTTTTGCTATTCGGCGCGCTGACTCGCACCAGCATCAACACCGCCGCCAACAGCTTTCTGGACCGGAGCGATCCGGCCATCGTCGCGTTGGACAAGTTTCGCCGCCAGTTCGGTAGCGACGACTCGGTGTTTTTGGTTTACCGGGCCAAGGACGGCGACGTGTTCTCGCGGCCTTCGTTGGAAACCCTGCAAGCCTTGACCGACGACTTGGAAAACTGGCGCGAACTCGGCGACCAGGTCAAGGACGCCAATGGACAAACCGCGGCTCTGGACGACCTGCGCCATATACGCCGGGTGCAGTCCTTAAGCAACATCCGGGTGCAAAGCGCCGACGGCGACACCCTGCATTCCAACCGCTTGGTGCCGCGGCAATTGCCCGACAGTCCGGCCGAATTCGCCGCAATCAAAGCCCAGGCGCTGGCGCAAAAAGACTATAGGCTGGCGTTTTACTCGCCGGACGGCCAATACGCGGCGGTGTTGATCCAAACCGATTTCGGCGCCGTCCCGGTCAAGGACTACGTGCCCAAGGTCAACGGCGACGGCGTGGCCTTGGACGACAGCTTCGGCGATGTGGCGGGCGGTGCCGACACGCTGAAGTTCGACGATAGCGCCGAGGTGCAAACCATCCAGTACGAGAAGGTCGATAACTTTGTTTACGCCCGCTTCGTCAAGGCCTTGAAAGCGGTGTACCAACGCTACGACAACGACTTCGAATTTTATTCGGTCGGTTATCCGCCGCTAATGGAATTTGTGCAGCAAGTGCTGCAGCAATCGGCCGGCTTGAACCTGGGCATGATTCTGATCAACGTGCTGCTGCTGTGGGTATTGTTCCGCTCGTTCAGCGCGGTATTGTGGCCACTGTTGATCGTGCTGTTCAGCATCGTCTGGGTCACCGGCGCGGTGGCCTGGGCCGGCAAAAGTCTATCGACGATGATCAGTCTGACCGTGATGTTGGTGTTCGTTTGCTGCATGGCCGACTGCATCCACGTCATCAGCATTTACCAAGCGCGCCGCCAGCAAGGCGACCATCACCGGCAGGCGCTCTCGGATGCCTACGCCACCGCCGGCTTGCCGATGTTGATCACCAGCATCACCAATATGACCGGTACTTTTTCGCTGATTTCATCCGAGCTTTATCCGATCCGGGTGTTCGCCGCGATGTCCACCTTGGGCGTTGGGCTGGCCTACTTATTTTCGGTGCTGCTGTTGCCGATCCTGTTGGACTTCTGGCATCCCGGCGTGGCCGATGCTTCGGTCAAACCGGGCTGGACGCGGCGTATCGCGAATCGTTGGCTGGCGCTATCCGTGCCGGTTCGCACGGCTTGCGGCATCGGCTACGTCGGCTTGGTCATGTTAGCCTTGGGCCTGAGCGTGGGCGGCTACATCGCGTTGATTTCGGTGTTGACCTACGGCGTGGTGCGCGGCCAGAAACGCTTGTTGACAGCCGTGCCGCGCTTGGCCTCGCGGCAATTTCGGCTGTCCTTGCTGTTGTTCGGCATATTGGTCGCGGCCTGCTGGTACGGCGAAAGCCAATTGCGCATCGATTCCAACGTCACCGAACTGACCCGGGAAGGCAGCAGCATCCGCGTGGCCTATCAGACCGCCGACAGCAAAATGGCCGGCACGCAAAACATGGAAATCATGCTGGACACCAAAACGGCGGACGGCATTCTCGACCCAAAAATTCTGACCCGGATCGATAAGCTGCAACAAAAAATCGCCGAAAAATATCCGGACCAGGTCAGCCGCACCTATTCGCTAGCCAATCTGGTCAAGGACACTTACCGGGTGCTGAACGAAGACCGGCCGGAGTTTTACCGCATCCCGGATTCGCAGCCCATGGTGGCGCAATTGTTGTATCTGTTCAACAGCGTCAATCCGGCCGACCGGCGCGGCATCGTCTCGGACGACTACAGCCAGTCGCATATCAGCGTCAATGTCTACAGCGCCGGCTCTTCGCAGTACCAAGCCTTCTTCGACGAAGTGAACCGCGAAATCGAACAAGTGTTCGGCGACATGAAAGCCGAGCTTCCCAATCTGGAAGTGACTTTGACCGGCACGGTACCGTTGGCGATGCGGACCCAGGCCATCATCGCCCATTCTCAATACGACGGCTTTTTGTTGGCGCTGGGCGTCATCAGCGTGATTATCTTCCTGACGCTGGGTTCGGTGCAGGCCGGTTTGCTGTCCTTGATTCCCAACGTGATTCCGGCCTTGTTCACCTACGGCCTGATGGGCTTGCTGGACATCCCGCTCGACACCGATACCTTGCTGTTGGCGCCGGTCATCATCGGCTTGGCGGTGGACGACACCATCCATTTCATGACTCATTACCGACAGGCGCTGATCAAGACCCGACAGATGGCCGAAGCCTTGCGGGAAACGATAGAAGAAGTTGGCCCGTCGATACTGTTTACCGGCATGGTGTTGGGCCTGGGTTTTTCGATTCAAGGCTTTTCCGACTACCTCGGCACCGCGAAGATGGGCATCTTCGGCGGCTTGGCGATTTTCGTCGGCATCTTGTGCGAGCTGTTTTTGCTGCCGGCCCTGCTGGTGGCCTTCAAACCGAAATTCGGTCTCAAACAGGTCGATACGACCGTCAATTTATGAGGTTCAAGCATGCGTAATACCCTTGCAAATCGGCTGATTCTGGCGACGGTCTGCGCCGTCATGGCTCAGCCGGCGGCGGCCGAGGAAGGCGGCGCGCCGGACGGGCGGGCCATATTGGAAAAGCTGTCCGACTATCAGCGCAGCATCACCGACTCGGCCTTCGTCAAATCGCGCTTATCCAGTTGCCAATACGGCATCAAGGACAACAAAATCACCTGCGCCGAAACGCCCCGAGAAAAACTGCTGGAAGCGGTCGGCATCAACGACGGCAAAAACAAAAAAGACACCAAGGCAGTGACCATCGTGCTGGAACCGGCCGCCGAAAAAGGCGTGGGCATGTTGAATTACAGCTACGACGAAACCGGCAAGGATAACGAAACCTGGCTGTATTTGTCGGCGCTGGGTAAGGTCAAACGCATCGCCAGCGGCAATTCCGACGAGGATTCCGAGCCGGCCTCGCTGTTCGGCTCCGAATTCACCACCGAGGACACCGAAACCGGCAAACTGGACGATTACACGATCAACGTCCTGGGCGAAGCCGTGGAAGCCGGCCGGCCGGTTTGGAAAATCGAAACCATCCCCAATGCCGAGCGCGCCCGCAAGACCCGCTACGGCCGCCGGGTGATGTACGTCGATAAGGAGCGCTACGTGTCGTTGCGGGTCGAGCTGTACGACAAGCAAAACAAGGAAATCAAACGCTTGCTGACGTCCAAGGTCGAGGAAATCAAAGGGGTCTGGACCGCGCGTTCGCAAACCATGATGAATCTGGTCACCAACCGGCTGTCGAATATGGCGCGGAGCGAGATCAACAGCGGCGTCAACATTCCGGAAGACTTTCTGACCCAGCGAACCTTGACCGATGTGGCCTTCCGGGAAACCACGTTGGCACAACTACGGGCTCAAGTGAATTAACGGTGATCCGTTGCCGTCCGCCAAGACGATAGGCCGGACCCGGCCATTGCGCTGGCTGGCCCTCGCCTTGGCGTTGACGACCGCCGCTCGGGCCGAACCGACGCTTGACTTGCCGGACACCGGCTCGCTGGCGTTCGACGATAACGCGGTCCTAGCGGCAGCAGATGCCGGTTCCGAATTTTGGGACAAATTCACCTTCAAATTCACCCAACTGGTTTACGCGCAGGTTCACGACCACAAAACCGATTCCGGCGCGTTGAAACAAGCGACTGTGGAAGACAACCGGCTCGGCCTGTTAATCAAATACCAGAATCCGTTCGCGCCAGGTTGGAATCTGCAAGGCAGCGGCCAAGCCAAATTGTATTGGCCGTCGGATTACGACTTCGAAGGCTTGAGCAGCCAGTCGATCGAAATGGAGCAACGCCTGGACAACCTCGAAATGCGGCTAAACGAGCTGTATCTGAGCAAGACCTTCGGCAGCCACACCTTCAAACTGGGCCGGCAGACCTTGGTGTGGGGAGAGGCCGAGGGCAATTCGGTGCTGGACACCTTGAACGTGCTGGAATACCGCGACCTGAGCACGATAGAGGTCGAGGACGCCCGCATCAACCAATGGTTCGCGGTCTGGGAGCATTTCGCCGACGCCAGGCGTTGGGCGATGTTCGTCAATCTGAATCCGCAATTCAACCCGCTGCCGCGCAAAGGCAGTCCGGCCTACGTGGCACCCTTGTTTCCGATCGACGCCCCCGACTCGGACCGCCACCGGGTCGAGGCCGGGGCGCGGATGCAGTGGTCGGTCGAACATAGCGATGTTTCGCTGATGGCGGCGTATCTGTATGAAAACCAACTGCATTACCTGACGCCAGTCAGACTTTCCGGCCATATTCAGGCCAAGGACAACGGTTACTGGCTGCTCGGCGCCAGCGCCAACCGGGCCATCGGCAAATTATTGTTGAAGCTGGATCTAGCCTACAGCGTCGGCTTGCTCGAGGACACCACCATTTTGGCGCCGATCCCGCATACCTCGACGGTGCGAAAAGACCAAATCGGCGCATCCTTGGGCTTCGATTACGCACTGACCAACGACCAAAGCATCAACGCTTCGGTGCTGGCGCGCTCATTTCTGGCTCACGACAGCGGCTTGGCTCCCGGCGAACGCACCGCCAACGGCGATATCTTCGGCACCTGGCTGATACGCTACAACTGCCGTTTTTTGAACGATACCCTGACCTTCACTTCCTTCAACCAAGGCACGCTGAATGCCGGCCAAGCGCTGAGCAGCGCAATGCTGAGCTATGCTATCGACGACCACTGGTCGGTAATGGGGACGGTGATTGCTACCTTTGCGAATAAACGGAGTGCGTTGCCGATTCTGGATCAGGACGTCAGGGTGGGATTTAGTATCAGTTTCTCGCTATAGAGTTGCCCGGGCCGGGGCTTACTGACACCTTGGAATTTGGCGAGGGTTTACCGGACTGTAGCCGGTGACGATCGCCCTGCCGACAATGATTTGGCAGGAAACGGCCTTTGCACCCGACGGCGGGGTGCAAAGGCCTAACGACATTAGGCAAAAACGCTGGATTTGCGACGGCCTTTAGCCAAAAAGCCGAGTAGCGCACTGGTCATGAACCAAACCGATGCGGGTAGCGGCACCGGGGCGCCGCCGTCTGAGGTGGCTTGGGAAGCTTGAATGTCGAACGCAAACAAGCGGTGTTCGTTACCGGCACCTTGGTAAGTCGGATCGACGAAAGCCAGACTCCAAGAGGTTTTACCTAGCAAATTCAGCATGCTGCTGGAATGCTCGGTGACCCAACCAGCCGGCGACCACCAGCCTAATTGAAAATTGCTGGAACCGAGTAAGGTGCCGTTCGAGCTATCGGTTTTGATGTCGACATTACTGCCGTTTTGGGTAAACAGCACTGTCGCGGCGTCGGTGAAACTCAATACCGGGGTAATCGCCGCATTCCCTAATGTGCTGCTCAACGACGCGGTATCTTCGAAAATACCGAACTTTTCTCCGCTTGGGATGTTGAATAGCAGGGCAAAGGGATTGGCAAACTGCGCATCGTTATCCGTCGGCGCCCATACGCTGGCCGAGCTTGCACTGGAGGCGACCAACAAACCGACCGCTAAACCCGCTTTCAGAACTTTTTTAACTTTCGTCATGGTTTATTTCCTATAAATTATTGAAGAGGTGCACAAATCTTAAATTTTGCGCCTTAGCATTAATATGGTACTGAAGGGTAACGACAAATATGACAGGTCAAATCTTTACGGCATTTTTATCGATCCGTCCGTAAACTGAGCCTGCCCGAACCATCCGCACCGCTTTTCGGAACCGCTATGGAACAACCCCGCCCCGACCCAGATGTCCTGCTAGCCCGGTTTGCACGCGACCAGGCCAAGGCCAAGCGCGGCCGGCTGAAGATTTTCTTCGGCGCCGCGGCCGGCGTCGGCAAGACCTTTGCGATGTTGCTGGCGGCCCGGGAACGCCGTGCCGACAATCTTGACGTCGTGGTTGGCATCGTCGAAACCCATGGCCGTAAAGAAACCCAGGCGCTGCTGGCCGGATTGGAAACGTTGCCGCTGCGCCGGATCGACTACAAAGGCACCGTGCTGCACGAATTCGATTTGGATGCCGCGTTGAAGCGGCGGCCGGCCATCATCCTGGTCGACGAATTGGCCCATTCCAACGCGCCCGGCTCCCGCCATCCCAAGCGCTGGCAGGACATCCACGAACTGCTCGAAGCCGGCATCGACGTCTACACCGCGCTGAACGTGCAACACCTGGAGAGCTTGAACGACGATATCGGCCAGATCTCCGGCATCCGGGTCTGGGAAACGGTGCCGGATACCGTGTTCGAGGACGCCGACGAAGTCGAGTTGGTCGATCTGCCGCCGGACGAGCTGCTGAACCGGCTCAAGGAAGGCAAGGTTTACCTGCCGCAACAGGCCCAGGAAGCGATCAAGCATTTCTTTCGCAAAGGCAATCTGATCGCGCTGCGGGAATTGGCCCTGCGCCAGACGGCCAGCCGGGTCGACGCCGAAATGCTGGATTACCGGGAAGACCACGCCATCCGCGAGGTCTGGCAGGTCAGCGAACGGATTCTGGTCTGCATCGGCCCGAACCCATTGGCCGAGCGCCTGGTCCGCGCCGGCAAACGTCTGGCGACCAGCCTGCGCGCGGAATGGATCGTGGCCTACGTCGAAACCCCGCAGTTGCAGCGCTTGCCGGCCGAAAAGCGCGACGGCGTGCTGCGCATTCTGCGTTTGGCGGAACAACTCGGCGCGGAAACCGTGACCCTGAGTTCGCCGGATATGAGCGAAGCCTTGATCCGTTTTTCCCGGCAACGCAATATCGGCAAAATCGTGATCGGCAAACCCAGCCGGCGCGGCTGGCGGCGCTGGTTGTTCGGATCGGTGGTCGATACCCTGGTCAGCCGGGCCCACAATATCAATCTGTATCTGCTCGGCAGCCCACAAACGCGGGAACGTGGCGCAGCCGCGCCGGAACTGGCGCTGTTCGGCAAAAGCCCCCTGCCCGGCCTGCGCCAACGCATCCCGGCCAAAACCAAGCGCCGTTACTTTGGCTACCTGTCGGCCTTTGCCGTCACCGGACTGGTCACCGCGACCGGCTATCTGCTGCTGGGCCGCCTGGAGCCGGCCAATCTGGTGATGGTGTATTTGTTGGGCGTGATTTTCGTCGCCAGCCGCTTCGGCCGCGGCCCGTCGGTGCTGGCCTCGGTGCTCGGCGTCGGCTGCTTCGACCTGCTGTTCGTACAGCCGTACTACAGTTTTTCGGTGGCCGACAGCCAGTACCTGATTACGCTGTCGGCGATGCTGGCGGTCGGCATCGTGGTCAGCAATCTGACCGCGAACGTGCGTTCGCAAGCCAAGGTGGCCGCGCATCGCGAACGCCGAGCCGCGGCTTTGTATTCGATGAGCCGGGAGTTGGGCAGCAGCCAGACCGAAACCGACGTAGTGCGGGTCGCGGTAAAACATTTGTATGCCGAATTCAGCAGCCGCAACGTGATTCTGTTTCCGAACGCCAACGGCCGCATGGCGTTTCCGACCCAAAAAGCCATTGCCGAATCGCTGCTCGGCGCCGATTTGAGCGTGGCCCAATGGGTATTCGACCACAACGAAATCGCCGGACAAGGCACCGACACCCTGCCCGGCGCCTCTGCCGTCTACTTCCCGATCCACGGCGACGACCAGGTATTGGGCGTGCTGGCCTTGTTACCGGTCAATCTGCGCCGGGTGTTTTTGCCGGAACAGCAAAAACTGCTGGAAACTTTTCTGCGCCAGATCGGCCAGGCCATCGGCCGCATCCGCTTTTCGGAACGGGCCCGCTCCACCCAGATGCAAATGGAAGCGGAGCGCCTGCGCAACTCGCTGCTCAGCGCGATTTCCCACGATTTGCGCACACCGCTGGCGACCATCATCGGTTCGGCCAGCACCATCGCCCACAACCCGCAAAAACTGGCGCCGCATGACATCGTCGAACTCGGCCAGGGCATTGTCGACGAAGCGGAACGGATGGCGAATCTGGTCAACAACATCCTGGACATGGCCAAGCTCGAAGCCGGCGTGCTGGAGTTGAACAAGCAATGGTATCCGCTGGAGGAAATCGTCGGTACCGCACTGAACCAGTTACAAGCTCAACTGGCCGGGCGGCCGGTCACGGTCAAGCTGCCGCCGGGTATCCCGTTGGTGCTGGTCGATTCGGTGATGATCGAACAGGTCTTGATCAATCTGCTGGAAAACGCCGTACGCTATACCCCGGCGGGCAGCGCGCTGGAAATTTCGGCCGACTTCGGCGACAGTTCCGTCGAAATCGCCGTCGCCGACCGCGGCCCCGGCATTCCGCGCGGCCTGGAAGAACGCCTGTTCGAAAAGTTCTACCAAGGCCGCCAGGAGACGGCGCAAAGCGGCGTCGGCCTGGGCCTGACAATCTGCCGCGCGATCGTCGAAATCCACGGCGGCACCATCAGCGCGCACAACCGGCCCGAAGGCGGTGCGGTATTCGCGTTCAAGCTGCCGCTGGATCAACCGCCGCCCGAAGTCGAACCCGAGGAATAAAGCACAACGGAAGCCTGCGCCATGTCCAAAACCGACCCCGTTATCATTGTCATCGAAGACGACCCGGCCATCCGCCGCTTTCTGCGCACCAGCCTGCATAGCAACGGCTATAAGGTGTTCGATGCCGAGACCGGCAAACAAGGCTTGGTCGAATTGGGCGTGCGCAAGCCGGACTTGCTGATCCTGGACCTGGGCCTGCCGGATATGGACGGCGTCGACGTTATCAAGGCGGTGCGGGCCTGGTCGGCGCTACCGATCATCATCCTCTCGGCCCGCAGCGGCGAACAACAGAAAATCGACGCGCTCGACGCCGGAGCGGACGACTACCTGACCAAACCCTTCGGTTTCGGCGAATTGCAGGCGCGGATTCGAGTGGCGCTCCGCCACGCCTTACGCCCGCCGGACTCGGCGCCGGAGTCCGTGTTTACCACCGGCAATTTGCAGGTCGACCTGAGCAGCCGGGTGGTTAAAGTCGACGACCGCGAAATCCACCTGACGCCGATCCAATACCGGCTGCTGTCGGTACTGGTGAAAAATGCCGGCAAAGTACTAACCCACCAGCAAATTCTCCGAGAAGTATGGGGCCCCAATTACCAGGAACACGCCCACTATCCGCGGATTTACATGAGCCAGCTCCGGCAAAAACTGGAAGCCGACCCCGCCCAGCCCAAACTGCTGCTCACGGAATCCGGGCTGGGCTACCGGCTCAAGGTTTGGTAAGGCCGCTTTAGAAGGTCACCACCACGTCGGCACCGAAAATAAACTGGCTGTCCTTGTTACGCTCGTCGTAAGCATCGACGCCTTCCGACCAGTCGTAGCGCGCTTCCGGCCGCAGCATCAGCCATTTGGCCGGCTTCCAGTTCACGCCCAGCGTCGCGGCATAATAATTGGCCGGCCCGGTGGCCAACACCGCGCAACTGGGGCACATTTGGCCGACCCGAACGCCGTCGTCGTCGCGAAACCACTCGCCGCGAACGCCTACACCCACCGTATCGGTGACGTCGTATTTCAATTGCGAATGGATACCGTACCATTCGGCATCCGCAAAATTGTTCAACGGATGCTGTTGCTCGATACCGTGGTCGTGCTGCAGCACGTAGTGCCAGCGTTCGGCGAAGTTGTGCTGGAAGACCAGGCTGTAAAAGGTGCGATTGTCGCGCTTGTCGATGCCGGTCTGGCGCTGGAATTCGCGCAGATTGTTGTCGCTGTTGACGTCACCGGTAATCAGCGTGGCCGTGAACGAAGTCGCCGCGTCGTCGCTGGTCCAGGTGGCGCCGCCCAGGAAATTCCAGTTCTCCATATTTTTGTCAAAGCCGTCCCAGGCGCCGTTGCCGTCCAGCACGCCGTTGAGTTTGGTGTGGCCACCGGTCACCGCGCCCAAGGTCACGCTCAGATTTTGGTGGACCGGATAGGTAGTGGTCATACCGAAATGGGTAAACGGCTCGCCGTATTGGAAGGTATACGGATGGGTGTAGAAGAAATTATCCGGCGACAATCCGGTCTCGTAACCCATGATCGTGTAAAACCGGCCGATGCGCGTGGTCAAACCCTTGCCGATCGGCGTGAAGATGTCCAGATAGGCATTCGGGATCGCCAGCTTGTAAAAGCGCTCGTCGGAACCGATCAAGCGATTGTCCCAATGGCCGCCGCCGTAGGGGTTAATGGTGTTAAAGCGGGCATCGCTGCCGTACATCAGGGTCAGCTTGCCACCGATGTCCCAATGGTCGCCAGCGGTATCGACATCGCGGATCAACTCGCCGCCGAGTTGATGCAGATTGAATTCGTTGGCCCGGTCGGCAAACACCACGGTACCGTTGTAACCGTCGCCAGGATCGTTGGCGTTGTAAACGATACCGGCGTCGGCCCAACTGTGGACGCGCAAGCCGGCCGCTTTCATCCAGGGCAAGTCGTTGATCAGCGACAAGCCGTTCAATAAGCCGGCGCGCTCTTCAGCGGGAAGCGGCGACATCGCCATCAGCAGCGGTGCGGCATATAGCCATTCGCGAGTTCGGGAAGCAGGGGTTGGCATGAGTATTCTCCTGTCGGTCAATGAGTCAGCAAACTTTTTTCGGGCGCAAACGCCCCCGCAAGCCGGAAAATTCGGCTTGAATGGTTAGGGTTGAGGAAAATTTAATGGCTAAAACCGGCGGTTTAGTCGGGACGGGTTAGATAAGCGCGCCAGCCGCCGAAGCCGGTGATGTCCAGTGCCTCGCGCACGGCGGCCGCTTCGCAAACAAAGCCCTGCACGCTGCTCCCGTCCTGCAATTGCACACTGCCTATACCCAGCGGCGGCGGGATTTCGGCGACGAATTCACCGTACCGGCTTATCGGCAAAGCCCAAACCTCGACACTGATCGACGCGCCGGATTCGTCGCGCACCATGCCGGGCCGTTTCCCGTCCGGCAATGCGTAAAGTCGGTAAGTTGGCGCGGTGTGCGTGCGTTGCAGCAAGATGCCGCCGCGGCCGGTCAACAGATGATTCAGCGGCAGGCCGGACAGATGCGCGCCGCACACCGCGACCCGGACAAAGCCGGCCAAGTCGTCGCCGTCCGCTGCGGGAAAATCGGAGCTTAAGGTTTCGGAGACACCCAATTTATGCGGGGCCAACTGTTCTCGGCGTTTCGCCAACGCCAGCAAAGTCCGGTCGGCAAAGGCCGGCGCGCACAGCGTGATGCCGAACGGCAGGCCATTGCCGCGAAACCCGGCCGGCAGTGCGATGGCGCTGAGGTCGAGCAGATTCATGAAATTGGTGTAATAGCCCAGCCGGCTGTTCAATTCGACCGGATTGGCTTCGACGGCGGCAATCGGGTAAATCGTGCCGGTGGTCGGCGTGACCAACACATCGACCTGTCGCCAGATTGCATCGCTTTGCCGCTTCAAGTCCTGTAAGCGGTAAAACGCACGCCAGGCGTCGGCGGCCGACAAGTCCGACGCTTTGGCCAAAATGTCCCTGGTAACCGGAAATAAAGCATCAGGGTTGGATTGCAATAGTTCGCCGGCCACCAGATAACGCTCGGCCAGCCACGGCCCGGCATAGAGCAAGTCGGCGGCATCCAGCAAGGGCTGAATGTCCACTTCGACCATGCTGCCGCCTTGGGCCTGCAATTGCGCGACAGCCTCGGCAAACAACGCCTTCGCTGCTTCGTCGCCGAAAAATTGCAATTGCTCCGGCTTCGGCACTCCGCAGCGAAAGCCGTCGGCAAAACCGGGCGGCACCGGCAAGGGCTGGTCTGGGCGGTTGTAAGAGTCCGCACCGTCGTACACATTGGCGACTTGTAGCACCCGCTCGGCGTCGGCGGCCGTCAACGCAAACACCGAGACGCAATCCAGGCTGCGGCAGGCCGGCACCACGCCGGACGTGCTTAACAAGCCCCGCGTCGGTTTGACGCCGACCAAGTTATTGAAGGCCGCCGGCACCCGACCGGAGCCGGCGGTGTCGGTACCCAAGGCGAAGCTGGCCAGACCGCTCGCCACCGCGACTGCCGAGCCGGAACTGGAGCCGCCGGCGATGTAATCTGGATCGAAACTGTTTTGGCATACCCCGTAAGGCGAGCGGGTGCCGACCAAGCCGGTCGCGAATTGGTCCAGATTGGTCTTGCCGACTGGAATCGCGCCGGCGGCTATCAATTGCCGCACTACGAACGCCGATTGCTCGGGCTGGTAGGCATAGGCCGGGCAAGCCGCCGTCGTCGGCAAATCCACCAGATCGATATTGTCCTTGATCGCAAACGGAATTCCATACAAGGGCAACTCGTCCGGCGATTGGTCCGCCAATGCCGCGGCATAAGCCTGCAGCCGTTCGAGCGGCACGCGGCTGATCCAGACCCCGCGCTCTGGCGCCGATTCCAGACGTTGCCAGAGCATTTTGACTAACCCCGCCGGCGTCAACGCGCCGTCCCGGTAAGCCTGGCTAAGGCTGACGATGCTCAGGACTTTCGGTAGTTCGCTCCAGGTTTTCATGCGTCCTCCCCGACCTGCAACACCAATAAATCCTGGCCGGCGCTGATTTGTCCGCCTTCGGCGCAAAACACTTGCCAGACCGTGCCGTCTTCCGGCGCCGCGACCGGAAACTCCATTTTCATCGATTCGACCACCACCAAGGCGTCGCCTTGCTTGACGCTATCGCCGGCCTTGACCAGTACTTGCCAGACGTTGCCGGCGATATGGCTGGCCACGGCCCGGGCGCCGGCCGGCAAGTCCAGCTCGGTATCGATGGCCGCCGCCGCGACTGCTTGATCATCGGCATAAACCTGTCCAGCTTGTTCCCAGCGTTCGCGTTCAGCATCAAAGGCAGCCTGTTGCCGGCTTTTACATGCGGCGATCTCGCCGGCGTGTGCGCGCAGAAACTCGTTGTACTGGTGCAAACTAAAGGTTTCCTCGCGGATATCCAGTTTGAGCTTGCCGCTGATCAGGTCCTGTCGGTAGCGCAGTAATTCCTCGGCGGATACCGGATAGAAGCGGATTTGGTCGAAAAAGCGCAGCAGCCACGGCTTGCCGTCGCGAAAATCGGCGGTTTGCCGGTAGCGGTTCCACATCGGCACGGTGCGGCCGACGAACTGGTAGCCGCCCGGACCTTCCATGCCGTAGACGCACATATAAGCGCCGCCGATGCCGACCGCGTTTTCCGGGGTCCAGGTCCGGGCCGGGTTGTATTTGGTGGTCACCAGCCGGTGACGCGGGTCGATCGGCGTCGCCACCGGCGCGCCGAGATAGACGTCGCCCAAGCCCATTACCAGATAACTGGCGTTGAACAGGATGTCCTTGACCTGTTCAATACTGTCAAGACCGTTGATGCGGCGAATAAACTCGATATTGCTCGGGCACCACGGCGCGTCCTTGCGCACCGATTGCATGTATTTTTCGATTGCCAGTTGCGTGGACGGATCATCCCAGGACAGCGGCAGGTAGACGATTCGGGTCGGCACTTCCATGTCCTCGATGGCCGGCAGTTCGGCTTCGGCTTGCGCCAGAATCCGCAGCAGTTCGTCCAGCTGCAGGCGGCGGTCGTAGTGCACTTGCAAGGAGCGGATGCCCGGCGTCAGATCGACGATGCCGGCGATGCGGCGTTGTTGCAGCCAGGTCATCAAGGCATGCACCCGAAACCGCAGATTAAGGTCCAATACCAAGGGACCGTACTCGATCAGCAGATTGCGGTCGCCGGCCTGGCGATAGGTCACCGCCACCCGGTCTTGGCCGGCCGGACTCTGGGCGAGGATGCAGCTTTCCGCGAAATCGGGTGGTGCCGGCAGTTCCGGTAACGCGGCATGAGCCGGGTCGGCCAAGGCCTGCTCGACCTGGGCGTCCAGTTTCGCCGCTTGCGCGCGGTTCAAGCGGATGAAACGCACGGTATTGCCGGGCTTCAATTGGCCCAGCTTCCACAATTCGGCCGCGACCACGGTAGCCGGGCAGACAAAACCGCCCAGACTGGGGCCGTCCGGGCCGAGAATGACCGGCATGTCGCCGGTAAAATCCACCGCGCCGATCGCATAGGCGTTGTCGTGGATGTTGGATGGATGCAACCCGGCTTCGCCGCCGTCGCTACGGGCCCAGCGCGGTTTCGGGCCGATCAGGCGGATGCCGGTGCGATTGGAGTTGTAATGTACCTCCCAATCGGTCGCGAAAAATTCGGCGATGTCCTCGTCGGTAAAAAAGTCTGGCGCGCCGTGCGGCCCGAACAGCACGCCGATTTGCCAGCGCTCGGCGTAACGGGGCAGCGCGCCTGGATTCGGCGCAACTTCCTCTGCCATAGCGGTTTCCGCCGCAACCGGCAACACGTCGCCGACTCGCAGCACTCGGCCGCCGTGGCCGCCGAACTGGCCGAGCGTGAAGGTGGCACGGCTGCCCAGGTATTCCGGCACGTCGAAGCCGCCTTGTATCGCCAGATAACTGCGGCAACCCTGGCCGGCAATATTGCCCAGTTTCAACACGTCGCCGGCCGCAACCGCAATCGCCTGCCAGTAGGGTATGGCTTGACCGTTCAACTCGGCTTGCATCGCCGCGCCGGTCAACACGATGCGGGTGGCAAAATTGAAGCGCAGGCTGGGGCCGTTGATGGCCATTTCCAGCCCGGCCGCACCCTCCGGGTTGCCCAAAATCCGGTTTGCCAAGCGAAAGGCCAGCATATCCATCGGCCCGGACGGCGGCACGCCGACGTCCCAATAACCCAAGCGCCCCGGATAATCCTGAATCATGCTTTGGGTGCCGGCTTCCAGCACGTCCAGAGTGCGAGGCTGGTAGCTCAGGCCGGCCAGGTAGGCGGTGATCTGCCGGCCGCTACGAAACACGTCGTCGGCGACGATCCGCCGCAAATAGGCTAGATTGGTTTCGATGCCGTACAGGCGGGTGTCGGCCAAAGCGCTATCCATTTGCGCCAGAGCCTGATCGCGGTCGGCGGCGTGGACGATGACTTTAGCCAGCAAGGGATCGTAATGCGGCGTGACGTCCAGGCCGTTTTCCAGCCAGTGATCGACTCTGACATTGTCCGGAAAACGGCAATCGGTCAGCAGGCCGGATGAGGGCTGGAAATTTTTGTTCGGGTCTTCGGCGTACACCCTGACTTGCATAGCCCAGCCTTGCGGCGCATGCCGGTATTGATCCAGAAATGCCCTGTCGCCGGCCGCCAACCGCAGCATCCAGGCCACCAGGTCGGTGCCGGTGACTTGCTCGGTCACGCCGTGTTCGACCTGCAAGCGGGTATTGACTTCCAGAAAATAAAATTCGCCGCTGTCCTGGTCGTAAACGAATTCGACCGTGCCGGCGGAGCGGTAATTCACTGCCTCGGCCAGCGCCAAGGCATGGCGGTAAAGTGCCGCGCGGGTCGCCTCGCTGAGACCCGGTGCCGGGGTTTCCTCGATCACTTTCTGGTTACGACGCTGTACCGAACAATCGCGCTCGCCCAAATGGATCACCCGCCCGGCGCCGTCGCCGAAAATCTGTACCTCGATATGACGGGCGCGCTCGATGAATTTTTCCAGATACAAGCCGCTGTCCTTGAAATTGGCCGCGCTTAAGCGCTGCACCACCGCAAACGCCTCGCTCAGCTCGGCCTCGGTGCGGCACAAGCGCATGCCGATACCGCCGCCGCCGGCGGTGCTTTTCAGCATCAACGGGTAGCCGATCGCACTCGCCGCCTGCAAAGCCTGATCGATGTCCGCCAGCAAACCGGTGCCCGGCAGTAAGGGCACGCCGCAGGTTTTGGCGATCTCGCGGGCGGTGTGCTTCAAACCAAAGCGCCGCAATTGTTCCGGCGTCGGGCCGATGAACACGATGCCGGCGGCCGCGCATTGCTCGGCGAATTCGGCGTTTTCGCTCAGGAAGCCGTAGCCGGGATGAATCGCCTCAGCGCCGGTAGCCAGCGCTGCTGCCAAAATCCGCTCGCCGCGCAAATAGCTGTCGGCCGCCGCTGCGCCGCCGACGCACACCGTTTCGTCGGCTTCCCGGACGTGACGGGCGTGGGCGTCGGCTTCGGAATACACCGCAACGCTGGCGACGCCCAATTCTTTTAAGGTCCGCATGATGCGGCAGGCGATTTCGCCGCGATTGGCGATCAAAACCTTGTTAAACATGAATCCTCGTTTGGCGGGCCGTCCCGCCTTGACATACCGGCGCCGGGTCGTCCCGGTGCGGATGAAAAATCAATCCCAGATCAGCAGCCGCACCGGCGTCGGGTTGTAGGCGTTACACGGGTTGTTCAACTGCGGGCAATTGGAAATCAGCGCGATCACGTCCATCTCCGCCCGCATTTCCACATACTTGCCCGGCGCGGAAATACCGTCGGCAAAGGTCAATTGGCCGTCGGGTGTGACCGGCACGTTCATGAAAAAATTGATATTGCTGGCGATGTCGCGCTTGGCCAGGCCGCAGTCGGCATGGCCGATGGCCAATAGAAAGCTGTCGCGGCAGCTGTGCATGTGCTTCTTATCCAGGGCATAGCGCACCGTGTTGCTCTCGGCGGCACAGGCGCCGCCCAGGGTATCGTGGCGGCCGCAGGTGTCGGCGACGATGGTCAATAAAACGTTGCCCTCGCCGGAGATCAGCCGGGTGCCGGCGCTCAGGTACAAATTGCCTTGCCGGCGGATGGTGTCGCTGGCGCTGTAGCGTTCTTCATGATCGGCCGCGCTGTAAAACAAGGTGTCGACGGCTTGGTTACCTTCCAGATCCAGGATGCGAAAAGTCTGGCCTTGTTTGATGGTATGCAGCCACGGTTCGCCGGCCGGCAGGGTGTAATCGTATATGGCGCTGCTCGGATCGAGCGTGCTTTCGACGATGGGCATAGGGTATTCCTCGTAAAATCGGTGTTACAGGTAATAACGTTCGGTATTGGTAAAACCGCGGCCGTTTTCCGGGCGGAAATTGCGGCACTTGTCGTCTTGATCCGGCAACGCGCCGCGATAGGCCTCCAGCAACACCGGTTTGGGCTGGTAGTGCGGATTGGGGTCCAACGGGTGCGGACAGGTACTAAGCAGCACCAGCGTGTCCATTTCAAACCGCAGCTCCACTTGGCTGCCTGGGGTGGAATGGCCCACCTGAAACTGCAGATTGCCGTCCGCGCCGACCGCGACCTTGCTGAAGAAGTTGAGGTTGGCCACCAGATCGCGTTTGCCCAAGCCCCATTTTTCCAATTCGATCAGCAGGCTGTCGCGACCGTTGCGGTACATCGCGTTGCGATGGCTTTGATAGCTGGCGGTACCGTATTTGGCCTGCACGTGCGCGGCATCGGACACCCCGCATACGGTATCGTGCCAGCCCAGTGTGTCGCCGGTAATCGAGCACAACACCCGGCCCATGTCCGAATAACAGACAAAGCCTTCAGTCAAATGAAAGGTATGCTGGGCCTTTAGGGTATCGGCCATGTTGTAGCGTTCGCTGCGTTCGTCGTAGTTGATAAACAAGGCCGCTAGATTGGCTCCGCCTTCGATGTCGGTCAGGCGCAGGCGGTTGCCGCGCCGCATTCGGAACGAGGTATGGGCGCCGGCCGGCAGGTTTTCGCTCCATAGCAGGTCGGTGGTATTGATCGAGGCTAAGCTCATCGTGGTCTCCTAAATCGGTTATAGCGTCGTAGCCTGGCCCAGACGCTCGAGTAGTTCGTAATCGGTGTGCATGCCGGAGGTCTCGCGGATGCCGGCCAGAATTTGTTTTTTTAAGGCAACGAAGTCCGGATTCTGCTTCATGTCCTGGTCGCGGTGGTCCGGCAACGGTACCGTATGCACCGCGGCGATGCGTCCCGGCCGGGGCGCCATCAACACCACCCGGTGCGCCAGATAAATCGCTTCTTCGACGTCGTGGGTGACGAACAGCACCGTGGTTTTTTCCAGGATGGAAACGTGTAGGATCAGATCGTGCATCACCTCGCGGGTCTGGGCGTCCAGCGCGCCGAACGGCTCGTCCATCAAGAGGATGCGCGGCCGCGCCATCAAGGCCCGAGCGATGGCCACCCGTTGCTGCATGCCGCCGGACAGTTGGTTGGGATAGGCGTTGGCGACGTGGCTCAGGCCCATCAAGCGGATCAAGGCGTCGGCCCGGCCTTCGGCGGACTCGACATCGCTCAGCGTGGACACGTCGCGGTGTACCTTCAGTTGCCGGCAAAACGTGATGTTCTCGGTGACGGTCAGCCACGGATACAGGCTGTAATGTTGGAATACCATAGCCCGGTCGATACCGGGGCCGGTAATTGCCGCGCCGTCGACGCTAACGCTGCCGCCGCTGGCGGGTTCCAGGCCACCGACGATGCGCAGCAAGGTCGACTTGCCGCAGCCGGAAGCGCCAACCAGGGTGACAAACTCGCCGGGCGCGATGTCGAGATCGGCATTTTGCAGCGCGACGATGTCCGCGCCGTTGGCGGCAAAGCGTTTTTGCAATTGGCGGATTTGAATGATTGGACTCGTCATCGGCGCTATCTCCGGTACAGCCAGGGGAAGCTGCGGCGATGTGCCCAGCGGAAGCATTGGTCGGTGGCGAGCCCGAACAGGCCGATCAAGATGATGCCGGCGAAGATTTTGTCGGTTTGCAGAAAACGTTGCGCCTTCAAGACCGCAAAACCCAGCCCGGAATTGGCCGCAACCAACTCGGCCACCACCAGGTAAGTCCAGGCCCAGCCCATCGTTACTCGTAAGGTATCGAGAATCGCCGGCTTGGCCGACGGCATGATCACCCGCATCACGATTTCGTCGCGGTCGGCGCCCATGGTCTGTGCCGCTTCGATTTGCTCCATCGGCACCCGGCGCACGTCCTCGGCGATCATCAGCAGCATCTGGAAAAAAGTACCGATGAAAATGATCGCGATCTTGGCGCCTTCGTCGATACCGACCCACAGCATCACCAGCGGAATGAAGGCCGCCGCCGGCATGTAGCGGATGAAATCGGTCAGAGGTTCGAACAAGGCCTTGACCGGCGCATAAGTGCCGACCAGGACGCCCAAGGGCAAGGCCAGTACCGCCGACAATAAGAATCCGGCCACTACCCGGTAAACGCTGATCGCCACGTCGCCGAGCAAATCGCCGTCGTGCAGCCATTCCCAGGCGCTGTTCAGCACCAGCGGCGGGGTCGGCAAAAACACCGGGTCTACCGCGCCACCGGTCGAAGCCAGCCACCAAGCCAGCAGTGCCAGCAGCAAACCGCTGCAGGCGATCAGCCAATGGATACGCCGATCCAAGCTGCCGCGTATCGCCCACAGCGGTCGGCACGGATTCAAATTGTCAGTCATAGTCGCCACCTTGAGCTAATGAGCGGCGAGCGCTTCGGTCACCAACGAGGCGTCAAAGCCGGCGGCTAAATCGGGCACGGATTCGATTAGGCGATTGTCTTTCAGAAAGCTGGCGATAGTCGGACCGACCGCGGCCAGCGAGGCTGGTTCGCTGGCCGCAGCCATGGCTTTGAGATTGTCTTCGAGGGTAAAGAAACGGGTGCCCGGCAGAAACACTTTGTAGGCGTCCGGTTTCATGCCGACCACCTTGGCCATGATGGCAACGGCCTGGTCGGGTTGTTCGCGGATAAAGCGCTGTGTGTCTTGCCAGGCTTTAATCATGCCGACCAATTCGGCGCGGTGAGTTTCGATGGCTTTGACTCGAGCGACCAGCAAATCGGGGATCAGGCCGGGCATGTCTTTGGATGTAAACAGCGCCGCGCCCTTGCCGCTGGCCTGGATATTATTGACCCAGGGATTCCATACCACCGTCGCATCGACCCGGCCGCTCAGGAATGCCGCAGCCGCGTCGCCGGCCGACAGGTTCACGGTTTTGATATCGTCGAAACTCAGGCCGTTTTTGCTCAGCGCCGTAGCGAGCACGAAATGGGAAATCGAATACTGCTCGAGGGCGATGGTTTTGCCTTTCAGGTCGGCAAAGCTTTTGATGGCGGGATTGACCATCAAGGCGTCGTTGCCGTCGGAATTATCGTTGACCAGGATGGCTTTGACCGGCACGTTCTTACTGAGCGGCGCCATGGTGTCGGACCAGGTTTGGCAATTGGCGTCCAACTGGCCGGCCGACAAGGCCGAGATCGAGTCGGTGTAATTGGCAAACCACACCAATTTGACCTTGGCCCCGTATTTTTTGAAATAGCCGTTTTTCTCGGCGACGTACCATGCCACCCAGCCGGGCCAATCGCTGACGCCGACCTTGATTTCGGCGCGCGCCGGGATCGACAGACAAAACAACGCCGCGGCAAGCACCAATGCCGGGAATCGGGAGAAATTGCGGTGGGAATTTGAGGTCATGAGCAGCTCCAGTCGGGTTGAAAAAGCCACACGTAGAGGCGGACCGGTTGATTAAACCGTCTGACCTCCCGGGCTTTTATCCCGCCGTGTAGCTCCCCGAAAGAAGCCGGCAACTCTCGGTCGCTGACACTCGAAAACGAGCCGGAACCCTAGTCGCCATTTTGACAAGGTGCTTTTCTGATCGCACCTCACGTGTTTCGTTATGATCTACAGCAGAAAGAGTGCCAATTATCCGTACCGTTATAAATCAGTCACTTAACGCGAAACTCAAGCAGCTTGGAGACAAATCCTGCACAACCGTAGTGCAACAGCAGCAGCACGACTCTTTCAAATTGGTGCAAAAAAGGGCTGGCAATGGCGGTTGCTGGTACCGGTAGCGGCAACATCAACCGGCTTTGATGACACAGTCGAGCTTGCGCATTAATCCAACCCGACTACCTGCATCCGGACCGTCAGCGACTATTCCGGTTTGTTATTGGCTTTATAGCGCCAAATTCCGACCAACCCGCTCAGCCCAACCACCACGGCGAACACCAGGGTTGGGTTTTGATAAAGTACGTCGATGAGTGCGCCGACGATTTTCGGCGTACTGCGGTAGCAGGAAATGTCCATACCGAACTCCGGATGATTGCAAAAAGCCCAGCTTATTGGCAAAGGCGCGGATTGTCCAGTTACTGGCAACCAACCCAATTCCCAGCGCCTTTGTGCCGGCCTTTAGCTGGGAATAAGCTGGCCGCCCCCTTACCCGGCTGCAACCGCCTAGCGAAATTGCCCGGGCTTGATGTCCAGTTTTTTTAATTTGGCGTAAACCGCTCTAGGCGTAATACCCATCGCTTCCGCAACTTGCTTGACGTTGCCGTGATGGCTTTGCAGGGCTTGTTGCAGAAAGGCCTGTTCGGCGTCTTTCAATAAATTGTGCTTGCGATCGTTCCAGTCGCTGCCGACTGCGGCCGAGGCAGGCTGATCCAACTCGAGACGCGTCAGTTCGCTGCTCTTGCAGAACAAAACGCTACGTTCCAGGGTGTTTTCCAATTCGCGGACATCGCCCGGCCTGAAGTCGAAAACCTGGCTGAGCGGGATCAACAACCGGACCGTCGGCGGCAATCTGTCGGTCAAATTGTTCGACGGCGAAGTCACCCGTGAAGCCAACATCGGCATGAATTCGCCGTATTACCCGGCATAAACGAGCCAGGGGCTCGGCCGGACGAAGCAAAATCGGCTAATACACTTCCTCCGGCAAGAAGCCGCCGGCCTGCATGGTCCACAGCCGGTAATAACAGCCTTGTTTGTCGAGCAATTCCTGGTGGCTGCCGTCTTCGACGATGCGGCCCTGGTCGAATACCAGAATCCGGTCCAGATGGGCGATGGTGGACAAGCGATGAGCAATGGCGATGACGGTTTTGCGGCCCATGACCCGGTCCAGATTTTCCTGGATGGTTTTTTCAGTGACCGAGTCCAGACTGGAAGTGGCTTCGTCCAGAATCAGAATCGGCGCGTCTTTCAACATGACCCGGGCGATGGCGATGCGCTGGCGCTGGCCGCCGGACAATTTGACGCCGCGCTCGCCGACCAGGGATTCGTAACCTTCCGGCATCGCATCGATAAAAGCGTCGGCATGGGCCAGGCGCGCGGCTTCGGCGATCTCGGCCATCTCCGCGTCCAGGCGACCGTAGCCGATGTTCTCGCGCAAGCTGCGGTGGAACAGGCTGGGGTCTTGCGGTATCAAGCTGACCTGTTCGTGCAACGAATCTTGCGTGGCTTGCAGAATATCCTGGCCGTCGATCAATATTTGCCCGCTTTGCGGCTCGAAGTGGCGCAGGATCAGGTTGACGAAGGTGGATTTGCCGGAGCCGGAAAATCCGACCAAGCCGACCCGCTGGCCCGGTTCTATGGTCAGACTCAAACCTTGAAACACCGGCCGGCCGGGTTCGTAGCAAAAATCGACGTTCCTGAATTCGATCCGGCCGCGGCCGATCTTTAAGGGCTTGGCGTCGGCACTGTCGACGATCTCGTGGCGCTTGACGATGGTCTCAACCCCATTGGCGACGTTGCCGACGTACTCGAAGAACTCCAGAAAGCGCCGGCTCAGGTTACGAGCATCGCCGATGACCAACAGCGCCAGCCCGGTACTCATCGCAAACGCGCCGACGCTGATTTCGCCGGCTTGCCATAGTTGCAAGGCATAGCCGATCGTGCCGATTTTTAGCACGGCCGCTGCGCTGAATTGAAACCAGCGCACCCGCTCCATGTACCAGAAGGTGCGGCGCGCACTTTTCAGTTCGGTCGCCAGGAATTCGTCCAGGTATTCGCGCTCGTGGTGCAAGCGGGCGAACAATTTGGCGTTCAGAATATTGGTTACCGCATCGACGATTTTGCCGTTGACCATGCTGCGGGTGGCCGCGAATTCCTGGGCGTAGGGCTGACAGCGCGTCGCCAGCCAGTACGAAACCAGCACATAGCCGGCGACCCAACCGGCAACGAACAGGCCCAGACCTTGATGCTCTTGCAGCAATAGCGCTACGGAAACCGAAAAGGTCACGGCAATCGGCCAGAAATCGCAGATCACGGCCCAGGTGGTATGGTTGACGCTCATCGCCGTTTCGCTGATGCGATGCGCCAGCGCACCGGCGAAGTGGTTACCGAAATAGCGCGGCGCGTGGTATTGCAGATAAGCAAACAGCAGGCGAGTAGTTCTCTGGCGCAAGCGCGGCCCCATCATGATTAGCACCGCACCGCTGGCCCGACTGGAGACGATCTCCGCGACATTCAAGCCTACCAGGATCAGCAGAGGTTGTTTGAAGGTTTCCAGCCAATCGCCGACCGGCAGCGTCTGCGCTGCGACCGCATCCATCAACGCCTTGATCGCGTAAGGCACCAGAATGCTGCCGGCGGCCTGGCCGGTTTCCAATACCAGCATCAACAGCAACAGCCAGCCGAAAGGCTGCAAGCAAAACAATACGAATCGCCACGGCCGGCAAGGCAATGGCGGTGCCTCCGCTGCGCGGCGGATATCCTGATCTCTGCTGGAATTGGGCATGAAAAAAATTGGTTCGAGAAAGCGGTTCCGCATTATAGCGGATTGGCGGAGGCGGCAATTTCGGCGGCTTTGCCGGAGGCCGGCAGCTGGGCGGAAGGGAGTGCCGGTGTTGCTCCGGCTACGCCGGAAGGTTTGTTTTGACGCTCAGTGCTTAAACAGCGTTACGCGCAGTAGGCGGCGAAAAATGGCGGATATCAGGTTTTTTTGTAAGCCTGGGTGGCGCGGATCCCGCGCTCCAGCGATTGCTGTTGTTTTGCCATCGCCGATTTGTCGGCTTCGACCTTACTCAAAAATCCGGCATCGTCGGCTAATGTCGACAGGGCAACTTGCTTAACCCATTCCCGACGCTCAGCGGGTATTTGCTGGCCGGCGATGCGTTCCAGATAAGACTGCCTGGACGCCAAAATAGCGGGAAGCTCGTCCCATTCGGCGTCGGCCAGGCATTGTTCGATCCGACGTTTGAAACCCAGCAGTACTGCCTCATAGTTATCGAGCTCGAGGCCAAGCTCGGGGTTTACCGACTCAACCGATGGCATCCCACGCCTCTTTGATGTCTTTCATCAACGACGCCACTTCATCCAGAATCTGTTCGCTGTTCTCGCCGCTGGCTTGTAACAAACGCAGGTTAATGTAGTTATACAGCTGATTCAGATTGGCGGCGATGTCTCCGCCTTGTTCGATATCGACGGCCTCATTCAAGCCGCCGATGATACCCATGGCTTTGGAGATATAAACGCTCTTGGCTTCCAAATCGCCGTGAGCGATCGCACCTTTTGCGGAGTTGATTCTGGCTAGAAAGCCTTCCATCAACATTTGTATCAGCCGATGCGGTGACTCTTCGCCTAAGCCGCTAGAGGTATGTACATCTGCGTACTGCCTTGCACCGTTTCGAGTTTTCGCCATTGCGTACATATTAATCCCCTATTACAACGAGTTAATCCAATTCGTCAGAAAACTACCCGTATTCTTAAATTGTCCGACCGCACTATCCATTGCGATAAATTGTTTCTGTAAAGCCGCCTGCACCCGCTCGAACCTGACATTGACGTCGTCTTTCCGGTCGTCCAGTTTGGAAATGGTTTTGTTCAACGACGTTTGCTGGCTATCTATCGAGCCACCGGATTGCAACAACCCGGACAGCTTTGAAGCCAATCGAGTCGCGACGCCGTCGGTAGACGAAAACACATCGCTAACAGACTGAAAATTGGCGGCCAATGCGGTTTTTAATTTGGAACTGTCCAAGGACATCACGCCGTCCTTGTTGACGGAAACCCCGATCATCGCCAAGGAATTGTAGTCCCCACTGGCGGAGGATACGGTTCCGGACGTGTTCTGCCGAATCTGGGTCGCAACATAACGCAAGGTCGAATCGCCGATCAATGCGCCGTTGCCGCTACCGTCGCTACTACCGCCGTATTTGCCGAGATTTTTTACCGTGCTATTCAATTTGTTGTAGGCGGTGACGAAAGCATTGATGCTATTCGCTATCGCATCGTTATCGACGCCGACGTTGATAGTCACCGGCTTGTTCGCCTCGGTTTGCGCGGCCAGATTCAACGTCACACCGGGCAATACATCGGTAATACTATTACTGCTTCTGGTCGCGGTTTGACCATCGATTGAAATCACGGCGTCCTGCGCGACAGTTTTGATATCCAGGTTGGCGGAAGATAGTTGCGCCAGACTGACGTTACCGCCGATATTGCCGTCATCGGTGCCACTCACGGTGAAGCCGCTGGCGGTACCCGTGTTTTTTGCGGTTAATACCAATTTGGACACGGTACCAGTATGGGTCGCGTTGTCGACATTGACGATACTGGCCGAAACAAAAGTATTGCCGTCGGCTTTGTTGATCGCATCGCGCAGTTTTTCCAAGGTATTGTTACTGCTGTCGACCGTAATATTGAAGCTGTCGCCCGAGGTCGCCGAGAACGATAGCGTGCCCGAGTTCAATGCACTCGTCACTCCGGCAAACTCGACGTTGGCAACGGCTTTCTGCGCCTTGGCCAGCTGCGTGATTTCCAGCGCATAAGTTCCGCTAGCGGCAAACGCGTCCGCCGTAATTTTGAGTTTGGACTCGTCCGAAGACGAGCTGGTATGCGCACGAAAGGCACTACCGTCTTTCAAGGCATTGATTGCCGTTTGAAAGTCGGATAGTGCGCTTTTTAATGTCCCCAAGCCGCTCAGCCTGGCGCTGGCGGTATCTCGTTGCCGTTGAATCGCATTCAACTGCGGTTGAGTCTCCGCCCTAGCCAGTTGCGAGACCAGCCCTTGAATATCGATACCGCTGCCGAGACCCGTAGAAGACACTATGCCCATGACACCCTCCCAAACCGACTAAGCTCGGTCCTGAATCACCGAACCCTGATCGCCTTCCAGTTCCTGCATCCGCTTGATAAAAGCCAACATTTCTTCGGATGGAATTTGCCGCACCAATTCTCCACTTTCGCTATCGACGATCTTGACCACAACTTCTTTGGTATCGGAGTCGATTTTGAACTGCAAATTGCGTTGAGTCGCTTGCAGTATGGAATTTCCCTCTTTTGCGGCTTGCCGGACTACCTCCAGCGGCGGCTTTTGATCGGCTTTGTCTTTTTTCTCGTTTCCAGCCAAAGCGGTTACCGCGCCTTGTTTGTCTTGAGATAAAGCGGCGACATTGCTGCCGCCCTGATCGTTTGTCGCCTTCGCGTTTTGCGGTAGTACTTTACCCGTCTCTTGCTTATCGGTTTTTACGGTAGTCACAGGAACCAGTTTCAACACATTTGTAATTTCACTGTTCATGACATTAACCCTTGTTAAGTAAACATGATGGAAGGCCGCGGTTAAGCAGCCTTCCTACTAACCTTATCTAAGCAAGCTGAGCACCGTTTGCGATGACTGATTGGCTTGCGCCAGCATCGCCGTACCGGCTTGTTGCAGAATTTGGGTCCGGCTCAGGTTAGAAGTTTCGGTTGCGAAATCGGCATCCATAATTCTAGACCGTGCGGCGCTTTGGTTTTCGATCGAAGACTGCAAATTGCCGATAGTCGTGGTAAAGCGGTTTTGGATAGCACCCAAAGTCGAGCGGAAAGTATCGATCTTTTTGATCGCGTTATCAATGGCGTCGATCGCATCCCTGGTATCGCCGGAAGCGGCGCCGGAACCGATAGAAACCGCACCGGTACTGAACAACGATTGTATACCTGAAGCGGTAGCCAAATCACTGACGTTGATCGAAATCTGGTTGTTGGCCGAGGTTCCGGCCCCCACTTGGAAATTGACGTTAGCCAATGAACCGTTCAACACTTTTTTACCGTTGAACTCGGTATTCTTGATGATACGGCCAATCTCATCGCCCAACTGTTTGAATTCGGTCTGCAATTTTTCCCGATCGCTAGAGCTTACCGCACCGAAGTTGGAAGCCTGTACCGCCAAGTCCCGCATCCGTTGCATGGTCTCGGTGATAGAACCCATTGCGCTCTCTGCAGTTTGCGCCATTGAAATACCGTCGTTGGCATTACGGATCGCCACGGTCATACCTCTGATTTGCGAGGTCATACCGTCGCTGATCGCCAAGCCCGCAGCGTCGTCTTTGGCAGAGTTAACCCGCAAACCGGAGGACAATCTCTCCATGGAGGTTTTCAGCGAGCTAGTGGTATTGCTCAATAACCGTTGGCTGGTTAATGAAGCTACGTTGGTGTTGATGACCATTGACATGATGTTATCCTCCTAGTACGTCCGGCTACGTGAGCGGAAACGACTGATGTTGGTTAAGTGACTGAAGAAAAATGATTCATTTCGAACTCGAAGGATGTATCGGCGTCGTTTTGAATTCCTTTAACCTCGCACTTTCAAAAATACTGGGCAAATTCGCCTTGGGCGCGTAAAAAGTCGGCTTCGCGGCCGATGTCCAACCAGTAGTCATTGACCGCAAACATAGACACCGCCTCGCCTAGAGCGATTTGCTGATTAAAAAGGGTCGGCATATCCAGCTTTTTCTGCTCGGCAATGCTCTTTACCAAACTGTGATCTAACACATAAATTCCCGCGTTCGCCAAACAGCTCTGCAGCGGCTTTTCCTCAATGCCGACGATGCGTTGCTGTTCGGCCGAGACCACGCCGTACGGTATTTGGTACTCGTAATGCCGGACGCACATCGTCGCGATCGCCTGCTGTTCGTTGTGGTAAGCCAGCAAACGGGAAAAATCGATTTGAGTCAGAATGTCGCCGTTCATCACGATCAGCGGCACATCCGGCAACTCGTCCGGCAATAAGCCGATCGCACCGGCAGTCCCCATCGGCTCGGCTTCGTCGATATAACTGATCGAAATCCCCCAGCGGCCGCCGTCACCGAAATAGTTTTTGATTTGGTCGGCCTTGTAGTGCACCGCGATGAAAAACTGGCGGAAACCGGATTTCACGAAATTCTCAATGATGGTTTGCAAAATAGGCTTGCCGCCGATTTCCAACAACGGCTTCGGGCAATCGTCGGTGTAAGGCCGCAAGCGCTTACCAAAACCGCCGGCCATCAGAAATACCGGGTTCGGAAACGACGGTTGTTTATACAGCGCTTGAAGCGACTCCAGCCGCATCACCCTGCCCTGATCGTCGACCACCGGCAATTGATAGAGATGATGCCCTTCCATCATCGCAATCAACTGAGTTTTACTGTCGAGTAAACTCGCGACCTTAGGCCGCTTGTTCATCACATCGACCACCGGGTGTTCCAACGACAAACCGCGAATCAGCGCCCGGCGGATATCGCCGTCGGTGACGACCCCGACCAATTTTTCCAGGTCGTCCACCACCAACGCAATTTGCAATGCGCCGCGGTCGATCACTTCTATCGTCGTCCGCAGGCTCGCTTCCGGCCTGATCAATACTTGCTGCCAATGCTGCTTCATGTCTATAAATCCTGAATCTGAGAACGAGCCGGATACACGATCTGGCGCGCGCCGATGTCCTTGGTGACGACGCTGCCGGCGCCGACGATACTGCCGCTGCCGATACGTATACCCTGAATCACCACCGCCCCGGTACCAATATGCGTACCATCGCCGATTTCAACGCCCCCGCTAAGCACCGCCCCCGGTGCGATGTGGACGTGACGGCCGATCCGGCACTCGTGGTCAACAATTGCTCCGCTGTTGACGATACAGTTCTCAGCAATTAACGCGCCAACTTGTATCACAGCACCGGCCATGACCTGCACCCCGGCTGCCAGACGCACTTGCCCGGCCACAAACGCCGCCGGGTCCAACACGCTTTGGAAGCGGTAGCCGGCGGCGCAGAAGTCGTCGAACAAGGTGCTGCGCATACGGTTGTCGTGCGGTAAGGAACCGATGCCATTGACCAGCAACACTTGATCCGGCTCGAAGCCGCGTACCGCCTCGTCTCCGCCCAGAACTCGGCAGCCCAGCCATTCGCTACCCGGCAGCCGCGCCGGATCGGTCACGCCGACGATTTCGAAACCGCAGCGTTGCAACATGCCCAACAACACCTTGGCATGGCCGCCGCTCCCCAGCAATATCACCGGCTTTTTCATCGCGGCTCCCGCCCGCCGGCAATCAAATCGTCGACCTGATAGCTTTGTGGGCTGACAACGCCCAAAAGCCGCCAATATTCCATCGGGCTTAAGCCGGTACCGGGACGCTTGCACGCCAAATTTTCGACACTAAACGAATCGCCGGCGGCGATAACCTCGGCCGCGACCAGACTTTTTCGAGCGACATCGCGAGTTTTCAACTCAACCGGTTGCGGTACTTTCAGCGGCGAGCCAAGCGCATGCTCCACTACTCTGACTGCTTCGACCATTTGTTTCAGCTCGTCCGGCTCCAAGGAGACTTGATGATCCGGCCCTTTCAAGCTGCGGTCCAACGTGAAATGTTTCTCAATTAACACCGCACCGCGGGCCGCGGCAGCGATCGGCACCGCCAATCCCTCGGTATGATCCGAGTACCCGGCCGGCAAGCCGAAAGCCTGGGCCAGCGTATCCATGGCCCGCAAATGCGCGTGCTCCGGCGGCGTCGGATATTCGCTGGTGCAGTGCAGCAAGGTAACTTTTTGCCGCAACACGCTTTGGCCTTGCGCCGAAGCGTAAGCCTCGCGAAACCGGGCCAGACCGGGCTGGCTCCACCCGAGATAGCCGAAGGCCAAAACCCCCAACGCAGTCTCCACTTCCCCCATCGTCGCCATACCGGTGGAAACAATAATGTCCTTGCCGGTTTCGGCATGGGCCAGTAAGAACGGGCCGTTGGTAATTTCTCCGGACGGAATTTTGAGTCTGGCCACACCGACTTCGTCGACCAAGAACCGCAAACTGTCAATATCGAAGGCGGTAGACAGAAATTCGATAGCGCGACTGCGGCAGTAATCGCGCAAGAGGAGGTGAAACTCGTACTTCAACTCCAACTTGCGCAGCATATCGAGTTGGCTTTCCGAAGCATCGGTCGTATGTTTTTGGTAATCGGCCTTGGCTGCAGTCTGCGTTACCAATTTTTCGGCCTTGAAGGTCTGGAATTTTACTGCATCGGCTCCCGCCGCCGCCGCCGCGTCCACCAGCCGCATCGCGGTTTCCAGATCTCCGTTATGATTAACTCCCGCCTCGGCGATGATAAAAACCCGGCTCATGCCTTGCTTGACTCCCCGGCCGTTTCCGGCCACGACTGACTAAAACCATAAGGTTAGTCCAATCGGCAATGGCCCGCTGCCTTAAAAGCGAAGTTGGCAGCCTGAAAATCGGCAGGATCAACCCCGAGATCGCCGCCGCGGCCTATACCCCAACATACCCGCTATGCCGACGCCGAACAACCAAGCGGCAGCGGGCAATGGCACCGGCGCGGTACATTGCGCGTCGTCGCCATTGACACAGACACTGACCGACCCGGTATTGTCACGAAAGATATCGTCGTTAAAACCGAATTGAATGTAGCTAACGCCGACCGGGACGGTAAACGCGACGCCGCTTACCGGCGTGGGATTGCCGTTGTCGTCAACCACCGTCCCCAGACTGAACAGCTCAACAATATTGCCGGCGTCATCGGTGAGCGCACCGAGCAAGGCTTGCAAGAACACACCGTAAGAGGCGGGGTTCGCTGGATTTTGCGCCACGCCCCATTCGCCGGGCAGGTAGAAACTCGGTAACACCTGCCCGCTCGATCCCGGCTGATCGTCTTTATACGAACTGCCCACATAGCCGCTGTTATCCACCGCCGGTACCCCGCCGATGGCGCTGGTAAGACCGCTGCTATACCCGATGAACAAGGCATCACCCGCCCCGATGCCAATATCCGCCAATTTAAGCCGGGACGGTGCCGTATAGTCGGGCGAAACCGGACTGCCGTCGGCGCCGAGACCGTAACGGTAGCTGTCGTTCAAGCCCCCCGCCTCCCACATCCACGGCCCTGCGGTGGCTGCAACATTCACTACTTGGTACGACGCGCTCGCCGGTGCCGCGACCGTTGCCAGCAACCCTATCAGCAAACAGGGAAAGATACCGCGCTTAGCTTGTTTCATAGTCACACTCCTAAATTGATGGTTCCATGCCAGTAGCCTAAGTTTAGGCGCAATCCGGATTTCGAACGCTTAGGCATAACCTGCAAATCGGTATCCGTTCACTTCCATCCGAATCGCGACCACAGTATATCCCCGGCTCTGCTCAAACATCACCACTAAGTTGACAGCGGTTTCCCTGGCTATTCTTAATTGTAGAAGCCGCCTGCCACCCCCTTCGCTACCAAGCCCGCCCGGCAAAACGTGTAAAATCCAAGTATTATCAACCTGCGGCGGCCCAACCCGCGCCGAAGCAACACGATCAATCTTTCCGCTCCATCGAACTAAAAATCCATTATGGCCCTGGTTTCACTCAGACAACTGCTCGACTACGCAGCCGAGCACAATTTCGCAGTACCCGCCTTCAACATCAGCAACATGGAACAAGTTCAGGCCATCATGCAGGCCGCCGACGCTTGCGACAGCCCGGTGATCATGCAGGGCTCGGCCGGCGCCAACCGCTATGCCGGCGAAATTTTCCTGCGGCATTTGATCCAGGCTGCCGTTGAGCAATATCCACATATTCCGGTGGTGATGCACCGCGATCATGCGCCGAGTCCAGCGATTTGCGCGCAAGCGATCCAAAACGGCTTCAGCTCGGTAATGATGGACGGCTCGCTAATGGAGGACATGAAAACCCCGGCGTCGTTCGAATACAACGTCGAAGTCACTCGTAAAGTGGTCGACATGGCCCATGCCTGCGGCGTGTCGGTGGAAGGCGAGATCGGCTGTCTGGGTTCGCTGGAAGCCGATACCGACCACAGCCGGCTGCTGACCGACCCCGACGAAGCCGCTCAGTTCGTCGAACTGACGCGAGTCGATGCATTGGCCGTTGCCATCGGCACCAGCCACGGGGCTTACAAATTCAGCAAGCCGCCCACCGGCGAGGTGTTAGTCATCAGCCGATTGCGCGAATTGCAGCAACGCCTGCCCAACATGCATTTCGTCATGCACGGCTCCAGTTCCGTGCCGCAGGAATGGCTGGCAATCATCAACGCCCACGGCGGCGAGATTCGGCAAACCTATGGCGTGCCGGTTGCCGAAATCGTCGAAGGCATCAAGTACGGCGTACGCAAGGTCAACATCGACACCGACCTGCGCATGGCCTCGACCGGCGCCATGCGCCGCTTTTTGGCCCAGCCAGACAATGTCGCCGAATTGGATGCGCGCAAGACTTTCGCGGCGGCCAGAGATGCGATGCAAAAGCTCTGTCAAGAGCGCTACCAAGCCTTCGGCTCGGCCGGCCACGCCGGCAAGATCAAACCGTTGCCGCTCAGCGCCGTCGCCAAACGGTATTGATCGGCGACAATCCGGCTGACTTCGGCATAGGCGAAATTCGCTGGTTCGCACAAATCTCCGGCATTCTGGTCGCGGTATTCGTGGAGCCAATCGCTCATCACTGCTTAGCCATGTCGTGGAAACGTTTTTTCAGCAGCCCCTGCAAATCGGTATTTTTTAAAACTTGCTTGATCGCCGCCGATGCGCCGCCGCTACCGTAAGGATGTTGCAAATTTGCCGATACCGGCGCCAATGCGCCGGACCAGATTTGTGCCAGCGCTGCGACGATCGCCTCGGCCTGCGGCGGGCAATTTAGCACGCTGGCAGCACACAAGCGGCCGCGCTGGCGGTCGCCGATATTGACGGTCGGAACCTTGAATGCCGGTGCTTCCAACAGGCCGCTGGACGAATTGCCGACCACCGCATCGACCAGTCGCATCGCCGACAAATAACGGAGCGAACCCAACGAGACGAAGGCCGCGACCCGCTGCGGCCAACGCTGGCGTTAGCCTTCTATCAATTTAGCCATAATCCGGCCGTCGGCGTTGCTGTAGGTAAAAATGACATGAGCTTCAAGAATTAAACAGGCACTCTGAAACTTTAAAATTGCCATTCCGCTTGCATGTAAAGGCGAAACAAATTTTTTGAAAATAACCTGACGGGCCCGGCGCTAACAGGTTGGTGAAAAACTCTTTTTTGGCTTTGAATGAATCTATATTTAGTGGCGATGAAGCTGCTTTCCTACTAAATGCTGGTTCGATTGAGCAAAATTAGCGTCTCAAATATAGTTTTTCACCAACCTGCTAAGCCTGGATCACCATGCCCATACAATCCTGGTTTCGTTGGATAAAAGAACATATAGTTCATCCAATCAGACTCATTAATAACACCATCATCATTGAAATCATATTCGCTATTATCTACAAAATAAACATTCAGGCCAGTTATTCTATATCAGAATAATCAACAAAACCATCTTGATTTAAATCACCATCACACGCATTACCATAATGATCATTATCTCCATCATGTTGATTTGTATTTGGTACTGTTAGACAATTATCAGCGATGTCGGCGATACCATCATGATCTTGATCTGAAAAAGCTGGAGATGGCAGTGCAATATTGTCTAATACTACCTTTAAATTATCAATGAAGAATGTGTTATAGTAGCTTCCCGATGGGGTTCTTGTATCAAAATTAAATGTAATTACTACTGTTGAATCAGTATGTGAAATAAGTTGAATACTAGGCTCCTCCGCCATATTGTACAACGAATCACTTAGATTTGTAGCCGCCCAATTACCATATACAGCAAAAGGCGGACCGATTCTAATTGGAGCAGATGGATTATAAGTCCCTACTACTGGGACAGGTGTATCAGGAAATCCTTTAGTAGCAAATCTTTGCGAAAACTTTAATGCTCCATCCAGTGATATGCTCATATTATTCGGCGGATATAATAATGCCCCAGCTCCCGCTGTTTGAGCAGCTCTAGAATACATATCATTCGCAATCAACATAAATTTCAAACTTAGTTTATTGTGAGCTGGTAAGTTTGTTAAGGAACCTCTGAAAAACTGCCGTTTTGAACGACAGTAATTTCTAAGATAGGTCAAAGATTTCAATAATCGACCGTTTTTTCATCAAAACAGCCGGATTTTCTCGAGAACAAGCCCTTTTTTGGGCCTATTTTCAAATTTCAGACGCAATGAGGCAGCGACGTTCGTACGCATCACCGCGCAGCACATTCGCAATCGCGGTCAAAAAGGTTAATCGGGCGGCGTTTTTGGCTAAACCGCGATAGCGATTCTTGGCGTAACCAAATCGGACTTTAATGTCCCGAAACACGTGCTCGACTTTGGCCCGGCGGCTGGCCAGTTCGCGGGCTGCCTCGCGCAATTGCCGGGCTTCTTCGCTATCGTCCTGAGTTAACTTGGCCAGCTTGCCAGGGCGCATCGCAATGACACACGCGGGTGGATTTTCGGTTGGCATCTCGGGGCGCTTGTCCAAGCCTTGATAGCCAGCGTCGCCCTGCACGAATGGTTCTTCGCCGTGCAGCAGGTTGGCGGCTTCGGCCACGTCACTGACATTGCCAGAGGTGACTGTGAGGGTATGCACCAAGCCGGTTTCGCTATCGACGCCAATGTGAAATTTGCTGCCGAAAAACCATTGGTTGCCTTTCTTGCTCGAATGCATCTCCGGGTCACGCGCTTTGTCTTGGTTTTTGGTCGAGGTCGGCGCGGCAATCAGGCTGGCGTCGACGATGGTGCCGGCTCTTAAAAACAGGCCGCGTTCCCCCAGCGTTTGGTTGATGGCTGCGAAAATCTGTTCGGTTAATCCGTGGGCTTCCAACAGATGGCGGAACTGCAAAATGGTACTTTCATCGGGCACCGCTTCCAG
>NZ_PPPU01000052.1 GCF_006483455.1 Methylomonas koyamae
TAAATTGACGTGGTCTGTATCGATAATTTCTAACAGAAATCGATCGCTACACATACCCACACAAATTATTTCGATTCAGCTTGTTAAAGAGCCAGAGCATTTCACCCTGTTGAGCCGACATATTCTACAGCAATAAGAAGTCATGTCAACCACTTTTTTCGGCGACTTTCGATTCAAACCCTCCAAATCAAAAGCCACCAATTTACCAACCCCAAAACAACAGAGCCAGCAAAGCCAGCAAAGCCAGCAAAGCCAGCAAAGCCAGCAAAGCCAGCAAAGCCACCACCAAACCAGGATCCAACTTTCAATCCCAAAACCGTCAGCAGTGAAGAGCCGCTCATTCTAACCACACATCTCCACTCTGTCAACACATCAAATTCACTCTCGCGAATTTTCAGCGTTCTCTTGAGATTTTCTTGACCGAGGATGCGCGCTGTCGTAAATCTTTGCCAGATGCTGGAAATCCAAATGCGTGTATATTTGAGTCGTTGCAACGCTGCTGTGCCCGAGCAACTCCTGAACAGCCCGAATATCCTGACTTGACTCTAAAAGATGACTAGCAAAAGAATGCCGCAGCATATGCGGATGAACATGCTCTTCCAAACCTATTTTTTTACCCCACCGACTCAACCGTAGCTGAACGCTACGCTGGGTTAGCCTTCGCCCTGAAAATGATATAAACAGCGACGACTCAGTACAATCCGGGCGAACATTTAGCCAGCGATTGACCGCGACAATGGCTTTGGAACCTATCGGAACCTGCCTTTGCTTACCGCCTTTGCCGAAACGCACCAACAAAAACCCCGCCGCAAAGTCGACATCGGACAGATCCAACTTCACCAATTCGCTTAGCCTAAGCCCTGATGAGTAAAATAGTTCGAACATAGCAAGATCCCGTATTTCATACACGGAATCAGCCACTGCATCCAACATTCCCGACATCTGATCGACATCCAACACCTTAGGCAATCTTTTTGGAGCCTTGGGCGCCCGAATATGCAAAACGGGATTGGCCGCAACGTGTTTTCCTCTGAGCAAAAATCGGTAAAAGCTACGCAACGCAGCCAAATCTCGGCCGATGGTTTTGCTGCTGATTCGATCCTTATGCCTAGCCGAGACATATTGGCGCACTTCGCCCGGCTGCACATCAGCCCAATTCCCGATTTCTTTAGAACAACAAAAATTGGTAAACCGCGCCAAATCGCGCAGGTAATTGACAGCAGTATGCTCCGAAACCCTCTTTTCTTCGCGCAGATACCGTAAGAACAAGTCTACTAAGCTATGCGCAGCAGCATCCACAGCACTAACCCAGCTGCTGCAACAACGAAATCAACCGCGTCCCAATAATCTCGCTCATCTGAGTCAAAAATACGCTTCCCATACTGTAATGAAACCGACTTTCGTCGCGGCTACCAATAGCCAATAGACCTTCGAGCTGGGTAAACACCATTGGGATAATCGCACACGACTTGACTTCCATGGCCGCATCACCGAACAAAAAAGTCGCTTGAGCCAACGTCGGACGCCCGCATTTGGGCTGATTGGTCGCCAGTTCGTTGGCAAAATGTTTCAAGTTCGGTTCATCCGCCGTAACAAACAAATTACTGATTGGCGAATAGACGCCACCCCTAATAATTTTGATTCCGACAAAATCCGTCAGAAAACATTCTGACAACACATCGCTCAAGTTCGCAATCGCATCCTCCAGAGAATTCGCTTCCAACATAGCCAGTGTCAACTCATGCATGCGATTAAACGACGCATCATTTTCCCTGGCTATATCTATCAACGCATTCAGCTGACTTTCCTGCTCTTGATGCTTGAACCGGAAGATTTCCAACTGCTTGGATATCAAGGAGATTGCGTTGCCACTGGGATGTGGGATATGCATTTGCTCCAACAAGTCCAGATGGTGATGAAAGAAATCCGGATGACGCCGCAAGTAGTCGACCACCAAAGCATCCGTGATATCCGCGCGCCGCTCGTCAATCATATGCTTATTCGCCCCTCAAATACCGTAACTGCCGGCCCGGTCATGAACACCGGATACCCCCTGCCCGACCAATTGATCCGCAACTCTCCGCCAGGCAAACGCACAGTCACCTGGCTATCCAACAGGCCGAGTTCTATACCGGCCACCGCCGCAGCACAGGCACCGCTGCCACAAGCCAACGTTTCCGCAGCACCTCGCTCATAGACCCGCAAGCGAACATATGATCGATCTACGATCTGCATAAAACCGATATTAGCCCGTTGCGGAAAAAATTCGTGGCGCTCTAACCGCGGCCCCAATTGCGCTACAGGCGCTCGCTCAACATCATCTACAATCAGCACCGCATGCGGATTACCCATGGAAACCGCGGCAAATTCGATGCATTCGTCGTCGAGCACTAACGAATAAATCGGTAGTTGTTTTGGTGCGATTAGCGGTATCTGTTCCGGTTCATGCCGCGGCACCCCCATATTAACCCGGACCAAACCGTAAGTATCGAACCCCAACACCAATTGACCGGCATCGGTATCCACGACAATTTCCGCTTTGTCGGACAATGCTTTTTCCCGCACGAAACGGGCAAAACACCTTGCCCCGTTGCCGCACTGAGACACTTCACTGCCATCGGCGTTAAAAATGCGATATTTAAAATCGGCATTTGCGCTGACAGGCTTCTCGACTAACAATACTTGGTCGCATCCGACCCCGAAATGCCGGTCAGAGAGAAAACGAACTTGACCGGCACTCAGATCGATCTGCTGTGAAACGGCATCAATGACGATAAAATCATTACCTAAGCCGTGCATTTTGGTAAAACGAATCTCCATAACCGTCCTATGGCAACAAGCGTTCGCCAATCCATAATTGCTCAACACCCTCCCGTTCACGGACCAGATGGCAGTCACTACCGTCAACGATCACCTCGGCCGCACGAGGCCGGGAATTGTAGTTGGAACTCATCGAAAACCCGTACGCTCCTGCGGAGCGGACCGCCAACAAATCGCCCGGAGCCAGCGTCAACACACGGCCTTTACCCAAGAAATCACCGGTCTCGCAAACAGGGCCGACAATGTCCCATTCCAATTCTTGCCCGGAATTGACCGACCGAGCCGGCACGATATCCTGCCATGCACTGTAAAGTGCCGGCCTGAGCAAGTCATTCATTGCCGCATCAACTATCGCAAAATTTTTATTAGGGGTTGGCTTTAGGTACTCGACTTTGGTCAGCAAAATACCGGCATTGCCAACAATCGCCCTGCCAGGTTCCAACAAAATCTCGAAATCTAATTTGCCCAAACGCTGCAGCAATGCATCGACGTATTCCGCCGGCGCCGGGGGCGTTTCGTCGCGATAGCGAATGCCTAAACCACCGCCTAAATCCAAATGATGTAGCTTGATTCCTTCCGCAGCAAGCAAATCCACCAGCGCCAGCACCCTATCCAATGCATCCAGAAACGGATTGAGCCCTGTCAGTTGAGACCCTATATGGCAATCGATCCCGACCACTTGAATATTCGGCATAGCCGCCGCGCGCCGGTATTCGTGGATAGCACTATCGATGTCGATACCGAATTTATTCTCCTTCAAGCCGGTAGAGATGTAAGGATGGGTTTTGGCATCGACATCGGGGTTCACTCGGAACGATACCGGCGCCAAAACACCAAGTTGCCCGGCTAACTCGTTGATCCGATCGAGCTCACCGCTGACTTCAACGTTAAAACAACGGATGCCGACTTGCAAAGCCGCCAAAATTTCGTCCGCGCGCTTGCCTACCCCAGAAAATACGATGTCGCCGGGACGCCCTCCAGCCGCCAATACTCTCTGCATTTCGCCGAACGAAACAATATCGAATCCCGAACCCAAGCGGGCCAACAAATTGAGTAGCGCAATGTTTGAGTTGGCCTTCACGGCGTAACAAATTAAATGCCGATGCGAGCCGAAAGCCCGATCAAAGGCTTGCCATTGTTGTTCCAACGCGGCACGCGAATAAATGTAGCAAGGTGTGCCGTATTGGGCGGCAATGCTTTCAACAGCAACATTTTCGGCAAACAAAGCCTGTTGCCGATAGTTAAAAAAATCCATGTTTATTTTTCTTGTTTGGGAACGTAAATCGGCGGCTGACTATCGGGCATATACAACGGCCCGGTCTGACCACAAGCCTGCAAAAGCAGACACCATAAAATTAAAGCAAGCAGTCTTTCAGTCGCCATAAGCAAACGAGATGGTTTAGATTGATCGATCGAATATACCATAGCCAGCCCCCCGAAAGAACGAGAGTCCCGCCAATCTGGGACTCACCATGAAAAAGGGGGCTGAAGCCCCCTTTCTACGATAGCATCTCCGCGACAAACGCAATTACTTTGCGCTCAACGATTCCTTGACGATCTTAGGCGTTATGAAAACCAGCAACTCCTTCTTGTTATCGGTTTTTATGCTCTTTTTGAACATCCACCCAATTACCGGAAGATCAGACACCCATGGCACTGTATTATACGAATCCTGCACAGTAGACTCGTAAATACCGCCCAGAACAACTGTTTCGCCGTCCTCGACCTGCACCTTGGTTTTCAACTGCCGCGTATCGATCGGTACGGTGGCGTTGCCTCCGGTCGCCAATGGCGTACCCGGCGAGTCTTTTTTGATATCCAGCTGCATAATCACGCTGCCGCTAGGGGTAATTTGCGGAGTTACGTTCAACTCCAACACTGCATCGACCAACTGCGTGACCGGTCCGGTTGCTTGACTTTGGGTTTGATAAGGAATTTGCACCCCTTGTTTGATCGAAGCTTGAACCCGGTCGCTGGTCATGACCCGAGGATTGGATACCAACTCACCCTTGCCGTCGTCCTGCAGCGCATTGATCTCCAAATTCAACAAATAGTCAGCGCCCCGAGCCAAGGTCAACGCCAGAGCACCGCCGCTGGACGCCGCCAACGCCGAACCTAAATCCGCCAGAATTTGCGAATTTTCACTGGTATCCACACCGCTGCCGGTCATACCGTATTGCGTTCCACCGTTGACATCGGCCTTGTGGGCAACACCGAATTTGGTACCCAGATTTTGGGCAAAGGAAGTATCTGCGATCACGATGCGCGACTCGATCAACACTTGCCGCACCGGTACGTCCAATAATTTGATCATTTTACGGACGTCTTCCATCGCTTTCGCAGTATCTTTGACAATCAACGTATTGGTCCGGGCATCCACGATCGCGGTGCCACGGGGCGACAGCAATCGCATACTGGTCGCCCCTCCTAATCCGCCGGCTTGACCCGCGCCGCCCAAACCTGCCGGACTGGCAACAGAACCACCGCCACCACCACAACCACCGCCGCCACTGGCACCGCCCGCTCCCGACTGTCCGCCTTGTGAGTTGTTGCCGATACCCATCAGCACACCGCAAATTTCGGAAGCCTTGGCGTAATTGATCTGGACGTTTTCAGTTTTCAACGGCTCCAGCTCTTCGAAAATCTTCTTCGAATCCAATTCTTCCTGCTCGATTTTCATGATCTCGGCTACCGGCGCCACCATCACCACGTTGCCATTTTGGCGCTTCGCCAAGCCTTTGGCCTTCAAAATCAGCTCCAAAGCCTGATCCCACGGCACGTCATTCAACCGTAGAGTAACGTTCCCGGCCACAGAATCGGCAGCGATGATATTCAGCTCGGTAAAATCGGCCAGAATCTGGAGCACCGAACGAACCTCGATATCCTGAAAATTCAAAGACAGTTTGTTGCCGACATAGGGAAACTTTTCCTTTTGTTGCGCTTCCTTTTCCGCCGGCGTTAACGGTCTGAACTCCACCGTCAACAAGTTATCGGCTTGATACGAGGAATATTCGTAATTGCCGTTGTTCGGCGTTATCGTAACGTTAACGCTGTCACCTTTCGGAACCGCCTCGATTCTTTGCACTGGCGTGGCAAAATCCGATACATCAAAGCTCTTGACCAATGACTCCGGCAAACGGGTATTCAAAAAATTCAACACCACTTTACCGCCGCTCTGCTTGGTGTCCACCACGGTGTTGGCCGCCGACAAACCCAACAGCAAGCGCCCTTCTCCATTCGCCCCCCGCCTAAAATCAATGCTCCTGATATTTTGCTCGGGCAAAAACTTGCTGATCACCGAATTCTTCGCCGCAGAAGGCGCTTGCTGCACTGTCGTGTTGACAGCAGAAACCGTACCGGCCGACTTCAGGAGCACGTAAAACTTATCGCCCTCAACTCGAGTCTCGTAGGGCACTTTCTCGATCAGGTTAATAATGACCCGGGTACGACCGGAAGCTTCCACTACATATACGGTGCCGGCGGCACCTTGATTGATCGGAAAACTTTTTTTCGCCAAATTACTCTTGACGCCAGCGAAATCTAACGCAATTCTCGACGGGTTATCGGTTTGAAATATTTTCGGCTCGACCAATCCGCCACTGGTTTCCAACTGGATTTGGACTTGATTGCCGGCTAACGACGAGAACTCGAGGTTATTGATCGCCGCATCTTCGGCTCGCACCGGCATCCCGGCCAGCAACAACACCAAAAACAGAAACCATCGTTGACTCGAAAACCGTCCCAAGCCAATCCGTACGCCATTATTAAGTTCGATACTCATTATTTTATAACCCTTTATCATCGGCCATCGCTAACGCGGACTCTTGTTCGCGCCAAGTGCCAGGTTTGTCCGGAACGATCTCCATCAGCTCTATTTTGTCGTCGAGGATACGCAAAATTTTGCCGTAGTTTTGCCCCATATGATTCCCAACTTGAACCCGGTGTATGGTCCCGTCATTCGCTCTGATCAGTCCCCAGAACCCCTTCTCGTTGCGCAACGTTCCCACCATGCGTAAAGTATCTAGCGGATAAGCCTCCAGCTCTTCTTTGCGGCGTTCGGTATCGGGATGAATACCGCTCACCCCGGAAACATCGACACTGCTGTCGTCATTCGCTCTCTCGATCTGCCGGAACGGATCGCGCAAACCGTCCGGTTTAAAAATAAACGACTCGACCACTTTTATTTCAGGCAAAGGCTCTATCGGCGCCTTGGGCCGAGATTTGACTTCCTGAACATATTTATTCAAATCGCTGACGTCGTCGCCACCGCAACCGCTAAGAACCAACAAGAACGCCAAGCATGCCGGAGTCGAGACGACTCTGCACTCAATCCCCATCACTGTCCTCTCCGTTTTTTTGCCGCCGCACCGGCTTGCCCGGATTCGCTTTCGTTGTAGGTTTTGATGATGGCCGCCATGGTCATCCCGTCTTTACCTTCTTTACCTAGCGGGGTAATTTGCACATCGTGTACCGTAACGATACGCGGTAAGGACGCCAATCCGCTGACAAATAAACCCAGTTCCTCATATTTGCCGACAACCTGAATGTTGATCGGCAATTCCGAATAGAACTCCCGATTGACCTCCGCGCCGGGTTGGAACAACTTGAATTCCAAGCCGCTGGCTAGCCCGGTCTGGGAAATGTCGACCAGCAAACTGGCCACTTCCGCTTTGGTCGGCATCTGCTTCAACATGTCGCCCAGCGACGCCTCGATCTGTTCGAGTTGATCCCGGTAATCCTGCAAATTAATGGCTTTCTTCTGTTTGACTTCGAATGCGCTCTTCAAACTGGCCTCTTGTTTTTCCAACGCCTCCAACTCATCCAACTGCGGGATCGTGACCAAGTACACGCCGGCAGCGGCGGTCAGAAGCGAAAAAATGACAATGACGATAATTTTTAGCGGTGTCGGCCAACTACCCGCAGCATTGACGTCCCAATTGACTTCCGACAAATTCATTTTGCGGCCCCTCCTGGAACGTTATCGGCTTTCTTTCCCTGCTTTGCCGTCAACGTAAAGTCGTTCATGGTTCCGCTTTTCTTACCCTCGCCCCGAATCACTGTGAGCACGGCGCCGTTCAGCCACAAAGAATTGTCTATTGCCCGCATATAAGCCGACACCCTGGCATTGGATTCCGCCTTACCGTCCAACGTTATCAGAGCCCCCGCTTGAACGAATTTAGTTATATAAACGCCTTCAGGCGTAGTTTTAGAAAGCTCTTCAAACAGATGCACCACTTCCGGACGACTTTCCTGCAGTTTTTGAATGACTTCGATCTTGGTCAACAATCGGCTTTTCTTGTCTTCGATATCTTTTATTTCCTGAATTCTCTTGTCGAGAATGGCAATCTCGTTTTGCAGCATTGTGTTACGCAAGGTCTGGTATTCCTTCAAACCTTCGATGTATAAATAGACAACCACCAAAATAAATGCGGTGGCCACTATTCCCGCGCCAATACCGGCAACAAATTCCTGTTGCCGCCTTTTCCTAAGCTCCTCGCGCCAAGGCAGTAAATTAATTCTGGCCATTAGTCGAAACTCCTTAACGCCAAGCCGCAAGCAATCATCATCGCCGGCGTATCGTTACTGAGACTTTGCGGCTTGACCCGATTGGACAGCGCCATATTGATAAACGGATTGGCTATATAAGAAGGTATGCCCAAATCGCGCTCGACTAATTTGTCCAACCCCGCGATAGACGCGCAACCGCCCGCCAGAATCAATGCGTCGACGCCACGGTTGGCGCTTGAAGACACGAAAAATTGCAGTGATCTAGCAATTTGCTGCAACATGGCTTTTTTGAAAGGCTCCAGTACGTCGGCCGCGTAGTTGTCCGGCAAACCGCCATGCTTCTTGGCCAACCCCGCCTCTTCGTAGGAAAGTCCGTAACGGCGTTGAATTTCCTCGGTCAATTGTTTGCCTCCGAAACCCTGTTCACGGGTGTAAACCGTCTTTCCGGCATGCAATATATTCAACGACGTCATCGTCGCGCCGATATCGGCGATCGCGACAGTCATACCGCCAATCCCTTCGGGCAGTTGGTCAATCAACAGCGAAAAAGCATTTTCCATGGCAAATGCCTCGACATCGACCACCACCGTTTTCAAGCCGGCATAAGCCAGTGCTGCAACGCGGTCTTCGATATTTTCCCGCCGGGACGCCGCAAGCAGCACATCCACCATATCCGGGTTGCTTTTCGTTACCCCTTGCACCTCGAAATCCAAATTCACCTCGTCAAGCGAATAAGGAATGTACTGGTCCGCTTCGACCATGATCTGTTCTTCCATCTCGGCATCGGTCAGCGAAGCCGGCATCGATATGATCTTCGTCATTACCGACGAGCCGGCAACAGCGACACTGGCATGCTTGGCCTTGGTAGCCGATTGCTTGACCGCTGCCTTGATCGCTCCGCCAATTTGCTCGACATTAGTGATATTCTTGTCAACGATGGCGTCCTGGGGTAGCGGCACTACGGCGTAACTCTCGACTTTATATCGCGCACCTGCCCGACTTAGCTCCAACAACTTGACCGCCGCCGTACTGATATCCACTCCCAATACAGCCGACGGATTCCTGCTGAACCAGCTCATGAACAAACCCTTTTTGAATCATAAAAGACTAAACTTAGCTCGCACAGCGCAACCGAGGCCCGCAGAAGCTCTACGGTCCAAGTATAGATGGTTTTTTTATTTTCATCCTGTTAGATGAACCACTTTATAAGTAACTTTAGCTTATCGACCCCATGTACAGGAATTTCCTGAACCGATTCTTGTAAATCTTCTAACGCATTCGTACTGCTGTGCCGATTAAAAAAGCTCCAAAATCAGGCTCTTTGCTGAAGTCGCTGATCAAGTGGCTGGCGTTGTGCGTTTTAGCGTTTTGCACCACTTTTGCCGTGGCGAGTTATTTTTTCTTTGCCGAACTCGACAAAGAACTGCCGGATATCGAGCAGTTACAAAACGTGCAATACCAAATGCCTTTCAGCATTTATAGCCAAGATCGCTTGTTGATTGGCCAATTCGGCGAAAAGCATCGAATGCCAGTGAGCATCGACCAAGTCCCCCCGCAACAAATTAACGCCTTTATCGCGGCAGAGGACGACCGGTTTTTTACCCATATCGGCATCGACCCCACCGGTCTGGCCAGAGCGGCTACTCAGCTCGTATTGACAGGCAAAAAGCGCCAGGGCGGTAGTACCATCACAATGCAAGTCGCGCGTAACTTTTTGCTAAGCAACGAAAAAACCTATTTGCGCAAATTGAAGGAAATCCTCCTGGCCTTAAAAATCGAGCGCCGCTATTCGAAGGATCAGATTCTCGAGCTTTATCTGAATAAAATTTACATGGGGCAACGGGCTTACGGTTTAGCCGCGTCCGCACAAACCTATTACGGCAAGAACCTCTCCGAATTGAGCCTGCCGCAGCAAGCAATGATCGCCGGCCTACCCAAGGCTCCGTCCATCTACAACCCGATCACCAATCCCGAGCGCGCGCTGCAACGGCGCAATTACGTGTTACGGCGCATGTTGGAGTTAAAACATATCGACGAAAACACCTACCGCTCGGCGCTGAACACTGCGGACGACGCCGCATTGCAGCCGGTCAATATCGAATTCCAAGCACCTTACGTAGCCGAAATGGCCCGCCAGGAAATCATGGCGCAATTCGGCGATGCCGCCTACACACTGGGCCTTAAGGTATACACCACGGTGCCGAGCGAGTTTCAGCGAGCTGCCGATCGCGCCCTTCAGGAAGCCGTACACGAATACGACGAACGCCACGGATATCGTGGCCCATTGACCAAAAACGCCTCCGGAGACGGCGCTATCTTGACCGATACCGTTATCGGCGACTGCCGCCAAGCACAAATTGTTGGACTTACCGAGTCAGGCATCACCGCGACAATTCACGGCGGCGACAGGATTCAAATCGACCGCAGCAACATCGAGTGGATCAAGCGCAGCGGGGCTAACCGAACCAACCTACATAGCGGAGATGTGATTTGGGTCAGACGACTCAATAGCGGCGATTGGGCATTGACCCAAGTACCGGAAGTGGAGGGGGCTTTAACTGCGCTTAACCCAAACAATGGCGCCATATTGGCGCTCTCGGGCGGCTTCGATTTCTACCACAGCAAATACAACCGCGCCACGCAATCTAAGCGACAGCCGGGCTCTGGATTTAAACCTATTATCTACACCGCGGCTTTTGAGAAAGGCTTTACGCCGGCCAGCATTATTAACGATGCACCGATTGTGATCGAAGATCCTTCGCAAGAAAACGACTGGCGACCGGAAAACTATAACCGGCGCTATTTGGGGCCGACACCGCTGCGGGTAGCGCTCCGGGAGTCGATAAACCTGGTGTCGATCCGCTTACTGCAGGAAATCGGCGTTGCGCAAGCCATAGACACGGCAAGACGTTTCGGCTTCGACAAAGAACAATTGCCGACCACGCTATCGCTCGCCCTGGGGAGCGGCTATGCATCGCCGTTAAGGATGGCCACCGCCTACGCCGTGTTTGCCAACGGCGGCTTTCTGGTAACGCCTTATTTGATCGAGCGAATCGAAAACAATGACGGCACAGTGTTATTCCAAGCCCAACCGCCAATGGCGTGCGCCGATTGCAAGGAACTGAACCCACCTCAAGAAACATCAGCGCCACGTGCGATTTCAGCAAAGACCAATTTCTTAATTAACAGCTTGCTACGCGATGTCGTGCAACGCGGCACAGCGACCCAAGCCAAACAACTGGGCCGAAACGACCTCGCCGGAAAAACCGGCACCACCAACGAACAGCGGGACGCCTGGTTTAATGGTTTCGCCACGGGAATTGTCGCGTCGACCTGGATCGGATATGACAACTCCCTACCATTAGGCCACGGCGAAACCGGCGGCAAAGTTGCATTACCGATGTGGATTAAATTCATCAAAGCTGTGCAACACCATTTTCCGGAAAAACCGGAAACTCCGCCCGCCGGAATTGTGCAAGCCTATATCAACCCGCGCGACGGACTTTTGCTAGAGCCAAACGAAAAAGGCGGGATTTGGGAATATTTCGCAGAAGAAACCGCACCGAAAACCATGTCGGCGCCGATTCAACCGGAAGAAAGCTTCGAAGGGGAATTTAACGAAGAAAGCTTGTTTTGACACTGGCCGACACTCAAAGCCGCCAAAGGCTTGGCGGCCGAGCGCAGGCCGGAAAGACGTTTATTTTCCGAATTTTTTGCGGAATTTATCCACGCGACCTGAGGTGTCGACCACGCGTTGCTTACCGGTAAAAAACGGGTGGCATGAAGAGCATACCTCAATGTGCAAATCGGAAGCCAAAACGGAACCGGTTTGGAAAGTATTGCCGCAACCGCATGTCACGGTTATTTGTTTATATTGTGGATGAATTTCTGGTTTCATAGCGCTCACATACCCTTTTCGGGAGACATACTTGATAGAGAACTGCTTATGATACGATTTAGCAACCAGAACCGCAAGCCAAAGCAGTATTCAGATGAATTAATTTCGCCGGCCAAACGACGCAGAGCGCGCCAACATGATCGCCAGGACGATTGCCGGTACGCCGATAACGGTGGAATACATGAAAAAAACGGCATAACCGAACTGCGCGACCAAGTCGCCAGAAACACCCCCAATCAACTTCGCCGGCAATGTCATCAACGAACTAAACAGCGCATACTGCGTTGCAGTGTAAGCCGAATTCGTCAAACTGGATAAATACGCAATAAAAGCGGCCGAAGCGATGCCGCCGCTCAAATTGTCCGCACTGATCACGCCTGCCAACAGCACGATATCGGGCTGCACCAAAGCCAAAGCTGCAAACAGCAAATTAGTCGCCGCAACAATCACAGCCCCGAATAATAATGGCCGCATAATACCGAAGCGAACCACCAACACCCCGCCTATCGACGTACCCACAATCGTCATGAAAAAACCGAATACCTTGGTGACGTCAGCGATATCTTTTTTGCTGAACCCCAATTCCAAATAGAACGGATTCGCCATGACCCCCATCGCAATATCGCTCATTTTATAGACAGCGATCAGCAGCAAAATCCGCGCGCCATTTTTGCCGTTGCGCTGGAAAAACTCGACAAACGGACTGACAACCGCATCGGAAAACCAACGTAGCAAACTAGCCGACAAGCTGCGTACCCCTGACACGCCAAGCGCAACTTCCACACTTTGCTCGAGCCGCTCCACCCGCTCGTCAACCAGCCGGGCCGGTTCCCGCGCCAGCAACGTCGCAACCATGCCCACCGACATCGTCAACGCCATCCCCTGATATGCCGCAGACCAACTCTGATATTCCGCAATGTAGAGCACCCCAGCCCCAGCGAGCAATAGCGACAGACGGTAACCAAATACGTACATCGCCGCCATCGCCCCCTGAATCTCCGGAGCTACAATCTCAATCCGATAGGCGTCGATTGCAACGTCCTGAGTAGCGGAGCAGAATGCCACCCAAATCGCCAACCAAGCCATTTTCGCCAGCTCCTGATGAACATCCAAGCCGCCCATCCCAAACAAACCCAACGCTATGCCGATTTGAGCGCCGAATATCCACCCCCGCCGCTTACCCAACCACCGGCAAAACAACGGTAACGGCAATCGGTCGACCACAGGCGCCCACAACACCTTTACCGAATATGCAACACCAACCAAACTGAAATAGCCGATTACGGCCAGAGAAACATCGGCGTCAGCCAGCCAGGCCGACAAAGTAGAGGACGTCAAAGAGAACGGAAGGCCGGCCGAAAAGCCCAGCCAAATCATACCCAGCACGCGCGGCTGGGTATAGATAGAGAAAGCGCTGCGCCAACTGCTTACAGTTTCCGCCATACGCTTTCTCTAACAACGCACTTTAGGTAGGACCTAAAATCAACCGTTGATCAAATAATGCGTCACGATACTGGCCGCATAACCAGCCGCGATAACCGGCGTCCATTTCAAGTGACTAAAGAACGTATATTTGTGATTGGATTGCCCCATCAACGCCACACCCGCGGCCGAACCGACCGAGAACAAAGATCCGCCGACGCCGGCGGTCAAGGTGACCAGCAACCATTGGTACAAATCCATATCCAGATTCATGTTCAACACTGCAAACATTACCGGGATGTTATCGACTACCGCAGAAATGATACCGACCAGAATGTTGGCCGTTGTTTGGCCCAAACCGTCATACATGGCCGCAGACAACAATTCCAGATAACCGATATAACCCAAACCGCCGACAGCAAATACCACGCCGAAAAAGAACAACAAGGTATCCCATTCCGCTTCTTTGACCCGATCGAACACATCGACTCGAGAACCGTCTTCCGCCGGGAAGCGCACTTTCAAGTAATAGCTAAACAACATCAAAATCGATAAGCCGGCCATCATTCCCATGAACGGCGGCAAGTGCAAAAATTGCTTAAAGCTGACCGCCAAGCCAATGGTTACAGCGAACAAACCGCAGACCACCCAGCCACCTGGCTTCAATTCTACCGCCGCTTCGTTGGTGGCTTGCGGCTGACCGTTTGGAATCGCTTGCGACATGAAAAATGCAGGGACAACAAAGTTGACTACCGACGGAATAAACAATTTAAAGAAATCAAAGAATTCGGCATACCCGGCTTGCCACACCATCAGCGTCGTGATATCGCCGAACGGGCAAAACGCACCGCCGGCATTTGCCGCGATAACCAGATTGACGAAACCGACAGAAACGAACTTTTCGTTATCCGCACCCACCGCCATCACCACAGCGCCGACCAATAAAGCCGAAGTCAGGTTGTCAGCGACGGAAGATAAGAAAAAGGTGATGACGCCCGTGATCCAAAACAACTGCTTGTAACCGAATTGCTTCCGAATCAACCAGGAGCGCAACGCCTCGAACACATTACGTTCCGCCATGGTGTTGATATAAGTCATCGCCACCAGCAAAAACAGCATCAGCTCAGCATATTCTTTCAAATCGTGCTCGAAAGCTTTATGCAGTTCCTCGCCCGAAACTCCGGCCTCGCTAGCCAGAACGGCCACATGCGCCCAAATCACTGCCGCGGCAAAAATCACCGGTTTAGACTTGCGCAGATGTGTGAACTCTTCGGCCATGACAAAGCCGTAAGCCACCAAAAAGATTAGAACGGTGTATATCCCCCGCTCGGTTCCGGTCAGGCCGAGGTTGTGAAACTCTTCGGCCATGGCCATTTGCGGCACAAACAACAGCCCGGCCAAAATCAACAATAAGCGCAACAAGGTAGCCCCCTTTATCCTCTATGTTTTAGTCGTTATTAAAAGCAAAAAAACTAACCGGGCATGTTATCACCATACAATATTCTTTGTCATTTAATCCCGGCCGTTATATTATTCAGATACCTAGCAAAATAGTCAGTAAACCACGCATCATCGCTAAATGTATCAATATAACCAGAAAGATCAAACACTTATTGAAGAACGCGTTAGAGAGTTTCGCGACCAGACCCAACGCTTTCTGAACGGGGACCTGGAAGCCGACCAATTCAGAGCACTACGCCTGATGAACGGTCTCTACGTGCAAACCCATGCACCGATGCTGAGGGTCGCAGTCCCTTACGGACTACTTTCCTCGAAACAATTGCGCAAGCTGGCATCGGTGGCCCGCGATTACGACCGCGGATACTGCCACTTCACAACCCGGCAGAACGTCCAATATAACTGGCCAGCCTTGGAACGGGTCCCAGACCTGCTCGCCGAATTGGCCACAGTGCAGATGCACGCCATTCAAACCAGCGGCAATTGCCTACGAAACACCACATCGGACCATTTGGCCGGCATTTGCAAAGACGAAATCGAAGACCCGCGGCCGTACTGCGAAATTATCAGACAGTGGACCACTCTGCACCCCGAATTTGCCTTCCTACCACGCAAGTTCAAAATCGCGGTCAGCGGCGCAACTCATGATCGAGCAGCAGTCCAATTGCATGATATCGGTGTCTACTTGGTCAAAAACAGCGCAGGTGAAACCGGATTTCAAATTTTGGTAGGCGGCGGCCTGGGCCGAACCCCGATCATTGGCCAAACCATTCGCCCTTATCTGGAAAAGCGGCACCTGCTGTCCTATCTGGAAGCTATTTTACGGATATATAATCTGTTCGGCCGCCGTGATAACAAGTACAAAGCCAGGATCAAGATTCTGGTTAAGGAAACCGGCCTGGAAAAATTCAAGGCCATGGTCGAGCAGGAGTGGGAACGCATCCGCGACAGCATGTTACTGAGCGAGGAACGAATCGCCGAACTTAAAGCCCACTTCGCCCCGCCCGCTTACGAAACCATCGCAAGCCCCGACCCGAATTTTGCCAACACCCTTGCCGTTAACAGCGACTTCGCCAAATGGGCTAAATACAACACAGTCGAACACAAAATCGACGGCTACCAAGGCGTTTACATCTCTTTGAAAGCCCCCGAATCCCCGCCAGGCGACATTACCGCCGAACAACTGGAGGCCGTGGCCGATTTGGCTGACCAATATAGCTTCGGCGAAGTCCGAAGTAGCCATCGGCAAAACCTCGTGCTCGCCGACGTCAAACAAAGCGACTTATTTGCGCTCTGGCAAAAACTGGACGCACTCAAGCTGGCCACACCCAATATCGGCACAGTAACCGACATTATTTGCTGCCCCGGCCTGGACTTTTGTTCTCTGGCCAACGCCAGCTCGATCAGCGTTGCCAAAGAACTGAATTCCAAACTCGACGACATTGATTACATTCACGACATCGGCGACATCAAAATTAACATGTCCGGCTGCATGAACGGTTGCGCACACCAAAGCGTCGGCCATATCGGCATCCTCGGCGTCGACAAGCACGGCGAAGAGTGGTACCAAATCACACTCGGCGGCTCATCCGAAAACGAAGCCGCGATTGGCGAACGCCTGGGACCGGCAGTTGCCAAAAGCGATATCACCACGGCCGTTACCGACATCCTCGACGTTTATGTTCAGCAACGCTTAGAAGACGAAGCCTTCTTACAAACCGTAAAGCGCGTCGGCCTGGAGCCGTTTAGGGAAAGAGTTTATGCAAATCATTAAAGACCAACAGTTAATCAACAACACCTGGACTTTTATCGAAGACGCCGCCCCGCTTCCCAGCGGAGACATTACGGTCAGCCTGCAACGCTGGCTCAGCGAGAAAGCCCAGCTCCTTGAACGTAACAGCAAAGTTGGCATCCGGGTAGCTCCCGGCGAACAACTGGACGCTTTGAACTCGGACCTGGATAAAATCGATTTGATCGAACTGAACTTTCCGATCTTCGGCGACGGCCGCTTGTTTTCCGTGGCCCGCTTACTACGCAGCAGGGACGGGTACCAAGGCGAGCTCCGCGCGGTGGGTCAATACCTTCCCGACCAAGTATTCTACTTGTCCAGAGTCGGCATCAACGCCTTTGATTTAAGCAGCCAAAACGACGCTGATTTGGTTTTGGCGGCCATGAATCAATTTTCAGTGCGTTATCAATCGTCGACCAATTGAACTTCGCGCTCAGCTAACAAAAAGCCACCTGACCTGAAACAAAAAACCCCGACTGGCGAAAGCTACTCGGGGTTTTATTTTGGCCAAAGACGCCGGAATCGCAGCGATTCCGGCGAACGACTTTATCAAACCGAACACTTAACGACGCATGATGCTAATGCCTTTCAGCAAGTTCAACGCCTCATGCAGAGGATAATCGCGCATATCAGCCTCGGACAAGTCAGCCCCGTCCCCATCTTTCTCCGGCGCATCTTTGGCGTCATCACCGTCTTCTTCATCAACCTTCTTCTCAGGTTTAGCATTACCGTTGGTCAAATGATGCGTTAAATCCGCTTCTTTGACGGTATCCAGCTTCGCTTTATCCATTGCCGCCAGCTTGACTCTGGCCAACGTCACATCCGGCTCGATACCTTCGGCCTGAATAGACCGACCTGAAGGCGTAAAATAGCGCGCCGTAGTCAACTTGACCGCCGCACCGTTACTGGTCGGCAAAATGGTTTGCACCGAGCCTTTGCCGAACGACTTCTCACCCATGATGATGGCCCGCTTGTGGTCCTGCAATGCGCCGGCCACAATTTCGGATGCCGAAGCCGAACCGCCATTGATCAGCACCACGATAGGCGCACCGTTTATCACATCGCCTGAAGTGGCATTAAAACGCATTTCCGAATTTTTGATCCGTCCCTCGGTATAAACGATCAACCCGGAATCGATAAAGGCATCACTAACATCCACCGCCGCATTTAAAACGCCCCCCGGATTGTTGCGCAAATCCAAAACGATACCTTTCAGCGGGCCTTCGTTCTCCTTTTTCAACTCATCAATTGCATCCAATAGACCTTGACCAGTGCCGGACTGAAAACTACTGATCCGCAAATACCCGTAATTCTTTTCCAAAATCCTGTTCTTGACGCTTTTGACTTTGATAATGTCGCGAGTCAACGCGAACTTCAACGGCGCCTCTTCCCCTTCGCGAATCACTGTCAGCACAATCTCGCTGCCTGGCTCGCCGCGCATGATTTTCACCGCATCGGCCAGCGTCATACCTTTCACCGGCTTATCGTCGAGACGAACGATCAAGTCTCCAGCTTTAATTCCGGCCCGTTGCGCCGGCGTATCGTCTATAGGAGAAACCACTTTAACAAACCCGTTTTCCATGCCGACTTCTATACCCAAACCACCGAATTGACCCGTGGTGCCTTCTTGCAGCTCCTTATACTCTTCGCTGGCAAGATACGCCGAATGCGGGTCCAAACCGGACAGCATGCCCCGAATCGCATCTTCCAAAAGTTTCTTGTCGGAAACGGGTTCTACATAATCCTGCTTGATGCGACCGAAAATCTCGGTGAAGGTCCGCAGCTCGTCAAACGGCAAGGCCTGCAGCTCATCGCTTTTCACCGAAGCCGGCGACTCTTTTTCGGCAAAGACGCTACCACACAAACTAAGCGCCACGCCCAAAATAAATCCGACCAGCAAGATTAATATGTTTCTGTTTTTTAACATTTGAATTCGAACTCCAACAACCTGTTTCCTAAAAATAATTAACCTTTGCCCGGTTTACGGCACCATTGCTCCGGATCGACCGGCCGTCCGTTTTTTCGGATGCCAAAATACAAGGCGGCATCGACTCTGCCACCGCTTCGACCTACCGAGGCCAAAACCTCGCCGGCCCTAACGTGATCGCCAACCCCTTTATGTAAACTTTGGCTGAACGCGTACAAGCTCATAAAGCCTCTACCGTGATCGACAATAATCATCAATCCGTAACCTCGCAGCCAATCAGCATAGACTACCTTGCCGCCCGTCACCGCACGCACGTCAGCCCCTTCCCTGGCACTGATAACGACGCCGTCCCAAGTGGTTTCGTAGCGCCGACTGCCAAACCGCTCCGTCACCGCCCCTTGCACCGGCCAAGGCAATTGGCCGCGCAACTCTGCAAACGGCTGGCTTGCTGATACGCCAACCGGAGGAGTAGCCGGCATTTGCTTGGAAACTACCCGCGGCGGGCTCGTGCTTGGTTCGGACTTGTGCGGCTCAGGTGAAGACTCGTCCTCGGCATTATCATCAGTTTTCTGCAAAGACGCCACCAAGGACTGCAATTTTTTCTCGTCAGCCACCAAGCGCTGCAGTTGGTCGGCCTTGGCTGAATAATCGCTTTCAATCCTGGCTAACAAGGCTTCGCGTTGACCCTTTAACGCCAGCATTGCATCCGACTCTTGCTGCTTCTTTACCAAAGCAGCTTGAAGCAATTGAGACTCGCTGTCCTTTTGCGCCTCCAACTGCCGAAGCTCGTTGAAGGCCTCGCCAAACGCGTTGAGTTTTTCCACTCGCGCCTTACTGATATAGTCGAAGTAAATCGCCATGCGACTTGACACTGCCGGATCGCGTTGGTTCAGAATCACTTTCCAGCCCTCCTTATCGCCGCCCATGGCGTAGATCGCCTTGAGCAACCCTTCGAGTTCCTGCTGTTGTTCGTGCATACTGCGTTGCGCCGCAGCGCTCTTGCCGCGCACTTCCTGCAGCACTGACTCCTGTTGCCTGATTTCGGCTTTCAATGCACGCAGGCTATTTGCCAATTCGCCATATTGCATCTCCAGCTTTTGCAACTGCTCCACTGCCCGATTTTTTTCGGCTTGCAAGTCACGAACGTCGCCACCGATCTGTTGAATTTTCGACTGGACGTCGGCCAAGGTTTTGTCGTTTGCGGGAGCGGCCGACAATGTCTGACTTACCCCCCCCAACCCGGCGAAAACCAGGCAACCGACTACCCTCGCCAGCGCCATCGGTGGGTATTTGGCAATTCTTATACTCCCGAGCCGACACGACAATTCGCTGTTTTTCGACCCTGAAAACCTGTTGGTAACGAGCGGCGTACGGGGAAGCCGGTTTGCCATCGGATTAAGGACTCCAAGCACTAATGGTTATAAAATCAGATCTCGGCGACAGCCATTGCCGCACAATTACGCCGGCTCAATTCTCGGGTATTGAACAATAAGGCCTACTCTGTTAGATTTGCTGGCCTCGTATTGCTCGCTAAGTTGGCGGCTTGGCCGCTGCATATCTAAGCAAGGCATTATACCAGCACCACCAGCCGCCAAATCCGAAAAATGCCACAGGCCGCCTAGCGACCAATTTTGCCAAGCTATATCGTAATTAAATGGAAGATCAAGACGATAGTATTCAATATGACGACAGCGATATCAGCCGCGCCGCGCGCTGCCTGAAAGCCATGTCCCACCCTTTACGACTGAAAATCCTCTGCGTATTGGGCAGCAACTCGATCAGCGTTCAAGACATTGTGGAACAGGTCGGAACCAGTCAGAGCAATATTTCGCAACATTTGGCGATATTGCGGGACAAAGGCATTCTTGATTATAAAAAGGAAGCCAACCGCGTTTATTACTTTATCGACGACGAACGCGTTATTCATCTGATTCAAATGATGCGCAGCATTTTTTGCGGCGCTTAAACAGCAATAACCAACAATATGAATGCACCAATAGAACAATATATCGAATTCGCCACCAACCATTATTTACTGGTATTTGCACTGGTCTGCGTCATTTTCTTGCTAATTCAGGATTTGCTTGCCAATTCTTTTAATAAGTACGAAAACATTTCGCCGCTAATTGCCGTCACCAAAATGAACAGTGACGACGTCGTCGTTCTGGACGTCAGGGAATTGCACGAATTCAGCAAAAGCCACATCGAAAATGCTTTGAATATTCCGCTAGGCAAAATCGATGAACAACTCACGGCCCTGGAGAAACACAAAAAGCATCCGCTGATCGTGACTTGCCAAACCGGGGCTCGCTCGGCCGCTGCCTGCAAAACCCTGACTAAGTCAGGATTCGAACAGGTCTATAACATGATTGGCGGCATGCAATCATGGGAAGACAACAAACTGCCGATCAAACTGGGCAAAATCAAAGATTAACCAACCAACCCCAAACCACGACCATGGCCGAAAACAACGCATCCAGCGAAAAACAATTCATCATTCAAAAGATCTATACCAAAGACATTTCTTTTGAAACCCCAAATTCACCCAAAATCTTTACCCAAAAATGGGAGCCGGCGCTGGATCTGAACCTCGGCACCAATGTGTTACCGATCGAAAACTCGATGTTCGAAGTCTCGCTCACATTGACCGTAACCGTCAAAGTCGGCGAAAGCACCGCTTATCTGGTAGAAGTCAACCAGTCCGGAGTATTTCTGATCGCCGGCTTTAACGAACAGGAAATGGGGCCAATGCTGGGTAGCTTTTGCCCGAACATTCTGTTCCCCTACGCCCGCGAGGTCATTTCCGACCTAGTCAGCAAAGGCGGATTCCCGCAACTGGTCCTGGCTCCGGTTAATTTCGACGCCCTGTATATGCAACATTTACAACAGGCACAACAAGCCCCGCAAAACGCCGAAGCCAAAACTTTAAACTAAGACAGGATGCCGCCATCAATCAGCATCCTGGGTGCCGGATCATGGGGGACCGCCCTGGCTATCCAAGCAGCCAGAAATGGCTGCACCACCTCGCTATGGGGACATAATCCGCAACATATCGCTGCGCTGCAACAAGCCGGCGAAAACAGCCGCTACCTGCCCGGCGCCCAGTTGCCTGCCAATCTCGAGCTCACCGCCGACATCAGCAAAGCCGTAAGTTACAGCCAGGTACTTTTGATTTCGGTCCCCAGCCATGCCTTCCGGGATACTTTGATTCGCATCAAACCCTTTTTGGCGGAAAAACCTATGGTCGCTTGGGCCACCAAAGGCTTCGACGGGCTTGATGGCGCTCTGTTAAGCCAAGTCGTCGCCGAAACGCTGGGCGAAGATATCGAAACCGCCGCGCTGTCCGGGCCGACTTTCGCCGCCGAAGTCGCGGCAGACTTGCCCACAGCAGTGACCGTCGCCTCGACATCCGATGCCTTTTCGTCCCGACTCAGCGCCATGCTGCACAATCAACGCTTTCGAGTCTACACCAGCCACGACATTATTGGCGTCCAGGTCGGCGGCGCCTGCAAAAACGTATTAGCCATCGCCGCCGGAATCGCTGACGGCTTGGGTTTCGGCGCCAACACACGCGCAGCTTTAATCACCCGCGGCCTGACCGAAATCATGCGCCTCGGCATCCGTCTGGGCGGCCAAGCCGACACGTTTATGGGCTTGGCCGGCCTCGGCGACTTGATCCTGACCTGCACCGACGATCAATCCCGCAATCGCCGCTTCGGCCTGGCCCTTGGACGCGGCCAGGATCAGGCTCAAGCGTTGAAACAAATCAACCAGGAAGTGGAAGGCATCTCCGCTGCCCGCGAAACCTTCGGGTTATCGCAAAAATACGGCGTCGAAATGCCCATCACCTCGCAGGTTTACAAAGTACTCTTCGAGAACCTCCAACCCAAACAAGCCGTAGACAACTTGTTAAACCGGGATCAAAAACCCGAACAAGCCTGAATTCGCCCCGCCCCCATTCAAAGAGCAATCCGCCCTAAAAACCACGCCCTAACAAGCGCGAGTTTTTTCGGCGCCCTGAGTTCCTGCAAGCGCCGCTTCTCCCGTTTTGAACAAAATAACCTTATAAATTTAAGCATTAGCGTTCGTTAATTGCGATTTACATCAAAAATCGACATTAACTTTTTGATACCAATCAGTTTTACCCCCTCCCTCACCACCCATTCAAAGCCAACCCCCAACCAGACCTAAGTCATTGTAGAAAAAGAAAGAATTTAATCTAGCTGCCTCTTGACTAAGCCCATTTTGAAAACTATAGTGGTACAAAAGTGATGTAAAGTGGGCATAAATGGATTTTTTTGGCTTTTTGAGGGTTTGATTTGTTTCGAGGCATAAGTTCAATCAGTTTGGATGCGAAAGGGCGCGTTGCGATTCCTACCCGCTATCGGGAGGAGTTACAGGAGTGCTGCGACCGCCAACTGGTTGTGACCGTTGCAGTCGACGATAAATGCGTTGGTGAACCGGGCTGCCTCTGGCTGTACCCTTTACCCGAATGGGAAAAGCTGGAGCAAACCATCAGCCGCTTACCGACCTTGAACAAAATGGCCGGCAAGTTGCGGCGTTTTGTCATAGGCAACGCCTCGGAGTGCGAAATGGACGCCCAGGGCCGCCTGCTGTTGCCGGAAAAATTGCGCGAGTTCGCCGGCCTGGAAAAGCATATTGTGCTGGTCGGCCAACTGAACAAGTTCGAAGTCTGGAACGAAGACGCCTGGAAGGCCAAAGAACAGGAATGGATGGACGGTAACGACAGCGAGGGCCTTGAAGAACTTGGCTCTTTGTCGTTTTGACGGAGATGCCGGCACACCAAACCGTTTTATACGCGGAAGCGCTCCAGCAACTCGCGATAAAACCGGACGGCCTCTACCTGGATTGCACTTTCGGCCGGGGCGGTCATAGTCGTGGCATTTTGGCCGAGCTGAGCGAATCGGGCCGGTTGTTGGCACTGGATAGAGACGCAGATGCGATTGGCAGCCAAGAGGCAGAGAGTTTACGTCAGGACCCCAGATTCGAATTACGCCATGCCAGTTTTGCCGAATTGGCGGAAGTAACCAGACGTAACGGATACGCCGGCAAGATCGACGGCATATTGATGGACTTGGGCGTATCGTCGCCGCAACTAGATATTGCCGAACGCGGCTTCAGTTTTTTACGCGACGGCCCCCTGGATATGCGTATGGACACCGGACGCGGACTGTCGGCTGCCGAGTACCTGGCTAGCGTTGCCGAACCGGAATTGGTCCGGATTTTATTCGAATATGGCGAAGAACGGTTTGCCAAGCGCATCGCCCGGGCGATCGTCGGCCAGCGCCAACAGGCCCCGGTCACGACCACTCTGGAACTGGCGAGATTGATTGAACAAAGCGTGCCGTTTCGCGACAAGCACAAACATCCTGCCACACGCAGCTTTCAGGCGATCAGGATCGAAATCAATCAGGAGCTGGAACAGATCAAGGCAGGTTTGCAGCAAGCGCTGGAGGTACTGGCGCCGGGGGGACGGCTGGTAGTGATCTCGTTTCACTCTTTGGAAGACAGGATCGTCAAGCGGTTTATTCGGGACCAATCGGGGGCGAAAACCGATCCCGGCAGATTGCCGGTCAGAGAACGGGACATAGAACAAGGGCAATTACGCAAAATCGGTAAATCGATACGCGCCCAAGCGCAGGAATTGCGCGATAACCCCAGAGCGCGTAGCGCGGTAATGCGAGTCGCGGAGAAGCGTTGATGATATTTGCTCGAAACATCCTGCTGACAATACTGGTAGCGGTGTTGCTTATATCCGGCATCGCGGTGATTTACAGCAAATACCAATCGCGGCTGCTGTTTATCGAGATCCAAAAAAAGGAAAAGGAACTCGACGATTACGAAGTCGAATGGGGACGGTTACAGCTCGAATTGACGACGCTGACCGAAGAAAACCGAGTTGAAGTCGAGGCCAGGTCGCGATTGATGCTGACTTTGCCGCCGCAGGACAAAATAATTTACATCAAGCCGTAATGCGAATTTTTACCGGTTCTGCCCCAGCACCGCGCCTTAATACCGATTTTCCGATACGGCGAAAACTGCTGTTGTCGACAATGATGCTGGCGATGACAGCCTTGGTTGGCCGCGCGGTTTATCTGCAAATCCTGGACAAGGATTTTTTACAGGATAAAGGCGACATGCAACACATCGGCGTCGTGTCGGTGTCGGCATACCGCGGCCAGATCAAGGACCGTAACGGCGAACCGTTGGCAATCAGTACCCCGGTGCAATCGATCTGGGTCAATCCACGGCAATTGAAAGACAGCGAACTGGACAAACTGACACCGATGGCGAGAATCCTCGGTTTCCCGGAAAAAGAGCTGCGCTCGCTGCTGAAAAAAGAAAAAGACGCCAACAAGCGCTTCGTCTATTTGCGCCGGCAGATTAATCCGGATATTGCCGAAAAAGTTAAGGATCTGGAAATCACCGGCGTCTATTTCGAGCGCGAATTCAAGCGGTATTACCCTGCCGGGGCAGTCTCCGGCCATTTGCTGGGCTTTACCAATATCGACGATATCGGCCAGGAAGGCATCGAACACGGTTACGAACATATATTGCGCGGCCAACCGGGCAAAAAACGGGTGATCAAAGACGGCAAAGGCCAGATCATCAAAGACGTAGAAAACATCGAAGCAGCGGTGCCGGGCCGCGACCTGATTCTGACGATAGACGAGCGTTTGCAATACCTGGCTTACCGGGAGTTGCAGAACGCAGTAATCCAGAATAAGGCGCATTCGGCCTCACTGGTGGTATTGGATGCCAAAAACGGCGACGTATTGGCCAGCGTCAGCCAGCCGGCGTTCAACCCGAACAACCGGAAAGAACTGAGCAGCAACCGTTACCGCAACCGGGCCATCGTCGACAGCTTCGAACCCGGCTCGACCGTAAAGCCGTTCGTGATCGCGGCGGCGCTGGACGGCGGCTATATCCATCCGAATGTGATGATCGAGACCCACGGCGTTTACCACCTGGGCCGCAACGTGGTCAAAGACGTGCATAACTACGGCACGATGGATTTGACCCACGTGTTGCAAAAATCCAGCAACATCGCGGTGACCCAGATCGCGATGACCATGCCGCCGGAGTATTTCTGGGGGGTTTACAACAAACTGGGCTTCGGCACCTCGGCCGGCGTCGGCTTCCCCGGCGAGGCCAGCGGCTCGTTGCTCGATTATCAAGGCTGGCACGAATTCGACCAAGCGATTTTATCGTTCGGTTACGGGGTATCCACCTCGATTTTACAACTGGCCAGGGCCTATACCGCCTTGGCCGACGACGGCATCATTCATTCGGTGACCCTATTGAAGCGCGACGAAGATCCGGACGCACAACGGGTGTTTAAGCCGGAGACAGCCAGAAAAGTCCGGGAAATGCTGGAGCACGTGATCAGCAAGGAAGGCACGGCCTATCAAGCCAGAGTCGAAGGTTACCGGGTGGCCGGCAAAACCGGCACCGTGAAAAAAGCCACCGCCGGCGGTTACGCCGACGACAAATATTTATCGGTATTCGTCGGCATGGCGCCGGCCAGTAACCCGCGATTTATTATCGCGATCGTGGTTGACGAGCCGACCAGCGGCCAATATTACGGCGGTTTGGTTGCCGCACCGGCCTTCTCGCGGGTCATGGCCGGCGCATTACGAGTTTACGGCGTCGAGCCGGACGGCATGGAAAACATGCACTTACTGTTGAGCAAACGATGAAGCTGAGCGAATTGCTGAACGGACTAACTGATATAGCTACGGACGCGGAGATAACCGGCTTGAGCCTGGATAGCCGTTGCACGCGCGCAGGCGACGTATTCATCGCTTTGAACGGCTCGCGGCAACACGGCCTGACCCATGCCGCGCAGGCCGTAAGCCGCGGCGCCAAAGCCGTGGTATTCGAACCGCAGCAGAGTGCGTCACACTTACAGACGCCTCTCGCTGCGCCGCTGTTTGCCGTTGCCGGATTGGCGGACAGTCTGGGCGAGATCGCCGCCCGGTTTTACGGCCGGCCTTCGGCGCAGTTGGATGTGATCGGCGTCACCGGCACCAACGGCAAAACCACCTGCAGCCAACTGCTCGCGCAGGCGCTGCCCGATTGCGGCGTGATCGGCACGCTGGGTTGGGGCGAATTCGGCAAGTTACAGCCGACCGCAAACACAACCCCCGATGCGCTGGACGTGCAACGGATCTTGTCCGAATTGGCGGCCCAAGGCAAACGCGCAGTCGCCATGGAAGTGTCCTCGCATGGATTGCAGCAAGGCCGGGTCAATGCCGTGCAATTCAAGGGCGCGGTATTCACCAATTTGAGCCGGGACCATCTGGATTATCACGGCGATATGCAGAGCTATCTGCAAGCCAAGCTGACCTTGTTCAAAACGCCGGGCTTGAAATTTGCCGCTATCAATTTGGATGACGCCAGCAGCGCACAGGTATTGGACAGTATCGGCCAGGGTGTCCAGGTGTGGACCTTCAGCGCCAGCGGGCGAACGCTTCCGGGCTGCGAATGCGTGACGGCCGAAAATGCAAAATTTAGCGCCGCCGGCATCGAATTCGACGCGGTTTGGCGCGGTAAACGGCTAACCGCCGCCAGCGGCATTGCCGGCAGTTTCAATCTGGAAAATCTGCTGGCGGTGCTGTGCGTATTGCTGGCCCAGGGCATTGGTTTCGAAACCGCCGTAGCACGCTTGGCCTCACTGACTGCCATTGCCGGCCGCATGGAAAAATTCGGCGGCCAGGGCAAACCGACCGTGTTCGTGGACTATGCCCACAGCCCGGATGCCTTGGAAAAAGTTTTGAAAGCCATCAAAGGCAACAGCCGGTTGCAACTGGTGTTCGGCTGCGGCGGCGACCGCGACAAAGGCAAACGCCCGGAAATGGGCCGGATTGCCGAGACCTGGGCGGATCAGGTCATCGTCACCGACGACAATCCGCGAAGCGAAGCTCCGGCCGCCATCGTCGCCGACATTTTGGCGGGCTGCCGTAGCGATAAAGTAACCGTTATTAACGACAGGGCCACGGCCATAAACACAGCCATACAACAATCAGCTCCCGACGATTGCGTACTGATCGCCGGCAAGGGCCACGAAGATTACCAGGAAATCGCCGGCGTAAAATGGCCGTTCAGCGATAGCGCGCTGGTGGAAAAAACCTTGGCGGAGTGGCGCAAACCATGAAGATGCTGCTCAGCGAAATCGCCCGAGCCGTCAACGGCACTCTGACCGGAACCGACCGCAGCGTCGAGTCGGTCAGCATCGACACCCGCACGCTCAAACCCGGCGAACTTTACCTGGCCTTGAAAGGCAAGAATTTCGACGGCCACGATTTTATCGAGCAAGCGCAACAGGCCGGCGCCGCGGCGCTGCTGGTAGAACGCGCCTGCGCATCCGATCTACCGCAAATCGTGGTCGACAACAGCCACCTGGCGCTGGCCGAACTGGCCGGCTACTGGCGCCGGCAATTGCCGGTCAAAGTTGCCGGCGTCACCGGCAGCAACGGCAAAACCACGGTCAAAGAAATGATCGCGGCGATTTTCGCTACCCAAGGCCCCACCTTATCGACTCAAGGCAATTTGAACAACGACATCGGTGTCCCGCTAACTTTGCTGAAACTCGATGCCGGCCACCGCTATGCCGTGATTGAGATGGGCGCCAACCACATCGGCGAAATCGCCTATACCAGCCGCTATGCCCAAGCCGACGTCAGCGTGATTAATAACGTCGGTGCGGCGCATATCGAGGGTTTCGGCGACCTGAACGGCGTGGCCAAAACCAAGGGCGAGATCATCGAAAGCCTAAGCCCGCAAAGCGTTGCGGTGTTGAACCGAGACGACGCCTTCTACGAGTTCTGGCTCACCCTGGCCGGCCCGCGCAAATCGGTTAGTTTCGGCTTCCATCCTGCTGCCGACGTCCGCGCCGAGCAAATCGAAACCGGCCTTGATGCTGACGGCTTCGCCACCCGCTTTCAGTTGCAAGCCGGCGGCGAAAGTATCGCTATCCGCTTGAATCTGGCCGGCGCCCACAACGTCAAAAACGCGTTGGCAGCGGCGACGGTTGCGCGGCAATTCGACATCGCGCTCGACGCGATCAAAGCCGGTCTGGAAGGCTTGCGGCCGGTGGTCGGCCGGATGCAGCCATTACGCGGCCGCCGCAACAACATCGTGGTCGACGACACCTACAACGCCAATCCGAGTTCGCTGCGCGCCGCTTTGGAAGCCATCGACGGCTGCAGCCAGGCCGAGTTGTGGGTTGCGCTAGGCGCGTTCGGCGAATTAGGCCCGGACAGCCCGGCGATACACCGGGAAATGGGTGAATTGGTCAAAGCCATGGGCGCCAAGCGCCTGTTCGCCACCGGCGAATTGGCCCGCCACAGCGTCGCCGGCTTCGGCGCCGGCGCCCGTTATTACGACACGCAGGAACAATTGATTGCAGACCTGACCGCGGAACTGAGCGGCGGGGAAACTTTACTGATTAAAGGCTCGCGCGCCCAAAAAATGGAAAACGTGGTGGCGGCGCTGGTCGACAATTTTAGAGCGGCATAATGTTACTTTTACTCGCAGACTTTTTAAGCAGTATCGACAGCGGCTTCCGGGTCTTACACTACCTTACCTTTCGCGCCATCCTGGGCGTGTTGACCGCTTTGGCGATTTCGCTGCTGAGCGGCCCGATGGTGATCGAAAAGCTGACCCGCAGAAAAATCGGCCAAAGCGTGCGCGACGACGGTCCGCAAAGCCATTTCTCCAAATCGGGCACCCCGACCATGGGCGGGGCGATGATTCTGTTCGCGGTGGCGATCAGCACCCTACTCTGCGCCGATCTGAGCAATCGCTACATCTGGGTGGTTTTGTTGGTGACACTGGCGCACGGCGTCATCGGTTTTATCGACGATTACAAGAAAGTGCTGCTCGGCAACAGCGTCGGCCTGTCGGCCAAAGCCAAATATTTCTGGCAGTCGGTGGTCGCACTGGGTGCCGGCATCTACTTGTACAGCACCGCTCAAGTCGCTGCCGAAACCCAATTCATTGTGCCGTTTTTCAAGAACGTGACGCTGGACATGGGCTGGATGTACATCGTGCTGACCTATTTCGTCATCGTCGGCTCCAGTAACGCGGTGAACTTGACCGACGGCCTCGACGGCCTGGCGATCATGCCTACCGTGATGATCGCGGCCGCATTGGCGATCTTCGCCTATCTGTCCGGCCACGCCAATTTCGCCCAATACCTGCAAATACCGCATATCCCCAAATCCGGCGAATTGGTGGTGTTCTGCGCCGCGCTGATCGGCTCCGGCCTCGGCTTTCTCTGGTTCAACGCCTATCCGGCCATGGTATTCATGGGCGACGTCGGCGCGTTGGCATTGGGCGCCGCGCTGGGCATCGTCGCCGTGCTGGTCCGCCAGGAAATCGTTTTGGTGATTATGGGCGGCATTTTTGTGGTCGAAACCATTTCGGTGATCATTCAGGTCGCCTCCTATAAAACCCGCAAAAAACGGGTATTTCTGATGGCTCCGATTCACCACCATTACGAATTGAAAGGCTGGCCCGAGCCGCGCATCATCGTCCGCTTCTGGATCGTTTCGGTCATTTTGGTCCTGATCGGCCTGGCGACATTGAAACTGAGATAGCCATGGATACCGCACAATTACTCGCCAATCTGGAACGCCATTTTCAACTGGATCCGGCCAACGCTCGACTGCTGATCGTCGGCCTTGGCGCGACTGGCTATTCGGCCGCGCAATTTTTGCAAAAAACCCCGATCCGGTTCGCCGTAGTCGACAGCCGCAAGCAACCGCCGTTGATCGACAATCTGCGGGAACAAATGCCGGACGTACCCGTGTTTTCCGGCGGCTTCGATCAATCCGCGCTGGATGTCGCCACTCACTTGCTCGTCAGTCCCGGCGTATCGCTGCACGAAACCGCGATTCACAAAGCCGTGCAGGCCGGAGTAAAAGTCATCAGCGACATCGATTTGTTCGCCTGCGCTACCGATAAGCCGATCATCGGCATCACCGGTTCGAACGGCAAAAGCACGGTGACGACCATGCTCGGCGAAATGGCCAACGCCGCCGGAGTGAAAACCGCCATCGGCGGCAATCTGGGCACGCCGGCGCTGGACTTATTACAACAGGACGCCGATTTATACGTGCTGGAGCTGTCCAGTTTCCAATTGGAACGCACCCGAGCCTTGAACGCCAAAGCCGCCACCGTGCTGAACGTCAGTCCGGACCATCTGGATCGCCATGCTAGCATCGAAACCTACGCCGCCGAAAAGCAACGCATATTCCGCGGCGACGGCACGATGGTTTTGAATGCGGACGATGCGCTGGTCATGGCGATGCGCGACACCAACCGGCCGAGCTTGACGTTTTCGATCCAAAGCACCGCCGATTTCTATCTGCAACGCGGCGAAACCATCAATCTGATGCACGGCGATCAAGTATTGATGCCGGCCTCTCACCTGCGTCTGGAAGGTTCGCACAATCTGGCCAACGCCTTGGCCGCATTGGCCTTGGGCAGCGCCATCGGTTTGAGTATGACCGCGATGTGCACCGCGCTGCGCAACTTCAAAGGCCTACCGCACCGGATGCAAAAAGTTGCCGAAAGAGCCGGCATCAACTGGATCAACGACTCCAAAGCCACCAACATCGGCGCCTGTATCGCCGCGCTGCAAGGCTACGACCGTAAAGTGATACTGATCGCCGGGGGCGACGCCAAAGGTGCCGACATGGCCGAATTGGCACCGGCCGTGCGCGAGAAAACCAAGGCCGTGGTCTTGATCGGCAAGGATGCGCAATTGATCGCCGATGCCTTGCACGATTACGTACCGGTCAAATTCGCCGGCAACATGAAAGAAGCGGTCAAAACCGCGGCCAGCCTGGCCGATGCAGGCGACAGCGTGCTGTTATCGCCGGCCTGCGCCAGTCTCGACCAATACCGCAGTTACGTCGACCGCGGCAACAAATTTGCCGAAGCGGTGATGGAGCTGCCGTCATGTTGAAGCCTACGCCCGCAGCGAAGCCTCGGCAAAGCCGCTTGCATACCGATCCGGTACTGATGCTGGCCTGCTTCGCCCTGCTCGGTATCGGCTTCATGATGGTCACGTCGTCTTCGCTGCATCTGGGCGTGAAGATGGCCGACGACATTTCGCATTATCCGTTCAAACAATTGGCGCACATCGCCTTCGGCTTGGCCTTTGCCGGCTTTATCTTGAACGTGCCGATGAGAAGCTGGGAAAAAATGGGGCAAACCCTGTTCATCGCCGGTCTGGCGCTGCTACTGGTGGTGCTGATTCCCGGCGTCGGCGTCAAAGTCAACGGCAGTATCCGTTGGTTATCGATTTTGGGTCTGCGGATTCAGGTGTCCGAGGTGGTCAAACTGATTTCGGTGATTTACATGGCCGGCTACGTCACCCGCCACGCCGAACACGTGCGCCGTTCCGCCTTCGGTTTGGTTAAGCCGCTGATGCTGTTTTCGGTGGCGTGCGTATTGCTGCTGCTGGAGCCGGACTTCGGCTCCGCCGTCGTGATTCTGATCATTGCCATGGGCATGATGTTTCTGGGCGGGGCGCGGATTTCGCAATTCGTCATCCTGCTGGCGCTGGTCGCCGGCCTGGCAGTCATGTTGGTGATCGTCTCGCCTTACCGGCTGGCGCGGGTCACCAGTTTCCTCGACCCGTGGGCCGACGCCAAGGACACCGGCTTCCAGTTGACGCAAGCCTTGATTTCGTTCGGCCGCGGCGAGTTCTTCGGCGTCGGCCTCGGCAACGGCCTGCAAAAATTGTTTTATCTGCCCGAAGCTCATACCGACTTTTTATTCTCGGTGCTGGGTGAAGAACTGGGCTTGGTCGGCGTACTGGTGATCATCGCGCTGTTCAGCGCCCTGGTGGTGCGCGCGTTTGCGATCGGCGAACAGGCGGAACAGGCCGGCCTGCGTTTCAACTCGCTCGCGGCTTACGGCTTGGGTATCTGGTTCGGCTTTCAGTCCTTCGTCAATATGGGCGTCAACATGGGCATGTTGCCCACCAAAGGTCTGACCCTGCCGCTGATGAGTTACGGCGGCGGCAGTATGATCGTGATGTGCGGCGCGATGGCGGTGTTGTTTCGGATTCATTACGAAGTGACCGAACACAACAAGAGCAACGTCAAGGGGAAACTGGCATGAGCGGCCGCATTGTGATCATGGCGGGCGGTACCGGCGGCCACGTATTTCCAGCATTGGCGGTGGCCCAGGAAATGGCTGCGCGCGGCTGGCAAGTGAGTTGGCTCGGCACCCAGACCGGTCTGGAAGCCAAAGTGGTACCGGCCGCCGGCATCGATATCGACTGGCTGGCGGTGGCCGGCCTGCGCGGCAAAGGCTTGTTGGCCAAAGTCGGCGGTATCGTCAAACTGGTGCAAGCCTGCCGCCAAGCCAAACGGATTTTGCGCGAGCGCCGGCCGGATGTGGTTTTGGGCATGGGCGGCTTCGTCGCCGGCCCCGGCGGTCTGATGGCCAAGAGCCTGCGCATTCCGCTGGTAATCCACGAACAAAACCGGGTGCCCGGCACCACCAACCGCTGGCTGGCCAAACTGGCGGCAACCAAAATTCTGGAAGCCTTTCCCGCCAGTTTTGCGCCGAATCTCGGCGCCGAATGCACCGGCAACCCGTTGCGCAGCGGCTTCAGCGCATTGCCGGACAAACAGGCATGGACGCCGGACGCCGGCCGTAACCTGCACATACTGGTTCTCGGCGGCAGCCAGGGCGCCAAAGTCTTGAACGAGACCGTACCAGCCGCCTTGGCGACATTGGCCAATCTGGAGATCAAGCACCAGACCGGTGCCGCGATGCAAACCGAGGTAGCCGCCGCTTACCGCTCCACCAACCTAAACGCCGAAGTAGCAGCCTTCATCGACGACATGGCCGCCGCTTACCGGTGGGCTGATCTGATCGTCTGCCGCGCCGGCGCGATGACGGTCAGCGAAGTCGCGGCGGCCGGATTGCCGGCGATCTTCGTGCCGTTGTTGTATGCCATAGACGACCACCAAACCGCGAACGCCAAATATTTAGCCGATGCCGGCGCCGCTTTACTGCTGCCGCAACCCGAATTGAACGCGGAAAACCTGCGTAAAACCATTACCCAAGCCATGACATCCTTAGATTCCATGAGTCGAGCGGCGAAAGCCAAGGCCCGACTCGCTGCCACCCAAACCGTGGCCGACATTTGCGGGGCAATTGCCGCGCCTCACGCGGAGGCCGCGCGATGAACCGCCCCAATATTCCCGCCGCCAATCAGGCCTTGGGCGACATCGACAAAATCCATTTCGTCGGTATCGGCGGCACCGGTATGAGCGGCATCGCCGAAGTGCTGAGCAACCTGGGCTACACCGTGTCCGGCTCCGACATCAAGGCCTCGCCGGTCACCGACCGTCTGCAAAACCTGGGCGTCAAAGTCTATCTAGAACATAAGGCCGAAAACGTCGCCGATGTCGATGTCGTCGTCACCTCCACCGCGGTAGATAAAACCAACCCGGAAGTGGTCAGGGCCTACGAAAACCGGATTCCGGTGATTCCGCGCGCAGAAATGTTGGCCGAGCTGATGCGCTTCCGCTTCGGTATCGCCGTCGCCGGCACTCACGGTAAAACCACCACCACCAGTTTGACCACGATGATGCTGGCCGAAGGCGGCCTGGACCCCACTTTCGTCATTGGCGGCCGCCTGAACAGTGCCGGCGCCAATGCCAAATTGGGCCTGGGCAAGTATTTGGTGGCCGAAGCCGACGAAAGCGACGCCTCGTTTCTGTTCCTGCAGCCGATGATGGCGATTGTGACCAATATCGATCAGGACCACATGGAGACCTACGGCGGCAGTTACAGCAAGCTGAAGGACACCTTCCTGAAATTTCTGCACCAGTTGCCGTTCTACGGACTGGCCGTGATGTGCGTGGACGACCCCGGCGTTTGCGACGTGCTGCCGAACATCTCGAAACCGGTAAAAACCTATGGCGTCAGCAGTTATGCCGACGTCCGCGCCGTCGACATCAAACAAGACGGGCTGCGCACCCATTTCACCGTGCTGCGCTGGGGCACCCTGCCGCCGCTGCAAGTCACATTGAATTTGCCCGGCTGGCACAACATGTTGAATGCGCTGGCGGCAACCACGATCGCTACCGCGCTGGGCGTGGACGACGCCGCCATTGTGAAAAGCTTGGCCGAATTCAAAGGCGTCGGCCGCCGCTTCCAAATTAACGGCGACGTCGATTTCGCCGACGGCAAACTGACCTTGGTCGACGACTACGGCCATCACCCGCGCGAACTGGCCGCCACCTTGGAAGCCTTGCGCCAAGCCTGGCCGAGTCGGCGTAAAGTCGTGGTATTCCAACCCCACCGCTATACCCGCACCCGCGATCTGTTCGAAGATTTCGTCGAAGTGCTGTCCGGGGTCGATGTGTTGATTTTGCTGGACGTTTATTCGGCCGGGGAAACGCCAATCACCGGCGCCGACGGCAAAGCCTTGAGCCGCTCGATTCGGGTGCGCGGCCAAGTCGATCCGGTATTCGTGCAAAACCGCGAGGATTTGGCCACCATCCTGGCCGGCATCGTCGAAAAAGACGACGTGATCCTGACCATGGGCGCCGGCAACGTCGGCCAGATCGCCGCCGAACTGCCGCAAAAGCTGGCCGAGGCGCTGGCCGAACTGAGAGGAAGCGAGTGATGGCCCCGGCGAGCTGGAAAGGCACCTTGCTGAACGACGAGCCGCTGGCCAAATACACCAGCTGGCGGGTCGGCGGCCCGGCGCAGCACATGTACATTCCGGAGAATAAGGCCGACCTGATCGAGTTCATTGCCGAACTGCCGGAAGGCGAGCCTTTGTATTGGCTGGGCCTGGGCAGCAATTTGCTGGTGCGCGACGGCGGCATCAAAGGCACCGTGATCAACACCCGCAACCGCTTGAAAGAGATGCGGCTGATCGACTCGGAACGGGTTTACGTCGAAGCTGGCGTGCCTTGCGCCCACGTCGCCCGCTTTTGCGCCGATTTGGGCCTGACCGGCGCCGAATTTTTGGCCGGTATCCCCGGCACAATGGGCGGCGCCCTGAAAATGAATGCCGGCGCTTTCGGCGGCGAGACCTGGCGCATTGTCGACCGGGTGGAAATGGTCAACGCCCGCGGCGAAGTGATCGAGCGCGATCACGGCGAGTTCGAAGTTGCCTACCGCTCGGTCAAAGGCCTGGAAGGCGAATGGTTTCTGTCGGTGCAACTGAAATTGGTCAAAGGCAATAGCGAAGCCAGCCAGCAACACATCAAGGCACTGTTGGAGAAACGCAACGCGACCCAACCGACCAACAAGCCGACCTGCGGCTCGGTGTTCAAGAATCCGCCCGGCGACTTCGCCGCGCGGCTGATCGAAGCCTGCGGCTTGAAAGGCTTTGCAGTGGGCGGCGCCGTGGTATCGGAAAAACACGCCAATTTTATCGAGAATCAGGGTAACGCCAGTTCGGCGGATATCGAAGCTCTGATCGAACATATTCAAACGCAAGTGCAAACCAAGTTCGGCGTCAGTCTGCAGACCGAAGTTTGCCGGATAGGTGACAAAACATGAGGCCCTTACGGATTAAAGATCCCGCCGCATTCGGCAAGGTCGCGGTGATGATGGGCGGTTCCGCCGCCGAGCGCGAAGTATCGTTGAACAGCGGCAACGCCGTATACCGGGCCTTGCAAGCCCAAGGCATCGATACCACCGCGATAGACGTGACCGGCAGCCCGATCGACGCCCTGGCCGGGCGCAAATTCGACCGGGTGTTCAACATCATCCACGGCCGCGGCGGCGAAGACGGCGTGTTGCAGGCGGTATTGGCGACTATGGGCTTGCCTTACACCGGCTCCGGCGTACTGGCTTCGGCCTTGGCGATGGACAAGCTGCGCACCAAATTATGCTGGCAAGGCGCCGGCCTGCCGACGCCGCGCTGGTTTTTGTTGAGCGGCGAGCACGACATCGATACCTGCATCAACGCGCTGGGTTTTCCGGTGATCGTCAAGCCGGCCCAGGAAGGCTCCAGCATCGGCATGAGCAAGGCCCATAATCGCGAGGAATTGCTGGCGGCGTTGAAAATCGCCAGCCAGTACCGCTGCGAAGTCTATGCCGAGCAATGGATCCAGGGCCAGGAATTCACCATCGGCATGCTGGACGGCGAGGCGCTGCCGGCGATCCGGCTGGAAACGCCGCACACGTTTTACGATTTCGACGCCAAATACCGCGCCAACACCACGCAATACCATTGTCCGTGCGGCTTGAGCCCGGAGCGCGAGCGGGAATTGCAAGCCCTGGCGCTGAGAGCCTGCCAGACCGTCGGCGTCGCCGGTTGGGGCCGGGTCGATGCCTTCATCGACGACAGCGGCCGGCTGCAATTGATCGAGGTCAATACCGTGCCGGGCATGACCGACCACAGCCTGGTGCCGATGGCAGCCAAGGCGGTCGGCGTCAGTTTCGAGGAATTGGTTTGGCGAATCCTGGAGACCAGCGTGGCGGGATCGGCCGGTGCGGCTTAGATTTTTGATTGTGGTCCTGGTATTGGCCGGGGCCGGCTGGTGGAGTTGGCAACACTTCGGCGCGAGAGCCCTGCGCGGCCAACCGATCCGTTACGTACGCATCGAAGGTGCGTTCCAATACACCAGCAAGGACAGATTGAAGCAGGTTTTGGCGCCGCAGATGAAGCAGGGTTACTACCACGCCGATATGCAGGCCATCCATCAGGCGATCAAAGCCCTGCCGTTGGTGGACAAGGTGGACGTAAAACGAGTGTGGCCGGACGCGGTGCACATCAAAATCACCGAACAAAAACCGGTGGTGCGCTGGGGCAACTCGGCACTATTGAACAAACAAGGCGATTTGCTGGTTCCGGACAACATCGAGGAATTCAAGAATCTGCCGTTGATTACCGGCCCGGAAGGCCAGGAGAAAAAGCTGCTGGAAATCATGAAGGGCGTTTACATCGTGTTGAAGGATAAATCGATGCAATTGGCCGAGTTCCACGTCAACGAACGCCGGGCTTGGCGGATTAAACTGGCCAACGGCATGGAGATGCAATTGGGCCGCAAGGCGCCGCTGGAGAATATGCAGCGCTTTTTGAAAACCATGGATTTATTGGGCGAGGAGCAAATCGCCATGATAGCGAGCGTGGACACCCGTTATCCGAACGGCTTTGCCGTGACTTGGAAACCGGAAGCCGCCGCTATCGATTGGAAAGCAATCGCAGAAAAGAATAAGAACCTGATTTAAACGCTTACTGAGCACACAACAATGGCCAAAAAGACAGATCGAAATATTTTAGTGGGATTGGACATAGGCACGTCGAAGGTCGCGGCCATCGTCGGCGAATACCGCGGCGGCGACGAAATCGAAGTGATCGGTATCGGCACCGCGCCGTCCAAGGGCTTGAAAAAAGGCATCGTGGTCAATCTGGAATCGACCGTGCATTCGATCCAGCGCGCGGTCGAGGAAGCCGAATTGATGGCCGGTTGCCAGATCAAATCGGTTTTCGCCGGCATCGCCGGCAGCCATATCAAAAGCCTGAATTCGCACGGCATCGTCGCGATCAAGGAAAAGGAAGTCACCCAGCACGACATCGACCGGGTGATCGATTCGGCGCGGGCGGTGGCAATTCCGGCCGATCAGAAAATCCTGCACATCCTGCCGCAGGAGTTTGTGATCGACCAGCAGGAAGGCATCAAGGAGCCGATCGGCATGTCCGGCATCCGCCTGGAAGCGAAGGTGCACATGGTCACCAGCAGCGTCAGCGCCGAACAGAACATCGTCAAATGCATCCGCAAATGCGGGTTGGACGTCGACGATATCGTGCTGGAGCAATTGGCTTCGTGTTCGGCGGTATTGACCGACGACGAGAAGGATCTGGGCGTGTGCCTGATCGATATCGGTGGCGGCACCACCGATCTGGCGATCTTTTCGGAAGGCGCGATCAAGCACACAGCGGTGATTCCGATTGCCGGCGATCAGGTCACCAACGATATCGCGGTGGCGTTACGGACGCCGACCAAAAACGCCGAGGACATCAAGCGCCAGTATGCCTGCGCCTTGACCCAATTGGCCGATCCGCAACAAACCATCAACGTGCCGAGCATCGGCGACCGCGAGCCGCGCAAAATCTCGGCGCAAAACCTGGCCGAGATCGTCGAGCCGCGTTACGAGGAGTTGATGCTGTTGGTGCAAGCAGAATTGAGAAGAAGTGGATATGAAGATCTGATCGCCGCCGGCATGGTAATCACCGGCGGCAGCTCCCAAGTGAAGGGATTGGTCGAATTGGCGGAGGAAATTTTCCACATGCCGGTTCGGATGGGCGTACCGCTGCACGTGTCGGGATTGACCGATGTAGCGGAAAACCCGATTTATTCGACCGCGGTCGGTCTGTTGCTGTACGGCAAGGATCATCACGGCCGGGCGTTAGGCATAAACGATGACGGCGCCGATCTGTTATCGAAAATAAAAAGCTGGTTTCAAGGTAATTTTTAATCTTTTGTCTGGAGGGCGTGAATATGAAATATGAATTATTGGATAGCAGCGGCAGTGCTGTGATTAAAGTGATCGGCGTCGGCGGCGGCGGCGGCAATGCGGTCAACCACATGGCAGCCGACGGTATCGACGGCGTCCAGTTTATCTGCGCCAACACCGATGCCCAGGCCCTGCGGGAAATGAACGTCGAATCCATCGTCCAACTGGGTGTAGAGCTGACCAAAGGCTTGGGCGCCGGCACCCGGCCGGAAATCGGTAGAGCCGCGGCCGAAGAAAACCGCGACCGCATCCGCGAAGTCATCTCTGGCGCCGACATGGTGTTCCTGACCGCCGGCATGGGTGGCGGTACCGGTACCGGCGCGATTGCGGTGTTCGCCGAGGTCGCCAAAGAGTTGGGCGTACTGACCGTGGCCGTGGTATCCAAACCTTTCGACTTCGAAGGTTCCAAGAAAAAAGGCGTGGCCGACGCCGGCTTGCGCGAACTGGAAAAACTGGTCGATTCCTTGATCATCATTCCTAACCAAAAACTGCTGCCGACGCTAGGCAACAACAAATCGCTGGTCGAAGCGTTCCGTGCCGCCAACGACGTATTGCGCGATGCGGTACAAGGCATCACCGAGCTGATTACCCACCCGGGCTTGATGAACGTCGACTTTGCCGACGTCCGCACCGTGATGTCAAATATGGGCAGCGCGATCATGGGTACCGGCGTCGCCAGCGGCGAAAACCGGGCCCGCTTGGCGGCGGAAAAAGCCATTGCCTGCCCGCTGCTGGACGACAACAATCTGCAAGGCGCGCGCGGCATCCTGGTCAACGTCACCTCCAACGGCGACCTGGGCCTGAACGAGTTCGACGAAATCGGCAGCATCATGCACGCGTTCGCTTCCGAAGACGCCGACATGAAAATCGGCATGGCGGTTAATCCGACCTTGGGTAACGAAATCAAAGTCACCGTGGTTGCGACCGGCATGGGCGATAAAGCCAAACACGCGGCTCCGATCAGTCTGGTGAAAAAGGTCGCGGCCGGCGAAGTCGATTACGGCCAACTGGAAAAACCGACCGTAATCCGCCAGCAAAAGCAGGAATCGACCCGGGAGTCGCGTTTCGGCGCCCAACCGAGAAACGATGTCGATCTGGACTACTTGGACGTACCGGCCTTCTTGCGTCGCCAAGCGGACTAAGCAAGTCCGCCGCTTAGCGCTTCAGGCAGACCACCAAGTTCGGGGGGAGCTATCGCCCAATCTGTGATAGACTCCCCCGCCTTGTTTTACATATTGTCGGCATTTCATGATTAAACAGCGTACTTTGAAGAACACGATCAGAGCCACCGGCGTCGGCTTGCATACCGGCGACAAAGTCTATCTGACTCTGCACCCGTCCGAGCCGGATACCGGCATCCGCTTCCGCCGCGTCGATTTGGAAGCGCCGGTCATGATTTCCGCTCGTCCCGAAAATGTCGGCGAGACCAAACTATCCACCACGTTGGTACGCGACGGCGTTAAGGTTTCCACGGTAGAGCATTTACTGTCGGCTCTGGCCGGGCTGGGCATCGACAATGCGATCGTCGATGTCAGCGCCGCCGAAGTACCGATCATGGACGGCAGCGCCGGGCCTTTTGTATTTTTACTGCAGTCGGCCGGCGTCGTCGAACAAGACGCGCCCAAGCAATATATCCGGATCAAACGCGAAGTCAGGGTTGAGGATGGCGACAAATGGGCGGCTTTTCTGCCGTTCGAAGGCTTTAAAGTCACTTTCACGATCGATTTCGAACATCCGGCTTTTTCCGAGCATTTGAAAACCGCGGTGATGGATTTCTCGACGACGACTTTCGTCAAGGAAGTGGCTCGAGCCCGCACCTTCGGCTTTATGAAAGACATCGAGTTTTTGCGGGAAAATAATCTGGCGCTGGGCGGAAGTTTGGATAACGCCATCGTGGTCGACGACGACAAGGTGCTGAACGAAGACGGTCTGCGTTACGCCGACGAATTCGTCAAACACAAGATTCTCGATGCGATCGGCGACCTGTATTTGCTGGGCCACAGCCTGATCGGCGAATATCAGGGCTTTAAATCCGGCCACGCGCTGAATAATAAATTGTTATTGACGCTACTGAACGAAACCGACGCCTGGGAAAAGGTCACCTTCGAAAACGCCGAGGACGCGCCGATTTCCTTCTTGCATTCGGCTCAGTCTTCCGCACGGGCCACGGGCTGATAACGCGCCGACTCAATCTTGACGCTGCCTGGTTCTAGTTCGTCCGGGCAGCGCCTCCATCAACTAGCCTTCCTGCGTCCTCCGCCGCAAAGTATCGCCCAAACGCTTCAACGCTACTGCCAACGCGTCATCGCCGGTAGCGCTGTCAACACTCCGGCAAAGTACTTCGATGGCCTCCGCCGAAGGCAACCTTGGCTTGCGGGGCGCCGCAGATGCGCCGACAGCCGCGGTCACGATTCGAACCTGCAGTTTGACCAAGCCCATCTCGCCGGCGTCATGCAACTTTTCCAGAATGTTCCGCGCAAAAAAACGAATTTGCGATGCCCAATTCGCGGAGTCGCTGTAGAGCAGAATCGCCGAATCCGAGGCAACGCAATGCAAAACGTGTTTCGACAGATCATCGGGTAACCCGGCTCGAACGATTGCCAACAATTCCCGTTGCTTGGCAATGTTGCTTAGGCATAAACTAATCTGATTTTTATTAAAGTCCGCTGCAGGTTTAAAACGGAATATTTTGGGTTTATTCATAATTGGCTCAAACTTATCTGCGACAATACGGCAATCAGTTTGCACCAACACCGCAGTTACAATATTTTACCTTTCTGCCTGTTGAGATAGGTGCAAACATTTTCGACATATCAATCAGCCACCTGTCGATCAGGTATAGAAAAAAGACCCCGGTTAACTGTTAGCTATGCGTAAAACCAAAAAGCAAAAAAAACATCACCGAGTCAAAGGGAAACCGCGTTATATTGCAGTCCCAACCAAATCCGGAAATCCATCAAGCCAAACCCGATGGCAAATTTTAAAATTTGCCATCGTCGGCGGTTTAGCAACAGCAACGCATGCGGGTATATTTGCCTTTGTTATTGAAACGCAGTTAGCCCAAGCCCTAGAAGCTAACTTTATCGCCTTTGCCGTCGCCTTTTTAATATCCTTTTTAGGCCAATACCACTGGACCTTTCGAAATAGCAGCGATACGCATTGGTCCAAAAAGATGACCAAGTTTTTGATCGTCGCATTGATTGGATTGGGCCTAAATACTGCGGGAGTGCTGGTTATCGTCGAGCGGTTGTTATTACCTTATCATTACGCCATATTATTTATGGTAACAGTAGTTCCGGTGACGACTTTCATTATCAACAAAAAATGGGCTTTTTCCTAACTCACTTTCTTTGCCAAACAAAAAGCAGACAACCCTGCACCTCTATTGATCAAAAATAAAGTCTTGGCTTCCACCTGATGAATCATTATCAATAAACTATTGACAATATTACTTGCCTTAGTCAAATCGCTTTTCGCCTGATTTTTATTCGTCCTGCCTCGCCATCTACTAAATATTCGAATCGCGGCTACAATAGGAAATAGCAACCCAAAAAAATACCGACCTTTTACTACATGTAGCCCTGCATTCTTTACAAGCGATTCTAATTCCCCTAAAGAATAGCGTCGTTTATGCTCCAAGAAAACGTCATGGCCCGACCATAGCAAATTAAACGCCGGCACAGAAATTAAAACATGCCCACCCACAGGCATTCTATCAACATAATATTTTAAAAACTCTCGATCGTTCTCAACGTGTTCAATAACGTCAATCATTAATACGACATCCTCATCGACAGAATTGATTGTCTTAACAAAAACGATTTCCTTACCCTGATAAAGCTCGCGCCTTTCATCATCGACATATGCAGTATCGACGCAACGCGCAGCCGAGCCAGCGTCGATCAACAACAATTTCGAAAAAATTCCGGATCCTGCGCCAACATCAAGAATTCTTTTAAAAAAAATATCCGCCAATAATCCTTGAATGGCTTTCAGTTTGGACAAGTAATACCAATGCGTATAAACAGCATCGCCTAATATTGACTCTTCTTTAACGTCCACAGCCTCATTTCCTGATAACTTTGTTAACAAAGTATAAGGGCCTGCGCTTGGACTCAGAAAAGGCTCTCGCCAGATACTCCCCCAATACCCCGATAAATATTAATTGCACTCCGCCGAGAAATAAAATAGTCACAATTAATGACGGATAGCCTGCAACCGGATTACCATACAAAATAGTATTTATAATAATATAAACTCCGTAACAAAATGCCGCAAATGCTACAGCTACGCCAACATAACTAGCTACCTTAAGCGGAACCTCTGTAAACGAAGTAATCCCTTCCAACGCGAAATTCCATAGCTTCCAATAGTTCCATTTTGTTTCGCCGGCATAGCGCGGATCACGCCGATACTCTACCGCAACAGAGGGATAACCGATCCAAGCGTACAAGCCTTTCATGAAACGATTCCGCTCAGGCAATTGTTTCAACGAATCCACCGCGCGCCGGCTCAATAACCGAAAATCTCCGGTATCGGCAGGAATATCGATATTAGTCATTCTTCGAATAAACCGGTAAAACAGATACGAAGTCGTTTTCTTGATTACCGACTCGCCGTCTCGGCTAATTCTCCGTGCATAAACATTATCGAAGCCACTATTCCATTGCTTCAACAATTCCGGGATTAACTCAGGCGGATCCTGTAAATCTGCATCGATAATAATCACTGCATCGCCCCGCGAGAAATCAATCCCGGCCGAAACAGCAATTTCTTTGCCGAAATTTCGGCTCAAATCGATAACAACAACTCGCGGATCCGATTCCGACAATCTCTCTAATAACTGCAGAGTGCCATCTCGGCTACCGTCATTGACAAAAATCAACTCGTAGTCCGGAGCGGCGGTTTGTAACACAACCGTCACACGAGCATAAAACTGATCTAGCACTTCCTGCTCGTTATATGCCGGAACAATTATCGATAACATGATGCCACCATTCAATATTTGTTATATTTTATAGCGACTATTTTAACAGCATAGCCGCAAATGTATTTTCGACCCTTATAAAATAAAAACTGCCGTTTCGTATTCCCGCCAGAGCCGAAACAACGCACCGATCAATGGTCAAGTATAGGCAATTTCACTAACATCGCCAGTTTCCGGCAGCAACTCCTGGCGCCGCCTTACCAGCCTAAAATTATTGATATACAATACGATTACCTTGAGAGTCACAGGAAAAACCATGAAAAACGGTCTGACGGCTAGTTTGCATATTCGCCCCAATCTACGGGACTTTTTCTACATATACCTGCCGTTGCTGCTATTAAGCACAATTATCGTATTGAATCTGACAGCATTTATCGATTCGATAAGATTCTACCCGAGTAACGACAGCTACTACGAAGAAGCTCAAAATTTCATCAAGGGCCACGGCTTAACCAGAACGCCTTGGGCGGCGAACAACTATACCGTGGATTACGAACCAACCATATATCAACCGCCAGGCTACGGAATACTAATTTATCTGGTTACACAATTCGGTCTGCCACCCACCGCCGCCGACCTGTGGATTTCTCGAATTTGCTGGATATTAACGCCCTCCGCCCTTGCCTTTCTCCTACGGCCACTAATCGGTCTGACGTTTTCGATTCTATCCGCAGCAATAATCGCAAGCGCCCCCAGCTTTTATTTATTCAGCCCAGGCCCATTTACTGAGCCGGTTTATAGCTTGCTGATCTTGATTTCCCTGGGCGTAACAACTAGAAGCCTACAATATGAAGATAAGCATAAAAATTTAAAATTATTTGTTTTGTCCGGATTTATCGCCGGCATTGCCTATGCCATCAGAAACGTTGGCTTGGCATATTTTTTATCTTTTTTTTCGGCACTACTAGTACTAGGAGCATTAAGACAGGAAAGCCCGAAAAAGATTGCCAAAATTTTCGGATTTTTTCTATTGGGCTTAACCCCTATCGTAATAGCCTTACTCTGGAGGAATATTAGTCTATTTGGCGAAGCACTACCCTACAAAGTCAATCAAGGTTACTTTTCAACGCCGCTGATTTCGTTACGCGTTTTAATTGAAGCCATCCTACTTGACCTGAGTGGCTCGCGGGACATATCGATGTTGTCGTGGGATTTTTTGCGCTTAATTTCAATCGGGCTTCCGCTGGCAACTCTATTCGCTTACTTTTGTTGGAAACACCGGCATAGCTACAATTTAACCGAAAAGTTCTTTATTTTATTCGCGCTGCTATTGCTCACATCTTCGAGCGGAATGCTAGTCATTGCCCATACTTACCACGGCCTGGATCCGGGAGATCTGATCCGCCACGTATATCCTTTTAGCTGGATATTTTTCCCCCTGTTTTTAGTTGCTTTTCGCATCAAAAATCAAGGCCCATATTACAAAGCCGTCGGTGTCGCTATTGGCACCATCATTATTGCCGGCCACTTATATTTTATTAAATCCGACATCGAAAAAACCGAAGACATTCTGAACAGCCTCAACCAGTCTACAGACATTGTTGCCGCGGCGCAGCCAGTTACCGGAAAATATAAAATACTATCGAACGAAATTATCTTTAAAATTAGCCGCGATCCAATTATCCAGAACACCGTATCCGCTCTTCCGGGAGATGCCTTATTAATATCGAATGTGGGCGGTGCTTTGCGCCGAGTGACCGGCCGTCCGGTCAGAACCCTGGACTTTAACGCCAGAAATTTGGATAAGAGCTTAATGGATGTTATAGAAATGTCTAACTCGGTTACAACGGTTAGACCATTTTATTTTATAGCGCTACCTAGCAACGATATCGCCAGAGCGCCTGTTAGTATCGATTGGCAGCAGAAAATGGCGGAAATACTTGTTCCGCACGGTTTTTCGATTGCGGAGCAGCACGCCAATATCATCGTATTTTCCAAACCCAAGCAGCCTAACTCCCTTGCAAATGGTCAGGAGACTTTATGAACTTCCCAATCAAAGCGGTGCTTTTTGCAATCCCAATTGCAATGGGCCCGATACCAACCCTAGCCGCCGAACTCAATCGAGCCCAAGTCGAGCAACTGCTCGCAAAGGCCGACAAGCAACACCCAGCCGACTTACGGCGGAAGGATCTGACCGATCTGGACTTGTCCAACCTGGATTTTCGCAACGCCGACTTGTGGGGAGCCGATCTTAGACGCTCGAATTTGAACAAATCTAATCTGCAAGGCCTGACGCTGGACCTGACGGTGATGACCCGCATCCAGCTAAGCGGCGCCAATCTGGCCAATACCAGCATTTTCGGGGTCAGCTTGATGCACGCCGACCTCAGCAAGGCCGACATGAGCGGCAGCCGGGTGGTGGCGATCATGGACGGCGCCAACCTGAGCAATGCCAATCTCAGCAACGTACAGTGGGCTGCCGACATGAAAAACCAATCGATGGGTCTGATGCGCGCCAGTTTGAAGGGTGCCAACCTAAGCGGAGCCAATTTACGCAACGCTCAACTCGGCCGAGCCATGCTGAAACACGCCAAATTGGTGAAAGCCAATTTGCAGAACGCCGACTTGTATTCCGCCGAAATGGACGGTGCCGATATGAGCGGAGCCGACCTCAGCAACGCCAACTTCTCGGAAGCGAAATTGCACGATGCAATTTTTACCGGCGCGAATTTGCAAGGCACCCGCTTCGACGGCGCCAAGAATCTGCCCGACTCCGTCACATCCGCCCAAACTAAATAACCGAGACCGCTCATGCAAATTCCCAAGCAACTGCTGCAACGCAAATCGGTCGACGCATTGACCGATGTCGAGCACGGCCTGAAACAAACCCTGACCGCCAAAGACTTGACCATCCTCGGCATCGGCGCCGTCATCGGAGCCGGGATCTTCGTGCTGACCGGCATCGCCGCCGCCAAATATGCCGGCCCGGCCATCGTCGTCTCGTTTATTTTGGCCGGTATCGCCTGCGGTCTGGCAGCGATGTGTTACAGCGAATTGGCGGCGATGATCCCGGTGTCCGGCAGCGCGTACAGCTACGCCTACGCCACGATGGGCGAACTGATGGCCTGGATTATCGGCTGGGACTTGATCCTGGAATACGCGCTGGCCAGCAGCACCGTAGCGATCGGCTGGGCCGGCTACTTGACCAGCTTCTTCGACGCTTTAGGCGTGCATCTACCCACCTATCTCACCACGGCTTATCTGGCCAATCCCGAAGCCGGCTTCGTTAACCTGCCCGCCGCCGCAATCATCCTGCTGCTGACCGGGTTATTGGTGCTCGGCATCCGCCAATCCGCAATCTTCAATTTCGTCATGGTATTGATCAAATCGGCGGTGATCGTGATCTTCATCGTGGCCGGCGCCGGCCACGTCGATACCGCGAATTGGTCGAATTTCACACCGTTCGGCTTCGGCGGCGTATTGACCGGAGCTGGCGTGATTTTTTTCGCTTACATTGGTTTCGATGCGGTATCCACCGCCGCACAGGAAGCCATCAACCCGCAACGCGACGTACCGATCGGCATCATCGGCTCGCTGGCGGTCTGCACCTTGTTGTACATTCTGGTCGCCGGCGTATTGACCGGTATCATTTCCTATACCGAATTGAATGTACCGGCACCGATCGCACTGGCGGTCGACCACGTCGGCATGGGCTGGCTGTCGCCGATCATCAAAATCGCCGCCATCGCCGGCCTGACCTCGGTGATGCTGGTATTGCTGATGGGTCAAAGCCGGATTTTCTTCTCCATGGCTAAAGACCAACTGCTGCCGCCGTTGTTCGCCCAAGTCCACCCGAAGTTTCAAACCCCGCATTTATCAACCATCCTGGTCGGCGTCGCCGTATCCTTGCTGGCCGGCTTCATGCCGATCGAGAAACTTGGCGAACTGGTCAGCATCGGCACCTTGTTCGCCTTCGTCCTGGTCTGCGGCGGTGTCTGGATCTTGCGTAACAGCCACCCGGAAATGGAACGCCATTTCAAATGCCCGGCCGTGCCCTATGTGCCAATTGGCGGGATTTTAGTGTGCTTGAGCTTGATGGCCGGCTTGCCGATGGATACCTGGATCAGGTTATTGATTTGGCTGCTGCTAGGGTTTTTGATTTATTTTGGGTATGGGGTGAAGCATAGTCAGCTGCGGTCTTACTAACTTTATTTGGGCTGAATGGCTTACAACTATTCCGTTCGCCCTGAGTTACTTGTTAGGCCTTGGATTCCATCTCTCAAGCTTGCCGACACGGAACAGCCAGACTTTAGGAGCACGCATTGCCAGTTACTCGTACTTTGGGGCCATTACACTTTGAAGACCTCGAGCCGAAGCGCTTCGAAGATCTAGTGCGACAGTTAGTGTATGACTTCAAGCGTTGGCGCCGCCTAGAAGCAACCGGCCGCGCTGGCTCCGACGATGGTTTTGACGCCCGGGGCTTCGAGATTACGCAGGACGATGAGCCTAATGAAACAGACGAACAGATGGTGGTCACGGGCAGCACCGATCGCCTATGGCTGATTCAATGCAAGAGGGAGCGGACGATTTCTCCTGCCAAACTGAAGGGCTACCTGAACGACACAAAGCTAGCCTCCGGCGAAAGACTGCATGGGATCGTGTTCACTGCAGCATGCGACTTCTCCAAGCGCTCACGCGACACCTTCCGAACACGGTGTGAAGAACTTGGCATCGAGGAGTGGCATCTCTGGGGCAAAGCAGAACTCGAAGACCTCCTGTTCCAACCCAGAAACGATTCCCTGCTCTTTGCATACTTCGGAGTCTCGCTAGCGATTCGCCGCAGGAGTCAGAAAACTGAGTTGCGTGCCCGGCTTGCCATTAAGCGCAAAGCTCATCGAGTGCTAGAGACTCGCAGTTACCAACACGTCCTGCTCCGCGCGCCAGATGCACTCGAGTATCCTTACAGCGCTCTGATACCGGACTTTGAGCGGAAACCGCCATGGATCATGGCAAGCTACAAAGGGCTCTGCCACTCCGGGCTCTTGTTCACGGTCAGGCGGCACTTCGCGTACATCAACGATGACAGCACTGCCTGGGATGCTGCCTTTGTGCTTGATGACGCTCGTCCGCACCACGACCCTTGGCGAGGTAACCCTGACAACTGGCAGTTGCGACAGGAGATCTACTCATTCTGGAACGAAATTCCCAAAACGAACCAAGCGTGGTTTGAGTTGGAAGCGCTCATCCCTTTTGAAGCCATTCTGGAAATTGACGAACTTGGGGATGAGTATGTTAGGGAGCCACATATCTATGTCCCTTTCAATCCGCTGACCGGGCCATATTCCGACTACTCGGCTTCGGTAACCAGCGTAGATCAATACATCGGTGGTGAGTACTATCCAACTAGTCGCGATGACGGACGAGAAAGCAAGTTTGCCGAAGTATGGCGCACAGACGGCCTGTGGGGACCTTACGCTGGCAAGCCTCGCAGCCCCGAAGCATAATAGTAAATAGGCTGGGTAGAGCAATGCGAAATCCAGCGAGAAATCGTTAACGCTGGGTTTTATTATCTCGTTCCCACGCGCCACGTGGGAACGCAAACAAACCGCGCTGCGGTCATCAGCTAAAACCAATCCCGATAGATCGGCAACACTCTTTCTTGCACCGCATAATTCCGGGCACTCGAATACAGCCAATGCTCCGGCAAATCGACATAACCACGTTTAACCGGATTCAGGTGGATGTAATCCAATTTCTGCCGCAAAACATCGGGGCGGTCGATCAGCTGCGGGTGACTACCTTCTTCCCACAATTGATAACCCCGATCAGTTTTATGCGCCTTGCGAAACCAGCTCAATTGCTTCAATAAGCGCTCGGCATTCATAGCTTGCAAATAATCGATCAACTGCCGCGCGGTATAAGACTTGAAGTGGGCTATTTGATTGGGTAAATCGTCAGCTTGTACCAGCAAGTGCAGATGATTTTCCAGAATGACATAGCCGTAGATTCGCCAATTGTGCATTTGTTGGCGGTAGAGCAAAGCGTCCAGCACGATTTGCACCGTAGTCGGACGCGTGAATAATGGTATCCAGTTCAGTACGGTGCAGGTTATGAAATGGGGATGGTCTGATTGGAGAATGCGGTAACGGCTGCGGCCCATGAATTTGACCTCGTTTAATAGCTTGGTCATTGTTACCGCTGGCGCGGATTGTCTGCATTCCCACGCGGCGCGTGGGAACGAGGACAAAAACGAGTAGGAGGCGAGAAGACTTAATCCCCAAGTGTAGAGGTTGACGATCAGCAAGCAATAACGTGACAGGTCCGATTAGCTTAGCGTAATCGGACGCATGTTGGATTTAAATATTTCGACATATAGCGCTATCGGTAATAGATCAAAATCCCTCATTCCTCCGAATACGCTTCGCTATTCGGAGCTACTCCACCAATCCCACGACGGGGTTTCTCCCGTATGCCGCGCCGAGCACCGAAGCTTTTGAACGGAATAGCCCGAAGGGGTGCGGCATGGATGCCGCACGTTGACGAAGGGGCAGGAGCCCCTTTCGGCAACCCCGTTCAAAAGCTTCGGCGCGCAGGGAATAAGCGGAATCCGGGTGTCTTTTCTTTTGGATACTTTTCTTTGGACAAGCAAAGAAAAGTATCTCGCCCGTCAGTGCGAGAACCGACATTAAATCAAGCCGTCGCGCCAGCGACACACCTCAACTTCGATAGCCCTTCGACAAGCTCAGGGCGAACGGAATCCAAGAAAAAACTAATCAACGCCCAATCGCGTAATACTGCAACCCAAACTGCTTAACCAACCTCGGCTCATACATATTCCGCCCGTCGAATATCACCTTGTCCTTTAACAAATGCCCCAAGTCATCAAAATCCGGGCTGCGAAATTGTTTCCATTCGGTAACGATGACCAGCGCGTCGGCATCGTTTAAGGTTTCATTCTGTTTCGCGCAATAAACCAAACCAGCCTTGTCGCCATAGATCCGCTGCGCTTCTTGCAGTGCTTCCGGATCGTAGGCCCGGACCACGGCGCCGGCATCGATCAATGCCTCCAGCAGTACCCGGCTAGGTGCTTCGCGCATGTCGTCGGTATTGGGTTTGAAGGCCAGGCCCCACAAGGCAAAGGTTTTGCCTTTGACGCCATCCGGGTAATGCGCGCTGATTTTTTCAAACAAGCGGTGTTTCTGCCGGTCGTTGACGTTTTCGACCGCACTCAGTAACTCGGCGTGATAGCCGTTGTCGCGGGCGGTGCGCTCCAGGGCTTTGACGTCTTTCGGAAAGCAGGAACCGCCGTAGCCGCAACCCGGATAGATAAAGCTATAACCGATCCGGCTGTCGGAACCGATGCCGTGGCGCACCTGTTCGATGTCGGCACCCAGCCGCTCGGCCAGATTGGCCAGTTCGTTCATGAAACTGATTTTGGTCGCCAGCATCGCGTTGGCGGCGTACTTGGTCAGCTCCGCAGAGCGGATGTCCATCGTGATCACCCGCTCGCGGCTACGGTTGAACGGCGCGTATAGCGCTTTTAGCAGCTCGGCGGTACGTGGGTTGTCGGTGCCGATGATGATGCGGTCGGGCTTCATGAAGTCGTCCAGCGCCGAGCCTTCCTTCAAAAACTCCGGATTGGACACGACATCGAATTCCAAGCTCTGGCCGCGCTGGGCCAGCGCGTCGGCCACGGTCTGCTTCACTTTATCGGCGGTACCGACCGGCACAGTGGATTTGTCGACGACGATTTTGTAATCGTTCATGTGTTCGGCAATGCTTTTCGCTACCGCCAACACATATTTCAAATCGGCCGACCCATCCTCGTCCGGCGGAGTACCGACGGCGATGAATTGGAACAAACCGAAATCGACGGCTTCTTTGACGTCGGTGGTAAAGCTTAGCCGGCCGGCGGCGACATTATCCTTGACCATCTCGTCCAAACCGGGCTCGTAGATCGGGATAACACCCTGTTTCAGCTGGTCGATTTTCCGTTGATCGACGTCCATGCACAGCACTTGATTACCCACTTCGGCCAAGCAGGCTCCCGTGACCAAACCGACGTATCCACTGCCAAATACCGTAATTTTCATTGTTACACCTTGTAAGCTAATTGAAAGATCATTGCTGTTTTAACCGGTACAACGCCGAGATATCCTCGTCGCCGTACCCTTGTGCCATTAGTTTGGCATAATCCGCCAGCGTTGCTGCCGTTAATGGACATGTCAGTCCAACCTGCGCCGCCATCCGTTCGGCGATGAGCAAATCCTTGTGATGCAGCGCCAACTTGAAACCCGGTGCGTACTGGTTGTTGGTCATGGTCTTGCCGCGATGTTGCAAAAACCAATTGCCGGCGGCCCCGCCCGCTATCACATCTACAACCTTGTCTAGCGGCAATTGCTGCGCGGCGGCGAACGCCAAAGCTTCGGTCACGGCCTGATTGATGCCGGCGCACATGATTTGGTTAACCGCCTTGCAAGCCTGGCCGGCACCAACGCCGCCCATGTGTTCGATCCGTGCGGTCATCGCGGTCAATACCGGCCGCACCCGCTCCAGTACTCCCGCGTCGCCGCCGACCATCATTGCCAAAGTGCCGTTTCTGGCACCTTCTACGCCACCGGATACCGGCGCGTCCAGAAATTCCGCTTGTTTTTCGGCAAGCTTTGCCGCCGCTATTCTCGCAGTCTCGCCACTGACCGTAGACATATCGACGACCACAGTCCCCGGCTTGACGCCGATGCAAACGGCATCCACCACGTCGAGTACGTCTTGGTCGGCCGACACGCAAATCATTATGACCTCGGCATTGCCAGCGAGCTGTTCTATGCTACCGCAAGCCTCCGCACCCGTTTCCGCCGCCAAGGCCGCAGCTTTCTCCACAGTTCGGTTATACACCGCAGCCAAATGACCGGCCTTGGCCAAATTGCGGGTCATGCCCAGCCCCATTGCCCCCAAACCGATAAATCCCGTTTTCATCGTCTGCGCCCGTCCTGTGTCACTCTAAGGAAGCTATTTTTCCAAGTAGGTATAAGCATTCAATCCGGCCGACAACTCCTGTTCGAAGCCGGCTTTCTGTTCTGCCGTCAACGCTGCGCCGTCCAGTTTACGCCGATAAGCGGCTTTCAGCGCCTCGGCATCGATGTGCACGTAATCCAGCAACTCGCTGACATCTTCGCCTTCCATAAAATCGCTGAAGCGGTAGCCGCCGGCCGCCAGTTCGACGTTGACCGAGTGGGTATCGCCGAACAGATTGTGCATGTCGCCCAGGATTTCCTGATAGGCGCCGACCATGAAAAAACCGATCAAGTAATCTTCGTCATCGCCGATTGCGTGCAGCGCCAAGGTGTTGCTGATATTTTGCCGATCGACATACTGGTCGATCCTGCCGTCGGAATCGCAGGTCAAATCCTGCAATACCGCACGCCGGATTGGTTGCTCGTGTAAGCGGTGAATCGGCATGATCGGGAAGATCTGATCGATGCCCCAGATATCCGGCATCGACTGAAACAGCGAGAAATTGCAAAACACCTTGTCCGCCAGTTTTTCGTCGAGCTCCTGCAAAATTTCCCGATGATGGTGGTTATCCAGATTCAATTGCTCCTGAATCTGCTGACATAATCCGACGTAGCGCCGCTCGGCCGCAGCCAAATCGGCTAAATCGATATCCCCTTGCACGAAACGGGCGCGGGCTTCGGCCATATCGAATTGAGCATTATGATAAGCCTCGCTGACGTTATCGAAATGCTTGGCAACCAAGCCGGCTCCCTGCAAACGCTCGACTTCGGTGACGTTGGTGATCAGCACGGCATGGTGGGCGGTAATGGCCCGGCCCGACTCGGTAATGATGTTGGGCTGCGGCAAATCGTGCTGCCGGCTGACCTCGGCAAAGGCGCGGACGATATTGTCGGCGTATTCGGACATGCTGTAGTTGATCGAACATTCCCGCCGCGAGCCGCTGCCGTCGTAATCCACGCCCAAGCCGCCGCCGGCGTCCACTGTACTGATTTCGGCACCGAGCCGACGCAATTGCAGATAAAACTGGCCAGCTTCCTTCAAGGCCAATTTAATGTCGTGAATGTTGGCGATCTGCGAGCCCATATGAAAATGCATCAGTTGCAGGCAATCCAGCATCTGCGCCTGGCGCAAGTACTCAACCAACTGCAGCACTTCACTGGCATGCAAACCGAATTTGGACTTTTCGCCGCCGCTGTTTTGCCATTTGCCGGCACTGATGGTCGACAGCCGCACCCGCAGACCTATCAACGGTTTGACCTGCAGTTTGGCCGCTTCTTCCAGGATCAATTCCAGCTCGGACGGCTTTTCGATGACGATGAACACCGACAAACCCATCAGCTGGCCCATTAGCGCCATCCGGATGTAAAGCCTGTCCTTGTAACCGTTGCAGACGATGGTACCGTTGGTTTTGGCTAAACCCAAAATCGCCAGCAACTCCGGCTTACTACCGGCTTCCAGACCGATATTGTCGGCAGACAGGATGGCCTCCACCACGTTGCCCTGTTGGTTGACCTTGATCGGGTATACCGGCGTGTAATGTCCAGCGTAGCCATGAGCAGTTCTGGCCTGATCGAAAGCCTGCTGCAGCCGGCGAATGCGGTCGGGCAGAATATCGGTGAAGCGTACCAGTACCGGCAGATTCAAGCCTTTACCGCGCAAGGCCTCGGCCACTTCGAACAAATCGATTGCCAACGGATTGTCGCTGCTCGGTTTGACGCAGACATGGCCGTGTTGGTTAATCGAAAAATAACCGTCGCCCCATTGTTGAATCGCGTAAAGCTGTTTTGCCTGTTCAATCGACCATGCTTGTGCCGGCACTCAGGTTCCCCGTACTGTCATATAGATGCAGGGATTCTAAAGTATAATGCCGCGACTTTTATGACTTTTTGAGGACAACTCATGCTCGACGCCACCTGGTTCAGCGAAGCGCAAGAGCCGTCAGGCTCCGCCTTTTCATTAAAAATCAAACGCAAATTGCACGAAGAGCAGTCGGAGTTTCAGTTTCTGGAAATCTACGAGACCGAACAATTCGGCAATTTGATGGTGATTGACGGTTGCACCATGGTTTCGACCCGGGACAATTTCTTCTACCATGAGATGATGAGCCACCCGGTATTGTTTACCCACCCTGCCCCCAAAAACGTACTGATCATCGGCGGCGGCGACTGCGGTACGCTCCGCGAAGTGCTGAAACATCCAGACGTCGAAAAAGCCGTGCAGATCGACATCGACGAACGCGTCACCCGCTTGTCCGAAATTTATTTCCCGGAATTGTGCGAGTCCAACCACGATCCACGGGCCGAGCTGAAATTCATCGACGGCATCAAATGGGTGAAGGATGCAGCGCCTAACAGCGTGGACATCATCATCGTCGACAGCACCGATCCGGTAGGACCGGCGGCGGGCTTGTTCTGCGCCGACTTTTACAAGGACTGCTTCAGAGCCTTGACCGAAAACGGCATCGTCGTCCAACAAAGCGAATCGGCTTTGCTGCACATGCACATCCTGCGGGAAATGCGCGACGAGATGCGGGCCGGCGGTTTTAACCATTACCAGACCGTGTTCTTCCCGCAATGCATCTATCCATCCGGCTGGTGGAGCGCAACCATGGCAGGCAAGAACGCCTTCGCCGCGTTCCGAGAACAGGATGCAATCAATAAAAGTTTCGACACTGTGTACTACAACAGCGATATCCACAAAGCCAGTCTGGCGATGCCGGAGTTTTTCAAAAAGGCTTTTGCATAAGGCCTTGCCTTGTTGCCGCGGAACAGCCCTGCGGCAACAGCCGATTTAAAAGCTCGCGGCTTGCGAGCAATCGGCCTATCTGCGACACTGGGCGCCGTATCAGCAGATCACGAATATTGACCATGCAAAACCGTTTTTGGCCGGCCTCCGCTACCCGCTGCAACCGATTGGGCCAAGCATGGAATTTTCGCCAATCGACGTTACCGGCCGCGGCGCCACCCCGCCGAATCAGGCAATGACCGCCCCTCCCGATCCCACACTAAACGCATTTTCGAATACGCTGACCGGCAAGCCCACCCAAACCGGCCGCGACGGCGCGGATTTGCAGCCTTACTTGGTGGTGCTGTCCGGCAGAGACCAAGGCAAACAATTCCCGCTGATGGCCACCCGGCACGTTCTGGGCCGCGAGCTTAGCGCAGATATCGCGATCGCCGACCCGAAAATATCGCGCCGCCATTGCCTGCTTTCGCTAGACGGCAGACAGGTGCATCTGGAAGACCTTAACTCCACCAACGGCACCTTCGTCAACAACCGACGCATTACCCGCCATCTCGTGCAACTACTGGATCGAATCCGCATCGGCGACACTTACCTGAAAATCGATTACAAGTTACCGAACGAAGCGCTGTCGGAACAGGCGCTTTACGAAGCGGCCAACATCGATTCGATGACCCAGGTCTTGAACCGAAACGCTTTTATTTCCCGGGCCCAGCAGGAGTTTTCGTACTGCAAACGCAACCGGAGCCGGTTGACGGTGATGATGTGCGACGCCGACCACTTCAAACTGACCAACGACAACTACGGCCATCTGGCCGGGGATCAGGTTCTACGCGATCTGGCGAAGATCCTGCAAGCGGAAATGCGCCGCGAAGATCTGCTAGCACGTTACGGCGGCGAGGAATTCATTATGCTGCTGCGGGAAATTTCCGCCGAAGCCGCGGTTGCTCTGGCGGAACGCATTCGAGTAACCGTGCTGCAACACTGCTTCCGCTACCAGAATTTCACGATCCCATCGACGCTGTCTATTGGCCTGTGTACCCGCCGGATCGATGGCACTATGGCGCTGGACGACATCATCCGCACCGCCGACGACGCCTTGTATCTCGCCAAAAAAAACGGCCGTAACCGGGTGGAAATCGGCCCGTGACCCGCAACCAGTCCGCCCCTGCCCGAGCCGGCACCGCTCACTCCTTCAAAAAACGGCTTCGATCAGCCGCCGCAACCCGGCCAAACCGCCGCTCTTGAGGTTTGCAATTGTGCCCGGCATGGGTTAGTGTCTGAACGCCAATGTGTTCGGCATTCTACTGCTATGCTTATAGATGCTAACCGGAATCATCATTGCAACACCATGGGAGATACTACAATGAAAAAAAACAAATTTGTCATCACCTGCCTCCTGACCGGCATGTTGCTGGCGCCGGCGGTCAATGCCGACGGCCATCAAAGCTACTTGTCCGGTTTCACCAGCAAAGTCAGCCAGGGCTTTTTTAATATGGCCGGCGGTATCCTCGAATTACCCAAAAATATCGTCAACATCAGCAGCGAACAAAACATCCTGCTGGGGATGAGTTGGGGTTTGCTGCGCGGCGTAGCCCATACGGTTGACCGTACCTTGATCGGCGCGGTGGAATTTATCAGCGCCCCTATCCCTAGCGACGAGTTTATTTCCCCGGCTTACCCTTGGGAGCGGTTTAGCGAGGATACCCGCTACTTCGGTCTGCATTTGCCCGGCTACTGGACCCATTACGGTCCGCTGGACGACGGCGAATAAGCTAAGCGCTACGAGTTTAAGGAGAATACAACCATGAAAAAACAATACATATATCTGCCTGCCGCGGCCATCGCCTTAACGCTGAGCGCTTGCAGCACGCCCAAGCAAGACACTTCCGCCCTGAAAGCTGAAATCGATGCGGCCATGGCCGGTCACTACGGCCAATCCATATTGCACGAGGAATTGGCGGAAGAAAACCTGGAAACCGCCAACGAGATTCTGGAACACTGGGAAAAGGGCTACTACTGGAATATCGACGAGAAACAAGCCGCGTTGGAAGCCGCTCATGCCGCAGCCCAGCATCGGTTGGAGTCCGAAAAAGAAATGTGTGCGTGGCTGACAGAGGTGCATTCACATAACCATCATCACGTGGAAACCATTCATGAAACCGTGGCCTATTTCAAAACCGGTAGCCACGTGCCGTTCAAAACCAAGGAAGACACCATCAGCCATATCGGCCACTTTTTACACGACCACCCCGATGCCACAGCGACTGTCACCGCATCTACCGACACCGTGGGTAAACCGGCCGCTAACCAAGCGTTATCGGAAAGAAGGGCCAAAACCGTTAGCGAAATGTTGATTAGCAATGGCGCCAGAGCCACGCAATTGATCGTCAAAGCGATCGGCGAAGCGGGCGGCCCCGATAACACGGCGGACCAAAAGCACCGCGTCGCCGTGGTTATTTCGGCGCATCCTGATTATATCGACTGCCCTAAACTGAAATAACCCGCCAACCCGGCCCCGCCGTGTGGCACGGCGGGGCTGAATCTCGTCAAAACTCATCAGCCTGTTTTTTCTGTCGCTCGGCACTGTCGAACACCTGCCTTTCCGCCTGTTTGGCCTGCTGCAAAGCTTCGGCGGCGTTTTGTTGCGACCTGCCATTGGCCGATATAGTGTCCGAGGTCGATTCCGACTGCGGACCACTGCAAGCCGCCAGACAAGCGCCAAAATACAACACCGACAACCTGGACTTCATTCGGCCGATTCCCGATCGAGGCGCGGCCGGCTCAACACCTGTTGCATCGCTTGCTCGACAGCGGTTTCCACTGCGGCGACCATCTGCAAATAGTGCTCTTCGCTGACATTAATGCCTTTATCGATGGTATTGCGCACATAACACGGCGGCAATTTATTCAGTGCCAGACAAGCGACATCCTCTTGAAACGCCTGCCGGAAAGGCTCGTCAGATTGCTCGGCGAGTTTCCACAAGCGGTCGATGACCAACCGCTCATAGTAATTATTGATGTTCAGCATAATGGCCTCGTGGTCGGATGATCGGTAGCGGGATAAGCATAGCCGAGAATCCGCCGCCACGAAGCCGGCCGGGCCGCAACCGTCGACGCGGCTGCGGCCGGCGCCGCCAGGTTACGCTAGCAAGGCCTGCCGTTTCCGACCAAGCCCCAGCAGCCCGGCCAGAGCGGATCCCATCAACCAGACGCTTGCCGGCAAAGGTACCGCAGTCAATTGAAAATTCACGGGGAACGTGACCAAAGTAGTTGTTACCGAGCCGGAACCACTGTTCAATAACACACTACCAGCCCCCGGCAATTCGGTCTGCCCGCTGATGGTATCCGAAGCCGAGGCGGCAACCGCGGCGGAGAAATTCAACACATCGCCGTTATTGACGATCACCCCGACCGATAACACACCCTGCTTGCTGTCGGAAGTCAAACCCGGTTGCCAAGAATTGCCCAAGTTTAACGACTGCGCGGCATGGGACTGGTGGTTTTGCGAGCCGGACACGTTGGTCAGATCGAAACTGACGCTGGCACTGGCCGCGTTCGTACCGTAACAGTAGTAATCGTAGCAATTGTTGCCGTTGATCTGGGCGCTGAGCGAATAATTCGCCGACAGCATCAGAAAACCGCTGCCGGATATCGTGAAATTGGCGCTGCGTTGCGCCGAAGCCGAGCCGCTACCTTGGCTACTGCCGCCTACACCGGCACCGAACACATTACCCGAAGTGGAGGTATCGCTGCTCCAACGCAGCCAATCGCTGGTGTTGGAATTGGAATTACCCCCCAGTCCGCTCAGCGTGTAAGTCGGCGCGACGTCGCCCAAACCCACGGCCTTGATCGTAAGCGAACTCCAGTCGATCAATGCGGTAGCGTGGGTCGGCGAACTCCAGGCCGCACCGGCATTCATCGCCATTGCCAAACCGCCGAAAATTGCCAAAGAAGTTTTTGTTATGGTTCTCATAAATGACTAATCCTGTTCCATGTAAGTATTTTGAAAGCAAGCGAGCCACGATTTTCTCGTAGACTCAGTTGCCATAACGGCGACCTGAGATGAAAAGGCTTTAAAAAAACCGGGCCACTCAGACCGCGCGCAATTATCACGAAGTCAACTGAGAAATACTAGCCTGCGCGCTAAGCCGCCATAATTCGATGGCAGAGTGCGGGAATTTCGGGATCAACTGTAACAACAGAATTTAGCGGCCTTGGCCTCATTCGGCGCGCAAGGCATCCAACGGATTCAATCGCGCCGCTTTTATCGCCGGTGCCACTCCGGCTGCGGCGCCGATCGCCAACGACACTGCAAACGCCAGCGCGATGTAGTTCCAGGCCAGTTGCAACGGCAAAGCCGGCACCAGTAAGGCCACGAGTTTGACCGCACCTATGCCCAACGCCACGCCGCCCGCACCGCCGGCCAGACTCAGCAGCACCGCTTCCGAAAGGAACAAACGGAACACTGCAGCGCGTTCGGCACCTATCGCCCGCAATAAGCCGATCTCCGATACTCGCTCCGAAACGGCAATGGTCATGATCGTCAATATCCCGACCGAGCCGACCAACAACGAGATTCCACCCAAGGCCGCCACCGCCAGAGTCAGCACACTCAACACGGAATCCATTTTCTCCAGCATTTGGTTCTGGGTCACGATCGTAAAATCCTCCGCGCCGTGCCGAGCCAACATCCGCTGCCTGACGGCCTGCTCGACTCGCTCGACGCTGGCGTCCGCGCGATACAGCACGTCGATTTCCATCAACCCCTGGCGATCGAACATCTCCATCGCTCTGGCGCTCGGAATGAACACCGTATCGTCCAGATCGAAGCCTAGCATCTGGCCCTTGCTGCGCATCACGCCAATCACCCGAAACCGATCGCTGCCGATACGGATGCGCTGCCCCAACGGGCTGGCGCCGCCGAACAACTCCTGCCGCACCTTGCTGCCGAGAACGGCGAACGGTCTGGCGTTGTCGGCACCTTCATCGGGTAAAAAACGGCCGATATCGACGCCAATTCGCCACACCTGCGGCAATGCCGCACCGACGCCGAACACATTGCTGCGCCGTTGTTTATCGCCGGCCTCGACCCTGGCATTACCCTGTACCAGCGGCATCGCCGCCAACACGGATTCGACCGCGCCCAAACTTTCGGCATCGGCCGCCGTCAGGGGTCTCACCGTACTGATGGTGGCGCCGGATAAACCGAAGGTGGTGGTCTTGCCGGGATAAACCGCCAATAAATGGGTGCCGAACTGGGTGAACTCGCCTAAGACGAAGCCGTGGACGCCGCGGCCGATCGAGGTCAAGATCACCACCGCGGCAATACCGATGATCAGCCCCAACGCCGTCAGCAACGAGCGCTGCCTGTGGCTGCTGATGCTGCCGAGCGCGAGTTTGAACAAATCCTGCCAGGCCATCGCTCAGCGCCTACTCAATGCCGCAACCGGTTCGAGGGCCGCCGCCTTGCGGGCCGGCATCACGCCGAACACCAGCCCCGTTACCAGCGCTACCGCCAGTGCCGCCAACATGGCCCACGCCGGCAAGGCCACCGGAAAGTTCGGAAACCACCATTGCAGTGCCGCGAGGCCGACCCTTCCCAGCAAAACGCCGCACAACGCCCCAGCCAACGACAGTAATGCGGCCTCGCACAGGAACCAGCGCAACAATTGGCCGCGGGTCGCACCCAAGGCCTTCAGCAAGCCGATTTCGGCGGTGCGCTGACTGACGCTGACCAGCATCACGTTCATGACCAACACCCCGGCCACCGCCAAGCTGACTGCGGCAATCCCGGCCACGGTCAAGGTCAATGCCGTCAGGATTTTGTCGAAGGTATTGACCACGCTGTCCTGGGTGATGATGGTCACGTCATCTTCTCCTTCGTGGCGTAATCTGATGATCGCCCGCACCTCGTCGACCGCTTTATGCATTGCCGCTTCGGTGTGCGCTTCGATCAATATCCGAAACAGCGAATGACTATCGAATAAGGCCTGCGCCGATGCCACCGGCACAATCACCAATTCGTCGAATCCGGTACCGATCGACTGGCCTTCCTTAGCCAACACGCCGACGACCCGGAAGCGACGGTCGTTGATGCGCAGCCATTCCCCCACGGCTTTACGCCGGGCAAATAACTCGTCGGCGATTTTTTTGCCGATCACGCAAACCGGCATTTCCTTATCCGCTTCGGCCTCCGGCAAAAATACGCCTTGGGCCATCGTCAAGTGCCTTACCCGCAACAAAGAATGGGTCGAACCCATGATATTGGTTTCCCGTTCCAATCCCGCCACCGACACCGGCGCCGCACCGATGCTGACCGGCGCGATCGCGGCAACTTGCCGGCTGCGGAACAAGGCCGCGGCGTCGTCCAGCGTCAAATCGCGCGGCGTTTCGCCGAACAGCGGCGGGTGGCCGCCGGTGGTCTCGTTGCGTCCGGGCAATACGATGACCAGATGCGTACCCAACGATTCGAACTCATGCACCACATAACGCCGGGCGCTGTCGCCCAACGCGGTCAGTACGTTGACCGACGCTACGCCGATACTCATCGCCAGAATAATCAGTACGGCGCGCATCGGTTGGGTGCGGATGGCTTTGACAGCCTGAATCAGTAAATCTCGCTGCAGCATGACTTTTGCCGATACGGTGTTGGCGACAGTGTACCTCAAGCCGGATTTGCCGCATGTCGCAAAACGCCGGCAGATTGCCGCGGAGAACGGCTGACGACTTGGCCTGGCAAAGACGCCCGCTGGGGCCGGAATGGCGGATTGGTCTGATCCGCAATCGCCGCCAACCTTTGGTTACAACCTTCAACATCTTTTCGAAAAAACCCTACGGGAAATTATTAAATCTCCCTGCAAAAATAATTTGATCGGCGGCAGATAAACCGGCAAGCCGAGTAATTTTTTATGGTATAAAAATTTGCTGTCACAATTCGCAATAAAATTACCGAAAACCACGCCAAATAACACAGTTTAATAAGGGCCGATATTATGCTGGAAGCTGCCATAAAAACTACCGGACAATATAAAATCGATCAACACGATTTACCGGCGCAACAGTTGTCGGACCAATTACGGCAATCTTTACCTGACGCACTCGGTAGTGGCCATTCGGCAGTGTTCCCACTCGACACGGATTTGAGCTTTATCGAAACCCGCTACCGGCCAAACCGGGACTTGGCCGTCTCGACCCGGATCGAGCGGCAGGAGCCGCGTCTGGTAGTAACGCTAGGCATGCGGGGCTGCTCGCGTTTCGTCGAGCGCGGCGGCACCGCAATCGTTTTCAACGAAGGCTATACCTCGATTACCGCTTTTAATGCCAGTGACGGGGAGCGCCAATACCAAGCCGAATGCGAAATGTGGCAATTGCGTTTTTCTCTGACCAAAACCTGGCTGGACCAATATCTCGGAGAAAACGCTTCAGCAGCTTTATTTAAAAACGGCGGCATTAATTTATTAAGCCAGAAACCTATTTCCAGCACGGCGCTAATCGCCGTCGAACAATTAGTTTCCTGCAACGTTTCGGCCCCGTTAAAACGCATGTTCATGCACGGTCAAGCGATGTCGATATTAGCCTCCGAATTAAATCCTCTCTGGCAAAACAGCATTCATCATCGGTCGGGCTTTACCGAAAAAGACCGGGCTATGGCTTATGCGGCCCGCACAATTTTAATTCAGGAATTTCGCGCGCCGCCTTCGGTCGCGCAACTAGCCAAACGCGTCGGCACCAATCCATTTAAATTAAAGAAACTATTCCACCATTATTTCGAGAACACACCTTACGGAATAGTTCTGAACACTAGGATGTATAACGCCTACCGCATCTTGGAAGCCGGCACCTGCCAAATCGATGTGGCCGCGGAGTTGGTCGGATATAATCACGCCAGTAACTTCAGTGCCGCCTTCAGCAAATATTTTGGAATCTCGCCCCGCCATATTGCCAAACGCCAGACCGCCGCATCCGGTTGAGCCCGTCCCGTTTAAGCCGGACGCGACGGCGTGAAGAATCCCTTACCGTCGCCGAACAGCAAGTCCGGAATTCGCGGGGGCTTGCTGGACATGGTATTGGCTTGCCTGTTGTTTTCTCTGATGAACGCCAGCGTTTATGCCATCCGCGTCTTCGATGCCACGCTGCCGGCCGGCGTGATCAGCTTTTTCCGGATTCTGGCCAATTTGCTGATCCTGCTGTTTCCGGCTTTAATCCGGGGCCAAACCAGGACGCTACTCGGCGACGGTCGGCCCTCGCTGTGGTTACGCGGCTTATTCGGCGCTGCGGCATTAATGTTGTCGTTCGCCGCAATCGTGCGCATCGGCCCCGGCGAAAGCGCATTTTTAACCGCCAGTAGCGGTGTGTTTGTCGCATTGCTCGGGCCGCTGGTGCTCGGCCAGCACAACTCCTTACGAGTCTGGCTGGCGATTATCGGCGCATTTACCGGAGTGTCTTTGCTGTTCGATATGCACGACAGCCACAATCTACTCGGCCAATCCATGGCCTTGTTATCCGGCCTCCTCTCTGCCCTGGCGTTTCTGATGGTGGCCAGGGCCGGTCGCAGCAACGCGCCGCAGACGGTGATTTTCTATTTTTGCCTGGTCGCACTGCCGCTGCACGCAGTCTATTTTGCGACGTTCGACGCCGAGCTGCCGCGGGACTACCCGTCTTGGGGCTTACTGGGATTGGTCGGCGTATTCGGTAGCGGCGCCCAACATTTCATGACCCGCGCCTATCAGCGGGCGCCCGCCGCCCTGGTCAGTTCGGTCGGTTATTTGGCACCGGTTTTGAGTCTGGCCTGGGCCGTGACCCTGTTCGGCCAAATTCCGGCCCAAAGCGCTTTGCTCGGCGCAGCGCTAATCGCCGTATTCGGCGTATTGCTGCCTTTTCTGCGTTGATTCCGGGCTAATCGGCCAAGCGGCCGTCGACAATTTTCAGCCGGCGCCCGGCACGCCCGCCGATTTGCTGGTCGTGGGTAATCACCATCAGCGTCACTCCCTGCCGATTCAACTCTTCCAACAAATTGATGATGTCCTGGCCGGCCTTGCTATCCAGATTGCCGGTCGGCTCGTCCGCCAACAAAATCGGCGGCCGCATGATCATGGCCCGGGCGATCGCAATACGCTGCAATTGACCGCCGGACAACTGATTGGGACGATGCTCGGCTCGATCGCTCAGGTTAACCTCGGCGAGCGCCTGCTGCACCTGCTCGCGGCGGCGCTTGGGGTCTATTCCGGCCAGAATCAGCGGCATTTCGATGTTCTCGGCCGCAGTCAGGCGCGGAATCAAATGAAAGAACTGGAATACGAAACCGATATTATCCCGCCGAGTGTGGGCCAACTCGTTGTCGGTCTGGCAGGTGACGTCGCGGCCGTTCAGCCAATATTGGCCGGCAGAGGGTTGGTCCAGCAAGGCGATGATGTTCAGCAGCGTCGATTTACCGGAACCGGAGGGCCCCATCACCGAAATGTACTCGCCAGCCTTAACAGCCAGATCGATACCATTCAGCGCATGCACGGTCTGCTCGCCGACCTGGAACCGGCGTTCGATGCCGCTGAGCCGGATCATGGTTTGGCCCGCACCGTCACGCCTGCCGCTACGCCTTCCTTGCCCACCGACAATACCACCCGGTCGCCAGCCCGCAGTCCGCTCAGCACCTCAGTGTAATTCCAGTTAGCCAGGCCGGGTTCGAAGCGTTGTTCGCGCAAAACGTTGTCGGCACCGACCAGCAACACGCGATTGCCTTCCAGAATGGCTTCGGCCGGCAACCGGAGTGCCTTGTCCTTACCGGCCAGCAACACTTCGATATCGGCACTGTAGCCGGGCAACAATTCGGCCAAGTCTTTCGGGTCGCGCAAGGTCACTTCCACTTCCACGGTCCGCGCCTGCTTTTCTTTTTCCAACACGTACGGTGCAACTCGCGTGACGATGCCGGAGCAACGTTTATCCGGAAACGCATCGAGCGAAACGCAAGCCGGCATACCGGTTTTGATCCGGGCCACGTCGACTTCGTCGATCGGCGCCGATACGGTCAGGCAACTGACATCGAGCAAATCGATCGCCGGCAGCGTCGGAATGCCGGGCGGCGAAGGTGTCACGAATTCGCCCAATTCGGCATTGACTTCCGCAACCGTGCCGTCGAAAGGCGCCTTGACCAAGGTACGTTGCACCGCGGCTTCGGCAACGCCCAACTGGGCTTCGGCGACTTCGATATTCCGCAACGCAGCCCCGCATGCCGCGCGCTGCGATTTGCCGCCGGTCTGCGACTTATCGACCTGCTCTTCCGACACGACGTTATTGCGCTGTCGCAACTTAGTCATCCGCGCCGCCTCGCGCTCGGCACCTCCGGCTAACTGACAAGTCTGTTCGGCACTGGCCCGGCTGGCCGCGATTTGCGCCTTTTGCAATGCGACCTGGGCTTTCAAATCCTGATTCCAGACTTCCAGCAAAACCTGGCCCTGGCCAACCTTGGCACCCTCCTTGACATGCAATGCGGCGACTTGACCACCGGTGGCAGGCGCCAAATAGGCGCGGCGACAGGCTTTGACGGTGCCGACCCGGGTATTGGAGACGCTAGCCCTGACTTCGCCCTCCGCCAGCCTATAGGTCTCGACTTCCAGTAGCGGCGGGCGGCGGGCGTAAATAAACGCGATACCGGCCGACAACAGGGCGGCGAGAATTATCAGGTTTCTTTTAGTCATACTCGGCGTGATCCAATCGGCTTTGGCAGCTAGCCTACCTTGTCGCGGCGGGATTTTCAAAAGGCGCCGACAACAGCCGACGAATTCGCGGAACCGAGCCTAGCGCGGCGCCGAATCCGCTGCCCGCAGCGTGAACGAGATTCGGGTCTCCTGACCGGCCAATTCCAGAAAGCGGTTGAATTCGGCCAATTTCTCGACCGGTACGTCCGCCCTCGGCATTTGCAGATCGGTATACGCGGTCACGCTATTGCCCTCCTGGCGGTAATACCGATGCAGCGCGCCCCAGGGCGACAGATAATCGGCTTTCGGCCCGACATTGCCGACGCTTCTCCCGGCCGGCAACTGGTAACGGATTTCGCTCCGGTAATGAATGCCCTTAAAGGCGTACGGATAATACTTATTTCGGGACTTGACGTCTTTCACCAACGAATTCAACCAGGGTTCAACGTCGCGGTAGATTTTGAGCATCGCCGGATCGAATACATTCCGATATTCGGCGCTCGACGCCAGCGTGACGCCGGAATCGACCGCCTCCAATCCTTGCGCACTGAACTCGGGCTTGGCCTTGTCGCCCATCACCGACCGGTAATCTTCATGCAGCCAGCGCTCGCGCTCTTCCCTCGGTTTCGCCGACAACGAACGCCGTAATTCTGCAGCCCAGTGCGTGTCGTAGGTCCGGGCCAGGCTTTCCTGGACACTGCCGTCACCGATCAACCGGTTATCGGCCTTGGTTTGCTCCACCCAGGTAAACGGTTCGCTGCCGAGTTTATGCGGAGCGACCGCGTCGCGGCCGACTGCCAAAGCGACGCTCCCCTGCAAGGCGTAAGGCAGATGACCGCCGCCGGTATCGGGATCGGTCAGGTCCACGCAAATCTCGCCGGCCTGCACCGATTTCACGCAGGCCAACATGTGGTTGAAATACACACCGCTCGGCAACAGCAGTTTGGTCAGCGACATGCGCCCGGTAGAGGCCAACACCGGATAGGCATCCAGCCCGGCATGACGCGCCAAGTCAACGAACAGCATGGTCTTATCCTTGCAATCGCCGAAGCGGCGCTCCAGCGTCGCTGAAGTCGGCCTGGGAATGACACTGCCGTTGCCGCGCTCCAAGCCGACGTAACGGATTTCGCGCGAGACGAATCCACTCAAGCGGCTCACGATTTGCCTTACATCGCTGGCGTCGCCGCGGAGCTGCATCGCCAACTCTTCGATTTTGGCGTCCTGACTCAACGCCGGTGCGGCAAGTTTGTCCATACTCGCGGCAACCGCCGCCCAACTGGCGGGCTCAGCCAACACTAAAACCGGCAAGACGTCGAAAGCCGACGGCATCTGGTTATCGACCGGAACCGGCGCTGCCGCTTCCGTACTGGTACAGACCATTTCCTGCGGCCCTTCGCGACAAGTCAGTTTGGGGTAATCGGTTTGCCAGGCCGGCTTCTGCGCCGGGCCGTCCCAGCGGACTTCAGCGCGGAAACGTTCCAACGGATAAAAATTGGCCGGAAACAAGTTGCGCGCCCAAGCCATCGCCAACTTGTTGCGATCCGATACGATCTTGTAGCGCAGTACCGCAATACTGCCCGGCCTGAGCCGGGCAAACGGCACCGTCACATATACGGTATCGGTGAAAATATTGTAGACATTCTGGTTATTGACTTGCAGCGTGCTCGGGTCGATATCGGTAATCGCGCCATCCGGTTGCACCACGTAGGCTGCTTCGATTTCGGCCCGTTGGTGATTGGCGTCCAGCCAGAAACCGTTATTGCCGTCGCTCTCTATGCCTTTTGCCGTCAGATACAATTGGGCGACGCTGACGGTTTCCTCTACCCGACGGTCGCGGCTGAGATAAAGCCGGTGAGTTTCATCGACAGCCACACTGCCGTAACCGAGCTGTTTTAATGCTTCGATCCGCTCCGGCTGCGGCGCCAGACTGGCATACTCCAAACGCTGGCCTGCCGGCGCCCAACGCACCAAATTCGGCGCGTAGCCGGCCAATTTCAAATCGCGGCCCGTGTCCGCCGCGTAGCCTGCGCTGTGCAACAGGCATCCAATCAGCATCCATACTATTTTCATGACTTCTTCCCACCTACGGCCAACCGAAAACTCTCGACCAATTGCATCGCACTCGCATTCGGCTGTTTCCCGCCGTGGCCGACTACTTCGAACACTTTTTCGGGGGTCAACACCGTCGCTACCAGCAATGGCGAATCCCGCGACGGCACCGGCCCCTTGTAGCTGTATCGGGCCAGCGACATCGGAAAACTTTGGCCGTCATCCGCAAAGCGCCGCGTCTCCTGCACCTCGTAATCGTTCCAATTGGCCGCCACCAACGCCTGCCGCTGGTCGACGAAACCGTCCAGGGTTTGCTGCTGGCTGGGGCTGATGCGGACCACGACCCATTCGCCGGTCACTCGATTGACCAATTCGAGATCGGTGTCGGGATACAAGGTCCCTCGCTCGACCACGCGCCACTGCCGATCCGGTATCGTCAAGACATAGTCTGCGGCCGGTCCGGACACCAGCTGCTCGGCGGCCAAGGCCGGCGCCTTGAAATAAGCGAACTCGGCTTTGCTACCCAGCAGGCCCAGCGCGATAAGCGGAATACCGGCCAAAAACAAACTACGCTGCCGCCAGGTGTATCGATCGAGCGGAGCGCGCCATTGCGCCGGCTGCGCGACGCGCAAGCGGTTCATCCAAGCATTCAAGATCAACCACGGCAATGCCGCCAGGATGCAACCGAGTAAGAATAAAAACTGCGGCATGGCGAAATTGCCGAGTGTCGCAGCAACTAACATCAATGCCAGAACGGCCGGCGAAAACTTGAAAGCCATTCCGCGCTTTTGCGCCAAGCGTTTAACTTGCGCGGCAATTTGGTAAAACACATTGAAGTTGTAAAGTGGAACCAGCATCTGCCAAGCGCAGCGGCGCGGATTGAGGCGGGTTCCGTCCAAAGCGCACATGTCGCTGGTAATGCGATACATCAAAAACGGCGCATATAGCATCGCGCTAAACACCATCAATAATAAAATGCGCCAGTTGGGTTGCGGAGGGTAGAGTAAAGGCAGAGTATTGTCTGGGGACAACGCCGGTGCCGGATTTGCTTCGGCGACGGCTTCGAATTCGGGAAAACCGTGGGCGGCCCGCCACCAACGGCGATGACGTTGATGGCCCTGCCAAAACAACGGCAAAGCCACCAGCACTGCAAGCCCAATGACTGCGCAGCTCCCGACCATGACGTTGGCGTCGGCCCTGCGGTAGCCATCGTAAGCCACCCAGCACATGAACACCGCCACAGCCAAAAACAGGTTACCGCTGAAAAACCAGAATCCTCCCCGATAACGTTTCACGCCGGCGTATCCGCAATACCAAGCGATAAGGCCGAATCCGGCCGGAGTGATATATTGCAGAAGATCCCCGCCGCCGGGCGACAGGCTGACTCCTATTGCGGCCCAAGCCGTCAACGCCAGATAGAGTAAGCTTTGCGCATATAAACCGTATTGGTGCTTACCGCGAAATTGTTCGTCCATGGCGTTTCCGAAATCAATAGTGTGTGTTCGACTGGTGGCGGATCAAACCCAGCAAGGCAATTGGCCTGCCAAGCAACTGAGCACAAACTCTAAAACGAAACGCGCTATTTGACAAACCGAACCGCGTGACGGGCGGGACGCCGATATCTATCGGCCTGATCAGACTCTGCCGTAGCGGTTGGCGAGTGCATCTTCGCGCCAAGCCGGCAGGTAACTGGGAAACAATGAAATTATGCGGATATCGGCAACCGGGAAGACCAACGCGCGGCCCGCCCGGTCGGCTGATTCTATCAACGACCGCCCGGTCAAGCCTTATTCAGCTTTAGTCTTAACTCGGAGCGAAATTGGAATTATTTCTTTTGCGACGCCTTAGTCAGCCACTCGGAGAACTTACCGAAAATATAATGACTGCCGCGCAGGGAAAGATGGTCGTCATCGTAGAAGTAAGACACGCCGTCTTCCAAGCCCGCTCCGCACGATGATTCGTCGCACAAATATTCGTAGGCCGGGAAAATCTTGATCCGGTTTTCAGTCGCAGCATTAATCGAGCCGACCGCATGCCGGTAATTCGTATTTCTCTGGTCGAAAGATTTGCGCGGCACGTTGCAATCCGGCCGCTCTTTGTCGGTAATTTTTATCGGCCGGTCTTCAACGCAACTTCTGGCTTCGACGCCTATTTCCGGAACGTCCTCGACGAAAATCACCTGTTTGCCGAATTTCAGAATCTCGTTAATCGACGCCACATAACCGGAAATAAACCGGTTGTAATTTTCCGGCAGCAAGTCGTTCGGGTCTTTGATGATACGGTAGGTATTTTTCTTCTCGACGTCGCCATAGCCTGAGCCATCGACATACATTGCCCCTCTGGTGGCAAACACCACTTGCTGGATCGACGGAAAATCTCTGAGAACTTTCATCACAATCGGCATCACGACTCTGCAGCGCGAGGCCTTATCCGAGAACTCTTCGTACGGATTGATAGCGACCAAATCGGCAAAGGGCAAACAACCGTTTACCGCCACCAACGCCAAATCGTTGGCCCCTTTCGATATCGAGTCGTAAACGAATTGCGCAGCGTGGCTGTCGCCGACGACCAAGGTTTTCGGGGTCGAAGTCGTAAAACGACAAATCAGATACTCGTAACTGGCGCCCAATTCCGCTTTGCAGATATCGTCGACCCAATCATCCGGCGTGTTGAACAACACCGTGCCTTTGACGTCTGCAAATAACGTGGTCTTACTGGGGGCGTCGGCTTGGCGAAACTCGAAACCGTCTTTCAAGTAAGAGAAGTAACCGATATTGCCGATGATCAACATCATCCCTATGAGAACGACCGTTTTGGATTTATTGCCCTTGCCGAAACGAATCGGCTGCTCGACCAAGCGGTATGTCAACCATGCCAACAGCACGGACAGCGCCACCGCGACCAAACGGATATTGACACTGGGCACTTCCGTTTCCAAAACCCGCGCAAACGACAGCAAAGGCCAATGCCACAAATAAAGCGGAAAACTGATCACGCCGACCCAAACCGCCAGACGGTTGGACAAAACAATCCGGTTAAACCAGGCTTGCGGCCCGGCCGAGATGATCAAAACCGCACCCAGCATCGGAATCACCGCCCATTTACCGGGAAAGTAAAAATTGCGGTTGATGATGGAAAATCCGTAAATCAGCAAAAACAAACCGATAAACGAGAGAACGTTGGCCAGGGTCTTGCCGTCCGCTTCGTGCGTCTCGCGATACACCACGCTCGCCAACCAGCCATCGAGTTTGGCCCGGAAAGGGGCATAAGCGCCTTTCCGGTACAGCGCGAGCCAGGCCAACATGCTGCCGCACAACAACTCCCAAAAACGGGTTTGCGGCGAATAGAACGTGGCTACGCTGTCGAAGCGTATTCCCCGCATGTTCAGATAAAAGGACGCCAGCGCGACCAGTACAGTGACGGTCAAAATATTGAAATTCCGGCGCCACGCCAGCCAAATCAGGAAGGGCCAAACGATATAAAACTGCTCCTCTATCCCCAAGCTCCACAAATGCAGTAACGGTTTGGCTTCCGCCGAATAATCGAAATAACCGTCTTCGCCCCACAACACAAAGTTGGAGACAAAGCCGGCTCCGGCGGCGATATGCTTGCCCAACTCTTTGTATTCGTCAGCAAACAGCGCAAACCAACCGAACGCATAACTGGCGGCCAACACCAGAATCAGCGACGGAAAGATGCGCTTGACCCGACGGGCGTAGAATTCGCCGAAACTGAAGGTACCTTTCTCCAGATTCTGAAAAATGATGCTGGAAATCAGATAGCCGGAAATGACGAAGAAAATGTCGACGCCGATAAACCCGCCTTTCAAACCGTTGGGAAAGGCGTGGAACACCACGACCGAAAGCACGGCAACGGCGCGCAAGCCGTCAATATCGGGGCGGTACTTGATGTGTAGCAGGTGGGGATTGGCAGATGTCATGAAATCTCGTCTCGCTAAGCCAGGCTCGGATTCGTCCTTAGCCTGCTGGCGAGGCGGCTGTGGGCGGCATGGTTCCTGGAAATTGTTGGTCGTTCCAACTGTAAGTTTCCGGTCAGCCCCTCTATCCGGCGGCCAAGTTTTGAAGAGTAGGCTAAACCGCGTCCTCAAACCTCTTTGCCGCCAAACCACTCCCTTGGAGAACGGTTATCGGATTGCTACAGTACCCGGTTGGGCAACGGCATCGCCAGAACGGCGAAAAGGCGGCATTCCCAATCAGGTTGCGCGATCATAGCACCGTTTTCCGGATAAACTCTGTGAAATTTGCGTGATTAATTGCGCTGAATCACGTTCCGAAACAAGCCAAACAGATTTCGACTCGCTATTTATCAAGCAAATCAAACGGTAACGCAAGCCGGCGAAATCCGTGACCGACAAGATTTTTTTCGTTTCGGCCGGCCGATCGGAAAGCCGGATCGGCCAAATCGGAAATCGGTTACAACGCCAAACTGCGCTCCAGATTGGTTTGCAATGCCGCCAAAAAAGCCTCGGTGGTTAAATATTGCGAATCGTCGACCGCGTCGCCATGTATGCATACCGCCAAATCTTTGGTCATCAGCCCGGACTCGACGGTATCGACGCAGACCTTTTCCAGCGTGTGGCAAAAATCGATCAGTTGAGCGTTGCCGTCCAGTTTGCCGCGAAAGGCCAGGCCGCGGGTCCAGGCGAAGATCGACGCGATCGGATTGGTCGAAGTCTGCTTACCCTGCTGGTGCATCCGGTAATGGCGAGTAACGGTGCCGTGTGCGGCTTCGGCCTCCATGATCATACCGTCCGGCGTTACCAGCGTCGAAGTCATCAACCCCAGCGAACCGAAACCTTGGGCGACGGTATCCGATTGCACGTCGCCGTCGTAATTTTTACAGGCCCAGACGAAAGCGCCGTTCCATTTCAGGGCCGACGCGACCATATCGTCGATCAATTTGTGCTCGTAAACAATACCTTTGGCGGCGAATTGGGCTTTGTATTCGGTTTGGTAAATGTCTTCGAAAATGTCCTTGAAGCGGCCGTCGTATTTTTTCAGGATGGTGTTTTTGGTGGACAGGTATAACGGCCAGCCCCGGTCCAGCGCGACGTTGAAACAGCTACGGGCGAAGCCGGCGATCGATTCGTCGGTGTTGTACATCGCCAGCGCCACGCCGTCGCCGGCGAAATGGTAGACCTCGTAGCTTTGTTCAGGGCCGCCGTTGTCCGGTTTAAAACTGATCGTCAATTTGCCTTTGCCCTTGGTGACAAAATCGGTGGCGCGGTATTGGTCGCCGAAGGCATGCCGGCCGATACAAATCGGCTGGGTCCAGTTCGGCACCAGCCGCGGCACGTTTTTGCAGATGATAGGTTCGCGAAACACGGTACCGTCCAGGATGTTGCGGATCGTGCCGTTCGGCGATTTGTACATTTTTTTCAAACCAAACTCTTCGACACGGGCTTCGTCCGGCGTAATCGTCGCGCATTTGATGCCGACGCCGTGTTTTTTAATAGCGTTGGCGGCATCGATTGTCACCTGGTCGTCGGTGGCGTCACGGTGCTCGATACCCAAGTCGTAATATTCGATCGGCAAATCCAGATAAGGCAGGATCAATTTGTCCTTGATGAAACGCCAGATAATCCTGGTCATCTCGTCGCCGTCGATTTCCACTACCGGATTATTCACCTTTATTTTCTGCATACCCTGCTCCTGACGCATTACTAATCGAGCTCGCAGTATAACGCCGTCTCTCCGAATCGGCGCCTGACAAGTTCACAGTTAATCGTCGAAGTCAATTGTCAATTGGTCTATACTGGCTCCGCCGCGTCGGCTGACCATTGTGCAAGGCTTTGTAATATTGGGCTTTTTGCAAGTTAACTAGTTAACAAGCGGACTCGGCTAATCCCGATAATAATAAAAAAATCTTTCTCGAGGAGGTATCAATGGCCGGTCCGGATTTAGATTACGAAGCCATCATCATCGGCAGCGGCTTCGGCGGCTCCATCAGTTTTTGCCGCTTGGCGCAGAAATGGGGCAGCAAGGTCTTGCTGTTGGAACGCGGACGGCGCTACCCGATGGCGTCTTTCGCCCGCTCGCCGAAACAAATTGCCGACAGCTTCTGGAGCATCGACGGCAACGCGGTGAAGCGGCCCAAGCACATTCAGGATAAGAAGTTGCGGGGGCTGTTCGACATCCGCAACTACAAAAAAATGGATGCGGTGATTTCGGCCGGCCTGGGCGGCGGCTCGCTGATTTATGCCAACGTGTTTTTGGAGCCACCGGCCCAAGTCTTCGAACAAGGCTGGCCCGCGGCGATAAACCAAGACACGCTAAAGCCCTACTATCAGGTGGCCAAGCAAGTGCTTGGCGCGCGGCCGGTACCGTCCTGGCAATCCGATCCGCGCCGCCAAATCGTCCGCACCGAACTGTTTCAGGAATTCGCCGCCCACGACAACCGCACCAGTAAGCTGGCCGACATTTGCGTATTTTTCGGCAACGATTACAGCTACAACGGCCGGGAGCAACCACTGGCCATCGGCCTCCAGGAGAAAAACCGCTACGGCGCCACTCAAACCTCCTGCACCTACTGCGGCGAGTGCGATATCGGCTGCAACACCCATTCCAAGAACACACTGGACCTGAACTACCTGTACGCCGGCGAACACCACCACGGCGGCCAGATCCAGACCGACCGCCAAGCCGAGAAAATCGTCCCGCTCGGTGCCGACGGCCGCGACGACCCGCAAGCGGGCGGCGAACACGGCTATCGGGTTGAGTTCCGCGATCTGGAAGCAGACACATTGCAAAGCGTTACCGCGCGGCGCGTGGTCGTATCGGCCGGCACCTTCGGCACCAACGAGCTATTGCTGCGCTGCCGCGACGTATTCGGCACGTTGCCGAAATTAAGCGCGCAACTGGGCCGCTGGTTTTCCGGCAACGGCGATTTTCTGTCGTTCGCAATCGAAGGCAAAAAGGAAGCCGATCCGAACTATGGCCCGGTGATAACCCAATACACCGACTACCACCTGTTCGACCGTTTCCAGCGCGACCGGGCCTTCATACTGGAAGACGCCTCTTACCCGGCCACACTGGCTTGGTATATCGAAGGCGCCTTCCCCACCAGTCTGTTGCGCAAACTGGTCCGTGCGGCGAAGGCATTCATTGCCTGGCTGAAAAAATATCTGGTCAACGGTATCTGGAACGGCTCGCTGGGCTTTTCGCTGCACGAAATCCTGAAAGACGACTTGCCTTCGAAAAGCGGCGTGCTGCTCTGCATGGGATTGGATAACGGCGACGGCACCCTGACCCTGAACCAAGAAGGCCGCATCGACCTGGACTGGCCGCAAGACACCAGCATGGGCCTGTATCAGGCCATTCTCGACACCGGCAAACGCTTTAACGCCTTTATCAAAGGCAAGCTGTTTTTGCCATTGCCGACTTGGGAATTGCCGGTCAAACACAACGTAACGGTGCACCCGTTGGGCGGCTGTATCCTGGCCGACTCGGCGGAGAAAGGCGTGGTCTCCGCCGACCCGCTCAGCCGGGGCCAGGCCTTCGGTTACCAAGGCCTGTACATAGCCGACGGCTCCATCCTGCCAAGCGCAGTCGGCGCCAATCCGATCGCCACCATTTCCGCTACTGCCGAGTGGATTGCCGAAGGCATCACCGGCATCTCACCCGACGCCAGCCTGGGCGTGTAGCCCCATCGCCAGAGGACACAGACATGACTGACTCCACCGCAAAAACTTCGTTCGAATTCACCGAAGAAATGAAAGGCTACCTCAGCCCCGGCCAAACTGCATTTCAAGACGGTTACGACCAAGGCAAGACCGACGGCCATTACTTCATGTTTCATCTGACCATCCAGAGCGATGATCTGGATACGTTTTTGGATAACGATCGCCACCAGGCCGCCGCCATCGGCTGGGTGGAGGGCGACCTGGTCGGCGGCCGTCGCACTGTCGACCAGGGCGTGTTCAACCTGTTCGTCGACAGTGCCGACGCCAACCGCAAACAAATGCTGTACCGGCTGTTTTTCACCGACAGCAACGGCCAAAAGCTGACGCTGAGCGGCGCCAAACAAATCCAGGACAATGTCGGGCCGGATCTGTGGGCCGACACCACGACCTTGTTCACCAACCTGTTCAAAGGCCACGTCGAAGCCGACCAGGAAGCCAAAGCCAAGGTCTACGCCACCGGTATCCTGCACATCGAGATCATGGACTTCGCCAAACAATTGACCACGATCCGCGCCAGCGGCGATACCTTAGCCGACCGGCTGCACGCCGTGGAACGCTTCGGCGGCTTTTTCCTCGGCGCCTTGTGGGAAGTCTATAAACCGGCGCTGACGCCGAAAATGGGCGCCTTCGTCCGCGAAATTCCGTTGTATACGCTGGAAGGCGTCAAGGATGCCGAAGTCTCGACCCACCCGTTCACCACCGCCGACCGACTGGGCTTGAGCCTGTTGCGCTTCAAGCGGGCGCCGAGCAAAGACGTGGTGGTTCTGGTTCCGGGCCTGACTGCCGCCAGCGACATGTTCATCATGCCGGAACATTACAACCTGACCAGCTATCTGCTGGACCAGGGCTTTACCGACGTCTGGACCCTGGACGGCCGAATCAGCAACCGCTACTCGTACAACCTGCAACGCCACCGCTACAACGTCGACGATCTGGCCTTGTACGACATGCCGGCGGCGATCTCTACCGTGCGCCAAGCCGTCGGTCCGGATGCGCGGATCCATGTGATCAGCCATTGCTTCGGTGCGCTGGCCTTCAGCATGAGCCTGTTCGGCAAAGCCGTCACCGGCATTCGCAGCCTGATCGCCAACGGCGTATCGCTGACGCCGTGCGTGCCGCTGCCGGCCAAGATCAAACTGTACTTGGGGCCGTTGGCCGCCGATTACATTTTGGGCGTGGATTATCTGAATCCGCATTGGCGGCGCGACCCCGGCTTCGGCGCCGGCAAATTGCTGGCGATGGCGATCTCGGCCTTCCACCACGAATGCGATTCGCCGGAATGCCACATGCTGAGTTTCATGTGGGGCTGGGGTTTTCCGGTACTTTACAAACACGAGAATCTGCACGACGTCACCCACCGCCGCTGCGGCGACCTGTTCGGCGGCAGCTCAGTCAATTACTACCGCCACGTGTTGAAGATGGTCAACGCCGGCAACACCGCCGTCAAGTACCTGCCCAACGAACCGCGCTACCGCAGCCTGCCGGACAACTATCTGGCCGACGCCGCCGACATCCAGACCCCGTGCCTGCTGGTCGCCGGCCAGGACAACGCTCTGTTCCGCGATTCCAACATCGTCTGCCACCAGCGCCTGGAAAAAATCGTACCGGGCCGCCACGAACTGGCCGTGATTCCGGACTACGGCCATGCCGACGTCATCATGGGTAAGAACGCCGCGCAAGACGTGTTTCCGCGCTTCGTGGAATTTTTGAACAAACACCGGAATTGAGGCATACGACCATGGCAATCACCCAAGAAGATCTGCAGCTGACGCTGGATACGCTGCAACCGGCAACGTCCGGTTCCGGCACGGCCTCGAACCGGCTCTGCGTCGTAATTAGCGACGTCCATTTCACCGACGGCACGGTCGGCACCCAAAGCGCCGAAGAAACAGTCTGGGCCGATTTTTTCTCCGACCTGGCCGACACCTGCGAAAACCAGCACATCGACCAATTGACGCTGATATTGGACGGCGACGTGGTGGATATGATCCGCACCTCGGTTTGGGCCAAAGCCGGAGTTTACCCGTGGCAACGCAGCAAGCCGGAATTCAAGGAATGCCTGCATAAGATCATGGACGGGATTCTGCTTCTGCATGACCGGCCACCGGCAAAAGGCGAGCATTCAGGCGGTTTTTTCTACCACCTGAAAGCTCTTCCCAACCAATTGCGCGAGACCCAAAAAACCAAACGCAAGCCCAGTGCCGATACCACGCCTACGACGGTGGAAGTGCTGGTATTGCTCGGCAACCACGACAAGGAAATATTCGCCGATCCCGATATTCTGAAGCGGTTTTACGAAGACTGTCTGGGGCAGCCGCTTGGCGAACTGACACCGGCATACCGGGCCTGGATCGGCAACATGTACTTCGGCGACCCCGATCGCTTTACCGCAGCCGACAGCGTGCCGTGGCTGCCGTTTTACTGGGGTGACACCGATTTGCGACTGTTCGTCACTCACGGCCAGTGGCGCGACCGGGCCAATTGTCTAGCCATCGCCGCCACCGACGGCCTGCCGGGTTGGAACACCCAGGACGGATGGGCAGCAAAAACCTGGCAAAAGCTGAATTACCGGCCGTTCACCGAAGCCTGTTTCGGCGATACCGTGGCGGCCGGCGTATTATCCACCTTTATCTGGCGCAGCAAGGATGAGCTGGAGAAAGCATTCAAAACGCCCGCGGCAGCCCCGCCCGATCTGGCCCGCATCACCCGGATTTTGGACGAGTTGGACCTGTACCGACCCAGTTCGGCCGCAGTAAGCCGGATACTGCACGAAACCAGCCGTTCGTCGACCGACGCCAGGATTCGCGACATCATCGAAAACCAGCTGTTCCGCGCCTTGAAGGACTGGCTGAATTGGGACTATACCCTGGCCAGCGCTCCAAGCTCGCAACGCCTGGGTTTGACGCTGGCCAGATACTGGTTGAAATTCACCGAATCATTCCTGATGTACCGCATTCAATTGCAGTTCGTGCGTGGCGTCCTGAAAGTGCTGGACTGGCTGGAACGAATCCGGCCTAGCTCGGTGTACAGCGAGGACGGCGCCAGTTTGAAAAACTTGCTGGCCTTTCCGACCTTTCAAGAAGCACTATTGCAACAGGGCTTCCAAATCCACGGCGAGGGGCATACCCATATCCCGCTGCAAGCCGAGGCCGACATCGACAGCCCGACCCGCAAGAACTTCACCTACGTCAATTTCGGCGCCTGGCGCGACCAAATCGTCGACAAGGAAAACGGTGGTTACCGCCGGCGCGGCATCGGCCGTTCGCTTTACGTGTTGAATCTGCAAAAACAGGCGGAATACCGTTATTTTGTCAGCGATAACCTCAACTGGAGCGACCAAATGGACAAACTCGACTAATGTAAGCCTGTTTATCCGACACAGACCGGCCGCAGTTCAAGGCTGCCCGGCCGGCCTGTGTTAGAATCGGGCCGATGCATGAATTAGAAACCTTCAAGCTGATCGAACGGATCAGCGCCATACTGCGTTCGGAAGAACGCCGAAAATACGCAACCATCGGCTTACAACCGGTCCACGGCCAGGTTCTGGAATATTTGGCCCGCTGCAACCGCTACAGCAATACGCATACGGCGGTTGCCGAATATCTGGGCCTGACCAAGGGCACCGTGTCGCAGAGCATCCAAATTCTGGAACGCAAACAGTATTTGGAAAAGTCGGTCGACACGCTGGACGGCCGTATCTTCCATTTAAGCCTGACTGCCAGCGGCAAACGCTTGGTCGACGAATTGAAGCCGCTGGACATCTTCAAGCAAGCCGAATCGCGTATCAGCCGCCAGGAAGTGGACAGTGTGGGCGAGGCCTTGCAAAATGCGCTAGGCTTATTGCAAAAAGTCAACCAATCCAAAAGTTTCGGTTTATGCCGTTCCTGCCATTATTTCCGAGTGGAACAGCACCATTACCAGTGCGGCTTGACCGAACAACCGCTAGACCGGGATGATACCGACAAGATTTGCCGAGACCATTTACCGACACCCAACCCCTTTATTGACCACGAGTGATGACCATGTTCGATCCCAAAGCCATTGATAATTTAGCCGAGCGCATCGCCGGCGCCATTCCGCCCGGCCTGACCAACCTGAAGGACGATGTCGAAAAAAACGTCCACGCCTTGCTGCAAAGCGGCTTGGCAAAACTGGATCTGGTCAGCCGCGAAGAATTCGAAGTACAAAAGGCCGTGTTGGCGAAAACCCGCGCCCGCCTGGAAGAGCTGGAACAACGCATCGCCGAACTGGAACAGCGCCTGTCGCCAGAATAAGCGATGTCGCTGGCCGTGGTTTACAGCCGGGGCCGGTCCGGCATCGACGCACCGTTGGTAACGGTGGAGGTCCACGTCAGCAACGGTTTGCCGGCGCTGAACATCGTCGGCTTGCCGGAAACCGCGGTGAAGGAAAGCAAGGATCGGGTACGCGGCGCGATCGTCAACTCGCATTTCGAATTTCCGATCCAACGCATCACAGTCAATCTGGCGCCGGCCGACCTTCCCAAAGAAGGCGGCCGCTTCGATTTGGCTATCGCCTTGGGGATTTTGGCCGCGTCCGGCCAGATCCCGAAGAATTCGTTGGCCGAATACGAGTGCATCGGCGAATTGTCGCTGGGTGGCGAGCTACGGCCGATACCCGGCGCCTTGCCAGTGGCGATTCATTGCCGCGACGCCCATAGGCAACTGATTCTGCCAGTTGGCTGCGTTGCCGAGGCGAGTTTAATCAAAGACGCCGGCTTATTGCCGGCCGCACATTTGCTGGAAGTTTGCGCGCATTTGAGCGGACACAAGCCAATCGAACCGCCCGCCCCGAGCACAATCGGCACCGCCGCGGCCTTTGTAGTCGACTTCGCCGACGTTCACGGCCAGTACCACGTCAAACGGGCGTTGGAAATCGCGGCCAGCGGTCAACATAATCTGCTGATGCTCGGCCCGCCAGGCACCGGCAAATCGATGCTGGCAGCGCGACTGCCGACCATTCTGCCGGAACTGACCGAACAACAAGCCCAGGAAACCGCCGCGCTCGCCTCGATCAGCGACCATGGTCTGGACATCGGCCGTTGGCGGCAACCGCCGTTTCGGGCACCGCATCATACCGCGTCCGCCGCAGCCCTGGTCGGCGGCGGCAGCAACCCCAAACCCGGCGAGATTTCGCTATCGCATAACGGCGCGCTGTTTTTGGACGAACTGCCCGAATTCGACCGGAAAGTGCTGGAAGTGTTGCGCGAACCGCTGGAAACCGGCCATATCACGATATCCCGCGCCAATCGCCAAGCCGATTTTCCGGCCCGATTCCAACTGATTGCGGCGATGAACCCCTGCCCGTGCGGCTATCTGGGCGACGCCTCCGGCCGCTGCCGCTGCACCTCGGAACAAGTCGCCCGCTACCGGGCGCGAGTCTCCGGGCCGTTGCTGGACCGGATCGACATGCACCTGGAAGTGCCGCGAGTTTCGCTGGAAATGTTGCGCAAAGGCGCGGCGGAAGGCGAGGAACGCAGTGAAACCATCCGCCGCCGGGTGGTCGCAGCCCGGCAAATCGCTGATGCCCGTAGCGGTAAATCCAACGCGGCACTGACCGCTGCCGAAGTCAAAGTCGTATGCAAACTGACGGACGCCGGCCACCAATTGCTGGAGCAGGCCATGGAGAAATTCGGCTTGTCGCATCGCGCCTACCATCGCATCCTGAAACTGGCCCGCACTATCGCCGACATAGCCGACGCAAAGACAATCGAAATCCCCCACCTCAGCGAAGCGATCGGCTACCGTAAACTGGACCGCAACCGCTAGCGCTTCAATCCTTCAACAATTGGTCGCGAATCGGTAACTCGCGGATGCGCTGGCCGGTGGCGGCGAAAATCGCATTGCACAAGGCCGGCGCGATCGGCGGCACGCCGGGTTCGCCGACGCCACCGAGCGGCGCGTCGTATTCCGCCGACGGCAGCAAATGCACCCGAATTTCGCGCGGGGCATCGTCGATCCGGGTCAATTGGTAGGTATGAAAATTATCCTGCACTACCGCACCGTCCTTGAAGCTGATCTCGCCCAGCGTCGCCAAGCTGACGCCCATGATGCAGGCCCCCTCCAATTGCGAGCGAATCCGTTCCGGATTGACTTGCGGCCCGCAATCCACGGCGATATCGACCCGCGGAATGCTGAGTTTGCCGCCGACATCGACGGCAACGTCAACCACCACCGCCACGTAGGTAACGAAGCTGTAATGCGCCGCCAGCCCCAAACCGCGGCCGGCTTGAGCCGGCCGGCCCCAGCCGGACTCGCGGCTTGCGGTTTCGATCACCCGCCGCAAACGCCCGGTATCCAGCGGATACAAAACCGGTGATTCGCCCTGGTTCCACATGTCTTTCAGGTCGCGCGGATCGATCCGGCGATCCGGGCCAAGCAGCTCCAGCAGAAAATCGCGGTGGTCGCGTCCGGCCGCGGCGGCCAGTTCGGCGACGAAGGATTGAATCGCGAACGCGCGCGGAATATTCGACACCGAACGAAACCAGCCGATCCGGGTATGCGCGGCGGCCGGCGGATTTTCGATCCGCAAGTTCGGAATCGCGAACGGGTTATTGATAACGCCCATGCCCAGTTCCACCGGCATCTGCTGTTTGCTGTCGGGACCGAAGGTCGACGAGATCGACGGCGCCGCGGTGCGGTGCAGCCAAGCCACCGGCTTGCCGGCGGCATCCAGGCCGGCCTCCAGCCGCTCCAGCGACACGGTATGGAAATAGGAATGGCGCAGATCGTCTTCGCGAGTCCAAGTCATCTTCACCGGCTTGCCGCGCATTGCCTTGGACAACAAAGCCGCTTCGATCACGTAGTCCGGTTTGGACTTGCGGCCGAATCCGCCGCCGAGCAGCGTGACGTGCACCGTGACTTTCGCCACCGGCAACTTCAACCATTTGGCGACGCGCTCGCGAGTCAGTTGCGGCGCTTGGGTGCAGGTCCAGACTTCGCAGGCGCCGTTGGCGATACGCACCGTCGCGGCCGGCGGCTCCATCGGCGCCTGCGCCAGATGCGGCGCGTAATATTCGGCTTCCAGGCGTTTGGCCGCATTTTGCAACGCTATATCCACGTCGCCCTCGTTCCGCACCACTTTGCCCGGCGCCCGCACCGCTGCCTCCAATTCGGCCTTGTAGGCGGCGGAATCGTAGCCGGCGTGCGGTCCGTGGTCCCATTCGATCTTCAAGGCCTTACGGCCCTGGATCGCCGCCCAGGTATTGCGCGCAATCACCGCAACGCCGCCCAGCGGATTGAAATCGGCCGGCAACGGACTGCTCGGCAACTCCACGACTTTAACCACGCCGGGGACTTTCAAGGCCGCGCTGGCGTCGTAGCTCACCACTTTACCGCCCAGCACCGGCGGCCGCGCGGCAACGGCATACAGCATATCTTTCAACTGAATATCGATACCGTATTGCGCCGCGCCGGACACAATGTCTCGACCGTCGTACAAACCTTGCTTGCCCTTGCCGATGTAACGAAACTGGTCGGCAGTTTTCAAGCGCAGACTATCGCGCGCCGGTACCGGCAACTTCGCGGCAGCCTTGGCCAATGCGCCGTAATCCAGGGTGCGGCCGGTCGGTATATGCAAAACGGCGTGGCGCTCGGCCCGCACTTCGCTGATCGTCACCCGCCAATGTCGGGCCGCTGCGGTTTCCAGCATCTGCCGAGCGGCGGCGCCAACCCGGCGCATCGGCTGAAAAAAGTGGCGGGTGCTGCGCGAGCCGTCGGTATCCTGGTTGCCGAAGCGCACCTCGTCGCCGGGCGCTTGCACCACCTTGACCCGCTCCCAATCGGCTTCCATTTCGTCGGCGACCACCATCGGCAGACTGGTGCGCACCCCCTGACCCATTTCCGAGCGGTGGCAGACGATGGTCACGGCGCCGTCGGCGGCAATCGCGACGAATACCAAAGGATTATCGACCCAGCCATGCGGCATCGCCTCGGCGCCGAACTTTTCGGCTTGCGCCGGTGCGGCGGTTTCGTCGGCTTGCAAAAGCTGCGGCACCCCGGCCGCCAACACCAAGCCGGTCAAGGCTAAATCCTTCAAAAACTCGCGGCGGCTGATGTTGGCAATTTCAAAGCCATCGATGTCGGCCGGGCTGACGCCGGAAGTCTCAAGATCCTGAGCCAAACGGTTCATGGCTGCACCTCCGCTTTAGCAGCGACCTGTTTGATCGCGGCCCTGATTCTAGGGTAGGTACCGCAACGGCAGATATTGCCGCTCATGGCTTTGTCGATGTCGGCATCGTCGGGCTGCGGCTTTTGCTTCAGCAATGCAGTCGCGGCCATGATCTGGCCCGATTGGCAATATCCGCATTGCGGCACGCACAGCTCAAGCCAGGTTTCTTGAACTTTTTTGCCGGTAGCGTCCTGACCGATGGCTTCGATCGTGACAATGGCTTTGCCCTCCGCTGCCGAAATCGGCGTTACACAGGCGCGGATCGGCTGGCCGTCCATATGTACGGTACAGGCTCCGCACATAGCGATACCGCAACCGAACTTGGTGCCGGTCAAGCCCAATTCGTCGCGTAACAGCCATAGTAGCGGCGTGTCTGGCGACAACTGGGTTTTTCGGCTTTTGCCGTTGATGTTAAGTATGGTCATCTGGCACTCCCCTGGGTTCGTTGGACGCGGTAAGAATCGTAGCTACACCGGAATTGGCCGAGGATGTTACACGCCGGCTTGCGGCCGGTAAAGGTCGGCGGATCAGGCCGGCGCTATGGCCCGACTCAGCGGCGAGCCGCTACCGCCGCGACGAATCGCGACCATTTCGCTGACGATGGACAAGGCGATCTCTTCCGGCGATTTCGCCGCCAAATCCAGGCCGGCCGGCGCTCTGACTGCGGCTAATGTAGCCTGGGAGAAGCCCTCGCCAGCCAGCCGATCCAGCACCAATTTCGCCCTTTTCCGGCTGGAAACCAGCGCGATGTAACAGGCTTGGGAATGCAACGCTTGGCTCAGCGCATCGTAATCGCCTTTGTGGTGGGTTGCGATCACAACGAAATCGCCAGAACCGGGCTGAAGTTGGCGGTAACGGACATCGTCATCGATCAGCCTGGTCGCAGCCGGGAAGCGGTCGGCGCAAGCTTGCGGGTCGTCGACGATCACGTCGAAGCCAAGCCGATGGGCAAATTCGCACACCGCCTCGACGATGCGGCCGTGGCCCAGCAACCAAAGCTGCGGCTTGGGCAGCACCGGCTCCACGTACACCCGCATCGCGCCGCCGCAAGGCATGCCGGCGCCGAATATTTCGTCGTTCAAATCGATATCGATCACGCACGGCTCTCCCGTTTTCAGACACTCCAATGCGGCTCGGGCCACCATGGACTGCGCGCAGCCGCCGCCAACCCAACCGGCCAAGACCTTGCCGTTGTGATCCAACAACGCCTTCGCCGCCGGCTTTGCCGATGACGAACCCAGAATTTCGGTGACGGTAGCCAAGGCATAAGGCTGGCGTTGTTTGCGCAACGAAAGTTGCAAGTCGAGTATGTCGGGAATCACGCGGTTTTTTATAGTTGGATAAGATCGGTCGGCGTATCGATATCGCGCAGAATACCGGGATCGGCGACTTCGACCAATTGCAATTGCGCCCGGTAGCGCTCGATTACGCTCTTCGCCCCGTTATCGCCATGCAAAGCGAGCAAATCGGCGACCAAATGCCGGGCAAATCCGACCGGATGGCCGCGCCGGCCTTGTCGGCAGGGAGCAGCGATTGCAGCGCCGTTTCGCAACGCATCCGCTACCGAAGCAACGGTTTGCGGCGCAATCCACGGCATGTCCGCTAACGCGACCAGCCAGGCATCGGCATCGGCGCTGGCCGCAACCCCGCAAGCCAAACTGGCGCCCATGCCGCTATCGGCTTCTGCGCAGACCACAACCCGAGCTCCAGCTGCTTTCAGCGCCTCGGCGACAATATCGGCCCCTGGACGCACCACGGCTAACACCCGATCCACGGCTTGACCTAAATTACGACACGCTTGCTCGGCAACGGCTGAGCCGTTGGGAAGGGTATAACTGAGTTTATCGCCGCCGAAGCGCCGGCTCGCTCCCGCCGCCAGTAGTATTCCGGTAATTTGCGCCATCCGCCGTTTAAGGTCGAGTCGAATCACATGCCATTCGCGGCACCTTAGCATTGGTCAGACAGGCAAGCAATAATTCGGCTGGGTTCAACTTTTGTTTGTAGGGTTGGTTTGCCACCGCTGCAAATTTTGCGAGGCAAAAAAAAGGCGTATCGCCGAAACGATACGCCCTGCTTTTCGATGCCGGCTAACGCTTACAACTTGTCAGCATTTTTGCTCAGATATTCAGCCACACCCGCTGGGTTGGCATTCATACCGGCATCGCCTTTGTTCCAACCAGCCGGGCAGACTTCGCCATGCTCTTCGTGGAATTGTAACGCATCCACCATGCGCAACATTTCGTCGAAGTTGCGGCCCAGCGGCAAATCGTTAACGACTTGGTGACGTACTACGCCGGCCTTATCGATCAGGAAGCTACCGCGATAGGCGACGCCGCCTTCGGATTCGACATCGTAGTCTTGTGCGATCGTGTGTTTCAGGTCGGCCGCCAGAGTATAACGGACCGGGCCGATACCGCCTTGGTTGACCGGAGTGTTACGCCAGGCGTTGTGGGTGAAATGCGAATCGATGGAAACGCCGATGACTTCGACGCCGCGGCTTTTGAATTCGTCGATACGGTGATCCAAAGCGATCAATTCGCTAGGGCAAACGAAAGTGAAGTCCAGCGGATAGAAGAAAAGTACCGCATACTTGCCACGAGTTGCTTCAGAAAAGCTGAAAGAATCAACAATTTGGCCATCGCCCAACACCGCAGGAACTGTAAAATCAGGGGCTTGCTTACCTACTAAAACGCTCATCGAATTTCTCCATATTTATTTATAAAACAGAAGGTTAAGACCTTTTTTCCGCCTCTGCGAGAAGGCTGAACCCTATTCTACACTAAAATAGTTGGTAATCGGCCAATAATCCCATCAAATTCCGCTTGCAAGACAGTAAATTTCGCGCTAACGTGTAATCCACGGCTTACATAAATAACAGACGGTCTGCGTACATTGTTATTCACCATTATGCGGGCTGTTGTCAAACACCTGGTTTACAACGTATGGCAAAAGTAAAACACATCACTGAACCCGACGCATTCGGCTTTCAAGTCCGCATCGTCCGCCGCGGCAAAGAGAGCAGCCGTTATTTTTCTCACAAATTGTGGGGCAGCAAAACCAAGTCACTGAAGGCCGCCATCACTTGGCGCGACCAGATGCTGGTGGTGCTGAAAGGCAGTAAGACCCGTTTCTTGAAACCGCCGAAAAATAAAACAACCACCGGCGTGACCGGCGTTTCCAGAACAATCAAATTCGACCATCGGAAGGACAAAAGCTATCTTTGTTACACGGTGTTCTGGGTCAAAGACAGCAAATCCCGCAACAAAACCTTCCAGGTAGGCAATGTCGAAACGGTCACTGCAGACGACGAATTGCATGCCTTCAGAACCGCTCGCCTGTTCCGTAGCTGCTACGAACACGCCATCGACCACGATGCGCAATTCGACGACAGCAAATTCGCCAACTGGAAAAAATTGCGGCTCTACGAAAACGAGATGCTGAACGCGGTCAACTGACCAAACTTGCGAGATCGGATCAGCCGATGCGCATGTCGATGCGCATCGATAAATCCACCGCTTTGATATTTTTGGTCAGTGCGCCGATCGAAATAAAATCGACTCCGGTCTCAGCGACACTACGGATATTTTGCAGCGTGATATTGCCGGAAGCTTCCAATTCGACTTGGCCTTGATTGCGACTGACCGCCGCCACCAGTTCCGCCACGCTAAAATTGTCCAACATCACCCTATCGGGCCTTGCGGCCAAAGCCTGCTCAAGCTCGTCCAGATTTTCCACCTCAACCTCTACCGGCACGTTTGCCTGACTCCTGGCTTCACGCACCGCTTCCGCTATGGACCCGGCGGCCAAAATGTGGTTTTCCTTGATCAAAATGGCATCGAACAAGCCGATCCGGTGATTGAAACAACCGCCGCACTGCACCGCGTATTTTTGCGCCAGCCGCAAGCCGGGCAAGGTTTTGCGCGTATCCAGCACCTTACAGCCGGTGCCCGCCACCGCATTGGCATATTCGCGGGCGACGCTGGCTGTGGCGGACAGGGTTTGCAGTAAATTCAGCGCAGTACGCTCTCCAGTCAACAGAGCTCTCGCCGGACCGCTCAGGCGGCAAAGTACCGTGTCGGCGGCCACCCAATCGCCGTCGCTAACCACCCATTCGATCATCAACTGCGGGCTAAGCCGTTCGAACACGGCATCGAACCAAGCGCCACCGCATAACACCATGCCCTCGCGAGTGACAACTGTCGCGCTAGCTTGTATCGCTTCGGGAATGATATTGGCGGTCAAATCGCCATCGCCGATATCTTCGGCTAAAAAGCGGTCAATTTCTGCAGGATCGGGTTGCATGGCGTATCGAATTGTCTGAAACGAAGCTACATTATAAACAAAGCCGTGACCGAGGTTCGGTCTGGCGCTGTACAATGCCGCGATTGCCTGAGCGAGATCGATGAAAATTCAAGACCATTACCTGGACCAAGCCCACCAAGTCCCATCGCCGAACTGCGACGACAGGCCTGATGCGCAAGACATCTCGCTACTGGTCATTCACTGCATCAGCTTGCCGCCGGAACAATTCGGCGGCCCCTATATCGATCAATTGTTCTGCAACCAGCTGGACCCCGACAGCGATCCTTATTTCCAGGCAATTTACCAACTGCAGGTGTCCGCTCACTTGCTGATCCGTCGCGACGGCAGCATCCGGCAATATGTACCCTTCAACCGCCGCGCCTGGCATGCCGGAGTTTCGAATTATCAAGGCCGCGAACGGTGTAACGATTTCTCTATCGGTATCGAGCTGGAAGGCTCGGTAACCCAACCTTACACCGACGCGCAGTACATACAATTAGCCAAAGCAGTCAAAACCTTACTGGCAACCTACCCTGGCTTATCGGCGCAAAGAATTGCCGGCCACAGCGACATTGCCCCGCTACGCAAGGCCGACCCCGGCCCATTGTTCGACTGGCAACGTTTTTACGATTTACTGAACTGACGCAATAGCCGAGTCGCTGCCGAAACAGCTAGTCGGAGGGCGGCGCCAAATGCACCGATTTCATGATGTCCAGCAATTCCTGATACTGGGTTTGCAACGGCCCCAACTCGGCTTCCAATTGGGCGATACTTTCCGCCAAACCGCCTTTGGATTCGTTAATTTTGCGCAGCATGATCAACCGACTTTCGATCTGCTTTTTGTGGTCTTTGATCTGGTGCATCAACGGCGACAATACGCTGTTGCTCCAGGTTACGGCGTCGCGTTGCGCCTGCTGCAATATGTTGCGGGCTTTGGCGATCAGCGTGCTGTAAAGCTTGTTTACCACGACGCTCTGCTCAGTCATCGTCGTTCGGGCGCTATTGCGAAACGCCTCGCCTTCCTCGAAAATCTGCTCCAATTCAAATTGATGCTGTTTGATCGAAAACAGCTGCGGCTCGATTTCCTTGAAACCGTATTCGTCCTGGAATTTCTTGTGAATTGCCTTGATCAGGCGCCGGGTCTCCTCGGTTAAATCCACCGAATCCTGCAATAAGTCGCGCAACTCGTCGAACAACTTGCGCATGTTCTGTTTCATGCCGTAGGTAGTCAGGCTTTTGCTCATATCCTCTTTGGTACGGCGAATGATCTCGTCGATTTTCTCTTTTGCGAACGAATCGATCAGCATTTTCGCCTGAACGGCAAACACTTTGCGACTGGCCTGAAAGTTCTCGATATTCGCCATATAAGTGTTTTGCCGATCGCGGGTTTCCGCCATCAACTTGCCGGTCAACTCCTGATTTTCGAAATCGACCTGCTTGAATTCTTCCAACTGCTTCTGGGCGTGATTGATCTTGGCATCCATCAGCTTGACCGATTCGCTGATCAAGAAACCGATCTCTTTGTCCACAACGCCTTTCAGGATATCGCGACGCTGATTCAAAATGTCTTCGGAAAGGTAGTTCTCCAATTGCCGCAGCCGACTTTTTTCCAACAAGGCTTCGTCGCCTTTGACTTTTGCCAGCAATGCCTGCTTGGCGGACACCGGGAAAATCACGTCTTTTTCCAGGTTTAGAATTGTCGCCGACGTTTCGATCTGCTTCTGGATCGCGGCTTCGTAACCGGTTTCTCCGGCCAAGTCGTCCCACATCGAATCGATTTTATTCATCACCACCGCTAAGCCCTGGCGACGGTTACCGCGGGAACTGCAAACGTGGCTCTTCCACATTTCCAAATCGCTTTTGGTCACACCGGTATCGGCCGCCAACACGAAAACGATGGCCTGGGCGCTGGGCAACATGCTCAGGGTCAACTCCGGCTCGGTACCCAATGCGTTAAGGCCTGGGGTATCCAGAATACACAATCCCTCCTTCAGCAAGGGATGCGGAAAGCTGATCATCGCGTGACGCCAGCACGGGACTTCCACGGCTTCCGGGTTGATGATGCCCTGTTCGGCGGCTTCGCGTTCGTTCCAGAGCCCGAGTTTGTCGGCCATATCCTTGGACACTTTTTTGGTCGCAATCAACTCGCGGAAGGCTTCCTGCATCTGGGTTGGCGAGTCGCAATTCAAATCGATTTGGGTCCACCGATCCGGGTTACGCTTGTAGTCCATCAGCGAAATGTCTTCCAAACGGCTTTCAATATTCAACAACCGGATGTAACTGCCGCCTTTCTCGTCCCAAAACAATTCGGTGGGCGACATCGTCGTGCGCCCCGGCGAGGACGGCAGCAGGCGTACGCCGGTTTCGGCGAAGAATAGTGAGTTGATCAATTCGGTTTTGCCGCGGGAAAACTCGGCGACGAACGCCAGCGTCACACGGTCGTTATGCAAGCCCTGCAAAATATTCAGCAACGTATCGGTGCTTTGCGGGTCGTTAAACCGATACCGATTGCGCCAGTCGCGATACATCTCGATGCCTTGAATCAGTTGTTCACGCCAATGCGTGTATTCGTGCAACTGTTCTTTAAATTCCAGAGTTCTCATTGCTCGCCTTTGTGCTGACTGTACTCGATGTAAGGGCTAATAATAACGGCTAAGTGTAGACCAATAATCCACAAGCATTTCGCCGGTAACTCGCGTCGCGGCTCAAATTCCGTATTGTTGGCGGTAAGCGCGAATCACCGGCAATTTCCCGGCAAATGCCGGCTCTTGATTAATAAACTCGATGATGTCCGCCAAACCGATAATTGCCAGCACCGGAATATCGAATTGAGCCGAGACTTCCTGCACTGCCGACAATTCGTTCTGGCCTTTTTCCTGGCGGTCCAACGCGATAACCACGCCGGCCACAGTGGCGCCGGCCGCACGAATAATGTCTACCGATTCCCGCACCGAAGTCCCGGCGGTAATCACGTCGTCCAGAATCCAGACCTTGCCTTGCAGTGGTGCACCGACCAGGGTGCCGCCCTCGCCATGGTCTTTGGCTTCTTTGCGGTTAAAGGCAAACGGAATATCCGCTTTTAACCGGGAATAAGCGATCGACGTCGTGCTGACCAACGGGATGCCCTTATACGCCGGGCCGTACAGCACATCGACTTCGACCCCGGCGTTAATCAAGGTTTGCGCGTAAAATTGGCCCAACTTATCGAGTTGGGCGCCGGTATTGAATAAACCGGTATTAAAAAAATAAGGGCTGATCCGCCCCGACTTTAATTGAAATTCGCCGAATTTCAGTACACCGCACGCCAAAGCGTACTGAATAAACTGTTTCTGGTAATCGAGCATGGTAGGAATATTACGAGTTAGTGGCATTGTTGCCCGGGCCTTGAATTCCGTTCGGGCTGAGCATGTCAAGTTAGAACCGCCTTGGGCTTAGAACTGCTCAGCCCGAACGGGATACTAGTAACAAAAGATCCGGGCTGCCAATTATAACCGCACCCCTTTAATCGATAAATTTTTCTAGGACCAAATCCAACAGATCCCAGCCTCGCTCGGTACAAGCGTAGTGGTTTTCTTGTCGACTCAAAAGGCCTTGCTGCAGACATAGCGACAATCCAGGCTGCAAGCTGACTGCCGTTAATCCGGTGGCTGCGCGAAAGTGCGCCAAATCGAAACCGGCTTTCAAGCGCAATTGATTCATCAAGAACTCCAGTGGCAATTGGCCGACCGCTATCGGCTCCGCGATTGCCGTCCAATCGCGGCGCAAATACTGCTCCGGACTCCTTGGTTTGACGGTACGTACGATATCGTCCGGCAAACGGCGACTGATTTTGCCGTGGGCGCCGGCGCCAATCCCCAAGTAATCGCCGAATTGCCAATAGTTTTTATTGTGGCGGGATTGCCGTCCAACCTGGGCGTAAGCCGAAACTTCGTACTGTTGAAAACCGTGATCTGCTAATAAGCTCTGGCAACGCTTCTGCGCGGCGAATATCTCGTCGCCGTCCGGCAATTGCGGCGGAAATTTGTGGAAGTAGGTATTGGGTTCCAACGTCAACTGATAAAACGAAATATGCGTCGGCGCCAGATTGATCGCGGTTTGCACATCAGCCAGCATCTGGTCGGGACTTTGTTCCGGCAAACCGAACATCAGATCCAGATTGAAATTGTCGAACCCTGCCTGAATCGCAATCTCCGATGCCGCCATGGCTTCCGCGGAGGAGTGTACCCTTCCCAGAACTTGTAAGTGACGGTCAGAAAAAGTTTGGATGCCCACAGACAAGCGGTTGATGCCCAAAGCGCGGAATTCGGCAAATTTGGCGCTCTCGAAGGTTCCCGGATTGGCTTCGAGCGTGATCTCGCAATCGGTGGCCAGCCCTGCCAGCTCTCTTATCCCGGCGAACAAGCGGTTGAGCGCGTCCGGCGAAAACAAGCTGGGTGTACCTCCGCCCATAAAAATACTTGCGATTTCGCGCGGCGTTGCCAGCAAATTCAAATCCGCTTGCAAGTCGGCCAGCAAGGCATCGACGTAAAGCTGTTCAGGGATTGGTTGTTTGACGGCGTGGGAATTGAAGTCGCAATAAGGACATTTGCGGATGCACCACGGAAAATGAATGTACAGACCTAAGGGTAGCAAAGGTGTATGCCTTACCAAACCCCGGTATTCGCCATAGAGACCCAGGGCTCTTGCGGGGGCAACGCGGCGCCTTTTTGCAGCAACTCGATGGAAATCTGGTCCGGCGAACGAATGAAGGCCATAAAGCCATCCCGCGGCGGGCGGTTGATGGTGACACCTTGATCCGCCAGCTTTTGGCAGCTTGCGTAGATGTCGTCGACTTCGAACGCCAGATGGCCGAAATTGCGGCCGCCGGTGTAATCCTCAGCATCCCAGTTATAGGTCAATTCCAACAGTGGAGCACCGTTCGCGCCGCCGCGTTCCCGATCTAACGGCGCAGCCAAATACACTAAAGTAAACCGGCCTGACTCGTTATCCAGCCGCCGAATTTCCGTCAAACCCAGCTTATTGCAATAAAAATCCAGCGATTCGGCAAGGTCTCGCACCCTCACCATAGTGTGTAAATAACGCATGCTTACGGTCCCGGCAATAAAACGGCAATTATGACCGAGACGGAAACGAAATTTGTATTTTTTGAACGGATTTACTTGCCGTATTGCTCGATCAGGCCGGCGATCGCTTGCAACGGCACTTCTTGCTGCACAGCGCCCAACTTCACCGCTTCTCTGGGCATGCCGTAGACCACGCAGGTTTTTTCATCCTGGCCTGCTGTGCGGGCTCCGGCCGAGTGCATTTCTTTCAAACCGCGCGCGCCGTCGTCCCCCATACCGGTCATAATGATTCCAAACGCATTTTTACCGGCCCATTTCGCTACCGAACGAAACAACACATCCACCGACGGCCGATGCCGATTGACCAACGGCCCGTCCTGGACTTCGACCACGTATTGGGCACCACTACGCAATATCGACATATGTTTGCCGCCCGGTGCAATCAAGGCCCGCCCCGGTATTACCCGGTCACCGCTGACGGCTTCTTTGACTTCAATTTCGCAAATACTGTTAAGTCGGGCGGCAAAGGCGCCGGTAAACTTCTCCGGCATATGCTGTACGATCACAATTCCCGGCGCGATCCGGGACAACTGAGTCAAAACCACTTCCAAAGCCTGGGTTCCGCCGGTCGACGTGCCGATTGCAACCAGCCGGTCGGTAGTGGCAGCCATCGCCGAGGCATGCCCGACGCCTACCGTTCCGGTTGCGGCCGAGTCCATGGTTTTCACCGGCTTCGCGTGAGAGGCCATCGTCATCGCTTTCATGCGCCGCATATCGGTCATTGCCGCTGCTTTGACGGCGTGAACGATATCGCCGCAGTCGTCCTCCAAAAACGACTTTAAGCCGGCTTTCGGTTTGGTCACGATACCGGTAGCGCCTGCAGACAGCGCTTGCATCGTCGTCTCGGCACCTTTTTCAGTCAACGTCGAGCAAATTACCACCGGCGTCGGCCTAACCGACATAATCTTCTTCAGGAAGGTAATACCGTCCATTCGCGGCATTTCCACATCCAGCACAACCACATCAGGCCAGTCCTGATTCATTTTTGCCATCGCAAAAATCGGGTCGGATACCGAACCGATGACATCGATATCGGCCGACTTACTTAGAATTTGCGTCAACACTTGGCGCACAACCGCCGAATCGTCGACGATCAGCACTCTGATTTTCTTCTCGCTCATATTCTCACTCGCTCAAGCCCCTTTCGAAACGTGCTTCATCCAGACATGGCCGCTCCACAAATCGAAAATCACATTGCGGTGACCGGTTCCGCCCAAGTGCTCCGCTTTGATCTTAAAGCCATGATGTGCCAGCAATTCCCTAGCGGCTATCACATTGTTATCGGAAACGCTGAGCCGGTTAGGCTTGGCTTGTCCGGGGAACTGGTCCCCTCCGCCGAACACTTTTACTTCGTAATCCTTTGGCGAAGTTTTGGACTTCCGCAACTCATGCATAAACATCAATACCGCTTCATCTGCGTAACGCCCGTCCAACTCGTTGGACCGTTGCTGGCGCCGGCTTCCCGGCAACATAAAATGGCACATGCCGCCGATATGCAATGCGGGGTGCCACAATGTGATTGCAACGCAAGAACCCAAAACCGTGCGAATTCTGGTCTCCCTGTCGCCGAAATACAGTTCCCCCGGTTGTAAAAAAATCTCCAGAAAAAATTCCGGCTTGCTCATGCCTCTCCTAAAATCAAGCTTCTACCGGCTTGCGGTAGATGGATGGCGTCACTATCTGCAAATCGGTTTTCATACCGTTCAACGATTCGGAGTGGCTGACGTAAAAGTAACCACCCGGCAACAAATATTTAGTAATTCGCTCAAGCAAACGTTGTTTGGTTTCCATATCGAAGTAAATCATGACATTACGTAGAAAAATCACGTCGAACATCTCCATCTTGGGCAAGTTTCCAATCAAATTGGCATAGATAAATTTGACATGCTTGCGCAAAGCCGGATCGATCAAAAAATATCCGTCGAACTCGCCGGTACCTTTCAAACAATATTTTTTAAGCAACGATGGCGGAATCTTTTCCGAGCCGTGAGTTGGATACAATCCCCGCCTGGCCTTCTCCAAAATCCGGTTGGAAATGTCGGTCCCGACGATTTCCCATGGCCCTAGCCGGGCATGATCGGCCAACAACATCGCCAAGGTGTAAGCTTCCTCACCGCTCGAGCTGGCCGCACTCCAGACTCTGAACGTCCTACTAGGCGAGTGATTCGGCAGAATATGCTGAGTCAAGTATTCGAAATGCTTGGGTTCACGAAAAAAATACGTTTCGTTCGTGGTCAATAAATCGATCGCCATCGTGGTTTCGTTTTCGAATCCTGGCCGGCCGAACAAACGAAAATATTCGGTATAGCTGGTCAAGCCATGATGGCGTAGGCGTTTTTCCAAACGCCCAACCACCATCGCCTGCTTATTGTCGTTGAGCACGATTCCCGCGCGCTTGTATAAAAAATCCTTGATCCAGACAAACTCATGTTGTTGCAAGACAGGAGCCGACCCGGATTGATGACTAATGGCCGCCATTGCGTCCTCCCTAATCGGCTATTCCTTCCTGAGCAAACCCGGAAACCGTCTGCCCCAGTGCGGCCATTTCATCCACCGATAGCACTTTGTTAACGTTCAACAAAATTACGAAACTGCTATCGCACTTTGCCATGCCATTAATGAAATCCGGCCGGATACCGGCGCCGAAACTTGGCGGTGGTTCGATATCCTGATTACCGATATCCACCACCTCGTTGACCGCGTCGACGATGATGCCGATATCCTGGCTATGCTCGTCTTCCTGGTCGCTCGTTGCCGTCTCGACGATCACGATACCGGTACGCTTGGCAATTTGAGTTGCACCTTTGCCGAATCGGGCCAACAAGTCGATTACCGGCACCACGCTACCGCGCAGATTGATCACGCCGCGTACAAAAGACGGCATCATCGGTACTTCGGTCAGTTGGCCGTAATCGATAATTTCCTTGATATTCAAAATCCCCAGCGCGTAAACCTCGCCGCCAAGGACAAATGTCAAATACTGGCCTGCAGTAGCTACGGACTCTACTGCCACCGGCAGTTGGCTTGATGTTGTCGCGATTGCACCCATGCCGACCTCCTAGAAACGTTCGAA